>JAPPMG010000042.1 GCA_028819215.1 Bryobacterales bacterium
TCCGCCGGAAATCTTAACATCGGAAATTTGGCAGAGGGGAGGATCCCTGAGACTGCTGTTGCGCCCGCCGGGAGCGACCCCAGATGCGTAGTCCCGGCATATTAGCGAAGACCGACACGTCGAACGAGAATCCTGGCACTCAGCCCTGCTCTCAGAAACCGTTCAGCGAGCGTTTCACGGGCCTTCAAGCCTCCAGCTAGGCTCACCTATACACGCGAATTCCTTGCTCGCTCGCGGCGGCTGCGAAGATGTTGATGACGCCACCGGGAGAGTCTGCCGAAGGGCTAAAATCCCGGCATTTCCGCAAAGACCGACACCTCAAGATGTAGTGGTGTCTTGGCTCGCTTCGTTTGACGCCTTACACTGCACACAAGTGTGGTTTGGGCCGAGCCGGATGAGTCTTGGGGAAGTCTGCCAAATTTCGATGTGGCACGCTTTCGGAAATCCAACTGGCGGCGCACAAAGGTTCGGATTGTGTATGGCAAGGGTGCTGGTGGCAAAACCCCACATCGCCAGATATTTCCGTCCGTGGGTCGGCAATTGTCTGGCGTCTGCACCTGAGAAGAAGAGGTGTTGCAGCAGGATATGAACGGCAAGGGACTGATCATCGCGGTGATATCCAAGGAGGCGGGCGAGCACACCGCAAGGGTATCTCCCACCGCAGATTCTTCGAGCTGTTCCCGGACGATGCCACCGCTGAGCAGTGGTTCGTCACCCACCGCTAGGCGGACCGAATCCGCGGTCCGACCTGCGGCCACGGTCGCGTCCAGACGGGTGGCAAACACCCGACGACGCCCTACCGCTGCCGCAACAGCAAAAAGGGCGGCTTCGGCAAGTTCTTCTCGCTTAAGGCGGACCCGTTCATGGAAGCCTCAAACACCGGCTCTCTGGCGCTGTTCCTCGTGGCGACGAATCTCAAGAGCGTGTCGTCGATGAAGCTGCACCGAGACATCGACGTGACGCAGCGGACGGCTTGGCACATGGCTCACCGCATTCGCAAAGCTCTGTCGTCGGACGAAGGGGCGTTGTTCGCCGGGCCGGTAGAGGTGGACGAGACCTACGTGCGGATTCCGGGAAAATGAACGCTTGCCCCGGAGGAAAATGAACACCTCGGAGCGAAGCGACATGGACACCGAGTGGATCAACCTCATCGAGGGGAATCACCCGGCGCTCCGCCGTGCGCTGCTGGCGGCGGTGACGGCCGGTGACAAGTCCTATCTCGCCAGTATATGGCGGCGCGGCTGCTGGAGCTGAAACGTCTGCTCAAGCCGACTGGCAGCATCTACCTCCATTGTGACCCGACCATGAGCCACTTTCTCAGACCGGTTATGGGCGCGGTGCTAGGCAAGCAGGTGTTCCGCAACGAGATCGTCTGGTGCTATCGGAAGTAGTCTGGCGCTGGGAGCCAATTCGCCCACAACCACGACGTGATCCTGTTCGACGCACAGGGTGAAAACACATTCAACCTGCAGACCGGGCCAGTTGGGCCGGGCACGATGAAACGCCGGAGAGGCAAGAAGCAGCTCGCCGTCTTCACGGACGGCATCCGGCAGTCGATATCGACAGACGAGGCGGCGGCAAGCCCGTATCCGGACTGGTGGGAGATATCCGGGTTGAACGCGAACACCAAGGAACGCGTCGGGCACCCGACTGAGAAGCCGCTCGTCCTGCTGCACCGAATCATCGCGGCCAGCACCAATCCCGGCGGTGCGGTGCTCGGTCCCTTCTCCGGCTGCGCGACTACGTGCATCACGGCAGAGCTAGCGGGAGAGCGCAACTGGACCGGGATCGACGTCTCGCCAAAGGGCGCCGAACTGGCACCGAAGCGGCTGGAGCGCGAGGTCGGCGTGATGCGAAAAGGGCACGGTCCGAACCGACATCCCCCTGCGCACTGATCTGGGCGCGATCCCGTCGCACACCAGCCCGGCCAACCGCAAGACGTTGTACGGCGAGCAGGAGGGGTTCTGCGCGGGATGCGGCGAGCACTTCAAGCGGTAGCACCTAGCAGTGGACCACATCATTGCCCGCAAGAAGGGTAGCACTAACCACAGCCAGAACCTCCAAGTGCTTTGCGGCAATTGCAACCGGATCAAGGGCAACCGGGGCATGGAGTACCTCAAGTCCAAGCTGCAACCCTAGGAGGACGGCACTGTTGCAAGGGGAGCCAAGTGGTCAAACGATCAAAAGCAGGAAGCTCCCCTTGCGGAGGACAGCATAGCAGCATGAACAACGAGAAGCCGAAGCGCAAGACCGTCGAACGGGTCAAGTCGAGCTACCGGCAGACCAAGACCAAGATGGAGGAGGAGTTCCCCGTGGACGTTCCCGGCGAGACCGTCGCGGAGCGCATGGCGAACTTGGGCCGCGCCATCACTAGGACGGTGGGCGTGCGGTGGGTGTTTAGGCCCCGGAGCCGACGGAAGTAACGCAGTCTGTCAAGCGGTCCGGGCGACCGTCACTATTCGATGTAATTCCCTCTGCTCTTGTACTTGTCGCACTCCCCGCCACCGAGTCGTGATCGTGACTTGGGCGTCGACGGCCTTGACCAACTGGGCTGCCCGACACCCATCCACGTCGAGCAACCTGCTCAGTTGCGCCGGGACTACCAACCCGATCGTTCTCCGACATTGTCACACTGAAATTGCCCCTGCGGGCGCTCAGGGTGGCTGGAGGTCCGAGTTGCGCACGGATCCAGCGCAATGTTCAGAACGTTTTCACAGCGGCGAATAGCTGTAACGCATGATCGCTCGGCTGGGGACTTGAGCCGCTTCGCCTCCGAGTAGGACGTGATTCTTCTCAACAGAAGGTACTCCACCGAAAGCCCAACGAGACCACGCCCTGTTGGTTGAGTAGCATGGGTAAACGCGCGCTCCTTGGGTCAGTCGGATCGAGCCGGGAGGAGAAGAATTGATTGACCCACGGCAACACCAGGCACAGGAACGCTTGTGGGAAAAGTACAAAGCACTCGATAGCGAGTCCCAGCGAGCTCTGGAGCTGCTCTCGGTCGTTTATCGCCCGGTCCACAAGATAAGGGCGGTCAACTATCTGCAATCAGCCAAGATCGGAGGAGACCACAAATTCCCGACAGCGGAGGCCCGGGTGACTCGCTTGGTCGATGGCCTTCGGCGCCGAGGCTTGCTAGTGCGCCGCGATTTCGAGATTGCTTGCGATGCGCGGATCGTTGACTGGGTGACGCGCGAGGCTGAGCGATGCGGCCGACTCCAGGAGGCTGTCGAGGCTGTAGAACGGTTCGAGCAGGGAGAATCTGGCACCTATTCCACTCGGAAGCAATTCGGCTATTGGGATACTTTCGAGTTGATTGCGGATCTGCGGGCGACAGTCTTCTTGAACGAGTCAGAGAAGTTCATGCAGGTTCTCGATAAAGGCCGGACCTACGGGGACCACATGGAAGCGGCCGTCGGCGCGCTGATCGAGATTTGCGGTAACTCGCGGGACACTGACTGGTTTGCTGCGAGGCATCCGACGATCCGTCGGACTGTCTTGGCCCCGCTCATCGCCGGCGCGCATGGCCGGCTCGCTCCGGTAGAGACACATGTGCAGATGCTGAGAGACTTGGCCGGACACGAAGGGCACGATGACACCGACACGGCCCTGCTCGTCGTGCACGAGCTGCTGTGCGGCCGACTGGACCACCTAAAGTCGCTGAGATTTCGCGAGCCCAACATGGTTGGCAGCATGTACAGCGGCTGGGAGCGCTGTGTGCGCGGGGACTACAGTGGCGCGGTCGAGGAATTTGATCGATCGCTAAAGGCGCTCAAGAAGGCTAGCCGGCGGAGGCAGGTCGACCTGCCGACGGATCTTGCCGTCTTCTACATACACGCACTGCTAGCGGCGGGAGAGGGCGGCGGGACCGGTCGCGCCCAGAAGTATCTCCAAGCAGCCAAGCTGCGTGACTGGGAATCCCCTCACCTGAGAGACCTCCAGCTCAGCGTGGTTGACTTCGTGGATGGCAAGGGCTGGCGGGGGCTTGAATCGAGCGACATGCTTGACGAATTGCCGCTATTGCTGCCCGTGCAGCAGATTTATGCGTACGCCGCTCTGTGTTGGGGGGATATCCGGACCGCCCGCCAGTTTCGCCCCAAGATCTCGGACTTGCGCAAGCGGGCCAGCGAACATGGCTACGCGTGGGTCGCCGCGGAGGCCTCGTCTCTGCTGGCTCGATTGAGCGGCGACGGGAGCCAGATCGCGTCCGCCCACCAAGACCACCGTCGGATCGGCACCGTTTCCGTCTTGGATGGCCTTGTGGAGCAGGAGCCATGGGAGCGAAGCTTGGTCGCCTTGGAGCGCATGAGAGAGCGGATCGCAGTTGGTGGCAGGGCACCCGCGGGGGAGTCGCGCCTCACGTGGCGCATCGATCTGTCGGCACCTCAGCATTCCAGGGTCCAGCCATTCGAGCAAAGGCTGGGGAAGACAGGACGCTGGTCGGCGGGGCGGTCAGTCGCGCTCAAGCGCCTGTTCGAGCGCAATGGAGTCGACTACCTCAGCGAGCAGGACAATCAGGTCTGCAAGGCGATCTCTTTGGACCAGTATGGCGTATTCGGCGGGAGAGGAGGGCACTACATCAACGACACGAAGGCGCTGCAGGCATTGGTTGGGCATCCCTTCGTGTTCCGCGCCGATGCCCCGAAGACAGCGTTGGAGATCGTGCGTCACGAGCCGCAGCTGCGGGTCGCGACCGCGGGCAGCGAGGTCCGTGTCGAGATCGTGCCGGAACCGCCCGATGCGGGCAGCGTGCTGGTGACCGATGAGGGTGGCAACCGCCTGAGCGTCACCTCATTCGAAGACAGGCACAGGGAGATTCACGCCGTGCTGGGGGCCGGGGGATTGGTCGTTCCGGAGCGTTCCAAGGATCGGGTTGCCAAGGCGATTCTGTCAGTCAGCGATCTGGTGACGGTCCACTCCGATATCGAGGGCGCTGCCGGCGGCGCCGAAACAGTCGCATCCGATCCCACGCCCGAATTCCACCTCACTCCGTTGGACAGCGGCCTGCGAGTAGAGGCGTACGTGCGCCCGTGCTCGGAAGAGGGGCCAGCTTTCACTCCCGGCGAGGGGGGCACGGAGGTATATGCGACAGTTGCGGGCAAGCGCTCGCGGGCCAGTCGTGACCTAGCCGAGGAGACGATCCGCTACAAGGTGGCGGTGGCGTCATGCCCGACGCTGCAACAGGCCGCATGGGACCGTTCAGGGTGGACTCTGCCTGATCCGCTCGAGTGCTTGGAACTGGTGGACGAGCTGAAAGGGCTCGGCGATGCGGTCAAGGTGGCTTGGCCGAAAGGCGAGACGCTGCGGGTTCCGCATCGGGCCACTTCTGATCACTTCTCTCTCAAGATCCGTCAGAGGCACGATTGGTTCTCCATAGACGGCAAGCTGGAACTCGAGTCCGGGCTGGTGCTAAGCCTGCGCGAGCTGCTCGATCACATGGAGAACGTCTCGGGCCGCTTCGTGCGGCTGGGGGAGAAGGACTTCGTCGCTCTGAGCGAGCGCTTTCGCCGCCATGTCGAGGAGCTGGCGGCTTACGTGGACCGCCACGGAAAGGGCATGCGCTTTCATTCCACCCGCGCCCACGCTCTGGAAGGGCTGGTGGGTGACGCAGGGGCCGTGGACGCCGACGCGGCTTGGTCCAACCGCCTGCGGCAGTTTCAAGAGGCACTGGCGCTGGATCCGAAGCTTCCCTCGACGATCCAAGCCGAACTCCGCGAGTACCAGGCGGAGGGGTACCGCTGGGCAGCACGGCTGGCTACTTGGGGCGCGGGCGCCTGCTTGGCTGACGACATGGGCCTTGGCAAGACACTGCAGGCGCTGACTGTGGCTGTCGCCCGTGCTCCCCAGGGCCCGACGCTGGTCGTGGCCCCGACTTCGGTTTGTCCCAATTGGATCGATGAGGCGCGTCGATTCGCGCCCACGCTGCGCCCGACCATGCTGGGCCCTGGCGATCGTGCAAAGAAGCTGCAAGCGGCCGGGCCGTTCGACCTCATCATCTCCAGCTACGGCCTGCTGCATCAAGAGGTCGACCTGCTTGCCGAGGTGAACTGGGAGACGGTCGTTCTGGACGAGGCTCAGGCGATCAAGAACCGCTTGACGATGCGCTCGCGCGCGGCGATGAGACTGAAGGGCCGCTTCAAGATGATCACCACCGGGACGCCCGTGGAGAATCACTTGGGAGAGTTGTGGAATCTGTTCCAATTCATCAATCCGGGGCTGTTGGGCTCAACCGATTCCTTCAGCGAGAAGTTCGGCACACCTATCCACCAGCACTCTGATGCGGAGGCGCGACAGCGCCTGAAGCGGCTGATCCAGCCGTTCATCTTGCGACGCACGAAGTCGGCGGTCTTGGAGGAATTGCCGGCGAGAACTGAGATCACCATTAAGGTGGCGATGAAGGAAGATGAGCGGGCACTGTACGAGGCCGTGCGGATGCGGGCCGTGGAAGCTCTGCACGACGTGTCTCCGGACGAGGAGGCGAAGAGCCACATCAAGATTTTGGCGCAAATCATGAAGCTGCGACGGGCATGCTGCCATCCACGATTGGTCATGCCGGAGACGAGCATTCCCGGATCGAAGCTGGAGGCCTTTGCCTACACTGTCGAAGATCTGCTCGCCAATGGCCACAAGGCCCTGGTGTTCAGCCAATTTGTCGGCCACCTGCGCATCGTGCGGGAGCACCTTGACCAAAAAGGCATCGAGTACCGATACCTTGACGGAAGCACTACTTCCAAGACCCGCAAACAAGAGGTGGATGCGTTCCAAGCCGGTCAGGGGGATCTATTCCTGATCAGCCTCCGGGCCGGAGGGCAGGGACTGAACTTGACTGCTGCCGACTACGTGATTCACTTGGACCCTTGGTGGAATCCGGCGGTCGAGGACCAAGCGTCGGACCGGGCGCACCGCATTGGCCAGACGCGGCCGGTGACAATCTATCGGCTAGTAATGCGGAACACCATCGAGGAGAAGATCGTAGACCTGCACGGTGCTAAGCGCGACCTCGCTGAGAACCTTCTCGAGGGGGCGGACATGACCGGGAAGATGTCCGCTGACGAGTTGCTTGCGTTGCTGCGCGAGGGATGATCGATTCGCTCCCTTGCGTGCGAAAGCTCTCTGGGTCGGGCACACCGAGAAGGCTGGCACCCCAGTCGGCCGGTCTTGTCAGGCGGCAACCTTGCAGGGTTCCCCGCCGACCGCCGTGCGCTGCAGCGGCGACATAGCACTCGCCGTTACTCCAAGACTGCGGGCAGAGCGGCGAACGTCAACATCGCCGGCTGCCTGCAGCTGGCGGGCCGGATCTCGTCCAAAATTCCGGCTGCGTGCAGCATTCCTGAAATGGAAACCGGGAACTTCCGGATGCGATGGTCCGCTGAAGACCGTGAATCTCTCGGCATGACTTGCCTGCAGAGATCGCCAGTGAATTGCCTAGAACAGCAGGGCTTCACAGCAAATGGGGCATGCCCTCTCTGGGAACCGGTACATGTAGCATTTAACGGCCGCAGAATCTGTTCTACACCACCGACCACGGCACGCCGGGCTCTGGGAACGGGCCGCTCGCACTACGAAAGGGAACGGTCAGGGAGGGACTCTTGAAGGTTCCGCTGTTCTTCCGGGGACCGGGAATCGTGCCCGGATCGGCATCACGCGTCCGGGCGACTGGGATGGACTTGGCTCCCACCGTGACAGACCTGCCGAGTTGGCCAACTCTTCCACGACAGGTACGTGAAGGGCATCGCAGACGACTATCTCGCAGGCGCACTCGAACGGCAACCCCTGATCTTCGTGCGGGATCGGGGCGACATCAGCCGGCAGGCCGAGGTGCTGGGCATCCGCGGGCGTCGAAGCGCGCTCCTCAGTCGCTCGCGGGACTCGCCGTCCGGTAGCGTTCGAACCACTCCAGGATGTTCGCGACCTTGGCGATCAGATTGGACGGTCTGCTGCTCGCGATGCCGTGATAGGCGTTCTGTATCCGCACCATCTGCGTCGGTACCTTCCGAATCTGCAACGCTTGGTAGAACTGCTCGGTCTCTCCCATCGGCGTACGCAGGTCCTGTTCCCCGGTGATTAGCATCGTCGGGGTCGTGACGTTGCCGACAAGGGAGAGCGGCGAGCGGCCCCAGTAGTGCTCCAGCATGCCGTCCTCCCATACCGGGCCGGGGAACCAGTACTGGTAGTAGGATGCATACCCGTCCGACGTGAGCGAGAAGCTGATCCAGTCGATGACCGGCTTCTGCGACACCGCCGCGCGAAAGCGGCCGGTCTTCCCGACGATCCACGCCGTCAGCACTCCGCCGCCGCTGCCACCGGTGACCATCAGATTGTCCATGTCGATGTAGCCCTGGTCGATCACGGCATCGACACCCGACATGAGGTCGTCGTAGTCGTGGCCTGGATAGGCGTGGTGGATTAGGTTGCCGAAGTCCTCGCCGTAGCTCGTGCTGCCGCGCGGGTTGGCGTAGAAGACGACGTACCCGGCGGCCGCGTAGAACTGGACCTCGGCCGCGAAGCGAGGACCGTAGTTGGCAAACGGGCCGCCGTGGATCTCGAGCACGAGCGGGTACTTGCGAGCGGGATCGAAGTGAGGGGGCTTGGCGATCCAGCCGTGCACTCGACGGCCGTCGTGCGAGGATTCCCACCAGATCTCCTCGACCGCGGCAAGCTTCTTGTGAGCGAGAAGATCCTCGTTGAGGCCGGTAATCCGGCGCGGTTCGGTCCCCGGCCGGCCGACGGCGACATCGGCCGGGCGCGTCGGCGAATTCGCGGTGAAGGCAAAGCTCCCGTCACGGGCCACGGTGTAGGAGCCGCTGCTATAGGGTCGCCCGAGGTCGACGCCGCCCACGTCGGCGGCAAGGTCGGCGACGTCGCCGTCGAGGGTGATGTTCGCGACCTTGGTCGTGCCTTGGTCGTCGTAGTGAACGAAGAGAGAACGGCCATCGGCGGCCCAGTTGAGGTTGCCCATGGCACGGTCGAGGTCCCCCACGCGGCGGACGCTGCCGCCGTCCCGATCCATGACGTACAGCCGGGAGATCTGATAGCCCTGATGGCGATCGTCGAAGCCCGTGTATGCGATCCGGGAACCGTCGGCCGACACAGTCGGGCCGCGATCGGGGCCAAAGCGGTCGGTAAGCTTGCGAAGTTCCCCCGTCTCGGCCGATATCTCGAAAACTTCGCTGTTGCGGACATCGAAATCAGGGTTGTCCCGGTTGGCACTGAAGACGATCGAGCGGGAGTCGGGCGACCACGAAAGTCCGCCGCCGTGGTCGTATGAGCCGCTCGTCAGCTGCCGTGGGGTGCCCCCGTCCGCGGGCAGAACGAAGATATGCGTGTGTCCGTCCGGAAGGTATCCGCGTCCGTCGGCCCGGTAACGTAGCTTCGAGATCACCCGTGCTGGCGTCGTCCACTTGGCACCCTCGGGCTTGGACGGCATCTTCGCGAAGTCGGGGGCCGGTTCCGGCACGAACATCGTCATCGCGATCCAATTCCCGTCGGGTGACCAGGCGATGTTTCCGGGAGACTCGGTCACGTTGGTAAGTTCCGCCGTCTGGCCCGTGTCCATCCAGCGCACGAACAGCTGGTTCGTGCCACCATCCGAGGCCACATACAGAAGGCGATTGCCGTCGGGAGACCAGCGGGGCGAGCTCACCGCGCTGCTTCTATCCGTGATCGCACGGTGGTTCGAGCCGTCCGCCTCGACCACCCACAGTGCAGAGCGGCGCTCGTCCGTCATGATGTCGAAGCCGCGCCGCACATACACGACCCGGTCGCCGTCAGGTGATATGCGGGGATCGTCGGCGAACTCCATTTCGAAGACATCCAAGTACTGGAGCCTGTCGGGCTCGGCAGCCTCCTCGTTGACTTGGGCGGCCAGCGGTCCGATTCCGAGAACGAGAGTCAGGGCGAACAGCGATGGGTGTCTTCTCGTCATTCCAGTTGCCCCTGTGGCGGATCACCGGCGGAGCGGCAGGGCGCGGTCCGCGCTAGGTCGGGCCAGAAGGGGACGACCGACCGAGCTGACCAGTCCTGGCACTGATCCGGCCATTCCGGCACCTGCCGATGGTGTGGTGCGAGGCTGGCAGAAAATCGCTTGGTATCGTATCAGATTCAGGCAACCTATCGCCCAGTAGTCAGACCCCTTTCCGGGACAAGCCTGAATGCGATTCGTACCACGCCTCGTCGCCGCTGAAGTCGTTGTCACTGCGGCTCCGGCCTCGGCGGCGCGCTCGGGCACGTCGGCCATCCACACAGTGGGCTCCGCTAGCAGCCAGCGAATCGAGGCCCTCGCCCTCAACGGCCGGACCGTCCCTCGGGTTCTGCCGGATTCCCGCATGGGAAAGGGACGTGGAGCGCGAAGCGTAGCCGATGTGTAGATATCAAATACTTGTGCGACAACCCTCTGCGGAACATGCAAGACAGCCGAGAACTTCGATCTGGGCGACGAAGCCTCGCAGCCAGAGCGCAGTGACCGGCAGTGCCGTGACAACCGCGGTCAGGCCAACCGCTAAACCGGATGCGCCTGCGGGCAGCCGATACGCAGACCTCACAGTCCAGCTGAGGTCACTTGCCCTTTCGCTGCCTCTTATCGGACAGCGCTCGCTCTAGCGCCTCTATGCGCCGACCCAGTGCGCCTACCATTCGCTCTGACATGCGGTCGAAGCGATTCTCGCCGGACTCTTGATTGCGGCTGATCTCTCTGAACAGCTCCAGCGCCCTTGCCTTCTCGCGGGCAGACTCGTACAGGTCGGCCGCCTCCAAGGGGAACATGTAGGCCCGCGGGAAGTCCTCGGCCAATCTGGCGAACGCCTGTGCCGCTTCCTCCGGAGGCCGTTCCCAGCGGTAGATCACTGCCAGCAGGATGCGCGCCTCGGCCCGATTCTCGACGCCTTCTCGGGCAACTCGCTCAACCAGTTCGATTCCCTTCTTCTTGTTGCCTCGATATCCGCGCATAGCGATCATCACCCGCAGGGCCAATGGCAATTTGCCCACGATGTACTCTTGGAAGCCTGCCGCCAAGAGCCCATCGGGGAAGTCGGGATAGAGCTCGCCGATGCGGTAGCTGAGCTCCCGCGCCTTCTGGCCGCTCGCCAACGCCTTGAAATACGCCTTGGCCACAAAGTACTCGTGAGCGGCCTGCATCAGGTAGAACTGCGCCAGCGAGTGCAGGGCTTCCCTGTCGTCTGCGGACTCAGCCAAGGCCCGCTCGCAGGACTGCCGCCCCTGCTCTAGCGCGCCCAGGATTCGCCGGTTGATCCGAGCGTCCGGCTTGGGCTTTTCCGCCGAGCGATACTTTCGGTCGCCCCGAAAGGCCCTAGTGCCGACAAACCCGAGCCGGTCGAGTTCTTGGTAGAGCAGCGCCTTGGTCAGCAGTAAGTGCGCATCGGGGCTGTCCTGCTCGTTCGCCACATGTCGTTCGAACGCCGCGACCGCTAGCCCGAATTCTCGATTGAAGTAGTGGTTGAGGCCTGCAGCCCGGTCACTAGCGGCGAACGTCAGGCCGGACCCGAACGAAACCAGTCCCAAGATGCAGCACAACCACCTCCGCAATCCAAGCACGAGCCTCAACTCAGCACGAGCACTTCAAGCAGTGAGTCCCGCTTAAGGAAAAAATGGACGGAGCGGAATTGTGGGAATTCGAATTCTAGGTCGCGGGGCGTGAAGACTTGGCGCGGCCGACGGCGCCCGACTTCTCGAAGCTTAACCGAAGTTCGCGAGCTAACCGCGCCATCAAGAATCGAGATCGTGCCATCTTCGCTGGGTTCCTGAAAGATGCAAAACATGACGGCATTCGGCAAGACGATCCTGTCCAGATGATTGATCGCGGTCTGCATTACCGAGCGGTCAAGTTGCTGCAACACGTCCCATGCCAGCACGGCGTGAAAGGTTCGAGGCGCGAAGTCGAGATACTGCCGGATGAAGCGATCCGCAGCGCGCCGTGATACCTCGCCATCTTTACCTGCCAGCGTGGGCCGCGCCTCATCATAGCCCGCCAGCAAGCTCGCGAAATGCAAGTGATGTCCCAATCGCCCGAACTGTGTGGTAGTCTCCTGCGACAGCATGCCTAGGTCTAGGATGTTCAAGTTCCGGGCATCGCGGAGGTGCTGAAACAAGAATTCGAGGCCATGGCTGCTGCGGGAGCCCGAATGGTTCGCATCGCGATCCACAGGTTCCGCACTGGACGCTATCGACAGAGCATCAACTGCGAAGCGGTTCGCCTTACGACGGGACCACCAAGACACGCTCGATACAAGCCTCCGGTCGCAGTCGGCCGACACCCTTTCAAGGTTTCGTCAGAGACCGCTGCGGTACTGCCGGCTTAGGGTCTGGATTCGGCGGGGCGGGCTTGACCGGCAGGGCAGCCTGTATCGGTTCCGCCTCTGCTTTCTTTTTGGCCGACGCTGCCGAAACGGGCGCGGCAGGCGCTCTCGGTTCCGGTTGCAGGGGCGGAGCAGCTGAAGCGGGCTTGGCTTGATGCACCGCACTACTACCCACGAAGACCGCACCATCATGGATTTCAAAACGGCGCGTAATCAAATCACCCTTGAACCGTCCGGTCTTGGAAATCTCCACCCTCTCGCTGGCATTGATCTTGCCCTCCACCTGACCGCGAATCAAGACTGAGTTGGCCTCGATCGTGGCATGCACCTTGCTCTCCGAGCCAATCACGAGGGTGTGCTTCGGAATCGAAATTGAGCCGTCGACCGCACCATCCATCAACAAGTCCTCGTCGCTGTGGATCTCGCCCTTGAAGTTGATCGATTGCCCAATGCGCGATGTGCGTGCACTAGGCGTCGCCGGGTCGGGCACAGCGGGCTTGGACGGCGCTGGCGCGGGTCGTGGCGGGGCCTCGCTCGGCCTAGCGCGGGCTTGGCTCGCGGAGGCAAGCGTCTCCGCGCCGTTGGATTGGTCTTCTTTGCGGCCCCACATAGTGTCTCTCGAGATGGTCTTAACTCCGCTCAGCAAGCTGCGGAGATTCTAGTATAGCCATATGTGACAGAGACTTGGGCATAAGTCGCGGCACTGGGCCGAGTTCGCGCCGGCTGTCGGCCGAGGGTGCCTCCGCAGCAATCGGGCGGCCCGCGCCGGTCAGCGATCGTCCCTCGGAGTAGTATGGGAAACGTTCGCAAGTCCGGCGGCGATAGAGTCCTTATGGATGCATTCAAGCTCACCCGCTCCCTGATCGATATCAATTCCGTGACTCCCAACGAAGGCGAGATCGGGAGTTTCCTGTTCGACTACCTCGAGCCCTTGGCCCGGCGTTTCGACGGCTTGATCGAGAAGCAGGAGGTCGAGGCCGGCCGGCACAACGTGTGGGCGTGGTGGGGCGAGCCGGAGGTGGTGTTCTCCACGCACATGGACACGGTGCCCCCGTTTATCCCGTCGAGCGAAGACGACGAGTTCATCTGGGGGCGCGGGGCCTGCGACACGCACGGGATCGCCGCGGCCATGATCAAGGCCGTCGAGCGCCTGCTCGAGGAGGGCGAGCGCGGCTTGGGAATCCTGTTGGTCGTCGGCGAGGAGGTCGATGGAGCGGGAGCCCGCCATGCCAACCGCAACCCACCGGCCGCCAAGTACCTGATCAACGGCGAGCCGACCGAGAACCTGCTCGCGCTGGCATCCAAGGGGACGCTGGGGTTCAGGATCAAGGCCGCCGGGCGCGCCTGCCACTCGGCCTACCCGGAACTGGGAGATTCGGCTACCGAACGACTGCTCGACCGGCTGAACCGACTGCGCGAGCTCGAGTGGCCCTCGGACCCGTTGCTTGGCGAGACGACCGTCAACATCGGCACGCTGGACGCGGGCCCGGCGGCCAACATCATCCCGGACTACGCGTCAGCCTCCGTCGTGGTTCGCATCGTGGCAGACCTGGCGGAGACCGAGAGACTGGCCATGTCCGTCCTAGACGGTGTTGACGTCGAAGTGTTCTCCTACACGCCCGCACTGCGGCTGCACGAGATCGAGGGTTTCGAAACGTCGATCGTCAAGTACACGACCGACATCCCCAAGCTTTCGGACTGGGGCCGGCCGCTGCTGATCGGCCCCGGATCGATTCACTACGCCCACACGGCGGAAGAGCGCATACCGAAGCGGCAGATCGAAGAGGCGATCGAGATTTACGCCAAGCTGGCCCGCTCGCTGAAGGCTTCCGGCGAGCCGGCGTGACCCTGCGAGGCGCTTAGGCTGGAATCATGCGGGGGCGATTCCAAGTCTTCGACACCCACGCCCACCTCGGGCGGGCCCTGCATTCCGGCCGGGTCGCGACCAAGGACGACATGCTGCACGGCATGGACGCCGCCGGGATCGACCGGACCCTGCTCATCCCCTTCCCGGTAGTGGAAGATTTCCGTCGCGAGCACGACGAAATCGGGGACGCGCTGCGCTCGCACCCCGACAGGTTCGCAGGGGCGGCCTGCCTGAATCCGTTTATCCCAGAGGACGAGTTCCGCGCCGAAGTGCAGCGCTGCCGGCTGGAGTACGGATTTCGGGCCCTGAAGTTCCAGCCGCAGTACCAAGGCCTGAATCCAGTGTCCGCGCGCAGTGCGTTCTTGTTCGAGACCGCGCTTGAGAACGGCCTCGTGCTGGTCTGCCACACGGGCACGGGAGCGCCCTTCGCCCTGCCGTCGCTCTTCATCCACGCCGCCCGGCGCTACCCGAACCTCAAGATCGTGATCGGACACGCGGGCGGGGGCATCTACGCACTGGAATCTGTCGTCGCGGCGCAGGTCTGCCCCAACATCTTCATCGAGCTTTCCACGCTCACCCCGCACGCGGTCCTGGAGGTGCTCCAACATGTCGGGTCAGACCGGTTGATGGCAGGCTCGGACCTGCCCGAGAGCCTGGAAACGGAGATCAGCAAGATCGAGGGATTGCCAATATCCGACGCCGACAAGCGCAGGATCCTTTGGCAGACCCCTGTGAGGGTCTTCGGGAACTGACCGCGGGCCGCTGGCTGCTGGCTGCGTGCGAGGTTTGATCGAATCGGCGGTCTTTGCAATACTAGGGACGATCGCTTCGGCACGCAACAACCAGGAACTGCATGGCTAAAGAAGAGGGCATTGAGGTCACCGGCACGATCATCGAGCGTCACCCCGGCGGCATCTTCAGCGTCGAGCTTGACGACAAGCACAAAGTGCTCGCCCAAATCGCCGGCAAGCTGCGCAAGCATCGCATACGCATCCTCACCGGAGACCGGGTCAATGTCGAACTGTCGCCTTATGACCTGACCCGCGGCAGGATCGTTTATCGCTACCGCAGCTGATCGGGCCGGCGGCAGCGCGCGACCGCATGGGCAGGGCGTGTTCCCCGGATCGATCCGCGCTAGGCTGTAGCCGATGGTCCTGTACGTGCTTCGCCACGCGATCGCCGAAGAGCCGAGGCCGGGCCAGCCGGACTCCACCCGCCAGCTCACCGAGACCGGCAGCAGCAGGTGTCGGCGCGTCCTCGCCCACGCCAAGCGCGTGAAGGTACAGCCACAGCACATCCTGACAAGTCCGTATGACCGCGCTGCGCAAACCGCCGAAATCGCCAAGGCCGAACTGGGCTTCGATCACGAGCTCATCAAGTCGAACGCGCTGCTCCCGTTCGTGAGCGTGCAGGACCTGTGGAACGTAATCCGCGATTATGCCGTTGGCGGCGATGTGATGGTTGTGGGGCACAACCCGCAATTGAGCATGCTAGTCGTTTGGTTGCTCGGCGCAAGCGCGGACGCGTTGTGGCTGAAGAAGTCAGGTCTGGTAGCACTCAACATCGGCGGGGCCGGGCAGCACCCGCGGGCCGAACTCGCATGGCTGCTCACGCCGGGTTCCGTGGGGCGCTGACCGGGAGCGGGCCTGCTGCGTCCGGCGGGCCTATCGTCCATGCCGCGTAGCTTTGCGGACATCCACCGCCCGCTGGCGCGCTTCTTCCGCAGCCGGCGGCTGCGCCACTTTGCCCAGAGCTTCAAGCTGGACCGGCAGTCTGCGGTGCTAGACCTCGGGGGGGCCGAATACTACTGGCCCTGGCTGAAGGTGCGGCCTCGCGTGACCGTGGCGAACTTCGAGCAGCGCGATCTGAAGAAGGTAGATCTTGACTGGGTCCGGGCGGACGGCCGCAAACTGCCATTCCAAGACGGTGCGTTCGATGTCGTGTATTGCAACTCCGTGCTCGAGCACCTGCCCGACGAGGCCAGCCGTAGCGCCATGGCGCGAGAGGTGGCGCGCGTCGGCCGCGGCTACAGCGTCCAGACGCCATACCGCTGGTTCCCTGTCGACGCTCACACCCTGACGCCCGCGTTCCACTTCCTGCCCAAGCGTTGGCAGTCTCGGCTCGCGCGCAACTTCACCCTCTGGGGAAGACTGCAGCGACCCACGCCCGCCGAGGCGCGGGGCTTCGTCGAGAACATCCGCCTGCTCACCGCGCGAGACCTGCAACGGCTCTTCCCCGATGCCGTGATCGAGCGCGAACGCTTCTTCGGGCTGACCAAGTCAGTGATCGCCGTTCGCCAGCAGCGCCGGTAGATCGCAGGCGGAGTCGAGCACCCAGTCGGGGCGCTCGTCGCCTTCCAGATCGCTGGGTCGGAACTTCCCGGTGCGCACCAGGGCCGAGCGCAGGCCGGCCCGCCGGGCTCCCAGCACGTCCACGCGAAGGTCGTCGCCGATCATCAACAGGTCCCCCGGAGGGAGTCCCAGGCGCGCGGCCGCCTGCAAGAAAAACTCCTTGCTGGGCTTGCCCATTACGGTGGCCGCGCAGCCCGTCGCGCATTCCAAGGCGGCCACGAACGGGGCGACATCCAAGTTGGCCCCGTCGGACGACTGCCAGAAGCGGGTCAGTCCCAGCGCGACCAAGCGGCACTCGGGACGGCCGTGTAGCAGGCGGAAGGCCTTGTTGAGCCGGCGGTAGTCCCAAGCCGTGCCGAGGTCTCCGATCACGACATAGCCCGGCACCTCGTCATCAGACGCCTCCAGCCCGGCGAACTCGGCACGCGTGCCGTCGGGAACGAATAGCGCCGCTGCCCCGTCCCCCCTGCTGCGGATCCAAGCGGCCGCGGCGACCGGGGGCGTGAGAATGTCTTCGGGCGCGGCCCGGATGCCGAACTTGGCCAGCTTCTCGACTAGGGTGCCGCGAGGCCGGGACGTGGTGTTGGTCACGAACAGCGTGGCAACGCCGCTGCGCCGCACCCGTTCAACGGCGCCGGCGGCTCCGGGGATGGGATCCTCGCCGTTGTAGAGCACGCCATCGAGATCGAACAGCACGCCGCGAATCATCGGCTTCAGGCTAGCGCAGAGCCCGGAGCGGCAACGAGCCGAGCGGATTCGAGGCCGTTGCTAAACTGATCCTTTCTCGCTCCGGCGAGCCAATCCATGTCGAATCCACTCAAACACGCAAGCGCAACCATCACCGACGGTCGGGACCGGGCACCGGCTCGCTCGATGTTCAAGGCGATCGGCTTCAGCGACGAAGATCTGGCCAAGCCGATCATCGGCATCGCCAACACTTGGATCGAGACGATGCCGTGCAACTTCAACCTGCGCGACTTGGCCGTGAAGGTCAAGGAGGGCGTCCGGGCCGCGGGGGGCACGCCGATGGAGTTCAACACCATCGCCGTGAGCGACGGCATCACCATGGGCACCGAGGGGATGAAGGGGTCGCTGGTGAGCCGCGAGATTGTCGCGGACTCGATCGAGTTGGCCGGCCGCAGCTACATGTTCGACGGCATCATCGCGCTGGTGGCCTGCGACAAGACCATCCCGGGCGGCGCGATGGGGCTCGCCCGGGTCAACGTGCCCTCGGTGCTCCTCTACGGAGGCTCGATCCTGCCCGGCCAGGTCAACGGCGTCGATATCACCATCCAGGACGTGTTCGAGGCGGTCGGGGCGCACGCAGCCGGCAAGATCAGCGACGAGGAATTGCTGGCCATTGAGGACCATGCCTGTCCCGGTGCCGGGGCATGTGGCGGGCAGTACACGGCCAATACGATGGCCACGGCCATGGAGATCATCGGCATCTCGCCCATGGGCAGCGCGAGCATTCCAGCCGTCGACGCGCGCAAGGACGACTCGGGCTACCGAGCGGGCCTTGTCCTGATGGACGCGCTGAGGGCAAACCGCCGGCCGCGCGACATCATGAACCGCAAGGCGTTCGAGAACGCAATCGCCAGCGTAGCCGCGACCGGCGGTTCCACGAACGCCGTGCTGCACCTGCTAGCCCTGGCCAAGGACTGCGAGGTCGACCTCTCGATCGACGATTTCGACGCCATCAGCGAGCGAACGCCCCTACTGGTAGACCTAAAGCCCGGCGGCAGGTACGTGGCCGCTGACGTGGACAAGGCCGGCGGCATCCAGCTCATCGCGCAGAGGCTCGTCGAAGGCGGCTACGCCGATGGAACGCAGCCTACGGTCACCGGCAAGTCGCTCGCGGATGCCAGCGCCACGGCGACGGAGACCGCCGGGCAAGACGTCATCCGAGCGGTCGGCAATCCGATCAAGCCGACCGGCGGACTGGTGATCCTAAAGGGCAACCTCGCGCCCGAGGGCGGTGTGGTGAAGGTCGCGGGCAGCGACCACCTCAAGCATCGCGGCCCGGCCAGGGTCTTCGAGAACGAAGAGTCAGCCATGCAGGCCGTTACCAGCGGGTCGATCAAGGATGGGGACGTGCTGGTCATCCGCTACGAGGGCCCGGCCGGCGGCCCCGGGATGCGCGAGATGCTGGGCGTGACTGCCGCGATTGTCGGCGCAGGGCTCGGCGAGACGGTGGCGCTGCTCACCGATGGCAGATTCAGCGGGGCCACGCGCGGGCTCATGGTGGGCCATGTCGCTCCAGAAGCGGCTCGCGAGGGACCGATCGCGGCGGTCAGGGATGGCGACATCGTGGTGATCGACTGCGCACAGCGCGGCTTGAACGTCGAGCTGTCCGACGAGGAGCTGGCGGCTAGGCTCGCAGCACTGGAGCCGCAGCCGGTTCGCTACGCTTCCGGCGTCTTCGCCAAGTATGCGAAGCTCGTCTCGTCATCGTCCCAAGGGGCCGTAACGCACCCGCTGTAGGTGACGCCGGGGCGGCGAAGGCCCCCGCGGCCCAATCGCAAGGCCCGCGAATCACTGATCCGCCGACCGCAGCAGCAGTTCCTCGATCTCGGCCCGATCGTTCGGCACCGTTACGGGCGCGTTTCCGAAGGTCGACTGGATCGGCTCGTCCGAAGGGGTCTTCAACTGTCCGGAATGGTAGCGGTACACGTAGTCCGGATCCTTCAACAGGTGTCCGGTCAGGATCGCTGACACGTCTGCGTCCGGCTCGATGGTGCCGGCCCGAACCAGCTTGCGGATTCCGGCCAGCGTTGCCGCAGAGGCCGGCTCGGAGCCGATCCCGCAGCGGCCAATCACAGCTTTGGCGTCGGCGATTTCCTGTTCCGTGACAGACTCCACAACACCCGACAGCTCCTTGACTTCAGACTCTGCCTTCCGCCAAGACACCGGGTCGCCGATGCGAATCGCGGTTGCCAGCGTTTCGGGCCTGCGCACAGCCCGGAGCACGCCGCCTTCGCGAAACAATCGCTCGAACGGGGCCGAGCCGGCGGCTTGCACCACGGCGACGCGCGGCAGGGAATCGATCAAGCCTGCGGCGTGCAGCTCGCGCAAGCCCTTCCCCAAAGCGCTGATGTTGCCCAAGTTGCCGCCGGGCAACACGATCCAGTCCGGCACCCGCCAGCCGCGCTGTTCGAGCATCTCGATCACGATCGACTTCTGGCCCTCGATGCGGAACGGGTTCACCGAATTGAGCAAATAGATGCCCAGCTCGGCCGCAAGCTCCAAGACCAAGCCGAGGATCTGGTCAAAGTTGGCCTCCACTTGAATGGTGAGAGCTCCGTACTCCAATGCCTGCGCCAGCTTTCCGTAAGCGATGTTGCCCGCGGGCAGGAAGATCACTGCCTGCATGCCGCTGGCCGCCGCATAAGCGGCGAGCGAAGCCGAAGTGTTGCCGGTCGAGACACAGGCCACGCGTCGCATGCCCAAGATCGCGGCCTGCGTCACCCCAGCGGTCATGCCGTTGTCCTTGAAGGACGCGGTCGGGTTGTAGCCCTGGTGTTTGAACTGCAAGCCCGCAAGCCCGGCATATTGCGCGGCTCGCGGGGCGTCGAACAGCGGCGTGTTGCCTTCCGGCAGGGTAACGATCCGGGCCGTGTCGGTGACGAACGGCAGCATCTCCCGGAAACGCCAGACTCCGCTCACGTCCAGCGGGGCCAGGCTGGTCCGCCGGCGCTGCCAGAGTGACTTCAGCTGCCGGGGATCGGCGTCGTCAAACGAGTTGACGACCTCTAGCAGGCTCCCGCAATCCCCGCAGGAATATACGATCTCGCTCAACCCGTACCGGCTGCCGCAAGTGGGGGAGAAGCACGACAAGTACGGGGCCACGGCAGGCAAATCTCATCGTATCAGCGCCCGATCCGAGATTTTGGCACCATGCTGCCGTTCAAACGCCCCCCGGAGCAGGGTGTTCCAACTTGGGCAGGGGTCGGCCAAGAAGAGCGTCGACGCGATCGACGTTGCCGCGCACGGCGCTCTTGCGCCAGAATCGTATCCGATGCTATTCCGCCTCGCACTCTCGACCATGTTCATCTCGGCGTGGGCTGCGCAAGTGCGCGCCGAGCCCAATATCGTGCTGATCCTCGCCGACGACATGAGCTGGGTGGGCACTTCGGTGCTGATCGACCCGGCCAGATCGAATTCGAAGTCCGACTACCACAGCACGCCTGCGCTCGAGCGTCTAGCCGGCGAGGGCATGCGCTTCACAGACGCCTACGCGCCCCATCCAAACTGCTCGCCCACGCGCCTGGCAATCCAAACGGGCAAGACGCCGACCCAGCTCGGCATGACCGACATCATCAACCGCAACAGCGGTCCGTTCTACGAGGGGCTGCCCATGGTGCCGCCGCAGCACATCGACCACATACCCCACGCCGAGGTCACGATCGCCGAACTGATCAAGCGGCACCGCCCCGGCTATGTCACCGCACACTTTGGCAAATGGCATCTGGGAGGCGGCGGCCCGGGCCAGCACGGCTACGACCAGCACAGCGGCACGACGTCCAATCGCGAAGGCGGCTCGCCCGCCCCCGATCCCAAGCGCACCGTAAGCGTCACCACTCGGGCCGTGGACTTCCTGCGTCACCGCAGCGACGCGGGAGAGCCGTTCTTCCTGCAGGTGTCCTACTACGCGGTGCATCTGGGCATCTTTGCCTTTGACGAGACAATCGCGGAGTTCGAGGCCAAGCCCAAGGGCCGGCGGCACAACCATGCCGGTCACGCGGCAATGACCCATGAGCTGGACATCGGCGTCGGGCGGATTCTGGACGCGCTGGACCGACTCGAGCTTGCGGACAACACCTACGTGATCTTCACCTCCGACAACGGCTCGTACCACGACGCGGGCCAGACGCGGGTGTCTAGCAACGCTCCGTTGCGCGGCCAGAAGGCGTCAACGTGGGAGGGCGGGATCCGCGTGCCGCTGCTGGTCAGAGGACCGGGGATTGCAGCTGGCAGCGTGAGTCGGGTGCCGGTGACCGGCACAGACCTCTTCCCTACGATCGCAGACATGGTGCAGGTCCAAGCCGAGCTGTCACCGCTCATCGAGGGGGCCAGCCTGCGAAGCCTGCTGTCAAACGAAGGCAATGGTTCGCTCTCGCGCCGGTTCGACAGCTTGGTCTGGCACTTCCCGCATTACCAAGTGCAGAAGGGCACCACGCCAATGTCGTCGATTCGCGCGGGCGATTGGAAGCTGGTCAGGCTGTACGAAACCGGCGAGACGTTCTTGTACAACCTCAGCGAAGACATTGGCGAGACCCAGGACCTTAGCGCCGACAAGCCGGAGAGGGCGCGGGAACTGACGGCAAGATTGGACCGCTACCTGGCGGAGGTGGACGCGCCGATGGCGCGGCATCGCAAGTGACGGGTCGATTCATCAAACCGGCGATACAGGGGCGCCCGCCGCATCTGCATCGGTTTGCTCTGCTGGCGGCTGCTTCGTGGATCCTGAGCGGTGCGGCGATCCCAGCTCGCGGGCAAGATCTCGACATTGTCCTGTACGCGGGAGATCCCGCCAAGCCGGCCATGATCGACAAGATCGAAGACGCCGAAGAGCGCGAGGCGTTCGTAGCGTTGAAGGCAGTGCAAGATCCGGGCCGCAAGCGAGAGCTGGCCGAAGAGTTCTTGCGGAAGTATCCGCAATCATGGCTGACAAGCTTCGCGCACGCGATGGCGGCCAAAGCGTGCGTGGCCTTGGACGACCTGCAGGCGGGACTGGTCCACGGCAAGCGGTCCCTCGAAATCCTGCCCGAGAACGGATCGCTGCTGGTCACTGTGGCCAATGTGCAGGTGCATGGGGGTCTGCTCGACGAGGCCGAAGTCAGCGCGACCGACGCCCTGGAGCATCTGCGACGCTTCCAGCATGCTTCCATTTACTCGAAAGCCGAATGGGCGCGCATCCGGCAGGAATTGCAGGGATCGGCGCATTTCGTGCTCGGCCGAGTGGCGGCGACCCGGGGCTTGCGGTCGACCGGGCAGCAGCGGGCGGAGCAACTCACCGTCGCGCAGCGCTCGCTCCGCTCCGCGGTCAGCTTGAACAGCTCCGATGGCATCGCCACGCTGTTGCTGGGCATTGTCGAATACGAGCTCGGCAACAGGGACTCCGCCCTCTCGAGTATTGCCGAGGCCGCGCGATCCCCGGGGCCGGCCCAGTCTAGGGCGCTGGCCAAGTTGCGAGAGATACAGCAGTCCGAAGGCCGTGCGACCCAGTCGTTCGACGAGTTCCTGGCCGGCATTCGCCGGCTGCGGATCGATCCGCGTTGGAACCAAGAGATTCCAGAGCCGATCCGCGACGGCTCGGGAACATATGCGGGCAGCGGGGCCTGCGCTGCGTGCCACCAAGAGGTGACGGAGGCCTGGTCCGGCACTGGAATGGCCAAGATGTTCCGCACATATGCTCCCGAGAACGTCATCGGAGACTTTTCCGAGAACAACGAGTTCCGTGACGCCACCGGCGAGCTCCTCGCGCGGATGCTGATCGAGGACGGCCGCCACTACTTCGAACTGCCCGCCGGCTCAGGCTCGCAACGCTTCCGCGTCGACTACACGATCGGCTCGAAATGGCAGCAGGCGTACGCGACGCGGCTGCCGAGCGGCCGCATTCACGTCGTGCCGATCCAGTACAACCAGCTGCACGGCAAGTGGGTGAATTTCTGGGAGATCTTGGACGACGGGTCGTCAGAGCGCTCCAAGGTGCGGAACTTTCATCAGATGAAGGTTTCGACCAGCTACCAAGTCCACTGCTCGGCGTGTCACACCAGCCAAGTGCAGGCGGAAGGAGCGGTGATCGCTCCCGAGCGCATGACGTTCCGGGAGACCGGCGTGAACTGCGAGATGTGCCATGGCCCTTCCCAGGCGCACGTCGACGCGATGCAACAGGGACGCGAGGTGTCGGCTGTCGCGAACGAACCGCCGCTGCGCTTTCAGGACCTGGACCACCGGACCTATGTCGCGGCGTGCGCACAGTGCCACATGCAGTCAGGGGTCATCCAGCCCGGCGCCCGCGGCGAGCTCAACTACTCGGGCCGGCAGGTTGCTTTCATCAACGAAGTCTTGCAGCGCCCCTACGAGGAATACTCGCGCAGCGCGTTCTACAAGGACGGCCGATTTCGCGAAACCACGTTCATCGTGGAGGCCTTCATGCGCACCCAGTGCTTCCGGCAGGGGCAAGCACACTGCGGCCACTGCCACGATCCTCATCCCGCCGACAGCCGGACCAACCCCACCTCGCTGAAGTTCCGCGCCGACCGGGACCAGATGTGCCTGCAGTGCCACCAGACGATGGCCGATAACGTCGAGTCCCATACCCGCCACGCAGCGGACTCGGAAGCCAGCCGCTGCGCAGCCTGCCACATGCCAGCGATCATGAACAGCATGATGTTCATGGCGGGGACACACCGCATCGACGATATCCCCAACGCCGCGATGACGGAGAAATTCGGCCGCTCGGACAGCCCGAATGCCTGCCTTGCGTGCCACGCCGAGGAG
Organism: Bryobacterales bacterium; assembly: GCA_028819215.1. GTDB lineage: Bacteria > Acidobacteriota > Terriglobia > Bryobacterales > UBA6623 > VXMF01. The sequence continues at coordinate 24,036 of JAPPMG010000042.1, forward strand.
TCGAACGCCTGGCTGGCAAGCGAGCTCTCGAACTGGTAGCGGCCTTGAACGGCGCGCCCAGCGTCTCGCCGTTGAGCTTGTCGGGCCGGTTGACGGGAAGGGCCGCCAAGCTGTCTGTGCGATCTACCAGAATATTGGCGTAAGAGCCCATGGGCTCCCGCACACTTCTGGTCTCACGGGCCGATCTAGCTGCGGTACGAGACTGGCAGCCGAACAGCGCCGCGCTATTGGGAAATCTCTTCGATCTCCCGCGGGATGGCGGGAACGAACAATACTCGCGAGCGATCGCCCACTTCGACGACCTTCAGCGGCGAGGACGTGTCGTCCGTCAGCAAGAAGGTGCTTCCCCCGGCTAGAGGAGCCAGCGCCTTCGGCGCGCAAGCGCAGGGCGTAAACTGCGCGACGCCCCCGCCCAGCGGGACTGACGCAACTCCGCCAGAAACAGCCGCCGCGACGAAGCGCCCATCAGCTGTCACCTGGACCGCGAAAGGATTCTCGACGAAATCGTTGACTGTAGCCACTGACGAGGCCTGCCACCAGCCGGAGTCCGAACGCAGCAGCAACACTTCGTTGGCACCGGCATCGGCGGCCACGGCATCGTCGCTGCCAGAGAAGAACGCCAAGCCGCCCAAGCTTTCGATGCCACCTACGCGCTGCGGCAGCTGATCCGGTTTCAGCATGTACAGCGCCCCGCCGGCTTCACCCATCGAAGCGGCCAGCACGGTGCCGGAATCGCTAAGGGCGAATCCCTTCCAGCCTCCGATGCTCTCGAGGCTGTCGACCTCGTCGCCCAGCTGCGGCCTGCCATCCAAGACTTCGAGCAGCTGCAGGCGTCCGGTGGCACTTGAATACAGGGCGGCGCGCCGGCCGCTCGGACTGAACATCGCCCGGTCCGCGGCCATGGCGCCTTCAAGAGGGCTAGCCGAGGGCAGTGCGACAGCGAGGTTGACCCACATCATGCGACCTTGGTCGTCTTGGACGATCGCCGACTTCTGGTCCGGTGCGAGAACGGCCTGCATGATCGGGAAGCCGAGATCGATGGGAGCGCTCAAGCTGGAAGCGCCGGGAAACCCGTCCATGCGGCGAAGCTCGCCCGTCTCCGGATCGAACACGTAGCCCAGCACGGGGGCGTCGAGCGAGAAAGTGCTCGCAACGGACAACGTGGGAACAAGCAGGATCAGGGCAGCCAGCACGAGGCGGCCGAAACTAGATTTCATGACAGAACTAACCTTACTTACAATGGCGAAAGCAACCCTTGTAGGTTACCTGAGTGCGCGCGGCAGTGCTTGACGGCCCCATTGAGGGACGCACCATGGGCCGATCGCTTCTCTCAATCGGCCGTCATGCCAGCTACGCCACGAGTCTGTGCGGTGAGTTATCTCAACACCGCGCCCTTGGCGTGGGGGCTAGCTCACGGTCCACAACGGGGGCTGGTTGAGCTGGAGTTCGCAACACCCGCCGACTGCGCCGAGAAGTTGCGCTGCGGCGATGTCGATGCAGCGTTGGTCCCGACGATCGAGTTGGCGCGGCAGCCCGACCTAGCGGTCGTGCCGCGAGGCTGCATCGCCTGCGACGGAGCGGTCCGCAGCATTCTGCTGGTCTGTAAGAAGCAGTTCGACGATGTCGAGTCGATTGCGATCGACCAGGGATCCCGGACCTCGGTGGTCTTGGCCCAGATCTTGGCGCTCGAACTTCACGGCACGAGGCCTGCGGTCCGCCCTCATGCGCCGCAACTCGACCAGATGCTGCAAGCCGCGGACGCCGCCCTGATCATCGGAGACCCGGCCCTGAGGCTCGACCCCAAAATGCTCGAATGGCGCGGCCAGCCGGTACACGTCTACGATCTCGGGGCGGAATGGAAGGCGCTGACCGGTCTTCCGATGGTGTTCGCAGTCTGGGCCGCCAATCCGATGGACGACCCGGCCCCGCTGGTGGCCGCACTGACAGGGTCGGCCGCCTACGGCCTTGGCCGGATCGAGGAGATCGTGCTAGCCGAGAGCAGCCGGCTGGGATTCGAAGCAGACTTCCTCCGGAAATACCTTACGCACGACATTCGCTACGAACTCGCTGCTGCCGAACGCGAGGCAATGGATACGTACCTGCGGATGGCGACCAGGCAAGGATTGGTGAAGGCACCAAGGGCAATCGGCTACCTGTCCGACTTCGAGCCAGCCTAAGGGTTCGGCACGGGGGCTGTAGGGATGTCGCGTCGGGGCCAGAAAACAGCCGGCGGCGGAGTATTATGGACTTGATCGAAACGGTCCGCGGCACCTGTGGGTCTCGGACCTTCTGTGGCGCTTCAGCGCCCTGTGCGGACCGCGAGCAGAGACAATGATGACCAACGACCAGGCTCGCGAGTCTTTCAGGAGTGACGACCTGATCGGGCTCGGAATGGAGGCAGACGCCTTCCGCGAGAAGCTACACCCGCACGGCATTGCCAGCTACATCATCGACCGCAACATCAATCACACCAACGAATGCACCGAATACTGCAGCTTCTGCGCCTTCTACCGGCCAATGGGCCATTCCGAGGGCTACGTGCTGCCGTTCGAGACGATCGCGGCCAAGATCCAAGAGACGGTGGATTGCGGGGGAACCGGCGTGCTCATGCAGGGCGGCGTGAATCCAAACCTCGCAATCGACTACTTCGAGGACCTGTTCAGCCGCCTCAAGCAGCGGTTCCCGGAGGTCCAGCTGCACTGCCTCTCGGCGCCCGAAATCCTCTGCATCGCCGAAGTGAGCGGCCTCACCATCAGGGACACCCTGATGCGCCTGCAAGACTCCGGCATGGACTCCATGCCCGGAGCCGGCGCGGAAATCCTCGACGATGAGGTGCGGCACCGCATTGCCCGGCTCAAGTGCACCACCGAGGACTGGATCACGGTTCACCGCACCGCGCACCAGATCGGAATGAACACGACCGCAACCATGATGTTCGGCTGCGGCGAGACCATCGAGCATCGAGTCGCCCACCTCGAGACTTTGCGGCAGCTGCAGGACGAGACGGGCGGCTTCACGGCGTTCATTCCGTGGCCGTTCCAGCCAGAAAACACAGCCTTGGGCAAGAAGGTTCCCGAAGAGGCGACCGCTTGCGAGTTCCTGCAAACGCTGGCGATCTCGCGGCTTTACCTGCACAACATCCTGAACGTCCAGACTTCCTGGGTCACCCAAGGGCTCAAGGTGTGCCAGCTCGGGCTGCGCTTCGGCGGCAACGACGTGGGCAGCGTGATGCTAGAGGAGAACGTCGTGCGCCAAGCGGGCGCGAGCCACTCGGCCACGGAAGAAGACTTGCGGCGGATGATCCGTGAAGCGGGGTTTATTCCCAAGCAGCGCGACACCCTGTACCGAACTTACTTCCTGAATTGATCGGAACGCACGGGCAGCGCGGGCGAGGGGCGCTGCGGCCAAGCCGCACACTGCCGCGGACCTAGGGGCAACTCGCCGTTGCTTGACAGTCTCCAGCAGCCCGGTCAGCGCGTCGGGTCGAGTCGTGACGCGGATGGTCGCGGCTGGGCAGTCTTGTGGCTGGCGCTCCGAGAGCGAGGGAATCTAGAGTACCCGCCACCAAGGCACCGCGAGTACTCGATCAGATATCCACTGCGTGTGTTCGCCACCATGAAGGAGTAGCCCACCGGGGCATCGCTCGCCGTATTCTTGCCGGAACGCACGTATGCCCCGTGTGGCGCTGTAGCCGGGACTTCTAGCAGCCTTGACCTCGATGGGCAGCAGCCGACTGTCGCTCTCCAAGACGAAGTCAACTTCCAGTTCGGTAGTCGTGCGCCAGAACAGAACCTCAGGCGCTGGGGTCTGACCGTCGCGCCACGCCATGAGGTCGTTGAGGACCAAGGTCTCGAGATGCGCCCCCGACGCTTCTCTGGAACCGCTCAGCCACAAGGCCAAGGCCGTATCGCTCCAATAGAGCTTCGGACTCTTGACCAGACGCTTGGTGCGGTTAATCACGTAGGGCTCCAAGCGGACCAATTGATACGAAGTCTCGAGCAGGTTCAGGTAGCGTTGGACTGTCGCCCGCGGCACCCGGGTGTCACGGCCAAGCTCTGCTTGGTTGACAACATTGCCCAGACGCAAGCACGTGGCGCGCATGAGCCGGCGGAAATCGACGAGGTTGCCGACCGACGCCATGGCCTGAAGGTCACGCTCCAGATAGGTGCGCAGGTAGCCGTCGAACCACAGGGACCGGGCGTCGCGTGGAAGCTCCATAGCTGGAGTAGGATAGCCACCTCTGCAGACCTCGTCCCTCCAGTCGGCGGCAACCGATCGCCGGGAACTCACGAGTTCCGGCCACTGCGACACAGGATTTGAAAGGAACTCCGACCAGATCCCGGGCCTTCCGAAACCCAAGCGCTCCTGGCGCGTCAGCGGCCACAGGTTGACATACACTGCCCGGCCAGCCAAGGTCTCCGAAACACGGTGCATCAGCAGCAGGTTGGCCGAGCCAGTTAGGACGAAGCGGCCGTTCCTTCGAGGACGATCCTCGTCGACCGCGCGCTTGACCGAGAGGAGCAGGTCGGGCTCGCGCTGGACCTCGTCCAGCGTCAGCCGCGGGGCACTTCTGACGAGATCGTCAGGAGCCATTCGAGCGCGTTCGTGCGTTCCGAGGTCGTCGAGCGTGAGATACAGACGGTCCGCAAGAAACGGTTCGGACTGTACCAGCGTGCTCTTGCCAGTTTGCCGGGCTCCCATCAGTACGACGACTGGCGAAGCGGCAAGGGCGCGCTCGAGCAGACCCGAAGCAATCCTGGGGAGGTATTGCAGATCGTCCATACTATGAGCGATTATCGCTCACTTCATGGGCGATTTTCAAGAACTGCTGCAATCCTGGCTCAAGGGCAAGCGAGCGTAAGGGGGGCTTCGACAAGTCCAAGAGTCTCTTGATCTGGCCGGCGCGCGTAGCCGTCTGCACCGCTGGCTCCACGCCTTTCAGGTGCAATACTTTGCCGGATGCACGGACTGCATGCGCAGCGAATCAAGACTTGGGGGCTCTGCAGAGTCAGCGGGCTCGCTTGGCAGTAAACCGCACTTCCGATTCGTCGTCGAGATTGACTCGTGTGCCCCTGATGGCGTTCTTGCCCGCCTTGGCCGTCCACTCGAACTCGACCCCTCCTTCGACGGTGGTGAACTCCAATTCGTCGTCAAAGATGAGGCCGTATTCGATTTCGACCGGCTCCCCGCCCGCGGGCGTGGCTGTGCCTGTAACGTCGCCCTGATCCTCCACGATCACGAAGTGATAGGGCCGTCCGCCCACTGTGGCATCCCATTTCCCGTTGACGGGGTTCTTCTTCTGCCCGCCTTGAGCAAAGGCCAGACTAGCCAACAGCGTGGCGATCCATATCGCTCGCACAGCGGCACGCATGCTTCTGATTGCTACTCTATCGCATCGTCGTCCGCCCCACAAGAAACCGGCCATTCCTATCAAGACTCTGTTCCTGGCGGAAGGCTCCACGGCGATTCTTTCGATCGGGGCTACTCTCGGACAACCGTTCGGAACCAACGCAGGTCGCGACATGAACTCAGCCTGAACCTTCCATCCGACCGACGCTAATCGGGAGATTCCTCGGGAAGCAAGATCCTCTCGCCTCCCAGGAGGGGAAGCGTCATGATCGTTCCGCTTGATGGGTCGAAGTCTACCTTGGCGAGGCGGTTTCCGTGTGGGCGATAGACTTCCAAGCCACGGGCCGAGATCGTCGCTCTCGGACCGAATCCGCGTCGCAGGAACTGGCCGAGCGGCATTCCGGGCGTAGCCTCCGCTGCGGTGCCATTGAGAACGACCGTCACGAATAGATTGATCGCCAGCTTGCTTGACGCGCCCCGACACCACTCATCGGAATCGGCTTCAAAGCACAGACTCGGGTTCCTCGACACGGCCGCTGACCTCGTCTCGAGTTCCTCGCGCGTGGATCCGCTTACGAAAAGCACGTCGTGATCGCCTCTCTCCGCCACTCTCGCGAGGTAGTTCATCCGCATGTACCGGTCGTGCGGAATGAATGAGACCGCAGTCACATCGGGTTGTTCAAGCACAGTGATCTCGCCGTCGTGGAAGAATCTTGTTTGGTCATGCTTGAGGCGCAAGTCGCCATTTATGCCTACCGTGATCGAATACCAGCTTTCTTCGTATCCAGCCAGATTCGCCGCGGAGCGTGCCCGAAGGCTCAACCCTCCGCCAACGCCGGGGTCTATCGATTCGACAGTGAGTTCTGATGACTCGGAACTGTCATGAAGAACCGGTCCGACAACCTTGAGCTTGTGTCCCGCAACGAGGTCTATGAAGCCCGACGCCGACGGATGGCCGTAGGCGATTCGATAAGCATCTCCGACGCCGAGCGGAAACGCTTCCAAGATTCGCCTGACGAATGCGCCGCGACCGTCGCGAGGAAGGCATCCGCGGTCGCTCAAAGTGTCCGCCCATCGCGACAACCAGCCTGGCGGACTTGCCTTGAGAGTCTCTTGGCGGATGGAGACTTTGACCGCATCGCGCCGGACTCTCAGCCTGATCCCCCGCTTGGGGGGCTCGCAGTCCGGATCTCGCATTGTCGGCTGGACCGCGAACTCAGTCTCATTTCGGTGCAGCTCTTGGACGCCTGGCGGCACAAGCAGGGGCGCCGCCGCATCTCCAAGAATCCGGTAGGTTGCGGCGTTCTTGGCGCCGCAACCGCACAACCCCAGGCAGGCGAGCCCAAGCGAGATCGTGATCGCGCGCAGCGAGGTGCCGCCCGTGTCGAGTGCGAGGGCTTGCTGCCCAGCCGAAGGCGGGCGAACGACAGTTCTGACGCAGCTTCGCTGCAATTCGGAACCATGAGACGTTCCAGGGCCTGTCATGGTTCCGCGAGCGCGTCGGAACGGGAGCGAGGGCTGCGGGGTCGGCACGCCCCCAAAGCCCTCGGTTGCGCCCATCCGTGGAAACGGGCAAGCTGAAAGCGTCACCGGCATTCCGCCGGCCGACTCGCTGCCCCGCTGGCGGCGGCGAGATCAGGACCAACGCCGATGGTTACACTCAACCCGATCCCGCGCGCGCTCGTTCCAGTCGACTCGACCGCGGCCCAACACCTGTGCAGCCCGAACTACGACGAATTCCAGAGCGATCTGGAGATCTTCGAATTGCTCCAGCGCCAACCGGACAGCGTGCTGCGGATCACCATGCCCCACGCATGCGCGGATTCGCCTGAGGCGATGCTGCCCGAGGGATCACCGGAGGCATTGCAGGCGGCCAGTTCACGAATGGCCGAACTTCGCGAGAGCCCACTGACTCGCGAGGCTCGCGAAGCGTTGTTCCTATATGAGATCGCAGACCCGTCTCGGCCCGTCACCCGGCAGATTGGGCTCGGGGGCCTCGCGCCTACGGGTGACATTCTCACCGATGCGACACCGCAGGGGACGATCGTCCGAAACGAGGGAGTCCGCCCCAAGAAGGCGCGGGGCCGTGCGGACCTGATCGAAGCCACCCGTGCCGTTATCGGCGGGGTCAACAACACCGTTGAGGACACCGACGGGCGCTTGTCGAAGCTGATTGCAACCGCCGCCGACAGCCGATCACCGGATTACGAGGCGCTCGCCGAGGACGGTTGCACGCACAGGATCTGGATTCTGCCGGCTGGCCGCCAGCGCACGCATTTGCTCGAGGCGCTCGCAGCTGAGCCGTTTGCATATGTCGCCGACGGAAACCATCGCAGCGCAGCGGCGGCGATGCTAGGTCTGGACGCGTTCCTAGCCATAGTTTTCCCGGCCGGCAGCATGGGGCTGGCACCCTATAACCGGCTGGTCAAGTCCGATCAGAGGTCCGCTGACTCCTGGCAGAGGGCTCTAGCACGCCACTTTGAAGTGGGCCAAGCTCCTGCAGGTGCTGACTACCAACCCACCGAACCACATTCGGTCGGACTCTACACAGGGCAGGAATGGCTGAAACTCACGCCTCGCAGCGGTGCCTACGACGCCGACAACGCCGCCGAATCCATTGACGCCGCCATCGTCCAGAAACGCGTGTTTGACGAGCTTTGCGGGATTTCCGATCCGCGGGACGAGCGGCTGACTTTCGTCGGAGGCAACCGTGATGCAACATACCTCCGCCAGCGCGTCGATTCAGGCGACTACTCGTTCGCGGTGACCCTGCCCCCTGTGACCATGTCGCAGTTTGTCGAAGTCTGCCGGCAACGGCGCATGATGCCTCCTAAGTCGACTTGGTTCTCGCCGAAGATCCGCAGCGGATTGGTGATGGCCCTGCTCGAGTGAACTTCCCGTGGCGCAACCCCCCGCGCCGCTTCACAGCGAACCGCCATTTCTGCGATTCGTCCAAGACTCCGCAAGACACGGTCGATAAGACGCCCAAACCAGCCCGTCCGCCAAGGTCGAGCCTGCCGAATCGGTCCTCGCCAAGATCGAACGACTTCGCTGGTATATCTCCGGGACACGACACTAGTTGCGATCGACTCTCGTGTATACTCGGCCAGAATCTGCGGTCGTAGTGCAGGCCAAGCCTTTGATGGGAATCTCGATGAAGACGATCCTGTTGGCGTTAGCGGGTGCCGTGGCGATTCCGGCCTCGACACCGGACTGGTTCGCGCAACAGAAACCCTTGGACCGCCTCCCCGCTGAGCAGTTCGACGCCGCGGCCCCTTCGACCCTGGTCAAGGGCCCACCGGGACAGATGAGCGTCCGCTCAAGCACTTGCCGGAATCTGCCGACTAGGGAAATACGGCGGCGGATCGTAAACGTTGCCGTGCAGGAATGGGGGTTCTTCGGATTCTCAATCGTCGACGAAACCAGCCAGGAGGAAGATCGTTCACGTTTCCGAAGCCGAGCCAACAATGGTGGCTTTCCAGCGTGGAGTCGACGCCGCTGGTGGCGAGTGGATCCCGTCGAGGGTGCCCGCGTCGCATCGACGATCGGTGGCTACTGGGCGGCAACGCCGGACGGATCCTGGATGGTGGACCGTCAGAACAATCGGTGGAAGGGGCCGGATGGTTTGGCCTCGCGTTGGCGCGATCCCTGGTCCGCGGCATTCGTTTCCTGGGTGATGTGCGAGGGCGGACTCGGCAGTTCTAACCAGTTCCGTCGCTCGATCGCTCACCATGTCTACGTCGATCAAGCCATTCGAGCCCGAGATGCAGGGTCTTCCCAGGCTGGTTTCATGGCATACGACGTCGGCGAGACCGTTGTCGGGCCGGGCGATCTGCTATGCAGCAGCCGGCGGGGAAGCTATGGCACAATCGCCCAACGGCGCCGTCATCTCGGAGTCGGGGCTCGCATGCATTGCGATGTTGTCGTGAAGCTGGAGCCGGACCGTAAACGCATACTTGCCATTGGCGGCAATGTGCGGGGAACTGTCAGTTTGAAGCTGCTGCCCGCGGCCCTGCGAGGCGGAAAGCTCGCTCCGACCCGTGAGATATTCGCCCACTTGAAGCTACGCGCCGATGCAATCGAAGACGATGCGCTGGACACCAGTCCGACAGCCCAGGCCCTCCTAGGCACCCCATCCTCGCGAGCGATCTCAACCCGCTAGCATTCTGCCCGTGCCATGAGCTTGGTCTGCGACAGGCGAAGACATTTCGGGGCACATCGGCTGGAACACGAGTGACGGCAACCCGCCAGGCTACGACCAAGAGCATCCACGACTCGAAATGGCCGCAAGACTGTTACCGATGCTGGCAGCGCTGGCGTTCGGACCGGCGCTGGGGTGTGTCGGCGTATCTCCGGTCCAGGTTCCGGTGCCAACTCCCAACCCGGTTCCAGCGCCCCGGCTGCCGCCCACCTTGGACTGTGCACTCGGCATCTTCAGTGCGGCTGACGGTGTGGGCGAGCTTCCTTCCCAGTCCGTGAGCAGAGATGTAAGTGCGACCTAGCCTGCCTCGGATTCGAAGACCGGGCGCGAGTGCCCGCGATTGAGGGCGAGAGTTAGAACAGCTCTTGAACGTGCGGCCCCGCCGCTATACAGAACCTTCCCGCCGCCGGACCGCCCGCTGAAGCCACGGAGCCCTACCCGTTGGACTCGATCGCCTCAAGGAGGAGGTACATGCCCGACGATGGATTGTCGTCCGGAAACTCGGTCTCGTCTCCTCTGTGCTTGACCTCCAACGCACGGGCATGTTTCGCTGCCACGGTTCTCCGGGGCATGTACTTCGCGCCGTCCAATCCCTTGCCCGAACTCCCGTCGTGATGACAGCGCAGCCTCCGCGCGGTGTAACTGTCGAGCCAAGCAGTGCGTTCTTCGAAATGGAGCACCATCCACAGCTCAAAGCAGGGATTCGAAATGGCAAGACTGACGTTCCTCGCCTTAGCCTTCTCCCTCGCTTCACGAAGCTTGGGGTGGTTTTGGGGCCATTCGACGTCGAAGAGGCACCACACCTCATCGATCTCGCTTTGCTCTTGAAAAATGCGACCTCGGGCTTCGGCCGCTCTGTTGACCAGAGTTAACGGCACGGCTCCACTAGCCCCTCGGTCTATTCGGATCTCAACTGAAGCGGAGTCGCGAACCGCCGGCTCCTGTCTCAGGGCCTCGAGATAGTCTGGCTCGGTCCTAGTGCCCTCACAGAACACCAAGAACGTCCGCTTGGGCGCTCGAACTGCAGTTCTGCGGCGGAGTGAAACGTCCTTGCGCGGCCTCCGTCCAGTCGGCCTAGACATCGGCAGGCCTCGATACGAGCCCCAAGGCCCTGCGGACTGCCGCTTGGTCGACCTCAGGCACTGCGCCGAACCGACCTTGCAGGTAGGCTCTCTCTAGGTTCACGGACTTCCTCACGCGTTCACCTCGGAACTCGGCCAGGCCAATCAGGCGAGTGGTCGCGTTAGGTGCTCTCTCGGTGAGCCAGACCTCGTCGCGATTCAAGCTGTTCAGCAGGGAGGTGTCGTGGGAAGTGAAGACGAGCTGAGCTCCGCGAGAATTGGTCTGGGGATCCTGGAAGATCTCGATCAGTCGGGCCGAGAGACGGGGGTGCAGACTCGCGTCGATCTCATCGAGCAGAAGGACCCGACCGCGTCTAAGCGCAGCAAACGCCGGACCGATCAGACGGAACCAAGTCTGGGTCCCGTCTGACTCATCCTCCAGGCCGAAGACGACCGACTCACCTTCGCCTCGATGGATGAGACGAAGTCGACGACGGAGCACGCCGAAGCGTTCGGATTCCTCTTCGGTCATTGCGAAATCGTTGATTCCCGAGTCCGCGAAGCGAAGTAGTTCCATCGCAGATCTACGACCTGTGACCGCTGATCGATCTTGCTCGGTGTCAAACAGTGGTGGCTGATCAGCCTCTTCGTCGGCAAGCAACTCTTCCGTACTATCGAAGTGAACAATGCCACCGGCCCAACGAATCCGTCGATTCCGGGGCCTAAGGATGCGCATGCTCGAGAGTGCTCGCGCTACCCCTCGCAAGTCGGATGCGCCGACTCGCCTTCCAGCGGAAAGCGCCAAAGTCGTTGGAGTCAGCAACGCCTGTATTCCGTGGGTTCCAGAAAGGCCCCGGCGAAAGTCGATTTCGCCCTCGGCGCGTGTGAACAGGTTTCGTCGTCGTCCTTGGGGATAACTGTCCAAGCTCTCGAACAACACAGCCGAGTCGTTCAACTCGAGACGATATGTGTATCGGACGCCGTCTACTTCGAGGTCCAGATCGAACTCCGTTGGCGAGGCGGGTCCCCTGCTGAACCTGTGGGCATCGCGCGGAATGTACTCCGTCCAGCCTCGAAGCGACCGGGCTACGGCCATCGACAGCCAAGCCATCGCGTCCAGCACATTTGACTTTCCCGACGCGTTTGGCCCGTAGATTCCGGCAGCGGTCAGAACGTGCTCAGAAACGCCATCGAACCGTCGCGTCGCCTCCCTGTCCTTGTCCACCGCGATCATCGACAGCTCAACCGGCTCGAGTATCGAGCGGTGGTTGGAAACTTGGAACCGCAATAGCATGAACTCAGATTAGCGCAGGCTCGGCATTTTAACTTCTGATTTCGAAAAAAATGTTCGTATTTGACTATATGATTGCAAGAACTCTCCTTTAAGAGCTTGGGGCCATAGTGCCATCTATCGATCCGTTTCAACGCATTGGGCGGTGTACAGAAGAGGCTTGTCTGGCGGGCGGCACCATGCGCGCTTGACCCCAGTCCCCGCAGCAGAGGCTGAGCATCTTGTTGTTCTATCTGTCTTCGCGTAGGCGTAGCAGTGTCGACCAGCAACCTCCCCCTGGCCAGAAGGCCAAGTGATCATCTGGACATCGCAGAAGACGGACGTCATGATGTCTTCATGAGAACGACATTAACGCTGGACGAGGATGTCGCAGACTTTCTAAAGATTCAGTGTCGACTTCAGGGCAAGCCGTTCAAGCACGTGGTGAACGATATCTTGCGACGAGGCATGGCACCCAGCTCACACGGGCCTGAACTGCCCAGATTCCAGATTGTTGCCAATCGCAGCGGCCTTGTACCGGGCATCGATCCGCTCAGGCTCAACCAGTTCAATGACGCGTTAGAGGTGGAAGACTTCACCGCGCGAGGCCGACTGTGACCCTGCCGGACATCTACCTGCTGGCGCATTCATACAACAATCGCGTGCCGCATCACTAGGCCGCCGAACGCTGTTGCGAGGGTCTGGTCAACGGTGCGGAGCGAGTTGGTGTTCCATGGATGGTTTCGACAGGCTTCGTGCGAGCAATGACACACCCAAGGGCGGTGAAGGCACCCAACTCGGCGGCGGACGCCATCGCGTACATCAAGAATTGGTTTCAGTGCGCTCACGTCACGCCAATCAACCCTGGTACAGAGCATCTGGCACACTTCCAGCAGAATCTAGCCGGCGGCGGCGTCGGAGCCAACCTAGTGACGGACTCCCACATCGCCGCCTTGGCAATGGAGCATCAGGCGGAAGTCCACTCGAACGATTCCGACTTCAGCCGGTTTCCCGGCCTGCCGTGACGAGACCCGCTCAGCCGCGGCCAAAGCCGCAAATCGATCGCACGACCCCTTGGACCCGTCCCCTAGGGTCCGTTGTCTGTACCTATGCCTGTGGCACAATACCTCCATTCCGTAATGAAACGCTTGGCCCCTACCTGTCTATTGCTGCTTGCAACCGTTGCGGCCCCGTGCGCCAACAAGCCCGAACGCGTCGAGTGGTTTCGGGACCTCGGGCTCGGCCTGTTCATCCACTGGAGCCTTGACAGCCAGATCACCTCCGTCATCAGCCACGCCATGGTCGGTGCAGACGAAGAGTTCCTAGAACGCTACGTGACGGAACTGCCGCGCAGTTTCAATCCCAAGGAATTCGACCCGCGCGAATGGGCGCGGGTCGCCAGGCTGGCGGGTTTCCGCTATGTCGTCTTCACGGCCAAGCACCACTCGGGATTCTGCATGTTCGACACCGCCACCACGGACTTCAACATCGTCAACACTCCGTTTGGGCGCGACACAGCGAAAGAGATCGCAGAGGCGTTCCGAGCCGAGGGGATCGCTGTCGGATGGTACTTCTCGCCTGACGATTTCCACTTCCTGTACCGCCAGGGCACGCTCATCAGCCGACTCCGGGCCGAGGTGCTCCCTCCGAACAACCCCGGCCTGCTGGAACTCAACCTCGCCCAAGAGCGAGAACTGATGACCAACTACGGACCGATCGACGTGGTCTTCTTCGACCCGCCGACCGGCTCACCGGTGCCGCGAGACGAGATCGTCGAAGAGATGAAGCAACTGATCTGGGAGATCTCGCCTGACACCGTAGTGACGCGGGGAGAGATCGAGACACCCGAGCAGTACACCCCAGGGGTTCCCTTGGAGGGAGCTTGGGAAGGCAACATGACGATGGGCACGCAGTGGCAGTACCGCGGCACGAACGAGCACTACAAGTCGGGCGGCGTGCTGATCGGGGCCTGGATCGAGACCCGCGCCAAGGGCGGCAACTTCCTGCTCAACATCGGCCCGATGCCAAACGGCGCACTGCCGGTCGAGCAAGAGGCGCGGATGCGCGAGATGGCGCTGTGGAACATCGTCAACGCCGAGGCCGTCGGCAAGGTCCGACCTTGGGTGATCACCAACGAGGGCGACGTGTGGTTCACCAAGGCCAGGGACGCAGACACCGTATATGCCTTCGTGCCTGGCACCGATTGGACTTGGGGCACGCGCAAGACCGTGACGCTGCAATCGGTCAAGGCCTCCGAGGAAACGACCGTGCGCGTGCTAGGCCAAAACGAGAAAGTGCTGGAATACCGGCCCGAAGTCACGCCACAAACCGACTGGGAGCAGACCTCGGCGGGTCTCCGCATCACGGCTTATCGAGCCCAGCGGCTCTACAACGACAGGCGCTGGCCGAATCCTGTCGTGCTCAAGATCACCGACGCCATGCCAGGCCTCGAGCCGCCGGAAGTGCAGACCCACAGTGACGCATCATGGGAGGGCGCTGGAGCGCTTCTGCGCGCCGATCTGAAAGCTCTAGGAGATGCGCAGACGGTGCGCGTCGGATTCGAATACAGGCGCAAGAAGAGCACTGCCGAGATGTACGAGGACGACGACCCGTGGAAGGTGGTCGGCAAGAAGTTAGCGCCGATGTCCGCGCCGGGCGAGTTCTCGGCTAGGCTGGCTCGCATCGACACCAAGCGCTCCTGGGAATACCGCGCTGTGGTCGAACATCCCAAGGTCCGGCTCTACGGACAGGCGGCGACGCTGGCGGCGAAGTGACATGCCTGAAGCGGCACAGGATCGGAGAATCTCCGGCAGGAAGCTCTGCGGAACGCTGCCCGCCGCCGCGGCGCTATGTCTCGCCCTGCCGCCGCTGGCGGCGGCAGAGGTTTTCCACACGTCGATCGGTGTATCCGCGGCTGGCAGCCCGATCCGCGCCGGGATCGGCTGGCATCCAGCCGATTTCGCGGCCCCGGCACCGCGTATCTTGCTGGTTGCGGGGCTTGACGGAAGCCAAGAATCGGTTGACTTGGCAGCCGCGCTGCTGCGACACAGCGGGGACGGTCCGTTCGCCCTGTCGATCGTGTTGAACGCTTTTCCCGATCGGGAGCCCGTCGAACGCTTCCCGCCAATCGGTCCGGCCTATGGGGGAGATGCGGTAGAGGCCCAGTACCTGTGGCGCTTCGTGGGTACGTTGGCACCGGACTTGGTAGTTGACCTTCGTTTTGACGACAGGCCAAGCGCGCTCGCAGGTGCATTGCAGCGAGGCCTGTCGCCCGCAGATGTCGGGCGCGTGCCAGCTGCGACGCTGCGCCTCGCCGCCAATGGCAAGACTCTGGACGAGCTGCGGCGCGAAGCAACCGAAGTGCTGGCGGCGCTCGCGGGATCGCAGCCGCCTTCCGGGGCCCGCAGGGAGCTGCAGGACAGGGTTTCCCGCTCTCCGGTCGAAGTTGCCGGCCAGCTCGCGCTCGTCTACGGCCATACGCTTGATACCGCCACGTACATTCCGGCACTGGCACTGATCGGTCGCCTGCGACTTGGCGATATCGCCGGCGAGAGTCCGTTAGCAGACGTCGAGCAGATCGTGGCACCGTTTCTAGGCGGCAAGGCGTCGTTGGGCGACCGCCCGAGCGGAAGCACTATCTCGGGCCACTTGGTCTTCGCGGATCTATACGAGCGAACCAACAATCCGGCTTACCTAGCCCTGGCGCGTGCGGCTGCTGATCTGGGATTTGAACCGGATGGCTCGCTGAAGAGTTCGATGCCGTCTCACAACGAGATGAGCGACTCGGTGTTCATGGGCTGCGCGATCCTTGCGCGCGTCGGGCGTCTCACCGGAGAGAAGCGCTACTTCGAAATGGCGTTGCGTCACCTGCGTTTCATGCAGGATCTCGACCTGCGATCCGACGGGCTCTACCGTCATTCGCCCTTGGACGAAGCGGCTTGGGGCCGAGGCAACGGATTCCCGGCGCTGGGGCTGGCGCTCGCATTGTCGGACTGGCCGAAGGAACATCCGGGCAGCGCCGAGGCACAGGCGTCATACCTAGCGCACATGCGCGCCATGGCACGGCATCAGGATCCGACTGGCATGTGGCACCAAGTGGTGGATCGTCCCGAAAGCTACCGCGAATTCACATCCACGGCCATGACCGGCTTCGCCATCACCCGAGGCCTGCGGAGAGGCTGGCTCGATCGTGGCGAATTCGAGCCGGTAGCGAACCGCGCCTGGAAGGCGGTCCTGGCTCGGATCAAGTCAGACGCGACCCTAGTGGATGTATGTCGCAGCACGGGCAGGCAGACTTCGCTGCGAGCCTATTTCAACCGCGAGGCGATCCTGGGGCGCGATGACCGGGGCGGCGCGATGGCGCTGCTGTTCGCGACCGAGCGGGCCCGCTGGGAGAGCGAGCGCTAGTCGGCCGCGGCCGTCACGACAGCGTAACTGGAGCGCCCCCGCTGGCCCGAGAGCGCCCCATCGCCAGGGCCATGGCGACTGACTCCGCTGACTCTTCAGGCCGACAGTCCGCTGGCGGAACACCGCTCTCGCAGCTGTCGACGAAGCTCTGGAGTTCGCCAACGAAACCATCCTGCTCGGGCAGGTCAACCTCCGCCATACTCCCGTCGGAGCGGTACAAGGACAGCCCCGGCTTGTCAGAGCTGTAATCGAGCGTCCCGCCATCGCACACGATCGTGAACTCCATGGAGAACGGAAAGCTCTCCGGGTGATGCCACCCGCCGGTGATGATCACTGGCACCCCGTCGCCGTAGTCCAGACGCACCTCGACCACGTCAATGCCCCGTTCCGGATCCTCCGGGCCGATCGCGCTGACTGCTTCGGGCTTGCCGAACAGGTGCCGGCAGTAGTCGAAATCGTGGATCAACAGGTCGAAGACCCCTCCCCCGCTCCGCTCGAAATCCTTGAGCCACGCGCCCCAAGCCGGCGCAGCGCAGCGCCGCCGAAAGCAAGCGGCGCGCACCCTGCCAAGTTCCCCCGATAGGATCTTCGCCCTGGCGGCAACGTAAGCGGGGAAGTACCGCAGGACCTGGGCCACCATCAGCACCCGCCCTGCCGCAGCGGCGGCCTCGATCATCTCGGAGCAATCAGCCTCGGTCAGTGCCATGGGCTTCTCCACCAGCACGTGCTTGCCGGCAGCGAGCGCCCTCAGGGCCAGCGGCTTGTGCAGATCCGTGGGAGTGCAAATGTCCACAGCTTCAACGCGGACATCGTCAATGAGATCCTCGGCTCGCTTGTAGCGGGCGGCCGAGCCGAAATCTATCTGCCCACCTCCGCGGTCCAGATTCCCGCCGACGTCGCCAAGGTCGCCGGAGAGCTTCCGGTCGCTCGAGCTCGAGACGGCCGCCAACTCATAGCCGCGCACTTCGCGGTAGGCCTCCAAATGCGTGCTGCCCATGAACCCTAGGCCAATTACACCGATCCGCACAATCGATCCCCCTCTTCTCTCATCAAAGCCAAGCCCAGCTGGGCACCCGATCAAGCACGAGTCCAGACGAACGCCGGAAAGGACGCCAGGGCCCTGAACCCTGCGCGCTCGTAAAGCTGGACGGCACGCTCGTTGGACGCGGTCACGGTCAGACTCACGGCATCGCATCCGGCCCGTCGGAAACCGTCCACGGCCCGCCGCAGCAGCTCCGAGCCGATGCCGAAACCGCGCCAGTCGGGAGCCACGCAAAGCTGGGTAAGGTGTCCGACGCTAGCGCCCACCATTCTTCCCAGACAGATTCCCCGCAACGTTGGCGATGACGCTTGCCGGGCGACGAGGCTGGCCTCCGGCAAGAACCGCCCTCTACTGCCCCTGTTGATCGTTTGCTGCAGGAATCGCTCCGCGCTGCAAACGCTGCGATACTCCTCGGTGACGCTGGCATCGACGTGCCCGGCATATGCTTCGGCAATCAGTTCTGAGGCGGGCTGCAACTGTGAGTCCGTCCACGGCAAGAATCGCATGCTCGGATCGACCGGGCCCGGCGAGGGCAACGCGTCGCATGACTCCCTGATCATCAGTTGCCGCGGATAGACCTGCAGATCGCCTCGGACGCCCATCTGTACGTCTGGAAACGCATCCAGGCTTGCCAACTGGCCTTCGACACGCTTGACCCCTGAAACCTGGAAGGCCGTGGCTACGGTCATTTCGAGCAGAGCCCCCTCAAGGTAAGGCACCCGATGAGCCGGCAGCACGAACACTTCCCCGACCACTGCCTTGCTGCCCTGCAGCATGAAATAGCTGTAGCCAACCGGGGAGCCGCCGACCACCGCCGCCAAGCCAGCCAAGCAGCGCTGATCGAGCAAGCGGCGAATCTCATTGGTAGCGTCCCGATTGTCCCAAGCCAGCCGCTTAAGCCAATTCGCCCGCTGGGCTTCCAGCACTGGTTCTAGGTCCGGTCCGCGAAGATAATCGAGGTCCACCAGTCTGCCGATCGACTGCCGCATCAACGAGCCCCTGTCAGTGCGCCGCTGCCCTCCGCTGACAACCGCCCGCAAAACTTCCCGGTGGACTCGGCCATCAGTTGGCCCCCACCACGGAAACGAAGCTGACGCAACGTCCGGGGGCCCCGCCGAGATTGTGCGTCAATCCAAGCCTTGGCGCTTCGACCTGCCTAGGGCCGGCCTCGCCACGGAACTGCAGCCACATCTCGTACATCATGCGGAGCCCGCTGGCGCCGATCGGATGCCCGAAGCTCTTCAGTCCGCCATCAGGATTGACCGGCTGAGCGCCGCCGATCTCGAACCGACCGTCCAAGGTGTCCCGCCAAGCCGTGCCCCGCGCGGAAAACCCTAGGTCCTCCATCAGCACCAATTCGGTCGGGGTGAAGCAGTCATGGACCTCGGCCAGCGAGATTTCATCGCGAGCGTTGCGAACGCCAGCCTGCGCATAGGCGTCTGCCGCGCTGGCCACGACTTCGGGGAACGTTGTGTAGTCGTAGTCTTGGCGCTTGGCACCATCAGCCGGGCCGGCGATGAACGACAGCGCCTTGATCAGCAGTGGGTTATCGGTGTACTTGTGGGCATCCTCGCTGCGGCACAGAATCGCAGCCGATGCCCCGTCGCTGACACCCGAGCAATCAAACACTCCGAGCATGCCCGCCACTTTCGGCGCATTCTCGATGGTCGCCTCAGGCACTTCCCGCTGGTACTGCGCCTTGGGATTGCGCGCCCCGTTGGCGTGGTTCTTGTAAGCGATCCTGGTCAGAACCCGGCGCAGGGTGTCCGTGTCCAATCCGTACTTCTTGGAGTAGGCAGGCGCCAAGAGCGAGAAGGTGGCCGGCGCGGTCATGGAGGACTGCGTGCCATCGGTTGGCGTTCCACCTGCCGAGGCTAGACCTGAGTAGCCCGAGTCCTTCAGCTTCTCGACGCCGATCGCCATCACCAAGTCGTAGGCCCCGCAAGCTACCGCGTAGGCCGCGTTGCGGATTGCCTCGCTGCCGGTGGCGCAGAAGTTCTCCACGCGAGTGATCGGCCGGTAGCCAGTCTTCAGCGGCTCTGAGAGCAGCAGGCCGGAGCGCCCGCTGGTCAGCGTTCCCATCCAATAGGCGTCAATGGCCTCGCGCTCGATGTTCGCGGAACGGCAAGCCTCCAACGCCGCCTCCACGAGCAGCTCGTTCGCCCCGCGGTCCCAATGCTCGCCGAAGCGGGTGCATCCCATCCCCACGATGGCAACACGATCCCGGATTCCGTTGCTAGGCATGCGCGTCAGACCTCCTTCGGACTTGATTCTAACGCCGCGGGCGCGCCTTCCAGAAATAGTTCCGGACGCCATCGGCAGTGTACAGGCGGCGGAACGTCATTTCCAACTCCTGCCCAATCTCTACCTTCTTGGGGTCGACATCGGCAAGTTCACAGGCGAACCGACCGCCCTGGTCGTAGTCGATCACCGCTGCCACCACTGGCGGCTGTAGCGAGTATGCCAGATGATCGACCGTGTAGGTGGCGACCCGAGCAGTCGCGTCGGCGTACGGTACTTCGTCCATCCAGTCGACCGCGCCACACTGGACGCATACGACCTGGGGCGGCAGGTTGACGGCTCCGCAGGAGCGGCAGCGCGAACCGACGAAGGCGTACTTCCAGCGTTCCGAACGCCGCATCGGCGGTGCGGCAGGGCGGGGCGGATCGGGTCGTCTAGGCGGCTCGAAAGGCAGGATTTCCCGCCACTTCAGATAGGTCTCGTACGCAACGTCGGCGCGCTTGGACTGGATCCAATCAGCGACAGAGTGAACCGGGCGATGGTCGGCGATATGCTCGCTGGCTTGCACGATCAGCGCGCTTGCTCCGTCGGAGGCGCTGAGCACCGCCAACCTGTCCCCCGGCTCGGCCGAATCCAGCAGGCCAGCCAGCAGGAGCCCGGCATGAGCGGCCCCCGCCCGTCCCACGCTGCCAGACAAGTCGTCGGCAAGCTGATCGGGCCGCAAACCCGCCGCCCGCGCAAACAGGCTCCCGACCTTGCGATGCCCGGAGTCCACGGCGACGAGCTTGAGATCGGAGGGCGCAAGGCCGGACTCTGCCAAGCTGCGCTCGAACGCGCTGCCGAGCGCCGGCACCAAGCGTTGCTGCGCGAAGCGCTCTTCCCACTGCCGCGCGAACTGCTGCTCCGGGCCGCGCCAAACATCCAGCAACTCCTCTGCATGGGAACCGCTGCCAAGAATCCTCGCCGCCGCGCCTTCGTCGCCACCCACCAAGAATGCACAGGCCGCATCCCCGCCCATCGCCTCGCGGGCTCCCATCGGCGCACCGACAACCACATCAGCGCAGCACACCAACGACGGCCTCCCGGCGCCGATCTCGGACGCAATCGCCAGCGCGGCCACGCCCGCCCCGCTCGATGATGAGAGATCCGCCAGCCGAGTCTCAGGCGGCAAATCGAGCGCCGCATGCACCCCGGCCGCGTTGAGCTTCTCTGCGTAAGCGTGGGAGGTTGAGGCGAACAACAGCGTGGCTGGGGCGGGCGCGCTTCCGCGCATCGCCTCGCGGCCCGCTTCGACTGCTAGCGAGGTCGCGTCCTCGTCGAAATTGGCGATGGCTCGCTCGCCGCGTCCACCGCCTTCGAGGCGGGCCCGTTGCAGGCGGCAGTACGGAACGTAGGAGCCGTACCGCAGGATCCCGGCCATGGTCCGGCCATTGTCGCACGGGCGCATTGCGGTCTGACAGAGCCCTACCGCTGTGCATTCCCCTTGCTCGGACTCCGTGGCACGTGCCGTCGAGGCGCGAGTGCTGGCAGTCCGTGCAATCGACTCTTTACACTGCAAGCAAGCTCAATGATGCGCAACCGAAATTCCGCCCTCTCGTGGGCTGCACTTGCCATCGTAACGGTGGCCACCTGCCCGAAGTTGATCGGCGAACCGGCCTTCCAGACACAGCCGACGATTCGGCCGAATCCGAATCCCGCGGTTCCGCTGGCGGCGATCGTATCATTCGAAACCGTCCAACCGGTCCAGACGACCCTGACCGTTTCCGATGGCGAGCGCCAATGGACCCTTGAGTACCCGGCAAGCCGGAACCCTGGGGAGGGACTCCCTGTCGTGGGCATGAAGTACGGCAAGTCGCACCGGATCGGCGTCAGAATCACCAGTTCGCAGGGCGAGGCCGCAGATTCACCGGCGCGGCTGAGGTTCACAACGCCCGAAAAGCCCAACGACAAGACGCTCGTCCCGCCTGTACGAGTAATGGTCAGCAAGCCGGAAAAGATGGAACCGGGCTATACGCTGCTGAGTCTCAGGCGCGTGCTGCCCCGCTTGCAAGGGCAGCAGAGGCGCCGCATGGGAGCGACTTTCGGACTGCTGGCAGCGATCGATCACAACGGCGAGATTGTCTGGAGCTACCAGTCAGATGCGAGGATCAGCGACGTCGAGCCCCTCCGCAACGGCAACTTCGCGTTCGTGACCACTGACAACCGGGCGACCGAAATCGACGTTCTCGGCAATCGCGTCGGACACTGGTACGCCGCCGATCGACCGCGGGGAGAAGCGGACGCCATTCCGATTCCGACGCTGACGATGCATCACGAGATCGACGAGCTCTCGAACGGGAACCTCATCGTGATGGGCACCGAGATCCGCGAATACGACAACTGGTACACCAGCGAGACCGACCCCGACGCCCCGCGGGCGCGCGAGCGGGTAATGGGCGACGTGATCGTCGAGTTCACGCGGGATGGCACGGTCGTCTGGGTCTGGAAGGCGCTCGATCATCTCGATCCTTATCGGATCGGGTACGAGACTTTCACCAACTACTGGATCAACAGGGGCTTCCCTGGCGCAAGGGACTGGTCTCACGGCAACGGATTTTTCCACGACGAGAGAGACGACTCGCTCCTGATCTCATTCCGAATGCAGGATGCGGTCGTCAAGGTGGACCGCAAGACTGGCGAAATCGTCTGGATCCTGGGCGACCACAGTGGCTGGCCGCTTCACCTGCAGCCGAAGCTGCTGACTCCTGAAGGCGAGATGTCTTGGTTCTATCACCAGCACATGCCACAAATCACCTCCAACGGAACACTGCTGCTCTTCGACAACCGCACGTTCTCCGCCCGCCCTTTCGCGCCCCCCCTGCGTCCGGCCCAAACGTGGACGCGGGCTGTCGAGTACGCGATCAATGAGGAGACCCGATCCGTGAAGCAGCTCTGGAGCTCCGAAGGACAGGCGATGGACCGTCTCATGACGTTCGCCATGGGAGAGGCCGATGCGATGCCGACAACCGGAAACGTCTTGCTCTTCTACGGCAGTGCCGCGGTTGTGACTGACATGACGTTGGATTGGGAGGACGTTCTCGCACCGGGCGGTGGCACGGATCGAGGCACCCGCATCCGCGAATTCACTCGCACCGACCCATCCGAGATCGTGTGGGACATTGATATATACGATTCCAGCGAAAACCAAGTCCGCTGGGGGATTTATGGCGGGGCGAGGATCTCGCAGTTCGGAGCTCATCCTGAAAAGTGACGGCTCTGCCGTGCGGCACCCTAGAGGCACCATGGCATCGTCTTCTCTCGCGATAGTTGGTTAACGGAGTATTCAAGTGTGTCTCGATGTACCTGCGAACGGGCGCCCGTCGAAGGTGGCGCGAGGCAGGGACCGGCTTGGCGCGCGATCTCGAGCGACCGGAGTCAACCACCGGACCAGCCGGCTCTGCTGTCGTAGATGGCGAGGGCACGCAAGACCCTGAAGTCGTGACGCAGGCAAGTGACGCATGACACTGGAGCGGCCAGCCGAATACTTGACCAGCCTAGTGCGCGAGCTCTGCGGACTTGACCGGGAAACGGAGTGGGTCGAGTTCAAAGTCAACGTCCGCAAGCCTGAGGAAGTTGGCGAGTACATTTCCGCTCTCGCAAACTCCGCGGCTTTGGTTGGCAAGCCATTCGCATACGTGGTGTGGGGAGTCTCCGACCGAGACC
The DNA here is from genome assembly GCA_028819215.1 of Bryobacterales bacterium. GTDB lineage: Bacteria > Acidobacteriota > Terriglobia > Bryobacterales > UBA6623 > VXMF01. The sequence goes on from JAPPMG010000042.1 coordinate 47,309, forward strand.
ATTCGGTCGTTGGCACCTCCTTCGACCCGAGCGTCGCGAGAGTCGGCAACGAAGCTCTTGAGAATTGGCTTCTGCGGCTGCTTGAACCGCGACTCAACTTTCGCTTCTTTCAAGTCCCTGTGGAAGGGCACTCGGTGATCGTGCTCGAAATCGAGCGAGCATTTCGCCAGCCGGTGCGATTCCGCGGACAGGAATACATCCGAGTGGGCTCCTACAAGAAGAAGCTCAAGGACTTCCCTGAGAGAGAGCGGGCATTGTGGCGCATCTTCGATCAAACTCCCTTCGAAGATCGAATTGCAGCCGAGCGAGTGCCTGATGACGAAGTGCTCCGGCTCCTCGACTATCCGAGGTACTTTGATCTGCTCAAGCGGCCGCTTCCGGAGACTCGCTACGGCATCCTGAACGCACTCTGTGACGACGCCCTAATCCGGCGGAGCGATGCTAGCGGCTGGAATGTAACGAACCTCGGAGCGGTGCTGTTTGCCAAGCAGCTAGAAGATTTTCGGAGCCTTCGACGGAAGGCGATGCGAGTCGTTCAATATCGAGGAAACAGTCGGATTGAAGCACTTAGGGAGCGAGTCTGCGAAGAGGGCTACGCTTCCGGCTTCGAGTCTCTCATCGGCTTCATCGATGGTTTGCTGCCATCTAAGGAAACGATTGAGCACGGGATCAGAACGACAGCAACTGGCTTCCCCATGCCCGCAGTGCGAGAGCTCGTGGCAAACGCCCTGATCCATCAGGACTTCTTCACCACGGGTGGCGGCCCGATGGTGGAAATCTTCGAGGGCCGCATCGAAATCACGAACCCCGGCCCACCACTTGTGGACGCCCTGCGATTCGTTGACTCGCCCCCTAGGTCACGAAACGAATCCCTTGCGTCTCTGATGCGTCGCATCGGCATATGTGAGGAACGCGGAAGCGGTTGGGACAAGGTCGTGTCGCAGACCGAACTCTTCCAGCTTCCAGCTCCAAGAGTGGAAGCGGGAAGCCACTACACACGCGTTGTTCTATTCGGACGTCGCCCTCTATCCGGCATGGATAGGTCGGACCGAGTGCGGGCGATCTACCTTCATGCTTGCCTCAAGTATGTCAGCCAAGAGTACGCGACGAACTCTTCACTGCGCCAGCGGTTCGGAATCGAAGTTCGCAACAGTGCCCAAGTGTCGCGTCTCATTGCAGAAGCTGCCAGAGAGGGGGTGATCGTACAGGATGATCCGACAGCAGCCCGCAAGAATATGCGGTACGTGCCGTGGTGGGCGAAGCAAGAGGATTGAGCACTTTTATTTGATCAGGAACTACGGTTGCGGCAGTTGAACGATCAACTTCAGATACAAGTCATTTATTTTCAATGATTTGCAATGGTCGGGTTTATTTGACCGTAATTTGACGATTTCGAGGTCGAGATCCACCCTTGCCGACAAGTGACACGTTGTTGAGTATGCGCCGGACTCGCAGCGGCGTTACGTGGGGGGATTATCCACGAGGACCGGATCGAAGCGTACCTTCGGCACAAGATCCGGCGGATGCTCCCTGCGCGTGGCGCAAGCCGGGCGCCGTGAAAGTGGATTACAAGATAAGCTCCGTGCTCGACCGCCGCAAGCTGACGGCCCGCCCGTCGCCGCATGAAACCCGCGCTGATACATTGGAGTTGCAGCCCGGGATGGACGGTTTGCTGGCCGATCTACGGGACCAATGAGCCTGAGGAGGCTCTGTGATGTCAGAAATCATCTTTGAGGTCACTGAAGATGAGGTTGATGGTGGTTACTCTGCCAGCGCACTCGGCTTCGGTATCCACACCCAAGGCGACTCGCTCGACGATTTGCGCCGGAATATCAGGGAAGCGGTTGATTGCTACTTCGACGAAACGATGCCGCGACCGAAGTTGATTCGCATTCACTTCGTCCGCGACGAAGTTCTCGTCGCATGAAGTTGCCCAGCGACGTCATCTCCAATCGACCCAGACAGGACTCGCCCATGCGTAGTGGTCGCCGCCTTGCCGTACTCGAAGGTAACAATAGCTAGCCTTGCCGTCGGATCGAGGACCGGAGCGGTCCAAGAACTCGAACTCCATCGAGCCGCCAGTTCCGGCGGACGCGTGGATGACCTTGTGGTCCTTCACGATCTCCACTAGTTCGGCGGGGCGTTCGCCGTCGACCCGCACATGAATGCGCAACGGCTCCGCTCGGTCCACCTCGACCGACTCGCCCATGAACGCTCCGTTGACTTGGAAGTCGATCAGAAACCGAGCGCCGGTCGATGCAAACACCCGCCGGGCGCGGATCGCTTCAAAGACGCCGTCGCGGGTGAATTCCTTTACATAGGCGCCAGTGATGCCGTTGTCTTCGCCGGTCCCCATCCAGTGGGAGTCCCCGGAGCCGACGAAGCCGATTCGGTAGCCCCTCTCCAGCGCTTCCCAGACGGCCGACACCGGCCCTTGCTCCTTGAACTCGGCGGCTTCCTCCCGAGCCTGTCGCCATGCAGACGTGATCTCGAACACGGGCTGCAAGTCCGAATCGTAGCCGGTCCAGTCGTTGTGATGCGGCTGCAGTATGACGTCCCACGGACGGATCAGGGAGAACAGCTTGTAGACCGTGTCGGACGTCACCGTCGTGGATCGGAAAATCGGGGCGTCGTCGGTGCGGAAATACATCGCACGGTGTCCGCCTCGCTCGTCCTGGCTCTCGGTCGTCCACTCCCAGCCGCTGAACGCAACGCGGCCGGCCGCCTCTTCGTATACACCTGCCAGGGCCTGCACTTCTGCCCACTCCGACTGCGTCAGGAAGTCGGGGGTGAAGTCGTGGTTCGTCGATGCGACGAAGTCCATCCCCGTCACGAACAGCCCGTGCGCGTAGTACATGTCGAACGTTCCGATACCGTCGTTCTCGGTGTGCCCGTGGAGATCGCCCCACACAAGTCGGTAGCGGTCGTCGCCAACCTCGAGGCTTTGTGAGGTATCGCGGCGATACGTGCGAGGCTCTAACGCCGGGATGGGCTCTTGGTCGTCGACAACCTCTTGAAACCGCGACCGGCGCTCGTCGAGATCGATCCGGTGGGAGTAGATGTCTGCGCCGTAGCCCCCGGGCCGCTGAGTCATCCCGAACGCCCAGAGCCGGTCGGCGATATGTCGACGCCTTGGAACCTCGTAGGCCATCCAAAGCCATCCGTCCTTGTCGTCAAGCGCAGTCACGAGTTGGTTCGCCAACGGAACTTGGTACGGGCCCCTGCCGCTCGAGGCCAGGTCAACGCCACGACGCACGGACGGCAGTTGGAAAGCCGTGTAAGGGTTCGGATCGTGAAACAGGAGCTTTGGGTCGGACCATTTCCCGTCACGCAACACCCGGCCGGAGAACGACACGCTCGACATCCGCCCCCCGCCTAGCCAAAAGAGCCACATATCGCCGTTCTCTCGGAGCAGCAGTTGCGGGTATCGCTCCTCGCTCATCGCGTGCGCTGCCCAATAGGGCGAATGCCTAGTGAGCCGTCCGGGGTCCCCAGAGTTCTCGAACGGCGACGCTGCCCAAGTCCATCCGGAATCACCCGAGACTTTCGCGAAGATGCTCCGCCCCCTGTAAGCGAACCGCCCACCGACCGTTTCACGGCGTTCCCAAGCGACCCAGGCGCGGCCTTCCGCGTCAATTGCTTGGGACGGCGCTGTGTCCCATAGCGCCGATGTAGTCAAGCGCTCGACCGGTCCGCCGGCCTGTGAGGTGTAGACGTCATAGTTCCCGTCCCGCTCCTCGTCCCAAGCCACGCGCCAACTTCCGCCCGGCAGGGCAAGTATGTTCGGGCGGAAGCAGCGGCCCGTGCCGTCATCCACGCGCGCGGGCGCGCCCCAGGTGTCGCCCTCCAGCACGAGCGCCTGCAATTCGATGCGAGGAGGTTGAAGCTTGCGGATGATGGCTACCGCACCGCCGCCGTCGAGACTCGCGGAGCGAATCTCCAGCGCGCCGGCGCTTTGCGGGATCATGCGCTCGCGCGACCAAGAACGCCCGTCGTATACCCGCTCATACGCTGCCCACAGGCCGTTCCGCCTTGAGGTCCAAAGCACCCTTACTTCACTTCCCCGAGCGATCACCGCCGGCCGGTGGTTCACGCCGGGTACTTCGCTGACAGTCTGCTCGTCACCCCAGTTCTGGCCGTCGAATTGCCGGATGAAGATGGAATCCTGCCCGTCATCGGGCCAGTTCCACGCATCGATGCCTGGATCGTCGATCGGCCAAGAATCCGTCTGCGGGCGGCACGACGACCAAGCAATCCAAACGGTGCCGCCAGCGTCCCGGGCGATTGCAGGCCGCTCGGCGTTCTCGAGCCGATCCGCAGTGATCTTGCTCGGAAACGTCATCGGGATTGGCAGCCAGCCGCGCGGAGGCTCTGACCTCGGTTGGTAGAACTGTCCGCAAAGCAGGGAACCGAGTCCGAGCGGCAGGAGGAGCAGCCGGGCGCACATCATCGTTCGCCGATTGTAGCCGCAATCCTGGCCGCCCGGGCGTCACGGGATATCGACCCGTTGTCTTGTGATCTCCAAGCCAGCCGACCGGATATGGAGAAACGCGAATCCGCAGAGTCCGGCCGCGGATGCTTTGAGTCTCTCTTGCTGCGAAGACTCAGACCGAGAGGCCAGGTTGACAAGGCGCTTGCCTTGCGACAAACTTCTAGACCGTGCAACGCCGCTCTTTCCTACGTCACGGCGGGCTGGCCGCAGCAACAGCCGCTGCCCCATTCCAGGCTCCCGCGCAAATCGGAAACCAGCCCTCCATGAAGATCACCGAGATCAAGACCTTCCTCGTAGGCAGTACGCGCGGGGAGCAAGGGGGCACGGGCAACATCAGCGGCCGCAACTGGGTCTACGTGAAGATCCTGACCGACCAAGGGATTCACGGGATCGGCGAGGCCTATTCGTGCGGCCCGGATGAGGCGACCGTCAAGGTTATCGAGGACTACGCGCGATGGCTGGTTGGCCAGGACCCGCGCAACATCCAGCACCTCTGGGACTACATGTACAACACGACCCGGTTCCCCGGGGGGTCCGTCGTCAACTCGGCGATTAGCGGCATCGAGCACGCGCTGTGGGACATCGCTGGCAAGGCGGCCGGCCTGCCCGTCTGGGCCCTGCTAGGCGGTCGCGTGCGCAACAAGGTCAGGCTCTACCAGTCGATCGGCGGCTCCAGCCCGCAGGAAGCGGCGGAGAATGCCGTCGAGCTTCGCGAGCGCTTCGGCTACAACGCCTGCAAGATGTCGCCGCACAACCCCGGCGACAACCAGATGCCCTACAACGAAGTCACGCGTACCGCCGGGGAGCGGGTCGGAGCAGTTCGCGAAGCCGTTGGCCCTGATCACGACATCGCCGTGGACATCCACGCGCGCTACTTCGAGGTCCAGCGCGCGATCCGGGTCGCCCGCGAGATCGAACCCCACTACCCGTTCTGGCTCGAAGAGCCGATCCGGCCCGAGAACCCGGACGTGATGAAAAAGCTAGCCGACCACGTGAGCATTCCGCTGGCCTCCGGCGAATGCAACTACACGAAGTTCGAGTTCCGCGACCTGATCAACATCCAAGCGCTCGATGTGGTCCAGCCCGATGTCTGCGTCTGCGGCGGGATCATGGAGATGAAGAAGATCGCGGCGATGGCCGAGGCCCAGTACATGATGGTCGCCCCCCACAACCCGATGAGCCCCCTCGCGACCATGGTCAACATCCACTTTGCAGCCTCTACGCCGAATTTCTTGATCCTCGAGTACAGAGCTCCCGTCGACGATGCGCGACGCGACGTGCTGGACGAACCGCCCATGGTTAAGGACGGCTATGCCGACATTCCGAACAAGCCCGGCTGGGGAGTCGAGCTGAATGAAGAGGCCTTCCAGTACTACCCGCCCAGGCCTTGGAAGCGAACGACTGGATTCCGGGCTGACGGTTCCGTGGCATTCATCTAGCGTCTCGGGCCTCCGCTGGCCGGCGCAGTTATCGGGCCTAGGAATCTCCACCGACGGCTTGAGTGGCTAGTTCCGTCGGGATCGATCCTGAGAGACCGTCGCTGCAGAGGCTGCAAACGCTACAGACCTAGCAGACAGCATGACCCTCCCGACCGTTGTCGCTGCTCTCACCCTCGCCGCTTGGCTGGCACTCGCCATCGCCGCCATGTGCGACCGGTACAAGGTTCCCCGGCTCGAAGATGTCGCCCCACACCTTCCCGACGACCTCCCGCTCCCCCGCCTCTCCATAATCGTCACCGCTCACAACGAGGAGCGCTTCGTGGAGTCGGCCCTGCGGTCGCTCCTCGGCCTACACTACCCGGACTACGAGGTCATCTTCGTCAACGACCGCTCCATCGACCGCACCGGGGAGATCGTTGAACGCCTGAGCTCCAATGACGATCGCCTCAAGGTGCTGCACATCAAAGAACTCCCGCCCGGATGGTTCGGCAAGCCCCACGCAGCCCAGCACGGCGCGGACGCGGCGACAGGCGAGGTCCTGCTCTTCACCGACGCCGACGTGACCTTCGCCCCGGATGCCGCGGCGCTCGGCGTACGCCACCTCGTCCGGGAGCGGCTCGATCACCTCGCCGCAGCGCCCCGCCTCACGCTCACCGGCACCATGCTACAGGCCTGCGCGACCGCAGCCCTCCTGCTCATCGGGGCCAGGCACAGGCTGTGGAAGGTGCAGGACCCGCGCAGCTCCGCCTTCTTCGGAGTCGGCTCCTTCACGGTGATGCGCGCCGACTCCTACCGCGCCCTTGGGGGGCACCGGCGCGTCGCGCTCCGGCCCGACGAGGACCTTCGGCTGGGCCAGGCCGTGAAGAAGTCGGGGATGCGATCGGCCTTCCTGAAGGGAGAGGCGCTCATGGAGTGCCGCTGGTACCTTTCCTTGAGGGGCTTCATTCGCGGCCTGGAGAAGAACTTCTTCGCCGCCCTGGATTACAGCGTCTTCACGGTGACAGGCGCCACCGCAACACTTGTCTGGCTGGCCGTGGGGCCGCTGGTGCTGGCACCGCTGCTCCTGTCTGCCGGCCACGCCCTTGCCGGTCTGCTCTTCGCGGCCTGCCCGTTGATCTACTGGGTGCTGGCATCGACCGTGTCGCGGGACGACTCCTACCCCTGGTGGAGCGCGATTCCGTTCCCGCTGGCGGCGCTCGTCATTGCGTACACAATCTGGCGTTCCGCACTTCTCACCATGTTCCGGGGCGTAGTGTGGGGAGGGCCGCCGGTTCCTCTGGCTCAACTGCGCAGGGCGCGGATCCAAGTGGAGCGTCCCTGATGCCAACAGGCCACACGCCGACCCGCTCGGCGGTGAACCAGTTCGACACGGCGCACGCCAGCTGTCGCCCGCGCCACTCCAGCGCTAGCGCGACAGGAATTCAAAGGTCTCGCCGCCGAGCTCGGCGACAATCCTGCCCTGGCCCGGATTCCGGCCCGGGGCCGGAAAGAACATCGCGCCGTCGGTCGAGTCTCCGGGATGGACCTTGCCGCTGACGAAGGTGATCGCCGCGGCCGCAGCGGAAGCCTTCAAGCCCTTGGGCCCGATCGCCAGTGCCGACAGCCGGCGCTTCTCGTAGCTGTTGTTCGGGCGGATGTACTGGTTGGTGTAAACCGCAGCCTCGTAGGCAGCCTGCAGCTTGACCAGTTCCGAGCGCCGCGCGGTGCGGAAAAACTCGTCGATGACCCGCTGCTCCGACACGGCCCGCACCCGCTCGCCACTGTCGTATTCGATCGCAAAGCTGTCCGTGTCAACCTGCCAAGTCTCCTCGCTGCCGTTGCTCACGGCCACGTGTACCAGCGAATAGCGAGCGGTCTTGAGCGGCATTTCGGCACACATCACCGTGAGCCCGCGACGGGTCATGACTTGGTAGTCCATGCCGCTCGAGCGGAATTCGATGACCTGCCCGAGGGCCGGCGCGGCCGACGCCAGCAACGCCACCGCGCATGCCTGCCAGAACCGACACGCGCACAACCCCATGGTTGACTTATGATACAGAAAGCTATTCAGGGTTCTTGATCAACTAATGAAACCACTCACTGGGCTACCCGTAGATTCCCTCGTGCGGGTCTCCGAGGAAGTCGGCATCCCCCTCAAGGACCTGCTGGAGTTGGTGCAGCAGGTCGAAAATGGTGCCTCAGCCGCGTTCCTCGCACGCTATCGGGCCGATTTGTGCGCCGGTATCGACGAACGCGGCATCCAGCGCGTGTTGCAGAAGCTCGCCGACATCCGCGATCTGATCGACCGGCGCATTTCGATGATGGCTTCGCTGAGACAGCGCGGCGTCATGTCGGACGAGCTGCGCAAGCACCTCGAGCAGGCCACCAATCGGCGTGAACTCAACGATCTGTTCATGCCGTACCGCGAGCGTAAGCCGGGTCCGGCAGAGGAGGCCATCGCCAAGGGTCTTGACCCCCTAGCGCGGCTTCTGTGGGGCCAGCAGGACGGCGCGGATATCGAGGCAGAAGTTGCCAAGCACGTCGCCGCGGACAACGGCTTGGACAGCGAGGGCGACGTGCTGGAAGGCGCTTACGCGATCGCGGCCCAGTGGCTCAGCGACAAGCCCGAAATCCTGCAAGCCCTGCGCAAGATCTACCTGCGGGATTCCGAGATTGTGCTGACTGCAAGGCCCGAAGCCGCCAAGGCTCCGCGCGTGCAAGAGCTCGACGGGTTTCGCGCCAAGCTAGCCTCGATCGACTGGAAGAAGCGCCTCTCGATTCGGCGCGGCCTGCGCAGCGGATTGCTCGACATGGACTTCGTGCCGCCGACCAGCGCCACGGCGACATTTCTCGAGCGACGCCTGATTCAAGACGCCGAGTCGTCCTACGCGCCGCACTTGAGGCGCGTGGTCGAGGTCGCTCTTGGCAACGGACTTGCCGACCGCATCAAGCACAACGTTCAGACGTTTCTCGACGAGCGAACCGACGAGCAGGGGGTCGAAGCCTACCGCAAGGCCCTGCGGGCCGCGCTGCTCGCCCCGCCGGCATCCAACCTCAATATCCTCGGCATCGAAATCACGCGCTCCGGCGACTGGCACGCCGCGCTCATCGACGCGCAGGGCCGCCTAGCAGAATGCGCGGTCGTCCGCAGCAACGGAAAGTCCGCTAGGCAAGAGCGTGACTCAGCTGCCACAACCGAAACTCCGCCCGCAGCGCCAGTGGCTGACAGTGCCGCACCGCCAGAAGCCTCGACGGAAACCTCGTCCGAAACCCAGCCAGAGGCTGAAGTGACGGCAGATGCCAGCGCCGCCGAAGTCCTGCCCGAGGCGAAGGAGGCGGAGAAGAAGGCTGAAGACGCAGGTGTCGGCGAAGCTGCCGATGACGCGGCCGCCTCACAGGCAGCCGAGCCGGGCTCTCCAGAACCTGCGAAGCCGACCGAGCCAGCGCCGAAGGAAAGCCGCAGAAAGCGCACACCAGAGGTCGAGCTGAGCGAGTTCTTGGCCAGTCATGACGTGGACCTGATCGTCCACGGCTCTGGCCCTAAGCCGCACGTCATCGACGAATACTTGCGCTCCCAGATCCGCAAGTCGGGCAAGATGCACATCCCGTCGCGCTCCGTACGGGATTCCGGCGCGCGGATCTATGCGCAAACGCCAATGGCGAAGAAGGAGTACCGACGCCTTCCCTGGACGTTCGCGACCGCGGCAAGCCTGGCCCGTCGCGTTCAAGACCCTCTGGCGGAACTGGCGAAGGCCGACTTCAGATCGACCGGAGTGGGACAGAACTACCTCGAGCTCAACTCCGACCTGCTGCGCGATGCGTTTCGGCTCGAGCTGGAGTGCGCCGCCCACGACGTCGGCATTGACGCCAACCAAGCCTCGGCGGCGTTGCTGTCGCTGGTGCCCGGATTCACCGACAGGCTCGCGAGGCGCGTGGTGGATGACCGCAAGCAGCGCGGTCCTTTCGAATCGCGCGACGACCTGCGCCGAGTCGACGGCCTGAACGACCGCATCTTTGCCCAGGCAGTCGGCTTCCTGAGGGTGAACGGCGCCAACCTGCTGGACAACACGGGCGCTCACCCGCAATACAAGGAATTGCACGAGCGAATCGCCGAAGCCGCTGGCTGCGATTTGCCTACACTGCTTGACGAACCGGACCGCCTAGACGCCATCGACCCAGAGGAGTTCGCCGGTCCGGATCGGTCCGCGCTGCTGGTCAAGTCCGCCATCAGCGAGCTCAGGCCCGAGCGCCGACGGGTCCGCGGCACGTTCAAGCTCCCAGAGCGGGCCGTGGCTCTGCGCACCGACGAAGAGTTGCAGGCCGGCGCTCAAGTCGCCGGCGTGGTCTCAAACACGGCAGACTTTGGCGCATTTGTCGATATCGGAGCGGATCAAGACGGGTTCTTGCACGTATCGCAGATCCAGCGCGACCTAGTGGTCGATTCCAAACCTGCCTTGCAGTCCGGCGATCCCATAGAGGTCTTTATCCGGCCCCAGCTCCCGGGCAACCGACGCATCGGACTCTCAATGTACTCCCCGCGCTCCGCACCCGCGCGCGACGCCGCCGACATGCGCCGGCGCGGACCGGACCGGCGGTCCGACGGCCGGCGGCGCCAAGGTCCGCGCAACTCGGGCCGCTACGAGCGCGGCAAGCCGTTCCGCCAAGTCTTCGGCCCGGAAAACGACCGGCGCGGCAAGCGAGATCGCATCGATCCGAGCCTGAGCCTTGACGAAAAGCTCAGCATGCTGACCGACAAATACCGCACCAAGGTCTAGCATGGCCGTTGCCAGCCGGGATCGAAGTGTCCCGGACTGGACGCTTGAAGCTGCCGCGGCAGACGCGGGCTTCCAGTGCATCGCAGGCGTTGACGAGGCGGGCCGCGGCTGCTTGTTCGGACCGGTGTTCGCCGCCGCGGTGGTGTTGCCTCCCAAGGCCGCTCTCCCGGGCCTGGACGACAGCAAGCGGCTGAGCCCGAGCCGTAGATTGGACCTGGACCGCCGCATCCGGCGGGTCGCCTTGACGTTCGCGGTGCGAGCGGTGGATGCCGCCACGATCGACTTGCTCAATATCCTGCAGGCATCGCGCCGAGCCATGAAGCTGGCCGTGGCAGGCCTTGATCCGACTCCCGACTTCTTGCTTGTCGACGCGGCGGAAATCGATCTTCCGATCCGACAAACAGGGATCGTCAAGGGGGACAGCAAGAGCAGTTCCATCGCGGCGGCGTCGATCCTCGCGAAGGTCGCGCGAGACCAGTGCATGCTGGCGTGGGATGCCATCTATCCCGAATATGGGCTGCGGGGCCACAAGGGCTACCCGTCGCCACAGCATCTCGCCTCGCTGCGCGAGCACGGCTGCACGCCCCAGCACCGCTTCAGCTACGGTCCGGTGCGGCGGTTGGCGAAGTTCGAATGCGGTGCGGCGCCTAGCGGCTAAACTGGGATTTCGTGAGCATCAGTCCGAGGATGCCCTCCCTGCAGGAGGCGAAGCGGGTTTCGCGCGGCCGGCAACACATCCTGCTCAGACAGGTCTTCCTGGTATTGGTCTCCATGGAAGTCGGCGTGGTCCTGCTATTGCTGCCCTGGACCCTGCTTTGGGACAACAACTACTTCTTCAGCCTGCAACCGCAGCACAGCGCCTTTTGGCTCGGCAACCACCTGCGGGGCGCCATTTCCGGGATAGGGCTGGTCAATCTGTGGCTCTTCGCATCGGAAGTGTCGGCGCTCTTCGACAAGCGCCGTCACTGAGCCGAACGTCAATGTGTCATCGCGTAAATGATGTAGTTGATCGCTAAGCGGTACGACATCGCGGTGAACCGCTCGGGGTATTCGGGCCAGTCTGCGTGCTCCCAGGCGTCCCCGAGGTCCATGTTGTGGTTGATCAAGACCATCAGCCGGCCGTCCGCGTCGCGGATGCCGCGCCAGTGCGGGACAACTCCGTCACGTTCGTAGGGCCGCTGGCTGTAGAGCATCTGCGCCCCTGGGATCTGCTCGCGGTGCTCCATGTCGAACAGCACGTGGAAGACCTCGTTGTCGGCATCGAGGTCCTCTACGGGCAAATCGGGGAAGATCTGCCGGATGCCGTTCATGAAGTGCTCCCACTCCTCGCTGCCATGGAAGTCGTCGAACATGATGAAGCCGCCACGCAAGAGATACTCCCGGATACGCTCGACTTCCGATGCGGTCAAGTCCCAGTGCCCGGCCTCGACCACGTACAGGAACGGATAGTCAAACACCTCCGGATCGTTGGGATGGACGTAGGTCTCGTTCGGCCGCGCGTCAATCACCGAAAGGCGCTGCAAGCCTTGCAAGAAATGTCGCTCGGCGGCCGGCGTGTCGATCTGCCACGGCCGCATATCGAGCATTTGGTCGGCATAGCGGTCTGTGTATGCCATGCGGGCGAGCACGAATTCGGACGGTCGTCCGCTGCCGGGCGGCTCGTGAACGCTCCACGGCGATTCCGGCGGCAGCAGGATATCGCGATAGCCGCGCTGTGCCACTAGCCAGCCAGCGCATGAGAGCAGGATGCCCGCGGCTGCGCCGCGCGCTAGCGCTCGCCGCAAACCCGCTCGGGACATCCTCCGCCCGCCTCCGCGCAATCAATAGCGATAGTGGTCAGACTTGTAGGGGCCGTCTGCAGAGATGCCGAGATACTCGGCCTGCTCCTCGGAAAGCCTAGTCAGATCAGCGCCCAAGGCGGGCAGGTGCAGGCGAGCGACCTGCTCGTCGAGCGCCTTCGGCAGCGTGGCGACGGTGCGGCCGTAGGACTCTGCGTTGCGATGCAGCTCGATCTGCGCCAAGACCTGGTTGGTGAAGCTACAGGACATCACGAAGCTGGGATGGCCGGTGGCATTGCCAAGGTTGAGCAGGCGGCCTTCCGAGAGCACGATCACCGAATGCCCGTCGGGGAACCGGTGCTCGTCCACTTGGGGCTTGATATTCTTGCGCTTGACCCCCTCCGCCTGGGCCAGACCAGCCATGTCGATCTCGTTGTCGAAATGGCCGATGTTGCCGACGACGGCTTGATGCTTCATGCGGGCCATGTGCTGGGCGGTGATGATGTGCTTGTTGCCAGTGGCGGTAACGAAGATATCGCCGACCTCCAGCACGTCCTCCAGCCGACGCACCTCAAAGCCCTCCATGGCCGCTTGCAAGGCGCAAATCGGGTCGATCTCAGTGACGATCACCCGCGCCCCCTGTCCGCGCACGGACTGGGCGCAGCCCTTGCCGACATCGCCGTAGCCGCACACGACGACCACCTTGCCGCTAATCATCAGGTCCAAGCCGCGGTTGATTCCGTCCAGAAGCGAGTGGCGGCATCCATAGAGATTGTCGAACTTTGACTTGGTCACCGAGTCATTGACGTTGATGGCCGGGAACAGCAGCGACCCCTCTTGCTGCCGCTGGTAAAGCCGATGCACGCCCGTCGTGGTCTCTTCGGATACGCCGCGAATCGCCGCGGCAATCCCTGACCAAAAGGGCCCGCGCTCGCGGCGCAACGTGTCGAGACGGGACAAGATCACCGCCTCTTCGTCGGATGCGGCCGTCGAGGGGTCCGGCACGGCTCCGGCGCGCTCGTACTCCAGCCCCAAATGCACCAACAGCGTGGCGTCGCCGCCATCGTCGAGGATCAGATTCGGACCCGCGCCGTCCGGCCAGAGCAGTGCCCGGGCCGTGGCCCACCAGTACTCCTCGAGAGTCTCCCCCTTCCACGCGAACACCGGGACTCCGGCGGGAGCCTCCGCAGAGCCTCCTGGCCCGACCGCTATCGCGGCAGCAGCATGGTCCTGCGTGGAAAAGATGTTGCACGACGCCCAGCGGAGCGACGCGCCCAGCTGGCGGAGCGTTTCGATCAACACGGCCGTCTGCACCGTCATGTGCAGCGAGCCTGTGATGCGCGCCCCGGCCAAGGGGCGCTCTCCGGAATACTGCTCGCGCAGCGCCATCAGGCCGGGCATTTCATGCTCGGCCAGACGGATTTCGTCGCGCCCGAATTCGGCGAGGCCAAGATCCTTGACCCTGAAATCGTCGCGGGGCGCGGACTCGGTCTCGCGCGTTTCCGGCAGGGTTTCAGCTAGCGCCATCGCAAGCCTCCTTAGCTCACTTTAAGCCCGCGCGCCTACCGCGCGGGGAGCCGTGCCTCTCAAACCTGTTGCTTCAGGGCATCCACGCGGGTCGGCTGTTCCCACGTGAACGTGTCCCCACTCCGACCGAAATGCCCGTAGGCTGCGGTGGCCTGGTAAATCGGCCGCCGCAGATCGAGGTACTCGATCAGGCCTGCGGGCGTGAGCGGGAACAGTTCTTGGACGATCTCCGCAAGACGCTCGTCGTCGAGCTGTCCCGTCCCATACGTGTCCACCCTGACAGACACCGGGTCGGCAACACCGATGGCATACGCCAACTGGACCTCGCAGCGATCCGCCAGGCCCGCCCAGACGATGTTCTTCGCGATGTGACGCGCCATGTAGCACGCCGAGCGATCCACCTTCGTGGGGTCCTTGCCCGAAAACGCTCCCCCGCCATGGCGGCCCATGCCGCCGTAGGTGTCGACGATGATCTTGCGCCCAGTCAGGCCGCAATCTCCGTGCGGGCCGCCGATCTCAAACTGCCCGGTGGGATTGATGTGGTACTTGGTGCGCCCGTCCACCAAGGCCTGCGGCACGACATGGTCGATCACGGCTTCCCGGACCTGCTCGCGCAGCTGGGCCTGGCTCGCCAGCGTGGGTCCGTTCACCGGATCATGCTGAGTCGAAACCACCACCGCATCAATGCGGACCGGCTCGCTGCCTTCGTATTGCACGGTGACCTGGGACTTGCCGTCCGGGCGCAGGAAGTTCAACTGGCCCGCTTTGCGGACGTCGGTGAGACGCTGTACCAGTTCGTGGGCAAGCATGATCGGCAGCGGCATCAACGCGGCGGTTTCGCGGCAGGCGAAGCCGAACATCAGCCCTTGGTCGCCCGCTCCGCCCGTGTCGACACCCATGGCGATGTCGGCCGACTGCTTGTGCAGATGCGTCTTGACGGTGCAAGTGCCGGCGTCGAACCCATAGGCCGGGTCGGTGTAGCCGATCTCGCGAATCGTATCCCGTGCGATCTCCTCGAAGTCCAGCTTCGCGTTGGTCCGGATTTCGCCAGCGATCACGCAGAGGTCGGTCGTTACGAGCGTCTCGCATGCAACCCGACCGAGCGGATCTTGGGCTAGAACTGCATCGAGGACAGCATCGGAAATCTTGTCGGACAGCTTGTCAGGATGGCCCTCACTCACTGACTCTGATGTGAACAACTGCGTAGCGCTATGCGGCAAAGCGATCCTCCGACGGGGGAGCCACCAACGCTCTCAGGCCGCAGCTACAGCTCGAGGGGCGGCAGATTCCTTGGTGGCGACCGGCCTAACGGAACTAGGTGCGTGTCACCTGCAAGCTCCCATTCTTCAGGTTCAAGCACGTACTTGTCAATGCGGGCTCGCATCCTCAATCCGCAGACCCAGTTGCGAGTGCGCCGAGCAAACGACGGGACGAACAACCTTGCGATCCGTTTACCGCACGGGCACGCTAAGAGTAAGGCGCCAATTGTGGTGGTCAAGATCACGTCAAAACGCCAGATCACGTTGCCCGCACGAGTCTTGGATGCACTGGGCCTGGGCACCGGTGACCAAATCGAACTGATAGAGTGCTCCGACGGGTTCATGCTGAGGCCCCGTCGAATCGACCCGGCCCGTCTCGCGCCTCTGCGATCCAAGATTCGACCGGAGCGGATTCCGTTCGATCTGGAGTCGTTCCGCAATCAAGCACATGACCCCGCGCTACGGGATTGACACCTCCGTGCTCGTTCGGCCGGCTACCGGCCACCCTGAACCTAGTTTCGAGCATTCCGTGACCACACTGAGAGCGTTGATCGAGAACGAAGGAGCCGAGGTCTTCGCGTCGAATCAGGTCATCGGAGAGGCCTACGTTGCCATTCAGCGTCAGTGCGGGATATCCAAGGTCGAATCACGGGCCGGACTGCTTGAAGTGTTGCAGAGCGGGCTCGTCGCGCCCCTAAACGGTGTGTCAGTCATCGCCGCTCTCGACGCATCCCGCGGTGCTGGGCTCCTTGACCGGCTGATCGCTAACGACTACGCGCGAACTGATCTTTCCGTCCCTACACTCGACGAGCGAATTGCTGCACTGCCTTGCCCCGAACGCTCTAGCAAGCCCCGGGAGCGAAACCGCTCTCGCGACGCTTGGTCAGATGCCCCCTCGGCCCCTCTCACCTCAGCTGGCAGTTCGCCAGGGGACATCAGAGGCCTGGCATTTGCCTGTGGACCGTAGCTGAGAGTAGTGCGTATCCGGCGGCAACGCGATGAATCCTTGATGGCACGGATTTGAGGCACCCCGGACCGAGCGGCAGGGAGGCTTCACCTGTCAGTTGGGCAATGCTGCCGTGCGGAAGCACACACGATCGAGGGCTCGCGCCAAGACGATCTTCACACTCGATTGTCCGGAGGGCCGACACTGGCGGAACAAAATGTTGCCAGCCTGGATCAGGCTGCGCGTTGTTGGCGCAGACACTCTTGCGCCAGATCGTAGTAGGCTTGGAGCCGCACCCAGAACAGGGCGGTTGACCAGCCTGCGGAAGCCATTTTCAAGGCTAGGGCGGGAGAAATCCCGCAACCTCCGTCCAAAAGGAGCTGCAATTCGGTCCGGCTTACGTCCAAGTGCTTGGCGGCGGTCTCGAGGCTCATGCCGTCCATCCACAAATCGCGAATTACGATGCCGGGATGCGGCGGGTCACGCATCAGCTCGGGTTCCATCGATACTAATGATAATCGACTAGGTCGACATCCCAAACATCACCGTCTCTGAACCGGAATGTGATTCGCCAATTGGCGGAGACCCATAGGGACCAGAACCGAGCTCGATCGCCGCGCAAAGGATGAAGGCCGGGCACCCCATCGAGGTCTCCCGGCCCGGAGGCATTCTCCAGCGCCAGCAAGATTGATCTGATCTTGCCGATATGAGTGGAAAGTGCCCGACTCGCATCGACGCGATTACGTATCCTCTTCAGCCCGCTATGGCGAAAAGACTGAATCAAGACGCCCTCAGTGGGAAAGCGCTGTCCTCGTGAAGCATGCGACACATCCTTTGACATGCAAAGCGCACGCGGACGAATTGCATAGCACTAGCATTTCTCCGTGCCGAGCAGATCCCCGAAAGACGTTCGCGAACTTGACGAGGTGTCAGTGGGTTGAGAACTGCTAGTCAGTCGGAGCGATAGCAGCGACGTATACGCCGAGAAAGCTGCCTTGTTTCCCGTAGCTCGATGAAGCAGCGTAGATTCTGAGACGCACCCGCAGTTGAGGACTTGGCAACCTCTGGCGTGTCCAAACGCTTGCGCGCGAAGCGCTAGCCATCGGCACTTGTGTTGGTCGAGCGGCGCAAGGATTCGCTTTCGAGGCATCTGTAAGGGCAGGCATCTTGCAGTGGCAGACAGGCTAAGATGGCACTCGGTGACCGCGCAGTCCATCACTCGTCGCGGCTTTCTGGGAGCGGCGTCCCTGGTCGCCGCCTGCTCTCAGCCCGCACTGGGCCGGAAACCGAACATCGTCCTGGTCATCACCGACGACCAAGGCTACGGCGACCTCGGCTGCCACGGCAATCCCGTCATCAACACGCCGAACATGGACCGCTTGCATGCCAACGCGGTGCGGTTCACCGACTTCCATGTCGACCCTCTGTGCGCTCCCACGCGCGCCGCGCTGCTAACCGGGCGCCACGCCTTCCGCTGCGGCGTCACGGCGGCGTTCGCCGGCCGCTCGATCATGCGACTTGAGGAGACGACACTGGCCGAGATCCTCCAGCACAATGGCTACGCAACCGGCCTGTTCGGCAAGTGGCACTTGGGTGACAACTTCCCCTTCCGGCCGAACGAACGCGGCTTCGACGAGACGGTCGTCTGCTGGAGCGGCGGCGCCACCCAAGCGGCCGATGCCTGGGGCAACGACTACTTCGATGACCGCTACTCGCACAACAACGTGGTGGAGCAGTACGAAGGCTATTGCACGGACGTTTTCTTCCGCGAAGGCCTCGCATGGATCGAGAAGAACCACGACCGGCCGTTCTTCGCCTACTTCCCGCTGAATGCTCCGCACGCGCCGTACTTTGTCGACGAGCGTTACAGCGAACCCTATGAAGCGAAAGGCGCACCCCCGCAGATGGCGAAGTTCTACGGGATGATCGAGAACATCGACGAAAACCTCGGCGCCCTGCGAACGAGGCTCGACGAGCTCGGCCTCTCGGACAACACGATATTCATCTTCATGACCGACAACGGCACCGCTGCCGGGTTGTCGAACGAAGGCGAATGGAGGGGCCACTCCGCCGGCATGCGCGCGCGCAAGGGATCGGTCTATGACGGCGGACACCGCGTGCCGTTCTTCGTGCAGTGGGCAGCGTCCGGCATCGGCGGCGGAAGGGACGTCGGTCGCTTGGCGGCCGGCATAGACGTCGTCCCGACACTGGTGGAGCTTGCCGGCCTGGAGCTGCCGAAGCCGATCGAGTTTGACGGACGCAGCCTGGGCCCGCTGCTGCGGGACGAGCCCGGGTGGGCCGACGGCCGCCTTCACTTCACGCAGCACACGCAGTTCTACGTCGCGGGCAAGCGCCAGATGCACGACCCGCAGCCGTATCTCAATAGCGCCGTGCTGGACGAGCGCTGGCGGCTGGTCGAGGGCGAGGAGCTGTACGACATCAAGGCCGATCCAGCGCAGGCCAGCGACGTGGCCGCCGAGCACCCCGAAGAAGTCGCGAGGCTGAGGGCCGCCTACGACGAATGGTGGGCAGAAGTCTCCGGACCCGCGCACGAGTATGTCGAGATACCCATCGGAGCCGAGGGCGGGAACCCGACCAGGCTGACTAGCTTCGACTGGCGCCCGGACGGCGGGCCGCCCAACCAGTTCGCAATCCAGGATCCGGAACGGTTTCGCGGCTACGACGGCGACTCCTTTTGGGCCGTTCGTGTCGCCGAACCCGGAAGCTACGCCTTCACCTTGATGGAGCGGCCGCCCGAGGCTGACTACCCGATCGAAGGCGTCTCGGCCCGCATCACGATCGGGGCATTCGAGGCCGGACGATCGATCCCGTCCGGCGCTCGCTCGATGCGTTTCGAAGCCGAGCTAGAAGCGGGCTCGACCGAGCTGAGGACCTGGCTCGATCGTGCCGATGGCACGACCCGCGGGGCGTACTTCGTAGACGTAGAGAGACTAGATCCCGGACGGGGCTCGGCCTGAGCCGCTTCAGATCCGAGGAGGAACCGGAAGAGCCCGATCCCAGCCATGAAGATTACCGACATCACCCTCACGCCGCTCAAGATGGGCAAGAACCTCTTGCGCGTCCAGACCGACGCGGGCGTCGAAGGATGGGCCGAAGCACTAGGCCCCAATCGGATCATTCCAGGACGGGAAGCGGTCTTCAGCGCCTATCTCGAGCAAGTCGTCAAACCCACCCTCGTCGGCGAGAACCCGCTCGCCATCGACCGCCACTGGAACGCGCTCGCGCTCGGGCGCGGCGAGGTCTTCCACCGCATGCCCGGCTGGGCAGTCGGCATAATCGACGTCGCCCTGTGGGACCTGATGGGCAAGGAAACCGGCCTGCCCGTCTTCAGGCTGCTCGGCGGCGCGGCACGCACCACCATTCCGCTCTACTGGAGCACGGGCTCGGGCTGGCGGATGGAGCCGGACGAGATGCTTGACCAGGTCAAGGCCGGCTGGGATATGGGCTTTCGCGCCTTCAAGATCCGGATGGACTGGCGCGGCTGGCGCCAAGACATCGACCCGGACAAGGATTTCGCACTGTTCCGGCGCGTGCGAGACTTCCTGCCGCCCGAGATCTACCTCGCATTCGATGCCAACAACGGGTACTCGGTCTCAACGGCCATCCAGCAAGGGCGGCGCTTCGAGGCGCTCGGCATCGATCACTTCGAAGAGCCGATTCCCAACTACGACCTGCCCGGACTCAAGCAAGTCGCCGACGCCCTCGACGTGGCCGTCTCCGCAGGCGAGCAGGACGCCTACCGCTGGTGGTTTCACCAATTGGTCCTGCTCGGCGACCCCGACATCCTGCAGCCGGACGTTCTCAACGCGGGGGGCGTCTCGGAAGTGAAGCGCATCTACGACATGGCAACAACGCTGGACAAGCCGGTGATGCCCCACAGCCCCCACGCCGGGATCAACTCCATGGCCTCGCTGCACGTCTACGCGACGGTCGAAAACGCCACCCGGCCGCACGAGTTCTCGGCGGAGTTTTCTGGTCCGCTGGACGAGGTGGCCGAGCTCTACGGCGAGCACGTGCTGCCCAAGAACGGAATCATGGAGCTGACCGAGAAGCCGGGCCTCGGGATCGAGTTGAACGAGGCCGCGGTTGGCACTACCTGAGGCACAAATCGCGCGAAGCAAGCGGCTTCGGCGGCAGCGGGCGCGATTTTGAACTATTCTCGCACCAGGGAGGTCTCGATATGGAGCGCCACCACCGGGCTCGACGGTTTCGGCTGGTTTCCCTCGCAGTCTTCGCAGGCTGTTCGGCCATCTGGCTGGCACTGGACAGTGACGCGCAGATCGAAAGCGACCGCGCGTGGAGCCCGATTCTCGTACTGAACGTCGTTGAGGAAGCCACGGGTGAATGGAGCGCCGCACGGTTTTCCATATCCGTTGACGGCAAGCCGCACGAGCCTCGTTGGATCGGGCCCCACGGGTTGCGATTCGTTTCCGTGCACGTGTCCAAGCGCCAAACGAAAGTCGTCACCTACGCTCGGGGCACCGGCCCGGTTTGGGTACCCCTTACGCCTGGCGCGAAGCGGGTGAAGGTCGACGTCGTTAAGGGACTCGACTATTTGCCCGTGTCGCTGGAGGCAGACGTCAGCGAGGACCCGGTTGAGGTCAGAGCCCGCCTGCGGCGTTGGAATCGCCTTCGCGAGCAGGGCTGGCGCGCAGCCGATGCCCACCTGCACTACGACCGCATCGGGCCGGACGGGGATCGTGACTGGTTCGCAATGATGGCTGGCGACGACATCGCGCACAGCCAGTTCATGACTCTCAGGGGAGGCATGGTGCCCGGCACTTGGGCGCGGCAGTTCGCCTTCGGAGAGCAGGGGGAGGCCGCCGATGGCACGAGAACGATCGTGGCAGGCGAAGAGTATCGGGACAGAATGCAAGGCCATATCCTCCTGTTCGGTCTCGGCGATCTGATTGCACCGATCATGGCCGGTGTGCCCGATGCGCCGTACAACTTCCCGACCCTCGCGAGCGTGATGAGGCGGGCCCGCGCCACAGGAGCCTTGGCCGGAATCGCCCATGGCGGCACCATGGGAACCAGTTCCACCGCCCTGGCGGATGCGGTGGGAGGAGCAGCCGAGTTCGTTGAAATCGCAAACTGGAGCTGGGAGCTGTGGCCGCTCGACAACTGGTATCGTCTCTTGAATTGCGGCTACGCGCTGCCCGCAACTGCCGGCACAGACTTGCCGAACAATCCGCGCCGGGAGCCTTGGCAACCCTTCCTCGGCGGGATGCGCATGTACGCGAAGACCGGAGATTCGACCGGCTCTCCAACTTGGAACGAAGCCGTTCGACGGGGCGAGACGTTTGTCAGCAGCGGTCCCGTGCTCGAGTTCGCCGCGAACGGTGTGGGACCTGGCGGAACGCTCTGCCTGCCCGCCGAGGGCGGGAGTGTCCGCGTGAGCGCGGCCATGCGGAGTCCGCGAGACCTGCAACGGCTCGAGCTCGTCCGAGACGGAGCGGTCGTAGCGATGGCATCCGAGCAGGTTCGCGAAGGGGAAGTGCGTTCGCTGCGACTTGAGACTGAAGTGCAATTCGATCGCAGCGGATGGATCGCGGCCCGCGGGGAAGGCGCGCCCTCCTTGCTCCCCGGAGGTAACGAGGTTGCGCACACAAGCGCGGTGCGAGTGCTTGTCGATGGGGAGCCGATCTGGTCGGCGGAAGACGGCGAAGCCCTCGTCTCGACTCTGCGGCAGCAGCGGAATCACTACGAGCGCAACGGGCGCTACGCTACCGCCAGCGACCGCGAGGAAGCACTTGCCGTGTTCGACCAAGCGCTCGACAGGCTGCACGCCAAGACCCGTGGAGCAAAGCAACGCGAAGTCGGGCCGTGTCCAGGGGGCTGAAGCAAGCGGGACTGCAGTCTGAGGAGATGGTGCGCGGCGCAGAGAGAAGCACCCCTGGTAGAGGACACGCTGGCTGGTCCTACAGGTCTCTTCAGCTGTATCGAGCCAACGACGAAGACGCGGTCGGATGCTGAAACCGGGCTGGACGGCGATCTCGCTCCGCCGTCCTTCAGCCGACGAAAGGTAGCCTGATGAGCATATCGCGGCCATGGTGCCAATGAGTCGGCGGTCTCTGTCCCACAACCGCCCCGACTCCGAACCTTGGCGAACCCGAAGGGGAACCCGCGTTGCCCCGCGGGCCTGATCTCGGTCTGGCCCACGCCGACAACGAGGGACCGCGATTGCAGAAGGATTCTCCCCGGCGTCATGCAGAGGCGCCCAGTCGCCTGCTGCTCCTTTTTCTACCCTACGACGGCGTGTCGATCCACCAGTGATACACGTTGGTTAGGTTCTGTTCATAGGCATGCGACGCCTGAACCAGCAGCCGATTCCGCTTTCGTGGATTCAGCGATCCGACCACGATGCTGTTCGAATATGCCGCGATTCCCTCCTCGCGCATCTTCAGGTAAACGCCGTCATCCCAAGCAATGCCATCGCGTGAAGCATACAGAACCAAGTGACCTCGTTCCTCTTTCTTGCCCTGCAAGAAGGCACTGCGTCCGTGCATGAAATAACAGCCGTTCAGCGACGCCATCTGGGGATTTCGGATTCTCTTCCGGAAGTGTGCGATATTCCCGTCGGACCAAGTGCGGCCGCCGTCGGCGCTCACCACATAGTCCATCGTGTCTTCGGCTTTGCTGTTGTAGATATAGACAACGAGCTTGCCGGAATCGAGCATGCCCATCGTTCCGTACGACCTCCCGGCGGTGTCGAACGGAAGCTCGCTGCGCTTCACGAACGTCCGGCCGCCGTCGCGACTCGCGTACAACTCGTACACATGCTCGGGCTTGTTGCCCAAGAAATTGATCTCGTTGTCGTTCTTGAAGTGCAACACGAGTATCTCTCCGTTGAAATACCGTGCATCGTAAACCCTGCCCCGACCGTCGCACAGTGCGGACGGCTCGCTCCATGTGCGCCCCCCGTCCGGACTGCTGATGTATGTCGGCACTTGGAACTGCCTCCAAATGACATTGGTCGTGATGTCGCACACAAGGAAAAATAGGACGATCTCGCCCGCGTCCGTCCGAACTGCCTTCTCGGCGAACGCGGACAGCTTCTTGCTGGTCTTCCCGCTCTGCCCCGTGTCGAACAGGTTCTTCGAATAGGCAACCACGTTCCGATGGCTCCATGTTTCGCCGCCGTCGTCGGAACGCTTGTATTCCATCCAGCCCCTGGCCGAGTGGCCCTTGCTAGGCCTTTCCAAGTTGTGACGTTCACCGGAGCAGTTTGGATAGAAGGCGAGGATCTTCCCGTCGTCGTACTCGACAAGTGCGTGCCCGAGATGTCCGCTTCTTCCGGCCGGGGAGTTGTCGACGAATAGGATTCCATCGTTGGGCGGGTTCTCTGGGGTGACGTGGTAACGACACGCGAGGCCCGTGCTGTCGGAGACGCTATCGCTGATCTGGGCGGTTTGGGGAAATGCGGGCCGCGAAAGAAGAGTCAGCCCGCCCCCTATCACGAAGCATCGGCGGTCCATCATGGTCCGATCCATCATGGTCTTCGTCTCCTTGCGTTGCGCGCTATTCTAGCGCCACGGCTTGTGGGCACAGGACTGCGCCTGTCCCCACGAGGCCCCGTCAGAACATCAGGCGCAGAGCGAACTGCACCTAGCGCGGATCGTTCTGCTGGCTGGTGAAGCGACCGAAGTTGCGTTGCCGAAGATGGACTATGTGGTGAGCGCCGACGGTGGCCACACTTGGTCCGCCCCGAAGATCGCGCACTTTCAGAAGAGGATTCGAAGCCCCCAGATGGCCTTGCTGAACCGCTGTCACTTCATGCACGGACGCAGCGGAAGCTTCGGCGATGAAGCGGGGAAAGGCCACTTCACGCTATATTCGTCGCGGGTTCACTGAACCCAAGCAAGCGAAATCGGTTGCTCATGCGGGCGTCACACGCCTATGCGCCTATGAGGATCACCTGACCAACGTGTATCACCGGCGACCCGACACGCCACACGAGAGGCAGTGAATACGAAAATGAGCCCCTTCGCCAAGATCGCGCTCGTGGCTGCTCTGGCCACGGGCGCCACCGCGGCCGGCGGGCGGCCCAACGTTGTACTGATCATCACCGACGACCAGGGCTACGGCGATCTCAGCTGCCACGGCAATCCCGTGTTGCAGACGCCCAACCTCGACCGCCTCCACGGCGAGTCTGTGCGCTTGATCGACTACCACGTGGCCCCCACGTGCTCGCCTACCCGCGCCGCGCTGCTGACCGGCCATTGGACCAACCGCACTGGAGCCTGGCACACAAGCGGCGGCCGCTCCCTGCTGCTGGAATCCGAGGTCACGATGGGTCAGGTCTTCCTCGACGCCGGCTATGCCACGGGAATGTTCGGCAAGTGGCATTTGGGCGATAACTACCCCTTCCGGGCCGAGGATCGCGGCTTCAGCGAAGTCATGCGCCACGGCGGCGGGGGCGTTGGCCAGACGCCTGACTTCTGGGACAACTCCTACTTCGACGGCACGTATTTCCACAACCTGGAGCCGGAAGCGGTCCAAGGCTACTGCACCGACGTGTGGTTCGACTACGCTCAGCGGTTCATCACTGCACAAGAGAAGGCAGGCAAGCCGTTCTTTGCCTATATCTCCACCAACGCCCCGCATTGGCCCATGCACGCGCCGCAAGAGTTTGCCGCACCCTACGAAGAGCAATTCGGCACCCACGTGGGGCACTTCCTCGGCATGATCGCCAACATCGACCACAACGTGGGCCGCTTGCGGACCTTCCTCGAGCGGGAGGGCCTGGCCGAGAATACGATCTTCATCTTCACCACCGACAACGGCACAGGCCAGGGGCACCAAGTATTCAATGCCGGCATGCGTGGCAGGAAACAAAGCGAGTTTGACGGAGGGCATCGGGTGCCGCTATTCATCCACTGGCCCGCCGGCGGTCTGGTTGGCGGGCGCGACGTCGAACCGATCACTGCACACGTGGACATCCTCCCCACCCTGATCGATCTTGCAGGGATCGCCCAGCCGGACGGAGTGAAGTTCGACGGACGCAGCATTCGTCCGCTGCTGGAGGGCAAGGCCAGCCTGGCGGACGGCTCGTGGCCCGACCGCATCCTGGTGACCGACTCGCAACGTGTCCTGGAGCCGATCAAGTGGCGGAAGAGCGCCGTGATGACCGCCCGCTGGCGACTGGTCAACGGTACCGAGCTCTATGACATCAAGCGGGATCCGAAACAGGAGAACGACGTGGCGGGAGACCAACCTGGCGTGGTTGCCCGTTTGAAGGCCTTTTACGAAGCGTGGTGGGCGGAGTTGGAGCCGACCTTCAGGCAGGTCCCCGCGATCTACCTGGGTCACGCCGCAGCGAATCCCGTCCTATTGACCAGCCACGACTGGATCACGACGGAGGGGCGGGAGCCTTGGAACCAGTCCTTGGTCCGCAAGGCGTTGGACAATTCTTCCAGCACCGGCTATTGGAACGTGCAGGTGGTTACGGCCGGCGACTATGAAGTTCGCTTGCGTCGCTGGCCCGAGGAGTCCGACACGGCGATTGACGCCCCGCTCCCCCCTGGGGCCAACGTGCCGGGCGACAGTCCGTTTCGTGCGAGCCCCGGCAAGGCAGTGCCGGCAGTTAAGGCCTCGGTCCGAATTGGCGAAGCTCGGGCTGAGACTCCAGTCGAGGCCGGGCCGAAGGAGGTGACGCTACGAATGACCTTGCCCGCCGGCACGGCTCGCATGACCGCCGTCTTTACCACCCGAGACGGTGGGGCCGTAGGAGCCTTTTACGCCTACGTACGTAAAGTGCCGTGAGTTCCTTTGCGGACTTCGGCCAGCCGTGCTTGGTCGACCTCGACTCGGTCACGGATAGCGCCGCAAGATCAAATCCACCACGCCAGCCGCGCAAGTCAGCGCCACGATCGCCAGCACCCACACCACCACGGCAGTCAGGCAGTCGAACACCAGATTCCAGAATCGTTGTCGTTTCTTCGAGCGCACGGCCTATTGCTCCAACTTCGCCGCGATGCGGGCCCAGACCGTGCTGGATGCCAGCTGTATGGGAATTATAGTTCCCAACAAATACGCCGCTTGGTTCGCCTCATCGCTGTCTTTCGACGAGCGCACGCCGCGAACGGTCGAAGCTTCGAGCTTCGTCTTGACCCGAACGTTCGGGCGGCCTGCTTGTTCCAAGCTCGGCCGGGCAGGTTTCAGCCGACAGGCCTAAGGCTTGGCCGCGCTCGACTGCGTAAGATCAGATCGGTACGACATGCGTTTCACAATCGAAACGGAACGAGAGCAAGACGGGCGCTGGATCGCCGAAGTGATTGGCCTGCCCGGCGTGATGAAGTACGGCGAGACCCAGGCCGACGCGATCGCCAAAGCTGAGGCGCTGGTACTTCGTGTGTTGGCGGAACGAATCGAGGCAGGCGAGGGACCTCTCGAATCGATCGAGATCCGGTTTGCTGCTGCCTGAATCCGTGACGGAGTTCGTGCTAGCCGGCTGCTTCTACGTCTGTGCGGGTGAAGTCGTCGCCCTTGTACAACAGCGGCTCGCCGCAGACATGAGCGAGCGCGTAGGCGAAACAGTCGCCGAAGTTCAGAGCTGCCGGATGCCTGCCCTTTCCGAACTGCCGCCAAGCCTGTCGGGCCGCCACAAGGTGTTCGGCGGTCACCGGCGTGGGCTCGATCTCCGCGAATTCGAGGAACTCGTCAAGTTCATGTCCGGCCTCGGCACCCCCCGACTCTCCACCATGATCGAAGTCTCCAGCAGGTTCGCCACCGAAATGCGGCATCGCGGCGCCGTTAGGATCGCCGTCACGTACCGCTCCGCATCGACTTGCCGGTTCAGCACCGCAAGCAGCGCAGAACTATCGACGATCATCTTGGAAGACCCCGCTCGTCATAGAGCATGTCGCCGTGCTCCACCGAAGCTGGCCCGGGTCCCATGAGATTCGCACAGCGCTGGGCGATCGCACGGAGTTTTCGAGCGCGAGCCTCAACACCGCGCCTGCGCTGTTCTTGCACCAGTCGCTCGCGCAGCGCGACCGTGATCGCGCACGTCATGGATTCGCCAGTCAGCCGCGCTAGTTCGCGAGGAAGCCGACAAGTCTCGTCGTTCTTGATATTGAGGCCCATAGCGCTCTAGGTAGAACAATTGTGGCAGTTCTACCCTGCGTGGATCATCAATCAGGACCGATGATCCGGGCGCTTCCTCTCGCCAAGGCCGACCGTCCGTAGCAAATACGCATGCGGAGTGGGAGCAGGCGAAGGCGGTGGACGATCTGACCCGAACCCGCGGACTTGGCCGCCAATGCGACCGCCGCGCCACACCCTCTGGCCGACCTCCCCGACGTTCTGCGTAGTCGCCCGTACAACGCCAATTCGACGCGGAGAATTCCAGCCCCCCAGGGCTTGTCACCCTGCTGCCCCGCGCCCCAAGTCCGGAGAATGTGTCCAGACAGCCTTGCGGCATTGAGAAAGAGTGGGCGATACCACTCGTCATTGTCCGCGCATTTCGCGTGGGCTGGCAGGATTGCCCGGCCCCAGCCTTGTCGGGCGGTGCCTCTCTCAAGGGCTAACCGTTACACCCATCCCCACGGCTCCGACGCCGAGCGAAGAACGACTGCAGCAAGTCCAGGCACTCGCCCGCCAAGACCCCTTCCTCGACCTCTAGCCTGTGATTGAGCAACTCCGAGTCTGCGAGCCGGAACTTGCTGCGCACCGCGCCAAATCTCAGATCCCGCGATCCGAAAACGAGTCTGGCAATGCGGGCCGTCACCAAGGCTCCCGCGCACATGGCGCACGGCTCCAGTGTCGAATACACTGTCGCGTCGCGAAGGCGATAGTCACCGATCTCCCGCGCCGCTTGCCGCAGGGCGACGATCTCGGCATGGGCCGTGGGATCCGCGTCGCGGATCTGCCGGTTCGCGCCGCGGCCGACGACTCTGCCATCATGCACGACGACAGCGCCGACCGGAACCTCTTCGGCCTCGTCAGCCTCGCGCGCGAGCGCGAGCGCCTCGCGCATGTACCGCTCGCTGTCGCCCGGCAAGTCAGTGCCCGCCGGCGCCCTCTCCGAGCCAGTACTCAAGGTCGGGCAACACCACAGCCTGCATCTCCGGCGAATCGACGTTGCTCGGCTCGAGCAGGTACGCTCCGGAATCGATGTGGGCCTCCGTCGGCTCGCCGTTCAGGTGCAGGAACATCTGGCGCGTGCTCTCGTAGCCCATCTTGAAGGGGTCTTGGACCACGATCGAGTCGATCACGCCCGCCCGCATGTCTTCGATCAACGTTTCAGAGGCATCGAAGCCCACGATCTTGACCTTGCCCGCCATGCCGCGCTGCTTGACGGCCTGCACGGTGCCATCGACGCTCGATTCATTGTCGGCGAAGAACCCGGCGAGGTCGGGGTGGGCTGTCATCAGGTTCTCGGCTTCCGCCAGGGCCTTGGCGCGATCGGCCATGTTGAACTTGACGCCGACGATTTCGATGTCCGGATACTTTTCTTCAACCGTCTCGACGAACCCCGCCTCGCGCTTCATCGTCGAAGCGCTGCCGGGCATGAAGCCGATCACTCCGACTTTGCCCCGGCCGTCAATAATCTGCGCCATGCGATCGGCCGCCATGACGCCTCCGAGGTAGTTGTCGGTCACTACGAACGTGATGATCTTGTCCGTGTTGATGGCTGAATCGAAGATCGCGACCGGTATGCCGCGATCAGCCGCGCGCTCGACGACTGTGACCAGCGCCTCGGAGTCCACCGGCGCCAGCACTATGCCATCGGCCTGGCGGGTGATGAAGTTCTCGACGATAGCGATCTGACGCGCCGCATCGATTTCCATCTGGGGCGCGTTCCACTCGATGTCGAGGCCGAACTCCTGGCCCGCCTTGATCGCGCCGGCATGCACAGATTGCCAGAACGTGTGGTTCGTGCCCTTGGGCACTACGCCGATGACGGGCATTCCCGCCCGGTCCGCACAACCGCTGACGGCGCCCAGACCGGCACTCGCTGCCAATAGTTCCCTGCGCGTGAGCATGCTGCCATTATGGCGCAGCATCTGCTAAACCGGGCGGGCGCTCGTTCGCGGTTCTGCGGGCGGCGGGGAGCAACTCCGCGCGCCCGAACTGTATGTCACAAAGTGGTGTTGGGCTGCCATTGCACTTCCGCGTCGCCCATGCATTGGCAAACCCACCGGCTCCACACGAACAGAGCATCTGAGAGCCGATTCAGGTATCGTGCCGCTAGCTGCAAGTCCTGCTCAGAGCCCATCAGAGTCACGACTCTACGCTCGGCTCTGCGGCAGACGGTTCGGCAAACGTGCAGCTCGGCATTCGCAGCCGAGCCACCGGGCAAAACAAACGATTCCAGCGGCCGTAGTTCGGCATTCATGGAATCGATCTCGGTTTCCAGGCGCTCCACTTGCGACGCAAGGACTCGCGGCTGGCGCTCGCGCACAGCACCGGGATCCGTAGCGACCTCAGATCCGAGATTGAACAGTTCGTGCTGCACGCGCAGCAGGATCCCGTCCAAGCGCCCGAGTTCCGCGCAGCGGCTGGTCGCGGTCCGCAGGCACTCCCGCGACCGACCGATACAGGCGTTCAGCTCGTCAACCGTTCCGTAAGCCTCCACGCGAGGATCGTCTTTGCTCACCCGGCGGCCATTGACCAATAAAGTGGTGCCGGAATCCCCGCTGCGGGTATAGATGCGCGTCAGTGCGATGCTCGGCTCGCGGAATTCGTTGTCAGCCATTGCAGAGGATCATACGCCAGCAGGCAGCGAAAGCGGACAGGCAAGAGCCTAGGGAAGCGCCACGTGGCACGATTCCACGCCCGTCTCGGTCAGCAGTTCCTGGGCTGTTTCGTTGAGCGAGTACTCAAGGTTGTAGACCACGCGCGAAATTCCGGCGTTGATGATCATCTTGGTGCAGATCAGGCAGGGCGAGCAGGTCGAGTAAATGGTCGCGCCCTTGACATTGATGCCGTGGTAGGCAGCCTGCACGATCGAGTTCTCCTCGGCGTGACTGCACAGGCACTCGCCGAGCATCGTGCCGCTGTCCGCGAGCGAATTGCATCTAGGGCAGCCCCCCTCGTTGCAGTTCTTCGCTCCACGCGGGGTCCCGTTGTAACCGGTTGAGATGATTCGCCGGTCACGCACAATCACGGCGGCGACCTTGCGCTTCATGCAGTTGGAGCGCATGGCAACGATGCGGGCGATCTGCATGAAGTACTCATCCCATCCCGGCCGATCCGCTCCCATCATCCAGCGCTTGACGAGTTCGGTGACGGCGGCCTTGAATCCTTCCAACGTGCCGCTGTTGTGCAGCGTCTCGTCGGCTTCGGCCCAGGTCGCGCGCAGCCGCTGGTGCGCTTCGTTGGCGCCGTCAATCTCGCGATCTTCCTGTTCGGCAAACTCTTCGAAGGACGCAGGCACGCGCTCGCCGCCGCGGCGCACCACGCGCTCGTAGCGCAGTTCTCGCGGAGCGTCAAGGTGCAGCAGTCGGAACTCGCCCCACTCTCGCAGGGCCTGCACCTCGCGCGGGTTGCGGATCGAGTCGATCACGTAGTTCTGGTCGGGGCGGAGCTTGCGTCCCACGCGGTGTGCCAGAATCGCCGAACCCAGCTCGGCACGCAGACGGTTACCCTCGGCGATCAGGTTCTCGCGATTGGCGGCCAGGCCCTTCTCTGCCAACTCTTCCCGGATGACGTCCGAGAGCGAGTAGGACTCAAACCCCTTGCGCTTCAGCAGTTCGCAAGCAACCGTCTTGCCCGAGCCGTTCGTGCCGGTTAGTCCAATGATCATCGCGACCAGAATCCATCGTAATGCAACGGCCAAACCCTCTCGTGTCAAGTCGCCCGCTCCGGAACGCTTCCGCGTGCACCAGCTGAGGTGACAATCTCTCGCAATCCGAGTCCCCGCGTGCTATCTGGGCCGATGACGCTCCTCTGGTCGGGACCGCGTTAGCGAGGTGGCTTGCGAATGCAAACCGATCGCCGTCGTGATGTCGGTAGCTCCCAGATCGAGGCTCAAGCCGAGAATCCGATCCGCTGGGCTCACTGTTGAAGACTCGAACCTGTAACTCAAGAACTTGAGGCGCAGAAATCCGAATATGCGAATTAACTCCAAGGGCCAAGTGACGATTCCAGTGAGCCTTCGGCTCCGCCTCGGGCTACTCCCCAACACCGAGGTCGTATTCGAGGAATCTCAGGGCGGAGCCCTGATCCGTCCTGCTGCAAGATTCAGAGAATTGTTGGAAGAGCGCCTTCGCAAGGCTAGCGGAGTCGCTGCCGACGGCCCCTCAACCGACGAAATCTTGCAGCTGACTCGCGGGGAGAAGTAGTGTCGCGCTCGTCGACTCGAGTGTGCTGCTGGACATTCTCACTGACGCCCCGACTTGGTGACTGTGGCCGGAGACTGTTCCAATTGTCATACCGACTGGGAGCTGCCGTGATTACCTGCTGGTTCACGAGTGAGCACTTGCCGTGATCCGCCGCGCGCTACGAGTCTCTTCGTGGTCGAAAGCAGGTTGGTAGAGTGCGATTTCATCGGCTGTCATGCCCACTGCAAGGCAGTTTGGCCGCCATTGTTCGTCGATGACCGAGGTGATTCGCGAGAGCTCTTCAGCCGCTGCGTCCCGGGACACCCCAAAAAGGGGACTCGCCTCAAGAGCGGCCTCGATGGAGGCTGTGTTGCCGCTGAGGTCGCTGATGCCCGTCTCCAATTGCCGCCGTCGGAATGGCTGTGGATTGATATCGAAGGCTGGGGAGAGAATCCAGCGGCCGCCGCCAGCGTGAAGCAGTCCGTGGTTCTTCAGGTGGTCATCCGTATTCGAGACGAGGATCGTGAACAGGACCCTGCGATAGAGTTCCGCCATCTGTCCGCGAGGATCAAGAGCATGCGCCCGCAAGCTGTCCGAAATGTCCGTGTAGAATGCGCCTGTGGCAGCCTCCGCCCCTAGGAACGATTGGGCGGAGAGATAGCTGAGGCGTTCCGCCGCAGTGCGGTCGAATCGCTTGATCAGAGCGACCGGGCGATTCGTGTCAGAGAGCTCGAGCCGCGCCGAGGCGGCACGAATGCCTGCCGCCCGAGCGAGTTTCAGCGTTGCAACCTCGGCGCGTTCGATCGGCATGGAGTCCTCGTCGGTCGTGAACTTGGCGATGTGCAAGTGGCCGCCCTCGTCGCGGACACTCGCTTTAGGCCGGGTCCCGCCGAGGGAACCCGCGCTCCCCAAGAGTTGATCCATGTCCGCTGCGGCCATTGCCGCAGCTCTGCCGGCGGCACTCGCCAAGCTCCTGAGCCGCGCGAGCTCGCTCAGGCGGGGAACGGGGGGATACGAACGAGCAAGCGGTGTCCCGTGTTCATCGAGATACCGCAGCGAACCTTGCCGGGTCAGATCGTCCACGGCGAGCAGATAGTCAAGTTCCGTCAATGTGCCGCCCCGTGCTCTACGGATCAAGCCGCGCCCCCAAGAGTCTGGCGAGCCGTCACTGACCGGCCCAAGCAGGGCGTTGCGCGGATTGACGCGCGACGCGGATGCGTAGAACTGGGACTCGCCGAGGGGCATCGAAGGCGCGATGGGAAATCGCTGTGGATTCTCAAGCCATTGGACGGCGTAGCGGAACATGCTTGTCTGGCGTCTGCCGTCCGTCTCGAAGACGATCTCGCCAACTGGCTGGAGCCGTTCGCCAATCGCGATTCGCACACGCTTGGTTTGCTTGCTCATTCGGTACCCTCGGCGATGCCCTCGCGCTCAAAGACCAAGGCCTTGGGCCTGCGTATCCGTTGCGGCAGGCTTCCAACATCGAGCATCAAGCCGGTGTCGTCGGTGGAAACGTCGATGATCGTCCCAAGGCGATGCAGCTCGCCAAGAGCCAGCAGGGCCATCGCCACGGCGCCGATGGCCACGCCGGGATCCCCTTTCTCCAGGCGAAGGACGGTGCCTTGGGACACGCCCATGCGTACAGCGAAATCCGCCACTGGCATGCGTCGTTTCTTGCGCGCGATCCGAATGTCTTGACCGAGCTCTCGCAATGCGCGCCGGACGGATGGTGGGTAGAGCCGCTGCCCCATAAACATCAATATACAGAGTCTTAAAATACTTTGTATGTCGTAAACAGACTCTTATTAACGAAAACACACTTTTCTGACCCCAATCTGCCAAGCCTTTCGACAAGCTCACAGCCGTGACAACGGAATTCGAAGTCGCAAGCGGTCGCTAGGCCCCCCACCAACCGAGCAGTTGCTGCGCATCGCAATGCCCCTGCTCAGCGGCACGTTCCAACCACCTGTCTGCTTCGGCTGCGTCTCGCAATTCGGTCGGACCATCCCTGTAGATCTTGCCGGCTTGGAACTGGGCGTCGCTGTGGCCCTGCTTGGCGGCCTTGACCAGCCACTCCAGAGCAGCAGCTGGATCGGCGGCGACGCCTCGGCCGTCGAGATATAGCATTCCAACGCTGTATTGGGCAGGCGCGTACCCACCGCCGGCTGCCTGTCGCCACCAACGCTCGGCCTCGGCGTCATTCGCATCGACACCGACACCTTCTCGATAGAGATCTCCTAGCTCACGGGCCGCTTGCTGGCTGCCCAGTTCGGCAGCGCGAAGCAACCACTCGGCTGCCTTGACGCTGTCTCGAACGCCAGGCGGGCCCTGCATGAGCAGCTGTCCAAGCCTGAAACATGCCTCCTCATGCCGCTGCCGGGCCGCCAAGCCCAGCCAGCGTGCCGCTTCTGACTCGTCTTTGCGGACGCCTCGGCCCTCCAAATAGGTCAGGGCCAGTTCCCACTGCGCCTCCAAGTCGCCTGTCTCGCCGCTTCTGCGCTTGAGCTGCAGCCTGGCCTCCGCATCGCCTTGGGCAGCTGCCCGCTGCCACCAGCGCTCGGCCTCGGCATCATCGCGGCTAACACCCCGGCCTGCGGCGTACATCTTGCCCAGATTGAGCTGCGCCTCCGCATCGCCGGCTTCCGCGAACGAACGCTCATACTCAAACCACCACCGAGCGATTGCGTCGTCCTCTGTTTCAAAGCCGAGGCCACTCCGGAGCAGGTGGCCTAGTTGCGTCCGTGCCTGGACATGGCCTTGCCTGGCGGCTTCCAGCCACCAATCGGCGGCCTCGTCAAGGTCTTGGTCGACAAGATTGCCCTCGTAGCAGAAGCGCCCGTAGTTGAACTGTGCGTCCACACTGCCCTCCTCGGCCCGTTTCCGGACAAGCTCTGCTTGCGCACTGCCGGCCTGGCGGATCATACGTGCCACTGGCGTTCCCTGCCGCTGCGAAGACTGCACTTTATCGCACCCTGATCCGACTTCGGTCGTCATGCATGAGAACTCAGTCGAGCGCGCGCGGATGCATCGAATCTCAATACCCGCGCGTGCTAGCCTAAAGAGCAAGCTGAGCGCTAGGGTCGGCCCACGCGGGAAACCGTGCCGGGGCTAGCCTGTTCCTCGAAAAATGAAGGCTCGCGGAACCCGCCCTGCGCCGGCCCAGATCTATCGCCCTGCGGCCGCCGAGGACAGTCCCTCGCGGCAGGCAGGAACCGCGCCCGCACTCGATTCGGCTTTGCCATGGACAACTACCTAGCGCCTACCCTCGCACTCGGGGCCATCGGATTGTTGGCCTCCTTCCTGACCTTCCTCGCGATCGGCAAGCGCCCTGCTGGAACAGACCAAATGCGTGAAGTCGCCGGCCTGATCCGCGTCGGGGCGATGGCCTTCCTATACCGCGAGTACCGCATTCTGGCAATCTTCGTGGTCGTCGTCGCCGGGTTGATCGGCTGGCAGTTGGGCGCGCCCATGGCCCTGAGCTTCGCAGTCGGCGCTGCCTGCTCGGTAATCGCCGGACTGATCGGCATGCAAGCGGCCACGCTGGCGAATTCGCGCACCAGCGAGGCCGCCCGCTCGGGGAGTCTGGCGGCGGCGCTGACCGTTGCCTTCAGCGGCGGCACGGTCATGGGTCTGGCGGTGGCCGGGCTGGGCCTGCTGGGCGTGGGCCTGTTGGCGGTCAATTTTCAAGGTGCCGAGAACGCGGTCTACCTGAACGGCTTCGCTATGGGGGCCAGTTCAATCGCGCTGTTCGCCCGCGTCGGCGGCGGCATTTATACCAAGGCGGCGGACGTGGGAGCCGACTTGGTGGGCAAGGTGGAAGCCGGCATCCCGGAAGACGACCCGCGCAATCCGGGCGTGATCGCCGACAACGTCGGTGACAACGTCGGCGACGTCGCGGGCATGGGGGCCGATATCTTCGAGTCGTTCGCGGGCTCGATGATCGCGACCATCGCGATCGCCGCCACCCTCCCGGCAGCAGTGCTCGGACAACTCGCGGCGGGAGGAGAAGAGGCCGCTAGATCGGCGCTAATGGCTTTGCCGCTGGTGCTCTCCGCGGTTGGCCTGGCCGCTTCGCTGATAGGCATCGGAGCGATTCGCGCGTTGAAGTCCTTGGGGCCGGCTGCCGCGCTGCGCTACGCGGCATGGTTGAGCGCGCTGCTGTTCTTGGTCGGCGGATACTTCACGGGTCAATCGATGGGAGTCGGCACCGGAATTTTCGGCGCGGTCGTCGCCGGATGCCTCGCGGGCGTGGCAATCGGCTACATCACCGAGTACTACACGTCCATGAAGCCCGTCATGGAGATCGCAGAGGCCTCGCGGATGGGCACCGCGACCAACATCATCGAGGGCTTGGCGGTGGGATTCCGCAGCTGCGCCCTGCCCGTGCTCGTGATTTGCGCGGCGATCTTCGTGGCGCACGAATCGGCCGGACTGTACGGCATCGGCATCGCCGCCGTGGGGATGTTGGCGACCGTGGGCATCACCATGAGCGTGGACGCCTACGGCCCGATCGCAGACAACGCCGGCGGCATCTCGGAGATGTGCGGGCTGCCGGGGGAAGTGCGCGCGATCACCGACAAGCTGGACTCGATCGGCAACACCACCGCCGCGATGGGCAAGGGGTTCGCCATTGGCTCGGCCGCGCTGGCCGCCCTGGCCCTCTTCTCTGCCTACACCCAGGCACTCGACAGCACCCGTGCCGCCGCCGGCTTGGAGCCCATCTCGATCCCTCTCAACTCCGCGAGCGTGGTCATCGGCCTGCTTCTCGGCGGCATCCTGCCGTTCGTTATCGCAGCCCTGACGATCAAGGCGGTTGGCCGGGCCGCTGGCAAGATCATCGACGAGATTCGGAGACAATTCCGCGAGATCAAGGGGCTGCTAGACGGTGCTCCAGGAGTCCAGCCGGACGCGCGGCGATGCGTTGATATCGCCACGGCGGCGGCACTGAGAGAGATGGTGGTGCCCGGTGTGATCGCGGTCTTGGCGCCTGTCGTGGTGGGCTTCACGCTCGGCCCGGAAGCGCTGGGCGGCACCCTCGCCGGAGCAACTGTCACCGGCGTGTTGCTGGCCCTGTTCATGGCGAATTCCGGCGGAGCCTGGGACAACGCCAAGAAAGAGATCGAGCAAGGCAGCGTCCCCGGCGAAGGCAAGGGCTCGGAAGGGCACAAGGCCTCGGTGGTCGGCGACACCATCGGTGACCCCTTCAAGGACACGTCCGGCCCGTCGATGAACATCCTGATCAAGCTGATGTCGATCGTGGCGCTGGTCATCGCGCCTTTGATCGCTCTGTAGCCGTCCGCGGACACACAGCTAGCGTCCGGACACACTTGAGACGGGCATGGGTTGCGTGCAGAGCGGCGGCTGCGGATTGAGCCCCGCACCTTGAAGCCGGAGACGGTGGCGTGGCCGCGGCGGGAGTCGCGGCGAGCGCCCTTGACCGCACCCGGACCGAGTGCGGAACCCTCAGTCGTAGTACTCCAAGCCCAGGTGAGTGATCATCTGCTCGCCGGCCACCCAGCGAAGCGTGTTCTTCAGCTTCATCAGCTGGATGAATATGTCGTGCTCGGGATACAGTTCCGGGGCCACCATAGGGGACTTGAAGTAGAAAGAGAGCCACTCTTGGATGCCGCTGAGTCCGGCGCGCTGGGCAAGATCAAGGAACAGCGCTAGGTCCAGCACGAGCGGAGCGGCGAGAATCGAGTCACGACACAGGAAATTGACCTTCAGTTGCATCGGGTAGCCCAGCCAGCCCCTCAGGTCGATGTTGTCCCAGCCCTCCTTGTTGTCCCCGCGCGGAGGGTAATAGTTGATCCGGACCATGTGGGAGAAGTCGCCGTACAGGTCGGGGTACTGGTCAGGCTGGAGGATCACGTCCAGCGCTCCCAGCTTGCTCTCTTCCTTGGTCCGGAAGGCCTCGGGCTCCTCCAGCACGACGCCGTCGCGGTTTCCCAGGATGTTTGTCGAGAACCAGCCCTCGACGCCGAGCAAGCGCGTCTTGAGCCCCGGAGCGACGAGGGTCTTCATGAAGGTCTGGCCGGTCTTGAAGTCCTTGCCGCAGATCGGGACTGAGTTCTGCTTCGCAAGCTCCTGGAGGGCCGGGGTGTCGGCGCTCAGGTTCGGAGCTCCATTGGCAAAGGGAACCCCGGAGCGGATCGCCGCATAGGCGTAGATCTGCGAGGGAGCGATCTCCGGGTGGTTGTTGAGCAACCCGGTCTCGAACGCGCCCAAGGATGCGTGGACGGTTCCGGGCCGCTGGTGGGTTTCGGTCGACCCGCACCACACCATCACGGCCCGGTCCAGCCTGTTGGCACGCTTGAAGTCCTCGATGTCCTGGATCAGTGCTTCCGCGAGCGCCATCTTGTTCGTGCCAGGCTTGACGTGCGAGCCCTCCAAGCGCGGCACGAAGCGATGCTCGAATACCGCCGGCATCGGACGGACGGCGCGAAGGTCCGCCTCGACCTCCGCGAGCAGTGACGGCTCGATCACGGCGGCACCGCTGGCGGAGTCAAAGCAATCGATGTCCCGGATATCCCACCCGCCGAACACCAGGCTTCCAATGTCCTGAAGCTGCAGCAGCTCCCGAATCAGCGGATTGCGCCTGTCAGTGCGCTTGCTAAGGCGGATCCGCCCCATCTGGGTCAGCGAGCCGACCGGCTTGCCCAGGCCCTTGTTGACCAGTGCGACGCCGGCGATCACGGTCGTGGCGACAGCCCCCAGACCCGGCAGCAGAACGCCCAGCCGCCCTTCGGGAGACGCCAGCGGTGGCGGGGTCTTGCGGGAAACGAAGCGTTCCTCGAACCCCGCTTTCTCCCCTGGGACCTTCCGTCGGTTTCCCTCCAGCAAGCCATCCTGACGGCTGTCCGCCACGAATCTTCCCTGCTCCAAGCAACGGCGGAGTTCCTCCAGCGAAAGTCCGAGCGCATCCGAAATCTCAGCGGCATCGCGGAACTTAAGTTCCCGCTTCCGCCGGACGAGCCCCAAGTAGAGTTGCTGATAGCCGATCCGTGTCCGTTCGGCCAGCATCTTCAGATTGACGGAGTACACCTCCTGATGGATCATATGATAATTGTATGGTCATTTAATATACTGTCTGATAATATATTCCGAATTTGGCGTGGCCTTGACTTCGGATCCTTTCTCGATGGAATACGGGCAACACCACCGAACCGGTCTTGATAGTGGCTGCCCCCTTCCATCCGAACCGGGCGGGCCTTCCGAGAAGGATCCGCAGCCGGGTACCGCTGCCAGCGGGCGGGCGCGCCCGCAGACGATGGCGGTCGGCCCGCAAGCGCTACGCCGTCCCCGACCGGGATTGCGCCGGGCGCAGAATTCCGGGCCAGTCTGCGCTGGGCACCTCCATCTGGTGTGACGGGTCGCTAGACCGCGCAGGTTAGGCGCCCGCACGCTCTGATAGAGTGGGAATTCGATGGCGGGCAAACCTCCAC
This sequence comes from Bryobacterales bacterium, assembly GCA_028819215.1. Lineage (GTDB taxonomy): Bacteria > Acidobacteriota > Terriglobia > Bryobacterales > UBA6623 > VXMF01. The sequence continues at coordinate 86,239 of JAPPMG010000042.1, forward strand.
ATACCGGCGGCGGCCCCCCCAGCGCGGCAGCGAGACCCCCCGGAATCCCACCCCATCCGCAGACGCTGGATGGCGCGGCGCTGCTGCACCAGATGTTTCGGTTCGACCGGGCGGCCTGGCGAATGCTGGATGGCGGCGAACGGCACGAGATCGCGAGCGAGGCCTCCTCGGCCTTGCACAAGATGGAAGACAGCGACACCGGCGGCTCGGCGCTGTTTTCGCTGCTGGGCCACAAGGGCGACCTGCTCGTGCTGCATTTCCGACCCGACCTCGAGCAGGTCCATCGGGCGGAACTCGACGTTGAGAACCTGCGCCTGGCGGAGTTTCTGGAGCCGACCACATCGTATGTCTCGGTGGTCGAGCTCGGCCTGTACGACTCGTCCTTCAAGCTTTATCAGGAACTGGCAGAGCAGGAGATTTCCCCGGACAGCGACGAATGGGCGGAGCGCGTGCGCGCCCGCATGGACGAGCAGGCTGCGGCCATGGCGCCTCGCCTCGATCCGTCCGTGCCCGCGCACAAGTACTTGTGCTTCTATCCAATGGACAAGAAGCGTGGCGAGCAAATCAATTGGTACACCCGTCCCATTCGCGAGCGCTTGCAAATGATGCGCGAGCACGGAATGATCGGCCGGCGCTACGCCGGCAGGGTCAAGCAGATCATCTCCGGCTCGATCGGGTACGACGACTGGGAATGGGGCGTGGACTTGTTCGCCGACGACCCGCTGGTGTTCAAGGAGCTGATCTACGAGATGCGCTTCGACGAAGCCAGCGCGGTCTATGCGGACTTCGGTCCCTTCTACATCTCCATTCGCCTGCCCGCGGCCGAGCTCGCCAATTGGCTGGAGGCCGGCAACCCGCAATTCGGCACGCTCGCGCCCTGAGGGCCGCGATTCGTGCCTGCCGAAGGCGCGGCGCCCCCAGACTGCTATAGAATCGATCTAAGTCAGCGGGTGCGCTCAGCGCGCCCACATGCTGTCACCTCATGCGGAGTTATCTCTACGCGATCGCGACCGCTACGGTCCTGATCGCAGCGGCACCTGCCGCTGAGTTCGAACTGGCCTACATCGGATCGGCCGATAGCGCGTCGCTGCGCGGCCTGAAACTGGGCATCGACGAATCGAACCACCAAGGCGCATTCCTCGACGTCAATCTGAAGCTGACCGAACTTACGGGCGAGACCGTGCCGGACGGCGCTGTCGCGGTGTTCGTGGACAGGCCGGGCTCGATCACAGACATCGCTGCCAGTGCAGGCGGCAGGGCCGTATTCAACCTCAGCGACGACTCCGACGAACTGCGCTCCGCTTGCTTGGCCAACGCTCTGCACGTCATTCCCAGTGCCAAGATGAGGGCCGACGCAGTGGCGCAGTGGCAAGCCGGCAATCCCGGCAGCAAGGTTTCTGCCGCCGCCTGGCACAGTGCGGCGGTGAAGTTCGCCGCGCGCGACCTCAACCGGCGCTACTCGGATCTATACGGTAGCCCAATGGACGGTCTTGCCTGGGCCGGCTGGTTCGCCGCGCGCGCCGTGGGCGACACCTTGATGCGCGAGCCAGCCTCCGATGCCGCAGCACTGCTGGAAGCTCTCAAGCAAGCTGACGGCTTGGATGGCCAGAAGGGCGATCCTCACAGCTTTCGAGCCAGCGGACAGCTGCGGCAGCCGTTGGTCCTTGTCGGCGCCGCCGGAGAATTGCTCGGCGAGGCCCCCGTGCGCGGTGCGCAAGGTGGCCTGGACAGCTTGGGAAGCTCACCCTGCCAATAACACCATGCTCCGAATCCTCACTGCCCTCGTACTCCTGCCGCTCGCGCAAGCGCTAGCGGAGCCCACGCACAGGCTCTTTGTCACCAACGAAGCCGGCGACTCGGTAACCGTGATCGACACCCGCAGCGGTGCGGTCGAGGCGACGGTCCCGGTCGGGGGGCGTCCGCGCGGGATCGGTTTCAGCCCCGACCGCAAGCTGGTCTACGTTGCCCTCGGCAATGACAACGCTATCGGCGTGCTCAACACCGCCACCCTCAAGCTGGAACGCACCATCCCTGCCGGCTCGGATCCGGAAGCGTTCGCCGTCCATCCCGACGGAACGATCTACCTGTCGAACGAAGACGACGGCCTGGCCACCGCCCTGAACCCGGAATCGGGCGAGATCCTCGCCGAGATCAAGGTCGGTCTGGAGCCCGAGGGCGTGGGCGTCAGCCCGGACGGCCAACAGGTGCTGGTGACCAGCGAATCCTCCAACATGGTGCACGTCATCTCGGTGGCCGACAAGAAGCTGGTTGCCAACATCCTGGTAGGCGCCCGCCCCCGCGAGGTCGCATTCAGCCCGGACGGCAAGTACTTCTGGGTCACGTCGGAGGTTGCCGGTCACGTTTCCAAGGTCGACCGCGCTACCAACCGCATCGTGGTCGCCAACAAGCAGCTGCGCCGCCAGATCAGCCCGCGAGTCAAGCCGAAGGGCGTCCTGCTGAGCCACGATGGCGAGCGCCTGTACGTGTCCATGGGCCGGGGCAACTCGATCGCAGCGCTGGACCCGGAGACGCTCGAAGTGCTTGAAACCGTCGAGACCGGTGTCCGCACTTGGGGCATCGCGCTGTCACGGGATGGCACGCGCCTCTACGCAGCCAACGGTCCCGATGCCACGGTTTCGGTGGTCGATACCACCACGATGTCCGAGATCAAGACGATCCCGACCGGCGAGATGCCGTGGGGCGTTGCACTGGATGACTAGTCGCCGCCGGGCACTGGCCGGCTTGGCCTTGGCCGCCGTCGCGCTGCCGGCGCAATCCGCCGTGCGCGAGGTCAGCCCGCTCGAAGCAATCGGCTGGAAGCTGTTCTTCGACCCGCTGCTGTCCAAGCCCCGCAACACTTCCTGCGCAAGCTGCCACATTCCCGAGAAGGGTTTCGAGTCCGGGGTCGCTCTGGGCGAAGGCGCGTACGGCGACATCCTGCCGCGCAACACTCCGACCGTGGTCAACCTGGCCGATGCGGAGTTCTTCTTCTGGGACGGCCGGGCCGGGTCGCTGGAAGAGCAAGCCAAGGGCCCCATCGAGAACCCGATCGAGATGGATCTCGCTCACGACGAAGCGGCCCGGCGCGTGCGCGACGAAGCGGCCTATGTCAAGGCCTTCGCGCAAGCTGGAATCGACGACATCACGATTGACGCGATCACGCAGGCGATCGCGGCGTTCGAGCGCGGTCTCGCGACCGGCCCGACACTGTTCGACAAGTGGCTCGAGGGAGACCGTACGGTCTTCAACGAAGCGCAGGAACGGGGCCGCATGATCTTCTTCACGCGGGGCCAGTGCGCCACCTGCCATTTCGGCCCGAACTTCACGGACGGATGGTTCCACAATATCGGCACCGGCACGGCGGACGACCCCGGTCGTTCGAATATCAGCAACGACGACTACGATATCGGCGCGTTCAAGACCCCGGCGCTGCGCAACTGGAAGGGTCGCGAGCCGTTCATGCACGATGGCCGATTCGAGACACTGGACGACGTGCTCGCGTTCTACAACGAGCCCAAGACGGACGCCTTGGGCCAGACCGAGCTCGACCCCCTCGATCTGAGCAAGCAGGATCATTCCGACATCAAGGCGTTCCTCGAGACTCTCAACGGAGCATGGCCCGATCTGGCGGCTTACGAAGCGGCCTGGCAAGCGCTGCAATAGCCGCTTGCGGCTCGCAGCGGGATTCGTGAGGCCGTAATGCTGGACGAGCGCAAGTGGCGGGAGTGGACGGCTTGGTCCGCCCTCGGCGCCACTGCTGCGAACTTCGCCTCGATTGCCGCGGCCCATAGCATTCTGGGCGCGGGGTTGGGACTGTTGCTGCTGCGGCCGCGGGCAGTGCGGTTGCCGCGCGTCGCTTGGCCGCTGATTGCGCTGCTGGTGTGGACGCTCGTGTCCGCCGCGGCCTCGGATGACCCGGCGGCGGCCCTGCCCCAGGTCAAGAAGCTCTACGTGTTCGCAATTCTGCCGCTGGCGTACACGGCGCTGCGCACGGCCGACACGTGCAGAAGGGTGACGGAAGCTTGGTTTGTCGTGCTCGTGGCTGCCTGCGGGCTGGCCATTGCCGAGTTCGGCGCCTCGGCCGCCCAGGAGTTGGGACGGGGCGGAGATTTCCACGGGCTCCTGATCGCCGACCGCATCCGAGGCTTCTACAGCCACTGGATGACGTTCAGCCAGGCCGCGACGCTGGGCGCGCTGACGCTGGCGTGCTACCTGCTGTACGGGCGGCGGCGCCCGGGATCCGGAATCTGGTTCGCGTGCGGCGTTGTCATGGCAGTCGCGCTCGTGCTCAGTTTCACGCGCAGCGCGTGGCTGGCCCTGCTGGCCGGCGGGCTGTACCTGTTGGCCGGCGCCAAGCCGAAGACGCTCGCGCTCGTGCCGGTCGCTGCCGTCGCACTGTACTTCTGCGGGCCGTCCGGCCTGCAGGAACGCATCCGGTCCATCCGTCCCGAGGCGAATCATGCGCGCATCTTGATGTGGCGCACCGGCCTGAATATGATCGCGGCCCACCCCTTGCTGGGAGTCGGGCCGGAACGCGTGGGGCCGCGGTTCGAGGAATTCCAACCGGAAGGCGTCGAAGAGCTTCCACCCGGATTCTACGGGCACCTGCATAACCTCTACATCCACTACGCAGCCGAGCGCGGCCTGCCGGCCGCGCTCATCGTCCTGTGGCTGTTCGGACAGGTCTTGTTCGACACGCGGCGCGGTTTGACGAGGCTGCCGGAAGCACACGACGACCGCCGCTTCCTGCTGCAGGCTGGCGCTGCCGGGACGCTCGCCATGGCCGTCCTGAGCTGTTTCGACGTGACCCTGGGAGACAGCGAGGTGCTCGCGGCGTTCCTTGCGCTCGCGGCCGTGGCCTACCGGGGCTTGGCCGAAACACCCTCCGTTTCGAGCGCGGAGTGACACCTCGCCGGGATCGCTTCTCGCCTATGCCATGATTGACGAAAGACCCATGCAATTCACGCTGACCGACACGGCATTGCAACAGATCGAGGCGGACGCCGCGATCGGATTCGTCTACGAAGGAGGCGACGACTGCACTGCTGCCACCGACTGGAACGAACTCACTGCAGGCTTGGCGCGCGAGCTCGCGGAAAGCGGCGAATTCCGGGCAAAGCACCAATCCACATCGCTCGTGCACCGCCCCGCGGGCATGCGTGCCGGACGCCTGCTGCTGGTCGGCTGCGGCACCCATGCCAAAGCCAGCACCGTGCGCCTGCGCGAAGCCGCCAGCGCGGGCTGGCGGCGCTTGCGCACGGCCGGCGTGCGTAGCCTGGCCACCGCGCTGCCAGACGGGATGGCCCGCGACGACGCCCTCATGGCCGTCGTTGAGGGCATCGCGGCAGCCGACTACGAGCCGGATGTCCACAAGACCGAGGACAAGCAGGCTTCCTCGCTCGAGCGCGTCATCATCGCCTGCCCCGGCGATGCGCAAGCGGCCCTGGACCGCGCAACGGCCGTGGCTCAGGGCCAGCTTCGCGCGCGCGAGTTGGTCAACGAACCGGGCAACCTGCTGCCGCCGCCGGAATTGGCCGCCCGGACCGCGGCGCTGGCGGCCGAGGCCGGCTTGGAGTGCGAGGTTCTGGACGAGTCCCAGATCGAAGAACTCCGCATGGGCGCCCTGCTCGGCGTCGCCCGCGCCAGCGTCGAGCCGCCCGTGCTGATCGTGCTGCGCTACAGGCCGGACGGGAGCGGCTCCGACGCTAAGGCGCACCTCGGGCTGGTCGGCAAGGCGGTCACGTTCGACACCGGCGGAATCTCGCTCAAGCCAGCGGCCGACATGCACCTGATGAAGCATGACATGGCGGGCGGCGCGGCGATGATCGGCACGATGCTGGCCTTGGCTTCGATTCGCCCCGAGCTGCCCGTCACCGCCGTGATCCCGTCCGTGGAGAACATGCCCGGGGGGGCCGCCCAGCGGCCCGGAGACGTCGTGACCTCGCGCAGCGGCAAGACCGTAGAAGTGCTCAACACGGATGCGGAGGGCCGCCTGATCCTGGCGGATGCCCTGACTTACGCCAAGGAGCAGGGATGCACGCACCTCGTTGATGCCGCCACCCTGACGGGCGCCGTTGTCGTGGCCCTGGGCACTGACTACACAGGCGTGTTCAGCAACAACGACGCGTGGAGCGAACAACTCCTCGCAGCGGCCGGAAAGGCCGGCGAGAGAATGTGGCCCATGCCGCTCGGCGAAGAATACACCAAGCTGCTGGAGAGCCCGATCGCCGACATGGCCAATATCGGACCGCGCTGGGGAGGGGCCTGCACGGCTGCCGCCTTTCTCGAGAACTTCGTCGGCGACACGCCGTGGGCGCACCTCGACATTGCCGGCACCGCGTGGTACGAGAAAAAGATGCCGCACGCGCCCGTCGGACCGAGCGGCGCTGGAGTCCCGACCCTCGTGCAGCTGGCCCTGGCCATGAGCCACTGAATCCGCCGGCTACGCGAACGGATCAGTGGATGGTGGACGCGCCCTCCATGCCAAGCGGACCCGTGGTGACATTGCGGTTGACGTGCCGGTCTAGGTTGATGATGTAGGTTTCGGGCGAGTTCAGCAGGTGCGCCGAGTGTGTCGCCGCGACGATGCGAAAGTTCTTCGTGTCCACAAGTTCCTTGAGCATCTTCAGGATGCGCAGCTGGTTCGACTGCGATAGCGCCATTTCGGGCTCGTCCAGCAGCAGCACCGAGCCGTCGGGCAGCTGCGGGAACAGGTCCTTGAACAGCGAGAGCATGACCTGCCCGTGGCTGGCTGTGAGCAGGAATTCCTTCATTGCCGGCTGGTCTTCATACAGCGACGGAGTGTTGCGCGGGTTGTGCTGCTCGGCATCGAACAGCAGCACCTTCGGGATTTCCGCATTGCCCCTGTCCAAGCGGTAGGCGTAGTTCTCCACTTCCTCACCCTGCAGGGCGTAGTAGATCGAGTGCAGGAGAGTCGACTTGCCCGAGCCGTTCTCGCCCTCCAGCATGATCAGAGGATGGGACAGGTCCACCACCATCGGCATGTGGAAGTTCAGGTTCATGAAGACCGGGTGGCTGAGAATCTTGAGGTACATGCGCTCTCATCAGCATAGCTTGGGGTACGGCCCGCCCAACACGCCCTTTCGCGACTCACGGCGGAGTTCGCGCAATGCGGAAGCAGCCAGCGATGGGCTGCATGCCCCGGCCCGGTTGCGCGGGGTCCGACCGCGTCCCTGCTCGGGCCGGGCCAGAGCGCGACCGGCCGGCGGCTCGCTAAGATTGGAACTGCCATGCGGCCGACGCGACGTAGGTGCCTGCCGGTCACCCCTGGGCCCGAGTTCGCGGGCTGCGAAATCGAGGTGCTCGGCTCGGGAACGAGCGTGGGAGTGCCCACGATCGGCTGCCAGTGCAAGGTCTGCACCTCGGACGACCCCCGGGATCGGCGCCTCCGCCCCTCCGTCGTGGTTCAGTTCCACGACGAAGACATCCGGCGGACCGTGGTCATCGACACATCGCCCGACTTTCGGCAGCAAGCGCTGCGCGCCAAGCTCAAGCGCGTCGACGCGGTGATCTACACCCACGATCACGCAGATCACATCATGGGACTGGACGACATCCGGCCTTTCAACTACGGCCGGCCGGATCGCATTCCGGTATACGCTTCTTCCAGCACGCTGCAATCCCTGCGCCGCGTGTTTCCCTATGCTTTTGCGGGCGAGGGCAACCACCCCGGCGGCGTGCCGCGATTGGACGCCAAGCCGGTCAGCACCGCCCCGATCGACCTGTTCGGAATGGAATTCCAGCCGGTGCAGGTGGACCACGGACCCAAGAAGATCCTTGGCTTTCGCTTCGGCCGCGCCGCATACGTCACCGACCAGACTGGATTCCCGCCGGAATCCGTGGCGCAACTCAAGGATCTCGACGTGCTCTTCCTCGGCGCCCTGCGCCACCTTCCGCACCCCATGCACTCGACCGTCGAGCAGGCGCTCGAGCTCGTGGAGATGCTGCGGCCCAATCGGGCGTTCTTCACCCACGTGTGCCACGAACTCTCGCACAAGGAGACCATTCGTCAGCTCCCCAGCGGTGTCTCGCTTGCCTATGACGGGCTCCGCATCGAGGTCGAGGGCTAGCGCGTGGACAGCGGATGGGAAGGTCTTAACGACCTAGGCAACAGCTTCGGCCCCTCATCGGTAACGATCGGGAACTTCGACGGCGTACATCGAGGGCACTGCAAGATCCTGCGCACGGTGGCGGAACTGGCCCGCAAGGACGGGCTGACTTCCGTGGCGCTGACATTCGACCCCCACCCGCTGGCAGTCGTGGCTCCGGCGAAGACCCCGAAGAGCCTGACCAGCATCCTGCAAAGAGCCGCCTTGATTCGGCAACAGGGCATCGACAAGGTCGTGGTAATGCGCTTCACCCCGGAAATCGCGAGCCTGTCGCCGCGAGGGTTCGTCGAGAGAGTCTTGGTCCGAAGCCTGCGGGCAGCGCGCGTAACGGTCGGTGCCAACTTTCGCTTCGGCCAGGGGCAGTCCGGCACTACGGACACGCTCCGGGCGCTCGGATCGGAATTCGGCTTCGCGGTGGGCGATGCCGGCATCGTGACGGTCGGCGGAGTGCCCGTCAGCAGCACCCGGGTGCGCGAACTGGTCGGCTGCGGGGAGATGAGCCGGGCCCGCCGCTTGCTCGGACGGGTGTTCTGCCTGAATGGCACGATCCGGAAGGGAGCCGGCATCGGATCCAAGCAGACGGTGCCCACGCTGAACCTCGTCCCGGATAGCGAGGTCCTGCCTGCCGACGGTGTCTATGTGACGCTGACGCGTATCGCGGGCGAGGGACGCTGGCGCGACTCGATCACCAATGTCGGCATGCGGCCCACCTTTGCGGGACGGGACCGCACGATCGAGACCTACGTCTTGGACGATCTGGGAGCGGCCGCCCCGACCGCGCTAGAATTAGGGTTCGTCCGGAAGCTGCGGGACGAGCGCCCGTTCCCGTCCGCCGAGTCGCTGCGGGATCAGATTGGCATTGATATCGAGGCGGCCCGGCGCTTCTTTCGCAGGCTGCGGTCACTGCCGAGCAGAATTCCGACGAACTCCTGAACAGATGCGGAGCACACGCGCTCCCAAGAAACGAGAAGACCCATGAGCATCAAACTCACCGCTGCAAAACGCGCGCACCTCCAGGCATTGGCCACGGAGCGAGGAATCATCGGCGCCGCCGCGATGGACCAGCGCGGATCACTGAAGAAGGCGATTGCCAAAGGCAAGGGCATCGAGCCGGGCGACGTCACCGACGACATGATGAGCGAGTTCAAGCTCAGCGTGTCGAGGGCGCTGACTCCGCATGCGAGCGCCATTTTGCTCGATCCCATCTGGGGCATGCCGGGCGCGAAGGCGCGAGCCTCGAACGCCGGCCTGCTGCTGTCGTACGAAGAGAGCGGGTATGACAATACCCAGCCGGGACGGCTGGCCACGCTGGTGAACGACCTGTCCGTGCGGCGCATCAGCAGGCTTGGCGCCAACGCTGTCAAGATCCTGCTGTACTACACGCCGTTCGAAGATGCCCGGATCAATGACGTCAAGCATGCGTTCATCGAGCGCATCGGCGACGAGTGCGCCGCGAACGACATCCCGTTCTTTCTCGAGTTCGTCGGGTACGACCCTGCGGGCGGCGACGAGAAGGGTCTCGAGTTCGCCCGGCGCAAGCCGGAAGTGGTTCGCGAGAGCATGCGCGAATTCTCCAAGGACAGGTACGGCGTCGACGTGCTCAAGGTCGAGATCCCCGTCAACATGAAGTTCGCAGCGGGTTCGCGCGCCTGCAGCGGTCCGAGCGCCTATTCAAAGTCCGAGGTGATGGAACACTTCCGCGCCGCCGCCGAAGCGGCCTCGCGCCCGTTCATCTACCTCAGTGCGGGCGTGACCAACGAGGTGTTCACCGAGTCGCTCGAATGGGCTGCCGAATCGGGCACCAACTTCTCCGGCGTGCTATGCGGCCGGGCTACTTGGCAAGAAGCGATCCCGATCTACTGCCAACAGGGGGTCGCCGCGCTGGACGACTGGCTGGGCACGCACGGCGTCGAGAACATCGGCCATATCAACGACCGCCTGGAAGCGGCCGCTCCTTGGTATTCCTTCTACGGCGCGGAGAGCCCGGACGCTCTCGTCGCCTAGACAGCCACGCCTAGGTCGGGCGGAGCGGCGCGCTGCTTCGCGAATTGCAGCAAGGCCCCCTCCGCCGAGCGGCTGGGGGACCCGTCCGCTTGAAGCGGCAGGCGAATCAGCAGCCGTGCGCCCAGCTGGGCGGCCGCGCGCTGGCCGTCGAGCAAGATGCGGACGCCGGACGCCCCGTCCGTGGCAAGCCGGCAGGTCAGCTCGAGCGGCTTGTCCCGGTTGCGCGCCCAAGCTTGCTTGGCCAGTTCGGTCTCGGGATTCGGCAGCCCGAGCCCCTGCGCCGCGGCAAAGTCCTCGCCCCCGTTCACACCCGAGCCGAAAGCGATCAGCAGTCCGGGCTGAGCCTCCCTGATGATGGAGTAGGTCTGATCGACCGGGAACAGATCCGGGCGGGCCAAGTAGCCCTCTTGAGGTTCCAGGCGGATTGCGGCGAGCGGGACGTAGCGATAGACGATTTCCTGCAGCTGGTTGTGGACATGCCGAATGTAGAGCAAGAAATCCTCGTCCTTCTCGAAGCGGTACTCGGCCGGAGTTGACGCGTAGCCGGGGCGCGCGCCCGTCCAAGCCGTCTGCGCGGTCTCGGCCGGATAGAAATACGCATGCCTCCAGTCCGCCGCGTAGGAAAACGAGATGACGAGGCCAAGCCCCCGCTTGCTGCAAGCCTCGCACAGCTCGCTCAAGAGGTCGCGTCCACTGGCCTCCAAGCAGTTGAAATCGGTCTGGACCGTCCGAAACAGGCAGAATCCGTCCGCGCCGCGGGCGGTGATCCCGATGTAGCCCATGCCGCACGTGACCGCCAGGTCTGCCAAGCGCTCGGCGTCAAAGCCGCTGGGATCGAACGTGGATCGGAGCTGCGTGTACTGCGCGATAGGGATTCGCTCGTCGAACTGCACCGACGGCCCCCGGCCCAGCTGGGTGAACACGCCGTACTCAAGACTCAGGCCGAGGTCGCAAGATCGGAACCACTCCGAAGCGGCGCTCCCCGGGCTCCCCGCGTACAGAGCCCGCCAGTCCTCCAAGTACCGCGGTGCCGAAGACTTCGGGCGGGGCGGCGTGGAGCAGCCAACGAGCCCGCTCGCCGCCGCGATGAACGTACGTCGGCGCATGGGTTGAATTCTATCGCGGCAGCGCGTCGAACCGGGCTGATAGACTTGCACCGTGCGAAACGCCCTCCCTGCTCTTTCGATCGTGTTCTTGCTGGCAGCCTGTACAGCCGGTCCCGATCCTGAGGAGCCGACGCCGGTGGCCAGCTCGGTTCATATCTTCGAAGCCGAGAAAGGCGGCTACGCCCACTACCGGGTGCCCGCCATCGCAGTCTCTCCCGCTGGAACCGTCATGGTCGTGACCGAAGCGCGCGCCAGCGAGCGAGGCGACTGGGGGCTGCAAGACATCTTAATGGTCCGCAGCAAGGATGGCGGGCGCACTTGGGACGAGCCTCGCAAGATCGTGGCTCTGGAGGGCGAACCGGAACAGAACGAGGCGGCCCTGGCACAGGGCCTGGCGGAGCCGGGAGTCACAACGTACAACAACATCGTGCCGATCGTCGACGCGGAGGAGAAAGTCGTCCACTTCCTGTTCTGCAGCGCGTACAAGCGCGCCTACTACATGCGCAGCTCGGACGATGGCGAGACATTCTCGGAGCCAGTGGACATCACGGAGACTTTCGAACGCTTCAGGGATGAGTACGACTGGAAAGTCATCGCGACCGGCCCGGGCCACGGCATCCGCCACAGCAACGGCCGATTGATCGTGCCGGTATGGCTCTCAGACGGCACGGCCGGACATGCACACCGACCATCGATCGTCTCTACGATCTACAGCGACGATGGCGGTGCTAGCTGGGAGCGCGGCGATGTGGTTGTACGTCACCCCGACCTGAAGAACCCTTCAGAGACGCTGGCCGTCGAACTCTCCGACGGAAGCGTCATGCTCAACATCCGCCATGAGTCACCGAATCATCGACGCGCCGTGACCGTGAGCCCGGACGGCGCGGCAGGGTGGTCGGAGCTGCGGTTCGACGAGGCCCTCTTCGAGCCAATCTGCATGGCGAGCCTGTTGCGCGTGGGCGACGCGCTCGTGTTCGCGAACCCAGATAGCAAAGAGCCCCGCGATCCGGAAAATCCCGATGGCAACTGGAAGCGGCACAACCTGACGGTGCGATTGAGCGAGGACGAGGGTGCCACTTGGCCGTACAAACGGGTCATCGAGCCGGACGTGAGCGGTTACAGCGACCTAGCCGCCGGCCCCGATGGGACGATCTACCTGGTGTACGAGGACGGCACGCCCACTGATCGCGGAACGCACGTGAAATACTTGACCGTGGCGAGTTTCGACGCGGACTGGGTCCGAGGGCAGTGACTGGACGCCAGCCGCGATCCCGGGACTGTCCAGCGCGGCCGCCAGCTTTGCGGGCAGACGCCCTAGATTGAATCTGGCACACACAGTCGCAAGCACCTCGCCGAGCGCGCGGGCCGCGGGAGCGGCCTTTGCGCTTCCAAGGGGCTAGGGCGGCAGAGACTGAAGGGAGAGCGTCGCGATGACCCGTTATACATTGCAGATTTAATATTTTGTGTTAAATTTACATAGATGATTCGCCGAATTCTACAACCGGAGTTGTTGTCGATGTTGCGGTACAACCCTGCCATCGTCCTAATGGGTCCTCGTCAGGTTGGCAAGACAACCTTGGCCTTGGAGATCGCGCGCGAGCGAAAGAGCGTCTATTTGGATCTCGAACGGCCGAGTGAAATAGCGAAAATCGCCGACATCGAGTGGTTCTGCGACCTGAACAAGGCCAATCTGTTGATCTTTGACGAAGTGCAGCTTGTTCCGGGCCTGTTTGCTCCCCTTCGAGGAGTCATCGACGCTCGCATACGCGCTGGAGATCGGTCGGCGCAGTTCCTTTTCCTCGGGTCCGCGAGCATCGAACTGCTGCGCCAATCAAGTGAGACGCTGGCTGGTCGTGTCGCGTACTGCGAACTGCGGCCGTTCGATCTGAGAGAAGTCGGACACGGAGCCGTGCACAGGCTATGGCATCGCGGGGGCTTCCCGGAGAGCTTCCTCGCGGACAGCGACGCAAGGAGTCTTGACTGGAGGCTCGACCTCATCCGCACCTATTTGGAACGGTACATGCCGCAACTCGGCCCACGCATCCCCGCCGAGACATTGCGGCGCTTCTGGACCATGCTCGCCCATAGCCAAGGGCAGGTCTTCAACGCTTCGGCGCTCGGACGAGGGCTGGGCCTGAGGAGCGTTACGATCAGCCGCTATCTCGACTTCATGGTTGATCTCTTGCTCGTCCGCCGACTCCAGCCGTGGACAAGCAATCTGGGCAAGCGTCTCATTCGCGCTCCCAAGACCTACCTGCGGGACAGCGGAATTTGCCACGCATTGCTGGGAATCGGGTCGCTCAACGCCTTGCTGGGGCATCCCGTGGTCGGGGGCAGCTGGGAAGGGTTCGTCATTGAGACCATAGTCGGCATACTGCCAAGGCACGCTCACTACGGCTACTACCGCACATCCGGCGGGGCGGAGGTGGATCTGGTGGTGGATCTCGGAGCAGGTACGCTCGTGGCGATCGAGATTAAACGCAGTCGAGCGCCCACTGTCTCGAGGGGCTTCTTCAGTGCTTGCGAGGACCTCAAGCCGACGCTGCGACTGGTCGTGCATGCCGGTGGTGAGAGTTTTCCGCTATCGAGGGAGGTCGAGGCCGTTTCCGTGGAAGGAGCCCTCTCGCGAATCCAGGACTTCCTACCGATCGCTGGCAGCGAGACGACGTGATTTGGCCGGATGCATCCGATCCTGAGGAGCTGTCGCGTGCTTGGGCGCCACGACTCTTCAGGCGGGAAGGGCCCTATGCATACGGGGAGGCCTCCTACTCTTCGCGAGGATTGATGCAGGCGTGCGGTCGGCTCACGCAGGCCGACTCGTCGATTCAGCGATCTTGGTTAACTCGTTCACGATACCCGCATTGCCGACATCGTCGATTACGTTGCGAAACTCCCCCGGATCGTTCTCGAGATCGAATAATTCGCTGCGCTCCCAGCTGAGGTAATTCAGCTTCCAGCGGTCGGTGCGGACCATGACGATCGGCGGCTTGCCTACGAATCGGTCATCCGCCGTGAACACCCTGCGGCAGAAGTAGTATTCCGAATAGGCGAACTCGCGCCCTGCGTGCCGCTCCCCCCGAACTGACGCCGCGAACGAGCGCCCGTCAATTTCGGTGGGCGCGTCCAATCCGCACAATTCCGCCAAAGTCGGCAGCAGGTCGACCTGTTCGACGATGTGCTCCCTCGCCGTACCGGCACCGAGATGGTCGGGGGTGCGAACGATCAGCGGCACCCGCACCGACTGCTCGTACATGTTGTGCTTGGTCCACATGCGGTGAGCGCCGGCCATCTCGCCGTGATCCGAGGTGTAGACCACCACCGTGTTCTTGTCTAGGCCAAGCTCGCGCAGCGTGTCAAAGACCCGTCCCACGTTGGCATCCATCTGAGAGACGTTGCCGTAGTAGCCGCGAATCGCATCGCGCACTTCCTCGTCTGTCTGCTGATACCAGCCCCGCTCCTTGGCCCGCACCAAGTGTCCGTGGAAGCCCGTCTGCAGCGCGTTCGGCGCCCGCTCGGGCAGCTCGATATCAGTGTCTTCGTAGCGGTCCCAGTACTTGCGGTGGGGCACGAGCGGCGTGTGCGGCATGAAGAACGAGGCCCACAGGCAGAAGGGCCGGTCCTTGTGCTCCCGGAGGAACTGCACCGCTTCCTCCGCGTAGAACGTGTCCCGGAAGAGCCGTTCGGGCATTGCCGACGGCCGTCCGCTTGTGGCTCCTCCCTCGCCTTGGTCTGCTCGAAACGCCTGGACTTCCTGCTTCGTGAGGCGTGCCTGATGCGAAGCCGCGTTGACCCGGTGCGCGAAGCCGTGCTTGCGGCTCTCGTCGACAAAGTGCATCTTGCCGACAGCCGCCGTGGAGTATCCGTGGTCTCGGAAGAGGTGGGCCACGGTGCGAGCGTCTGACGAGAGCGCGTCCTGCAAGATCTTTGCGCCGTGCCGACTGGCGTAGTTCCCGGTGATGATGGAGCCCCGCGACGGCACGCAGACCGGAGACTGGCAGAAGGCCCGCTCGAAGCGAACGCCCTCTGCCGCGATCTCATCGATATGCGGAGTCTGGGCTTGCTCGTGCCCGTAGCAGCCGGAGGCAGCTGCCTGGTGTTGGTCCGAGCACAAAAACAGCAGGTTCGCGCGGCTTGTCTTGGAAAACGCGAAGAACGGCCCGGTCGAGGCCGCGGCCAGGGTACGGATGACGACTCGCCTGTCCACGGCAGCCCACTATAGCAGCGGTCCTGCGTGCTGACGCCCTAGTCGGCTCGCCTGAAGCAATACACCTCGCCGCTGCGAGAGCCGATCACCAAGCGTCCATCGGCGATTGCAGGAGAGGCGACAACGCGACCTCCGATCGCGAACTTCCATAGCAGCTCGCCGTCTCGGTGACCGAGCGCGTACAGGTGGCCGTCCATCGAACCCACCCAGATGACGCCTCCGGCGAGCAAAGGTGAGGAATCCACCCGCGAGCGCGTCTCGAAGTCCCAGCGCAACTCGCCGGTCTCCTCGTCGATCGCATGCACGCGCTTGTCGCGGCCACCGATGACGACCAAGCCGTCGCTGACCACCGGTGACGCGAAGAATTCGTAATCCGTGTCGGGGTGGTCGTAGCGCCACGCGATCCGCCTTTCGTCCCAGTCGATCTTCAGCACCTGATAGCCGAACGTTCCGACATAGGCCGACCCGCCCACAACCGCGGGAGAGGCCGCGACGTAGTCCTGCATGTCGACCCACGCGTCCTCTTCGCCGGTCTGGATGTCGATGATGCGGAACTTGCCGTCGCAACCGGTGATGAACGTCTTGCCATCCACCACGGCCGGACTCGAATTGACCCGATCCTCCGTCTGGTACTTCCAGAGCAACTCGCCGGTCTGCGGTTCGAATGCATACAGGTGGGTGTCATAGGAGGCCACCAGCACGGCCTCCTCGCTGCAGTGCGGCGAGGAAAGGATCTCGGCGAACGTCTGGTAGACCCAGATCGATTCCCCGGTCTCCACGCTGACCGCGTGGAAATAGCCCTCCTCGTCCCCGAAGAAGACCATGCCCCGCGCTACGCAGCCAGAAGCGGGCACGCCCAACTTCGCCTGGTAGACCCAGTTGGCCTTCCCGCTCTCCAGGTCCACCGAATGGAAGCGCCCGTCCATCTCGCCGAAGTAGACGGTGCCGTCGACGATGATCGCGGTGGAGTCCACGCCGCCCGGGGCGTCGTAGACCCATTCGACTTCCAGCGGCGGATCGTAGGCCGACTCAGCGATCGCGTTGCGCGCGCTATTGCCGAGGAACAGCGGCCAGTCGGACGCCAGCGACAGCGGCGCTGCGAGAGCGGCACCCGCAAGCCACGCCGCCCAAGTCCTGCCAAGGGCAGACAGAAATCGCTTTAGCACTCTCTTAGCTTATGCAACGCCGGCTGCTTCGCCGCGCGATCGGCGCGGCGGCGCTCAGAAGGTCGCGATCGGATTGAAGGGACTTCCGGTGCCGCCTCCGACCGCGATCGGCGCGGCGGTCACCAAGAACTCCCAGCGGTTCTGCCGAGCCGCCTCCGCGGCGACGGCCTCGAGATCGAGGTTGTCGAAAATCGGCATGCCCATGGCGATGATAACCAGCTGATGGATCGGTTGGTTGACGCCGTCGACCAGCGACGGCGCCACGTCACTGGCGGCATCGCTGCCGAGAATCGCGGCATCGCGGTCCTTGAGCCACTTCGCGCTCGAGGCATGCAGGCCGGCCGATTTCTTCGAGACGTCCCACGGCCCTTCGGCATCTCGCCGTGCCCAGCGGCCGGTGCGGATCAGCACGATGTCCCCGCTCTGCACCTTCGCTCCGGACTGCTCCTCCCACGCATCCAAGTCCGCCGGGTAGATCGGCGTGCCCGGCTCCAGCCAGTCCACGCCCTTCAGGCGGGGAATGTCCATCAGCACGGCCCGCGCGAAGATGCCCTCCTTGAAGTTCGTCACGGCCAGTTTCGGGGCACCCTCGGCTACGACCTCGGCCTGCGGGAAGCCGTTGTACATCTTGCCGTTAAAGGCCATGTGGCAGAGCGAGTCCATGTGGGTGTGCGCATAGCCGTGATAGCTGACTTGGTAATTGTCGGAAACGAACTGGCCCGGATTTTCCAGGCCGACGTTCAACATCTTGTGCAAGAACGGGCGCGGGTTGTCCACCGCGCTGTCCTTCTCGACGTCGCGCGCCAGCGACACCGAAACGCCCTGTGTGACAAGCTTGGCGGCGGCCAAGCGCGTCTCGGGCGTGATCAGGTTGACGGCCCCGCGCTGGTCATCGTCACCCCAGCGCCCCCAGTTGGAGAGCGATTCCATCCAGCCGTCCACGTCCGCCTTGGTCACGGTCGGCTGGCCGTACGCGCAGGCGAGCGAGAGCAAGATGGTGGTTAAGAGGATCTTCTTTATCACGCCAACAGCTTACCAGTGCGGCCTGATCGGCGGGAGACAAGAAACGGCATCTTCAACACATGGTTCGCCCCTGAGTTGCCTCTGCCGGACGACAGGGGAAACCGATTGATGTTCTTTAACCGACAGCTAGCCCCGCCATTCCATCGCCGCGCGGGCACATGCCTGCAATACATGTATTAACCTTGAAGAGTTCAAGGAGATAGAGCCATGAAGCCCGTCGCCCTTCGCTTGCCCGATGAAGTCTCCCGACGGTTACAACGCTTGGCTGACCTCACCGGACGTAGCAAGACCTTCTACATGATCGAAGCCATCACGGAGCATCTGGACGACCTTGAAGACTTGTACCTCGCCGAGCAACGGCTGATTGACAGTCGAGCCGCGAAGTCTCCTGCCGTGCCACTTGAAGATGTGATGAAACGGTATGGCATGGAAGATTGAGCTGGACCCCGCCGCTGTACGCGACTTGGACAAGCTCGACCCTCAGTCAGCCCGGCGCATCCTTGCTTTCTTGAACGACCGAGTCGCTCAGCTGATGAATCCGCGCACTATCGGCGAGGCCCTCAGGGGTCCGAGGCTGGGCGAGTTCTGGAAATACAGGGTCGGCCACTACCGCGTTATCGCACACATCGAGGACGAGGCCTTGAGGGTGCTGGTGGTCCGAGTCGGGATTCGCGACAAGGTGTATCGCTGAGCAAGCACCGCAGCAGTCTGTCGCAACCGTCAGTCGACCGATCCCGGCAGCAGGATGCGAACGCCGCAATCGCCCTGAATGTCAGCGACTCGCTGGTGTACTCTGGGACTCGGCAATGTTCGTTAGCAGTGAGCGCAAGCGCTTGGAGCGAGAGCGTCGCAGCGAGGGCAGGCTGCCTCCGGGCCAGTCTCTGACACTCAAATGGCCCGTGCTGCACGCGGGCGCCGTTCCGCAATTCGATCCCGACACTTGGAAGTTCGCGGTATTCGGCCTGGTCGATCGCCCGTTCGAACTGACGTGGCAGGAATTCCAGGCCCTGCCGCGCAAGCGCGTGCAGGCGGACTTTCACTGCGTCACGACTTGGAGCAAGTTCGACAACGTCTGGGAAGGCGTCGCCATGCGCACCATCGCCGAGCGCGCGATGCCAAAGCCCGAGGCGCGTTTCGTCATCCAGCATTGCGAGGGCGGCTACACCACCAACACGCCCCTAGCAGACTTGCTACGCGATAACGTGCTGCTCGCCGACACCCACAGCCCGGAACCGCTGACTCCGGAGCACGGCGCTCCGCTGCGGATGATCGTTCCGCACTTGTACGCCTGGAAGAGCTCGAAATGGATTCGCGGACTGGAATTCACGGCGGACGACCGGGCCGGGTACTGGGAGCAGCGCGGCTACCACATGTATGGCGACCCCGTCCGCGAGCAGCGCTTTCGCTAGCGGCCTGCGATGCTTGCAAAGTTCCTCGAACGGCTGCGGCGCGGCCGCCAGGAAGCCACGCCGGAACTTCGCGGCCGACCGCCGATCCGGCGCGAAAAAGCGTACGCCGCCGATAGCGGATACGTCTACCAGTACACCTACGAAGGCTACCGTGCCGCCACGCGCTCCGATTCCGTCGGCAGCGAGTTCGTGTTCGAGTGCACGTCCGACAGGGCCGCGCGCTTTCGCCTAGCCGTGTTCGCTCCCGACGAGAGCTTCGCAGCCTGGGAACGGAGCACGGGCCGCGAATTGAACGCAGTCGAGCGCTACGCGATCGTCAAGATGCAGCTCTTCGCGATCCTTGACGAGTCCGAGCATATCCAGCGCGACGGCGAGTGGCTGCTGACCGAGGGGCAGGTCGGGCACCATGTCGCCGAACTCGATCTCTGACGACGGGCCGAACGTACAATGAGCGCATGCAGACGCGCGCCAGCTTGCTCGTCGCGGCCCTTGCGGCGACGCTGTCTTGTTCGGGGCCGCCGCCCCAGGACGAGCGGTTCGTGGCCCTGGCGGAGAGCTACATCGAGGAGTTTCTCGAGCGCTATCCCGAATACGCCACGGCCTTGGGCGACCACCGCTACGACGGCAGGCTCAACGACTACACGGCAGCAGGGGTGAGCTCGGGCCTGGAGTGGAACAAGCGCAATCTGGAGGAGCTGGCAGCGATCGATCCGGTTCGCCTGGGCGCTGCCAACGCCATCGACTACGAGATCCTGCGCAATTACGTTGAATTCAGCATCTGGTCCTCCGAGGTCCTGCGGGAGCACGAATGGAATCCGATGCGCTACGGCGTGGGCGATGCTCTCTACGGGCTGCTGGCGCGGGAGTTCGCGCCGCTCGAGGAGCGCCTGCAGAGCCTCCACCAGCGGCTGCAGGGAATCCCCGCGGTGCTGTCGGCGGCCCGCGAGAACCTGATCGACCCTCCCAGAATCCACACCGAGACGGCGATTCGCCAGAACGATGGCGCGATCGCCCTAGTGTCGAAGAACCTCGATGAATTCCTCGCGCTGGCCCCAAGTATGGAAGGGGAGCTCGCCACGGCCCGGGAAGCGGCGCTGCAAGCACTGGAAGAACACGGCCGGTGGATGCACGAAGAACTGCTGCCTCGCTCGACCCGCTCATTCCGCATCGGCGAGGAGAAATACCGCGCCAAACTCTCTTACACACTGCATTCCGATCTGTCGATGGAGGAGATCCTGCAACGCGCGCTGCGCAGGCTGGACGAACTACAGGAAGAACTCTACAGCACGGCCCTGCCGCTGTACCGCGAACACCGCCCCGACGCTGGAGAGGAGGCTCTCGCAGACCGCCCTGCCGTGATTCGGGCGGTGCTCGACATGCTGGCGGATTCCCATCCCACGGACTCGTCCATCGTTGAAGATGCCAAGCAGGATCTGGCGGAAGTCACCGAGTTCACGCGGGAAAGCAAGCTGGTCTCGGTCCCGGAGGAGCCGCTGCAGATTATCGTGATGCCGGAATTCCGCAGAGGCGTCTCCACCGCCTACTGCGATTCGCCCGGTCCGCTGGAAGAGCACGGCGAGACCTTCTACGCCATCTCGCCGACCCCGCAAGACTGGACGCCCGAGCGCAAGCTTTCGTTCTACCGCGAATACAACGATTTCATGCTGCAAGACCTGACCGTCCACGAGGCAATCCCGGGACACTACTTGCAGCTCGCCCATTCCAACCGCCTGGAGGCACCGACGATGGTCCGGTCAATCTTTTCCTCGGGCACCTTTATCGAAGGCTGGGCTGTGTACGCGGAGCAAGTCATGGTCGAGCACGGCTTCGGCGGGGCGCGCTTCAAGATGCAGCAGCTCAAGATGCTGACCCGCGCCGTGATCAACGCCATACTCGACCAGAAAATCCACGCGGGCTCGATGACTGAACAGGAAGCGATGGACATGATGATGGGCCAAGGCTTCCAAGAAGAAGGCGAGGCGGCGGGCAAGTGGATCCGGGCCCAACTCACGTCCGCCCAGCTCTCGACCTATTTCGTCGGCATCGCAGAACACAATGACATGCGGTCTGCTTGGATCGAGCGCAACGGCCCGGTCCAAGACTGGCAGGCGTACCACGACATGGTGCTCTCGTTCGGCTCGCCGCCGGTGCGGTTCGTGCGCGGGCTGCTGGAGCTGTAAGCGCATGGGTCCAAATCCGCTGTGCACCACAAATGGCAATACCTCGCGGACGCGCGCCGGACGCGCGTGCCGGTGGGGCGTGACTCTGGCCGCCTGCCTCTGCCTGGCCTCCGCTTGCTCGGTGAAAAAGTTCGCTGTCCGCCAAGTCGGTGACGCGCTAGCGTCGGGACCGTCGACGTTCGAGACCGATCCGGATGTCGATCTGGTGGGCGACGCCCTGCCCTTCAGCCTCAAGTTCGTCGAGAGCCTGCTTGAAATCACGCCTCGCCACCGCGGGCTGCTGGTAACGGCCGCCAAGGGGTTCGCCCTGTACGCGCTGGCCTATGTCGACACGCCGGGCGAGATGCTCGCCGACGAGGACTACCTAGAGGGCAAGCGACTGCGGGAGCGGGCCAAACTGCTCTACATGCGCTCCCTGGCCTTCAGCATGCGCGGGCTCGAGGCGGCCTACCCGGGAATCTCCGAGGAATTTCGAACCAGCCCCAGCTCGGCTGCGGGGCGCGTGGCGAAGAAACACATCGACCTGCTGTACTGGGCCGGGGCCGCGCTTGGCCTGTCGATCTCGTCCGATCCGACCGACGCGTCCATGGTCGTACGCTTGCGCGAGGTCGACGCGATGCTGGAGCGCGCGCTGGAGCTGAACGAGGCGTGGGATCGCGGGGCCTTCCACGAATTCCGGCTGAGCTTGGAGTCGGCCAAGCCGGGGGGCGGTACCGAGAGTGTCATGGAGGAGAGCTACCGGCGCGCGCTGGAATTGTCCGCAGGGGAGCGCGCTGGCCTTTTCGTGACCTATGCGGAGGTGCGCGCGATACCGGAGCAAGACCGCGCGCTCTTCGACGAAATGCTGGATAAGGCCCTCGCGGTGGATCCAGACGCGCACGAGCAATACCGGTTGCTCAACCACATCGCGCAGCGCCGAGCCCGGTGGCTGCGTTCCAAGGTCGACGACCTGTTCTTCTGATTCAAGGCCGCCGATCAGGGAGTCCCAAGCACGAGACACGCAAAGATATTCGAAGTCCGGCGGTATCGTATGCAGATCAAAAACGCGACCTGCGGCCTGTTCGACATCTTGGGCACCTACGATCCGACTCGCGAAGGATTGCCTGCGATTTGGCATCACTGTGCGGGCCGGATCACGACAGCTGATGCGCGAGCGACTGCGAAGCTACGGGCTGGCTCGGACAGAGACCCGTATCGACGTTCCGAAATATTGGGGAGAGCAAGCCGCCTGCAACTGGCCGCAGAACTCGAAGCGCACCCGGTAAAACGGGGCCGCGCTGCCTTGGGTTGCGGGCGCCAGTGCCAGCCATGCCAACCCGAGTTGCTTTACCAAGCGCGAATCTTGGGAGACTTGACCGGAGGCCAAGGTCCACTCCGGAGCCGAGGTAGGCACTCTGCACATCTTGGGTGCCCCGCCTTGATTCACCTCCGCGGGCAGACCGAAGACGAACGGGAGCGGAAACACCGAAGATCTCGAGCGCCAGCCCGGTCGAGCTGCCGGCTCATAGTGAGAAGGACATCGAGCGATCCTAGCAATCTCGTCGTAGGTGGTCTGACTTCGACGGCCATTGGTGTCGCAGCCCTGAGCGAGGCTGCAGGTTGTCCAGCCAGATCGATTTCTTGACTAACGGCACGGTCCCGAACTTCCTGCCTTCTGTCCTTGGTCGAGTCCGGCTCAATAGGTTCGAGTTGCGCCTCTGAGCCTCGGAGCCTTCCTCGCCGATAATGGTTGGTCTTGCTTCAGGAAAAAGAATTCGACTTCCCTATCGTCCCCAGTCCTGCCCTGGAGCGCGCGGCGCAAGACTGCTGTCCGCTCTTGGCAGATGACGAAGCGCGAGAGGAGTGGATTGCCTGCTGCTCGCGGCGATTCTTCCCTCTGGCCAAACGCATCGCCGACGATGACGATCTTGCCCGCGAAGCACTGCAAGTCAGCTGGATCAAGATCTTCCAAGCGGCCAACGTCAGCGTGAGAGGCCCTACGGCTTGCCCGTGGGTCGCCTCGGTCGTCGCAAACAGCGCCAAGGATCTTCGACGCCAGCAGCGACGACGCAGGGAAGTGTCCCTTGAGGCGGTGGGGACTCGTAGCGCAGGTCAAGACTTAGAAGCCATGGTGCAGGAACGTCAGTTGCTCACATTTCTGCACGAGATGATCGCGATGCTCCCCGACACATACCGGCGAGTTGTGGAGTTGCGGCTACAAGAGGGCGTCTCCACCAAGCAAACGGCCCGGCGCCTCGGAATCTCTCGCTCCAACGTGACTACTCGCCTGAACCGGGCCGTGCGGATGCTCAAACGCAGTATCAAGTCCCGCATGGAGCCACGCAATCCGCATCGCTGGACCGGAGATCTCAATGCGCCGTGGGAAGGCTTGTTTCCTCATTGGGTTCAAGTTCTCGAAACTCCTTTGTGTAGGAGCCTTTTGCAAAATTCGCGCTGCATAGTCAGAATCGTCCATATGTCGCGCTGTCGAGAGGCGTGTCTGCTAGATCTTGAGATCCTCACTGTGGACGAACGAATTTTGCAAAAGCCTCGTAGGCCTTCATATAGGCACTCGTGCCCATCGTTGGGGCCTCGTAGTCCCGAACACCCTTGGCGAACAACCCACTCCCTGTCAAGCTATCCATACTTTGGAGCGAATGTGAAGAAACTTGTGACCGTTCCGCCATTACTGACGTTTATTGAAGTAGGGGAGCACGAAAATGCGACTGCAACTCATCGCCGTTATCGTCTTGACAGGCTCTGTATCCGCTATCGCGGCCACACAGCCTATCGTAGTCATGCCCAACATCGATCTGTTCGACGGCCTCGAGCCTGATGCGCGAGTGACGGCGTTTCTCAAGGCTACCGAATCGCCTAATCAATCCGGCTCCTGCATTCCCAGGTCATCCGAGGCAGGCGTACCGGAACGTCTTCCTTGGCTGGACTCGGTCTTCGGGTGGGTCGAGGCGCATGTGCTGAGAGTTGAAACGGCCCTAGCATCCGGAATAGAGTGCGATACCGGCTGTTCGGGGCATTACCAAGGCCCGAAGCACCTTCTCGGCTGTGGTCTCTACGGAGGTTGCGGGACCTACTGTGCCTCCGACCCCACCGAGTTCTATTGGGAAGATGGCTGCATCGACTGCACCATCCAGGATCCCGATAACGATTGCGATGGGTGTTCCGTCGATCAAGCATGCCAGCACCCGCCTATTGGCGGGTCGGACAGCAATTCGGGAGCGAGCCCCAGCCCAGGAGGAGAAACCCCATGAAGACACCCTATCTCACGATCCACGGAACTTGCATCCTGCTGGCCTTGCTTGTTCTGAACACAATTAGTGCTGCCGGTCCTGACCGTTTAGACATCGGAATCCATCTCATTCCAGGACCCGCCGAACTACGTGTCGAGACCGCCGGCATCTGCCGCTGGCGGGTTTCGGTGATTCGCGCGGATGCCAAGAACGAACCGCACTATGCGCTCATCCGCCATGATGGCACAGTGGCGTTCCGTAACAGCTTCTGGGCAGATGGCGCGATACAGTCCACGATCATGGACATGGCACCGCTCGACAGGGGTGGGGCGGTCGTTTCGGGGGGGATGGTCCAAGCGGACGGAGCGATTGCACGGGGTGCGATGATCGTTCGACCGGACGGCAGCATCGAGCGCTTCATCCGCACGGATGACTATATCCCTCATCGGGTAGCGGCCGGGGAAGACGACTCGGTCTGGGTGTTCGGACGGCAGCGAGGGGACGAGGCGGGGATCGTCCGCAAGTACAGTCTCGACGGCGAATTCCTAGGGGAGTTCCTACCTCGCTCGATGTTTGGCTCGGAGTTGCATCCGTCCATGCCGGCCGGCAGAGCTGGCCGTTCGTTCGCGAGACGACTCGGGGAAGGTGTCGGCTTCTATTCCGGGGTGGCGAGTGAATGGGTCGAGCTAGACGCCAACGGGGGACTCGTTCGGCGGGTTCCCCTGCCGTTGGTCCAAGTTCAGTTCCTCGCGGTGACGAGTTCGGGACGGGTACTGGCATGGATCTCAGGCCAAAGATTCGGAATCTACGAACTCGCGCCTGGCAAGGAATCTTGGGCAGCGATTCCGGGCTGGGTCGGCAGTATTGATGCACCTCCGTCCGTGGGGTTGTTGCACGGTGCCAGGGGAGAACGCGTAGCGCTGCAGGAACTGCCTGCGCTGCCCAACCTACGCTTCAGCAGCGTCCCGGGACAAAGGCAAGTCGATCACCTCTCTCCACATGATTCTCCCGTGCGGAAATAGCCGTTCTCCGGTCCTTAGGTGGAGCGGCTGCTCGGCTTCATCGCCTTGATCCGCGACTGCGATCGCCCAGTTGTCCCTGTCCGCGAGCTGAGAGCTCGGATGTTCTGCGAAGACTGCAGTCTTCCTGCGACGCGTGCGATCGTCAGGGCCACGAGCGCTACCACTCCATCATCGTTTCGCGGGCATACCTCGCATTGCAGGGAATTTCAATTCTCCGAGGATGCTGGAGCTAGCGACGGAGCAGACAGCAATCGTTGATTCCCCAACACCGAAAACGGGCGTCAAGACGCCGATCACTCGCGCAAGGAGCGATCTGGAGCCGCCAATGATGTCTCACCGAGCCTCCCCTCGTCGTTGCGAAGCCCCGTTTCGCCGGAATCTGGGCTGGCATGTCGAGAATTGAATTTGCCTGCCTCGCATTGATCCCGATCAGGTCGTCCGCAACTACCGCTGAATGTGCCTAGCATCGGAAACGCAGTCGAGCGGGAGGGGCGTTACCGCGCACCTACCTCATGGATCCGAGTGTGCGCGACCGAAGCACTCGGTTCCTCAGATGGCAGACCTCGCTACGCGGGCCTAGCGTGACGGCCCGAACTCCCTCTCCGGTTCGGCCCGACGTGGGACCGGGCGGTAGCGAACGTAGCGAGGTGGATCGGGCTTGGCAACTCTCGCGAGTGCCTCGGCAAGCCCCTTGCTGGCCGGTCCAGCGTTGCAATCGCGCATCAAGATGTCTGTGAGGTCCGCGCCGGAGAAGTCGGCTCCCCGCAGGTCGGCGCTGGCCAATACCGCCCCGCTCAGGTCGGCGTTCCGAAGGTTGGCGTTCCGAAGATCCGCGCTCGAAAAGTCGGCCCTTCGCAGGTCTGCCCGCTCGAAGTTCATGCCACACAAGACAGCCCCGACGAATTTCCCGTCGCTAAGATCCGCTCGGGAACCTCGCTGGCCATCCGATTCGAGCCAGATCTTGTGCAGAGCCAGTACGTCCGCAAGCGACCGTTCGCCGGAAATGGACTGCTCAATGATCAGTTGCCCGCGATGGTGCATCTGCTCGACAATCGCGATCCTGAACGCCAGCGCTCGATCATCAGCGGTGGCTACGTCTCCTAGCAGTGCGTCGTCTTGGAATACCCGGCGATACCGATCTGCCAGGCGCTCGTGGTGCCTGCTGAATCGGTCAGCTCGCAGAATCTGCTCGGTTGAGAAACTGTCTCCATAGGACTCTGCCAAGAACCCCAGGTCGTAGAGGTCTCTCGCCTTGGTCCGGTCGTCCGCGGCATTCATCTTCTGATCGAACAAGGCCGGAATCTTGTAGGTGCGAATTCCATCCACGATTTCGATATCGTCCGCTTGCGGTATGTTTCTGAAACTCAACTCCACCTTCAGCAATTGATCTGCGTTGTTCGCACGGTTGATGTAGTGGACATGGAATCGTCGTCCCTTCCACATGGGGAGACCCCGCCTGAAGGCAGACATCGGAACATCGACCTCTCGCAGGCCACGCCGTACACGGTTCTTTATCCGGACCCGCTTTGCGCGGCCGCAATCGAAGTCGAGGTCGACAGAATGACGGTCCAACCCATAAAGCAACGCCAGCGCAGTCCCTCCCTTCAGCACGAGGGGGGTGTCTTGCATCTCGAGAGCGATCTCTCGCATGATGCGTTCGTGGAGTGCTTGTTCCGCGCTCAGCCGAACACTACGGTGGGGAGCCATGCGTCGTGGAGTTCCTTTTCTTCAGGGGACAGCTGGTTCCGGAGCGGCTTGAGGTACTCCTCGACCAAATGTTCTACGTGCTCAGGGGCAAAAAGCCATTGGTTGATGTTGTGGACCGGGACGTGCCTTGGAAACTCGGCGCACCAGCACCCTTGGGTATCGACAAGCACGTAGTCCGCAATCGCACGATAGTGGTTCGCCACCCACACCGGCCCGCAGCCGGGCGGGATATACAGTCCCGCAATGACGTGGGCCATGTCGCGGACGCCCTTGCTTCCGAGGCTCGGAGTTGTGTCCGACCAGCCGCCCGGCCCGGCGAGCTTCAGGGTACGGGGATTGTCAATGGACGTGACGAACGGCACGTCTCCGTGCCAATCTCCGGTGTCCTCGCCGGGAAGGCGAAGATTGAGGGCCACCGAATATGACAAATAGCGTGTTGGAGTCGTGACCGGAAACCGGACGGCTTGGTGGTACTTTCCGATCCCTGGATTCCAGAAAGTCGGTAGAAGATCCTCTGAGCTGGAGTCGGACACTGTTCACTATTGAAGCACGCGCTATCTCGCTTGGCAAGCGTTTGGGCAGGAATTTTCATAGAAAATTGTTATTTTATTCGTAAATTATACTCTCGACCAAGTCCCCCGGCACACTGTCATCGTAGGGACCCGATCGACGTGCGCGTGTTCGGAAAAAGCGCTCCGAGAGCGGGGCCCGAGGCACGATCCGGCTCCAGGCAAGTCGGTGTCGCCGAGGGCTGGATCTGTGATCTGGGACCATATGCAGGTCAAGAACCCGAGACAGCGACTCCTCGACATCGTGGACACTAAAGACCCTCCCCGCAGAGGCTCGCCCGCGATTCGGCGGCATCAGTCGGACTGCGTCACAACGCTCGAGACCGGCGCCAGCGCGAGGCTCCGGCCGTGCGCTGGCCAAGGTGCGATCCGAGCTGGAATGTTGGAATGAGAGCGGCTCCCGGAAGCCATTTGGCGGGATCTCGCCCCAACCTATACTAAGAATGTCCCTGTCCCAGGCTTGAGGTTGAGGTGCTTGGGCCGGTGCAATCGGCGCGATGAGAAGACTTGGCTTCCTGCTGGCAATAGCCGTGTTGACTAGCTTGGTGCCGACTGCGGGCCTGGAATCGTTGCTAGGCCAGAGACGTCGCGCCAGCAAGCTGAAGCTCGGGACGGTCGCCCCCAAGAACAGCGTCTTTCACGAGATGCTGCTCAAGATGCGCCAGGAATGGCGCGAGATCACCAACGGAGCGGTCGATCTGGCGATCTACCCCGGGGGCGTGGCGGGCGACGAGATCACGATGCTGCGCAAAATGCGCAACGGGCAGATGCAGGCGGCTCTGCTGTCAGGAAGCGGCATGGGCTTCCTCGACGAGGGCGTCAGCGCGCTGCAGGTGCCCCTAATGTTCGAGTCGCTTGAAGAATTCGACTACGTGCTCGACAAGATGGCGCCGATCTTGGAGAAGCGCCTGCGTGAGAAGGGCTTCACGGCCTTGGGATGGGGCGACGCCGGCTGGGCGCGCTTCTTCGCGGTCAAGGAGTTCCGGACTCCGGCGGAGCTGCGCGATATGAAGCTCTACACCTCCAAGGGCGACGATGACATGCTCCGGCTGTTCGGCGAGTTCGGCTTCCTCGCGGTCCCGCTGGATCTGACCGAGCTCCAGGCCAATCTCGAGACCGGACTGGTGGATGTCTTCGCGGTGCCGCCGCTGATCGCGGCCGGCTACCAGTGGTTCGGCTCTGCGCCGAACATGCTCGACATGCGCTTCGTCCCGATCCTGGGCTCGCTGCTGATCAACAACGACGTCTGGGACGCCATCCCGGCCGACCAGCAGCGGCAGATGCGGGAAGTCGCTACCGATCTCACGGCTGAGATCGAAACGGCAGCGCGAGCTCAGGAAGCGTCCGCAATCCGCTCGATGCAAGGGTACGGGCTGCGCGTGATCGAGCTCGACGAGCCTACTCTGGCCGAGTGGAGGCGCGAAATGGAGATCGTGCATCCGCGCTTGCGCGATCGCTACGCTCCAGGCGAGCTGCTCGACGCGGCGGTCCGCTGGCGAGACAAATACCGCGCCGAGAGGTCAGACCCCCAAGCCCCAAAGTGAGGGAACGCCGATGCCTGCCTTGACCCGCCGCGAACTGCTCGCCGCCTCCGCCGCAGCCGCCGCGGCAACCGGCAGCGCGGCCGAAAACAAGCCGACGCTTTGCCTGTTCACCAAGCACCTGCCCCATCTCGGCTACAAGGAACTCGCAGCCACGCTGCGCTCGCTGGGCTTTGCGGGAGCCGACCTGACGACACGCCCGCGGGGACACGTGCTGCCGGAGAATGTTGAGCGCGACCTGCCGCGGGCATTCGAGGCGCTGGCGGCCGAAGGGATCGCGCTGCCGATGATCTCGACCGCGCTGCTGTACAGCCGGGACCCTGCGGCGCGCCCTACGCTGTACACCGCCGCCGAGCTGGGCATCCCATTCTTCAAGCTCGGCTACTACCGCTATCGTGAATACTCCGACTTCGACGCCCACCTGTCCAAGATCAAGAAGGATGTGGAGAGCCTAGCCGCGATCGCCGGCCATGCCGGCATCACGGGCGGCTTCCACAATCACTCGGGCACGTATGTCGGCAGCGCGCTATGGGACCACTGGTGGCTGTTGCGCGACACCGATCCCGCGCAGATCGGCTTCTACTTCGATCCTTGCCACGCGACGATCGAGGGCGGCTCGGCGGGCTGGGAAATCGGCTTCCACCGGCTGCAGGATCGGCTCAAGATGGTCGCTTGCAAGGACTTCTACTGGGAGAAAAGCGGCGGCAAGTGGCACTCCCGCATGTGCCCGCTCGGCCAAGGAATGGTCGATTACCCGAAGTTCTTCAAACTGTTGGCGGCCAGCGGATTCAGCGGGCCGATCTCGCTGCATGTCGAGTACAAGATCGAGGCCCCCACCGAGGCGCAGCGCATCGAGAAGGAGATGCACGCCATCGAATCGGACTTCGCCTACCTGAAGTCTGTCTACGACTCCGCCTACGGTCCTGCCTGATCCGCGTACTGCACCCGCGACGGCGAACCTGTCCGCGATACACCGTAACCCGCTGCTCTCTCGGCAGCGGCCTGAGATCCACCTATTCGTCGAGGTGCCCGCAGGGTCCGAGGTCAGATTTGCCGTCAAAGACACGGAAATCGAGCTTCCGCCAAGAAATTAGACACACTCCCCCTTGACAAGGTTAGCCGGGCGGTCAAACTGCGACCGCAGTTCTCCGAAGCGCGCGTCGCGCTGGGCACGCTGCTGCTTGACATGGATCGAACTGCCGATGCCGTCCGCGAGCTGGAAAGGGCGGTCGAGCTGAATCCAACGGATGCCAGCTCGCGCTACCAGCTGGCGCGCGCGTACCGCAAGGCGGGGGACATGTCCGCTCAAGAGGTCCAGCTGGCCGAGTACCGACGACTACAGACCGAGCGCCGGCAGCTCGATCAGCGAATCCTGCTCGGCTCGCCGCAGCCGAATGACCCAAGCGAGAGCGAATCCCCCGGTAATTCACAATAGGACCATCCATCATGAGACACCTCCAAACTCTACTGATCGCACTGCTGGCGGCAGCCGCGCCCGGCTGGGCCGGGGATTGGCTTACGTTCGGGTACGACGCTAGGCGCAGCGGCTGGGCGCGCTCCGAGGTCACGCTCAACCGCGACAACGTCGGCGACATGGTCCTGAAGTGGAAGACCACGGTGGAGAACGAGGAGAAGTCGCTGGCGGCGCTCACCGCGCCCATCGTGGTTACGGACGTGCGGGTCGGAGAGGGGCGTCGCGCCCGCAAGGACCTTGTCTACATCGCCGGCACCGGCGATGTCTTCTACGCGATCGACGCGCTCAGCGGAGAGATCGTCTGGGAGAAGAAATTCCGGACGGACGTCGCGAACAAGGTTCCCGGCATGTGGCTCTGCCCGAAGGGGCTGAACGCCACGCCCACGGTCGACCGCTCCAAGAACACGATCTACGCGATCTCGACAGACGGCCGTCTGTACGCTCTGGACCTCGCCACGGGGAAGGAGAAGTACCGCTCCCAGCAATGGGTGCCGGCGTTTGCCAAGACGTGGAGCCTCAACCGCATCGGTGACGTGCTGTACACACCCATCTCGCAGAACTGCGGCGACACGGTCTCGGGCGTGACTTCGATCGACGTGTCGGATCCGGAGAACATCGTGATCCGCGTGTGGCGCTCCACGCCCGAGTACGGCGCGGGAGTGTGGGGCCGGGCCGGCGTCGCAATCGGCAAGGACGGGGGGATCTATGCCGGGACCGGGGATGCGCCGTATAACCCCGGCTTGCGCATCTTCGGCAACACCATGTTCCGCTTGGATCCCGACACGCTCAAGCTGGTCGACTACTACACGCCGACCAACTGGGAGTACGTCTGGAAGCGGGACTTCGACATCACGGCATCGGCCTTGGTGCTCGACTACAAGAGCCGGGAACTGGTGGTCATCGGCGGCAAGGAGGGCGTGCTCTACCTAATGGACGCCGAGGACATGGGCGGCCTGACTCACCACGACAACCTCTACACCACGCCGCTGCTCTCCAACGACGACGAGTGGTTCGAAGCGAAGGGGCTGTGGGGCGGCTTCTCAAGCTACGTGGACGCCCGAGGGCGGGTCTGGGTCTACGCTCCCACGTGGGGGCCGGTATCTGTGCAGGCCCCCAAGTTCCCGATCGAGAACGGGCCGAACCCGAACGGTTCCGTGATGGCATTCACCGTAGCCGACCATCCCGACACTGGCGACCCGTACCTGAAGCCCGAGTGGGTCAGCGGCGATTCGGCCGTGCCCGAGCCGGTGGCAATCGCCAACGACGTCGTGTTCGTGCTGTCCAACGGCGAGAACGCGCGGCAATCGATCAATGCCGGCATCATGCCGTTCGGGGAATTCAATTCCGAAGAGCTACTGAAGGATTCCCAGCGGATCGAGCACGAAGATAGCGCCCGCTTGCAGGCCCTGGACGCTCAGACGGGCAAGGTATTGTTCGATTCCGGTCCGGATGCGATCGACACTTGGAGCCACTTCACCGGAATCGCGGTCGCGGACGGGCAGGTATACGCAGTGGACTTCTCATCGACTCTGTACTGCTTCGGACTCCAGGACGAGGAATAGCCCGGCTATCGCAATGACCGTGCGGTGCCCGCGGCACCTGCCCCGCCCCGGTCCGGCCGAAGTGCGAGCTCGACCCTGGCCCGGCCTCAAAAGGTCTCCGCTTCCGAGCGCTGTCTGAGTTCGCGAAACCTGTTCAGCGCTTCTTCTGCCCGTGCGCTGTCGCCAAGCCTCCGGTGGATCCGGGCCAGTGCGTAGTGCGGGCGATGGTCGGTGGGAGCCAGCGCCGCCGCGCGGTCCAAGGAGCGTATCGCCGCTCGGAGCTCCGACTCCCGCTCGAAGAGCAGTCCGAGCCAGTAGTGGGGCAGCGCTTGCGAGTCATCGTATTCGAGTGCTTGCCTGAGATAGCGCTCGGCTTCGTCAAGGCGGCCCTGCCGGAACAGCAGAGTCCCCAACAGCAGAGGTGGGTCCGCGGAGGGCGGAGAGCGCCGCTGATTGAGCTCGCTGGCGACCAAGTAATGCTTGCGGGCGAGGTCGATCTGGCCCAGCGCTTCGTAGCTCCTGCCCAGATAGCTATGGTTCTCCGCCGCTGCGGGTCGCAAGCGCACCGCTTCGCGAAAGGCCTCCCTCGCCTCGTCAAATCGCTTGGTCGTGTAGGCGTTCAAGCCGAGATAGTAGCGGGCCATCGCGTCGTCCGGCGCAAGTCTGACCGCGATCTGGAAGAAGGTGTCGGCCAGATCCTCGCGGCCCAGCCTGACCAAGCACATGCCGAGGGCCTTGCTGGTATCGGGATCCCGCTCGTCGAGAGCAAAGCTCTGCTTCAGGTCGGGCAGCGCTGCCTCATACCGGCCGCTGCGGTAGGCGACGAGCCCGCGCAGCAGCAGATTGCGGGCCGTCAGGCCGGAGTCGGCGACACGCGCCTCCAGAGCCGTGGCCGCCTCGGACAGGCTTCCGTCGTCGATCAGTTTCTCGATCGCCAGAGCGCCGCCAGACTCCGTGTGGCTCGCGGCGCGGACGCAGGGCGTCCTCGAGGAGGCTACCCGACGGGCGCAAGCACGCATCCGGGGCGGGCTTGCGCCAGCGACCGCGGGCTAGCGCAGGCTGAAGTTCTCCGGATGCATCGAGACGTCGCCGCGCACCGTGACGGTGGCCCCGGCAACCGTTTGCAGGGTGTCCAGGTGCGTGCCCTTCTTCTTGAGGGACTTCGCAACCTCCGGATGGACTCGCAGTGTCAGTGCCTTGTCCGACGCGTCATCGTCGGAATCGCCGTTCTTCGCTTGCCGGCTAGCGGCCGAGAAGATCTCCGACAGCACGGTTTCCGACGACTTGACCGTCCCAGCCCCGGAGCAGGAGGGACAAGGCATGCACAGGGACCGCTCCAAGGACTGCCGCACGGACTTGCGCGTGATGACCACCAGCCCGAAGTCGTTGAACGGCAGCACGCGAGTCGGCGAGCGCATGTTGCGCAATGCCTCCTGGATCATCTGGTGGACTTGCTGTCGGCTCTTGCGATCCTCCATGTCAATGAAGTCAACCACGATGATTCCCCCTAGGTCGCGCAGGCGCAGCTGTCGGACGATTTCTTCGGCGGCTTCCAGATTCGTCTTCAGCACCGTGTCCTCGAGCCGATCCGACTGCCCGACGTAGCGCCCCGTGTTGACATCGATCGCTACCAGGGCTTCAGTCTGGTTGATCACCAAGTAGCCGCCCGACTTGAGCCAGACCTTCGGCCTGAGGGCCTTCTTCAGGTCCTTGGTGATGCCAAAGGCATCATGGATGGGCTGCTTCTTGGTGTAGAGCTTGACGCGCTCTGCCAAGTTCGGCTGGAAGCGTTCCACGAATTTCACGATCCGCTTGTGCTCGTCCTTCGAGTCGACCCACACGGCCTTGAAATCCTCGCTGAGGCGCTCTCGCAGCACCCGCTGGCCGATGTCTAGGTCGCTGTGGAGCTGAGCGGGTGCCTTGGCCTGGCCTGCCTTTTCGGAAATCTCGGCCCACAGGGAGTGCAACTGTTCCATGTCGGCCAAGAGCTCGTCGTCGCCGACGCCGCTACAGGAGGTCCGCACGACGAAGCCGCCCTCCTTGCCCTCGGAGTGCTTGTCCACCAGCTTGCGCAGACGGCGGCGCTCCGACTCGGACTGGATCTGCTTGGTCACGCCATTGTGCTCGCCTCTAGTCATGTAGACCATGTAGTGGCCCGGCAGCGAAACGTGGCAGGTGATCCGGGCACCCTTCACCCCGACCGGCTCCTTGCTCACCTGAACGATCAATTCCTGCCCGGGCTCGAGCAGCTCTGCGATGTTGGGCGGCGGCTGGGGAGGCTCGACGGGCTTGGCCTCCCTCGCCCTGGGACGGGCGGCCCGGCCGGCCGGCCTGGACTGGGGACGCTGCTGCCGCTTGGCCTCCGGCGGGCGGCGCCCGGTCCGTCGACGCTGGGGCTCGGCTGCCGGGGCTTCGGCCCTTTGCCCGCGCTCGCCCCGGCGCGCAGCGCTTGCACCAGCGGCACGGCCTTCGCCAGCGGCCCTGGCAGGCTTCCGACGCCTCGACCGCGAGGGCCGACTGTCTCCGCGCGGCGCTGCAGAGCGCGCCTTGGGCGCATCCTCAGACCCCTTTTTTAGCCACTTCAGCGGATTCCAAAACTGTGCAAGGATCGAGGGCGGATCCAGCTTGGCCGTATTCTCTGGGGGTTCCAGCGCACCATCGTCGGCATGCTTGCCGGAACCGTCGCTGACTGCTTCGGCCGTGGTTGCTTCCCCATCTTCAGCAGCGACGGCACCTTCAGGCGCCTCGGTCCCGGAGCCGCCTCGGTATTTGGCCAGCGATTCGCCGGGCAAGAGCGCCCTTCTGCGTCGCGGACGGTTCGCCGGAGGACCCGCCGCCGCAGCCTCGGACTCAGGATTTTCGGGGCTGGGCTCGCCCGCACCTCCCGTCGGCTTGTCAGCCTGGGCCCGCTTGCTTCGACGGCGGCCACGGCGCGAGCGCCCGCGCGAGCCGTCCGAAGCGTCTTCATCGGACGCTTGCGCTGTGGTTGTCGATGACGGCTCGGGATCGGCGTCGCCCAATTCGTCCACCGGCATTCCCGGCTCGGGCTGGGCCGGTGGGGCCGAACCGTCGTCGGCTGTGTCGATCTCAGGCGCCGCCGACCGGGCTACGTCCGTGACATACAGGAACGCATCGCGCTCCAAGCCGATGTCGACGAAAGCCGACTGCATGCCCGGAAGCACCCGGGTCACTCGCCCCTTGTAGATGTTGCCGACTATCGCCTTGTTTCCGTGGCGCTCGACATGGATTTCGGCTAGGCGATCATTCTCGCGGATCGCGACTGTCGTCTCAATCGGGTTCGATGAGATGACCAAATCTTGAGACATGGAAAAATCCTCCGGGAAGGGATGGCTCCGTGGCTGCAAGCCCTCGCGGCAACTGTCAGAACCCTACAGCTCATACACCTACCTCTCAATCGGAACTCGGCCCTCGGGCCGCGCTGCGGCGGGCTGTGACTAGCTGAGGCCGGCCGGAACGTTCGCGGCAAGCGGAGCACCACACGCGAGCGGGGCTCTTACGCTTTGCACGGCCAGATCCGTCCAGCTCTTCGACCGCAGGTTGACTCCTTCCCTGTTACCCTTCTTCCGCCGCCGACGCCGCTGCCCGAGCCGGCGAGCGAGATTCAATTCGCGAATCGGCTGATCCGCACACTGTTGACAATGCCTAGCATGATCGCAACCGTCAACAGGTTGGACCCCCCGTAACTCATCAACGGCAATGGCAGGCCGGTGACTGGCAGCTTGTTGACCACCATTCCGCCATTCACCATGATGTGGAAGAGCAGCACGCTGGCGACACCCATCGCAAGCAGAGTCCCCTCCGGATCCCGCGCTGACCGGGCTGTGTCGACTACCCGCATCAGCAGCACGAAATACAGCCCCAGAATGAACGCAACGCCCGCGAAGCCCCGCTCTTCGGCGAACGAGGCCAAGATGAAGTCGGTGTGGGGCGTGGGCAGGAATCGCAGTTGGGTCTGCGATCCCTGGGAGAATCCCTGACCCCACATGCC
Organism: Bryobacterales bacterium; assembly: GCA_028819215.1. Taxonomy (GTDB): domain Bacteria; phylum Acidobacteriota; class Terriglobia; order Bryobacterales; family UBA6623; genus VXMF01. Next base: position 122,550 of record JAPPMG010000042.1, read on the forward strand.
ACCGGTGCCCACGGCAATCCTTGACTGTCGAACTTGGTAGCCGATTCCCAGCGGCGCATCGCCCGGATTCTGAAAGCCGACTATCCTAGCCCGCTGGTAGGGCTTGAGCGAAGCCCACAGCATAGGTGCCAGCAGGACAAGCGCAAGCGCTCCCAGCAGCCAGTACTTCTTGGGGATTCTTGACAGGAACAGCACGGTGACTGCAATCGGCAACATGCTCAGCGAGGTGCCGAGGTCTGGCTGCAGCACAACGAGCAGGAACACCGCCAAGAATGACAGCAGGGCACGCAGGTAACCCCACGGGCGGAAAAGCTTGGCTGCGAACCCAGCGCAGTACTTCGCTGCTACTAAGAGTAGCACCACCTTCATGAACTCCGACACTTGGATGCTCAAGTCGAAAGGGAGCGGCAGCCAGCGTTTAGATCCGTTCACCGGTTCGGCCAGCAGCAGGGTCGCCACCAGAAGCAGCACGCCGATCGCCCACAGCACCGGCGAGAGCAAGACCAGATGGCGATAGTTGGTGTACGACACGGTCGCGAAGATGACGACCGCGAGCGCAAGCCAGACGACATGCTGCGAGAAGGCCGCGTGAAACTTCGTGTTGAACGTTGCGCTGTACACCTGGAATAATCCCAGGATGCCGACCAACAGGGCCGCGCCAGCCATCAGCCAGTCAAAATCCCGGTGCCAGCGCGAGCCGCCGCGTATGGACACAGCGTTCATAGCCCCCCCGCGAGCGCCTGGGACAGTGTCTTGCTACTGTCGGTCACGGGCGCGTGAGGCCGGTTGAGCAGCCAGACCTGCAGCAAGTCTCGCACTACCGCCGCCGCATAGTAGCTGTGCGCGCCGTTCTCCAGCAGCGCCGCCACGACGATCTCGGGACTCGCGCACGGCGCGAATCCGACGAACCAAGCGTCATCCTCGAAGTCTGCCCGGCCAGATTTCAGCCGTAGTTCGTTCGAAACACGCTGCGCCGTGCCCGTCTTGCCGCACACCTCCACGCCGGACAGGCGCGCTTGGCGGCCGGTGCCGGAACCGTTGACGACCTGCCACATGGCCTCGCGCAACGTCGCCAGATGCTCTTGGTCGATCGACGCCACACGTGGCTGGGGCGGCTCGTAACTCGGATCGATCAAGCGCATCTGGTCGTCTGACACCATGCGCGGCTGATGCCACACGCCACCCATGGCCAAGCCGCCGATGGCGTGCGCGGCTTGGATCGGCGTGACCGACATCGCGCCCTGCCCGATCGAAACTACGACGGTTTCGCTTGGGTACCATGGCTGCAAGGAACGCCGCACCTTCCAACGCACGGACGGGACCAAGCCGGGAACCTCGCCTGGCAGGTCTACGTTGGTTCGCTCCCCAAAGCCGCCCAAGCGAGCGTAGCGCCCCAGCACATCGATCCCCAACTTGGCGCCGAGGTGGTAGAAGTAGACGTCGCAAGATTGCGCGATCGCCTCGACTAGCGCCACCGTGCCGTGGCCGCCACGCTTGTGACAGCGGAAGTAGTGCCCTCCGTAGTTCAAGCCCCCAGGGCAGTGAGCCTCAAAGTCCGGTCCGGCCACGCCAGCCTGCAAGCCCGCCAAGCCGATGATCGGCTTGATCACTGATCCGATCGCCCACGTTCCCTGGATGGCACGGTTCAGCAGCGGCGTGGCTGGATCAGAGTTCACGGCGCGCCACTCGGCCTCTCGGAATCCCACCACGAATTGATTCGGGTCGAAGCTGGGCGCACTGGCCATGGCGAGAATCTCGCCATTTCGGGGATCCAAGGCGATGACTGCCCCCTTGCGCCCCGCCAAGCCGAGCTCGGACACGGCCTGCAGGTCGAGATCAATGGTCAGCCGGAGGTTGTTGCCCGTAACGGGGGCTACGTCGCGCAGCATCTCGACGGACTGGCCAAGACTGTCGACCAGAAACTGCTGTCTGCCGTCTGTACCGGCCAGCCAGTGGTGGTACTGCCGCTCGATGCCGCTCTTGCCGACTTCCGAGCCAAAGTCGACGAGCAGGAACTCCCGCATCGCGAGTTCGCGCCGACTAGCCTTGCCGACATATCCCGTGGCATGCACGGCGACTTGGCGGGCTGGGTATCTGCGGCGCATCCTTTCGACCAGATCCACCTCGCGAAAGGTCTTGCGGCGCGCCTGCAGGAACGCGAGCTCGCGCTGCGAGAGACTCTCCTTGAGCAAGATCTGCTCGAACTCGCCGTACTCCGAGGCGTCTTGCAGCCTCTGCCAGATCGCGTCGATTTCCAGATCGAGCCCGGAGGTGATCCTCTGCAAGTTCGCCAAGGAAGTAGTGACTAGATCAATGACTGCCGTATGGGCCATCTCGCTTCCTGCTATAGAGCGGCCATGGCGGTCCAAGATTTCGCCACGGGCCGCAGCGATGGGGAGCCTCCTGACGCGGTTTTCGCGCGCCTGTTCTCGATAGCGCTGATGGTCGACGATTTGGATCTGCCAGAAAGAGCCCAGCAAGCCGACAAACACGGCGGTCGCGAACACCTCAAACAGGCGTAGGCGTCGACGCGGCGCCCGGTATCGTGAATCGCCGAAGGCGGTCATAGCTTCCAATCCGCCTTGTTCAGCATAGTGAAGACGAACAAGCCGGCGCCAGCGTGCAGCGCTGTCAAGACGAAGCCGAGCGCGAGGTTCGTCTCCCCGCCCTCGGTCACCAGAAAGCTGCGGGCCAGCCCGTAGACGAATTCGTGGGTCGCGTACGCTGCGGCGAAGAGCAAGCCTAGCTCGAGCGCGCGACGGTGCCAGAAGTACGGGCCGAAGCGCACCGCCAAGTAGCCGCAGATCGTGTACACGATCCCGTACAGCCCCACTGGGCCGTGGTTCAGGCCGTCATGCATGCAACCGATAAGCGCACCCAGCAGCATGGCCGACGCCGCAGAACGGCACCAAAGCATCAGATTGAACGTTGCAACGAACGGTAGGTTGAGCAGGGCAAGAGCTGGCTCGAGCGTGGAAAGCAGCGTCTGGAGGCCCAGTGCCACTGTCGGCAGGCCGATGAACCACGGCCACCAAACACGCGTGCGAGGCTTGGATTCTAACTCCGGGACCGCTCTAAGCCCAGTGCTCACTCAGCCTCTCCGGAGGCACCCGACATCTCTCCGCGTGCGGCGCGCAGCGAGTCGGCGGCGGCGCTGAAGTTGGGCGGGCGCCCGCTGAGGAGGCCGATCGTCTTCCGCTGTGCCTCCAAGGCAATCTCGTAAGTCCGCTTGACGCGATCCGCAGGGCCATCTCCAGATCCAGCGCGCAGCTCTCCTTCGACACCGGGCTCGGAAGGCTCTGGCAGCTGGGCTAGGATCTGTCGCACCGAGTCTGGGAGTACTGCATGTTCCGTTTGCAACACAACTGCTACCTCTCGGATGCGATCCAAGTCAGTGTGGAAGTTTACCGCGATCGTGTGCATCTCAGGAGTAGTCTCGACGCTGACGACCTCCCCGACAGGCATGCCGGGCGGGAAGACGCCGTCCAAGCCCGAGGTGTAGACCTGCTCGCCCACCGCGACTCCCACGTGGGGCGGCACATAGTCGATACGCGACACAGCCCCATTGGTCCCGCGAAGGACCCCCAGCGCACCGCTCCTTCCAAGCACGACTCCGGCTCCGGCTTCAGCATCGCTGAGCAAGACCACGATGCTGAAGGCCCCGTGTGCTTCCTCGACCCCGCCTACGACGCCGGCAGGCCCGACCACAGCCATTCCGGGCCGGATGCCGTGCTCACGGCCTCGGTCGAGGAAGACCTCCCGGGCGCTGCGGCTCGGCCCTCGCGCGATCACTTTGGCGGGGAGCGTCCGGGCTGCGAGGCTCGCGCGAAAGTCATCCAGCACGGCACGGCCGCTCACCTGGACAACCTCCTGCTGCAAGTAGTGGCTCTCAAGCCGCAAGCGCGAGACTTCCGCGTCAAGCCGCCGGTTCTCAGCAGCGGTGCCGACGAGCCAGACGTAGCCAGACCACACGCTCGACAGGCCGCTGAGCCCCCATTGGCACGCACGCTGGAACGGCATGAATAGGGCGCTGCTCCAATACCGCAGGCTGGCATCAATGGGACGCTCCTGAACCTGATGGCCAACCATCAGCAGCTGTGCGAGTACTAGCACCCCTAGCAGGCTGCCGTTCCTTCGCCTGGCCAGCCACTCCAGCACGTCTACCCTCCGCTCGCTCCGCCCTAGGCCATCGAGACCCGCCTGAGCAGGTCAATGTCGTGTAAGACCTTCCCCGTCCCGATGACCACGCTCTGGAGGGGGTTCTCAGCCACCGTAACCGGCACGCCTACTTCGTCGCGGATGTACTGGTCAAGGTTCTTGAGGAAGGCGCCTCCACCCGTAAGCACGATCCCGTGGTCGCAAATGTCGCTGCTGATCTCGGGCGGCGCGTGTTCCAAAGCCTCTCGCAAGCAGAACATGATCTTTTCGACGCACTCTCCGATGGCACCGTGAATTTCGCTGTCGGTCACTTCCCGAGCCGCTGGCACGCCTCTGGTTAGATTGCGCCCTCTGACCTCCATCGTTGCGGGCGTTTCGAGCGGCTTCGCTGCGGCCAGCTCCAACTTGACAAGCTCGGCGGTCCGCTCGCCAATCAGGAAGTTGTGCCTGCGCTTGAGATACTGGATGATCGCATCGTCGAACGCATTGCCGGCCACGCTCACCGACCTTGAGTACACGACACCTGACATCGAGATCACCGCGACATCTGTGGTGCCGCCTCCGATGTCCACGACCATGCTGCCCGACGGCTCTGAGACTGGCAGGCCAGCACCGATAGCCGCCATCATCGCCTGCTCGACCAAATGCACTTCGCTGGCATGCGCGCGAATCGCAGAGTCGACTACGGCGCGGCGCTCGACGTGGGTAATATTGCCGGGCACGCCGATCACGATGCGGGGGTGGACTAGAAAGGTGCGTTCGTGAGCCTTGTTGATGAAGTAGGTGAGCATGCGCTCTGCGATCTTGAAGTCGGCGATCACCCCGTCGCGCATCGGGCGGATGGCCGTCATCGTGCCCGGAGTGCGGCCTAGCATCCGCTTGGCCTCGGTGCCAATCGCCTCGACTTCGCCGGTGGCGTTATTGATACCTACCATCGAAGGCTCGTCTACCACGACACCTCTATCGGCCATGTATACCAATGTGTTGGCCGTGCCAAGGTCGATCGCAAGGTCGTGCGAGAACAGCGACAGGAGAGAGCGCAGCCTCATACAATCGCCTCTAAGAAGGCCGACCTGCTCCGCGCACCGGCATAGATAGAGCGCGGACAGGCCAGCGCACTGTCACAGCAGCACTCAGTGCCGAGAGGCATTCCACCGGCTCCTTGCATAGCTACGAATCTGCGGGCCGCAGACTGCAAGTAGAATAGCACCTCTTCGCGTTTGCAGGCGGGAAAAGAGACCGCGCTAATCGCGTATGTCGCAAGAAACTTGAGCGCTCGCCGGCGGTACTCGCGGCCCGAGCCAAGAGATGGTCAGGACATCAGCGTCCCCGAAGCGGACGGGCTGCCCGGCAGGCCCTGAAGCGACGATCGGCCTGGCCTCTGATGCCTGCGCGCCGCTACGGAATCTCTCAGCGGGCCAGCGCGGGCATGGAAGGCGAAAAACGCACTGGCGAGGGATCGAAGCCGGGTGCAGCTGGCGGATTCCGGCCCGGCAGGCGTGGCGGCTTGAATTCGCTCGCGCCGGGCGCCTACACTCGTTTACTGGCCGATGGGGGTCCCATCGCGCCTGAGCTTCGGCGGAGGTCGTAACAGTGATGAACAAGTTGCAGGTAGCGGTGATCGGAACCGGATTCGTGGGCCGTGTCCACGTTGAGAACATCCGGAGGCAGGCTGATGCCGAAGTCGTTGCGATCGCGGACCAGACCGCCGACCTCGCGGCTCAGTTCGGGCAAGTGCTGGGCATCGCCCGCACGTCGGGCGATTATCGCGAGCTGCTGGACGATCCGGCTATCGACGCGGTGCATATCTGCACGCCGAACCACACGCATTTCGCGATCGCCCGCGACGCGATCACCGCCGGCAAGCACGTGATCTGCGAGAAGCCGCTGGCGATGACGTCCGAGGAAGCGCGGGGCTTGGTCGAGCTTGCGAGCTCGCGGGATATCGTGCATGCCACCAGCTACAACCTGCGCTTTTACCCGAACGTGGCGCAAATGCGGCGCATGGTGGCCACAGGACAGGTGGGCGATGTATTGGCGGTGCAGGGCACCTATTCGCAGGACTGGCTGTTCTTCGACACAGACTACAACTGGCGGCTCGAGCCAGAGGTGGGCGGCAGTTCGCGCGCCATGGCCGATATCGGCTCTCACTGGTGCGATCTGCTGGAACACGTCACCGGCAAGCGAATCCAAGCGGTATGCGCAGAGCTGGCTACGTTTCACCCGGTACGCAAGAAGCCCAAGAAGCCGATCGAAACCTACGCGGGCAAGATGCTTGAGCCGGAAGACTACGAGGACCGCCCGATCACGACGGAGGACTTCGGCGCGATTCTGCTGCGCTTCGGCGACCGGGCGCGGGGGGCGTTGACGATCAACCAAGTCGCCGCGGGCCGCAAGAACCGTCTGCTCGTGGACATCTACGGCACCAAGTGCGGCCTGTCCTGGGATGGGGAGCGGCCGAACGAACTGTGGATCGGGCGGCGCGACGGAAACAACGAACTACTGGTCAAGGATCCGTCATTGCTGGAAGAGCAGGCGCGCTCCTTTGCCGATCTGCCCGGCGGCCACGCGGAAGGCTACGCCGACACCTTCAAGCAATTCTTCCGCCGCTTCTATGCAGCCTGCCGCGACAGGTCGAGGGCTCGGGAGGTGCCGGGTTTCGATGCCGGGCTGCGGCAATTGCGGCTGGTCGAGGCTGTGCTGCGCAGCCACGGCGAAGGCCGGTGGGTGGAGGTCGATGCCGCGGCCCGGACCGACTAGCGGCGGCCGCGCTGCTGTAGACTACCGGAGGTAGCTGAGATGAAACCACTGCAGGTCGGGCTGATGTTCTGGACCGGCGGCGTGCTCGGGATCGACGCCGCGCCCGATGAGATCGTCGACTCTGTAGCCGCGTTCGGCGTGAGCTGCGGCCAGTTGGGCGTGCATGGCGCGGCGGATCTGACTCCCGGGGCAGCCGAGCGCTGGCGGGCCGCGCTGGACCGCTCCGAGATTGAGATCGTCACGGCCTTCATGAACTTCGAGGGCGAGAGTTACGCCAGCATCCCGATTTGTGCGCAGACCGTGGGCTACGTGCCGCCTGCGACGCGGCGCGAGCGCGAGCAGCGGACCTACGCAGTGTCGGATTTCGCTCGCTCGCTCGGCATTCCGGGCGTGGCGGCGCACATCGGCTGCCTGCCCGAGGACCCGAGCGATGCCGAGCACCGAGCCGTCCTCGAACTCGTGCGCCGCGTCTGTGACCACTGTGCCCGCAACGGCCAGACCTTCGCGCTGGAAACCGGCCAGGAGCCGGCAGCGGCGCTGCTGGAGTTCTTGCACGCGGTGGACCGACCGAACCTAGGGGTCAATTTCGATCCTGCGAATATGATCCTGTACGGATCCGGCGAGCCGATGGAAGCCCTGCGGACGCTCCGGGAGCACGTCTTGACGGTGCACTGCAAGGACGGCACGTGGCCGGAGACGCCGGGCGAGTGGGGGCGGGAGACGCCGCTCGGAGACGGAGACGTGGGCATGCAGCGGTACGTCGGCACGCTGCGCGAGATTGGCTATTCCGGCCCCTTGGTCATCGAGCGCGAGATCGTCGGCGAAGAGCAGCGCGCCGACATCGGCAGGGCGATCGCCCTGCTCAATCGCATCCGGGCCTGAATTCCCGCCCGGTACTCGCACGCCGCAGCCTCGGCGGCCGTTCACGCTGCTACACTTCGATTGAGGCGTGTCCAGAGGACTCGGATTCGGCTTGGCTCTGTGCGTGACGGCGCTGCTGGGAGCCGATGCGCTGCGCGAAGCGGCGCAGGCGCTGGAGAGCAACGATTTCGCCGGCGCGATCCCGCACCTGGAAGCGGCGCTGGAGGACGACCCCGCCAACGTCAACGCCCGCTTCAACCTCGCGTACGCCCGCCAGGCGACGGGCAACGCCGCGAGCGCGATCCAACACTACCAGGTCATTGCGGAGCAACAGCCGGACCTGATACCGGCGCGACAGAATCTGGCGACCCTGCTGATGCAGGCGGACAGGTTCGCAGACGCGGCGCACCACTACGAAGCCATCGCACAGGCGCAGCCGGAGAACCTGCAGGCCCTGCAGTTGGCTGCCTCGGCCCACAGCCAGGCCGGAAACGCCGAGTTGGCCCGGGCCGCATACCAGCGCGTCTTGGAGCTGGACGGCGCATCGCTAGAGGCGACGCTGGGGCTGGCGAGCTCGCTGGCAGGGCTCGGCAGGTTGCACGAAGCGGTGCCGCACTACCTGCGCGCGGTGCAACTGGACCCGAGCGCCGAAGACGCGCTGCTGGAGATCGCCAAGCGGCTGGAAGAATCAGGCTTCAAGCAGGATGCCCTCGAACTGTACCGCAGGTTCGCGCGAAATCGGCCCGACAACGCCGCCGTGCAGGAGGAGATCGGAGTCCTGCTGCTCGAGAGCGGAAACCTGCGAGCCGCCGCGCAGGCGCTGCAGCGAGCCGTGCAGCTGGAGCCGCAATCCCGGCGGCACGCCGCTCTCGCAGAGGCCTATCGCCAAGCTGGCAACGTAGAGGCCGCTCGGGAACAACTCAGCTTGGCGGCCAAGTCTGCACCAGGTGATGCGAAGGCCCGCTTGCGCTACGCAAACTCGCTGCTGCAGCAGCAGGAGTACGAGCGCGCCTCGCGCGAATACGTGGCCTCCCTGGAGGTCGATCCGGGTGCGGCGGACGCGTGGAACGGGCTGGCCTTCGCCATGTACCGACTCGGTAACTTCCCGGCGGCGCTCCGCGCCTTGATGGAGGCGGAGAAGCTCGGCCCGCCGCTGGCTGCAAGCGTGTACCTGCGGGCGCTCTGCCAAGACAGCTTGCAGCTCTACGAGGAAGCGCAGGAGTCATATCGTGCCTTCTTGGCTCTGAATCCGGAGACGGAGATGCAAGAAGAGACCTGGAAGGCGACCCAACGCCTCAAGACGATTGCCAAGGTGTTGGAGAAGCGGTGAGGTTCGGCGTGCGCCTTGCGCTGTTGTCGGGCATGGCAGCGCTGTGTTGCTTCGGGGCGCAGCGCGGCAGCTTGGCAGAAATCGAGGCTATCGCGGATCGGGAAACCCGCTCGCGCCGGGCCCTGGCATTCGCGTCAGGTCAGCTGGACATAGTCAGCAGGGCCTATCGAGACGACAATCTGGCAGCCGGCCGCCAAGCGCTCGAGAATATGGGAGAAGCGGTGGACTTGGCGGTGAGCTCGCTTGAGGCGACCGGCAAGTACGCCCGGCGGCACCCGCGGCACTTCAAGCACGCCGAAATCCAGACGCGCAAACTGCTAGTGCAGCTGAAGCAGCTGCAAAGGAAGCTGTACCTTGGCGACCAAGCTGACCTCGACGGGCTCATCGAGCGGATCGAGACGGCGAATGCAAGGCTGCTGCGCGGCCTGATGGGACCAAGGGAGTAAGCGCCGCGGGGTCTGGCATGCGATCCGCGATCAAGCGAGCAGCCGGCTGAACGCGGAAGAGGGAGTTGGCATCGGCAGGCCAAACCATTAGAGTTAGGGGAGCGCGATGCTAGCCCGACTCATACTTGCGATCCTCTGCGCTCTCGTCCCCGCCTTCGGGCAGGAACTGCCCCGCAACCGAGAGTTCTTGACCGACTACGAGATCGAGGTCCTGCGCGACAGCCAGGAGCTCGACAAGCGCATCAGCGCGTACACAAAGTTCGCGACCTTGCGTCTCGAGCTGATCGAACAGGCCCTTGCAGAAGAAGAAGCCGGGCGCGGCGCCAAGATCCACCGCTCCCTGACGGAGTATTCGTCGATCATTCAAGCCGTCGATGACGTGATCGACGACGCCCTGCTGCGCAACAAGAAGCTCGACGGGGCACTGGAGGCCCTGCTGAAGGCCGAGCAGGTGTTCGCGGCCCGCTTGGCCGCGGTCGCGGGAGCGGACGCCGACGACGCCTGGCGTTATGAATTCGTGCTGGAAGACGCCATCGGCATCACCGATGACAGCTTGGAACTGCTGGCCGAAGACTTGGGCGTCAGGAAACGCACGGTGGTCTTGCAAGAGGAGTCCGAGAAGCGGCGCCAGAAGGAGCGCATGGCGCCAGAGCGGCGCAAGGAAGTCGAGCAGGCCAGCCAGGAAGAAGCCGCTGAACAGGCTGAGAGAAAGCGCAAGCGTCCGTCCCTGCTGCGCCCGGGCGAGAAGCTGGGCGGGAACAGGTGATCCGGCTGATCACCTGACCGCCAGCGACACGGTGTTGCTGTGGGCGCCGTGCATCGACACGGCCAGGTCCGCGTTGCCGCTGGGCAGCCCTGTTGGCACGACGAATTCGATCTGAGACACGCCTGCCACGCCTGGAACGGAACCCGCGTAAGTCACCGATGCCCTAACTCCTCCGACCATGACTGCCGGAGCGTGGACGGTCTCGGACCGGTCGGCCGCGGCTGTGCCGGACCGCAACTGTTGCCCGTAGGGTCCGGCACCGGTCAGGTAGATGGCCACCTGATCGCCCGCAGCCACGGGAGCATCGGGGGTGACCGGTCGGCCGTCAAGGTGAAAGGCAGCCGACTGGCCCCCGCCCTCGGTGATATAGACATAGACCCCGGGGGCTACATCGGCAAGATTGACCACGAAGGGATCGGCCGTCAGCTTCAGCCCGTCGCGCGTGCGGACACGGACCTTGGCGTAGGCGAAGTTGAGGCCTGCCAACTCCCAAGGGACCTGGATGCCCAAGCGATCCGAGCCGGCCAGGAACACGCGCGCGGGCACGCTCACACCCAGTTCCGGATAGTCGAAGCTGACGCTCACGGACTTGAGGGCAACCGGGAGCGGGGAGTGCAGAGCCTCTCCCGGGAATTCGGCAAGCGCACTTCCGAAGATCGTGGCCAGCGAGCCCGGTGCCACCGGCTGGCCCGGCGCGTGGCTGGCGTCGTTGACGATCTCGTCGATGCGCGGGCGCAACAGGTCCGCCGTGAACTCGAAGCGAACCCTCTCGCCGCCAACGTAGGCCTCCACCACCTGCGGCGTCGCAGACGGACCGAACTCGACTTCGGCAACCGCCAAGCCGTACGTGTCGGTTAGCGGCTGCGCAGAGAGAATCTGCGCGTCGCCCTCCACAACGGCGAACTCGACCGGTTGACCGGCCACCGGAGCGCCGTTGCGATCCACGAACTTGCCGAGCAGCCGTTCTGTCCTGCTCTCGCCGGAGAACCCCCTCCGCTCCGCCGGAGCGATCGCGTAGGCGTCGTGCGGCACGTTGTCGCCCACCACGTACAGGAAGGGCACTCGAAGCGCGTCCGGACGGCCGTGGCGCGTGATCAGCAGCTGCCCCTCGTACGATCCGGGCGCCGGCATGAGGCCTTCCAGCGACGCCCGCACCGCGGCGTACTGGTCAGGCAGGAGGCGAAACTCGATATCGCCGAATCCGTCGAGATTGACCGCGGCCCGCGCATCGTAGTCTCTGGCCACGACCGCGACACGGTACGTCTGGGCTTGGCGCGAGCGGTTGGTGATGAAAATCTCTTGCCACACCGGCAGTGACGTAGCGCCAAACCTTCCGAAGCCGATCGTCGGAGGCTCCACCGTTGCGATCGGATCGAGGGCGGCTTCAAGGTCCACCAAACCGGCGCCGACGGAGCCCGCGCGCGCCGTCGCTCCGTCCTCGATCACAGACCTGGCGGCAGTGTTGATGAGGGCGGACGCCACCTCGCGAGCTGTCCAAGTCGGATTTCGCTGCCAGACCAAGGCAGCCCCGCCAGCGATCACCGGCGCAGCCAAGCTAGTTCCCTGCACCTGACGGTACCCGCTGGGGTTGAAGCCGTTCGGCCTTGCATCGAGCCACGTGTCCGCGGTGTATACGCTGACCCCCGGCGCCGTCACGTCAGGCTTGAGATTCAGACCGGGAGTGGGTCCGCGAGAACTGAAGGCGGCCATTTGCGTGGCATCTGCCAAGCGCGCCGTCGGCGTGGGATCGAGTGTCAATTGCGCCGCCGTCCCAACCGGCACCCCGCCCACGCGCTGGACAAGCGCGGAACCGTCGGAGGCCGAGATGAAGTAGGCAGGAATGTCCGTGTCCTGCAATGCCCCCATCTCGATCAGCGCATCGGACGGTCCATTGTCGAGAACGACCACGCCGACCGCGCCAGCGCTTGCGGCGTGCTCCACCTTGTCGACAAACCAGCAGTCGCCACCGCGCTCTGCAACCACGATGCTGCCGCCGAGAGCGCCGGCAGGAAACGGCAGGCAGGCATCCGGGTTCTCGAAGGTCTCCGCGAGCGCCGCCGGGGCCGTCAGAGACTCGGCCAACACGGGACCCGTGCCTGTCAATGCGGCGTAGGAAAAACCTCCGAACTGCACGCTCTGCTCCAAGCGCCTCGCATTGGCAGCGGCAGCGACCGCAATCACATCGGGCGCGACGGCCGGCGAGGAAATCGTGTTGCGCGTCGGCCCGTCTTGACCCCCGATCTGGCCCGAGTTGCCGGCGGAAGCGACAACGACGCGCCCGAAATCGAATACGGCGCTCTGGGCAGCAACCGCCAGGGGATCACAGTTATTTCCGAGCAGGTCGCCGCAGTCGGAACCGTGGGAGTTCCATGGATGGGTCGCGACCTTGCCGATGCTCAGATTGAGAATGTCCATGCCGTCCACGACAGCGTCATCGATCGCCGCGATCAGCGCCTGGGAACTGGCCGAGGATTTGATCCCGGGCGTGCCCGTCACCTTGTATATGCCGAGATAGGCCCTCGGAGCGATCCCTTCGAGGGGTCCGGCCGGAGACTCGACGCGCTTGCCTGCGGCAACCATCGCGACTGCCGTGCCGTGGCCGCTGAAGTCGACCGGCGAATTGTCATCCGGCGTAGAGGTCGCAGGGTCCCCCGAATTCTGCAACCGCATGTAGCTGCGGATCGCCACGATCTTGCGGTTGGCGAGCGCCAAGTCTTCCGGCCTGCCCTTGGGATAGCCGGTCAGCTCCGGCAGGGAGTCGTCCTGAAAGGCCGGATGGAGGAAGTCCAGGCCGGAATCGATGATTGCGATCCTGACACCCTCGCCGGTGGCGCCGAGGCCTGACGGACGCAGCCTAACAGCGTTCAAGCCGGTTACATCGGCCACGCTGTCCAGCTTGACCTCGAAGTCGCGGCTCGGGATCACACTCTTCACGCCACGAATGGACTCGAATGCCGCGGCTTGCGTCACGGTGGCGCGGACGAATACCGCGTTGAGCACGTTCTGGACGCTGCCAAGGACCGTGGCTCCGCCCGCCTCCAGCGCCGTCACGACCGGTTCTTGAGTAGCTGCCACGGCCCGAGCCACGACCGCGAAACTGGTCGCCGAGACGCGGCCCGGCGCGCGCCTGTGCGCCTTCCCGCGGGCCATCGACAAGCGCTTCCCGGTCGCGGGCGCGTCCAAGACCACCGTGTAGCGAGCGACGCGGTCGGCCTCCGCCGCCGCAAGAGGGAGCCAGGCGAACAGCAGGCAGGCTGTCAGAGCAACCGCCGTTCGAAGCGTGGAGCCTGCTCGCCGCATCATGACTCTCCCGTATCGAACTCGTAGGACGAAGCTCCCCACCAAGTGGTTTCTGGACAGGGCCTCGGCCGAGGCCTGCATCCGTACAATGGGGACTCGATGCGCGCGTTATGTGTCGCAACGCTCGGGTGTGCGCTGCTGTGCCTCGGCGACGCAGCGTTCGGGCAGGCTGAATTCCGGGTGTACGAGGAGCACCCGCGGCTGTTCTTGGAGCCGAGCCGCCTACAACGGCTGCGCAATGATGTCGACCGCCAGTCGCTGCGCTGGCGGTCGCTAAGCGATCTCGTCGCGGCCGAGACCGCGTTTGAAGAGCAGCCCTTGGTCGACGCGCTGCGCTTCCAGGTCGAGGGAGCCGAGACAGCCGGGCGCGCCGCGGTCGCCTGGAGCAAGCGATTGTCCGAGAACGGCATCGGCAACGCGGGCGAGCTGCGCCAGGCTGCGCTCGTCTACGACTGGTGCTACGACCTGTTCGACCCATCCGAGCGAGCCGAACTGCGGGAGGCGATGGCAACCGCCGTCTCGTCGTTGCTGCCCCAGGCGGCCCTTGGCGTGGGGCTGATACGATCCGCGATCCTAGCGTCGATCGCGGCGGCAGGCGACTGGGATGAATCCGAAGCCGCTCTTGCAGCCCTCCTTGGCGAGCACTGGAGAACCGAAGTGATGCCGAGCCTGAGGGACGGCTCGATCGGTGACGACGGCCAGAACTTGATCGCCGCGCTGGAGACTGGGCTCGTGGTCCGACACAATCTGGAATCGGATCCGCTGCAGCCCGGAATCGATGCGTTGCGGTCGCTGGCGCGCTGCCGGCTGCTGAGCTATTACCCGCTGGACATCGAAACCGACAGCGGCAGATTGCGCTGGCCGTCGCGCTACGGCACAAACGAGCAACTGGCGCGGCGGCAGGCGCCCCTCTACCGGATCGCGGAGATGCTGCTGGTCGCCTATGAGTCCAACCTGCCGGAATTCCAGTTCTTGCAGGGCTGGATTCGCGATGAGGGCTACCAGCAGACATCGCAGCTAGTCGCGCCCTACGAATTCCTCTGGGTAAATCCGTACTTGCCAGGGCTCACCGCGCAGTCGTCCCCTCTTCTCGCCCACGATCCGATCCGCGGCCGAATCTTCGGCCGCTCGGGCTGGGACCTGCCCGCGACTTGGCTGGGGTACTCCGAAGGGCGCTTGGAACTGCTGGCGAGCGGTGAATTGTCGACCACCACCAACTTTCGCGGACTGGCGCCGATCTATTTTCCGGAAGCCGTCGTGGTGCCGGTCACGCCCCCGGCCAAGACCACACTGTCATGGGAGCCGTCTCGGGAACAGGCCCCGGAGAACGCCTACATCTTCTTGGTCGGATTACGGGCAGGGGATACTTACGGCCTGAAGATTGGCGGGCGCGATGCCCGCCTAGTCCAAGCGAGCGAGGGGGGAATCATCGTCCTGCAGAGCGCTCCGCTCGCGAACAAACGCGACCGCATCGACCTGAGGCGAAAGGTGAGGCTCGAACTCCGCCCCACCCTCAAGCCCACCGATCCGCGCCGTCCGCCGCCGACTCTGCGGCAATGAGCCAAGCCTAGACCTCGGCGGACGGGCAAAGCCTCGCCAGCGCGCAGGCTTGGCAGCGGGGCTGGCGCGCCTTGCACACCGCACGGCCGTGATGGATGATCTGGTGCGAGTACATGACCCACTTTGACCTCGGCAGCAGGTCCATCAGCACTTTCTCGATCTTCTTGGGATCCTTGCCCGCGCTCAGGCCCAGGCGCTCCGAAATGCGCTGGACGTGCGTGTCGACGACCACGCCTGTGGCCTTGCCGAACCACGTGCCGGTCACGACATTGGCTGTCTTGCGGGCAACGCCGGGCAGGGTTAGCAACTGCTCCATGCGCGACGGTACCTCGCCGCCGTACTCGCTGACGATACGCTCTGCCGCGCCCTTGAGGGACTTGGACTTGTTGCGAAAGAAGCCCGTGGTGCGAACCAGTTCCTCGATACTCTCCAAGGGCGCGAGCGCCATGTCCCAGACAGTGGGGTAGGCCGCGAATAAGTCCGGTGTGACCTTGTTGACTCTCGCGTCGGTGCATTGCGCCGAGAGAATCGTGGCAACCAGCAACTCCCAAGCGCTCCTGTGGCGGAGGGCGCATTCGGCGGCCGGGTATTCGCGATCCAAGCGCCGAAGAATCTTGCGGGCTCGCCGCTTGCGCGCCTCCAAGGTCTCGCCGGCCGTGCCAGTGTCACGCATCAACGCCATCGTAACTGACCAGCCCGCTTGGGCAAGGAATCCGCTGCGCGTTCCGTTCCCGGCGCCATTGCCGGACTCGGCCGCCTAGTTGCCGCAACGGCTAGACCCACCTGCCGGGCGGGTGGTCCAGGCTATTTCCTCAGGAGAGTTTGTGCGAGCTCGGTATCGTACTCGGCCAGCGCTCTCCCCGTTTCGGTGCGATCCCATCCAAGCCTTCCGGCGGCGATGTCGGCAGCTGCCTCGGCCCATGAGCGCTCGTAGCGCGGCTCGTAGGCCGCGCCGGTGCGCCGCAACATCACGTCTGCCAACGTCTTGGCATGCTCGTTCTCGATGGCATAGAGCACCTGGCCACGCTTTGTCGAACAGCCGTCGGCCAGGGGACGCGCCATGTCTGGATCCGCTTCGATGGCATCTAGCACATCGCGCCAGCGCGGTCCGTACAGTGCTGCAAGCTCGGAAGGGGCCCCGTTCAGGGAGTGGGGCTGCGCCGGTGCTACGGCAGCGGTGCTGATTCCCAACATGCGCGCAATGCGGCGCAGCGCGGACCTGGCGAATGATGGTGCCGTAGTCAGCTTGCCGCCAGCCATGGTGAGCAGGCCTGCAATGCCTTCCGTCTTCTCGTGGTCTACGATCGCGTGGTCGCGCGACGCGCGGTTGAGGTCATCCCGCGGGGCTCTCAGGATCGGGCGCGAACCGGAATATGCGTACAGAACATCACCGCGAGCAAGGCCCGCCGCCGGAAACAGCGCATTGGCCTCCCGGAGCAAGTAGCGAATCTCGGATTCCTCCGGCAGCGTGACGGCGGGATCCCCGGAGAACAACGTTTCTGTCGTGCCGATCAACCGCAGGCCGCGCCACGGAATGATGAAGAACGGGCGGCGGTCAGCCCGGGCCTCGCGGTAGACCGCATGCCGCGGAGCGCCTGGCAGGTCGCGCACCACGATGTGCGCGCCATTCACCAATGACAGCAGCGGCTCGGAGGCATCCTCCCTGGCGAACTCCAGCAGTTGGTCCACCCATGCTCCCGTGGCGTTTACAACCAGACGGCTGAGAAGCTCTCCCGAACCCGACAGCCCTTCGAACCGGACGCCTTGCACCCGGGAATCGCGCAAGAGCAGTCCGGTAACCCGCGCATGATTGCGGATTTCTGCGCCGGCCGACTCTGCCTGCATGGCCATCTCGAGCGCAAGCCGTTCCGGAAAAACGGCTTGGCAGTCGAAATACTCGAAGCCGCCGACCAGCCCATCCGGGTCGAGCTCGGGCAGCAGCGCCAGCAGCTCGCTTGCACTGATCCGTCTGGGCGCTGGCAGAGTGCCGTCTGCGGAAAGCAGGCGATACAGAGCCATCCCGCAGGCGATGTACCACCGTGCGCGGGAATCGCTGCGGTACACCGGCAGGAGAAACGGCTGGGGCCGGACAATGCCGGGAAACTCGCGCGACAGCGTCGCACGATCCCTCAATGACTCGCGCACGAGCGTGAATCGAAAGTTCTCCAAGTAACGGAGCCCGCCGTGGATCAGGCGGGTCGAACGGCTGGTGACTCCGGCCCCGAAGTCGCGCGCTTCCAGCAAGGCCACCCGCAAGCCTGCTCGAGCCGCCTCGCGGGCCAAGGCGCAACCGTTGATTCCGCCGCCGACGATGGCCAAGTCATAATGGCTGCTGGTGCCCAAAGATCAATCTATCAGCATTCGGCGCGGCACCTCCGGAGCCGGATCGCACAGCGAGAGCGCGGAGAATGGAGTGATCTGACTCGTGGCTGATCTGCGCACCGCGCTCTGCGGCATCGAACTGAAGAACCCGGTCATCGCCGCGAGCGGCACGTTCGGTTACGGCGGCGAGTTCGCCAGCCAGGCGGCGCTCGAGCGCATCGGAGCGATCGTAGTCAAGGGCTTGTCCCGGGAACCGATCCACGGCAACGCCTCGCCTCGCGTGACCGAGACTGCTGCGGGCATGCTCAACGCGATCGGCCTGCAAAACGTCGGCGTGAAGGCGTTCGTGTCCGAGAAGCTCCCGCTCTTGGGGGAGTTCGGCGTCCCGGTCTTCGCCAACGTCTTCGGCTACGACCTCGCTGACTATGTTGAAGTCCTGAGCGTCCTTGAGGACGCCGAGGGCTTGGCGGCCTATGAACTGAACGTATCCTGTCCTAATACCAAGCGAGGCGGCCTGGAGTTCGGCGCGCACGCAGGCGAGTTGTCGCGAGCGGTCGAGGCGGCGCGAGCGGTGGCCAAGCGGCGCCCCCTGCTGGTGAAGCTCTCGCCGAACGTCACCGACATCAGCGAGATGGCGCGGGCAGCCGTCGAAGCCGGCGCCGACGGCCTGAGCTTGATCAATACCCTGCGCGGCCTGGCAGTCGACGCGCACAGGCGCAGGCCGGTCCTCAGCACCGGTTCGGGAGGCTTGTCCGGGCCGGCCATCAAGCCCGTCGCCCTGCACATGGTGCATCAGGTCTCGCAGTCAGTGGACGTACCGATCATTGGTGTCGGCGGGATCGCCACGGCCGAAGATATCGTCGAGTTCCTCTTGTGTGGCGCTACGGCCGTACAGGTGGGCACGGCGAGCTTCTGGGATCCGGCGCGGGTCGCCGACCTGCCCGGCGAGCTGGACGCCTACCTCGATGCCGAGGGCACCACCAGGGCGGCCGAACTCACGGGCAAGCTGCGACCTCCGGCCGGGGCGGGCTAAGCGGCCGCCTCGGCGTCGAAGGCGAACGCGAAGGCGTCGCTCGCGAGCCCGTCGATCTCACCCTCTGTGAAACCAAGGCTCCGGAGTCCGGCCAGCTCCTCGGCGAGCGAGACGCCGAAGAACGTCGGATCGTCGGTGTTGATCGACATCGGCACGCCAGCCTCGTACAGGGCTCGCACGGGGTGCTCGTCCATCGAGGGGTATACGCCCGTCCGGACGTTGCTTGTCGGGCAAATCTCGAGCGGGATCTTGCGCTCGGCAAGGCGACTGACCAGCATGGGATCTTCAATCGCGCGGACGCCGTGCCCGATACGCTCGACCCGGAGCGTGTCCAGAGCCTGCCAGACGCTCTCAGGCCCGAGAGCCTCGCCGGCGTGGACCGTGGTCCGGAGCCCGCCCTCGCGGGCAAGCGCGTAGACGCGCTCGAAATGTTGGGGCGGATACAGGCGCTCGGCTCCGCCGAGCGTCAGCCCGACCACGGTCGGCGGCAGCATCGGCAGCAATCGCTCAAGCAGCTTCTCCGCCGCGTCCGGTCCGTAGTTGCGCACCAAGTCCACGATCCAGCGCACCTTGGGTCGGGCTGGCGGATCCCTTCCCAGTACTTCCAGAATTCCCTCTAGAGGCAATCCCTGCTGCAAGTACTCGGGGATTGAGACCGTGACTTCGGCGTAGGTGATGTTTTGGGCGAGGAGATGCTCTCGGACGCCGATGACCAAGTCACGGAAATCGTCGATTTCGCGCACGAAGAAGACTGTGAAGAAATAGGCCGCCAAGAATTGATCGAGGCTCTCAAAGCGGAACAGCCCGTCCAGTTCCTCGACAGGATCGCTGGCGGCCAGAATGCGTGCAATGGCGGGCTGCCGGCGGAGTCTTGCGAGTTGGTTCGGCGGTGCCGACTCAAGGGCTCGGGCAGGAGGGTGCTTGCGAACCCGGTCGCTCAGATATTCGCGAGGGATGGCGCCCCGCAGGTGCAGGTGCAGTTCTGCTTTGGGCCGCGACGCCAGCTCCGCAAGCCAGCCAGGCCGCGGCTGTGCGCCGGATTCAGACATGGACGATCAGGCCGCGACGGCAGGCACGGAAGGCGGTCAACTCCCGCGGCGCGCCTCAGCCACGCTCTCCGTAGTGGTCCCTCAGGCGAACGAGTTCGGATTGCAGCTCCCGGACCAAATCGGCGTGTCCGGGCTCCGCGTAAAGGTTCCGCAGCTCGTCGGGATCCTCCTGCAGATCGAAGAGCTCCCAATAGTCCCCCTCCCCGTAGTACTCGATCAACTTGTAGCGGTCGGTGCGGACTCCGCGATGCGGGCTCACCCTGTGCGGAGTCCAGTACTGGAAGCTCGGGTCCGTCATTTGCTCGCGGGCCATTTCGCGAAACGCCCACGAGT
The DNA here is from genome assembly GCA_028819215.1 of Bryobacterales bacterium. Taxonomy (GTDB): domain Bacteria; phylum Acidobacteriota; class Terriglobia; order Bryobacterales; family UBA6623; genus VXMF01. Next base: position 142,468 of record JAPPMG010000042.1, read on the forward strand.
TCTCGTAGTAGCTGTACAGGACCGAGTCCCGCCAGTCGTCCGGCGGGTTGCCTTCCAGCAGGGGTCGCAAGCTGCGACCCTGCATCTGGTCGGGCACGTCGATGCCGGCGAAGTCGAGCAGCGTCGGCGCGATGTCGACATTCAAGGCCGGGCGGCCTTCCACCTGCGCGGCCGCCACCAAGCGCGGGTAGCGCACGAGCAACGGGATACGCAACGCCGGCTCGTACATGAAGCGCTTGTCATACCAGCCGTGCTCGCCGATGAAGTAGCCGTTGTCGGTCGTGTAGAGCACGAGAGTGTCCTCGGCCAAGCCCGACGTGTCCAAGTAGTCGAGAACGCGGCCCAGTCCCTCGTCAACTCCGTATACCGCCCGATGGTGGTCCTTGGCAAAGCGCTGGTAGATCCATTCGCGCTTCTGGTCCGGGCTCAAGCCGGGCGGCAGGTCGGCGTAGTCTCCCTCTAGGCTGACCTCGAAACGCATGTCGCGCGCCTCTGCCGCTACTCGTCGAGTGGCGTAGTCGTCGTCATACGTCGATGGCTTCGGCCAGTCGATGTCGGCGAACATGTCCGCGTGCCGAGGAGCGGGCGTGAACGGCCGATGCGGGGCCTTGTGCTGGTACAGCAGGCAGAACGGCCCCGCGCCGCCGCGACGCAGGAAGTCGAGGGCGAAGTCGGTCGTGATGTCGGTGGCATAGCCGGACTCCTTGCTCGGCTCCCCGTTCGCGATGAAGTCGGGATCGAAGTAGACGCCCTGCCCGGGCAGCACCTTCCATTCGTCGAAGCCGCGGGGCTGCTGGCGCAGGTGCCACTTGCCGACCAAGCCAGTGCGATATCCGGCCTGCTGGAGCAATTGCGGGAACGTCGGCAGGCTCGGGTCGAGCTCTTCCACGGCGTCGGCCTTCTCGGAATTGCCGCGGATTCCGTGGACATGCGAATAGCAGCCCGTCAGAACGGAAGCCCGGCCCGGAGCGCACAGGGAGTTGGTGCAGTAGGCGTTCGCGAAGCGCGCTCCTTCGCTGGCCAGGCGGTCCATGTTGGGCGTCTGCAGCAGCGGATGGCCCGCGCAGCTCATCTGCGAGTGCTGCTGGTCGTCGGTCATCACCAGCAAGATGTTGGGGCGCGGCGCGGACGAGCCCCCGCAGCGCGTCAGAAATGCTGCCGCCCCGCCCGCAAATGATTGCAACGCCCGCCTGCGGGTAAGGGCTGATCCAGAGATTACGTCTTGCATGTTTGAGTTCCTCCCCCCTTGGCTGCCAGCCACGGCGCACGCCCCTTGTCCAAGAAGGCGCGCACCCCGGCACGCCCCTCGTCCGTAGACCTCCGCGTTGCCAGAACCTGCGCTGTCCGGTCGCGGATCCCGTCGTCCAGCGGATTGTCTGAAATCTCGCGCACAAGCTCCTTGCAGGTCGCCAGCGCGCCCGGAGCGCCCCTGAGCAAGCGGTCCGTCATCTTCTGGGTCGCTGCATCCAACTCCGTCGTCGGGACCACCTCGTCAACGAGCCCCCACTCTTGCGCGCGCAGCGCATCGAAGCGCTCGGCAGTCAGCATCAGACGCCGCGCCACCTTGGCACCAAGCACTTCGACCAGATACGGGCCCACCATCGCTGGCACGAGTCCGAGCTGTACCTCGCTCAGGCGGAAGAAGGCATCCTCGGAAGCAACCGCGACATCGCAGCAAGCGACCAAGCCCACGCCGCCACCCACTGCAGCGCCCTGAACGCGGGCGACGGTCGGCTTGGGCATCGCATGCAGCAGTCGAAGCAGCTCGACGAAGCGGCGAGTGTCGGCCAGGTTCTGTGCCGGGTCGGCGGTGCCCATGCGGCGCATGGCACGCAAATCGGCACCGGCGCTGAAGCAGCTTCCGGCCCCAGCCAGCTGGACCACGCGCGCGCCCGAATCCGCCGCCAGCGACCGCAGCTTGTCGGAAAGCTCCTCGACAGTGTCGTTGTCCAGCGCGTTGCGGACTTCCGGGCGGTCGAGCACCAAGGTGGCCACGCAGGCGCTCCGCTCAAGGCGCACTCGAGGGGTCGGCATTGCCAAGAATGATAGCGGAATCCCGTCGGCTCAGCGGCGAACCGGAACCCTGACGGGCAGTGTCTTGGGCGGCAGGCAGGCTTTGTCGTTGCACGCCTGGAAGCGGAACGAGCCCCGCAGCTCGCCCGTATCCGCCGGCACGGACTCCACGTGGAAGGTCGTCACGATTTCGACGCGCGACGAGTACACCGAGAGCGGCTTGTCCGAGAAGTCGTACTTGACCTCTTCGGGGGGCGGATAGGCGACCGAGTCGATGCGCAACGGAACGTCGGGCCAAGCCAAGGAGGTCGGGATCAAGTACGGATCGTTCGGCTTGTCGGAATTGATGTGGTAGCCGCGGCGGATGCGAACCGCGATCGGGACCCGCAATGGTCCGGTGTCGGTGATCCGAATTCCCGGGCTGGGCTCGATCGTGGCGGCGGCGAACCCTAACTGCTGGGCCGGCAGCGGCGCGGCAAGCAGGGCGAAAAGCGCAGCAACGGCCTTGAGGCGGGTTGCGCTAGAGCGATGCGGTCGCATTCACGTCCAGCAGAACCTCGATCTCCTCTTCGTAGGTTGCCTTAGCCACCAAGCCTTGGTGGGTGAAAACGATCTTGCCCGCTTGGTTCACGATCAGGGTGGTGGGCAGCACCATGATGCCGCCGAAAGCGTCAGAGACGGCGTCATCGCCCAGCAACACCGGAAAGTTGAATTCCATCTTCTCGGCGAACTCGCGCACCGGATCCCAGCCATCCTCGTCCAGAGAGACCGCCAAGACTGTAAAGCCGCGATCCTTGTACTTGCGCTGGAAGTCGACGAACCACGGCATCTCGATCTTGCACGGGCCGCACCAAGTGGCCCAGAAGTTGAGCAGGACGACCTTGCCTTCGATATCGGCGTTGGTGTGCGTCTTGCCGTCCAAGTCCCGCAGGCTGAATTCCGGGATCGATGGATTGGCGGAGTTTTCGGCGGCCGCGGCGGAATTGCCGTCCTCGTCCGGCATCGGGCCGATGCCGCACGCAAGGGCCAGGGCCGTGGCGACAATGGCCAGAATCAGCGCGGTTCGTTGCATTGCGAGTAAAGGCACTCGACGCCTACGCCGATTATACAGCGTGATTGCAGGGCTTAGAATGTGGCTGCTGGAGAATCGCTTGCTATGACATTCCTCAGGCTGATGCCGCTGACTCTGCTGCTTGCGACCGGGCTACAGGCAGAACGCGTGCAGTACTGCATCCTGTTCGGAGTCGGTGACGAAGAACCGACGCGCTGGGACGGTTCGCTGGAAGCTTCGGGCGCTCGGATTCTGGAGCTGTCCGGCTGGCGGCTCGGCCGAGAGGACTCGGTGTCCGGATCGAGCTGGCGGCTCGCGACCCGCCGCGTTGCCCTGACGCGCAGCATGACCAATCTCGACCTCTACCCCGCGCTTGAAGCAGGCGTCTACGCGCTCGCAGAGACGGTCGGAGCTGACCCGGTGTTCCGGATTCGCACATCGCAGGGCAGCGCGAGCTTCCACGCTTCGGAGGTCGGGTTCGGAAGTCCCGCGCTGCTCCTAGGCGGCCGAGTATCCGTTGAGAGAATACCGGTCACTACGGTCCTTACCGATTCGATCGAAGAACAGGACCTGCCCGCCATTGCAAAGTTCGGCGACACCGTCTATATGGCATATGTCGAGTTCACGCATGGCGCTCGCGAAATGAGGTGGCGCCGTCAGCTGCGGACCGAGCCCGATTCCTTCGATCCGTTGTCGAGACCGGCGGGAGGCGACCGCATCTGGCTGCGCGAATACTCGGTGCCTAGCGGGGAGTGGGGAGAGCCTCAGGCAGTCGGGGCGGGCGGCCAAGATATCTACTCTGCGGCGGTGGCCGTGGACGGGCAGGGGCGCGTGTGGGTCATGCGCTCCAAGCAGGTAGACGGAAACTTCGACATCTATGCCAGCTATCGTCGCGAGGGCCGCTGGTCGGGCGAGCTGCGGGTCACCAGCGATCCCGGCCCGGACATCAGCCCGGCCGCCACGACAGACGCGGACGGCGCAGTGTGGATTACGTGGCAGGGGTATCGAGACAGCCTCGACGTGCTCGTCGCGCGCCAGGGCGGGGACCGATTCTCTGCCGAACAAACGGTGTCGAGTTCCGAGGAAAGCGATTGGGCTCCGCAGATCGCGGCGGCGCGGAGCAAGGGCGTGGCCATATCTTGGGACACCTACGACAGCGGCAACTACGACGTCTACGTGCGCCGGCTGTCGTACGGCCAAGGAATCGAGATGGAAGCCCCCGTGGCTGTTGCGGCCAGCCCGCGTTTCGAGGCTCGCTCCAGCGTCGCGTTCGACAGCCAAGACAGGCTCTGGGTCGCCTACGAAGACTCGTTCCCGGGTTGGGGCAAGGACTTCGGAGCCTACGAGACCACCGGCGCGGGACTCTACCAAGACACGAAGGTGCGCGTAAAGGTGGTGCAGGGCAAGCGCCTGTACCGGCCGGCCGCGTCCGGGGCAGCGGTATTCGACGCTCAGCCCCCCTCCAGCCCGGACAACCGCAGGCGCCGCGGTCGAGAGATACTGCACCGTCCGCAACCGGACCCGAGCCTGGCGGCAAACCGACCGGCGAACATTACGCCGTATCCGCGGAGCAAGATCGCTCGCGAAGGGTTTCCGCGACTGGCGGCCGACGGCTCCGGGAATGTCTTCCTGTCGTTTCGTACCTCAGGCGGTGATATCTGGGGACCGCTTGGGACGACTTGGTTCGGGCACTTGGCGCGATTCGATGGCAAGGCTTGGGTGGGTCCGACATATCTCGGACGCTCGGACGGGCTGCTCGACCAGCGGCCCGCCTTGGCGGCGATCGGTCCAGGGAAGCTGCTGATTGTCGGCACCTCGGACCATCGCTTCAGCGAGGCCGATCTCCGGAACGCATACCGCAACGACTTCGACTATGACTTGGTCGCTCACACGTACGAGAGCGAGCCCGGAACCGAAGAGCACGCGCTGGAGGCCGAGGAAGAGCAAAGTCCTCCCGCTCCAACTGGCGAGACCGAAGCCGAACTCATGCAAGTCGCTCGGATGCGCGACTACCGGGCGCAGATTGGGGGCGAGTCGCTCCGCCTGATGCGGGGCGAATTCCATCGCCACACCGAGATCAGCGGCGACGGAGCTCGCGATGGCGGCTTGATTGACGCCTGGCGTTACTTCATCGACGCGTCCTACATGGACTGGGCGGGCTGCTGCGACCACGACAACGGCTATCGCGAATACCCGTGGTGGCGCACCCAGAAGCTCTCCGATGCCTTCCACCTGGCCGGCAGGTTTGTCACGCTGTTCAGCTACGAGCGCAGCGTGCGATACCCCGAGGGACATCGCAACCTGCTGTTCGCTCAGCGCGGCGTCCGTCCGTTGCCGAGGCTGCCCAAGATGGCGGAAGACTCGCCCTCCGAGCCCGCGCCCGATACCCAGATGCTGTACCGGTACCTGCGACGCTATAGCGGCGTCGCCGCCGTTCATACATCCGGCACGGGCATGGGCACGGACTGGAGGGACAACGATCCTGAGCTCGAACCGTGGGTCGAGATCTATCAGGGCGACCGGCAGAACTACGAGATCCCGGGCGGGCCGCGCACGAACACTGCTGACGACTCCATCGGCGGCTGGCGCGCGCTCGGATTCGTCTCCCATGCGCTGGCAAAGGGCTATCGGCTCGGCTTCCAGGCTTCCAGCGACCACCTCTCCACGCACATGTCGTACGCCAACGTCTGGGTGACCGAACCGACCCGCGAGGCGATGCTCGAAGGGATTCGAAAGCGCAGGGTCTACGGGGCAACGGACAACATCCTCGCGGACGTGCGCAGCGACGGGCATTTCATGGGCGAGGAGTTCGAGACAAGCGAGGCACCGAAAATCGAAATCTCCCTCCTCGGCACTTCCGACTTCGAGCGGGTCGCGATCATCAAGGACGGGCGTTACGTCCATTCGGCGAATCCGCGATCGCGCCAGGTCAAGCTGACCTGGACCGACACCACTGCGCAAAGCGGCCAGACCTCGTTCTACTACGTGCGCGGCGAGCAGGTCGACGGAGAGATCGTCTGGGTGAGCCCGATGTGGATCACGCGCCGCTAGGCCGAGCGCCGCGCGAGCGCCCCTCCCGCTGACGCTAGGCTGTAAACTCGACGTGTGAAGCATTGGGCGTTCTGTCTCTGGGCAGCTGTGGCGGTCGCTCTATCCGCTTGCGGCAGCGAATCCTCTCGGCCGGCCGATCCGTTTGCAGGCTACAGGCTCGTCGACCTGACTCATGCATTCGACCAGAACACCGTGTTCTGGCCGACCGGCCAGCCGTTTCGTCACCACCAAACCGCAGGGGGCCAGCAGCCGGATGGCTACTTCTACAGTGCCTTCGACATCGCCATGAGCGAGCACTGCGGCACCCATCTAGACGCCCCGATCCACTTCGCCGAAGGGGGCAAGTCGGTCGGCGACATTTCCCTTGACGATCTCGCCGGGCCGGTCGCGGTCGTCGATATCGAGCAACAATGCCTTGCCGATCGAGACTACGCCGCATCAGCTGCTGACCTGGCAGCCTTCGAAGCCGAGCACGGCTCGGTCGAGGAAGGCTCGATCGTGCTCTTCCGGACAGGATGGAGCAAGCGCTGGCCCGATACCCTGCGCTACCTCGGCGACGACACGCCGGGCAAGGCGGATGCCCTTCGATTCCCCGGGATCGCAACCGATGCCGCGCAATGGCTGGCCGACAGGGGAGTGTCCGCAGTCGGTATCGACACTGCCAGCATCGATCCCGGCTCGTCAGCGACCTTTCCCGCCCACCAGGTTCTGGCCCGTCGTTCTGTGTCAATTCTCGAGAACGTCGCCCGGCTCGAAGAACTGCCGGCAACAGGAGCGTTCCTGATGGCGTTCCCCATGAAGATCGGGCGCGGATCCGGCGCACCGTGCCGGATTGCCGCACTCGTGCCGGAAACCTAGCACGGCCAAGTCACAGGCCGACTGATGGCGAGCGGCCTACTCACACTACCGAAGCTGCTTGGCCGATTGCCGCGTAGAGCGTCCCGACCGCACCGGAGAGTACGCTGGCCGGATCGCGGGCACTTTACGATTCTTGACGATCTGCGCCGATCTGGGATACCCTGCTTCTAATGCGCCCCTTGTTTCAGTCTCTGGCTATCTGGTCGTTCATGGTGGCGGTCGCTGCGGCTCATTCCACCGCGCCGTGTCAGGAATCCAAGATCAGCGCCAGTCAAGTAACCACGGAGCGCGACGTCAAGCTGTTCGTAGAGTGCGCGGCTGCTTTCCTCGAGGAAATCGGCCCGGACGAGGCCCGACGCGCGTTCAACGAGGATGTCCGCTGGAAGCATGGGGCGACCTACGTCTTCGTCGTCGAGATCGACCCGTCTGGCGTAACGGCCAGGAGGTTCGTCTTCCCGCCGAACCCTTCCCAAGAAGGCAAGCCGCGCGGTGCGCCTCTGATTGATTTCGGAACGGACCTGTACGCCGAAATCTATCGCGCGATGGACGTGGTCGACAAAGGGTGGTTCTACTACTCGAACCCTAATCCCCAGACCGGAAACAGGGAGTTCAAATCTTCGTACGTGATCGAAACCGACTGGAACGGGAATCGTGCCGTCATCGGCGCCGGCCTGTACGCTCGCGACCTGCCGGCTACTTGCCATGCTGCGGACGTCAGTGCCTCGATCGTCAGCGCCGGCATGGATGACCAGCGGCTGCGGGAGTTCGTGCGCTGCGCCGCCATGATGGTTGAGAGCCGAGGCTATTTCGCAAAGCAGGAGCTGGAAACGGACCCAAGATGGTCAAGCGGCGGAACCAACGTTTTCGTTCTGGACATGATGGGCAACCAAGTCATGTCCAGCAACCGCGTGAGAATCAACGGTTTCGCTTCCCACGAATGGGGAAGGGAAGCCGGGGCGGTCCAGTTCGGCGGGCGCGACTTGGCTGCCGCCGGCGGGGTGTTCGGTGAAGCATTTGTCTACTACAGGTCGTACCACCCCGAGACATGGGCCTATCAACCGAAAGTCGGATTCATGAAGCGCGTGGTAGCGCAGGGAGTCCCCCTGCTCGTGGGCGCCGGCTATTTCCCGGACGCGCAACAGACGGAAAAGGGCGCAACTTGTTCGGACGATTACGTGACTGCCTCAGCGGTGCGCAATCGGGACGATATCGAAGCGTTCGTGCGGTGCGCAGTAGAGTACGTGGCCGAGCATGGAGAGGAGGAAGCGCGCAGGGCATTCAACCAAGACCAGCGCTGGAGGCACGGACCGACGTACCTATTCGTGTTTGAGAAGGCCGACTCGGGCAATGACTCGACCACGTTCGTGTTCCCGCCGGATCCCACGCGGGCGGGTGCGTTCTTTGGTGCGATCATTGACGCGTTTGGCAACGACTTCTTCTTCGAAATCGACCGAGTCTTGTCTCTTGTGGATTCCGGATGGATCCACTACGCCTTCACCAATCCAGCGACAGGGCTGCATGAGCCGAAGGCTTCCTATATGGTCAATATCGACTGGAACGGCACTCCGGCCTTTATCGGAGCTGGCGTCTATGAACGCGACCTCCCCGGAACCTGCAACCCGACCGAAGTCAACGCTGCTCTGCTTGATTCCGATCAGACTGAAGCCAACCTCAGGGAATTCGTCAACTGCGCGGCCTATCAGGTCCAGTCGTCGGGCTACTTCGCGGGCCCAGTACTGACTGCCGATCCTCGCTGGAAGCACGGCTCGATCTATCTGTTTGCGATCGATGCGAACACCGGCAAGACCGTCTTCAGCGGGAATCCGGCGAGCTTTTCGGTGGCCGGGCGGTCTCCCGAGCTGCTGTTCGGAGGCCGCGACTTGATCGCGAGCACCGCTGCGTTCGGTTCCGGACGCTGGCATTTCAGCTTCAACAACCCCGCTTCCGGGATGGTCGAGCCGAAACTCGCGTTTACCAGGCTGGTTATGGCACAGGGAGTGCCCTTGGTCATCGGTTCCGGGATCAACGCGGTGTCGCACTAGGGCGCATCCGGATCAAGACAGCCGGCACGCCGCCTGACTTCGCGACGCTCCCCGGCCAAGGCTCGGCGGTTCGCAAAGGGTCGTCTCGGTCATCGAATTGACCGTCGCGGACCCGCAGGCGCGCAGAGGGGCACGGATGCCAGTGCGCTATCCCCGGAATCGAACGGAGTGGCGGGAGATTCCCTACTGCATCGGAGAGCGAGATGTGGGGACAACCCGAGTGATGACGGACTGCCCGCGGTCTAGGAATTCTGGTATGCGCGGCTTGATCTGGGCGGTCCAGAAGTCGCTCTCGTAAACGGCCTTGTAGAGCCGTTCGCGTTCCGCCTCGGTCTCGAAGCGGCGTATCCAGAAGTAGACAGAATCGTCCGACTCTCCCCTGAAGTTGCCGGTTATTACCATTCCCTTGGAAATCTGGAAGGGGATGATCTCTTCGTCCATCATCCGGACCCAATCGTCCATCTTGCCTTGGCGTACCTTGTACTGCCTCAGTTCAAAGAATGCCACTTGTTGTCTTGCTCCTTGTTGCGGACAGGCCGGCGCGGGCCTATCTCGAAGCCCGCCGGTCTTTCCATACGATAGCCGCTGTCCGAAGCACGTCCGGGTCACGAGCGAGCACCGCCCGAGACGTTGACCGACCCCTTGCTTGGCGCCGGGCCACGAACACCGTCTAGGCAGCCAGCTGGGGAACGAGCCCGGTAATCTCGGCGAAGCAATCAAGCCCAAGTCCCATGACCTTGGCCTGCGAGAGCCACCAGAACTCTCTCCTAGATCGACATCCACGGAGGTCTGTCCCACGGTAGGCCCGATTGCGAGAGGCCATCGGCTTGGCGCGAAGGCGCGTCCGTAGATGCCGTGATATTCTGAGGCGGCACAGCATCGAACTGGGTACCCGAACTTTCGAGGCTCTGAAATCGATCAGAACCTCCGAGCGGGCCAATACCGATCCAACCCATATTCCATGTTCTTTCCGGACTGGCAGCAGGCGCTGGAAACAGTGTTCGCCCAAATTGCCGGATTGATGCCGACGTTACTCGCTTCCGCCGCCCTGCTGCTGGTGGTATGGGGGTTTGCATACGCTGCCGGTATCTTGACCCGGAAACTTTTCGAAAGGATTGCGGCCCGCATCGAGCCGCGATTCGAGCGGAGTGGAGCTCTGCGGGCGTCGGGCCTCATGCGCGGCGCCCCGCGAGTGCTCGGGAAATTTGTCTTCTGGTCAGTACTGCTGGTCTTCGCAACGGCAGCATTGGAAACAATGCCGCTGCCGATTGTCACGGAACTGCTGCAAGGTGTCTCGCGAGTTCTCCCACGCACCCTGCTGGCGGTGGCAATCGTCTTGGTCGGGTTCGTGGCTGCGAATCTCGCCAATCACTGGATTGCCGGAATCGCGCTCCGAGCCGGCAGCGAGTACGGACAAGCTCTCGGTCGCGTGGCGCAGGGCGTCATTGTCGTTGTGACGTTGATCATTGGCGTCGAGCAGGTAGGCCTGCAAGGCGGCGTGTTCACATCATTGCTCACCGTTGTCCTCGCCTCGACTCTTGGCGCGATGTCGCTTGCCTTCGCTCTCGGATCGGGCCCGGTGGTGACCAATCTACTGGCCTCCCACTACGCCTCCAAGACGCTATCGATTGGCGACACCGTGAGGTTCGGCGACGTGGAAGGCACCATCCGGGAGATCGGTCCGACCTCGATCGCGATCGACGCAGGTCCGGACCGCATTTACCTTCCCGCCAAGAAGTACTGCGACGAGATCTGCATAGTCGTCGGACCCGCCCAGTGACGTCGCCTGTGGCCGGCCTTGCGCTGCTGTACATGCAGCAGCAGCCGGTGGACGCGGCAGCGCTTCTCGAAGGCCTGCCGCCTGCCGATGTAGCTGCGGTCCTGGCGTCGGCACCTGTGGCAACGGCGGCCGGTATCCTGCAAAACCTCGCACCCAGCGCAGCCGGCAGATGCCTGCAGCAGATCGCAGACGGGAAGCGACGGCTGATAGTTTCCGAACTTCCAGCCTCCGTGGCGGCCAGCATGTTGCGGCGACTTCCGCGAACGGTCCAGGAGGACGCTCTGGTAGACATGCCCGAAAGAGTCCGCCGTTCGATCCTCCGAGCGCTCCGGTATCCGGCACTCTCCGCTGGTGCCCTCGCCGACACGTACGTGCCGGTCCTGCGCGACGACTCTACGGTGAGCCAAGCTATTCGCTCGCTCCGGGAAACAAGTCACCGCGTCCCGTCTTCGGTGTTCGTGCTGAACCGCTCGGAGCGCGTGATCGGTTCCGTCACCGCTGGCAGGCTCTTGATCGCAAGCCCTGATGCAACGGTTCGGGAGTTGGGCTTGGATCCGGTACAGACTGTGGCTGCGACGGTTCCCGCCGCCTTGGTGGCGGCAGAGGAGGAACATCGCGGTCGGCATGTGGCCGTCGTCGACTCATCCGGGGCCTTCGTGGGCGTCCTATCGGGCCGCGTAGCGCAGGAGGCAGCCAATCGCAGGCCGTCGAGTCCGGCTATACATCTGGCAGCATCTTTCGGCGAGCTGTACTGGCTGGGCCTGTGCTCGATACTGAGCGGGCTTCCCGCCTGGACAGCGGCTGCAGCGCAGACCCAGAGGACGGCGAGCGGCGATGACTAGCGAACGGACCGAATCGCTGCTAGCGCATGATTGGATGGAAAGAAATCCAGCTGCGGTTTCGGAACACATCGAGCGCCTTCCGACGCAAGATGCGGCGGAACTGGCCTCGCTGATCAGGCCGGAGACCCTTGCCAAGGTGTTCCGCACTCTGTCCGTCGACGCAGCGCTCGCTATCCTCTCGAACGCCGATCCCAAGGCCGCTGGCACCCTGCTGACGCGCCTCGCGCCGTCGCAGGCGGGTGCATTGCTGGGAGAAATCCCAGAGGCCGGGCGCGAGGCCATCTTGGGCTGCCTTTCGAAGCCGGCTGCTGCTGACCTGCGCCGGCTCTTGGAGTATCCGGCTGAAACGGCCGGAAGGCTCAGAGATCCGCGCATCGAAGTGTTTCGCGCGACCACGACGGTTGGGCAGGCCCTGCAAAGGTTGCCTAGAGCGCCTGCGGAGCGCCGGGCTCTCAATCTCTTCGTCGTGGCCGACGACGGCCGCCTTGTCGGGATCGTTCCCCTGCACGAGGCCGCTCTTGCAGAACCGCCTGCCACGCTGGCGTCCCTGATCCAAGGTCCGCTCGTCGCAGTTTCGCCCTTCGCCAGTCGCGCCGAGGTAGTGGAGACAATGGAACGCAGCCGGCTGACGAGCCTGCCTGTCGTGGGGCCCGAAGGGCTGCCGATCGGTGTGCTCCGGTTGCACGAGCTGATGCGAGAGGTCGGCAAGGAACTCAGCGCCGACCTAGTCAGCATCACGGGTGCCAGCAAAGACGAAACCGCGCTGTCCAGCACAGGATTCGCCGTGAAAAAGCGTCTGCCGTGGCTACAGGTCAACTTGTTGACAGCGTTCCTCGCAGCGGCCGTCGTGGGACTGTTCGAAGAGACAATCGCCCAGTTCACCGCCTTGGCTGTGCTGCTGCCCGTGGTCGCCGGACAGTCGGGCAATTCAGGCAGCCAAGCGCTCGCCGTGGCGGTCCGCGGTCTCGCCCTCCGCGAAATCAACGTCTGGTCGTGGCCGGGAGTCGCCTTGAAGGAGCTCGCGACAGGCGCCCTCAATGGGATCGCCGTAGGTGTCGTCACTTCGTCCGCTGTGTACATCTGGAGCCAGTCCGCCGGCCTCGCTTTGATCACGGGGACGGCAATGATCGCTTCGATGACAATTGCTGGGGTTGCCGGCGCGGTGATTCCGATGCTGCTCGCAGCGCTCGGTCAAGACCCGGCGCAGTCTTCTTCTATCCTCCTGACCACGGTGACCGACGTGGTCAGCTTCTTCAGCTTCCTCGGTCTGGCGACCCTGCTGATGGGACTGCTCTGAAGGCCGTTTCGCGATTCAGGCCCGCCGCGCAAGCCTCGAAACACAGGTCAAGGCGCCGTGTCTCACCGAGGCCAGCATTCCGCCGGGTGGCCAGCCTAGCCCGCATGAATCACCAACTTTGGGGAGAATCGGATTTTTGGCGTCTTGCGCTCGGAGAATGGGCCGTCGGGCGAGGGCTCGCACTTGGTTTCCCGGCCTTTTCGCGGCAATCGCCTCCCGCAGCCACTTCTCCCGCGAATCTTGGTCTGCTTTGGGACACTGCGTGTGGGTCGGATCGGCCAACTGGCACCCCCCAGACACACCTCCCCTCCAGCCACCTAGCACAACGTCTTGACTGTCTCTGCCGGCACCTATCCCGACGCATCCTCCCGGAGCCGTGACAGGCTGTGCGCGAACAGCTCTTGGCGCGGAAACACCGACGACAACGACACCCAGATGCGGCGGGCACTCACCCGCACGGTCGCAGCCACCTTGAGCAGCAACGTGCGGACCGTCCCGAACTGCGCCTTCGCCAACTCAGTCCCGGCCAGGCCCACCTGCCGCAGCACCTCCAGCAACGCCGCGGCGAACAGCGCCCAGTACAGCCGCAGCTGGTTCGCCCGCAGCGTCGCCGCCGAGGTCCGGTCCGCGAACAGGCCCAGCTGCTGCTCCTTGATGCGGTTCTCCATGTCCCCCCGGGCGCAGTACAGCTGCTCGTACAGCGCCTGCGTGCCCACCCGCCTGCGCTCTAGACTGGTCACCACGAAACGCTGGTTGTCCCGGCGCAGCCGGCCCGGCAGCCATTCCGCCTTGCCCACCACCCGCCGCTTGCGAGACCAGCTCGCCAGCGTCCGGTAGCGGAAATCCCGGTACCTCCGCGATGCCCGCCCGCTGGCCAGCCCGCGGCTGCGCGAACGCCGCTGCTGCCGTGCTAACGCCCGCTGCAGCCGCGGGTTGCGCGCCAATCCGAACACGTAGTCCACCCCGAGCTGCCCCTCGCACCACGCCATCAGCTCGTCGCGGCAGAAGCCCGAGTCCCCCCGCACGATCACCCGCACCCGCGGCCAGCGCTCCCGAATCTGCCCCACGATCCGCTCGATCTCCTCCATCGCCCCGTCCGCCGCATCTCGATTCGCCGTCCGCAGCCGCCCGCACAGGATGTGCGCACCACACGTGACATACAGAGGCAGAAAGCAATAGCAGTCGTAGTAGCCATGGAAGAACCGCCCCTCCTGCCGACCGTGCAGCGGGTCGTCGGTCGCGTCCACGTCTAGCACGATCTCCTCCGGTGCCTCGGCGTAGCTGTTCAGGAACAGCTCCACCAGGAGCGCGTCGAGCTGCTCGGGGTCGGCCACGATCCGCTTGTAGCGGTCTTGGCCGGCCTGTTCGGGAGTGCCCAGCTCGAGCCGGTTGAGGGTGCTGGAAGCGGCCAGCGGATGGCCGCGGTCGCGCTGCCGGGCGCGGTTCGCACCGGTGACGTCGGCGCTGCCCACAGCGAGCGCCAGCAGGCTGTCGTCGCGCAGGTGATCGTGATCGTTGAGATCCTCATAGCCGAGCGCCAAGCCGAACAGGCGCTGGGCGAGCAGGTGCTGCAGGGAATGCTCGCAGCGGCCGGGATTGCGGTGATCGGTGAAGCAGGCTGCCAGACGCCGGGTCAGGCCCACACGCTGGTCGACGGCCCGCAGCAGCAGGGCCCCGCCATCGGAGGACATCCGGCCGCCGTCAAAGCGGGCACGTACTTTCCGGCGGCCCTGATTGGGAAGATCGACTGTGATACAGTGTGTGGGCATGGGGTGTGCTCTTGGGTAGCATGGAAATTGCTGATAACAAACATGTTACCACAATTTCATACCCCATGTCACCCCCTTTTGGTGAGCTATGCGGGCTAGCGCGTGCAAGGCATTGCATGCGGTGCAGCGGCAGTCCGAATGCTTGGCAAGCAAGCCTCGAGTCTCAGATTCCACTGGACCATACGATAAGGCACCAATGGCGCACCTGTAGCACGAACGTGGAGTGGAGAGGTTGAACGGCTCCGTGCTCGAGTCAGGAAGGGCGCTCAGGCGAACAACTGGGGAACGAGTCCAGTGCTGTCCGCGTAGCGATCAAGCCCGAGTCCCATGACCTGGGCCTGCGAGAGCCACAGATTGGCGAGCGGAGTGCCTTCCGCGCAGTGCAAGTGCTGGCCAAGCTTGAACTTGCCGGAGCCCGACCCGGCGACGATGATCGGCAGATCGTTGTATTGATGCGTGGCGCCGTCGCCCAGGCCCGATCCATAGGTGAAGACCGTGTTGTCGAGCAGTGTCGAGCCGTCAGCCTCTTGGATGCTGTCCAGCCTCTCCAGCAGATAAGCGAACTGCGCCACGTGGAAGCGATCTATCTGCTCCAGCTCGTCCCCGTATTCCTGCTGCTGATGGGAGATCAGATGGTGGCTGATCGGCTTGTCGAAAAGCCCCTCGAACATGAACGGGGTGTTCCAGCGCTCGGGGGCCACCATCAACGAGGCTACACGCGTCAGCCCCGCCTGGAACGCCACCGCGATCAGGTCGCACATGAGGCGGATGTACGCTCCCCGCGGCAAGTAGGCCTCAGGGGGCTCGGGAATCGACACCTCCAGCAACTCGTCCTTGAGGCGCTCGAACCGGTCCATCTGGTTCTCGATGGTGCGAATCGACTCGAAGTACTCCGCGAATTTATCGCGGTCGGCGTGGCCGAGCTCCCGCTGCAGTGAGCGGGCATCCTCCAGAACAAGATCGGTAACGTTGCGAGCCTGCTCCACCTCTTGCGTTCCGAACAATCTGCGGTAGGCCTTGCGCGGGTCGCGGATCGACGGCGCGACATGCCCCGTCCCGTACCAAGAGATGTTGTCGAAATACATCGACTCTTGGTTGTCCTGATGGCTGTTGCAGCTGAACTCCAGCGTGCTGAACGGAGTTGTCTGCCCGATCTGATCCGCCACTACGTGATCGAGCGTGCGCTCCAACGGCCAGGCAGACCTAGTGACGGTGAACGGCGCCGCGCTGCTGAGGAAGCACGAGGCACACTGCGCGTGAACGTCGGTGCCAATCTGGAACGTGCGGTCCAGCCCGGTGACCAGAGCGACCTTCTGCTTGATGTTCGCCAGCGGCTCGAGTGTAGGCGTGAGCTTGATCGGGTGGGAGCCGACCTGTGTCGTTGTCTCGATGATCGCGCTGAAGTCGCCGTTGAAGGCCGGCAGGCCGGCTTGGCCCTCGCCTGGGAAAAAGGCGCGCCGCACGACGCCGATCGGCACGTAGAAGAATCCCAGGCGCTGGGGCGGCTGAGACTGCTGCTTTGATCGCCGGGTCGCTGCCGGCGCGGCGCTCTCCAGCCAGGGCAGCCCGAGCATGGCACCGCCGGCGCCGCGCAGAAACGACCGTCTCGACGTGATGCGCATGAGACCGCTCGACCTAGAGGGCCGCCCTCTCTAGCTTAGCCGGAGTGTGCTTGCGCTGGAACGGCTCGCTGAGCACGATCTGCATGATCATGTGCTGGATCCTGAACCCCTCCGGCTCGGTTTCCCGAACGATCCGATCAAGCGCTGGCTGGTCCGACGCATCCACCGCACGCCCGAGGGCAAATGCCAGCAGGTGCGCGGCGAAAGCGCGCGCAAAGCGGTCTTTCTCGGCCAAGATCGCATCCTTGAATTCCACGATGTCGTCGAATTCGTGGCGCCCGAAGAGCAGGCCGGCCGAGTCGACCTCGCGGCCGTTGTCGTACTTGTCCCGCCACACTCCGGTCGGGCCGTAGTTCTCCAAGGCAAAGCCCAATGGATCGAGCCTGGCATGGCAGGCCGAGCACTCCGGGTTGGACCGGTGTTGCTCAAAGATCTCTCTGAGGGTCAGGTTCGCCGCCCGGCCGCCTGATTCCTCATCGGGCAGTGGTGGCACGCCGGCTGGCGTGGGATCGGGCGGGTCGTTGAAGATCACGCCGGCGAGCCAGGCGCCTCGCGTGATGGGCTGCGTTCGCAGCGGGTTCGATGTCATTGTCATGACCGCCGCGGTGGTGATCACGCCGCCTTGGCGGCGGTCGGTGATGGGGACACGACGAAATGGGACAGCTGTCGGCGGCACTCTGGCCGGACGGGTGCCATCGCGGTACCACGATTCCAGCAACTCGCTGCGATAGCTAAAGTCCGAGTCGACCAGTTGCAAGATCGAGCGGTTCTCGATCAGGATGGTTTCGAACAACAGCAGGGGCTCTAGCATCATGTGCATGCTGGCCCGGAACTTTGCGAAGTAGAAGTCCGGGTGCCGTTCGCGGTCGGGCACCGATGCCACAATGCGTTCGAGCTGCAGCCATTGCGTGGGAAAGCTGTCGCAGAATCGCTTCAAGC
Source organism: Bryobacterales bacterium (assembly GCA_028819215.1). GTDB lineage: Bacteria > Acidobacteriota > Terriglobia > Bryobacterales > UBA6623 > VXMF01. Next base: position 159,732 of record JAPPMG010000042.1, read on the forward strand.
GGGCGTCCTTCAGCATGCGCTCCACCTGCGCTCGCAGCACCGCGGAGTCGCTCAGGCTACCCTCGGCGGCCAAGTCAAGCAAGGTTTGGTCCGGAATGCTGCCCCAGAGGAAGAACGACAGGCGCGACGCCAGCTCAAAATCGTCAAGTTGCCGGGCTGCCTCGCCAGTGCCAGCCCGCTCGTAGAGATAAAGGAAGCGCGGCGACGCCAAAGCGGCCGAGACCGCCGCCTTCATGCTGTCGGCATAGGACTCTCCGGATTCCATCCGCGCAGTGACATGGCGGGCATAGCGCTCAAGCTGGGCGTCGTCAACCGGCCGTCGAAACGCCCGCGTCAGGAAATCGCGCAAGGTCGCTTTGACCAAGGCCCCGCTGGTGTCCGATTCCGACGGTGGCGCGAAGAGCCGCGCCCATGCGCCGCTGGTCATCCTGTTGAAGTCCGCGCTGTCGAGAATAGACCTGCCGAGATTGAGGAACGACTCCATCAGGAGCGGGGACAGGGTGAGATGGTCGCCGCGGTTGTCGAAGCCGTGCTCTGCCCGCAGGTCTTGCGGGAACGGGGTGACTCCGGCCAGCCGCTTGTCGATTAGCTGCGACTTGCCGAGCGGGCGGCTGCCGACCTTGAGTTCGTCGGGCATGCGGCCCGATTCCGGGCGGAAATGACCATAGGACCGCAGCATGCGCTCGGGCAGGGGGAAAACGTCGATTCGCAGATCGAGCAGGTCTTGGACCGCATTGTTGTACTGGAACCGGTTCATGCGCCGTATCGGCGTGCGAGGAGCCACGGCCTGCGGCTCCAGCGTGCCGTGCAGCAGCTTGCGCAACTCTGCGACGAGTCGCTGGCGCTGCTCCGCCGCCAGGCGGGGCTCGCTCTCCGGAGGCATGATCCCCGAGTCGAGGGCTTTGACCAAGTTCCGCAACAACTCGGGATCCTTGGTGAGGTCGGCGGTGCTGTGAAGTCTCGAGAGGTTGACGTCTCCGAACAGATTTCCGCCTTCGCCGTGGCACTTGACGCAACTCTGTCGAAATACCGGCTGGAGCACGTTCTTCAGCACGTCGCCCTTGGCAGCCACCAGCGATGGTGCAACGAGAATCGCCGCCGCAACGAGGCAGATCCAGCGAGCACTCGCAGCGAAATGCCGAAACGCGACTTGCATCATGACAGCGCCTTCGAGGGCTCGCCGAATCGAACCAGCCAGGCTCGTCGGCCAAACCCTGCCGGAGGGGCCTTGGAAGATGCTCCCTCCGCTCAAGTTAGTGCGATTGTACCGAAGGCTGCAGCTGATCGGGGCATGAGGTTGCCACGAGCGCGACCCAGCCCTATAGGAATCAGCGGCGTGCTCAACTCCGACGGCTGGCTGAGCGGCGCGCAGGACTCGTGGGGCATGGCCTTGCACGGCCTGCCTAGCGGTCCAGTCTGGGCACGCGCCGCCCAGCATCCAGGCGCAATTGGAGAAGGCGACTTATCCGCGGCTCTCTACCCGGAGGTTGTTGACCACCGAGAATACCCCGGCGACAGCGTTCGCCTGGGCGTTCGCGACGGCCTTCTCCATCGAAGCGTTCACCACGCCCTCCAGAGTCACGTGCCCGTTCCGCACCACGATGTGGATCGGCGGCACGGCCTGCCAGGCATAGCGACTGAGCGCGGAATCTTGGTAGATCGCGCGGAACACCTGCCAGCGAATCTGATCGTCGCTGGACGAAAGCGGCAATACCTCGATCTTGTTGACGACTTTGCCCACGCCCTCAACCCGTTCGACAACACGCTCTGCGCCAGACTTCAGGGTTGGCCGGGTCACTTGCCCCGCAAGTACGACGGTCGAACCGTCGACTTGGTACGTGAAGTTGTCGAACACGCTGTAGTACGGCAGCATGACCAATTCGTGTCGGACCTGCCGACCCAGCGAGTTGGTGTCGGCCGCTACGCCGATCGCGGCGAACAGCGCGAACGGAATCAAGAATTTTGCAATTGAGCATCTCATTGGTTTCTCCTTGTGACCTGTGACTATTGGCTGAGACGGGACAGCTCCGGCTCCGGTTTCAGGGATAGGGCCCGTGCCAACCCGCGCCATATCGGAAGCGAGGGGTTCGCGACGGGCCCCGTCGTTTGTGCCTTGCCAACTGCCTAGCTCGGCAGCGGCGCCTCGCCGAATGCTCGTCCGCTGCAGCGATAGCTCGGCAGAGGGCGGTGTCGTGTCAAACCGGACAGAGCTTGTCGACAAGGGAGCGATAGCTGATTCATTCTCGGCTAAGCCGCTCGGGTCCCCAACGCATCCCCGCCCGTGAGAACGGACCCGTCTGGCGATGCTGGCAGCCAGCCACGCGGGCGCCGCTCACGCCAGCGGCAGAATCAGGGCGGCGATCTGCGTCACAACGTATCCGATCACGCCCATCACAGCCAGAAGCGGCGTCCACGTCTGAAGCGCCTCGGTCTCAGTCAGCCCGGACATTTGCTTGTAGACCCAGAATCCCGAGTCGTTCATCCACGAACCGACCAGCGATCCCGAGCCGATCGCGCACGCCACGTACACTGCGTGGAACCCAATCGGCGTATCGACCACTAGCGGAACCATGATGGCCGACACCGTGATCATGGCCACTGTCCCCGAGCCTTGGGCCACCTTCAGCAGGGCTCCCAGCAGGAAGCTCAGCAACAGCAACGGCACGCCGAACTCCTGTGACGTGTCGCCGATGACCTTGCCTACGTCGGCCCTCACCAGCATCTTGCCGAACGAACCGCCCGCCGCGGTGATCAGGATGATCAGACCCCCGCTCGCCAGAGACGTCTCTACCGGACCGGCCAGCTGCGCGAGCGTGTAGCCCTTCTGCTTGGCCAGCAACACCAACGAGATCGCGGCCGACGCAAGCAGTGCGAAGTTCGGATTCCCTAGGAACGAGGTGACATCGCTCAGCACGCCCCCCACTTCTAGGGCACCGACCAAGGTGTTGGAGGCGATCAGGATCACCGGCAGCACGATGGGCAGCATCGCCATGAAGAAGCTCGGCAGGCGCTCCTCGCCCTTCTGGGCCAGCTCTTCGAGCTCGTCCAGCGTCAGCCCCTGCGTCTCGCGCAGCGGCACTGCTAGCTGGCGGTCGCGCAAAATGCCGAACAGCCAGCCGCCCACCGACATCGGCACCGCGATGACCGCGCCGACCAGTATCATCACGCCCAGGTCGATTCCGAGCGTCGCGGCCATCGCGAGCGGTCCCGGCGTCGGCGGCACCATCGAGTGGGTCACCGCCCCGCCGGCCGAGATCGCCATCAGAAACAGCAGATAGTGCTTGCCCATGCGCACGCGCATCGCACGCGCCAACGGCACCAGCAAGTAGAAGACGGTGTCGAAGAATACCGGCACCGACAGCACGTAGCCGCTCGAAAGCAGGGATAGCGACGCGTGCTTCTCGCCCAGCGCCCGCACGAACACCCTGACGATCTTGTCCGCAGCCCCGCTTTCCATCAGGCACTGGCCGATCAGAGCCGCCAGCGCGATCACGATCGCGATGCTGGCGCAGACCCCGCCGAATTCGCCCGCCACGGACGGCATCACCTCCGCCAGCCCGACGTTGGGCGAGAGAATGCCCACCGTGGTCGCAGCCGTGATCAGTGCGATGAAAGCGTTGATCCTCAGGCGCAGGATCAGCACGAACACGACCGCGATGGCGATCGCGAGTATGACAAGTGGATGAAGTGTCATTGCGGCCATCGAGAGTACCAAAACTCCGGCCGCGGGTGCCGACTAGTCCAGCGTCGCGTTGCGCACCTTCTCGGCCTGCGCGCGCCGGAAGTCCTTCAGGCTATCGCGCAACGACTCGTCGCTGGTGGCGAGGATCGCGATCGCCAGCAGCGCTGCGTTCTTGGCCCCCGCCTTGCCGATCGCCAAGGTTCCGACCGGAATGCCTCCCGGCATCTGCACGGTCGAGAGCAGCGAGTCCAACCCGTCCAAGACGCTGGGCATCGGCACGCCCAGCACGGGCAGCACCGTGTGCGCCGCGCACACCCCGGCAAGATGCGCCGCGCCGCCGGCCGCGGCGATGATCACGCGGATTCCGCGCTCTTCGGCAGAGCCGATATAGTCGGCCGTCATGTCGGGTGTGCGGTGCGCCGAGCTCACCTTGCACTCGTGCGGCACGCCGAACTGCTCGAGCGTTTCCGAGCAGGCCTTCATCGAGGACCAGTCCGAAGTGCTGCCCATAATCACGGCGACGAGGGGAGAAGATTCAGCCATACAGTTCCATTCCTAGGGCGCTATGCCGCCCGGTTGAAAGATTGACAATGGTAGCACTCCGCATGCAATAATGCTGCTCGGAGAGGGATTCCGATCCATGGACATTTTGTTCCGGGTATATCTTGCCCGGCCCCGCATCCATCTAGGTTTCCCGCCAGCTAGCAACGTTCGCCGGTATCGGCGACTGTGTCTGGTGGCGGCCCTCGCCTGCTTGTTCTGCCTGGCCTCGTGCTCCCGAAAGTCGGCGACCCTCCGAAGCCAAGCTCCGGACCCGCCGACCAGCCCGCCCGCGGCGGGGACCTCCGCCCAAGCGGCCGCGATTCCGGCAACCTCCGCCCAGGCAGCATCGACGAAGGCAGCAGCGCCTGCTGACCCGTCCGTCGAGGACAGCCTTAAGGCGGCAGAAGCCGAGGCCGCGCAGGCTCTGCTTGAGAACCCTCCTGCGCTGGATTCCGAAGAGTTGGCCGCCAGCGAGGACGAGATCGCCCTGCTAGACGAGCTGCTCGAGCTCTCGCTGCCCGACGAAGTCCCCAGAAAGCTGTCCCACGAAGAGGCTCTGCTGCACACCCGCTCCGAGCTGCCGCTCGTCCTCACCGCAGACGTCAAGCGCTTGCTCAACTACTTCACCACGAGCAAGCGCGGCATGGCGACGATTCGCGCCTCCCTCGGGCGCGGTTCCGCGTATCGCCCGATGATCGAGCGCATTCTCGAGGAAGAGGGCGTGCCGCGCGAGCTCTACTACCTGGCCATGGCCGAGTCAGGCTTCCGCCCCAAGGCGCGCTCGCATGCCTACGCGACCGGGATGTGGCAGTTCATCTCCTCGCGGGGCAAACAGTACGGGCTGCGCCAAGACCGCTATGTCGACCTGCGCTACGACGCCGAGACCGCCACGCGGGCGGCAGCCAGGCACCTCAAGGACCTGCACGTCGAGTTCGGCGACTGGTACCTGGCGATGGCTGCGTACAACTCGGGGCCGAACCGGGTCAAGAGCGCGATCCGACGAACGGGCAGCCGCGACTACTGGACCTTGATCAGGCGCCGGGCGCTGCCCAGAGAGACCCGCAACTATGTCCCGATCATCCTGGCGATGACTTTCGTCGGCCAGAACCTCAGCCTGTTTGACCTAGGGGAGATCGATTACGCGCCGCCGCTGGAATACGACACCGTGCGCACCGCGGGCGAGGCCAGCTTCGCACTGATCGCCGACGCAACCGGCTATTCGCTGGATGCCATCAAGGAACTCAACCAAGGCCTGCTGCGCTCGGCGACGCCGCCGTACGCCTATGACCTGAGGCTGCCCAAGGGCTCGACCGAGCAATTCGAGCGAGAGATCGCCCTGGTGCCTGCCGACAAGCGCTTGAACTGGCGGCGCTACGAAGTGCGCCCGGGCGAAACCCTGGCCGCCGTCGCCAATCGCTACAAGGTCAAGCCCGCGACGCTGCTGGAGCTGAACTCGCTACCGCCGGAAGCACCGCTCCAAGGCGGGCAGAGGCTCACCGTCCCGACGACGACCAGAATGGCGATCTACCGCTATTACGGCGGGGCGGGAGGATTGCTGGAGCCCGGCACCGGGCGCTACAGGATCGCTTCCGGCGACACGCTGGGCGGAATCGCGCGGCGATTCAGGACCACCGTCGCGAACCTGCAGCAGTGGAACGGACTTCCCAACACCCGGATCCGCGCCGGGCGGTATCTCATCGTGGACCCCAACGCCGCAAGCGGCTCGACCACGGCCACGGCAGCATCCGGCTCGGCCCCGACAGGGCGCTACACCGTGCGACGAGGGGACTCGCTGTCCAGAATCGGGGCGCGGGTAGGCGCTTCGGTCGCGCAGTTGAAGGCGTGGAACGGGATCCGGGGCACCACGATCCACGTCGGCCAGACCCTCAAGGTGCCCGGACCCGCGCCGGCAGCGCCGCAGCGGGCCTCGGCTTCGGCGAGCATCCCAGGGCGGCAAACCCCGGCCCCCAGCCCGAACCACTACCGGATTCGGTCCGGCGACTCGCTCTCGACCATCGCCGAGCAGTTCGGCGTGTCGGTCAGCGACCTGCGCAAGTGGAACAATCTGCGCAGCAGCCGCATCCGTGCCGGCAGCTTCCTGCTGGTGCGTCCGTCGTCGGGCACAGTGGCAAGCGCGAGGCCGCCGACCTCCACTTCGAATTCGAGAGGGTCAAGCGGCACGAACGGCTCGGGACGTTACACCGTGCGGCGGGGCGACACTCTCGGGGGCATCGCCGAGCGCTATGGGACCAGCGCGGCCAGGCTCCGGGCTTGGAACGGCATTCGAGGCAGCACGATCCAGATCGGCCAAGAACTCATTGTTAGCCAGTCTGCAACGACCAGCAGGCCGGCATCGCCGAGCGGCGGGGCAACCTTGAGCGGATCGGGAACCTACAGCGTCGTTCGCGGAGACTCGCTGGACAAGATCGCCAGGCGGCACGGAACGACGGTCGCCGATCTGCGCCGCTGGAACAACCTCAACACCTCGCGCATCTATCCTGGCCAAAAGCTGGTGGTGGGTTCGCAGGCTTCGCTTGCGCAGACGACCTACCGCATCCGCAGCGGCGACTCGCTGACAATCATCGCCAAGCGTTTCGGGGTCAGCGTCAACGACCTGATGCGCTGGAACGGACTGCGCTCCTCGCGCATCATGCAGGGCGATACGCTCGTAATCCGCCAGGCGGGCTCGTGACGCTGCCGCGCCGGCCGGCACCTAGCGTCTAAGCGAGGCGATGATCTTGCGGAACTCGGCTTCTGCCTCAGCCGCGGTCTTGGCAGGCGCCGTCAGCTTGAAGAAGACGGGCGCATCGGGCCCTTGCACTATGGCCGCCAGCATGCGGTAACCCGGCATCGGGGTGGCTCTCGGCGCCATGGGGAAGGGCTTGAACAGGTAAGTGCCGCTCACGTCGAGCAAGGTGACCGCCATTCCGCCTACCTGCTGGTCTTGCCGCTCGGCATCGCCCGGGGTCATGGGACTGCCATCGGCCTTGACGAATTGGCCGAGCCAGCGTCGCACGTTGGCTTCCACTCCGCCTCCCTGTCCAGGTCCGAAGTAGAAAATAGCCAGCTCTCCGTCCTGCTGGTCGCCGGCGGCGGCCGGGATCGTGTAGTTCGCGGCGCGCATCGGCTTGGGAGCCGACATCCAAGCGGCCGGGTCATCGAACTGAACTCCGCCAGCTTCCGCGCCGAAAAGTGCGGCCGGGACGACCACCAAGAGTGCCAGAATGCCGAGTCGAAGGCTGTGTGGACGGTGAGTCATGACGGAAACGCCTCTGTGAACCCAGTCTAGCGCAGGGCCCCCCAATCAGAAGACCAGGGATCCCAACCAAGCACCCCGTCACAACCGTTCTTCGCTCCAGTCGTGCCGCGCTTGGTTGCCTCCGGTGCGGACGGGACGCCGCGTGTCAGGTGCGCGCGCCCAGGGGTCCGGCGTCCGCGCCAGCGGGCAGTTCCGAGACGCACCGCATTGAACGGATCGGCTCAGTGCACCACAAGTCGATGGCCCCCATACAGCTTTCCGATCTCGTCGCTCGCCAAGTTGACTCGAACTTCGTGGGCCGTGAGTTCTTCGTCTACCGAGCGAGGATAGTATCCGAGCACGTACTCGGTCTCAGCCAACTGGGAGAGAGATCCGAGGATCCTGCGAATGACCTTGTTGTTGAGCACTTCCAAATCGTAGCTGCGCCCACCGGTCTTGCGTCCTATTTCCGAGAATATCCGCATCCGATTCTCCTGCTCGGTCGAGCCCGAGCCGCGCCCTCGAGGTCCGCGCGGGTTCCTAGACGGACCAAGTGCCGGCACGCGCACCTTGGATCTCCGAAGGACGCGGTCGTGACCAAGGATCACGGGATACAGCGGGATCCCGAACGCCCGTGCAGCTTGGACGGCCATGTCAGGGCTGAGCTTCGTCGTACTCAAACCGTCAGAGAACACCACCATCATCCGCGAGACGTTTCCGCCCCGTTGCGAGGCATCGCGAGCGGTTTGCATGATCGCCTCGTACACCCGACTCCCGCCTGTTTCCGATTCGTACGCTTGGTCCAGCGCCCACTGGAGCTTGTCTAGGTCCCGCGTGGGCCCTGTGAACCGCTTCAGCTTGCTGGCGAAACCATAGACCGAGATCATCACGTCGTCCCGCAAACGTTCCAGCATGGTGCTGCGAACCGTCGTGAAGTCCAATAGACCCGGCCTCATCACGCTGTAGCTGAAATCGATAAGGAAGATGATCTCCGTTGGCACGGTCCGAGACGAGGCTTCCGCTCCGTCGATCGGAGGCCCCTCGACGAATGCGATCTCCTGAAGCACACCGTCCTCGCGCAACTCGAAGGCCTCCTTGGGCAAGCCATTGACTGACTTCTTGCGGTCGTAGACGTGTAGCGGGACGACCACTAGGTTGGATTCGGCAGTAATGACGAAGTCGCTCTCCTCGACAGGCGGTGCGTCGGGAGTCTGCGCCGCTCCTGCGGCGGCCAAACAGAGCGCGCAGACGATCAGACCTCGCTCGAGCATCCGTCCCCGTCGATTCAGCGCGGCAGCAGCCGATCGGCGACGGTATTCCGTGCCCGGTGCCGAACTCGACACTGGGAGTCTAGCAACAAACCTTTCAAGCCCGTCGCCTCGGGCCTCGAATCTTTGGCCAATCGGTGGATTTCTCAAGAGTCCGGCCCCCGGGGTGCCAGAATGCATGTCGGTCCGATGCCAATTGAGGCCCTGCTTGAGACAGAAGATCCAGAGCGCGAAACGAGGCTCGATGCCGCGGGGACAATCGTGCGATTCGGCCGCGCGATCAAAGCTCGGTCGCGCGCGTCTGCGAGAAAGCCTCGCTGCCTCAGGCGCAGCGCCCTCGAGCCATCGCCCGTGGCTAGAAGCGATCCGCGACGATGTTCAGGGAGATGCCGTGCTCGAGGTACGCCTTGGCTGCCGCGAGCACCAGCGCGAATCCGCCGGCCGAATCGAGCGCTTGATGCACGATCTCGTCGCCGCTGCCGCTGAAGCCTGAATTGACGACGCTCACATAGGTCGTGTGCTCCGATCGACGCGTGAACGACCATTCCACCGTCGTAGGGCTCTCGGTGTCCCATTCGATGAGAATTCGCTCATTGTGTTCGATAGCCTTCACTCGAACTTCAACCGCAGCGTCGCACCTGTCCCAGTGCCATTGAACGGTCTTGCCGCTCTCGAGTCGCCCGCTACTGGCGTCAAACCAAAACTTGGTGATGACGTCCGGATCAACGAACGCCCCGAACACCTCTGCGACAGGCCTTCGGATCAGCAGTTCTGCTCGTGCTACGGGCCGGTTCTTGACTTCCAAAGTCCCTCCTTGTGCGTTCCCTGTCATTTATTCATGATGCCATCTCGGTCGTGCTGGGACAGGCGCGTTGATCACGTCCCGAAGTACGAAGAGCCGCCGGTCAAGTGCTTCCGGCAGACCTCCTCGTTCAGCTCGATGCCGAGGCCCGGCTTGTCCGTGAGCACGTAGTAGCCATCTTGGTAGAACGGCGCGTCGCGCTCGATCAGGTCGTCCCAGTGCTCCAATTCCACCGAGTCCGACTCCAGGGCGACGAATGAGCGAATCGCCGCGCAGGCATGCGCGTTGGCCACGGTCCCGACAGGCGTGCACATGTTGTGGCAAGCGAACGTGATGTAGTACTGGTCCGCCCAGTCGGCAATGCGCTTGGTCTCCAACAGGCCCCCTGCCTTCTGCGGATCCGGCTGCAAGATATCCGCGGCCTGCTTCTCGATGAACGGACGGAACGTCTGGCGGGTGTAGAGATTCTCGCCGGTGCAAGTCGTCACGTTGCACTCACTCGTGAACCTCGCCATCGCGTCCGCGTTCTGCGGCGGGATCGGATCCTCGATGAACCACAGGTTGAGATCTTCCACCATCCTGCTAAACGCCAGCGCGTCCGCGTAGTTGTAGTTGAAGTGAAGGTCGATGCCCAAGGGGTAGTGCTCGCCTAGGCGCTCCCTGATGGCAACCAAGATGGCGCGCCACTGTTTCATCTCCAGCGATGCGATGCCGCGATTCCAAAGCTCGCCCCGGTATTGGAACGGCTCGCCCCGGATGGCCCGGCCGCGGCTCTCCCAGTCCATGTCGAACTTGGTCGCTTGGAAGCCGTACTCCAGCGACTTCTCGGCCTCGGCGACCCAAGCGGCGGGGTCCGGCGTCTGGGGCGATCCGGTGTCGTGGTAGATCAGAATCTTGTCGCGAAAGCGCCCCCCGAGCAGCACATACACAGGAACGCCGAGGATCTTCCCCGCCAGATCCCAGAGCGCGGTCTCGATACCGCTGATGGCACCGGGCAGCGAACCGGTCCAAGTGCCGTGGCCAAGCTGCGCCTCGGCCATCTTGGTCGCAAGGTAGTCGACCTGCAGCGGATCTTCCCCGCGCAATATCTCCTCGAAGGACCGGACATGGCTCAGAATGCCGTCGCGGTTGTACGACTCGCCGATCCCGTAGAGGCCCGAGTCTGTCTCGATCCGCACCAAGTGGGCGGGATACTTAATGTGCACCGATGCCGTTTTGATGGCAGTGATCTTGACTTTGCCGAGCTGGCTCTCCGCAGCCGGCATCGCCCGCAGGACCTGCGGAATGTCAGGCAAAAGCGAAGCGGCGGCGGTCGCTAGACCCGCCTTGATGACGTGGCGTCTTCCAAGCATGCCAGCATGATACTGGAATCGGATTGTTCTCGGCGGGATTTCGCAGGAATGCGGGGTCGCTTGGATCTGCCCTTCTGCGGCTAAAGGAACCCCGTCTCAGGTCTCGCCCCGAAACCCCCTCGTCGGAGATGCGCCGGTTGCTTGGAGAGCTTCGTGCGCAATCGGCTCAGATTCCTAACGGTACGAATGCGCAATGGCATGCCTAGGAAACCGAAGAAGCGTCCGTTCCCTGACACGTCTGAGAGCACGATCCCAAGGCTCGCTCGCGAAATCCCAAATGTGCGGGAATCTGTTGGGCCTTGGCATCGCCGAACGCAGGGGCAGTCGATCGCAGCGGATCTGTCCGGAGGCTGTCGTGCGACCAAATCGAATGCGGAATGCCGCGCCGTTTGAGACCTGCGGAATGGGGCTGCCATCGCCTCAAGCGAAGCTGACAGCTGACGGGTGAGAATCGCCCTGTCCCCTACAACTGTGCCGAGTCACCTGACCGAATCGCTCTTGCTTGCTGCTAATCTCTGCTCGAATCGCACTTTGAGCTCCGCAACCCTCTGCTCCATATAAGTCTTGAGGCTTGCCAGATCGCTGTGTTGTTGGGCTCGGAGCTTACAGAGGCATTCGGCGAACTCATTGAGCGTGTACGGATGCTTCAGCCACGAGGCAAACCATGAGGATGACGCCAGAGATGCTTCCAAATCAAGCACCGGTCTTCTAACCTCATCGATCATGGTGCCTATATCTATCTCATCGGGGGCCACGCCGCCACCAATGCCATCGATCAGGCTTTGATGTTCAGACAAGATCTCATCGATATAGCCGGAATTCTTGGTTTCCAGTGCTTCGTAGCGATCCTTCCCACAACGTTCAAGGCCTTCTACCAAGTGCCGTTGCACGTCGCGCCTTATCTCGCCCAGCCGTTCATCTCGGTCGCAATCGTCTGTGCAAGAGCCATGCTCAAAATCCTCTTCGCACAATGCGTCCAGGGCATCCTCGAAGGGGCCGCTGCCATCGCTGAGCAGCGTATACATCGTGTAGAACATTTCCAGCTGGTGGAATTCGGTGCCCAAATCTCCTGGTCCGTCGTCTTCATGAAGAAAGTAAGCGTCGAGAAACTCGTAGAATTCGCCCAATTCCGCGTGGGCGATGAGCGAAAACCGCTCAAGGTCAAAGGACACAGCCAACTCACTCAGAGCGTTGATCGGTCATCGGTCTGGGGAGCGGAGTGCAGCCAATGATCCGTGAGCCGTAGAGCTGTGGTTGCAACACGGACGATTCCGCCGATAGCGCAACCTTGGATCAGCATCGCCCAGAAGGGCGTACTTTCCAGTCTAGTCGATTCCACACGGATCACTTCAGGGTCCACCTGGGCCCGGCTGCAAAGACTTGACGCATCGTACCTGCTATGCGGTCAATCCCGATTCTCTGGGCAGACACCGCGGATTGGAGGCATTCGGTTGAATCTGACCGCGTGCGCCCGGTAACGCGGCGGTCGGGCTACGCGGTGTGTCGGGAGGGGCGATTGGATGGTGCCCCTTACATTGTCATGGTGAACACGATTGTGACAAAATGTCAGACTATGAACCCTAAAGACCGACGTTAAGTCACATGGCTGACAGAAGACGGAAATCGCAAGGCGATCGGGCGGTCGAGCTACTCAAGCAGCATGGCGCCATGCGTCGCAGCGAACTGAGCGACGGCGGCGTGCACCCGCAAACGCTCGCACGGCTGGTCGAGCACGGGAGACTCATCCGTGTCACCCGTGGACTCTATGAGCTTGCCGACGCCGACATCACTGCGCTCCATACCTTGGGAGAGGTGGCAAAGCTAGTCCCGAATGGGGTCGTCTGCCTTATTTCGGCTCTACAGTTTCACGGGCTCACGCTGCAGATGCCGAGCCGGGTCTGGGTCGCCATCGGCGCAAAGGCGCGAAGGCCGAAGTTCGAGTACCCAGCGATCCGGGTCGTGCGATTCGGAAGCCGGGCGCTTTCGCTCGGTGTGGAGGTGCACCGCATCGACGGCGTGGCCGTGCCGATCTTCAATCCGGCCAAGACCGTGGTCGATTGCTTTCGGTTCAGAAGGCAGGTCGGTTTCGACGTGGCGCTCGAGGGTCTGCACGGCGTGATGAGGTCGGAGAAGGCCAAGCCGGTGGAGATCATACGGTACGCGCGGGAGACGCGCATCTGGTCTGTTCTGAGGCCCTATCTTGAAGCGGTGGTCGCCGATGGGGCGTGAGGTCCGGAACGTTGCTGCCTGGGTGCGTGCGAGGCTGCGAACCGTGGCGCAGGCGAACCGGGCGAGATTTGAGCAGGTGCTGGCGAGGTATGCGCTAGAACGGCTCCTGTTCAGGTTGAGCGAATCGCCTCACAAGGAGCGCTTCGTCCTGAAGGCGTCATGCTTTTTGCCGGGTGGCTTGGATCTGCTTGCGTTCGGGCGGCGCGAAACGGAGCGGATCGTGAAGATCTTCGGGGACAACGAAAATCCACGGTGGGTTTTGGCCAGCGCACGGGGCACGGGATTCCGCCACACTGCGCAGCGTACTGTCGACCGCGCGGAAGCAGGACCTGAACCGTGTCGATTCCTTGCTGCAAGGTCCGGCACCCTGATGGCAAGAGTGGAATCCCAGCCATCCCACTGATCAGGGCTTGTTCCTGCGAAGTAGTTGGGCATTTACCGAAACACTAGAAAAACAAGGGGAATTACTGGCGAATCTAGGCGAAAATTATTGCAGATCCGGCTGGTGCCATGTTAGCATCTAGGATAGATCGCAGATGACGGAGAACGTTGTGCAAGCTCGGGCTCGGATGGGTACGAAATAGTTCCGAGTGTCGAAGTACGGTCCGCTGTCAGGAGAAGGAATGCCGCAATCAGCTCAGCGCCAACGTAGTCGACGACGTATCGGTTTCCCAGTTGTAGGATCGCAACTTGCTCTGCCCCACACTTCCGGAAAGGATCAGCAAGGACGGCCCATCGAGCCTCTAGGCTGTCCAGAATCTGCAAGCCCACCAGAGTGCCGCCTACTCGCCTTTCCAGAAGTTGCGACCGACTTGAGATCAGAGGGCTCCGCTCCCAGCGTTGACTGCGAGGACTTCGGGGAGGCGGACGGGAGGGGTTCAAAGCACACTGTCGTGTCTCTGTTTAGCGGATGCGGGGGGATGGACTTGGGATTCCGCGGCGGATTCCGGTTCGGCGGCAAGCACTACAGCCGCTTGCCGTTTGAGATCGTGTGGGCAAACGACATCGATGGGCTAGCGTGTGACACCTATTCGAAAAACTTGGGTTGCGAACACGTGCAGCGCGGCAGCATCGCTGACGTGATGCATACTCTGCCAAACTCGGCCGATGTCGTGATCGGCGGCTTCCCTTGTCAGGATGTCTCCATCAATGGGCAACGGAGTCTAGAGGGCGGCGAGCGAACAATCCTATACGAGCACATGATCGAAGTGATCCGACGATGCCGCCCAAAAGTCTTTGTTGCAGAGAACGTAAAGGGCTTGCTCATGTCGCATGGCAAGCCCTTCTTCGATCAGATGCTTGCGGACTTTGCTCTGCCCGGCTACGAGGTCGACCACAAGCTCTATCTTGCCGCCGACTACGGGGTGCCGCAGATGCGCGAGCGGGTTTTTATCGTTGGCGTGAAGGGTCGTAGCGAGTTCACCCATCCCAACGTACTGGACCGGCGCATGACGGCACAGGAAGCCTTGGGGGATTTGGAGGAGGCTGGGGCGGACATAGCCAAGTCTCATATTTGGAGCAAGGCACAGCGAAGTCCCGAGCAGGGTGACCGGCGCTTAAAGGCCGATAAGCCCGCCACGACGATCCGGGCCGAGCACCACGGAAACGTTCAGTGGCATTACAAGCTGGATCGACGCATCTCGCTCCGAGAGGCTGCACGGCTCCAGTCCTTTCCGGACGACTTCGAATTCGTATGCGCTATGCGGGCAACCGAACGGCAGATTGGGAATGCAGTGCCCCCAGTGCTCGCTTGGCATATCGCCAAGGCCGTTGGAGAACACATTGATCCCGACCCAGTTTGAGGCAGTGCTAGACCGGGCTGCCGAAATCCTCACTGAAAATCTGCGTTCGAGTCCGCTGTACCACGGGCCTGAGCAGTTTCAGCAGGGTGTGCTCGACATGCTCAAAGTCGCTGCCAAGGGCTGCGGCGTAACGGTCGAGCCAACCTACCATCCCCATGCCTTTCCAGACATCCGCGTGAATGGATTTGGTGTGGAGGTGAAATACAGCAAGCGCGACACTTGGAACGCCGTCGGCAACAGTGTCTTCGAGAGCATGCGCGATCCGACCGTCAAGGCGGTCTACGTCATGTTCGGCAAGGTCGGTGGCATCCCCGAAGTGCGCTGGGGAAAGTACGAGGACTGCGTTATGCACGTCCGTGTTTCGAATGCGCCTCGCTTCGTCGTGGACATGGAAAGAGAGGAGCGGCCTCTATTCGAGCGGTTCCAGATCGACTACGACACCTTTGCCCAGTTGCCCGACGAGGGCAAGATGGAACATGTCCGAGACTACTGGCGTAACCGATTGCCGCAAGGTGAGCACCTCTGGTGGCTTGAGCCGTCCCATACCCTTCCCATCAACGTCCGACTCTACATGGGTCTGCCTCAAGAGGACAAACGCATCTACCGTGCCGAAGCCGCGCTGCTGTGCCCACAGATTTGTCAGGGCTCGCGGGCAAGGCGCAAGTACGTGGACGCCGCGATGTACCTGTTGACCTATCACGGAGTGCTGTGTCCGCAGGCTCGCGACCTGTTTAGTGCAGGCAGTGTGGCTCTGCGCGCCGACGGAACTCGCGGCGGAAATTATCTGCTTCGTGCCTTGCAGGATATCGAAAGCCTGATGATCGACGCGGCCCAGCGCTTAGACGATGCGTTGTTCGTCGAGTACTGGGGAGAAAGTTGCCCTCCCAACAAACGGATTGGCCGTTGGCTCGCCCTAGCCGACCGCTACGCCAAAGGCGCGGGCTGGAAGCCTTCAACCGTGCTGTTCAAATCCAATCCGCAATAGCTCCCCTCGATAACAGATGGCCGCGTGCTTAGCTCCTCGTAGAATGCCCAAGCTCCGAGAGTTGCTATGACTGCCGGACTGCGACACGGCATAGCTTGGACACTGGTGCGAAGGTGTGCCCTACGAACGCTGCATTGCGGTTCCGGGACACCGGTGGCTCAGCCACGGGCAGCCGGCAGCCCGAGTTCGAGCGGAGGACACTGATGAAGATACGGCCATCGACGATCGGCGGATGCCGGGCCGCTGGACTTCGAACGGCGGGTGGAGACCGGTGACATGACGGAGACCGGTCGGGACGCGATTTTCATCAGCCATGCCAATCCGGAGGACAACGCCTTTACGGTGTGGCTTGGGGCGCGACTAACCGCGGCTGGATATCAGGTGTGGGCCGACATTCTCAGATTGCGCGGCGGGCAGGATTGGCAACGTCGGCTGGAAGGTTGCTTGCGCAACAAGGCATTCAAGGTCTTGCTCGTTGGCACCGAGGAAGGAGTCAAAAAGCAAGGCGTGCGGAATGAGGTTCAGATAGCCCACAGCGTCGGACAGAGGATTGGCGATCCAGATTTCGTTATACCGCTACGGCTGACGGATTTCGATGCTCCGTTCCTCATCGCGCACGCCCAGTACATCGACTTCAAGAGGAGCTGGGCAGATGGCCTAGCGGAGCTTCTGGAGACGCTCGAGCAAAGCCACGGGGTTCCCCGCAGGCGCGATCGCTCCGGCGAGGTCGTGGACTCCTGGAAGCAGATTCACATGCGCCACGGCCAGTCGCTGAGGGCGAAGTCCGAATCGCTTGTCAGCAACTGGCTTCGCATCGAAGAATTGCCAGAAGCTGTATCGCTCTACGATTTTCGTGGACCAGTCTCGCTCGAGGATGCCGGGAGAAAGAAGACCAGCGCTACTTGGCCGGTCGTGCCATTCCGCAGAGGGTTTCTGGCGTTTTGCCCGCCGCGAGATCTTCAGGACCATTTTGGGCCGAGCCTCCCGCTGAAAATCGTGGGCGAGATCGGCACCGTCGAGTTTCTCGATGACGGCTGGCCCGATCAGGACATCGAGAAATGGGATGCGCACAACCTGTTTGGCAGTCTGGTGCGTCAGGCGCTGGAATCGACCTTGCGGGCAAAGCTACTGAGTTCGCACGAGCTTGCGAATAATCAGCTGGCGTGGTGGGGCAATGTCAGAGATGTACCCTCGGGGCAGATTGGCTTCTCTTGGCGAGGGGGCTTGAGAGGGAGACGCCAGATCGTCGGATATTCCGCGAAGCGTCACTTGCATTGGCACTACGGGGTCACTCCGAAGCCGCGGGTATATCCGTTCCCCCACGTTCGCTTCGTCGGTCGCGTCGTGTTCACTGAGGACGGCGTCACGCCGATCGGCAATGCGAAGCGGATGCACAGGTTGCGCCGGTCGTTCGCGAAGTCATGGAGGAATGCCAAGTGGCGCGACATGCTGTTGGCGTTTCTCCACTGGCTCTCAGATGGCGACGGCAGCCTAGCTCTACCAATCGGAGCCAATGGTGCAGTGACGTTGGGCCTTCCGCCCGTCGTATTCACTGCGCCGATGTCGGTTGCGCTGAGCAATGACGCGGAGGAGGAGTCGGATACAGAGGATGAGCTGGCGACGGGGGATGACGATCTTCTCGACATGTGGGAGCAGGATGAGGAAGAGGAGCAGCCAGAGACGATAGACTTCGACAACCACAGAGATGGTCACGACACGGGAGGCAGCGATGATGAGCGGTGACTCCGTGTCTGGGGTTGAGATTCGAGCCGTTCCCGAGCCGCAGCTTGAGTTTGGGTTCGCTCAGAAGCTCCAATATCCGCGGGATGGCCTGTACCTATACGGGCCTCCGTCAAATGCGGCATCGATTTCGGAAGTCCGATACGGCGTGATTGGAACTCCGGAAGGAGTCAGAAGGTTTCGGGGCTGGTGCGAGCAAGTGGCGAAGTTCATCGACATTCCCGAATTGTCGATGCGATCAAAGGAGATCGAGCCACATCATGTTCCCTTTCCGGGCTTCGAGCAGGCGTTCCATGCGCGATGGCCTGCGCAGCCGACCGCGATCATCTCCGACATCGACAGCACGCGACTGCAGCAGGCGCTGAAGATTCGCAATCGCAACGAAGCGGTCAAATCGGCGGTAACCATGTATGTCGACCAGCTTGTCGCGGCGCAGGATCGCCTGGAAAACCCGCCGGTCTTCTGGTTCGTCGTCATCCCCGAAGAGGTGTACGTGCTAGCGCGGATATCTCACCAACTTTGCGACAAGCCGAAAATCATGGCCGGACAG
>JAPPMG010000027.1 GCA_028819215.1 Bryobacterales bacterium
GAAGAGGCCGGTCGAGATATCGGTGAAGGTGAACTGGGTCCGGCCAGTCGGCAGGACGTCCAAGACGGCGGACGTGGTCCCACCTGCGCCTGCGCCGATCTCGATCACCCGCAGCGGTCGGCCTTCCGGCAAGCCGGCGACTGCCGTGCCCACAGCGTCTGCAACCATGCTGTTCACCGCCCGCATGACGGTCGACTCGCGGTAAAGGCTGGATACTCCTGACTCGCCGCCAAAGAGTAGGTCCAGAGCATCGGCGCGACCGCGGAGCACCTCGGCGAGTGACTCCCCGCAACGGCGCAGCACGCCTAGTTCGATCGCATCGCCTTCGGAGTCGCCTACCCCCGCCCCGGGCTCCGCAGGCGGCTCCGGCGTGGCTGTCACGTGCCAGCCACCGGCCGGTTCCCGGCCGAGGATCCCCATCTCCTCCAGCACCCCTAGCAATCGGCCGAACAGCCGCCCGTGATCCTCCGTCACCCTCAGCCGGCGGCGCAGCTCGTCGGTCTCGAAACGCTCTCCTAGACTGGGGTCCCATCCCAGCTCGCGGAATCCGCGCACCAGGTGCCGACGCGACTCGCGCTCCAGATTGCGCCCCAGCGCGGCAAGCGACGCCCCCTCCCAGCCTTCCGCCTCGAGGTATCTGTCCAACCCTTCCAGACCCGACTCGATCTCGAGCGGACCGGCGAGGAAGTCGGCCTTCCGGAGTCCCACCGCCGCTCCCTCGCGCCACACCACCGTGTGCAGTGCATCCTCCACCCGGTGAGCCGACAAGGCCGTCCGACTCGTGCGCCTGAGCGTGAAGCCCTCGATGTGCGCCAATTCCCCGCCGCTCTCCGTGTAGAGCCAGAAATCGACACGGCGCGTCTCACCGCCCTCGCCACGGTCGAGTGCCCGGCAAAAGACGCGGTCCGGCAACGGGTGGTGCAGGACGAAGCGGTCCCAGCCGATCGGCAGCCATGTGCCCCCGGCTCCGTTTGGCTCACGGATGCCTCCCAGCACTTGGAAACAGGCGTCGAGCAGCGCCGGATGCACGAGCAGGTTCCGATCTTCGGTTCCCGTCGGCAGCAGCACCTCGCCCAGCGCCTCCTCGGAGCCCGACCAGAGCTGGCGCAGACCGCGGAAGGCCGGACCGTAGTCGAGCCCGTCAGCGGCCAACTCAAGGTACGTACCTTCCACGTCCGCTTGGGCGAGGCTCCCCTGCAGAGCACGGAGGTCTTTCGGCTCAGAGGCAGCCGCGGCGAGCGGCGCCCAGCGGCCTTCGGCGTGCGTTTCCCATCGGCCTCCCGCATCCCTGCTGACCACCTGCCAAGCCCCGTCCTCGCCGAGCACGACCTGGACCAACTGCCCCTCGTTGTCCGACAACAGGAGCGGGCGGATGATCGCGCTCTGTTCGAGCACGATGGGCAACTCGTGCCGCGTTTCGCGAAGCGCTTCAGCCACCTGTGCCGCATAAAGTGCGCCCGGTGCGACGACTTCCCCGAACACCCGGTGGTCGGCGAGCCAAGTCGTTTCCCGACTGCTCAGCTGTCTCTCGAAAGAGTGTTCGCCGTTCGGGGAATCCCGCTGCACGCCGAGGAGTGCATGGCCCGCCCCTTTCTGCAAGCGCGGGGATGGAGAGATCCAGTAGCGCTCCCGTTGGAAGGGATAGGCAGGCAGTGAGATCGGGCGGCGTCGTTCGCCGACGAACAAACCCTCAAATGAAATATCGAGTCCCGCCTCGTACGCACCCGCCACTGCGCAGATGAAGTCTCCGCTCCGGCCGCGCCGCTGGCTCGAGATCACCGTGGGGGCCTGAGTGTGTGGCCAACTGAGCGCCGCCAT
This sequence comes from Bryobacterales bacterium, assembly GCA_028819215.1. Taxonomy (GTDB): domain Bacteria; phylum Acidobacteriota; class Terriglobia; order Bryobacterales; family UBA6623; genus VXMF01. The sequence goes on from JAPPMG010000027.1 coordinate 1,819, forward strand.
CGGTCCCAACACGCCGTGCGGCCCGATCTCCAGCACGAGCCCCGCCTCCAGCTCCGCCAGCGTCCGCACGGCCGTTGCGAACTGGACCGGCTCGCGCGCTTGGCGCCGCCAGTACGCTCCATCGGGAGCCCCTTCCAGCACGCTCCCGCTCACATCGCTCACCAGCGCCACCGCAGCTACCGAAGCCCGCGGAGCCGCCGCCTCCAACTCCCCGAGCACCGGCTCCATCAGCGCGCTGTGGAAAGCGTGGCTGGTCCGCAGACGGTCCACCCGGATACCGTCCTCTTCAAAGCTCTTCAGGAGCGCCTCGACTGCGGCCTCTGGCCCGCTCACGACTTGGTGCAGGCCGTTATCGGCTGCCAGCTCGACGCCCTCCCGAAGCGCATCCCGCACATGGTCGGCCGGTGCAAACACCGCTGCCATCGCTCCCCCCTCAGGAAGCGAACCCATCAGCGCGCCCCGGCGGGTGGCAAACCGCATTCCGTCCTCGACGTCGAAGACAGCGGCGGCCGCGGCCGCCGCTACCTCTCCGACGCTGTGCCCGAAAACGATGTCCGGCCGCACTCCCACACTTGCCCACAACGCCGTCAGGCTGCTCTCCAGCGCAAAAAGTGCGGGCTGCGCCCACTCAGTCCGATCCAGCTGCCTCCCGCCGGGATCCTCGTAGATGATCTGGAGCAGCGATCTCCCGCGCTCTGCGCGGAACACCTTCTCGCACCGGTCCATGACCGCCCGGAAGACCGGCTCGGTCTCATAGAGATCCCTCCCCATCCCCACCCACTGGCTGCCCTGCCCTGTGTAGAGGAAGGCGACCCTTCCAGCGGCCTGCGACGACACGATGCCCTGCCTCACCACCTCCAGCTGCTCCTCTAGCGAGGGGCGATCGCGGAAAACGAGAGCTGCTCGGCGCAGGAAGTGGCTGCGTCCTACCCCCGCGGTCCACGCCATGTCGGCAAGCGGCGTCTCCTCCGAGAGAGTCTTCTGGAAAAGACCGGCAAGTTGCCGGAGCGCGCCCTCGGACTTGGCCGAGAGCGGGAGCAGGCGGTAATGCCGAGGAGCACCGGTCCGGGCCCCAATTGCATTCGGATGGGGAGACGGGTGTCCGGCGACCTCAACGCGCGGCGGCCTGCCCTCTTCCGTATATCCCCCGATCACGACATGGGCGTTCGTACCGGAAGCCCCAAAGGAACTGACGGCGGCCCGACGCGGCCGATCCACCTCAGGCCACGGGGTCTCTTCCGACGTCACCCGGACCGGAAGCTGCTCCCAGTCCATCCGCGGGTTGGGCCGCTCGAAGTGCAGGTGCCGCGGAATCACCCCGGAACGGACCGCGAGCACCGTCTTGATCAGCCCAGCCACGCCTGCGGCCGCCTCAAGGTGGCCCATGTTCGTCTTTACCGATCCGATCAGAAGCGGGTGGTCCGGACCACGGCCGCGACCGTATACCGAAGCGGCCGCCTCCACCTCGATCGGATCGCCCAGTTCAGTCCCGGTGCCGTGCGCTTCCAAGTAGTCCACCGAGGAGGCATCAACGCCTGCCCGTGCTAGCGCCTCCTCGATCACGCGTTCCTGGGCCGACCCGTTCGGCACGGTCAGGCCCGCGCTGGCGCCGTCTTGGTTCACCGCCGATCCGAGCACAACCGCAAGGATCCGGTCTCCCGCCGCCTCCGCGTCCGCAAGGCGCTTCAGCACAACCATCCCGCATCCCTCGCCCCGTACGTAGCCGTCGGCCGCCGAGTCGAAGGTCTTGCAGCGGCCATCAGCTGCGAGCATGCCAGCGTCGGCCATGAGCTTCGTGGCTTCTGACGCCAGGATCGCGTTCACCCCCCCCGCCAGCGCTAGATCGGCCTCGCCTGCGCGGAGCGCTGCAGCGGCTTGGTGCAGCGCGACCAGAGACGATGAGCACGCGGTGTCCACCGTGATGGCCGGACCCTCAAGACCAAGTGAGAAGGCGATCCGGCCAACCGCGGTCGAGGCGGCAATACCGGTGGTCCTGTAGAGATTGGTTGACGGATCGTCGCCCAAGGTCGCAACCAAGGCCTCGTAATCGTGGCCGCACACTCCTCCATACACTCCGGTCCGGCTCCCGCGCAGCCCCTCTGGGGCGATCCCCGCGTCCTCAAGCGCCGCCCAGCTGGTCTCGAGCAGCATCCGCTGCTGGGGATCCAAGAGCTCTGCCTCGACCGGGGCGATCCGGAAGAAGCCTGCGTCGAAGCGATCCAAGCCCTCCACATAGGCGCCGAAGGGGCGCGACGCCTCCGTCTCGGCATCCACGAAGAGCCCGTCCGGACGCCCCCTCGTCACCAGATCGGCCCCGGAGCGAAGCAGCGCCCAGTACGCCTCGACGTCCGGTGCCCCGGGGAAGCGGCAGGCCATGCCTACGATCGCGACTCGTTCATCCCGGCTGCCCCGGAGGGCGGGCAAGGCTCGCGCTCTTGGCTTCTCCCGTGACGCGCCGGCAAGCTTGCCTGCAAGGTGTTCCGCCAGGCGGGCGATGTCGGGATGATCGAAGACCACGGTATTCGAGACAACGAACGCATCCCGGAAGGCCCGGTTCAAGCGGTTGCGGAGCTCGACCGCCATGAGCGAGTCCATGCCCAGTTCGAAGAATCCGGCTGAAGGTGACGGGGCGGAGCGCAGCCGCAGAATCTGGACGAGCTGCTCAGTGAGGAACCGGATCAATTCATCCCGGCGTTGCTCGGGGCCGAGTTGCCGCAGCCGACGCAGCAGTTGGTCCGCAACCTCACCGGCCAACTGCTGCTCCCGGGCTGCCGCCGAACCATCCTCACCACGCCCCATTACCTCCGCGATCCAAGGTGCTCGCAATGGAAGCGCCGACCAATCGAGGGACGCTACCACACTGGTTCCGACATCCTCTCGCACGAGCCGCGCCAAGGCACGAGTACCCTGTGCGGGAGTGATCAACTCCTCGCCATACCGGGCGAGCCGCATCGCCATGCGTTCGCGCTGCTCCTCGACCTCGCCGACGCCCGACCACGCCCCCCACGCAATCGCCTGACCGGGTAGGCCCAGCGCCCGGCGGTGCCGCGCCAGCTGGTCGAGAAACGCGTTGGCCGCCG
>JAPPMG010000066.1 GCA_028819215.1 Bryobacterales bacterium
TCTGATCGTATCGCGCGCCACGGCGGGCCCCGCACTCGATCCTATGGTATTTAACAATAGCGCCCCCGCCATTTGTAACGTTAACTCGGCCGCGCAGGCGGCGGCCGGCGACGTCGTGCGGGTCGTGGGCTGCGCGGGCATGACGCTCTTGGTCGAAGTCTCCCCGCCAGATACGGATGGCTGAGTCCTGCCCGCCTGCCCGCGTCACAGACCGAACTCACTTGCGACCCGGGCTGCAACCTCGGCGTGGCCTCCGGCACGGGCCTTCTCCAGCGCCATCCGGGCGTATTGCTGGGCACGAGCCGGGTCGGCCAGCTCGCGATAGACTGCTGCGAGCAAGTAGGCCTGCAGCGGCGCCCCCGGATTCTCTCGCTCTAGCGCCTTGTGGAGCAAGGGCAGCGCGTCGCGGTAGCGCCCCCTCTCTGCAAGCCGCCGACCGAGGTGGTAGTTCGCCTGGGGGTGTGACGGGTCATGCTCGATGGCAAGCCGGTAGTGCCGGGCGGCTTCAGCGTCTTGTCGGGTCTGCTCCAGTGCGTTGGCTAAGTTGTTGTGCGCATTTGCGTCTTGGGGATTGATGGCAAGGGCCTTCCGGAACGCCGCGGCCGCCCCGGTGTAGTCAGCGGCAAAATGTCGTGACACGCCATAGTTGTAGTGCGCTTCTGCGATCGAGGGGTTGAGGCTCACGGCACGCTCGTAGTGCTTCGCCACTTCGTCATGTCGATCGAGCTGCCCGTAGACCACGATGAGATTCACATGAGCTTGGGCATAGTTGGGATCGATCTCGAGCGCACTGCCGTAGAGCGCCAAAGCACCTTCGAAGTCGCCGCGGTCTTGCAATGCCCGGGCGTCATTGAAGGCTTGCTGGGCGCTCGCGGATCGAACCGTGTCCATGGCATCTATCAGGGGGTCCTCGTAGTGGCGCCGAAGCGCGGCCCGGGAGGATTCGTAGCGTTCCAAGTGCTCCTCCGCCTCAGCCTCGCGACCGGCTGACCTCAGTTCCTGACCCAGTGCGTAGATCGCCTCTCGATAGTCCGGCTCGGTCGCTAGCGCCGCTTCGAAATGCCGGATCGCCGTGCCATCGGCCTGCCCGGAAGCGATCCGGCCCAGGCGGTAATGCACGGCGGCGCTATCGGGCGCAAGGCGAAGCGCCTGCCGCAGAGCGTCTTCCGCGGCGGAGCGCTCTCCAGACAGCTCCAGCAAGTCTGCGCGCCGAATGGCAGTGGGAAGGTCGTTCGGGCGCATGGCGGCAGCGGCTTCGAAGGCAACCAGCGCCGCTGCGGTCTGTCCCAGATCCGAGCGGGTCACGGCAAGCAGGTACGACCACTCGAACTCCCGCGGCTCTAGGTGCCGGCATCGTTCGAAGCAGGCTGCGGCGGCTTGGTTCTGGCCGTACGCGTAGAGCACCCTGCCAAGCGCACCTACAGCCTCGGCGCTGTCCGGCTCTGCCTGCGCTCGCTCGGCGGCGGCCCGGATCTGCTCGCGCACCGTCGGCGCGAACCCATCCAAGACCGGATCCGGCACGGGCGGCAGCGAGGAGTCGGAACAGGACCATTGCAGGATCGCCGCCGCGGCGATGCAAGCGACGACCGCCAGCCCCGGCCCGCGCCGGCAATCAGTCCGCAAAGGCATCGCGAATCCTGCCAGCTGCGTATACGGACCCCAGGCGCGCCTTGGCGAGCTCGTATTCGGCCGCGATCAAGCCGCCCCATGCAGCGGACTCCTCGATCCGCCCGCGCTGTAAGTCCTCCAGCGCGATCCGGCCCTCTTCGAACTGCGCGAGGAGCACGTCCAGACTCTCGCGGGCGTAAGCGAGTTCCCGGCCCGCCAATGCGCGGCCGCGCTGGGCCTCTTCCAGTGCGGCCCCGGCCCGCTGCGTTGCCAGTTCCAGCGCCGTCCGCTTGGCGGCCTTGCGCAGCGAGAGCTCGCGTTCGTCCAGCCGCGCCCTGGCCACCCTCTCGGCAACGCCGCGACCTGTGAAGATCGGAACCTCCACCGCGATGCCGGCTTGCCAATTGTGGCGCTGGAAGCGTCGGAAGAAGTCGTCGTAGTTGTTGAATCTCGCCAGGAGCGAATACTGCCCCACGATGTCCAGCCGCGGGTTTCGAGCGGACTTGGCGCTGCTAGCGCGGTGTCTGGCGGCACGCAAGCCCGCATCCAGAGCGGCGATCTCGGGATGCTCGCCGATCGGCCTGCCAGCTATCCCATGGGCGGCGTCCAAGACCGCGGCGCTGTCCGCGGCCGAGCCGTCTGCGACCAGCCTCACGTCAGGCCCGAGGCCGAGCATCCGCCTCAGTTCCGCTTCCAGCAAGTCCGCGCGAGACTGCGACGCTGCCAACCTGTCGAGGGCTCGCGCCGTGTCAAGGCGTGCCCGGCTCAGCGCCAGCGGAATCTCGAAGCCTTCCTCGACGCGTGCTGCAGCGGAGGACTCGATCCGCTGGAAGTGCTCGAGCTCACCCTGTCTGCGCCGGTGCTCCGCGAGCGCAAGCTCGAAATCCAAGTAGGCGATCCCTGCCAAGTAGGCGGCTCGCTCCGCAATCGCCGCGGCTTCGTGCTCTCCAGAGCGGATTTCCTCGCGAGCACCTCTGGCCCGCCCCGGCCGCTCGGTGTCCAAGAGCGGCTGCCTCAGCGTGATCTGCGCAATCGAGGGACTCGCGCCCAGAACGCTCTGCGGAATGCCGGCGGTGGCGCCCAGGCCGGACCCTCCGTACAACTGCGTGGCGCGCTCGGCGCGGACAAGCGCCAGGGCGTTGGCCGAGCGTTCGACCGCCAGCTGTGCCAAGCGCACGTCGGGGTCCGCCACCAGCGCAATCTGAATGACCTCCCTTAGGTCGATAGAACGTGCCTGCGGCTGCTCAGCCTGAACGCCTGCAGTGGCTGCCGAGAGGCACAGAAGAGTAGCAATCCTAGTCATGTCGAAGGGCCTCCGCCGGATCGAGGTTAGCCGCACGGGCCGCCGGAAGCAGACCGAACACACCGCCGCAGGCCGCCGCGCCGAGGAGAGCGAGAGCGACCCAATGACTCGGAACGCGCGGTGCCAGCTCTGGCCAGACCAGCGCCGCCGCCCACGGGATGCCGACCCCCACCAATGCCCCGCTGACGCCGCCGACCGCCGCAAGCAGCATGGCTTCGAACACGAACTGCGCCCGGATCTCTCGCCGGGAGGCTCCCACCGCCCGGCGAATGCCAATCTCGACCGTGCGCTCCGAGACTGCGATCAACATCATGTTCATGATGAACACCCCACTAACCGCAAGGGTAATTGAAGCGACCAGGATCAAGGCAACGCTAAGTGCCAACAGGACCCTCCTTGCTGTGGCCAGAATCCCCGCTAGCGTTTCGACGCGGTACAGCGAACCGGCGCGGTGGCGAGACTCGAGCGTCTCTCGCACCATCCCGGCAACCTCCTCGACTCTCTGCTGCGACCTGACCGAAACGTAGAGCGGATCGACCCGCTCGGTCTCTTGGAAGTAGCGCAGCACGGTGTGCGGCACCAGCATGGAGCGCTCGGACACTTCAGACTGCCCGTACGTCTCGACGCGCTCGGAAAACACGCCGATAACCTTGAACTCAATTCCGTGCGCCGTGACGCTCTGGCCGACGGCGGCCGCGCCAGAGCCAAACAGGTCCTGCCCGAGGCGGCGCGTGACCAAGCAGACCCGGGCCCTGCCTTCCAGGTCGGCCCGCTCCAAGAAGCGACCGTGATGGACCACTGGGTTCCGCACCCGAAGGTAGGACTCGCTGGAGCCCAGGATGCGGATCTGGGTCGGACGGCCGTGGATCATGATGGAATCCCACGTGCTGCTCACGCCGGCAACCGCGGCGGCCAGCGCGCCCAACCGAAGTCGCACGGCTTCGACGTCCGCGAGGTCGATGTAATCCGCTTCCGAATCCGAGACATTCCCGCCGGCCTCATAGTAGGCATACACCAGGTTCGAGCCAACACCTTGTATCTGAGCCAGAACGAACTGGCTGCCTGTCGCCGCAACTGTGGCGACGAGCACCACGGCAGCTACGGCAGCTGCCATGCTGGCGGCCGTGAGTGCCGAGCGCAGCCTCTGGGCCCGCAGAGCGCGCAGGCCGGCGAGAGCGATTTCTCGGTGCGCCAGAGATTCCTTCGGCCGCATCCTCTCTAGCCTAAGCACTCCTCGCGGTCTACCGGTCCCCTGTGGCGCGAATCAGCGCGGTCGCACGCCCGCGCCGGCTCGCTCCGCCATCATTGGTCATCGACCCAGACAGCTTACGAGTCCCTGTCGGCGCGCGAGCCAAGCGGCACCTCTGGCGGCGATCGCGACCTACCTCGGGATTTTCTTCAACAGCGCTCGCACTTCGAACAGCGGTGTCCCGCTCGGATCGCGATCAGGGCTAGCGAGATAGCGCTCGGCAAGCTGCTTGGCGCGCGGATACAGCGACTTGCGCCTGGCCCCAATCCAAGCCTCGGCAGCCGCCAGCCATACAGCCGGATTCTCCGGATCGCGTGCAAGCGCGGCTTCAAACAGGTGGTCGCTCTCGGCGTGCGACCCGCGCCTTGCCAAGCAGCCCGCGTGCGCTACGAGATAGCTTGAGTCGTCGGGGGCTCGCTCGCGGGCCAGTTCGAACTGCTTGCACGCCTGTTCGATCTCGCCAACATCCTCGTGCCAGATTCCTAATGCATAGGCACCGTGCGCGGAACTGACTGCCTGAATGCGCTCGGCAACGCCGCGCGCATCGCGCTTGCTGCCCCCGGCGATTCCAGGAGCCTCCAACAGGAATCCCATCAGCGCGTCCAGCGCGTCGATGTTGGAGCCGTCAAGCTCGACCGCCTTCTCGAACTGCCGCTTGACCCGCGCTACCAGCGGCATGGCTCCGAGGCGTCGAAACGCGGACATGGTTTGCACGCGCCGTCCGATCGCAAGCCCGACCCAGAGGTTTATCTCGGAATCCTCTGGATCTTCGCGCAAGGCCCTTGCGAACGCCCGCTGCGCCTGCTCATACTCCTCGGCGGCGTAGTGCTGGAGAGCCTGCTCCCGGTGCTGCTCGGCCGACGCCGCGCCGACCAACAGCAGCAGGACGACAACGATCCTGCTAGTCATCGGTCGCCTGATCCAGGTGCAACGGCTGTCCGTCGCTGAGAGTGCGATCCCGCGGTAGCGCAATGGAGTCAGACTCCGCCAAGCCGCTGACAATTTCGGCATATACGGGCCCGACCACTCCCAGAGCCACGGCGCGCCTCGCCGCACGGCCCTCTTCGACCACCCACACGAAAGGCTCTTCGCCGCCACCCATCACGGCTGCGCGCGGCACGCTGAGCGCGCGCTCGGCTCGCTGCGTCACGATCCGCACCCGCACGGCCAGCCCCGGCAGGAGCAGGTTCTCCGGATCATCCGCCTGGCACAAGACCTCGCCCACGCGTCGCGGGCCGACTTCGATCACTTCCGTAGCCAGTGTCCCTACCTGGCATTCCCACTCCCGATCGGGGTATGCGTCGGCGCTGATGCGAGCGACCGAGCCCTGCGGGATCCTGCCAAGTTCAGGCTCGTCGACGAAGACGCGTACCGTCACACTCTCAGTGGTCCCTATGCGAGCGACCAAGCTTCCGTATTCCAGAAAATCGCCTTCCCGGACCGCCAGCGAGAAAAGCGTGCCGTCGGCCGGGGCCCGCAACACAAGAGCCTCGACGGCTCGCTCCGCTTCATGCAGCTCTGCCTCCGCTTCTAGAATCGCGGCTCCAAGTTCCGAGCGCCGCCCCTTCAGCGGCGGCGCCTGCAATTGATAGCTGAGAGCTTCGATTTCGTCTGCGAGGTCTTGCAAGGCACGCGCTTGGGCATCTACTTCGGACCGGGCAACCGCGTTCCGAGCCAATAGCCGCCGGAGACTCTCGAGATCCTCTGACGCCCGAGACCGTGCGGCCTCCAGCTGCGTCAGCTCGCCACGAAGCTGGGAGCTGCGAAGCGGATCTAGACCGGCCTCCAGCTGCACCAAGCGAGCCTTGGCGGCCGCCAAGCGAGCGGCGGATCGATCGCGTGCCGCCCCTTGACCGGCGTCGACCAGCCGCAGCAGTGGCTCGTCCCGCTCGACCTGACCCCCGCGCTGGGCGTAGATCTGGCCGACCCGACCCGACGCACTCGAGTGCACAGCGACAGTCCGTTCTGCCTCGATCCGGCCGTTGGTGGTCAAGGCGCTCTCGATGTCCCGGCGGGCGGGCCTGACGCCATCTACGCCCTCGGTAGGGCCGACACATGACAAGGCCGCGCCCAAGCCCCAGGCGCAGAAAATCAGTGCAGCCTTCGGCATCTGCCCTGCTAGCGAGCCTCAGCCTCTCCACCCGGCCGGTGGCTGAAGGCCCAGACGCGCAAGTCCGACTCGCCAGGAGTGAAGTCTACGATCGCGTATTCGCCCGCCGCGAGCGGCGCCACCGGCCACACCTTGTAGACCAGCGGAGCCAACTGCTGCCGGAAGACCTCAACCTCCTCTTGCGCTTCGAACTGCTCGTCTGACCTCGGGACCGTGTACACCTGCTGCACGATACGCCTGTCCTTCTTGCGCTCCGGCTCGATCCGCGCGATGCCAAAGCGCGAAAAGCTGTCCAAGCGGATATAGAAGGCGGGCTTCTCATCGGTGGTAACCGTGCTCGCAGACAGCCCCTTGATGGACAACGTGCGCTTGCCGGCAATGACCGGCGCCGGTGCCAGAATATTCAGGAAGGACCGCCCGGTGCTGCGGTCGATCTCGTAGAAAACCTGTTCCACCGGCACCGGTTCCTGCCCGCGGAGATAGTAGACGCCGTCCTCCAAGGGCACCGAGTGCAGCTCGGTTCGCGCCCGCCGCTCGGCCAACCGTTCCCGGCGTTCCTCCGCCTGCCGCTGCTCGAGCTCCGCCCTGCGAGCCCTGTTGTAGACGTTAGTGCGCTCGAGATCGACAATCGCGGCTGGAACCTCCTCCCACTGGCCCCGCTCGGAGCTGAAATAGCGCACGCGGTCGTCGACCACCTCGTACTCGCGAACATCTAGGCGCGTGCCGTCCGTGAGGAAGATTGCGCGGCTCTGCGCCTGTGCGGCAACCGCGAAGGCGAGCAGCGCGACCATGGCGCGAACGAATTGACCCCTCATGGCTGGTGGACCGGCAACTCTCTCAATGTTATGCCCAGTCGGCCCGTCTTGGCCGGCTCGGCGAGCTAGAACCGTACGCGCAGTTGCACGGTCGCCTGGCGGCCCGGCGCAAGGGCCGTGCCCGAGAAGAGCCCGCTGAAATTGATGACGTTGAGCCGGTTCGTAGCGTTGCGCAGGTCGAACTGGAGTGTCGCGGACTTGCTTCCCCGCTCCCATACGCGGGATCCGACAGAGAAGTCGAGGCTGAGATTGGGGTGCACTCGCGAGCGCGCGAAATTCACTTTCCTGAGGATGGCGCCCGGAACCGGCTGAGCTTCGTCGTCGCCATCGTCATCGTCGTCCCCGTCGTCGTCGTCCCCGTCATCATCGTCCCCGTCATCGTCGTCATCATCGTCGTCGTCATCCTCCAGTTCAACAGGCAACCCGCTTCCGTACCGGATGCCGAACGAAGCCCAGACTCTGGGATGAATCTGGAATCGGACGGTCGTCGCGACGGTGTTCCGCTGGTCTTGACTGATCGGGAACTCCTCGACCACGTCCCGGAGTTCCTCCGCCTCCCCGCCCTCCACGAAGAGTCCGCCCGTGACCGGAGATCTAGCCCTTCCCAGCATGTTGGAGTAGCTGGCGACTGCCGAGATGCCCTTCCATCGCGGGGCTTCGATGCGGACCTCGGTCCCTTCAATCGCCGCCGAATCGAACGTGATCGGGAAAGACAGGCCGGTATTGAGGAAGACGTCGTCATCGATGTAGTTCTGGAACCGGCGCCAGTAGTGCTTGGCGTCGATCCGCATTGCGCCCCCGATCGGTTTGCGCATGCCGATTTCGATGAAATGCCCCTTGTTGGCCGGAACCGCCAGAACCTCTTCGACAGCGTCCAGCCCCAAGCCGGTCCCGGCACTGCTCAGCAGCAAGTTCTCGGTCGGGGGCGGCTGGAAGATCCGGTCGTAGGAGGCATACAGCTGGAGTCCCGCCGGGGGAACGAAGTAGCTGGCCGCGAGGCGCGGGCTGAACGCGCGATCCGAAATCAGCAGGCGGTACTCGTCGAAACGGAAGCCGATGCTGGCTGCGAAGTTGCCGGCCCGCAGCTGGTCGTAAGCGTAGAAGCTGGCCTCGGTGCTGCGCTGCCTGTCGCGGAAGTCCAGATCGAAGTCCGGCAGTTCGTCGGGCTCCGCCATCAGGAAGCGTTCCCGGAGCCCGCTGGATCGAATGTCCCCGCCGATCTTGAGTGTATGGCGCTCTCCCTCGAACGTCACGTCGGCCATCACCACGCCTTGGCTGAACCCGCGATCCTGCGAAACGTAGACAGGCGTCGACAGTTCGTTGCTCCAAAGTTCGCTGGTCAGGTCCCGCAGCATCCCGCGGACCGATACCAGCGTCCGGCTTGACAGCGTGCCCTGATAGTGCACCTGCCCTGCTGTCTCGCTCGACCGGCGGTCCTGTCGCTGCCCTGCCTCCTGCTGGACCAGGTCATTCGGTACCAGGAAGTTCGTGCGGTTCGTGCGCGCGTACCCAGTCAGCCGATGGCGGCTGCTGAGATCGCGGGCGAACCGCGCGTTGCCGCCGCCGGAACTGCCGCGATTCGTGAAGTTTTCCAGCGAGGGCGGATCGAGGTACCGGTCGGTGGCGCCCCCCTGAATTCCGATCGTCAGTTCTGTGCCGCCGCTCGCGTACTGGTGCGAGAACGCGCCGATGCGCGTCGCATAGCCCCCGCCCTGCACATCGAGCGAGGTCCGGTGTCCGCTGATAGCACTCCGTCGCGTGTCAAGCGCGATCACCCCTCCCAGCCTCCGGCCGTATTCGGCCGGAATGCCCGCGGTAAGGACTGTGACTGCCTCGAACTCGGAGTTCTCGAACGCCGGCGCGAAGGCTATCGAGCGATTGTCGTACAGGGGCATGCCGTCGATTACGTACTGCGTGTCGTACTCGGACCCCCGTGGGTGGAGCACGGCATTGGCTTCCAGCAACCATCCGGGCATCGCCGTGACCATGTCGACGGTACTCCGGCCCAGAGTGGTTCCCAGGGCCTGCTCGAGGTCCTCGCGTCCGGATCGCGTGCCCTGCGACGGCCGGTACGGCTCGAACAGGGGCGCGCGGGCGCGAACGGTGACTTGCTCCCGGACCGTGGCCACGGAGAGTGCGATCTCGACGACCCGCGGAACTGCCGACTGCAATGCGATGCGGCGTTCCGCAACCTCGAATCCCTCGTGGCGCGCTGTGAGCAAGTAGGTGCCTGGAGGAATGCGATGCAGGGTCGCTCGTCCTTCGGCGTCGGCGACCGCGCCCGCGATGAATTGGGGACTTCGCGAGACGAGCTCGAGCGCGGCAGGTACGCCCTGGCCACTAGGGTCGATGACGCGAACCTCCAGCCGGCCGTCCATCACTTGGGACGGGGCGGACGGGACGAGAAGAATGGAGCACGACAACACCGTGGCAACAAGGCGAAGGCGGGCAAAGTGAGAGCGAGACATGGGCTACACTTGTACATTCCATTTCGCCCGGTTTCGTTCAGGGTTTTTCTGATCACGCCTGAAACGGGCGGTGCGAAGCTTGGCCACGTCTGGGCATGGCCGTCAGGCACACATGGTACGTCTCCGCTTCCTCCGTCGGCGGGGCAGTCGCAACTCTGCCGATTCCGGGAGTTTCCGGCAAGGCAGCTCCCGCAACCCACCGCGTCGAGATCCACGACGAAGTGACCGCCCTGTTCGATGACCTCAGGGAACCGATCCTCCGCTACCTGCTTTCGATGGGCCTGAGCGTTGCTGACGGCGAAGACGTGGCCCAGGAGACATTCCTGGCGCTGTTCAGACACCTGCGCCGAGGCCGGCCTCGGACGAACCTGAGAGGCTGGATCTTCCGGACTGCGCACAATCTCGGCTTGAAAAGCCGTAGGCTCGACGGACGGGCTCGAAAGACGATTCGAACGCCGTCACTTGCCGACCCCGTAGCTGACGGAGCGCCGAACCCGGAGCAGCAGCTACGCATGCGCCAGCGTCATGAGCGAATGTGTGCTGTGCTGAACGCGCTCCCCGCGCGCGATCGCTACTGCTTGAGTCTGCGGGCCGAGGGCTTGCGATATCGTGAAATCGCCCGCGTGCTGGGAGTTTCCCTGGGAACGGTTTCGAATTGCATGAGGCGGGCCGCCTCGCGGCTCCAGAGCGTGCAAGCGTGAGGACGACGATGTGGAGCAGCGAAAGACACCTGTCCGACGCGGACCTAGTCTTCCTTCTGCAGAGCGGATCCCAGGCGCGACGTGCTCGTCGCTACCGGCGGCATATTGAGGAATGCGAAGAGTGCCAGGCTCGGTTGAATGGGATGCAAGCTCCGCTGCAAGAGTTCTTCGCGGCCCGTCGACGGATTCTGGACGCGGCCCTGCCCCCGCCGGAATCGGCGAGGGATCAGCTCCGTGACGCCCTTGCCCGGGCCGTTGCGGAGGGCTCGGATCAACGATCGCAGCTGGCTTGGAGGCTCTCCGCCGCCCTAGCCACCGTGGCCTTGGCCATCGCGTTGGGCGCGGGCGGGATCTTGTGGTACTCCGGCAATGCCCCTGTCGACGGACCGGACGTGGCAGCTCTCCGAGCGGTGCCCGACTCGCGGCTGACGCCTGGCAGGATAGGTCCCGCGAGTTCGGTCGAGCTGTGTGCGTCCGACAGGCCCGCTGTCCCCGTGACGGTCGACCGCCAGGTTGCGCTGGCGGTCTTCCGGGCCCATGGTATCGAGACACCGCAGCCGCTGGCGTACGAACTCGATCATTTGGTGCCGCCCGAGCTCGGAGGGGTCACGGTCCCGGAGAACCTGTGGCCGCAGCCCTACGAAGGGTCGGTCTGGGATGCGAACGCGAAAGACGCGCTCGAGGACAGGCTCGTGCGGAAGACTTGCAGCGGGGAAATCTCGCTACGGGCCGCCCAGGCAGACATCGCCCGGGACTGGGTCGCCGCCTACCAGAAACACTTCCAGACGGAGAAGCCCTTGGTGGAACATGCGGCGTTCCTGAAGGACCAGCCTTGGGAGTGATGGTTCCGGTCACGGATCCGCGATTCCGGGCCGGAACGGTTTCGCCGGCCAAGTTCGGTGAAGTGAGGCAGAGGCAGGCAATGCGCTCAATGCAATGGGCATTGCCCAGGCATGCACTCAGCTCGAGCTTGAAGGGTCGCTCCTAGTGATAAATCTTTTATATGCAATAGGTTGGCGTGAGATCAATTGCTCGGCCAAGCGGTAGAAGATTTTTCTGATACGCCGCGGTATGCGCCGGTTGAGCCGAAACGTGCACTCGTCTAGATACCCCTGCAGGTGTTTCGATCCGACGCTGCCGTGATGGGTCCGCAGTAGCCAGCGTTTCAGCAGCGAGCTGAGCAAGCGGGCGCGAGGGAATTCCGCTTCCAATCCGGGGGACGAGTCAACTCTACTAGACCTAAGTGCATACCTGGGATCCCCCAATTCTAGGACTTGAGGGTGAGGCACGGTGGGTTTCCGACGGATCTGGAGGCTCTCTATCTGAGCCAAGACACGATGAGCAGAGACACGACCATCCGTCTGGAGGGCGCTTCTGTGGTACGTTCAATCGGAACGCCATGGCTAATCCTCGCAATCGACAGCCTCGTCCGCTTGACGCACCCGCACTCCTAGCGCTCGCGCTGGCAGCCCTGCTGCTAGCCGCGGGCTGCGCGACCGCACCGGTCGACAGCCGGCCGAACATCATCCTCGTGATGACCGACGACCAGGGCTACGGCGATGTCGGCGCGCACGGAAATTCGATGATCCGAACGCCGCATCTGGATGCCCTGCACGCTGAGAGCGTGCGGATGACAAACTTCCATGTCGACCCCACTTGCTCGCCGACCAGATCCGCTCTGATCACCGGAAGATACTCGTCGCGGACCGGTGTCTGGCACACGATCATGGGGCGTTCGATCGTCCACCGCGACGAAACCTCGTTCGCCGACGTGCTCTCGGATGCCGGCTACGCGACGGGCTTCTTCGGGAAGTGGCACCTAGGCGACAACTCGCCCTACCGCCCGATCGACCGAGGCTTCCAAGAGGCCGTGTACCACGGCGGTGGCGGCGTCGGCCAGACGCCGGACTACTGGGGCAATGACTATTTCGACGACACTTACTGGCACAACGGCGAGCCCACCCCTTACGAGGGCTACTGCACCGATGTATTCTTCGACAACGCCCTGCGATTCATCGAGGAGCAGCAAGCCGAGGACGGGAGCCCATTCTTCATCTATCTGGCGACGAACGCCCCGCACGGGCCGTTCTTGGTCGACGAGTCCTATTCCAAGCCGTACGCCGACAACGGGGTTCCCTCTCCGATGGACAAGTTCTACGGCATGATCGAGAACATCGACGACAACATGGGGCGCCTGACCGCGAAACTGGACGAACTCGGCATCGCGAACAACACCCTGCTGATATTCATGACCGACAACGGCTCTGCGGCCGGCGTGACCAACACGCACCCGACCCAGAGGGTCGGATCGACCAACGCGGAACTACTCGCGCGGGCGGCCAAGGAAGAAGCGGAGGGCGCGTGGCAGGGCTTCAACGCCGGAATGCGCGGAAGGAAGGGGTCTGAATACGACGGCGGCCACCGTGTGCCGTTCTTGGTGCGTTGGCCCGGCGGAAACTTGGGCGAGCCCCGGGATGTCGCGAATCTCGCGGCGCACATCGATGTCCTGCCGACCTTCGCGGACGCGGCAGGCGCGCCGCGGCGGGAAGACCTAGACTGGGACGGCACGAGCTTGCTGCCCTTGCTGCGAGGCGGGGACTGGGACGACCGGACGCTGGTCGTGCATTCCCAGCGCATCCGGTTCCCGGAACGCTGGCGCAAGAGTTCCGTCATGACGGAACAGCACCGGCTAGTCAACGGGCAGGAGCTCTATGACATCCAAGCCGATTCGGGCCAGTTGACGGACATCTCGGCCGGAAATCCCGAAGTGGTCGCCGAGCTCCGCGCGGCGTACGACTCGTGGTGGGAGCATATCGACGATCGCTTCGAGCAGCATGTGCACCTAGATATCGGCTCGGATGCCGAGAATCCGGCGCGGATCACGGCCCACGACTGGCTCCCTCCCGACGATTCAGTACAGGTGCCCTGGAACCAAGGCCACGTCGCCCGCGCCCCGGCCGTGAACGGGACTTGGAATATCCAAGTGACTCAAGCGGGTACCTATGAATTCGAGCTGTACCAGCGCGACGAGCCTGCCAGCTTCCCGATCGAGGCGAATACGGCGACGCTCCGCATCGGAGAGCTGGAAGAGACCGTGCCCGTAGAGTCTGGCGCGTCCGTCGCGACCATCAAGATGGAGCTGCCCGCAGGCAAGACGACCATGCACAGCCGGTTCATTGCCGAAGACGGGACTGAGCGAGGGGCGTTCTACATCTACGCAAAGCGCCTGTAGCGATGACCCCGGCCCACATCGACGACCCCGCAGCGTCGGGATTTTCGTCGATTCACCAACCAAGACCAGGCCGGTCATATAACTCCTCGCGCGTTGGCCTGCGACCACCGGGCCAGTCTAGCTTGCGCGGCTTCATCTCCAGGTAGCTTCGCATCGCTACTTCGTAGCCGTCCTCACGGAGCCGCATCCCCTGGAGCAACTCGGCAAGCCATCGGGACACGCTAAGGTCGTCTTCGGCTGCTTTGACGCGAAGCCACCGAACCAGATCGTCCGGCAAGGCGATAGTGATCCTCTTCATCGCCGACGCTACTCCGAAGTGCTCACGCGAGCAGTGTGACACAGGAATTGCGCCGAATCGCACGAAGACAACCAAGCAATAAGGGGACTAGCCAGAAGTGTTGACGGATTTCGTCCCTTCGCCCCGACAGATCAGTTGCCAATTGGCCTTGCGGCGTTCCGGCTAGAACCTTACAGAAAGGCGCGCATAGTAGAAGCCACCGTTGAAGCCGAAAGGCGCTGACCGGCGCGAGAAGAGGAAGACCCCAGGCGATTCGACGATGACCCTGCCACTCGAATCCTCAAGCCGACCGTTTCGCGTCTGGCCCACGTGGTTCTGATCCGGAACGGTGTTGAGCAGGTTCTGGGCCCCGACCGTCAGCTCGGTGTGCTTGAAGACCCTGAAACCAACATGCATGTCGGTAACCACCTTTCCGCAGAACTGCTGGCGCGATCCGCCAATCGGGCTCGCGGAGAAGCCCGACGATCCGCAGGGCCTCTCGCCTAGGTTTCCGCCTTCCTGCACCCAGTAGCTGCCGAAGTAGCGCACCGCTCCGCCGACCTTGAACAGGCCGATGCTGTAGTCCGCCATCCCCTGGACGCGGGTGTTGGGCTGCCATTCCGTCAGGATCGAGCGATCCTGGCTCCCGAAGATCGTGTCCTCGAGGCCGGCCAGCAGCGTCGGGGCGTTGACCCCGCCCACTAAATCCGTGTTCACGAGCATGCCGGAAAGGCCGAAGTCCAGCACGGATCCGTTCCGCCAAGCGTGCAAGCTGCTAAATGAAAACTCCATTCCCGAGGTGACCGTCTCTGCAGCGTTCGTAAAGAACTGCGACGCCGTGGCGTTGACGGCGTCGAGGCCGGCGATCGCTTCGGGAATGCCCGCGAGCTTGGCGGCGGTGAACGAGCCGCTGATCACGATGCGGTCCTGCACGGTGACCCGAAACGCGTCCACGGTCAGCGAGGTCGTCGGGCTGATGCGAACGACCGCCCCGCCGCTGAAGTTCACCGACCGCTCCTGCTTGAGATCCGGGATGCCCAGCGCCTTGGCGACCGAGCTGTCGTTCGAGTAGGTTCCGCGTTCCTGCGCGACAGTCTCGCCCGCGGCATTTGTCACGAATTGGGTGCTCACGTTCGTGAAGTGGAGCTGGTGCAGCGAGGGCGCCCGGAAGCCGGTGTTCACGCTTCCGCGGAGGGCGAAGGCGGGGTTGAAGTCGTAGCGGACGGACAGCTTTCCGGTGAGTGCGCCGCCGAAGTCGCTATAGCGCTCAAAGCGCCCAGCCATACCGACCTTGAAGCCGTTTCCAAAGCCGATTTCGACATCGCCGTAGAAGCCGGCATTCGTCCGGCTCTCGTCCACGTTCCGCTGGAAGCCCGGGAAAACCTGGATCCCGGCCGGCGCCGCGACACAGACCGAATCGTCCTCGATGCCCGGATCGTCCTTGCAATTGCGGTACGAGAAGGGATCGCCCGCCCGGATTCCGTAGCGGTCCCGGCGAAGCTCGGCTCCGAACGCGAGATTCGTGGTCCGGCCGCCGCCCTCAAACTGCCGCGAGACGTCGAAGTTGGACGTGGTCTGGTCAAACCGCGGGCCCCCGGAGTCCGCCTGGCGCGGGCTGAGGGTGCCGTAGGTGGCGTTGTTGGAATTCGTGATCAGGAAGTCGAACGAGTTGCGCCCGTGACTCATGCTGAGGTCGAAATTCCAGCCTGTGGCCGAAGTCAGGTCGAAGCCCGCCACGAACGACAAGTCGGAGACCTCGGTATTGATCTGTGGCAGGAACCCGTCGGGATAAAACTCCAAGACTGTGTTGCTGACATTGGCGCGACGGTAGAAACCCGTGCTGTGGTTGTTGCGGAGGGTCCAGCCGCCAAAGGAGTAGAAGCTGGCTCGCTTGCCGATCGGAACCCCGGCGTTGTAGTACGCGCTCAGCTGATCGCTGTCCGCATCCCCGATCCGGAAATTCTTGCGATAGAAGGTGTACTCGCGGGGGTCGAAGCACCTGCCCGGCGTTCCTGCGCCCGGGTTCCCTTCGCCGCTGCCGACTGCATACGGCACGTCCAGCGGGCAGTCCACCAGCGGGTACTGGGTCCGAGCGCTCCAGCCCGCTCGATTGGTGCGATAGCGATCGCGGGATTCGAAGGTCAGGTTCAGGAACCCGCCCTTCTCCGAAGCCCATCCGCCGTGCATGCTGTTCATCAAGGTGTCGCCGTCCCCGGCGTAGGTCTGCCCCCAAGCGGTGTCGAAGGCGAAGCCAGGGCTGTCTTTCAGGACGATGTTGATCACCCCCGCGATCGCGTCCGAGCCGTACTGGGCTGCGGCGCCGTCACGCAGCACTTCGATGCGCTCGACTGCCGCGATCGGAATCGCGTTCATGTCGGTACCAGCCGTGCCCCGGCCGACCGACGTGTTGACGTGGAGCAGGGCGCTGTTGTGCCGTCGCTTGCCGTTGACCAACACCAGCGTCTGGTCGGGGCCCAGGCCCCGAAGGGTCGCGGGGCGCAGCGCATCCGTCCCGTCGCTGATCGTCGAGCTGGAGAAGTTGAACGACGGGGCTTGCATCTGCAGGGCGCGCCCTGTCTCGAGCTGTCCCGTGCTCCGCAGACGCTCGCCCAGCACCAGCTCGACCGGGACTGCGGACTCGAGGGGCTGCACGCCCTCGGAGCGAGTGCCGACGCTGGCTTCCACATCGATGACCTCGCTGACGACCTCGAGCTGTAGTTGGATGGTGACCGATCCCTCGGACCCGGCCACTTCCCGGCTGGCGGTGGCAAAGTTCGGTGCGCTCACGACCACCGAGTGCGGACCGTCGGCCAGGCCGCCAAAAATCGCGACGCCGCTGTCATCGGTCGGCATCTCTTGGTCTCCGATCGCCACGGATGCGTTGGTGACGGCGTCCGAGAACGGATCGATTACCTTCACGCTGAGTGCTTGGCCGAAGAGCGGGGTGGTCGATAGCAGTCCGAAGAGAAACGACACTGCCAGAAGCGGCCCAGTCCTAGGCTCGAGGGCCGGACGCACCCTGTGCTGGGCTCGATTGAGCATGGGGGTAGGCTGCCTCCCTCGGATATACGAACTCAGGGAATCCGGTCACGTGGCCGCTCGGCGGAGTGGAACCTATTCGAACTCCCGACGCTGTCGAATCGCCGGCTGGGGAGCTTCGGCCCGGTATAGCTTGAGCGTACCAGCGCCGCGCGGGGGCTCCCTGAAACTGTTGCGGCACGGCTCGATTCGCTTGGGAGGCGTCGCATGGCGCGGAAGCGGCGAAGGAACGCCGCCCGCGGCTGGCAGCATTTGGGGTCCGATTCTCGCAAGCTCCAATGGCTGCACGCCAAGCGAGCTCTCCAAGATCGGGGCGTGAGATACCCCGTCCATGCCTGCGATCTGCCACCATGTCTGTACGCCCGTGCAGGAGGTTCTACAGGCCGCGCGCATTCCCGCCGGATTTGGCCGCTTTCTGGTGCCCTTGATGGTCTTGGCCATCCACCCCTGCCTGAGCCCAGACGCCAATGGCCAGAGCCAGTCCGGGAGTCGTGACGACTACATGTCGCCTCAGGCTCGGACGAGAGTCGAAGCACTCAAGGCCGGAGCGGCGCAGCACCCGACCGACGGATCGAACCTAGCCGAGCGCACTCCAGTGCTATGGCGCTGGATAAACGACTATGCCCTCGCGGGCGGCCCCGTGCCGGAGCGCGCTACCGGGATTCTGCAATCCGCCTTCCGGGAGTTGCTCGATGCTAGGCGCGCGGGGCGCGAGCCCGTGGTGTCTCTCTCTCAGCGACCGGACGGGCGCGCCATCTATGCCGATGCGCGCATCGATCAGGTGATCGAAGAGCTCCGCCTCAAGGATGAGCGGCCAGGCGCCCTGGGCCAGTTCGACGTCAGCTCGCGCGGTCCGTTCACAGCCGATACCTGGATCACCGTGGAGCTGACCTATACCGTCGGCGAACTTGCCCTAGAGCAAGGAGGCAAGGTCGTGGTCGGGCGAAACTCGCAGTGGGATCGTGGCGACCTGCAGAACGACGGTCCGGGCGATGGCTACGTCACGATCAAGGCCTCCAGGCCAGACGTCCGGTTCGTGAAGGTTGAGATCCCGCGGGGTCCGGAGCGGTACAGCGCGGTCGGCGCAAGGCCGGCATTCCTGCTCGAGCGAGGCACGCTCTCCCAAGGCGACTCCTTCACTCTGGTCTACGGTGATCGCACCGGCGGAGGGCGCGGCTGGCACATCCACACCTACGAGAACGACTTGACGGTACTGCCCGTGTATGTGGATCACTCCGGTGACGGCAGGTATCCGACACACCACTGGCCGGCGTTCGAAGTGGCGGGCGCAGCAGCCGCAAGGGTGAAGGGATTCGCGCCGTCCGTGGTCGAACCGGGCGAAGCCTTCGACCTGGTTGTCCGCAGCGAGGACGTCAATTTCAATCGTGCGAAGAGCGCAATACCGGCGTACCGAATCACGCTGAACGGCGAGCCTTTCCGCGAGGTCCCGGCGGGCGCACCGGCTTTCAACGTGCTCGAGGACATCCGCTTGGACGAACAGGGGGTTTACCGTTTCGGCTTCGAGTCCGCCGAGGGCAGGATCACGGGCTCCAGCAACCCGGTGTGGGTGCGCCGCGATCCGCCGCACCGCATCTACTGGGGCGAGACGCATTCCCACGCGGGGCTGGCCGAGGGACAGGGCTCGATCGATGGAGCCTACCGGTATGCGCGCGACGACGCCCAGCTCGACTTTTACGGCATGTCCGACCACGACACCGCAATGGATGACCTCGAGTGGAAGAACGTCCGCGAGGCCGTGATTCGTTACAGCGAGCCCGGCCAATTCATCGCCTTCCTCGGCTACGAATGGACCGTGCAAAGGAGGCTCGGCGGGCATCATAACGTCTTCTACCGCCGCCCCTTCGACGAGCGGGTCGGCGCGCAGCTCGCACCCAATCTCGCCTCCCTGTACCAAGGGCTGCGCGAGCGCTATGACACGAACGACGTTCTCATCATTCCGCACGCCCATCAGCCCGGGGATTGGCGAAACAGCGACACCGACATGGAATCCCTCGTAGAGATCATGTCGATGCACGGCACGTTCGAGTGGTTCGGCAACTACTACCTCCGGAACGGACATCAAGTCGGATTCGTTGCAGCCTCGGATGACCATCGCACGCATCCCGGCTACACCGGCACGCGCGCCCGGGGCATGACGCAGTTCGGCGGCCTGGCCGCCGCGCTGGCGAGCGAGAAGACCGCGGACGCCATCTTCGACGCCCTCAAGCAGCGCCGGGTGTATGCCGCAACGACCGCCGAGCGGATCATCGTCGACCTCGAACTGAACGGCGAGCAGATGGGCCGGCGGATCGGGTACAGCGACGACCGCCGCCTGCGAGCGCGCGTGATGGGAACCGCCCCGATCACCGAAGTGGCGGTAGTCAAGAACGGCGACGAGGTCTATCGGATGCGCCCTCTGAAGGCAAGCCTCGCCGACCGAGTGACGGCACAGATCACTTTCGAATCGTCCTCGGAACCGTTCATCCGCGACAGCCCGCGAGGGGTGCGCAGGTGGAGCGGCACGATTGACGCTCGCGGCGCCACAATGGCCGGCTATCGAGCGCCGCGAATTGAGAACCGTCACCATGAGCGCTGGGAGCGGGAGGGCGATCGGCTGCACTTTCGCACCGCGACGCGCGGCCGCGCCGATTCCGTGCTGATCGAACTCGAGGGCGCGACGCCTTCGACCCAGATCGTCGTGAGCCTGGACGAAGGGGCGGAGTTCGGCAAGGCACCGATCCACGTTCGGACCTACCGCACTCATCCAGCGCGGACGCTTGAGTTTCGATTCTCCGACCTGCGAGACGGGCTGTCGGAAAAGGACCTGCAGGCGGACCCTGACTCGGACCGGGTGACCCTGCAACTGGTCAGCGACGACCAACCGCTAGACTGCGACTTCGAGTTCGTCGACCAAGGCGCCGTCGGGCATGGTGACTACTACTATGTCCGCGCCAAGCAGCTCGATGGCGCCATGGCGTGGTCATCGCCCGTTTGGGTCGGGGGCGAAGAGCCCAGATAGCGCGGGCTCGGCAAGTCACCGGCGCACGCGCGGCGGCAGTCAGGCCGGCATGTCCGCAGACCGTTGCGCCCGGCTGCCGCACGGCAGGAGGGCGGCGCGGCGGCGTGATAGCATGATGTGGCGGCGCACCGAGAAGGCGGCCGGGCCCCAGCGAGCAGCAGTGAGCGAGGACGGAATCTCCAGGCGCGACTGGATGCGCCACTGTGCACACACCGGAACCGGGGCCGCGTTGGCCGGCGCCGTGCCGGCCGCTGCAAGCGCAGCGGCGCAGGCCGGGTCGGCAGCACCGTACAAGAACTACTTCGGCGACCTGCACAACCACAACCAAGTCGGGTACGCCCAAGGCACGTTAGAGCGCAGCTTCGAGGTGGCCCGCAACCACCTCGACTTCTACGCTTTCACGCCGCATTCGTACTGGCCGGACGTGGGCGAGTACGACGGCAAGATCGAATACAAGTGGAAAAACGGCTTCGCGGTGGCGAAGTCGCGCTGGCCCGATGTCGTCCGGCTGGCTCGCGAGTTCGACGATCCGGGCACGTTCACCACGATCCTTGGCTACGAGCGCCACGGCACGATGGAGGGCGACTACCATATCCTCTACCCGGACCTTAACGGCGATTACGAATTGATCGAAAGGCTCGACGAGCTCAAGGCGTTCGCAAAGCGCCGGGGCTGCATCCTGGTTCCCCATCATCCCGCCAATCGGCTCGGGCATCGCGGCATTGCGTCGTCGTCGATCGACACCTCGGTCTCGCCGGTGCTGGAGATCCACTCCGAATGGGGCTGCGCCGAGCATGACCGGGCACCGCACCCTTACAAGCGACACACCGAGGGCGGGCGCTGGACGCGTCACACGCTGCAGCACTATCTCAGCGAGGGGCATCGCTTGGGAGTCGTGGCGAGCACCGATGACCATCTGGGGTATCCCGGCGGATATCGCGAAGGCCTGGCCGTCATCAAGGCTCGCGAACTGTCCCGCGAGGCGATCTTCGACGCGCTGTGGAATCGGCGCACTTACGCCGTGACCGGCGATCGCATCGAACTCGACTTTTCCGTCAACGGCGCGATGATGGGCCAAGAGGTTCCCTTCGCCCGCCGGCGCGAGATCCAAGCCAGCGTGCGCGGCTGGGACTTGGTGGACCGGATCGAGGTGGTCAAGAACGGCCGCGTGATCCATCGCGAATTCCCGGTGGACCGCCAGCCCGGAGCGAACCGCTGGGACGAGCCCGTGATCGTGCGATTCGAGTACGGCTGGGGCCCGTGGCCGGCGCTGGGGTGGGGCGGCACGGCCGACTGGGACTTCACCCTCGCCGTGGAAGGCGGCCGCATCGAGGGCTTTCATCCGTGCTTCACGTCAGGGCCGCTGGACGAGTTTCGCCGCGACAAGATCGTGAGCAGCGACGACACCTCGGTCAGAGTCCAGTCCTACACGGCCCTCAAGCAGCAGCTGGACGACTATTCGCAAAAGGCCCTGGTACTGCGGGTGCGAGGCGACGGGAACACCCGCGTGAGCGTGAACTGCACCAAACCTACCAAGTGCTCGGTGACTCAGACCCTCGCGGAACTCACCGAGTCAAACGAGATGCTGTTCACGCGACCGTTTCCGTGGGAGTCGGCCATGCTGCACCGCGTCGTGTTCCACGACAACTGGGAGAGTTCCTTCACTGCAGAGGACGAGGGCGACGGATCGCGCACCGACTGGTACTACCTGCGCGTCTTCGAGTCCAACGGCGAGCTCGCGTGGTCCAGCCCGGTCTGGGTAGAGGCCGCCTGAGCGCTCAATCGCCGACATAGCGGGCGTACAGGCTCCGCGCCAAGCCCAGATCTTGCGTGCCCTTGACGATGGCGCGCCCGTCCGAGAACACCGTCAGCGCATGCGGCGGGCACGAGAACTGGACCGCCAGCTCGCTAGCGCGAACCTGGCCTAGCGGCTCCAGGTCATGCGCCAGCGCGGCGAGGTCGACGGGCCGGTCGCGGGCGGGAACCTGCACGGCATCGCGGCCACAGATCCGCGCTGAGGCAACCGAGCGCGCTTCCAAGCGAGCGAACCGCCGCAGGCCGCAAGTCGGACAGTCCGGTCGCGGCGTGTCGGCCCGCAAGGCCGCGCGTTCGCCGCTCCAGACGTCGATCGTGACCAATCTACGTTCCAAGGCGTCCGTGCGTCCCGCGAGGATCTTGAGCGCCTCGACGACCTGCAGAGAGGCAACCAGCGAGGTGACGGCGTTTAGCACGCCGGCGGTGTCACATGTCGGCTGGCGGCTCTGCGGCGCATCGTCGAACAAGCACTCCAGGCAGGCTGTCTGGCCGGGGAGCACCGGCATGATCGAGCCGTGCGTGCCCACGGCCGCGCCATAGATCCAGGCGATGGAACGCTTGGCCGCAACCTCGTTGATCAGGAAGCGCGTCTCGTAGTTGTCAGTTCCGTCGAGGATCACGTCGGCCGACTCCAGCAGCCGCTCAGCATTGGCAGCCACTAGATCCTTGACCACGGGCACAACGGTGACCCCGGAATTGGCCCGGTGCAGCGCTCGCGCCGCAGCCTCCGCCTTCGGCACGCCGCGCGCCGCATCGTCTTCGTCGAACAAGACCTGCCGCTGCAGGTTGCTCTCCTCGACATAGTCACGATCGACCAGCAGCGTTGTGCCAACGCCGGCCCGCACGAGCAGGGCTGCCTGCATCGTTCCAAGCGCTCCACAGCCGACCACGGCCGCGCAGCTGGCAGCCAGCCGTTCCTGCCCCTCGCCGCCGATCTCGGCCAGCAGCCTCTGCCGAGAATAGCGGTCGCTGGCGTTGGTCGTCATGCAGCGATAGGGGACGCGGCCCGCTGTTCGATGCTAGCAGCGCATCCTGCCTCGGCTGTTCGGCAGGGACTTAACCTTATAATTCTCATAGAATTGCACCGAGCGCGGCTGACTCTTCTAGCTCTTCACGTCCTACTGGTGGCTCCCAGCGCCGCCGGGGATTACTTCGGCGCTCCGATTTCGGGGATCGCCTTCGATCCCCCGCTCGCCGTCGAAACGCGCGCGGCGACCGAGAAACTGCTCAGCGTGCGCGTCGGCCAGCCGCTCGAACGGGCGGCGCTGCGCGAATCGATCCAAGCCCTTTTCAGGACCGGTCGATACAGCGACATACTCGCTGACGCCACGCTTGGCGAGGACGGCGCGCGACTGACATTCTTGACCATGCCCGCATGGTTCGTGGGCAACGTCCGCGTGGAAGGTGTCGAGCGGCCGCCCTCCTCCGGCCAACTGATCAACGCCACCCAGCTGCGGCTCGGCACGATCTTCACCGAAGAGAAGCTGGGCGAGGCGATCAGCTCTCTGCGCGAAGTACTCATCGACTACGGCTTCCGGGAGGCGGCGATCGACCACGCCCTCGTGCGTGACCCAGAGACTCAGCAGGTTCACATCGACCTCGCGGTGACCAGCGGGCGGCGGGCCCGCATCGGCGCACTGCTGTTGGCAGGCGAGGGGCTCTCGTTGGACGCCGAGGAGATCCGCGCGATCACGGGCTGGAGGAGGGATTCGATATTCCGGCGTGACCGCATCCAGCGCGGCATTGGGCGCTTGCGGGAGCACTTTCAGGCGCAGGGCTACTGGCAGTCTGAAATCCGAGCCCAAGCCGCCGAATACCGGCCGGCCGACAACCAGGTCACGTTGGTGGCGCGAATCCGACGCGGCCCGAAGACCTCCGTCCGCGTCGAAGGGGTGCGCATGAGTCAGAAGCGGCTGCGCCGGCTTCTCACGCTCTACTCCAGAGGTTCGATCGATGACGACCTGCTCCGCGCCGGGAGCGCCAGCCTAGCGGAGTACTTCCAGGGCCGGGGCTATTTCGACGCGGCCGTGAGCTTCGAGGTCGAGCGATCCACCGCAGACGAGGTCGCGATCGTCTACCGTGTCGACCGCGGCCGGAGGCGGCAGCTGAGGGACATCGAGATCACGGGCAACCGCTATTTCGATGACGGCACGATCCGCGAACGCCTGCAGCTAGGCACGGGCAACTCGGCCTCTAGTCCCGGATCCTTTAGCCCGGCGCTGCTCTCGCAAGACCTGCAATCCCTGCGGCAGCTGTACGCCTCGAACGGATTCCGAGAGGCCCGCGTGAATGGGGAGGTCCTCCCCGGCATCGACGGAAACCCGAATCACTTGGCCGTCGCGATCTTCATCGAGGAAGGGCGGCAGACGCTCGTTTCCAGATTGGTCACGAGCGGGATGTCAGAGTTCCCGGCGGACGAATCGACGTTCGAATTCGCCTCGGCCCCGGGCCAGCCCTTCAGCGAGTCCAGCATCGCCACCGACCGCCAGCGCATCCTGCGCGAATTCTTCGACGCGGGCCATCAGGATGTCAACTTCGACTGGCGCTCGGAACCGGACGAGTCGCCCGGCCAAGTAGTCGTGTACTACGACATCCGGCATGGCGAACCGAGGCAGACTGGCCGCGCCATTCTGTCCGGCGCCGAGAAGACGCGGGGCGAAGTCTTGACGCGCCAGATCGAAGTGGCCGCGGGAGAGCCCCTCTCGCAAGCCAGCATGTTCGCGACACAGCGCAACCTCTACGACCTCGGCGTCTTCTCCAAGGTCGAAGTAGCGCTGCAGAACCCGACTGGGATCGAAGAATCCAAGGACGTGCTGATCCAGGTCGAGGAAGCCAGGAGGTGGGCGCTCGGGTTCGGCGGCGGCGCGGAGTTCGGAAGGTTCGGGCGGAACACTGCAGAGCTGACCAATCCAGTCGGCGACGCGGGCTTCAGCCCGCGCATGACCGTCGAGGTGACCCGGCTGAACGTAATGGGCAAGGCCCACACGCTGAGCTTCAACACGCGCCTGTCATTGCTGCAGCAGCGCGGCCTGTTCACCTACGAGGCACCGCGCTGGTTCAACTCGGATCGCTGGCGACTGACCGTGACCGGCCTGTATGACACGTTCCGCAATGTCAACACGTTCACCGGCCGCAGGGTCGAAGGGGCGTTCCAGCTATCGCAAGCGATCAGCGGTCGGGAGACCGCGCTGTACCGATACGCGTATCGCAGAACGTCTATCGACCAGAACACCCTGAACATCGAGCCGCTGCTCGTTCCGCTGATTTCCCAGCCAGTGCGCGTCGGGCTGATGTCGTCGACGTACATTTCGGACCGCCGGGACGATCCGACAGACACGACTTCGGGCATGTACAACACCGTGGATATCGCGTTGGCTTCCAAGATCTGGGGCGCCCAGCCCAATTTCGCGCGCATGTTCGCGCAGAACAGCACCTATCACCAGGTCCGGCGGCGCGTCGTGTTTGCCCGCACGCTTCAGATCGGGGTCAACGTCCCGTGGGCCGGATTCGGGAGCGAGGGAGTGGACCGCGAGGGCTTCGCTGTCCGGCCCGATCCTCGCGTGCCGCTGTCGGAACGCTATTTCGGCGGCGGTTCCGCCTCCCACCGCGGCTTCGCCTACAATCAAGCAGGCCCTCGGGACTCGGCGACCGGTTTCCCGCTGGGCGGCGGCGCTCAACTCTTCAACAGCGTGGAGCTGCGCTTCCCGCTCGCTGGCCCCGATATCTCGGCGGTGCTGTTCCACGACGCGGGCAACGTCTACTCGCGCCCAGGGCGCATCAGCCTCAGATCTAACCAGCAGGTGCGCACCAACCCTGGAGGCGGAAAGGAATTCGATTTCGACTATCTCGTCCATGCGATGGGCCTCGGAATCCGCTACCGCACACCCATCGGCCCGCTGCGGTTTGACCTCGCGTACAGCCCCAACCCTCCGCGCTTCGTGGGATTCGATGGTACGCGCGAGCAATTGCTGCTAGGAACGGGGACTTTCCGCGAGCAGCGTGCCAGCGCCGTTCAGTTCCACTTTTCGCTCGGCCAGACGTTCTGATGACGAAGCTACGGTCAAGCAACATCCCGTATGCGGCCTTGCTGGCAGGCGTCGCCATGGCCGCGGCCACCCCGAGGGCCGAGATTGTCGACCGGGTGGCGGCGATCGTCGGCAGCGAGGCAATCACGCTATCCCAAGTGCGCACCCAAATGAACGTGGTCGCCTTGCTTGACGAATCAGAGCCGGCCGGCCTTGAAAGCGGAGGCAGGGCTGCCTTGGAGGCTCTGATCGACCGGCGCCTGGCAATGCAGGATCTTGCTTTGACACCCTTCCTGCTGGCCCCGGCTGACGAGGTCGAGGGTCCGCTCCGAGCCCTGAGGGGCCGAACGTTTGCGGGCGGGCGGGACTTCCCAGCCGCGCTGGCGCACTACGGGCTCACCGAGGATGACTGCAGGGCCTTCTTCAGGGAAAGGGCCAGTTTCGAGCGCTATGTCTCGTTCCGCTTCAAGACCGGGCAAGACGTGAGCCCCGGGGCTATCGAAGCCTTCTACCGCGACGAGTACAGCGCTGGACAGGCGGCGCTCGGCGCTCCCATCGAGCCTCTGGAATCAGTGCGGTCGAGCATTCTGGACATCTTGGCAGAGCGCCAAGCGAACAGGCTGCTCGAGCAGCGCATCATGGAACTGCGGGCCTTGACCCGCATCGAGATCTTGGCGTTCGCGCCCGCTGGGGGCGGGCAATGATCAAAGCAGCGCTGACATCGATCCTGCGGCACAGGATCGCACTCGCCGCAACTGCCTTCATCGGGCTGGGCTGGGGTGGCTTCGAAGCCGCGATCCGCACCGATTGGTTCCTCGACACCCTGCGCCACAGGGCTATCGCGAAGCTGGAGCAGTCACTGGGCGAGACGGTATCGATCGACGAGATCCGCTTGGGCGACTCGCGACTCGCATTCGAGATCAAGGGGCTCGAGCTGCGTGCCAGCGATGACGCGGCCGCTGCCCCGTTGCTGTCAGTGCCGCATGCCGCGGCGACGCTCGGGTGGCGATCACTGTTAGGCGGCGTGACCGTGCTCGAATCGCTGAGCCTGCGCGATCCTGTCTTCAATGTGACGGTCGCCGAAGACGGCCCGGCGATTCTCGGCCAAGCTTCGCAGGAATCGCTGATCTCGGGCCTTGCGGTTCGCCGGTTTGAACTCGACGGCGGCCAACTCGTTTGGAACGGCCGGCCGTACGACCTAGAATTCCGCGGGACGGGGCTGCGGGTCGAGACGAGGTTCGATCCTCGATCGCAGCGACATACTATCGATGCCGAACTCCGTGATCCACAGGTCGGCAGTGCCGACTCGTTGGCACTGATCGGATCGACCGTGTCGATGTCGGCCGTGGCCGACACGACGGGTGTCGAAATCACGAGCGCCGAAGTTCACGGCCAAGACCTGTCGGCCCAGCTACGCGGCACGATTCGGG
The DNA here is from genome assembly GCA_028819215.1 of Bryobacterales bacterium. Classification (GTDB taxonomy): domain Bacteria; phylum Acidobacteriota; class Terriglobia; order Bryobacterales; family UBA6623; genus VXMF01. Next base: position 27,092 of record JAPPMG010000066.1, read on the forward strand.
GCCGACAACAGCTCTCGGCTCGCTGCGTCTTTTCTCTCCAGTCGACAATCGCGCCCTTGGCCGACCTGATCGGCTACGCAGGTCTAGGGCTGCTTGGCTCGCTGGCAGCTAGCGGCGAACTGGAATGGGACGGAGCGAGCGGCGCGGTTGCGTATTCGGGAGGATTCGCGGCATCTTCTGTCGGCTCGTCAGCTCTTGAGCTGGACCTGTCCGTAGCAGGGAGATTCTTCGGGAACGAGTCTTCCGTCGAACTGGCAGATCTCGAGGGTGCCGCGCTCGGCGGGGGCTTGCAGGCGCAGGCCACGATCGATGCCCCGTGGCTCGAACCTCGGCTCACTTCCAACGGCAGCGTCAGCGGCATCGCGCTCGCGAATGTCGCAACTGCGATGGGATCGACCGTACCGGCGTGGAGCGGTTCGGTGGACGCCGAATTTGACCTCTCCGGCACCGCCCCGCACGACCTGCTGGCGAACGTGCGCTTGCAGGTCGCGCCGACCGAGGAGCCATCCACGCTGCCGGTCGGGGGGGACGCGTCATTGCACTTCAGCAGCGCGACCGGACGCGTGTCAGTGGATGGGTTCTCGCTCGCGACGCCCAACATACGAGCCAGCGGCAGCGGCGGTTTCGCGGTTGCGGGCGGAGGCGAGCTGCTGGTTGAGGTTGAGATTGACTCCAAGCAGGCGCTCGAGCGAATCCTGGCCGTGCTGCGAATCGTCTCGCAATTGCCGCCGACCGCTCCGGACGGTCGCTACTCGTACCGAGGCAGCCTGGACTGGGGGCCCGAGCAGATCGCGAGCGCGACTCTGAGCGGAGACTTCTCGATCGAAGAGTTCACGTTGGGCGGTCAGCGCTGGGACCATCTCGCCCTGCAAGGCGTCCTGTTCCCGGATCGCATTGACGTGATGGAAGGCCGCATGGTCGACGGAGCCGGCGACTTGAGGTTCAGCGGAAGCCTGCCTCTGCAGGAACACGGGGCCCTCGACCTGGCGATTTCCGCGACCGCGATCGACGCTCGCAAGCTGGCGCTCGCAAGCGGCTTTGCGCTTCCGATCGAAGGACTGCTAGCCATGGAAGCCTCCCTGAGTGGCACGCAGTCCGAGCCAGTCGCGGCAAGCAGCGTCATCGTCGACATGCCGACCTTCTTCGGCGAGCGTTTCGATGGCCTCGAAGCGGAGGTTTACTACGACCCAAACGGTTTCGAGCTCCGCAACGCGTCGCTCGAGCGCGGTCAGTCCCGGCTTACCGTCACCGCGTCCACGTCCGGGCGGACCGAGGAGGCGCGGTTCAGCATGGAAAGCAACAGTTGGCCATTGGAGGAATTCACGTGGGCTCGCGCACTGGCGCCGGGAGTTACCGGCGCGTTGCGCTTCGATCTCCGGGCCGCAGGCCCGCCAACCCTGAGGGGATCGCTGGGATCGCTCGAGCTTTCTGGCACGTGGGAAGTGTCCGACCTGCGCCGGCGGGGCCTGGAACTCGGCAACTGGAGCGGCAGCGTAAGCTCCGCGCTTGATGCCGAGAACATCCAACTCGACTGGCAGGCCGACGTCTTTGACGGCACGTTCCGCGGAGATGCGACGCTGCAGCGGCAGCTCGGCCCTTCCAGTTACAACGGCAGCGTTCAATTCGACAGCCTGAGCACGCAGCGATTGGCGGAGTTTCTCGACCTGCCAAGCGGCACGCCGCTGGGCACGCTGATGGGCAGCGCGGACTTTGGCGGGGTTGTGGGCTCAGCCGGCACGTTCGTAATGGACGGAACCATCGAACGGGCCGAGGTCAGCCTGCCGAGTCCGGACGGCGAACCGCACGTGATCTCGAACGTGTTCCCTCTGCGCTGGGGGATCAGGGACGGTGACTTGCGTTTCGATTCCATGGCGCTGACCGGGCCGGACACCGACTTCCGTATCGATGGCGCAGTCGGTCTGGAGGGGGAACGGTCATTAGACGTGAGCATCGACGGAGACGTCGACTTGAGCCTGCTCGATGGCTTCGCAGACGGCATCCAGACCGTCGGGACCACGAGGATTGGCGTGCGCATTCGGGGCACGTTGGATGATCCGTCACTCGAAGGATCCGTGGAGCTGGTCGACGCGTCGATCAGTTCTGTCGGGCTGCCGCTCCAGCTCAGCAACCTTAACGGAGCCATCGCGTTTCAAGGCGGCCAAGGCAGGATAAGCCGGCTGACGGCGACCTCCGGCGGGGGGACGGTTCAGTTCAGCGGCGTGACATCGTTTCGTGACTCGGAATTCGAATACCGCCTACAAGCCTCCGCCAGCGATGTCCGCCTGAACTATCCGCCCAGTGTCGCCAGCGTGATCGACGGGGATTTCGTCTGGGCGGGGGCGGGCGGGCGGAGCATCCTCAACGGCAACATCGTGATCACACGCATGTCGACGGCCAGCGACCTGTCGTTCGCGGACCTGTTCTCGAGTCTGCAAGTGAGCGGGGGCAGCCTCGACTCGAGCCCACTGCTGGAGGGCCTGCAGCTCAACGTGCACGTAGGAGCCGTCCAGCAACTGCCGATAGAGACATCGCTTGTGCGCGACGTGCAGGCGGATTTTGACCTGGACTTTGTGGGAACGCTGGCCAATCCGTCCCTCGTGGGCGCGATCCAGATCGTACAGGGCGAGTTGCGGATGCTCGGCACGCACTACCAGATCAATCGGGGGGAGATCCGCTTCATCGACGCCCTGCAAGCGGAGCCCGTCCTCAATGTCGAGTTGGAGACACGCATCCGAGATGTTGATCTTGCCCTGGTGCTGTCGGGGCCGGGCCGAAATCTGGATTTGAGCTACCGCTCCGATCCGCCGCTGCCGTTCCACGACCTGGTAGACCTGGTTGCCGTTGGCAAGGAGCCGACGATCGATCCGAGCATCGCATCACGGCGGCGAATCGAACAGCAATCGCTGGTGCAGACTGGCGCCGACAACATCCTCAGCCAAGCAATCGCCCGCCCGGTTTCGAAGCGCCTACAGCGCTTCTTCGGCGTCAGCCGGCTCAAGGTGGACCCGCAAGTCGGCGGTCTGGAGTCCAACCCGACCGCCCGCCTGTCGACCGAACAGCAGATCGCCGACGATATCACGCTGATCTACAGCTACGATCTCTCGTCGGCCCAGCAGCAGGCCATCCGCTTGGAGTGGAATCCCGACCGCAACTGGTCGTTCATCATGACGCGGGACCAGAACGGCCTGCTGGGTTCCGACGTGCTGTACAAGCTGCGGCTGAGATAGGCCTCGGGCGTCTCGCCGGCCGCACTACGCCAGCTGCAGCGCGGGCTGGGGGGCAAGGCCGAATCCGTCGAATTGCTTGCGCCTCAGGCGGGGGTAGGCCGCGGCGGCGATCATGGCGGCATTGTCAGTTGCCAGCGCGAGCGTCGGGAAATAGCACGGCAGCGGCAACGACTCGAACGACGCGCGCAAGCCCGAATTGGCCGCGACGCCGCCCGCGACGATGATCGACTCGACTTGCTCCTCTTCCGAAGCTCGCACCGCTCGCCTGAGCAGCTCGGAGACGGCGCGCCGCTGAAACGAAGCGATCAGATCGAGGCAGCCTTGGCTCGATGAGTCCAGCAGGGCCTGGAAGGTGGGGCGCCCGTTGTTCCACAGGGCGCGTCGCGACTCGATCTCCTCGCCGAGGCTGGCGCCTTGAACATAGTGGCGGATCGCCGTCTTCAACCCGCTAAAGCTCATGTCGAGCGGATTGCCCTTCATGTGCACGACTGGCAGGGGAACCCCTCCGGGGTCGCCGTGCGGTGCCAGCCGGTCAAGAATCGGCCCGCCCGGGTAGCCGAATCCGAGCAGCTTCGCCACCTTGTCGTAGGCCTCTCCGGCCGCATCGTCGCGCGTGCGCCCCAAGAGCCGGTACGCGTAGGCATCCCGGTCACGCCGGTGGACGATGAACATATGGCTGTGGCCGCCGCTCACCACCAAAGCCAGGGCTGGAAACTCAACCTCCCCTCCGGCCGCTCGACGCTCGAGCACGACGGAATGAATATGGCCCTCGATGTGGTTTACGCCGATCAACGGCACCCCTAGGGATGCCGCCAGCCCTTTGGCGTAGGTGACGCCGACCAGCAGCGCCCCGATCAGCCCCGGACCGTAGGTCACCCCGATGGCATCGACGTCTTGGTATCCGATCTCGGCGCGCGCCAGCGCTTCCCGAACGACGGGCACGATGGCACGCAGGTGCTCGCGGGAGGCCAGTTCCGGCACCACGCCGCCATACGCGGCATGGACATCGAACTGCGAAGAAATCACATTGGACAGCAGACGGTCCCCATCGGCGACCACGGCAGCCGCGGTCTCGTCGCAGGAAGTCTCGATCCCAAGCAGGTTCATCACATACAGGAATGCCCCCGCGAGCGCTCGCGCCCGCGAGGGCAAGGTCGGCGCTGTCGCGCCGGTTTAGATTGCACTGGCAGCACCCTTGGCGCGGCGAGTTGCCGGTCCACGGTCACTACGGCCCCGCACTGGCAAGAACGGGGCATCGGAACGTCCGAGCAGTCGCGCTAACTCTCGGCCACCTCTCCGTCCAGATGAATACTACCAGCAGTACTGTCGTTCATGTCTCTGAATCACCTCCTTTGGCCAGTTTGGTAGCCCCATGCTAGCGCAGGGGCGAAATCTCAGTCAATCCCCACAACACGACCGAGATTTGAGCGCGGGAATTCGGTAAACCGCGGCTGCGGCTATGTTTGGCCTCCCGTGCCCCGCGGCGAGCCTCACTGCGGGGAGGGGGGCCGCATGAGCCGGTACTCGCCGGTCATCGCGGGGTCCTCGAACTCTAGGAACGTGTCGCCATCGGCCCCGCGGTACCGCCACACCTCGAACGGGTGGCTCGCGGTGAGCACGCCGCCTTCGCGGGACGGTCGCCGATACTGGCCGCCCGACGGGTGCGACTCGATCTCGTCCGGCGGCCCGCGCGTGATATAGGTCCGGCCGCGATCGGTCTTCCAGCCGGGAATCCGCACGCTGAACCGATCGTTGGCCCAGGCGATGCGGCGGTAATGCTCTTCCTTGTATTCGTTCGCGGTGGAGTCCGGAGTCTGGTCGCGCCGCATCCAGAACGACTCGATGAAGTCCTCGCGCTGCGCGTCCGTTGTCAACCGCACGAACGCCTCGCGCTCTTCGCTCGTGATGATGTAGGGGACATCCTCGTCGAGCCAGCGCTCGAAGGGCCCTGGAAGCTCCTCCGCGGTCTGTGCCGCAAGTGGCCCCACCAAGCCGGCGGCAGCCAGCGCCGCAATCCAGATCGCAAATCCGCTAAGCATCGCTCCTCCTTCCTCTCCGGTGCCGTGCGCAATCGAGAGGGCTCCCCGGCCTGCCCGACCGCTTCAGGCTCTTGCGCCTTCGGGCGGCCTCTCCAAGTCTGACTCTAGGGTCACCGGCGCGGATGGTCAAGTCAGAGATCGGGAGCAACACGCACACCGGTGCAGCGGCCTCGCGCCGCGGCGACGCACGCTTGGCGGGCCGGGCCGGAAGGCAGGCCAGGCCCGTGTCGATAGAATGAAAATTGCCGCCATCGTGCGGACGAGACCCATGTACGAAGTGATTGTGATCGGCTCCGGCTGCGCCGGGAGCACCGCTGCCATCTATGCGGCCCGTGCAAGCTTGAAGCCCCTGGTGATCGAGGGCCTGGAAGCGGGCGGCCAGCTGACGCTGACCACGGACGTGGAGAACTATCCCGGGTTCCCGGAAGGCATCATGGGACCTGATCTGGTCGATCGCATGAAGCAGCAAGCCCAGCGCTTCGGCGCCACCTACAGGCACGGCGCCGTAACGCGAGCGGATCTGTCCTCCCGCCCGTTCAAGCTCTGGATCGGCGACGAGCGGCTCGAGGCGCGGACCCTCATCGTCGCTTCCGGCGCGTCCGCCCGCTGGCTGGGGCTGCCATCGGAACAGGCCCTTGTTGGCCATGGCGTCAGCTCATGCGCGACGTGCGACGGGTTCTTCTTCCGCGGACAGCCGGTGACCGTCATTGGCGGCGGCGACAGTGCCATGGAAGAGGCGCTGTTCCTGACTAAGTTCGCCACCGAGGTGACCATCGTGCACCGCCGCGAGGAGTTCCGGGCCTCGAAAATCATGCTGGATCGCGCACGGTCCAACGAGAAGATCAACTGGATCACCAACGCGACGGTCACGGAGGTCGCCGATCCGGCGGCCCAGGCCGTGACGGGCCTGAGACTGCGCAGCACTGTCAACGGCAAGGAATGGGACCACAAGACCAGCGCGCTGTTCCTTGCCATCGGGCACGTGCCCAACACAGACATCTTCAAGGGCCAGCTCGACCTTGACGAACAGGGCTACATCGTGTCCCACGGCGGCGCGCGGACGAACATCCCGGGCGTCTTCCACGCCGGTGACGTCGAGGACAGAGTCTACCGGCAAGCCGTCACGGCGGCCGGCGCGGGCTGCAAAGCCGCCATCGAGGCGGAGCGACTGCTGGAAGCCGAGGGCTAGCCCGCGCGCCCAGGCGTCAGGCTCAGGCGGACTGCGGGAAGAGGTCCAATTGGCCGGGCAGCGTCTTGGACACCTTGGGTCGGCGGCGGAAGGCGTCCGGCTTGCCGATGACCCCCATCACGACGCACATCTGCACTGCGGCTTGCGGCACGAACACGCGCCAGGCGAGCCCCCTGGAGTCGGGCGGCGTCAACGTGACGCCCGGGGCGCCGAGCACGCGCAGGTCGTTGGGGATCACGCCCTCTAACTCCCCGCCGTCCAAGAAACGCAAGCGAATCCAAAGCCCGCCGAGCTTCGGCCGGGAGATGAACTCCTTGCGCTGGCCGCGCTCGGGATCCTTGTCGAACTCCCGCACAAAGTACACGGCCCGCACCTGGTCGTACGGGATGACCGCCGGCTCGGCCGTGCGCGTGATCAGCTCGATCCCGGCGCTGCTCAGATACTGCTGAGGGTCCACCCAGCCCTCGACCCTGTCGAGCCCGAAGCGTCGCACGCAGACCTTCTTGGCTGTGGAATTCAACAATTGCCCCCGAAATGTTTGGCCATTCGCCATGCTAGTACGCACATACAGGGGTGTCAAGCAGGGCTCCCACAAGCAGTCCGGTATGATTGGCCTGTGGAGCGGGCAGACTCCTCGCTGCAGGAATACCTAGCCTACGCCAGTATCGAAAAAGGCCTGTCGGCGAACAGCATCGCCGCGTATCGCCGAGATCTGACCCGCCTCGCGGAGTTCCTGGAAGGGCGGGGCGCGCCCGTATCGGGGGCCAGCAACGCCGACCTGAGAGGCTTTGTCGACGGGCTCTACGAGGCGGGCTTGAGCGCCCGGTCGGTCGCTCGGTATCTCAGCAGCATCCGCAGCCTGTATCGCTATCTGGTAGATCAAGGCCAGATCGTCGAGGATCCCTCGGCCAACCTCGCTTCTCCGGGCCAGTGGAAGACGCTACCGAAGTTCCTCACCTATGACGAGGTTGACCAGCTGCTCGCCGCGCCGCCGCCCGAGACGCCCCTGGGCAGCCGCGATCTCGCGATGCTGCAACTGCTGTACGCAACCGGACTGCGGGTCTCGGAGCTGATCGCGGTGCGGCTCTCCGACCTCGACTCCAAGACGGGGATCGTGCGCACGGTTGGCAAGGGCAACAAGACGCGCCTGGTGCCAGTCGGCCGGACGGCCCTTGACGCGATCGAGAGCTACGTCGAGCAACATCGGCGGGCGATCCTCAAGAACGCTTCTTCGGAGTTCCTGTTCGTCACCTCACTCGGCAAATCGATGTCCAGGCAGGCGTTTTGGAAGCTGCTGCGCAAGTACGGCCTTGTCGCCGGCATCGACAAGCGGATCACGCCCCACGTGCTGCGGCACAGCTTCGCGACGCACCTGTTGGAGCGCGGCGCCGACCTGCGCAGCCTCCAGCTGATGCTGGGGCACGCGGACATCTCCACGACCCAGATCTACACCCACGTGCTGCGGTCCCGGATGCGCAAGATCTACGACAGCTACCACCCGCGCGGCTAGCCGGGCCGGATCTGAGCCGGGCAGTGTCCCGAGACGGCTCTCTGCTACGCTGCCAGCATGAATCTGGACGAGATGCTGTCGCGGGACGCGCGCGGGATGCGTTCGTCGCTGATCCGGCAGCTCACCGGCTTGGTCAACCAGCCGCACGTGATCTCGTTCGCCGCCGGCTCGCCCAACGCGCAGACTTTCCCGCACGAGAAGTTGCGCCAAATCCTGCACGATCTGGTCGAGCGCGAGCGGGGCCATGTATTCCAGTACTCCGTGACCCGCGGCAACGCGCAGCTAATCGATGCGGTCTGCGAGCGCGACCGCTCGCTCAAGTGCATCGAGTCCACCCCCGCCGAGACCCTGCTCGCCAGCGGCTCCCAGCAGGGGCTGGATTTCATCGCCAGAGTGCTGCTCGACCCGGGCGACGCGGTCTTCGTGGAGACGCCGAGCTTTATCGGCGCCATGTCGTCCTTCGAGAACTTTCGCGCCAAGCTGTTCGCAGTCGATTGCGACGAGGACGGCATGGACATGGGCCACCTCGCTCGGCGCATCGCCGAGGCGCGCTCCCAAGGCCGCCAGTGCAAGCTCATCTATGTCGTCCCGAACTTTCAAAACCCTGCCGGAACGGTGTGGTCGCAAGCGCGGCGGCAAGCACTGTGCGAGCTCTCGCGCCACGAACGGGTAGTGGTGGTGGAAGACGACGCATACGGCGAACTCTACTTCGACGGGATCGATCCCGAGGCCCTGGCACCAATCAAGTCTTGTCCCGATAGCACCCACGTGATCTACGTCTCGACGTTCTCCAAGATCCTCGCGCCCGGACTGCGCGTGGCGTGGATGCACGGCCCGGCCGAGATCATCCAGCGGATCGAGTACTGCAAGGAAACCGGTGACCTGTGCACGCCGACGCTGAGCCAAAGGCTGGTGCTGGAATTCCTCGAGCGAGGCTGGATGCCGGCGCAGGCAGGCCTGGCCCGAAACTTCTACGCCGCCAAGTCCAAGACGATGCAGACCGCCCTGCGAGGGCACTTTTCCGGCCTGGCGCGCTGGCGCGCTGCGCGCGGCGGCTTGTTTCAGTGGCTGGACCTGCCGGAGGGCGTCGACGCTCTGGACCTGCTCCACGACAGCCTCGAACAGGACCAAGTCGCCTTCATTCCCGGAGGGCCGTTCTTCGCCGAAGCAGGACGGTCCAATGCGGTGCGACTTTCTTTTTCGAACGTAAGGGACCAAAATATTGATATCGGCCTGTCCCGCCTGAGTCGGCGGATCCGGCAAGCGCTCGCCTGAAGTCGCGGCGTGCGGGTCTCGGACGCGAGGCACGCGTCCGGCCGGTCGCGAGCCTGAGCTATGCCCGCATACCCGAGCGACCTCGCTGCACAAATCAGCCGCCAGATCGAGGGCGAGGTGCGCTTCGACCGCTACTCGCGAGTGCTGTACTCCACCGACGCCTCGGTCTGGCAGATCGAGCCGATCGGAGCGGTCATCCCCAAGCACCACGGAGACGTCAGGTCCCTGGTCCAGCTCTGCTCGAAGCATCGAGTGCCCGTCCTGCCACGCGGCGGCGCCACGAGCCTTTCCGGCCAGACCGTGGGCGAGGCCGTCCATGTCGATTTCGCCAAGTACATGAACGGCATTCTCGAGACCAACCTCGAGGAGGGCTGGGTGCGCATCCAGCCGGGCGTCGTCCAAGACCAGCTGGGCAGGCACCTGAGGCCGCTGGGCTATCAATTCGGCCCCAACACGTCTTCCGCGAGCCGCGGCACCATCGGCGGCATGATCGGCAACAACTCGGCCGGTTCGCACTCGATCCTGTACGGCAAGACGATCGATCACGTGCTGGAACTCCGCTGCGTCTTCGCCGACGGCTCCGAAGCGTGGCTGAAACCAGTCGCGAACCGCGATTTGGAAGCACTCGGCAGGGGCGACGATTTCGTGGCCTCCTTGTATCGCCAGCTGCCCCAGATCGGAGCGCAGTACCGCGACGAGGTCTTGACCAGGTTTCCGCAGATCCTGCGGCGCGTCAGCGGCTACAACCTAGACGAACTCGTGCGCGACGGCGACGCCTTCGGCGCGGGCTATTCCAGCCGTCCCGGCCCGCTCAACCTCAGCCGGGTCGTTGTCGGCTGCGAGGGAACCCTGGCGGTCGTCACCGAGGCAAAGCTGCGCATCGTCCGCTCGCCCGCTAACAAAGGCATCCTCGTGGTGCATTTCGACTCCGTCTTCGCCGCGGTCGACGCCGCCGAGATGATCGTTTCGACCAACCCGTCCGCAGCGGAGCTGATCGACGAATTCATCCTCAACAACGCCCGCGCCAACCCGTCGTTCGCGGGCAAGCTGGACTGGGTCGACCACGGCGCCCAAGCGCTGATGGTCGTGGAGTACCAAGGCCAGACCGCGGGCGAAGTCGACGCCAAGCTCAGCGCACTGCGCCATCTGCTGGAGCGGAACGGCACCGGATTCGGCTACCTGCCGATCAGCGATCCGGCCAAGCAAGCACAGGTCTGGGGAGTGCGCAAGGAAGCCCTCGGCATCCTGATGTCGGTGAAAGGCGACCACAAGCCGATCGCATTCGTGGAGGATCCGGCAGTGCCCATCCAGCAGATGGGCAGCTTCCTCAGGGACTTTCGCAACATTCTCGAGAAATACGAGGCCCACGGCGGCTACTACGGACACGCCTCGGTGGGCTGCCTGCACGTCCGTCCGATGGTCAATCTCAAGGATCCGGCGGAAGTGCGCAAGATGGCGGCGATCGCCGACGAGGTCTTCGGCATCGTGATGAATTACGGCGGCTCGATGTCCGGCGAACACGGGGACGGCATCGCCCGCAGCAAATACAACCAGTGGCTCTTCGGCGACAAGATCTACCAAGGCTTCCTGGACTTGAAACGGGCCATGGACCCGCACAACATACTCAACCCGGGCAAGGTGGTCAACGCTCCCGAACTCACCGATGACCTGCGCTGGGGCGCGGACTACAAGATGCGCCAAGTGAAGACGACGCTGGACTTTTCCGGCGACGGAGGGTTTGACCGGGCGATCGAGCTGTGCAACGGCGCGGGCGTCTGCCGCAAGCGCATGACGGGTACGATGTGCCCCTCGTACCACGCCACGATGGACGAGGAGCACTCCACGCGGGGCCGCGCCAACGCCTTGCGCGCCGCCCTGTCCGGGGCGCTTCCGCCCGAGGAGTTCACGTCGCGCCGAATGCACGACGTGCTGGACCTGTGCCTCGCCTGCAAGGCGTGCAAGACCGAGTGCCCCTCCAACGTGGACATGGCCAAGATCAAGTACGAATGGCTGTCCCACTACTACGACGAGCACGGCGTGCCGCTGAAGGCCAAGGCCTTCGGGCACATCGAGCGAATCTACCGCCTAGCCGGCAAGGTGCCGCGCCTGTTCAATTTCGTCGGTTCGCTCCCGCCTGTGCGATGGCTGAACGAGGCCCTCCTGCACGTCGACCGCAGGCGGAAGCCGCCCAGCATGGCGGTGCAATCTTTCCGCGATTGGTTCGCGCGCCGTCCCGCCGGAGACCCCACGGCCGGCCGCGGACAGGTGATTCTGCTGGACGACTGCTTCATGAACTTCAACTACCCGGAGGTCGGCAAGGCGGCGGTCGCCCTGCTCGAGGCTGCCGGCTATGAAGTCCTGCTGGCCGACCACCGCTGCTGCGGCCGCCCGATGCTCTCGCACGGTCTGCTGGAAGACACCCGCGAGGCGGCCGTCCACAACGTGCGCGAACTCGACGCGCTGGCCAGCGGCGACGCGCAGATTGTCGGCTGCGAACCCAGTTGCCTGCTCACGCTGCGAGAAGAATACCCGGAACTCGTGCCGGACAGCGCGGCTAGACGCGTCGCTTCCAAGGCCCTGATGCTGGAAGAATTCTTGCTGCAACTGGCCGACCGGAACGAACTCGACATCGGCTGGCAGCCACTCGAGCGCAACGTTCTGTACCACGGGCATTGCCATCAAAAGGCCCAAAGCGGCACGCGGGCGACCCTGCAAACCCTAGAGCTCGTGCCCGGGCAGCGAGTGGAGGAGATCAATTCCGGCTGCTGCGGAATGGCCGGATCCTTCGGCTTCGAGAAGGGCCACTACGAGATCTCCCAAAAGATCGGGGCGGAGCGGCTCTTCCCGGCAGTGAATTCTGCCGCCGCCGATACGGAGATCGCTGTCAGCGGGGTGTCCTGCCGCCAGCAGATCGACCACTTCACGAATCGAACGGCCCGGCACGTGGCCGAAATCCTCTGCGACAGCCTCAAGGACTCGCGATGAGTCCTGCCCCGGCCCGCCTCGCTGCTACGCGCCCCGTCACATGGAAGGTCGGACTGTTCGCGCTGCTGATCAGTTTCTTCTGGAGCGGCAACATTGTTTCGATCAAGTTCGGGCTAGCCACCATCCCGCCGTTTTGGAGCGCTTTCTGGCGCATGGCCATCGGGGCGCTGGCGGTCTCGGCGTGGGCTTGGTTGCTGCGCAAGCCGGTCTGGATCGAACGCGAACAGCTGCGCGATTTCCTGCTCCTGGGGGCGATGTTCACGGCCCAGATCGCGATCTTCAACCTATCGGTGTTCTACACGTCTCCGGCCTACGCCGTGATCCTGCTCAACACCAACCCCGTGATGGTCAACCTGATCAGCCACCACTTCGTGAAGGCCGACCGGCTCAGCGCGAGCAGGCTGCTCGGGCTGGCCATCGCCTTCGGGGGCATTTCGTACGTGATGCTCGGTCAGCCGGACGCGACCTTGGCCCCGAATCCGATGCTCGGCAACCCGCTGATGCTCGTCTCGTCCTTCCTGCTAGCGCTGCGCATCGTGTACACGCAGCGCATGGTGCGCCGTGTCGGCGCGTATAGGCCCGTGATCTGGCAGATGGTGCTGTCGCTGCCCGGGTTTCTCGCGCTGGCACTCGCCTTCGAGGAACCACTGCTCCAGCCGCTGTCGTATGAGCCGGTGCTGGCGATTCTCTACCAAGCCATCGTCGTGGCCGGCTTCTGCTTCGTCTCGTGGACGAACCTGCTGAGGCTCTACAGCGCCGGCAATCTCGCGATGTACACCTTCAGCGTGCCCATCTTCGGCATTTTTCTCGCAGCGGCACTGTTCGACGAGCGCATTACCGGACGCCTGCTCGTAGGTGCCGTAGCGGTTGCGGCGGGCATTGCGATCGTCACCAAAGCGAGGATGGGAGAGGCTTCGCGTGCCCGCTAAGGCTCCCCAGAAGCCGGGACGGGTCGCGATTGCCACGGCATTGGTGCTGTCGGCGATGTGGGGCCTGAACATCGTCGGCATCAAGGTTGCCCTCGCCACGTTCCCGCCAGCCTGGAACGCATTCTGGCGCGCACTGCTGGGCTGGCCGGTGCTATGGGTCTGGGCTCGCCAAGGCGGGGTCCGTCTCAAGCCGCTGCCGGGCGAGACCCGCCCGCTGGTCCAGCTCGGGGTGTTCTTCGCGATCCAGATCATCATGCTGAACCTCAGCCTGGACTGGACATCGGCCGGGTTCGCATCCGTCCTGCTCAATGCCGCGCCGGTCTTCATCAACACGTTCGCTCACTTCTACGTGCCCGGAGACCACCTTTCTGGTCAGCGACTGGCAGGCCTGGCCATGGCCTTCGGAGGCGTGGCCATACTGTTCCTAGGGCAGCCGGACCCCTCCCTGGCTCCGCGCCCGGTCCTGGGCAACGTCCTGGCCTTCGTCACCGCCGCGGTCATCGGAGGTCGCATGGTCTACACGCAACGGTTGGTGCAGCACATGGATTCTATGCGGGTGATCTTCTGGCAGGTCGGATTTTCCCTCCCGGTCTTCCTGCTCTTTGCGGCCATCTTCGAACCGCTGATGGTCGGCCCCTTGACGCTGTGGCCGTTCGTGTCTTGGATGTACTGCTCGTTAGGCGTGGTGGGCATCGCATTCGTACTGTGGATCCGCCTCCTAGAGAAGAACTCGCCCGCGCTGCTGTCCGTGTTCGTGTTCCCCACTCCGATCTTCGGAGTCGCGTTCAGTGCATTGATCTACTCCGAAGCACTGCCAGTGGAACTGGTCATCGGGGTGCTATGCGTGGCCTTTGGGATCCTGATCGTCATGCTCGAGAAGCGCCGCCAAGCAATAGAACCCTTTCCCGAGCGGACCGCCGGCACGCCGCGTGCGGAACGGTCAGAGTCGGAGCGCGAACCGCAGTACCGGGGCGAACCCGAGACCGTTGGGGTCTCCCGGGCGGGCGACTAGCCCGATCACCGCAGATGCTGAGCATCGCATCCATCTCTTTGAAAACAAATATCTTACTCGACCTCTGGAGGCATTCTGGGCGGCGCGTGGGATATAATCGCAGTTTCGCTCGAGGCGGGCCCGCCGCTCTCCGGGGCTCCTGCGATGTTGAACATCGAAGAAATCCAGAAGATCCTGCCGCACCGCTACCCGATGCTGCTGGTGGACAGGATTGTCGAGATGTCGGACAAGCGGATCATCGGCATCAAGAACGTCACCTTCAACGAGCCCTTCTTCCAAGGCCACTTTCCGGGCAACCCGATCATGCCCGGCGTGTTGATCGTGGAGGCCATGGCCCAGTGCGGCGGCGTACTGGCCCTAGGAGCGATCGCAGACCGCGAGCGCAAGGTGGTGCTCTTCACCTCGATCGACGATTGCCGCTTCCGCGTCCAAGTGACGCCAGGCGACCAACTGCGCTTGGAGCTTGACATCTTGCGGCAGCGCGGCAATGTGATCAAGATGCAAGGCCAGGCCTATGTGGGCGACCGGCTTGTAGCGCAAGCAGTGCTAATGTGCAGCATCGCCGACAGGCCCGCGGCATACGCGTGATGGCGATCCACCGCACGGCAATCGTAGACCCCGCCGCGAGCGTCGACCCGACCGCCGAGATCGGACCGTACTGCATCGTCGGGCCGGGCGTTCGGGTTGGAGCCGGCACGCGCTTGATGGCCCATGTCTACGTCGACGGCGACACGGAGATCGGGCGTGACAACCGCTTCTATCCGTATTCAACCGTGGGAGTAGCTCCCCAAGATCTGAAGTACCGAGGCGAGCCTTCGAAGACGACCATCGGCGACCGCAATCAGATCCGCGAATTCTGCACCGTCCATCGCGGCACGGCGGGCGGCGGGAGCCTGACCGCAATCGGAGACGACAACCTGCTGCAGGCCTATGCGCACGTCGCGCACGATTGCTTCGTCGGCTCGCACTGCGTCTTGTGCCACTCGGCAACGCTGGGCGGGCACGTCGCGGTGCAGGACTATGCCTGGGTGGGCGCTCACAGCGGCATCCATCAGTACTGCCGCATTGGTGCCCACAGCTTCGTCGGCGGGTTCAGCGTCGTCACCCAAGACGTGTTGCCGTTCGCGACGGTCGTGAGCGAGCGGGAGACCAAGACCCACAACGTCAACGGAACCGGGCTGAAGAGACGAGGCTTCTCTAGCGAGGAGATCCAGTCTCTCAGGCGGGCATTCAAGATCTTGGTCCAATCGGAGCTCAACAACGACCAAGCCTTGGCCAAGATCGCCGCAGAACTGCCTGCGTCGCCATACCTCGATCAGCTTCGCGACTTCGTCCGCAGTTCCAAGCGGGGATTCGTCCCGTGAAGTACGGACTCATCGCAGGGGGCGGCAGCTTTCCCATCCTCACGTTGAAGGCGGCGCGCGCAGCGGGCCACCAAATGGCCGTGGTTGCCGTCAAGGAAGAGGCCGCGCCGGAAGTGGAGGAACTGGCCGATTCCTGCCAGTGGGTGTCGCTCGGCCAGCTGTCCAAGCTGATCGAAACGTTCCACGCCGAAGGAATCAGCCAAGCGGTGATGAGCGGGCGCATTCAACACAAGCAGATCTTCTCGGCAATCCGCCCGGACTTGCGCCTGCTCAAGTTGCTCAACAGCCTTCGGCGCAAGAACACGAATTCCCTGCTCGGCGCGTTGGCGCAGGTCTTGGAGGACGAGGGCATCTCGCTGCTCGATTCGACACACTTCCTTTCCTCGAGCCTCGCGCGTCCGGGGCCTAACGGGAGGCGAAAGCCTTCAAAGGGCGAATCGAGCGATATCGCGTATGGCCGGGAAATTGCGCAGGCGCTGGCGGGATTCGACATCGGCCAGAGCGTGGTCATCTGCGAGCAGGCATGCGTGGCGGTCGAAGCCATGGAAGGCACGGACTTGTTGCTCGAGCGCGCGAAGGCCCTGTCCAACGGGCGGCGGCTGACGCTCGTGAAAGTGGCCAAGCCCAACCAAGACATGCGCTTCGACGTGCCGGTGATTGGCACGCGGACGATTCGGAAGATGCGGGCTGCGAACGCCACGGCCGTCGCGGTCGACGCGGCCAAGACACTGTTGCTCGACAAGGAGCAGTTGGTAGCGGAGGCGGATCAGGCGGGTATCGCGGTGTTCGGGCTTGCCGCACCCGCCTGACAGATGACTTCGATCGATCCCTTCGCGACACGGGCGTCCGGGAGGCTGAGGCTTTTCGTGTACGGCACGCTCAAGCGCGGGTTTGCGAATCACGAGCATTTCTGCCAAGGCCTCTTGGATTTCCACGAGGCAGAGATCCGCGGCCGCCTTTACGATGGCCCTGGATTCCCGCTCCTCCAAGTCCCAGGCGAGGACATCCTCGCAGAAGGGACGGGACGGGCCATGCACGACCTCGCCGTGCAGTTGCGTGCTGCGGATCAGGTTCGGTCGTCCTCGCGTTCGGCCGACAGATCCGCCGTCACTGGTTCGTGGGACACGGTATACGGAGAGTTGTTCTCCTTCTCCGACCCCGAGGCAAGGCTACCCGCTATCGACAGGCTGGAGGGCTTCAACCCAGGCCACGCGAGCCTCTATCGGCGGGTGTTGGTGCCAGTCGTGACCCGCGATGCCTGCGAGGTGACTTGGGTCTACGTCGTGGAAACGCCTGGCTTGAAGGAGCGTCGGCTCTACAGCGGCCGCTGGCCTGAGGTTTAAATCCTTGATCACCGAGTCCCTCTTGACGCAGCGTCGGCATTAGTCATATAGTTAGCTAACATTGTCAGGCGAGGTATCGCCAATGTCCATGGTGAACATCCATCAGGCAAAGACCCAGCTGTCACGGCTGTTGGTACAGGTCGAGGCTGGCGAAGAGGTCGTAATTGCCCGCAACGGAAAGCCTGTAGCGCGACTCGTGCGTTTTCGCGACCGTGGCAAACGGCGATTCGGAGCACTGCGGGGAAAGATCAGCATCGACGAGAGTTTCTTCGATCCGCTCCCAGAATCCGAGTTAGCTGCTTGGGAGCGATGAATCGTGCGGACGCTGCTTGACACGCACGCGTTCTTGTGGTGGCTGGACGGAAGCGAGAAACTGTCGCAATCTGCCAAACGAACGATTTCAGACGAAGCAAACGAGATCCTGATCAGCGCCGCGTCTGCGTGGGAGATCGCCACCAAGTGGCGTCTCGGCAGACTTTCGGCCACGGAGGCTGTAGCACGAATTATCCCCGAGACGATCGCTGATCAGGGCTTCGACGAGCTGCCGATCACTGTTGAGGACGCCACGCGAGCGGGTTTGCTGCCCGGCCCGCATCGTGACCCGTTTGACCGGATGTTGATCGCGCAGGCTCTGGCGCACGAGCTTGTGCTCATTTCGATCGAGGACTGCTTCGATGCCTATGGCGTAGCCCGTCTCTGGTAGTTCCACCTCATTCTCAATGCGGACCCACCCAAGCGCCGGGACAGCGTGGGTGCGGCAGTTTCCCTGACGAGGGTCAGCAACTGTCTCAAGTGTGTCCGATCGCTGGATGAACTGAGCGCCTGAGTCAGCCGGAAGAGAGAATCTCAGCGATCTCCAAGGCAGCCGAGCGCGCCTCGCTGAACTGCTCCGGCTTGAAGCTGATGGCACCCACCCGTGGATGCCCGCCGCCGCCGTAGCGCTCGCACAGTTTGGCGAGGTTGTGCGACGGCTCGACCGCGGCCCATGGGTTGGAGCCGACCGAGACCTTGGCGCGAAATCCCCCGTCAAGCAGGGAAACCGTGTAAGCGCTCTGTGGATAGAGGAAGTAGGGGATGAACTTGTTGTAGCCCTTGAGACCGGTGCCTACTAGATCGAAAAAGACTACGCCGTCGCGATAAACCGCCTTCTCGCTGATTGTCTCCATCGTCTGCATGTGCCCCTCGAATAGCTTGGAGAACTCCCGCTTGTACTCGGGCCTCTCGACAATGGATTCCAACGAATCTGTCTCAAGCAACGGTATGACGCTGGGTGTCACGTTCGTCTCGGCGGACTCGACGATTAGGTTTAGCTTGAGCGCGGGTTCCTTCATCTCCACCGCGGCTCTGGCGCTGGCATGCTGGGCCCCGTCCAAGACATCTGCCCAGTGAATCAGATCCGCCAGATGCCCGCAGTCAAAGTCGAACTTGGCGGACAGAGTGTTCGCGATGAACTTCGTGCAGGACTTGTAGCCCGGATCGAAGAACTTCGTGCCCGAGCGGTCGCGCTGGAAGTGCTCGGCATCGGCCTCGGACAAGAACGCGCTCTGGTGGTGATCGAACCACCACGTCACCCTCTCCGAGGGGGAGTACTTGAAGTCGACGATGACGTTGATGTCGCCATCGAAGTCGCTCTCGTTGAACAGCTGGTCGGCGCGGTGGTAGAGCCCGGCGTACGACAGTTCGGCGCCCGGAGCGAGCGAGCGCCTGACGAAACTCGAGAACAATGCCGCGGAGCAGGCTCCGTCAAAGCAGCGGTCATGGTGCAGGATCTTGACGCGCATGGCGCGGCTGGAGTCCCCAATCATATCGCGCCGGCCAACCGGAGGCGGAGTTGGGGCGGTCGTGGGCGGCATAGAACGCTCGTACTGCCCCCTTCGCGAGCAAGCCGACCGGCCCTGCATCGCTGTCGGTGCGGTACCCGGAACCTGGGCTCGACGCACCTCCCCCTACGCCATGGCCCCAGGGCCGCGGACCCTTAGACTGAGAAACCACCGAGCCGCCTCGGTCACCACGCGATGGGGTGGCATTAAGATAGTGGGTGCGGCAAGTGGCCGGACAGCAGTCGAGGGCAACAACATCATGAGATCAGAATGGATAACCAAGCGCCTCGGAGACCCCGTGCGGACACAGATGCACTACGCTCGCCGCGGGATCGTTACCGAGGAGATGGAATACGTAGCGAAGCGCGAGCAACTCCCGGCAGAGACCGTCAGGGACGAAGTGGCTCGCGGCCGGATGATCATTCCGGCCAACATACGCCACGAGAACCTCGAGCCGATGTGCATCGGAGTCGCATCGCGCTGCAAGGTCAACTCCAACATCGGAAATTCGGCCACCACCTCGGAGATCGAGGCGGAAGTCGAGAAGCTGCGCTATTCCATCAACTACGGCGCCGACACGGTGATGGACCTCTCCACTGGCGGCGACATTCCGCGAATCCGCAAGACGATCATTCGCGAGTCGCCGGTTCCGATCGGCACGGTGCCGATCTACGAGGCCCTTACCCGCGTCAACGGCAGGATCGAAGACCTCACATGGCCGATCATGCGCGACGTGATCGAGGAACAGGCCGAACAGGGCGTGGACTACATGACGATTCACGCCGGCGTGCTGATTCAATACGTGCCCATGGCGGTCAAGCGCATCACGGGCATCGTCAGCCGCGGCGGCTCGCTGCTCGCCGAATGGATGGTCGGGCACCACCAGCAGAACATGCTCTACGAGAACTTCGAGGAGATCTGCAAGATCTTCCAGAAGTATGACGTGAGCTTCTCGCTCGGCGACGGCCTGCGGCCCGGTTCCATCGCCGATGCTTCCGACGAAGCCCAGTTCGCCGAGCTCGAGACGCTGGGCGAACTCACCAAGAAGGCCTGGGATTACGACGTGCAGGTGATGATCGAGGGACCCGGGCATATCCCGATGGACGAGATCAAGCTGCAGGTCGACAAGGAGCGCGAAATCTGCCACGACGCGCCGTTCTACACGCTCGGTCCGCTCGTGACAGATATCGCGCCCGGCTACGATCACATCACCTCGGCCATCGGCGCGGCGATGATCGGCTGGCACGGCGCATCGATGCTCTGTTACGTCACGCCCAAGGAACACCTCGGCCTGCCCAACAAGGACGACGTGAAGCAGGGCATGATCGCCTACAAGATCGCGGCGCACGCCGCGGATGTCGCACGCCACCGGCCCGGCGCCCGCGCCTGGGACGACGCCCTGTCGAAGGCACGCTTCGAGTTCGACTGGAATCGCCAGTTCGACCTGGCCCTCGATCCGGAGACCGCGCGCAGCATGCACGACGAGACCCTGCCGGAGGAAGGCTACAAGTCCGCCCGCTTCTGCTCGATGTGCGGGCCGAGCTTCTGCTCGATGAACGTCTCCTCGCGGGTGGCGGACTTCACCGCAGAAGACGCCCAGAACATCTTGATGCAGATCCAGCCGACAGCGGAGCGGCCGGCCGCCGCGGCAGCAGGGGACTGACGTCTATTCGGGCACGGCCCGCCGCGCTGTCGAGTACACTTCGCGACCGCCCAACATCGTCGCCAGGACTCGCGTGTCGCGCAGCTCCTGCTCGGCGCAGGTCAATATGTCGCGGTCGACGACCACGAAGTCGGCATACTTGCCGGGCTCCAGCGATCCCTTGACATCTTCCTCGAACGTCAGATAGGCCGCATTGAGCGTCCACATCCGCAACGCCTCCTCGCGGGTGATTCGTTGCTCGGGATTATGCACTGACCCGTCTGCTGTCGTTCGGGTCACGGCGATCCACATGCCGAGGAATGGATCGAACGGATTGACGGATTCCCGGGCGTCGAACTTGATCATGTGATCCGAACCGCCGGCAACGACGACACCCGCGTCGATGATCGAGCGATAGGGCTGCAAGGTGCCCATGCGATCCGGCCCGAGCACGCGGGCTAGGGCCGGCCCGTCGAAGTGGTACCAAGCGGGCTGCATGTCCGCCACGACCCCCAGCGCTGCTGCTCTGCGAATCGCGTCCCCGCTGAGGAAGTTGGCGTGAGTGAGGGTGAATCGACGATCCGTGATCGGCACCTTGCGATTGACCGCTTCGTAGGCGGCGAGCAGCACGTCAGTGGATCCGCCGCCGGTCGTATGGGCGGTCATCTGCCAGCCGAGGTCAGCGGCCAACGTCACGATTTGCTCGAGATCGCCTGGACGGATGCGCAATTCGCCGCGGTAGTCGGCGTCCTCAAACCCATAGACCTGGGTGTTCTGGCCGTAGGGCGCCCTCATATAGGCTGTGCCGAGCAAGATGCCGCCATCCAGAACGACCTTCAGCGCGCCCACGCGGAACATTTCGTCGCCGTGGCCGGTGACGGCTCCGATCCCCTCGATTTCCCGCAGGACCTGCTCGACCGGCCGCTCTGCGTTGACCACGCGAGTGACCGATGTGCGCACTTGCAACTTGCCCTGCTGCCACAGTTCCTGATAGGCGCGAAACCCAGCAGCAGTCTGACTGCGATCAATGACGCTGGTCAGTCCGGCCATGCTGTACGCGCTCTGCATCGCAGCCAAGGCAGAGACCATCTGGCCGTGGCTGTAGGTGCGCGCCTCCAGCAGAGGCGCCACGAGTTGGCGCGCGCCGATGATCAGACCGGTGGGCTCGCGCGCGCTGTTCCGCAGCAGCTTTCCGTTGGTCGGATCCGGGGTGCCGGCCGAAATGCCTGCCAGTGCCAGGGCCGCCGAGTTCAGCACCGCGGCATAGCCGTTGTCGAGCATGACGGGTCGCTCGCCGGCATATTCGTCGATCTCCCAGCGATCCGGATAGCGGCGCTCCCGAAGGCGGGTGGAATACACCTTCGGGACGAAGATCAAACCCTCGCCGGCAGGCTGCGCTTGAATGTGTCGGCGCACGGCCTCGAAACTCCGCAAGACGGGAATCTCGCCGTCCGCTTCAGCCAGGGCTGCCTTGATGGGGTGGACATGGCTATCGATCAATCCCGGGAGCACCGTCTTGCCCTGCAGGTTCACCTGGCGGGTCCGCGGACCGGTCTTGCGGCCCACTATCTGCGTCGTGCCGACATCCAAGACGCGCCCGGAGGAGACCGTCATGGATTCGACCACGGGGCGCTCGTCCCACATGGTGATGATCTTGCCGTTGTAGTAGAGGGTGTCGGCCGGCCCGGCCGGAACGTCACGCTTGGGCGGCCACTGCTGCGGCGACGCCTCCGCGCCGAGAAGAAGCAGCAGCGTGACGAGGCGCAGCGCCACAATCATTGGCCGCCTCCGCGAGATGCGAACTCCGAGGAACCGAGCCGGCGCCAACCGGCACTCCGCGAATTCGTAAGCCGGCGCTACCAAGTCGGATCGCCCGGTCGGCCAACCACCGGCTGGCCTTCGACGTATCCGAGAGAGGCCAAGAAACGGTCCATGTGCCAGACCGTGCTGGTGTACGCGGCACGGCTGCGGCCGTAGTTGAAGAATCCATGCGGCCGGCCTTCGTAGCCGACCAGCTCGCAGCGGTTGCCTGAATTCTTCATCGCATCGCAAAACGTCTCAGCGGTCTCGAACGCAACCGTGGTGTCCGCCTTGCCGTGGAAGACAATCGTCGGCGGATCACCGGCGTCGACGTGGTGTAGCGGCGAGCCCGCTTCCGGATCATCGCCCCAGCGCCGGGACATGGCGACGAGGTCCGTGACTGGATTGAACAGCAGAAGCGCGTTGGGCTTGGAGCTGACAGAGGAGTCCTCGCCCTTCTCTTCGAGCCCGTCAATCACCCCGGTAGTGGCCGCCACGTGGCCGCCGGCGGATCCGCCGCCCGCCGCGATCCGGTTGGGATCGACACCCAGTTCCGCGGCATGCTCTCGAACCCAGCGCACCGCGGACTTGCCATCTGCGACACACTGCCTGGGCGTCGTGCCGTGGCTGCCACGCGTGCGGTACTGGGCGCTGATGGCAACCATGCCGCGCGAGGCCAGATAGCGGCTGTGCGGGAAGAACTGCGTAGGGGTGCCGCCAACCCAGCCCCCGCCAAAAAAGAAGACGGCGGCGGAGCGCCTGTCGCTAGACTTCCAGCCTTCGGGCAGGAAGACATGCAGTTCCAGCGGGTCCTTTTCGAACTGCTTGAACACGATCTCCTTGTCAGGCTTGAATTCTCGCTGCTGTGCGAAAGCAGCGACACTGGCCAAGGCGAGCAGGCAGGCGAGGGAACGCAGTTTCATCGCATCAAGTCTAGCACCGGGATCATTCCGCATCGGGACCATCAGCCCCGACGAAACGAGGCGCCGGGAGACTGCCCGACATGTCCCTTTCAGGGTCTCAGGCGTGGCATGCGACCTCGCGGCCGGGCGGGCCGCCATATCCCTCCCATCGAGCGTGTTCAGACAACGCGCGGCGTAGCGCGCTAGTCATACTTCGCCACGAACGGCGTGCCGGGCTCGTCGACGAGAGCATGAATCGAGTGACTGATCTCGGTGTCGATGCGATCGCCGGCAGCCGTTCGGATACTGATGTAGGTCATCATCTGCATGACCGGCCTGAGATCGTCCACAACAATCCGGACCGTCTTGCGATCGGGCAGCAGCGTGGCGGACCGCACCGTCATCTCCTCGACTCCCTGGTCGCCATTCAGCTTCCAGCGATCAGAGCCGTAGCGGCTGAGCCACTTGTAGTTCCAGCGCTTTGCGCTGTAGTTGGCGGGATCTTCTGCGCTTGCCGGGTCCAGCTCGTGCAGGAAGGATACATCGATGCCTTTCTTGCTCACATGCAGCTCGCTCGGGACCAGCACCTTGCCGCCTGTGAATCGCGCGCGATAAAAGCCGCCCACCGCCTTGCGCTTGGTGCCCCAGCCATACAGGCCCGCTAGGTAGAGGTTGCCGTCTGCCTCGCGGAAGTCCGGCCGCATGATGCCGGAATCAAAATCAACAGGCAGCTCTACTGCGCCTCCCTGCACTCCATCGCCGGTGTTCTCCATCAGCACCAGGAAGATCTTGCCCCGCCCGAACGACGAATGCACCAAGTGCCCCTTGAACGGCCCCCATTTGTCGGTCCCGACCCACGCCTGGCCAGCGCCGGAGTTGTCCACGGAGATCGGAAGCCAAGTGATCGGATTGTCATACGTGGTCCGGTCACCGATGCTGCCGCCCCACATGTAGCCATGAAAGCTGCCCGGCGAGCACAGGTTCACGCGAGTGGAAGGAATCCAGTGGCCTTCTTGGTCGGAGGTGGTGATTTCTCCGTTGGGTCCGACGGCGACTCCGTTGGGCACGCGGAAGCCCGTGCAGACAATCTCCAGGTTCTTTCCGTCAGGGTCCATCTTGAAGATGACCCCGTGGTGCTTCACCTTGGCGGGCAAGGCGTGACGGGCAGCTTTCGCAAAGTAGAAATTGCCGGCGCGGTCCCGGTCGAGATCGAAGGTGAACTCGTGAAAATGGTGCGTGACGTGAAATTCGTTGTTGAAGTTCTCGTAGTAGTCAGCTTGGCCGTCTCGGTTCAAATCGTGTAGAACCGTGATCTGGTCGCGATCCAAGACATACACCTTGCCGTCCACAACTTCCAGGCCTTGGGGCATGTGGAAGCCGACGGCGTAGCGACTCCACGTGAGCTTGTCCAAGTCCTCGTCCACTCCATCGACGATCCAGATGTCGCCCGACCACGTCGCGACGGCCGCTCGATCATCGTCGAAGAAGGCGAAGTCAGTGGGCCGGAACCACGATTTCCAGGGGTTGTCGAAGGGCAGCGTGATCTCGTCCACGGTCCACGCGGCGCCACCACCTCCAAGGCGTCCCTGTGTTTCCACGGTCTTGCGGTAGGTTCGCGGCCCGCCCCGGGTGTAGGGCTCAAGGCGCTCGGGCCGAGGGGCTTGCCGCAACGCACCAGCGAACGCCCCTAGACGCTGGGAGCGCACATCAGCGTAGTAGAGGGTGAAGCGCTGCTCCTCGCCAGACCGAGGAATGCTCAAGCGCACCTCGCCCGCCGCCGACAGGTCCCATCTGGCCTTCTTGCTCAGCCCGGCGACACCGACAGCCGTGCCTTCGTCTCCTCCGAGATACACAAGGTGTTCAATCGCCGGCCCGTTGCCTTGGTTGAGGTTCTTGAGCGAGAGCTGACGGACCTGCCCGCCCTGCACGGCGGCCACTTCGAGCAAGAGCGATTCGCGCGAGGGGCCGACTTCGATGGTCCGAGTCAGTGCCTCAACGCCCCAATCGGTCTCGAGGCCCGGCATTTCGAGCACGTTGGCGTCGCCCACGCTGTACTCAAGCACCACCCTGTCGCCGAACATGTAGCGCCCCTTGTACCGCGCCCACTCCGCGGGCAGCGGACCGAATCCTTCAGTGCGGGGATCGGCGAAGCTGCCATCACGAGCCCAGCCCGGGGCAACCGGGGTCTCGAACACGGGCTTGCCGTCCAAGTGCGGGTGCGGCCCGTGCCTCCAGTCATAGACCGTGCCGGTCAATACGTATTGCGGGCCGTTCCATCCAGCCGACATGCGCAGCAGCTCGGTGTCAAAAATGACCCCGGCGCGGCGCTCAGCCTCCAGCATGATGGCGTGGGATTTGTAGCTGATGTTGTCGCCCGGCTGCTTGTCCGCCCGGGGATCTTCCGGCTCCTTGACCGTTACGCTGGCGGAGATTACAGGACCGTAGTCCATGTGAACCCAAGGCTGCTCCTCGCGCCTAGTGCTGTCGTCGAACCGGGTGCTGGCGAACGGCGCGCCTTGGTCGATCCAAGCGCGCAGGATGCCGATCTGTTCGTCCGTCAGGGGGCCGCCGGCCGGCGGCATGATCAGATTCTCTTCCAAGCCCGCAACCAAGTGGATCAGGCGGCTGTTCGCGCTATCGCCTGCGATGAAGCCGGGCTGGCCCGAGTATCCTCCGCGTGCGGCGGACTTCTTCCGCCACAGACTGTAGCCGTTCATCGCGGCATCGTCGCCATGGCAGGCATAGCAGTGCTGGACGAAGATCGGATCGACGTCGCGCATGAAGTCGATCTTGCGATCGACGGGAGTCGGCAACTCGGCGGCGCACAAGAACTGGCATGTGCCGGCCAGAGCAAACAGCATGCCGGCGGTCATGGGCAAGCGGGGTCGTAGGGGCATGTTGAATCGCCACTATTGTAGGTGGGCGGTGGGGCGTACTGCCGACGCGGGACCGTGGCCGCCCACATGACTTAGCCGCGGACCCGATGCAGCGCCGAGACCCAGTCCCGGAAGCTCAAGGCCGCTGGACCCACAGGATTGACAACACCACTAGATTTTCCCGTACGATCAATTTCTTCCGAAGATTCACTCCAATCGCATGAATTTTCCCGTACGATAAAAAAGTGGTCAGTGCAAACAAGACTTGGGAGCCTGCATACGGAACCGTTCGGTCGGCCCGCGACCTCGGCCGGCTAATGCGCTCGCATCGGAAAAGCAGGGGCTGGACTTTGCAGCAGCTTGCTGGATTTGCCAACGTGAGCATGCGCTTCCTGTCCGAGCTCGAGAGGGGCAAGGAGACCGCAGAGATCGGAAAGGCCTTGCATGCACTGCGACTGCTTGGCCTCGAAGTGGTGCTCTCCCCTAGGGCTGAGGTTCCGGTTTCGGCACGCGCCGAAATCAAGGGGGTGTCGGAAGTAAGGAGATGACTGGCGAATCGCTCGTGGTGTGGCTCGGGGGCCGGCGCGTCGGCCTGCTACGAAGCAGTCCGGGCCACGGTATGGAATTTGAGTACGAACCGGGATGGATTCGAGCGGGCGGGGTCGCGCTTTCTCAGTCGATTCCTCTACAGCAGTCCGGAGAATTGACTGTCAGCGACAGCCGCGCTCATCGTTTCTTCGCAAACCTGCTGCCAGAGGCGATGGCCCGAGCGCGAATCGTACGTCGGTGTAGAATCCCGGACGACGACTTTGCGCTGCTGCGAGCCTTGGGGAGAGAGTGTGCAGGTGCTGTCGAGATCCTTCCCGAAGGCAACGAGCCC
The DNA here is from genome assembly GCA_028819215.1 of Bryobacterales bacterium. Lineage (GTDB taxonomy): Bacteria > Acidobacteriota > Terriglobia > Bryobacterales > UBA6623 > VXMF01. Next base: position 53,885 of record JAPPMG010000066.1, read on the forward strand.
GACGATCCAAGCTCTCACCGATACGAACGAATCGACCACAGTAGGCTCGCAGACCTCCAGTTCAAAAGCGGCTGGGACTTCGAAGGTCTTGAACGGCGGCCCGCTCCCCACCCTGCTCTGGCCGGAGCGCAGGACAAGACCGCGCTGGCCCTGTTCGACAACAAGACCTGGCTGCCCAAGGGAACTGCTCCGTCAAGCCACATTCTGAAGTTCGACTCTGTCGAATACTCCGACGTCCTTGCATTCGAGTGCTTCGCTACGCTGCTCGCCGAGTTCGTAGGACTACCGGTGGTGGATTTCGAACTTCGTACCGTAGGGCGAGACTCCATCGCACTGATAGAGCGTTACGATCGAATCCTTGAGGATGACGGTCGGATCCGGAGGCTACACCAAGAGGACTTCTGCCAAGCGATGGGCTTGAGCAGCCGAAACAAGTACGAGACCGATGGCGGCCCGTCGTTCGCTGACTGCTACCGGCTTATACGGGACGTGTCCGACGCGCCCCTCGACGACTTGGAGCGGTTGCTTCGCTGGCAAGTCTTCAACGTGCTCGCCGGAAACTCGGACGGCCATGCCAAGAACCTCTCGCTGCTATACGGATCGGACGGAGCGACCCGTCTGGCTCCTTTCTATGACTTGGTTCCTACCAGAGCAATCGAGAATCTCGACCACGACCTGGCAATCGGCGTTGGCGGGATGCGAAACCCCGGCAACGTAGGCCGCAGACATTGGGAATCGCTGGCTGCCGAGTGTGATGTCCGATCAAATGTCGTTCTGTCCCTGGTCGAAGAGACCGCCGAGTTGCTGATGGTACATTCCGCGGAAGCCAGGGCACGGTTCGAGGACACGCACGGCAGACTCCCGGCGCTTGACCGTGTCGAGCGAGTGGTGTCTCGCCAGTGTCAACGTGCTACACGCATAGACTGAGACACTCCGACCGGGACTGGGCCGGCGGCGATGTGACTGAACCTCAGCGTGAACTCGACGGTAGAGTTGACTGGAAGTGCGGGCCTCAAGGGAATGGAAGTCCTCCTCGTTGCGGCGCAGCGCCGGGCGCGCCGCCATGGCACAGTGATCGTGGCCGCCGCAGACTATGCGTGGCCCTACACAATTGCGGCCACACCAGCGCCCGTCGCGTATGCGACGACCGCCACTAGCACGCCCAGTGCTAGCATTTCGAGGCCGCTGACCCACCATCGGCTGGCCGTGACGAGGGCACGCAGGGCTCCGACCGCGAATTGCGCGAGGAGCGCCAGCACCGACGCCAGCAGGAAGCGATGTTCCAGTTCAGGAACGACATAGGGCACGAGAGGAATCGCGCCGGCCACGGCGAATGCCAAGAACGTCGCAAATCCGTGTCGCGCCGGGTTCGCCTCCTCCTCGGGCAGGTTCTGCCTTTCCCTAGCGCTCTCCCGAGCGCGAATGCTCAGAAAATTGCCAACACCCATCGATAGTCCGTCCGCAAACAGATTGGCAATTCCGACGATGAGCACGGCGGTCGATGAGAGGGCCCCTCCGGAGACCCCGGCTACGATTGCGTAACTGGTCAGGAGGCCGTCATTCGTGCCATAGATGAGATCACCGATGTAGTGTTGTGCTGTCTCGAATGCTCCGTGCGGAGCGCGGTGCAGAGAGGGTCGATTCGTGGAGCGTCGCATTGCCGCATGGTAGCGAGAGTTCGGTTGTTTCAGAAGATCGCGAATCGATCGGTTCGTTCCTGCCTTGTCGATGCCGGTTAGAAGTCCACACGTGTTTATGGCAGCGGTTGACCCGGCATGATCTCGTGGAGCAGTTCTTCCACTGGCAAGCACAGGATTCCATCGATCTCAAGCCGCTCAGCCCCCCTGTACGCAAGACGTGGACGGGCCTCCGGGTAGTCTTGGCGGAACCGCTTGAGGTGACGGAGGTCGGCCAGCCGCACCCGCCGGGAGTGTTTGACCTCCAGCGCCCAGAATTCGTCCCTGCCATACACCACGAAGTCAACCTCGCTTCCAGCGCGAGTCTTCCAGTAGTAAAGATTGGCAGACGATCGGGAGTAGGCCAGCCAAGCCCTCAGATGTTGCGCCACGAGCCCTTCCAGGGCTGCCCCGCGAGCCTCTTCGGGACGGTCCAGCGGGCCGGCGGGCCGAAGCGACCGGAATATTCCTGTGTCGGCGAAGAAGAACTTGGGATGTGCAGTCATGTGCCGTCTTGCACGCTTGGTGAAGACGGGCACACGGAACGCTAGAAGCAAGTCTTCGACGATCTCCACGTATCCTTCGACTGTCTTGCGACTGACCGCGCATTCCCGGGCGACCTCGCTTACGTTGAGGATCGCCCCGTGGGCGAAGCTGATCGCTTCGAGAAAACGATGGAATGCCCCGGTGTTTCGGACAAGGCCCTCCGTCTGCACCTCTTGCTGCACGTACAGGCCAACATAGGAGCTCAGGGTATCCGCAGGGTCTCTCGCGTCCCAGACGATGGGCAGCAATCCGACTTCAAGTGCAGCGTCCAGACTGAATCTCGGCCCAAGTTCCGCAGCCATGAATGGATGCATGAGACGGAGCGTTGCACGACCTGCCAGCAAATCGACACCGGCTCGCTTGAGCTTCCTTGAGCTGGAGCCCGAGAGGACGAAGCGCGGACAGTTGGGAAGCTCGATCAACTGGTGCACGACCGTGAGTAGTTCTGGCACCCGCTGCACTTCGTCAATCACGACATCCTCCGAGCCGGGGTTGGCCGCGACCAGTTCGCGCAAGCGCTCGGGACGGGCGGCATAGAGACGCTGCTGGGCCGGAGAGAGAAAATCAACCCAGACAGCGTTCGGAAGGGCGCTGTGCAACCATGTGCTCTTTCCTGTTCCGCGCAGTCCGAACAGGAAGGAATGCCCCGCAGGAGGGCGAAAGAATTTCCTTTCAATCGCCATTATTCGACTCATTATGGCAGGTTATGTTGCATTTTGCAGAAAGACTCATCAAGACGGCGATCGAATCGCAGATTCGGCCCAGTTCGAACTTCGTTGCATTCAAGTAGTTGATAGAGCAACGGGACCGGGCGGCCGGCCTTGGCCCGAGCCGGAATGATCGAAAAACGATCAGTGCGACCACGCAGGATAGTGAAAACATGCTCTCGGCGCTGAAGCCGAGTTTGAGGTTTCGCTCGACGCGGCAAAGTCGATCGGACTGCGCCACGGGCGGAACGCTGACCGGGATGCTCTATGCTGTGTCCGATGCGACTCGCACTAGGTCTTGCCGTCTTGCTGGGCTCGGCGGCTCCGGCGCTCCCGAATCCCAATGTCGTCATAATTCTGACCGACGATCTTGGCTACGGGGACGTGGGAGCCTATAACCCGGAATCCAAGATACCGACTCCGAACCTCGACGGCCTGGCCGCAGAGGGGATGCGCTTCACAGACGCTCACACCCCGGACGGCGTCTGCACTCCAACGCGCTACGGGCTTCTGACTGGCCGCTACGCGTGGCGCACCTGGTTGAAGCGTGGGGTGTTGAACGGATCCTCGCCTCCTCTCATCGAGCCGGAGCGACTGACACTGGCCGACATGCTTCGCCAGCAGGGCTACGAGACCGGCATGGTCGGCAAGTGGCATCTCGGGCGTCGCTGGCATCTTCTGGACGAATCGCGAGACCAGATCGTGGCGAACGTCGACTGGTCGAAGCCCGTGATCAATGGCCCAGCGCAACATGGCTTCACCTACTCCTTCGGGCTTGCCAAGCCCGCCTGGGGGTTTGTCGAGAACGGCAAAGTGCTGGCGCGACCGACGCTGGCATTTGACCTCACGCACCTGCCTGCCTATCTCATGGGAGGCAACAATAACAAAGGAACGAAGTCGCCCGGCTTCGAATTCGAGCGCATGCTGCCTCGATTCACAGAGGAAGCGGTGGGCTTCATTGCGAGGGCGGCAGAGCAGACGCAGCCTTGGTTCCTCTACTTCGCGCCGCTGGCACCGCACCGCCCCGTCGTGCCGAACAAAGACTTCACAGATCAGAGCGCAGCCGGCCTCTACGGGGATTTCGTCGCAGAAGTCGACTGGTCCGTCGGAGAGGTGCTGGCGGCGATCGAAAGAAGCGGGCAAGCCGACAACACCCTAGTGGTCGTGACTAGCGACAATGGCCCGGAGGCTGACGCCTATCGGCGGATCTTGGAATACCGCCACGCCAGCATGGCCAAGCTGCGGGGCCTGAAGCGGGACCTTTGGGAGGGCGGCCATCGCGTGCCGTTTCTGGCCCGCTGGCCCGGCAAGATCCCAGCAGGCAGCGTGCAGGACGAGGTGCTGTGCCTGACCGACCTGATGGCAACGGTGGCGGCGATCGTCGGCTTCCAGCTGCCAAGCGACGCGGCGGAGGACAGCTACGACATGAGCGATGCGCTCTTCGGCGCCGACAGCGACTCGCCCGTGCGCGAGGCGACCGTGCATCATGGCTCGCGAGGCTGGTTCGGAATCCGGCAGGGAGATTGGGTGCTGATCAATCACCCAACTGGTGACAACAACGGCGGAGCGAATCGCGAGCCGGAATGGTTCCGTCAACAGCGCCTCGCGAAGGTCCACGACCAAGACGTAGAACTGTACAACCTGAAGGAAGATCCCGCCCAGACGACCAATCGTGCGGCGGAAGCCCCGGAACGCGTGCGCAGCATGCAGCGCTTGCTCGAGAGTTACAAGCAAGACGGCCGGAGCGTGAGCCGCTGACTCAACGCCTCGGTACGGCTCGTCAGGCCCTCACGCGATTTGGCGAGCGCCCTGAATCACCGCCGTGATGTCCCGGATCCCGACGCCCGGGCCGGTTGGTACGGCGAGCTTGCCGTCTCGGATAGAAAGCGCCGGATCGAACCAGTCCGCGTACCGTTCGATGTTCCGCTTGTACTCTTGGTACCGTCCGATGTCTTTTGTGCGGGACGCAAAGTGCAACATATAGACGAAGCCGAAGCCTCCGGATATGTGGACGGTAGTCGGCATCTGGGCCAGCTCGGCCATGTTGGCAACCCGGGCCGACCGGATCATGCCCCCGTAATAGTGCAGGTCAGGCTGGACGATGTCGACGCCCCGATTGGCAATCATCCAACGGAACCTGCGCTCGCTGTATTCTTGCTCCCCTCCGGAAACCGGCAGGGACAGCGAATCTGCCACGACCTTGGTGTCCTCGAGATGGTCGAACGGGCAGGGCTCTTCAAAGTAGACCGCTCCGACCTCTTCGAGAAGGCGCCCGATCGGCAGCGCGTGGTCGGGGTCGTAGGAACTGTTCGCGTCGCCGTGCAGGTCGATCGCGTCTCCCAGCCCCTTTCGAGCTAGCGGAATCAGGGCTTCCGATCGCCCCGGAGAAGCGTCGAGGTTGCGGCTCATACGCCCGCCGAGCCGGAACTTGACCGCTTTCGCGCCGGTCTCGTCGACCAAGGACTGCAAGTACTCGACTTCCTCTTCCGGAGACGAGTCCCGGCGGCCGCTTGCCACGTAGAAGTCGATCTCGTCGCGAAGCGTCCCGCCCAGCAGGTCACCGATCGACTTGCCGCAGGCGCGGCCCAGCAAGTCGAGCAGGGCGAATTCGACCCATGCCTGCACAGACCACAGCGCGAGCCCTTGGAGCTTGTAATTGCTGCGATGCCGATACAGTTCGAAGAGCAGCTCGGACTCTAGCTTCCGGGCGTCTTTGCCGAGGAAGAACGGGATCACCAGTTCTTGGAGAATCGAGCTCAGATAGCGGCGACCATTGGTCAACGACACCCCTTCAGCCCCGTCCTTGGAACGGACATGGACGAACTGGTTCCCGTCCTTCTCCAAGAGGCGGATGGAGTCGATGATCAGAGGAGTGTCCAGCCCAGACACGTCGAGTACCGGCCGTGCAGCGGCGGCATCGAGGTCTGCGGTCGTCAGTCCAGCCGGTTCGTCTCCGGGAGCGCCGCCGCACGCTACCAAGGGTGCGCTGGCTGCCGATGCAGCGATGAATTTCCGCCGTGTCAGGCGGCTGCGGAAACTATCCCGGAATGTTCTGACGCCTCGTGCCATCTCGTCTCGCCCCGCCGGACCGCACAAGCGGCATCGGCGGCTCCGACTAGACCGTAGCATGACCCGCTGTTCTCCGAGCCGGCGCGAGCCTACCCGGTCGCTATTTTCAACAAGTTCTCGACCGTTCTCCAGTTGCGGAACGTAGCTGGCGTCGCAAGCACTCGTTCCACGTAGCTGGCAGTGAAGCGGGTTCCTGACATGCCGTTCGGCAGGCGCAGATAGATCTCCTTCCCGCGCACTACGAACTCGTCGGGCGGAGACCGATCCGGGTCAAGGCTCGAGACTCGGTCTTGAGATGGCTTGTCGGCCAGGAAGCCCACGTGCAGGACGCGGGGGTCCTGCGATGCGTCCAGAAACGGGTTCTCGTCGACTACCCGGGCCAAGTCGGCGACAGACCGGAGAATGACGGGGATGTCCGTGCCCATCCGGGCGGAGACTGCGGCCCCCACGGATTCCCGCGCGTTCAGTGCGATCGAGGGTGCCGCCGCAAATACGACGTTCCCACTCTGGATGTAGGTTCTCACTGAAACACACCCAGCTTGCTCGAATGACCGAGCCAGCTCGGCCATCGGCAGACGGTTCCGTCCGCCGACATTGATTCCGCGCAGTAGCGCGACATAGGTGTCGCGGCTCGTTTCGAGGCTCTCCACGTCGATTCCGGCTAGAAGCACTCGACATTGCGCCGCCAAACACGGACCAATCCGAGGCCGCTGAGTCCTGCCACGAGGGCGGCCGCCAACGCATGGGCAATCTCCCCGTACAACAGGTATCCGGTCGAGAACATGAAAGCGTAGATCGCGATCGAGCCGAGCAGCGACGCGACCAAAGGCGGCATCAGGTGGCGGGCTTGGGCCAAGGCTACCTCTGTCCCGGCCTTGCGCGCGACACGCTTCCAGCCGGGACCTGTTGGACGAACCTTGCGATAGAAGCTGACCAGAGTCGCTTCGTCGGTCGGAGCGCCGAGGTAGGCGAACGGCAGCCAGCAAGCCGTGGTCAACCCCACGCCGATCACAAGCCGCAGCCACGCATCCAGTTCCGGGGCTATCGCCGGCAGCGCCACGGCAACCGAGAACGATGCGACCATCGCGGCCAACTCGGTCGCAGCGTTGATGCGCCACCAGAACCAGCGCAACAGGTACAGCAATCCCGTCCCTGCCCCGATTTGCAACAAGATCTGGAATACCCCCAGAGCACTCTCCACGGTCAAGGAAACGGCGCATGCAAGCACCATCAACAGGACAGTGAACCACCGCCCTGCCCAGACCAGTTGCGCTTCGCTGGCACCAGGACGCAGGAAGCGGCGGTAGACATCGCCGACCAAGATCGAAGACCCCCAGTTCAGCGAAGTCGACATCGTGGACATGTAGGCGGCGGCGAGCGATGTGACCACCAAGCCCAGCAGCCCCGGCGGCAGGAACGTCAGCATGGCCGGATATGCCAGATCGTTCCGCACCACACCGGCCGCCACATGCGGGAAGCGCTGCTGAATGGAGCCAAGGTCCGGAAATACAATCAGCGACGCCAAGGCGACAACAATCCACGGCCACGGCCGCAAGCCGTAATGCAGCAGATTGAACAGCAGGGTCGCGCCGAGCGCATGCGACTCGTTCTTGGCTGACAGCATGCGTTGGACGAGGTAGCCACCGCCGCCCGGCTCCGATCCGGGGTAGTACGCAGCCCACCACTGCACTATCAGCGGCACTAAGAACACCGGTGCCAGATCAATCCAAGACATCGTTTCGAACGATGGCCAGAACGCTGTCCGCTGGCGCACTGCCTCGTGCGCCAGCATGCCGCTCAGCCCGCCGACTTCGGGCAGCCGGACGATGTAGACGGTCGCGGCCACCGATCCGACCATGGCCATTCCGAACTGGACCATGTCCGTCAGCAGCACACCCTGCAGCCCGCCCAGAGCGCTGTAGGCCAAGGTTACGCCGGCGGCGACGACCAACGTCTGGCCGGGGCTCCAGCCGAACATCACCGAGCCGATCTTGATCGCCGCGAGCGAGACCGCGGCCATGATCAAGACGTTGAACACCAGCCCTAGGTAGACGCCCCGGAAGACCCGCAGGAACGCCGCCGTCTTGCCTGAGTAGCGCAGCTCGTAGAACTCGACGTCCGTCGCGACGCCGGAGCGACGCCAGAGCTTGGCGTACAGGAACACCGTCAGCATCCCGGAGAGCAAGAAAGCCCACCAGGTCCAATTGCCCAGCACGCCGTCCCGACGGACGATGTCAGCGACCAAGTTGGGCGTGTCGGTCGAGAAGGTCGTGGCGACCATCGAAACACCCAACAGCCACCAAGGCTGGCGGCGGCCAGCCAAGAAGAAAGACGAGAAGTCGCCTCCCGCACTCTTGGCGACCCGCAAGCCGACCAGCAGCGAGAAAGCGAGAAAGGACGCCAAGATCGCCCAGTCGACGGCGGTCAGTTGCATGCGTCACCCACTCTCGAGTGTGGCCACAGAATCGCCGCCGCGAATGTGCGGGGAGCCGTGGTGTGCGATCGCCTCGCTACGCGCGCGAACCGATCATCGCGGCCCGCTAGACACGCTTGACGGCCGCCAGCAGCCCCTTCAGCGAATGCTCGCTGGCGGCAGCCTTGCTGCCTTGAATCGTGTAGTGGGTTTCCAGCGAGACTACGCCATCGTAGCCATCGTCCAGCAGCGCGCGGAGCTGGCCCACATGATCGAACTCGCCATCGCCGACTCCGCACCACTCGAAATCACCCTCCTTCGTACGGCGGTAGTCGCGGACGTGAACGTGCAAGATTCGCGAGCTGTCCAAGGATTCGTAGCCGGCGGGGAACGGCTCGTCGTCTCCGGCTCGGGCGGAGTTGTTCGGATCCCACGTCAGGCCCAAGGCGGGCGAGCGCACCTGCGCCAGCAGTTCCGCCGAATGGGCCGCCGTCTCCACGTAGCTGCCTGCGACGTTTTCGACAGCCAGCTGGAAGCCAGCTCGCTGGGCCCGCTCGGCGGACTCGCCTACTAGTTCGAAGACCCTCGGATAGGCTGCGGGATCCGGCTGGCCGCCGCGGGGATAGGTGAACGCAAACGTTCGAATCAGGCGCGTGTCGAGGAGTTCGGCCCGCTCGAAAGCCCGGTCGAGCAGGTCCCACTGCTTCTTCAGCGCCTTAGCGCCATCGGCGGAGCTGCTGTCCGGCAACGGAACCTTGAAGAATCCTGTGTCGAGGATCGCAAGCCGAATGCCGGCGTCGTTTAAGAGGGTCCGCGCGTGCCGGATCTTCTCGACCGGCAATGAGGTGTTGTACTTGCCCCACAGATGGCGGATTTCGCAGTAGTCCAAGCCATGCCGCCCGAGAAAATCGAGCGCGATACGAAGATCGTCGTCAATCTCGTCGGTAGTGACGGCCAAACGGATGCGCGATGAGGAGTCATTGGCCAAGGCGCTGGCTAGGCCGGCCGAGAGCGCCATCCCCGCGCCGAAGAATTCCCTTCTTGATGTGCGTGCCACGGTTTCAGAGATTATAACGGTTGGCGACGATGAGTCGTGGGTTTGAACTGGCTGCGAATCGTGCGACCGACTTCGTAACGGGCATGGCGGGCTGCCTGCTCGGGGCGTGGCTCGTGAACGCGCTACGCACCTCATGCACGTGGATCTTGCTGGCATTCGGTGACGCCGAATTGCTCGAGGGTCGCTTTGGCGCGCAGGTGGCGCTGCCGCATGGCACACCTTGGATCCTGCACGCGCTACAAGAGTTTGGCCCGCTGCTGCTCACTGTGGTCGCCTTCGGAGCGGCGGCGTGGCTGGCCTGCCGCACTAGGTTGGCAGCCTCGCTCGCATCCGCATGCGTGGCATTCTGGCTCGGCGCCTCGCTCTGCATCGAGCTGCTGCGGTACGGGTGGGCCAGCCGCGGGCCGTTGGAACTGTTGCTGCAATCCTTGGGCGTGCCGCAGGGCGGTGAGTTCGTGCAACGAGTGCTGGCAGTTTTGCTCGCGCTCGGCATCGGGCTGCTTCTGCGCTCCGGGCTGAGGCGATCCGGGCTGCTGCCGCTGAGCGCATTCGCCGCGCCGGCTTGCCTGCTGTACTTTCTTGTCGGGGATCTCCAACTCGACTCGCCGTTCCTGGCGCGCCTCGGTGCGAGTTACGTGCCCTTGGCGTTGGCGGTTGCGGCCACTGCGGCGGCATCGTTTCCGTGGCGCACTTGGCAAAAGCCCTCGTTGCGAAGCGCGGCGATTCTGTCGGTGGGGGCCGGGTTGGCGGTGGCCCTGCCGATTCCACCCCCATCGCGCAATGATTCGGTCGCTTGGGCCGAATTGGCATCTGACCATTGGAGCGTCCGATTCGACCGGGCTCGATTCACGCCTGAGGCCCGGCGCCTCTGGGTCGAGCGCGCCGACGAGCGATTGCCGCTCTACCGAGAACGGCTGGGACTGCCCTCGTCGAACGGGCGGATCTCCGTGCACGTGACCGACTCGGAGCGGGTGATGCGCAGTCTGGGCGCCGGGCGCAACGTCGCCGATAGTTTCGCTTTGGACACGACGAGCGGCGCGGTGCTGATGGGCACGCCCGATCTCTTGCCGGAAGATCCGCGCTCGGAGCCGCTGCTAGCCATGCGCGAAGCCTGGGGCGTGCCCGGATCGGGAGCGATGGCCCTAGCACTGGCTCGCTACGCTGTTGGCCAATATGAAGGCTTGGGCTTGCGGGAGGCGGCCTCCCGGATCTCCTGCCAAGAAGCCCGCTATACGGCCGCAGCAGCGTTTGGCATCGAAGGCCGCCAGCTTTCCCCGCTTGCTCGCGACGCCGTCGGCGGGGCGTGGGTCGAGGGTGTCGCCGCGAAGCACGGAACCTCAGTGCTAGAGACGCTGTACCGCCAACCAGCGGAGGCCTCGTTGCAGCTCTGCACGAACTGCATTCCGCCCTGCGAGACGAGCATCCCGGCCACGAGACCTCCTGAGCGGACACCCGCGTATTTCAAGGGCATATCGTTCTCGCACGAAGGCCGGGGAGTTGGCGGCTACGGAAGCTTGGCTGCTGGTCGAGAGCTGGCCCGCATCCGCAATCTGGGCGCGAACACCGTCGCTCTGGTGCCGTATGCCTTCACGGCAGCGCCTGAGGAGACCTCCATTCGATTCCAGACGCTCGAAACGGATGCAAGGCTATCCAGGTCAGTGGCGCAGGCCCGGCGGGCCGGGCTCGCCGTCATGCTCAAACCGCATCTCTGGGCAGGACGCCGATTTCACGGGGACATTTCATTCCGGGACGAGAGCCGATTCGACGCATGGTTCGAGGACTACCGAAGCTGGATGCTCCACTACGCACGGTTCGCGCAGGCCCATGGCGTGGAGGTCTTGTCCGTCGGCAACGAACTAGCCGGCCTGACGATGCGGGAAGAAGCCTGGCGAGGCTTGATTGCGCAAGTCCGGCGGATCTACCGGGGTCCGGTGACCTACGCGGCGCACTGGGAGCGCGAACTCGAGCAGATCGCGTTTTGGGATGCCCTGGACTATATCGGGGTCAACTTCTATTTCCCGATCGCGCGAGCGGGCGCATCTCCACAGCGTGATTCGCCCGAAATTCTAGCGGCCAGACACCGCATCAATGCGGTGCAATCCGACTTCCAGCGACCGGTCCTGTTCACGGAGGTCGGCTTCCCCGCCCTCGCAACAGCGGCCAGCCGCCCTTGGGAGGAGAACAGCAGTGCCCTGGATGCCGAGCTGCAATCCCGCTGCTATGCGATCTGGCTGGAAGAGTTCTCCCAGGCCCCGGAGGTGAAGGGGATGTTCTGGTGGAAGTGGCCCAGCCACGGCCGAAGCAGCCCCTTCGACCCATCCCATCGCCCGCTTGCCAAGCCCGCGCTACGCGTGCTCGGGGAATGGTTCAAGCGCCTTTGAGAGCGGACACTCTCAATCGGCGGGACAAGTACCCGCGTCGAGGTCGGACACGGCGCGCGCGAGACAGACCGACAGTGCAACCTGCCCACCTTCGGTGCAGTCTGAGCAGAGCTAGCTATGGTATCCTGTGTTGAAGCGGGGTCATTCAGCGTACTTTGTATGTTGTCCCGCAGGATCCATCTAGGGTGCGAGACTCTAAAGCGAACAGGAACCATTCGGCCCCAATGGGACACAACATCTTTTTCGGCAACCTGCCGACATGGGTCACGGCGGACGATATCAAGTCGTGGCTGGATAGCAGTGACTTGGTGTGCGACGCCGTCCGCGTCATCCGCGACTTCGAGACGCAAGAATCCAAGGGCTACGCATTCGTGGAAGCTCCTAACGACGAGGAGATGCACGCCATCATCCGCCGCTTCAACCGCGCTCCGATCGACGGCAAGCTCCTGCGGGCCAAGGCCGCCCACCCCAAGGGCGAGCGCGACCGCAACCAAGGCAGCCGCAATGCGAAGGCCCAGCGAGGGGGGCGGCGGTCACCAGAGCGCCAGGCCAGGCCGCGCAAGGAAAAGGAAGCTGCGGACAACAAGATGGGCTCGCTGGGCGAGGCCTTGCGCAGGGCCCAGCAAGCCGAGTAGCGCAGCAGCCGGTTTCGCCTTCCCCGGCCCTCATGCAGCCGGGCGTTTCTGGTAGGCGGGCGGAGCGTCAGGATCGTTGCTTCCGCTCCCCTCGTAGCCGGGATGCCGCGGCGCGACGTCCGTCAGGATTCGCTCGCTCTGCGGATCAAAGCCCATCATGCGGCCAGTCCGGTAGGACTCCACGCCCAAGCCGATCGCAACCATCACTTGGTAGCCGAACCACGCGTCGAAGATCGGCTTTTGGCGGGTTCGCACGCACTGCAGAAAGTCGCGCATGTGCGCGGTTCGCGCGGTCTGCTGGTCTCGATTGTCAACTTCGACTTCGAGCATGTCCGCGCCGGCTTGCTGGCGGAACGTCTCGGCATATAGGCGTTCGGGCGTCACCCGAACCATGCCGGGGAGTATCGCGACAGCGGCACGCTGGCCGAAGAGGGCCGGGCCGTGGAGCCTGTTCGAGGCTTGGGATCCGCAAGAGCCCACTAAGTTCACGACGAGGTCGTCGTATTCGACAGTGGTCGAGTATGTGTCCGGCACCTCGCGGTTTCGGAAGAGATAGATTCCGCCATGCGCGCTCACCCGGCGAGGAAAGCGCGGCCCCAGCGCATGGAGCAGCGGACTGAGCCGGTGGTACAGGAAGTCGGTGCCGATCCCGCCGGAGAAATCCCAGTACTTGCGCCAGCGGAAAAACCGCTCGCCGCTGAACGGCTGCTCCGGCGCGCCGCCCAAGAAGCGCTGCCAATCCACCGTCGACGGATTGGCCTCTTCGTCCACGTAGTACTGCCAGACGCCGGCCGCGTGGTTCGAAGAGTAGCTCGACTGGGCCATCACGACTGGCCCGACCAAGCCGTTCTGCACCATCTCCCGTGCGCGAGCATACGCTGGGTCGGACACCCACTGGCTGCCGACCTGCAAGACCCGCCCCGTTTCCCGCGCGGTCTCGGCGATGGCCTTGGCCTCGGGGATCGTGCGCGACATGGGCTTTTCGAGGTAGACATCCTTGCCCGCGCGCATGGCGTCGATCGCCATCCTGGCGTGGAGGTGGTCCGGAGTGCAGATCACAACGGCATCCACGTCATCGCGGGCCAGCAGGTCCTGATAGTCATGGTGCACGTCGCGGTCGGCCAAGCCGATGAGCTCCTTGGCGCGGAACTTGGCACGGTCGTAGATGTCACTGGCTGCGACCACGTCGATGGTTCCCTCGCCGCGCATCATGGGCAGCAACCGCCGCTGCAGGTGCCGCGTGCCGATATTGCCGACGCCGATGATCCCGGCCCGGACACGGTCGTTGGCTCCGGGAACCCGGGCAGCTGACGCAGCAACGGCACTTCCGATGAAGGCACGACGCGCAAGAAGGGACTGGCTCATGGCCAGTTCATTCTGTCATAGCAGGGAGCTGCCGCGAACGCCGACAGCCTACGTGCCATGACTACAAGGACTGCAGCATCTGCTTGGCCCGATCGATGCCGGGAAAGCGCCGCTCGTCGGCCAAGAACTCCGGCGTGTGCACGCAGCGCGTAGTCTCGCGCAACTGCACGGGATGTTTGACATGCAGCATTTCGTGGTAGAGCACGTACTCCAAGGCCAGCTGCGGCACGGCCTTGCGGTCGAGGATTCGGCTGATGGCGATCACGTCATGAGCGGGATCGTAGAAGCCGAGCCGCCTCCGCGAGGACCGGTAGCTCCAGCCCAGTTCCGGCTTGTGCAGACTAGAAGCGAAGTGCCTCGCGTTCAATCGATCGAATAGCGTGTCGAGATCGTAGACTTCTCCGGCCGCCGACAGGACTCTCTTTCGCCCCCGATCCCTGCGGATCTCCAACATGCCCTGCTGCGTAGCCGGCGCGTGCACCCAGCGGTTGTACTGATCGCGTACTGCAGTGGAAACGCGCCTGCGATACAGCTTGGACAGCAGGATCGTGGCCAGCGCCTCGACGACTTCGGGCGGAGCTTGCTCCACGAGGTCGGAGATGTCCGCCCGGATGGTCGCAGTTGCGGCATCAAAGCGGATGCTGGATTTCAGCCTCGCGTAGCGTCGGTAGCGCACATCGAATTCGGGCGGCTCCGTGCGGGGCTTCAACCGTCGGAATGCCCGCCGGAAGATGCTCTCGGGCTCTTCGACGTCCAGCAGCGGTTGCGGCGGCTCGACGCCGTTAGCGCGCTTGGCCGGGCGCGACATCGCTCACGCGCTTGCAGGTACGGTCCTAGCGCTTGGCAGCGCTGGTGCGCTGTGCGACATAGTCCAAGTAGCTGCGGTGAACCAATATGTGGAACGCAGGCTGCTTGAACTCCTCGATCGCGTACAGGTATTTCTTCGAGCGCAGCTGGTACAAGACGTTGCGCACCCACGCCAGCTGGCTGCGGGTCATGCCCTTCTTCGAGATATCGAGGCAGGCACCGGTGAGATGGGCGGACGCCTTCGGGCCGGTGGCAGCGGCCGCGTTGCCGTTGCGACGCGCTAACTGACGCTGGTAGCTGACCGTCCGCACCAAGCTGGTGACGCGCAGCGGGTGGCCGAAGCGGGCCCGAAACTGGCTGGCCAACCGCTCTAGCAGCAGGCGCGCCCACGGCCGCAAGTAGCGGTAGTCAGAGGGCACGGCGTGCAAGTAGTAGTCCCTCGTCTTCTCCTTGACCGGAACCAGCAATTCCAAGCGGGTCCAGCGCTGGAGCATCTCCTTATCCAGCATGCGCGACAGATGGTCGGCGTCGGCGAGGCGGTTCTGCTCGGCCTGCGAGAGCGAGGTGGCTCGCAAGCTCGGTGCGGCGCGGGCCACCACGGAAGCAGCCAAAACAATTCCAAACAGTATTGGAATCAATTTCCGCATTCTATAGAGATACCACAGCTCAGGACTTTCTTCTAGCCGAATCCCTCCCTGCGGGGTTTGCTGTCAAACTCCAGGGCGGACTGCCACAGCGGTCACGCTCTGATGCGCCCCGGCTCAGCCGCCCGCGCCGAAATCGACCGTCGGGGGAGCTTCGCGGTTCGACTCGTCGGTCTCGAAGTAGGCATCCTCTCGCGCGAAACCCGTCATCGAGGCGACAACGTTGGCCGGGAACTTCGCGATCGTAGCGTTGTAGGCCTGGACTGACGAGTTGTACTTGCGCCGCTCGACGGCAATCCGGTTCTCCGTTCCGGCCAATTCGTCCTGCAGCCTGATGAAATTCTGACTGGACTTGAGATCGGGATAGTTCTCCACCACCACCAGCAGCCGCGAGAGCGCCCCGCCCAGCATGTCGTTGGCGGCGATGCGTTCGGATGGTGTCCGCGCTCCGCCCAATGCGGCGCGCGCCTCCGTGACTTGCCCGATCACCTCCTGCTCCTGGGCCGCGAAACCCTTGACCGTGTTGACCAGATTGGGAATCAAATCGGCGCGCCGCTGGATGACGTTGTCGACCTGTGCCCACGAGCCGCGAATATTCTCCCGGAGATCGACCATGGAGTTGTAGTGCCCGGTGAACCAGCCCCCAAGAAGCAGTGCGAGCAACAGCAGCGAGCCGATCGCGATGAGCGCGTATTTCATGAGAACCTCTTGCTTCCACGGGGCCGCCAGCGCGACGCTGCAATGCCCCTCGATACCACAGTCACCCTCCTGCCGCCGTCGCTGCCTTGTCAATCCGATCGACGTGACCGGCCATCTTGGTGATCTCTTGAAGGTAGGCGAGAAACAGAGGCCGGAGCTCGGCATTGGCAATGCGCTGCGTTCCCTGCCGCAGCGCCAGGACTGTCTCGAACGGTTCCGGGGAAATCCCGAACGCTTCGGCTGCTTGCTGGAATACCTCGTGCTTCTTCACGGCGGTCTTGCGGCCATCCAGGATCACCGCATGCCGGAAGAGCGTGCTGAAGCTCGGCAACGAATCCGTCAGCAGGGCCCGCAGCGCCTTGGTGTCCTTCTGCATGCCGAGGTACCGTTCCCGAAGCCGTAGCAGCAGAGAGCGGAGCTCGTGTTCGACCTGATGGCGGTGGTGGGCGCTCTCGACTTCGATAGATCCTACGAGATCCTCCCCGTGCAGGATGCGGTAGGCCGCGCGAATGTCTAGGAATTCGATCGCGAACGCATCGCTGGCGTTCTGGATTTCCTCGACGGAGAGCACGATCGGCGCGGGCTGCTTTCGGTTCAGCCACCAGTTGACCGGCCCATAGGCCTGCTCGAGCTGCCTCTCGCCGATCTCCGCAAGCACGGCAAGGACGTTGAGGTCTGAGACACGCTCTTGGAAGTCGTCGGCGGCAGCGGAGCCATACAGCACCACGCTGACCAAGTCCTCCCCCAGAGCGTCGGAAAGGCGCCGAACAAGTTCGTCGAGCAAGCGTTGCGTATCCAGCATCGTGCGGCCTACCATCCCCCAGAGGCGCCGCCGCCCCCGAAGCCGCCGCCCCCGAAGCCGCCGAAGCCGCCGCCCCCGAGACTTCTTCCAGCATATCCGCCCGCCATTCCCCCGGACATCCCGGCGAGCATCCAGGCGGTGGTCATCGGTCCGCCGCGCCAAGCGCCCCCAACCCTCCGCCGCCGCGTCAGCAACAGCGGCGCGAATATGAGCAGGGGCAGCCAGCCGCCGGGGCCGCGGCTGCGTTGTCGGCGGGAAGAGCGTACGGGCTGGCCCGAAAGCGTGACGCCCGAATCCCTTGCGACGATGGTGGCAACCGCACTGACGCCGAATGCGACCGCGCCGCTGTAGTTGCCTTGCCGCAGGTAGGGAGTCATGCCGTCGCGGATCTCGCCGGCGAGACCGTCAGGGATGACGCCCTCCAAGCCGTATCCGACCTCGATTCGCAGGCGGCGTTCTTCGATGGCCAGCAGCAGCAGGACGCCGCGGTCGGCTTGATCTCCGACGCCCCAGTGCTCGGCGACTCGGTTCGTGTAGTCCTCAAGCGACTCACCGCCCAAGGACTGCAGGACGGCGACCGCGACTTCAGCGCCCGTCTTGGCTTGCAAGTCCTGGGCTAACGCCTCCAGGCTGGCGCGCATTCGCTCGTCGACCACACCCGCGTAGTCGTTGATGAAACCGCTCGGCTGTGGAAGCGGCTGTTGCCCGAAGAGCGACGCGAGAAGGAGGACGGAAAGGACCGCGCCGAGGGCGAGCTTAGACCACTTGGGGATGCGCCGTTTCGAACCGAGGAGGGACAAGGCGCTCATCAGGGATGCCTTCAGTGTACTCCGGCACCGAGCGCTTCGGCTGGAACGCGTGCTGGGGCCTCGCCGCGCCTGTTTCACCGCCCGTGCCCCTCCGCTGCTCCCAACTTCGGCGAGAACTGCCGGATAATCAGGTACGACGATGCTTCTGCCCCGCAGCAGCAGATCCGTCCTCGGTGTCGCCGCGTCGCTGCGGACCGCCGCCGCTCTCGCCCTCGCGCACAGTCTGTCCGCCCAGCCGGGATGGGTGGCGGAAACCCCACACTTCCGCGTGCTCGCACTCGAAGCTCCGGGCATTGATGCGGCTGCTGCCGGATTCGCAGCGACCGTTCTGGAGCAGATTCGTCAACAGTTCCGCCTCTTCGGCGCGGGCCTGCCCGAGCGGGCCGACGGTCCGCTGGAAGTGCTTGTGGTGCCCAACGAGTTCGAGCTGCACGAGTTGCTTCGCGAAGCGCCCGATTCCCGAACGCGCGGCATTACCGTGGGAGGGCTCGACCGAGACTATGTGGTAATACCGTGGCACGCGGTCCCCGGCCCTCAGATCACTCTCGCGCACGAATACGCGCATCAACTCGACCGGCCTCGCTGGCCGCTCTGGTTTCGCGAGGGCAGGGCCGTGTACCTCGCCCGCCGGACAGCCTCGCCGTCCGGACAGGACACGCGCATGCCCTTGCTCACGATGCTGGAGGGCTCCGAATGGCTGGACTGGCGCGCCTTACTGGAGGCCGAACGCGACAGCGCCGCGGTCAACGACCAGCTGTTTCAGGCGCAGTCGTGGCTGCTGGTCCAGTGGCTGGCGACTCGACGCGGGCCCCTGGCCCGCCTGAGGCCCGACCACGGCAGCGCGGCGCTGTCTGAACTGGGCCAGGACCTACTCACGACCTCGCTGCGCGAGCATCTCGCAACCATGCGCGACGGATCGCGCGAGGAACTCGCGACCCTGCCCCCGACCGACCTCGAAGCCGACACGAGGGCGGCCGCTGAATGGGAGGTGCCCCTCGTCCGGGCCGAGATCGAGCGGGAGTTGCGATTCCACGACGTCGCGGAGCGAAAGTTGCGCTCCATCGCCCAGAGCTTCCCAGGCGCCGCCCGTGCCCAAGCCGCCTATGCGAGCATGCTGCTCATCCGAGGCGAGCTGGATTCGGCCGAACGACATTTCCGCACGGCGATCGAGCTGGGCGACGCCCGGTCGCGGACATCCTATCGCTATGCGCTGCTGTTGATGCGTCCGGGGGAGCTGCCCCGAATCCGGGCCGAAGCGGCTCTACATGCCGCGAAGCGAGCCCTCGCGACAAGCCCGTCAGAACCCCTCAACCAACTAGCCGTCGCTCACGCGCGAATGTTGCTTCACGACTGGAACGGCGCGTTCGCCGAGTTGCTCAAGCTGTCGCGCTTCGCCGGGTGGGCGGACCGCGCCGCCAAAGAAGCTGCCGAGGTCGTTCGCCGCAAGGTGCAATCGATCCAGTCGGCGCCGCCCCCGGACCTTGCCGCAGAACCGGCACCGATCCCTGACCTGCTCGCTCGCATGGCGGTCGTGGAGGGAAAGCCGGATCCGTGGAAACCTCCCAGCGCGACGACGAGTCCTCTGCCGCAGCCGTACCCCTGGGCTCCGCACGGGGCGTGGATCGCGCACGGCAGAATCGCCTGGGTGGATTGTTCGAATAACGCCAGAACAGTGATCTTGCACTCGCCCTACAGGCGCTACGCGTTTCGCGAGAACCCAGAGCGGCCGCCGGTGCTGATCAACCGGCCGTTCCGGGCCAAGGCCGTGCCGTGCAACACGCGGGGCTATGTGGTCAGGATTTCTTACCGCAGGCTCTCCGAAGAGGGCGGCCCGGACGGTGAGATCTTCGGGATCCACTTTTGAGCGCAGCCGCTACATGACGCCGTACTTCGCAAAAGCCTCTTGGCTCGGCATCCCGGCTTCGATCTCGCGCTGGACAACCTTCTCAGCGCGCACCTTTTCCAGCGCCTTGACGAAGATCGCGCTCTCGTGGCGGCGGGGAGCGACGCAGACGCCGTCGCGGTCGCCGATCACGATATCGCCGGGCTCGATCAGCACCTGCCCGATACGGATCGGCACGCGGAAATCGACCACGTGGCCGCGCAGCCGCTGGTCCTGGGCGTAGGAGCCATAGCCAAACGTCGGAAATCCCAGCGAGGCGATCCCGTCCGTGTCCCGGTAATACCCGTCCAGCACCGCTCCGGTCGCACCCAGCACCTGTGCCCGCGTCGTCATCAGCTCGCCCCACAATGCGTAGTCCGGTGATCCGCCGCCGCAAACGTAAACCTCGCCGTCGCGCAGGTCATCAAGCGCTTCCAGCATTCTCCCGAACGGCGACGGAGACTCGCCCCCGCGGGCGTCATCGTCTAGATCCTCCACCCACACGGGCATCGCCCGGCCGACCAGGCGCCAGCTTGGGTCCAGCGGACGGATCTCAGGGGGGAGGAACTGGTGGACCAGCCCGATCTCGTCCATCACGTCTCCGACAACCGCCGAGAACAGCTCCTTCGAAACGAGTTCGAACAGCTCGCCATCGGTGCGCCAGGGAAGTGCCACAGACTCAGCCCTCCCCGGGGGGGCTCGACGGCGACGCGGCGGACATCACCAGCTCCGGAGCGTATTGCTCGATGCGGTCCAGGACCAGCCGGGCCCGGCGGACGCGCTCCTTCGACAGCGCAACAGCCGTGTGTTCGATGTGGGTGCCGCTGGGATAGATGTCAGGCGCGTTGCGCAATCCGAGCTTCACGTAGAGCGGTGCGCCGACGCGAATGAAGTCGGGCACTTCGTAGTGGCGCACGAAGCCTCCGATATTGTCCGGCGCTTCGACATAGAGGTCGATCGGAGCATCAATGGCGGCGCGAACGGCAGCCAGCTGCGGCAGCGTGAGGTCGGACGGCACGTTGATGGTGGTCGCCCCGAGATCCTCGAGGACGCGCGCCGATGCCGGATTGGCCGGAGCCATCATGACCGAAGTCTTCAGGATGAGATCGTGCGGCAAATCCCCCGAGCGCTTCAGGCATCCCAAGATCTGCAACAGGCCGATATCCGAGACCAATACGCTCCTGATGCCAAGCCGCTCCGCCCGCCTCACGTCCTCCACGGCGTACACCAGCTGGTCGCTGCCGCGCAGGCTCAATCCCAGAGCCTTGCCCGCAGCAGCATATGCCTGCGCTCCGATGTCGAACGTAGCTCGCGGACCCACGAAGAGATTGACCTCGAGCCCCCGGCTCTCGCCCATCGACACCATCGCGCGGATCTCGTCGTCGGTAAGCAGCATGATCCCGCTGCCCTGGCTCACCCGATGCAGCGGCACGCCCCGCGCATCCGCTTCGGAAATCACCGCCTCCAGCGCAGCCGGACCCTCTGTGCTGGGAATCTCGATCCGATACTGAGCGCCGTCTTCGAAACGCTTTGCCGAGTCCGGCGGCGGCATCGGGTCATTCGCGGGCAATCCCAGGCTAGCGAGCGACTCCCTAGTTCTTGTCATCACTGCTGCGAAACATTCTTCACTACCAGCCCTGTGCGGTCAAGGTGCGGGAACATCACCTCGCTCTGGCAGCCTGCTTTCTCGAACTCCCGGGCGACAGCGTGGACAGCGTCTTCACGGCCGGTCTCGTATAGCACCAGCACGGCCGGACCGGCTCCGCTCAGTGCGCAGCCCAGCAGCCCAGGCACGCGCAATTTGAGGATCGCATCCAAGCCCGGCACGTGCGGGGACCGGTAGGGTTGGTGCAAGCGATCCTCGAATGCGACCGGGAAGGCTTCGCGATTGCCTTTCAGCAGCGCCGCCACTAGGAGAGTGGCGCGCTGGATGTTGAACACGGCATCGTCACGGGAGCAGCGGTCCGGCAACGCCGCGCGCATCTTGAGCGTGGACAGCTCATAGTCCGGACAGACCACAGCCACCGAGAACGCCCTGGGCACTTCCAGCCGCACTGCCCGCGTGACTCCGTCCGCGCCGATGGCCGCAGTTGTCACAGACCCAAGGACGGCGGCGGACACATTGTCGGGATGGCCCTCGATGCGGGCCGCCTCGTCCAGCAAGCGGTGCTCGTCCCAACCCATGTCGAGCACGCGATCCGCCAGCACGACCCCAACCACGAGCGCGGCGGCGCTGGAGCCCAGTCCTTTCCCGACCGGGATCTCGTTCTCGATCTCCAGGTAGACAGGGGGCAATTCACGGCCGTGCGCTCCGGCCACCTCGCGCGCGGTCTTGAGGATGAGATTCTCCGATTCGGCCGGGATGCTCGCGGTGTCCCGACCGCTGACGCGCACCAGGTCCTCGGACGCAATGCGAAATCGACAGTACAGATAGACGCCTAAGGCCAGCCCTAGCGTGTCGAAGCCGGGACCCAGATTCGCGCTTGAGGCCGGCACGCGAACCTCGGTCAGCGCGCTCATAAGCCGCGATTATAGCCCAGCGACTCAAGGCGATCATGCGTGCGGTCGAACCGCCGAGTGCCGACCCTGAACGATAAGTGCAAGCGGATCAACGAAATGCGACAAAGAAGAGCACGGCCGCGGCGCTGATCAAGAGCAAAGTGGTCCGTTCGGGGCGCCAACGCCTCGATTCCGGCTGAGTCGCCCCAGTTTCCTTCGCGACCGCTGCTCGGGACCTTTCGAGCCAACCATCGCCGGCACCGCCGTAGCGCTCGCCGCGCCGACAACTGGCCAAGGTCAGCCCGCGCAGCGATGCGGCGTCCGCCGGACCGAGCAGCACCGAGCAGACGGCCATGGCACCGCCCGTCACGGCTACCGCCCACCAGTAGCTCCACCAGACGCCGGTGAGCTGCTCGGGCAACGGCCACGCCAAGCGGTCTCCCAGCATCGAAACAAGTCCGCAGGAGACCCCGGCAAGCATGCCGACGATCCCTGAACGAGGGTGCGCGCGAGTCCACGCCCCGACCGCGAACACCGTGGCTAGGGGCACAACGGCAACGCTGGACAGCCTCAGGTAGAACGCCACCATGCCTTGGCCGAGGAACGGAATGTACACAAACGACAGCGCCACGCAGGCTACCGCGGCGATTCGCGTGACGGCCAGACTGCCTCGCTCCTGCGCGTTCGGAGCCAAGAAACGACAGTACACGTCCCGTGTGAAGACGGCGCCGAGAGCCGAACCGATCGAGTCGTAGGTCGAAATGCAGGCGGCCAGCACCCAGCCAGCACAAGGCCCGCAAGCGGGCCGTCCAGAAAGTCGACGAAGACCTGCGGGAATGCGCCGTCAACCTGATCGAGATCGGGATAGAGCGCGCGGCTCATGATGCCGAGCGAGACGTTGCACCACATGACCGCGATGAGCGCGGCCGAGGCGATCACGACAGCCGCTCGCATGTCCCACTCGCTCCGCGCGCCCAGCAAGCGCATCGACTGGGAATGGTTGACGATGCAGTAGGCGGCATGCACCGCGATCCAACCGAACAGCACCAACGCAAGCGGCGTTCCGGGGCCGGACAGCCCGCCATAGGACAGCACCTGTGCCGGCAGTTCCGGATCGACCTCGGCCAGGCGGCCACGCAGCTCCGCCCAACCGCCGATCGCGCGCCATACCACAACCCACAGCACGCCCGACGCGATCACGATCATGACCGTTTGCAGCGAGTCGGTCGCCACCACCGTTCGCAGGCCGCCGCTGGCCGTGTAGACCGCCGCCAACGCTGCCAGGCCGACCACAAGCCACCACGCCCTGCCGCCCCAGCCCGTGATCGCGCCTAGCAGGAGAAACAGGGAAAAGGCCATGTTGCCCATCACATTGGTGCGCTGCTGGATCTGGACCAGTGCTCCGAACAAGCGCATGGCCGGCCCGAAGCGCGCCTCGAGGTATTCGGCATTGGTGAAGAATCCCGCCCGGTAGACCGGCACCAGCACGACGCCTGTCGCCAGCAGCCAGCCGATGGGGATGCCCAGCCACCACGTGGAGAGATAGGCGATGCCGTACTGATAGGCACCGCCAACCACCGCGACAAAATCGCCGCTGTCCACAGCGGTCGCGAACAAGGACAAGCCGATGGCCGGCCAGGCCAAGCTGCGAGAAGCGAGTTGCCAATCCGCGACAGTGCTCGGGCGCCGCGTGCGCAGCCAGCCCGCCGCGACCATGGCGGCGTTGATGCCCAGCGCCAGGACCCAGCCGACCAGTGTCATGCGAGCGGCGCGTAACGCTGTCCCTAATCGGAGGTCAACGCCGCGACAAACTTCGCCGCCTCTGCCCGATGTGCCAGCACGGCGCTCTCCATGGACGGATACTCCGGCGGGTCGTTACGCAGGTCCCAATGGCCGAAGCGGTCGCGGCCCCGGACCAGGGCCGCCGATTGGTCAGGCAGCAGCGGCTTGGCGTCGGGCGTGACGTAGCGGGCCGCGAATCCGATCCGCGGCAGGTCGGAACCGTTCGCATGCGAGCCGTGGATCGCCCGCACGTGGTGCAGCGACAACTGGCCTGCTCGCAGTTCGATGTCCACGACGTCGCTCTCGTCGTATTCGACCTGGATCTCTTGGCCCCGCGTGAGCAGGTTGTCCTCGGCATACGTGTCGGTGTGCGGCTGGATCTCCATCATGTGCGAGCCTGGCAGCAGGCGCATGCAGCCGTTCGCCCGCGTGCTGTCGGTGAGAGCTATCCAAGCCGTAGTGACCGCTCCGCCATCCAAGCCCCAGTAGGTGCCGTCTTGGTGCATGCTGACGTAGCCGGTATCGCGCGCCGGCTTCGGAAAGACCGATGCGGACCAAAGCAAGATGTCCGCGCCGAGCACGCTCTCGGCCGCAGCTAGCACCTTGGGGTGTGTCGCCAGTTCCCACGCCCACCTGTAGAAACGGTGGATCTGGCTCATCTGCACCGCCTTCGGGGCGCCGCCGAAGGCCGCGGCCACCCCAAGATACGCCCTGCAGTAGCGATCCGCCTCGGGCGGCTCCAAGGCATCGATGGGGCACAGGAAACCCGTCCTGCGGTAGAGGTCTCGCTGGGCAGTTGTGAGCGGCGGTTGCACAGGCGCCTCGGCCGAACCATCATACGCCCGGGCGCTCCCAGCGCGTCGCGCAGCGGCCGGTTACAATCGTTCGGTTGGTGACTGAGGCACCCAGTCTCGACGTCGGCTGTGGCCGGAACAAGAGGCAGGGCGCTATAGGCGTCGATCGCATTGCCAACACGGCCGCGGACGTGCTGGCCGACATCGATCAGGGCCTGCCGTTCCTGGAGGCCACGATTGGCAGCGTCAGCCTCGTCCACGTCATCGAACACGTTGACGATGTCGTGCATGCCGTGGAAGAAGCGCACCGCGTGCTCCGACCCGGCGGGCGGCTCCATGTCGAGACGCCGCACTATTCGGACTCGAGCTCGTTCACGGACCCCACGCACCGCTGGCACCTCAACTCCTTCTCGTTCCGGTACTTCACGGAGGCCGGCGGCTTCTCCTACTACTCGCAGTGCCGCTTCCGGGAAGTGAGGACGGAGATCAAGCTGTTGCGATTCTGGAGGCTGCTGGGCTTCGAGTTTGCCGTCAATCACTCGCGCGTCGTCCGCAAGTTCTGGGAGTACTACCTGTGCTTCCTGGTGCGCGGAAAGGCGCTGGTCTTCGAGCTCGAAGCCCTGAAATAGCCCTGTGGTATTCTCCGAAAAGTGGAACTGACCGAGGTCTACGAGGCGTTCGGCAGCGACCGCACCAGCAGGCTGGTCCGGTCCGTGTCGCTCGGTGCGCTGCGGACCTACGGCGTGTACGAAGCGATCAAGGTTCGCTCCAGGCTGCGAACCCTGAACCGCCAGAAGCTGCGCGCCGCCGCGCCGCGAATGTGGGAGCAGATCAAGGACGGCGACGCCGATCTCGCCCGGGACCTCTCGCAAGCCGTACTGGTCTCCAACATTCCGCTCATCGTCGAAGTGCTGGACCTGCTGGAAATCGAGCACGACGAGAATGGGTTCTTCGACAAGGACAGCGACTACTCGAGCAAGCTTTCTGATGGCTGGGAGCAGCGGGTCTTCGAGCACTGCAAGGACCGCTTTGACCCGGACCTAGTGCTGCACTACATCAACCATCTCGGATGGGAGCTGGAAGCGCTGGCCGAGCCGTACCTAGAGCCGAACGAAGTTCCCACGGCCGCTGGCTAAAGGCCGCGCAAGACCGGGCTCGCCACCCAAGGGCCACACCGGAGCGAAATTCTGACATGACTGGAAGACGCATTGGCATCCTGACCGGCGGCGGCGACGTGCCGGGCCTAAACGCTGCAATCAGGGCAGCGGTCTACGACGCTCGCGACCGCGGCATGGAGATCATCGGCGTTCGGCGGGGCTGGAAGGGACTCACTCATGTCAACCCCGTGGATGGGGTCGACCCTGAGTACCTGCTACCGCTAGACCGTGCCAACACTCGCACGGTCGACCGGATGGGCGGCACCTTCCTGCACTCGACCCGCACGCAACCTTCGCGCATGAAGGTTGGTGACAGCCCCGAGCACCTCCAAGGCCGGCTAGCCTCGCTGGCCGAAGTCAGCCCTGGCATCGTGGACTTCACGCCAATCGTGCTGGAAAACTTGGAACGGCTGCGCCTGGATTCGCTCATCGCGATTGGCGGCGACGACACGCTCAGCTACGCCCGCCGCCTGCACGAAGAGGGCTTCCCCGTCGTCTGCCTGCCGAAGACCATGGACAACGACGTGCCGAATACCGAGTACTGCATCGGATTCTCGACGGCAATCACGCGCGCGGTGGACAACATCGGCCGCCAGCGCACGACAGTTGGCTCGCATGAGCGTGTCGGGATCTTTCGCGTGTTCGGTCGCGACGCAGGCTTCACGGCCCTGTACACGGCCTATGTCACCGGCATCCGCTGCTGCATTCCGGAACATGTCTTCGACTTGGATCGGCTGCTGGCGCTGCTGATGCAGGACAAGCGCGAGAACCCGAGCAACTACACGCTCGTCGTGCTGTCGGAAGGTGCCACTTGGGAAGGCCGCACCGTGCAGGAATACGGCGACGCCGACGCTTACGGTCATCGCAAGAAGATGAGCGTCGGCGAAGCGCTGAGCCAAGAGGTCAAGAAGCAGCTCAAGGAAGAGACCGTGGTCAGCGACCTGACCTACGACCTGCGCGGCGGGCCTCCCGATTTCATCGACCGGCTCGTGGCGACGACCTTTGCCGCAATGGCCGTGGAGTGCATCGCCGACGGCGGTTCGGGCCGCATGATGGCGCTCCAGAAGGGGTGCTACGTGGACGCCGAGATCCCCGGTCCCGGCGGCAAGTCCCGCAGTGTCGACGTAAGCGCGATGTACGACACCGCGAACTTCTTGCCGAAGCGCGACAACAAGGCGGGCGCTCCGATCTTCCTCAACATGCTGTAGGGGCCGGCACGGCGCAGCGCCGTCCGCCGGCGGGCAAGCCCGGGCGGGCGGTCAGGCCCACTTCAGTGCGCGCTGGCGGAAGAGCCAGATATAGCCGGCAATCAGGATGGCCAAGAAGACCAGCATCTCGACCAAGCCGAAGAGGCCGAGCACGTCATACTGAATCGCCCACGGCAAGAGGAAGATCGTCTCGACGTCGAAGATCACGAACAGGATCGCCACGAGATAGAAGCGGATCGAATAGCGGCCGCGCGTGTCGTCCTCGGGCGCGATGCCACATTCGTAGGGCTCGAGCTTGGTCTTTTCCGGGACGCTGGGACGGATCAACTTGGCGGCGATCAGTGTCACGATCGGAAACGCCGCGGCGATTCCGATGAAGATCATGATGGGAATGTACCCTCGGGGCATGAACCTCTGATTATACGCACGCGGGCCGGTCGGCCGCGCGGACTCAGTAGTCGACCGCAGCGGAATCGTCCGGCTGAATCCGGTCGCTGGGCGGACCGACGTGAATGTGCGGCCCTGTCGACTGGCCAGGCACGGCGCTGCGGAAAGCGATATAGGGAATCCCCAAGCTCTCCAGCATGTAGATCAGAAACATCCCCTCGTCCGAGTCCGGATGCAACGCCACGTCGATCCGGCCGGTGTGGTCCAAGCCCATCGAACGGTGCAGGTACGTGTCACCATCGGCACTGACAGGAGGACTGCTGCCAAAGGTGTAGCGGTACATGTCGCCGACCTCTTCGAGCATCGCAAGCTCGTAATCGTCAAAGCCCTCGAAGCGATACGCCAATTCCTCGCCCTCAAGCTCTTCCAAGTAAGTCTCGGCAGCAACCATGCGCTCCATCTGCCGGATCAGATCGGCCCGCGTGTTGGCCAGCTCGGCTTGCCGCTCGGCGCCAGCGAGCTCATCCTTGGCCTCTTGAAGGCGCTGCGCCGGGATCACGCCGGCCTCAACCCGCGCCAATGCGAGATCGAGGTTCTCGCGGGCAATTCGGACCAAGCCGTCGGCGGCATCGAGCATCAGCCTGAGCTCACCCTCCTCGAGTGTTTCGCTGAGCAGCGTGCGGTTCAAGGTCTCTCGATAGCCGCGCTTGAGCCGCTCTGTCTGCGCTTCGACAAGGGCACGCCTCGGAAGGGCTCCGGCCCGGACCAGGTTCTCGACCCGCTCCAGTTCCGGATCAGCCTGGGCATTCGCCGCGGGCATGGATGCCAAGCCGATTGCGGCGCCGACGATCCAAGCACATGCCCGCATACGCAATTCATTTTAAGTGCCGAGAGCTCCCACTCTGCCACGCAGGCGATCCCGCGAACGGCGCGGAGTCCGGCCAAGCTGCCTCCCGCAAAATCGTGGCGGCAGATACCCGAAACGCCATCGCTCGCCTGCCAAGACAAATCTAAGATAATAGGTAGCCGCTTGGCCGCACTCAGGCCAGCCGAACCTTTATGGAAGATTGGGAAGTTGCCGTACAGGCCGCTCAAGAGCGTAAGGCCCTCGACACGATAGTGCTAAACATCGGCCAGGTCAGCACCTTCACCGAACAGTTCGTCATCTGCCACGGCACGAACTCGCGACAAGTCCAAGCGATCGCGGACTGGATCGAGAGGAGCGTCAAAGCCCAGGGCCGCAGGCCGCTGCGCATCGAGGGCTACCAGAACGCCGAATGGATCCTGCTCGACTACGGGGACTTCGTGGTGCACGTGTTCTCGCGCGACAAGCGCTACTACTACGACTTGGAGCGGCTGTGGAAGGCGGCTCCGAAGCTTCCGATTCCAGTGGCAGCCTGAGGGGCTCGCGCGCTAACGGTCGGCGATCCGGCCCTGCAAGCGCTGGCCACGCCGAAAGTGCTCTTCGGCCGAACCGTCGTCGAGCGCGTCGCGCAAGCCTTCCAATTCCCGGACGACTGCGGCGAGCGCCTCGTCAATCGGCCCAGGGTTCGTCTTCAGGATTCCGGCCCAGACGGCATGCGGGCTCCCGGCCAGCCTGGTCATGTCGCGCAAGCCATCGCCAGCAATCTCTAGGTCGCGCCCGTCTTGCAGCTGCGTGCCGATCGCAGCCGCGAGCGCGGTAGAAACCAGTTGCGGCAGGTGCGATGTCCAAGCGACGACATTGTCGTGCTGGCTGGCCTGCATCACCCGCCGCCGACATCCCATGGCGTCCAGCCATCCGCAGAACTCCTCCACCACCGGAGACTCGGGCAGTGCCTCGCCGGTCGGCACCAGCGCGTATAGGGCACCCCGAAACAATTCCGCCTCCGCGACTCGCACGCCCCGGCCCTCTTTGCCAGCCATCGGATGCCCGCCCACAAAGTGCGGCCCATCCTTGAACAGAGCCCCCGCCCGCTGCATGATCGCGCTCTTGGTACTGCCGGCATCGGTGACCAATGCATGCTTCGGAACGAGCTCCCGCACCTGCCCGAGCTGGTCGATGATCCGCTCCACGGGCTGCGCCATGTAGACCAAGTCCGACTGCGGCAGGGCAGTCTCAGGCGGGCAGCCGGCGTCAATTACGCCGAGCCTCTCGGCGACTTCCAGAGTCTCGGGCGAGCTCACGCCCAGAATCCGGCCGCCGTAGCCGATGCGGCGCAATGCCATCGCAAAGGAGCCGCCGATCAGGCCGACGCCGGCGACGGTAACCGTGGCGATCGACGGCACGGGCCTAGCTGTCCCGCTCCTGCTGGATTTCCCGCATCTCCTTGATGACGGCCTCGAAGATGCGTTCCAGCGAATCGTTCTTCAACGGGCCAAGGTTTGACGCCAGGATATTGCCGAGCACCGATTGCTCGCGCACTGGCTCGTGGACCGGCCGACCCTGCTGCCGCTTCAGAGGCGCCAAGGCCAGCACGCACTCCGCCCGGCGGTTCAGCAGCCGGACCGCCTCCCGGTCCAAGCCGTCAATCTCGGCTCGCAACTCGCTCAGATTCTTCATCGCTACACAGCCGCCATCCTTGTCGGCCCCTCAGGCAGTTTCAGGCCCCGCTTGAAGTCCCTAGCGAGAGCCTCCAGCTTCCCCTCCAATCCCGAACTGTCCGCATGCTCGGCGATCAGGCGCATGAAGGCGCTGCCGACAACGGCGGCGTCGGCATGCGGAGCAATCTGCTGCATCTGCTCGCGCGTTGACAGGCCGAATCCAAGAGCCAAGGGCAGATCGGTCCTCTCGCGCGTCCGCTCCAGCAGGGGTATGGCCTGGCTGGAAACGCTGGAGCTCACGCCCGTCACGCCGGCCCGCGCAACGAGATACACGAATCCGCTGCAGCGTTTGACGATCTCAGCAATCCGCGCGCCGGGTGTGCTCTGAGTGACCAAGAAAACACAGCTGAGGCCTCGCCGGCGCATCGCTTCCACATATCCGTCCGCCTCCTCGATGGTCAGGTCAGTCAGCAATGCGCCGTCCACACCCGCCTCGGCGGCCTCGTCGGCAAAGCGCTCGAAGCCGTAGCGCAGGACGGGATTGAGGTAGCTAAACACGACCAGGGGGAGTTCCGAATCCCGGCGCAGCTGGCGGACCAGCGCCAGCACCGTTGCCACGCTGGTGCCCGCTGCTAGCGCGCGTTCGCTGGCTCGTTGGATGACTGGACCGTCCGCGATCGGATCGGAGAAAGGCACTCCCAGCTCCAAAATATCAACGCCGCCCCGCTCGAGCGCATTGACGAGGCCGACTGTCCTGTCGGGCGACGGGTCCCCGGCCGTGAGGTAGGCGACCAGCGCACGCGACCCTTGGGCCTGCAGAGCCGCGAAGGCGCGCTCGATGCGCCCGGACGTCTGGCGGGCCAGCGGTGCCAGCTTGACTTCCGCAGCGCTCACGGCGAAGCCCCATTGTACAAGCAGCCCCGGAAGCGTTTGCGCGCTGGCCGCCGCGTAGAAGATCGTAGGGCCGGACCGCGATCCAGCAGCCATGGCCCGAGCCCGGCTGGAGTCTCGAGGACCCCGAAGAGCAAGAGATGGGTTCCTAGATTGACAAGCGCACTCCGGGAAAGTTGTTATAGTTTCTTTACAACTGCCATGAGACTCGATCAGTTCGAAGTCGCCCGGTACTCCGTGCCATTGCCGCACGTCCTCAGCGACGCCACTCACGGGGAGATTCGCGAGTTCGGACTTGTCACGGTGCGGATCCGGATCCGCAAGGGCCTGGAGGGTCTCGGCTACACGTACACGGTCGGCAACGTCGGCGCGGCCGCCATCGAGTCGATGATCAAGCGCGACCTGGCGCCGCTGCTATCGGGTAGAGACCTGCGCTGCACCGAGGCCATCTGGGCCGACATGTGGCAGGCGACGCACTATGTCGGAAGGGGCGGTCCCGCCAGCTTCGCTATCTCGGCCGTGGACACAGCCTTGTGGGACGCAAAGGCCAAGGGATGTTCCGAGCCGCTCTGGAGACTGCTGGGCGGCAGTTCTCCGAAGGTACGCGCCTACGCCGGCGGAATCGATCTGGGATTCTCGCTGGACCAACTGGTGGAGCAAGCCAGGTCGAACCTGAGACGTGGGTTCGGCGCGCTGAAAGTGAAGGTCGGGGCCGACCGCCTGAGAAACGATCTCGAACGAGTCGAGGCCCTTCGTGATGTCCTCGGCCCAGACGGCCCGCTGATGGTGGACGCAAACATGAAATGGAGCGTGTCCGACGCGATCCGGGCGTCGCGGGCGCTGGCTGACTTTGACGTCTACTGGCTCGAGGAGCCAACCGACCCAGCAGACGTGGACGGCCACGTGCGCATCCAGCGCGAAGGCTCGCTACCGGTCGCCGCGGGCGAGAACCTGCACACGCTGGCCGAATTCGAGGCCATGATCTCGGCAGGAGCGGTAGCGTTCCCAGAACCGGACCTGACGAACTGCGGGGGCGTCACGGCCTGGATGAAGATCGCCCACCTGGCAGAGGCGCACAACCTGCCGGTCACCTCGCACGGAGTGCATGACCTGCACGTGAGCCTGCTGGCCGCAGTGCCGAACGCATCGTTCCTAGAAGTCCACGGTTTCGGGCTCGACCCGTTTCTCGAAAATCGGCTGGAAGTGTCCCTGGGCTGCGCGACAGCGTCGGACCGTCCGGGGCACGGAGTCGAACTGCGCTGGGACCAGCTTCAGGCCCACCGGCAAGACTAGCGGCCTGCAAGCCCGGGCTGCCTCGAGCGTCTCGGCGGGCTAAGATCAGCCAATGCAGCGCGCATACCGCAGGCTGGCCGTTGGCGGGGCATTCGGCGGGACAGTCGCGAGCGGCCGACCGTCCGGGCAGCGCTGGCGAACTGTTCGCTGGGTGGCGGCAGCGGCGCTACTTGCGCACAGCCCAAATCTGCATGCGCAAGGCGACACCCTGATCCGGGACGCATTGCTGATCGACGGCACGGGACGGACAGCTCAGCCTCACAGCGACATCCTGATCCGGGACGGCCGCATTGCCAGCATCACCCGAACCGGCTCGGCCGCAACACCGGAAGGCGCGCTGGTGGTTGACGCGTCCGGCAAGACAGTGATCCCCGGAATCATCAACATTCGCGGGCTTGCCGGCTTGGTGCGCAGCCCCGAGCTGCCCCAAGACCATTTCAGCCAAGGCTCGATTCTGCGCCACCTTGCCAGCTATGTGTCGTACGGCGTAACGACAACAGCAACCTTGGCGCCCCAGCCAGCCCAGCTGCGGGCGGCGCAATCTGCAGCCAAGACCGCACGGGTCGTGACGCCGGTGCGCGCGATCTGTGCCGCTGTCCCGGCACCGTTCCGCGGCAACGTTCTCGAATCGGCGTTCGAGACGGTTCGCTCTCCCAAAGCAGCGAGGCGGGCAGTTGACAACCTTGTGAGAGCAGGGGCGGAATTCATCGAGTTCCGCGACACGGACACTCCCGGCCCGGACGAGGGGCACGCCCGACTGGCCGTCGCAACGGTCGAGCGCGCCAACCGAAGGAGGCTCCCGGCGGCCATCATCACCCACCGGGCGGAGCTTGCCCGTGCCGCCCTCCGCGCCGGCGCGAGGGCAGTCACCGCGAGTATCAACGACTCGGAGGCTGGCGAGGAACTCGTCAATGAGTTCGTTGCGCTGGGCGCGATCTACGCGCCTGCCCTGTTCGCCGAGTCCACCGGCTTCGCATATGAAGACCGTCCGCCGTGGATTGACGACCGCTATCTGAGACGCTCGCTTCCCCCGGGGATTTCCGGCCAACTACGCGGGCCGGTTCAAGTGATGCAGGCCCTTGACCCGGACCGGGCGCTGAAGTCTCGCCGGTTTGATATCGCCCGCCGCAACCTGCGCAAGCTGGCGGAGGCCGGAGTGACCATCGCCCTAGCCAGCGGATCCGGCTTTCCGCTCAGCTTCGAGGGTTACGCGGAGTATCGCGAGGCCGTATTGATGACCGAGGCGGGCCTGTCGCCGCTGGAAGTGATCAAGGCCTTCTCCGGCGGCAGCGCGGCAGCGTTGGGGATCGATCATGAACTGGGCGCGATCCTACCGGGCCGAGTCGCTGACGTGGTAATCCTCAACGCAAACCCGCTCGACAACATCCACCACTTGCGCGACATGCACGCCGTGTTTGTCGCTGGCACCCTGATGCCGCTGTAGAGCGCGACTACCGCGGCTGACGCCACTACAATCGGGGGCGGGCTCGCTCGGCCGGGATTCCCCGCATGCGCACGGACCTCCTCCCCACCTCACCAACCCAGACCGCGATCGCCGCGCGAGGAGTGTTGGGAGCGAATGACCGCATTGGCATCGCATTGATCGGCTGCGGTGCGCGCGGTCGCGTGCTGGCGGCTCATCTGGGTCAAATCGAGGGCACGGAACTGCGCGCGGTGTCGGATGTATACCGACTTCGCATGCAGCAAGCCATTCCCGCGGGCGATGCCCGGGTGAAGGCGTGGGCGGACTACCGCCGCGCCTTGGACAGCCGGGAGGTAGATGCCGTCATAGTCGCCACTCCAGATCACTGGCACGTGCCAATGACGCTGCAAGCGCTGCAGGCGGGCAAAGACATCTATGTGGAAAAGCCCGTGACGCACAGCCTGAACGAGGGCGAAGCTCTGCTCGAAGCGGTCGAGTCGTCCCGCCGAGTCGTGGCAACGGGAACCCAGCAGCGGAGTTGGGGCCATTTCCTAGAGGCCAAGGAACTCGTAGCCCAAGGGGCGCTGGGCAAGATCACGTTCGTCCGCTGCCACTGGTCGCAAAGCTACGCTGGGTTCCGCGCGCAGGCAGCCGAAAAAGTTGACCTGAACCAACTGGACTGGGACGGCTGGCTCGGGCCTGCCCCGATGCAGCCTTTCGACGCGACGCGCTTCCATTTCTGGCGGTTCTTCTGGGACTTCGGCGGCGGAAGCGTCACCGACCTGATGACACATTGGATCGATGTCATCCAGTGGTACATGGCAAGCGCACAGGTCAGCGAAGTCCGCGCTTTCGGCACGACATACACCAACCACTGGCTAGAGGCGCCTGACACCGTCGTCGCCACGATGGCCTACCCCGAGGGTTACACCGCAGTCTTCGAGGGCAACATGACTTTCGGGCTGCTCGGATGCGGAATCGAGTTTCGCGGGGACAAGGCCATGATGATCCTGAACCGCGATGGCTACTCGATATACGAAGAGGGCACGATGCCGCTCGAAGCAGTAGGCTTGCCCGAACCGACCTACGAGTATCAGCGATCCGACAGCTTGTCGTGGAACGAGCGAGTCGATGGAACTGGCACCCTCGACAACCTGCGAGATTGGCTGGCCTGCGTCCGAAGCAGGGCCGCTCCCAACGCGCACATCCGCGCAGG
This sequence comes from Bryobacterales bacterium, assembly GCA_028819215.1. Taxonomy (GTDB): domain Bacteria; phylum Acidobacteriota; class Terriglobia; order Bryobacterales; family UBA6623; genus VXMF01. Next base: position 88,550 of record JAPPMG010000066.1, read on the forward strand.
CGTCGAATCGGCCGCAACGTCGCACTGGGTGAACAGGGCGATCCGCGAAGGGAACGCGATTACGGTCCCGTCTGGAAACGGGTGACATGGGCGGCACCAAGGCAAACATCCAACTGCTCGATCCTCAAACAGCCAGACATCGTTGCGCAAGCCACCCGGCCGTGGAACTCGTCTAGCTCGGACGTTGGGGCACAGCGAGCCGCCGTCGCCTGACCAGAGAGCTCGCCATGCGGGCTGCGCTGCCTCATCTGCTCCGCCCGGAAGCAGGCGCAGCTTCGCCAACACGGACTGTTCCGGGACGCTCGATACGTTCAAATGGGATATCTTGAACTAGCCCGATGCGCAGGATCGGCAGTGAGCAGAGCCACCAACGCCTCCCTGTTCCTAGTCAAGCGACGCCAGGCACGGCGAGGGAATTCGGACCGAGGCATGTGAAGGCGGCGCCAGTGCAGCTCGGCATAGTAGAGGACCGCCGCGCGGAGCATGGGGACTCGCCTAGATTGCCCCTGCAGCCGGCAGCCGGGCCAAGCCGGATGGCCAATGCGAGGGGCATCCGGCGGGGAGGGTCTTCGTGAGGGGGCCGATTGCATGGTTCGCCCGCAACGGCGTCGTTGCAAACCTCCTGCTCCTCGTGATTGTCGGAAGCGGGGTCTACGCCCTGGCGAATCTCAAGCGGGAAGTCTACGCGGAATTCGCGCTCGACGTGATCACGGTCGCGGTCGACTATCGAGGTGCCGGCCCAGAAGACGTCGAAGAAGCGGTCTGCATCCGGCTCGAAGAGGCTGTGCAAGGGATCGAAGGGATCAAGCGGATCACTTCGACAGCCAGCGAGGGTCGCGGCTCGATGGCGCTCGAGATCCAGTCCGGATACGACGTTCGCGAGCTTCTGGAGGATGTCAAGACCAAGGTCGATGCGATCGACACATTCCCCGAACAGGTGGACAAGCCGATTATCCGAGAAATGATGCGGCGGTTTCAGGTGATCAATGTCTCGATTGCCGGGGAAACCGATCTCGCGACGCTAAAGCGGCTCGGCGAGCGCGTCAGGGACGAACTCACCGCCCTGCCCGCAATCTCCCAGGCGGATCTACGCAACGCCCCACCTTACGAGATTTCGATCGAGGTATCGGAGGAGGCCTTACGCCGCTGGAGCCTGACGTTCGACGATGTCGCCGCTGCCGTCCGCCAGTTCTCGGTCGATCTGCCGGGGGGCTCGATCAAGACCGATCTCGGGGAAGTCCTGCTGCGGACCGAGGGACAAGCGTATTCGGGCGAGCAGTACGAGAGCCTTCCCTTGCTGGTCCGTTCCGACGGTACCAAGATCTTCCTAAGTGACGTCGCGACTGTCGTTGACGGCTTCGAAGAAATCGCTATTTCCGCAATGCTTGACGGCAAGCCCGCGGTGGTGGTGCAGGTATACCGGATCGGCGACCAGAGCGCGGATGAGGTAGCCGACGTGGTCCATGGCTATGTCGCGGCCACGGCGCCCACCCTGCCCGACGGAATCGAGATGGTGACTTGGCGGGACAATGCCCGCCTGCTGCAGAGCCGCCTTGGCCTGCTTGGCGAGAACGCGCTGATGGGACTGCTGCTCGTCTTCGTCGTGCTGACGCTGTTCCTGCGGCTGAGGCTGGCGTTCTGGGTCACGCTGGGCATTCCGGTTGCCTTCCTAGGCTCGATCGCTGTCATGCCCCTGCACGGTACGTCGATCAACATGATCTCGCTGTACTCGTTCATTCTCGTGCTCGGGATCGTGGTCGACGATGCGATCGTCGTCGGCGAGAACATTCACGCCACACAGGTGCGGACCGGCAAGGGGACCAGCGGAGCGATCAAGGGCACACGCGAAGTTCTGGTGCCGGTGACATTCGGCGTGCTGACGACGATGGCCGCGTTCGCTCCCATGCTCTTCGTGCCAGGTGCGCTGGGAAAGATGATCATCCCGTTTCCCCTGATCGTTATCCCGACGCTGCTCTTCTCCTTAGTCGAATCGAACCTTATCCTTCCCTACCACCTGTCCCACTACAAGAAGCCAGTGGAGGGCGGCTCCCCGAACGCCCTTGCCCGTGCAATGAACGCTCTCTTCGATGCGTTCTCGAATGCGGTGGCCTGGTTCATTCGCCGAGCCTACAAGCCCCTCCTGCGGATCGCCTTGGAATGGCGATACGCCACTGTAGCGCTCGCCGCGGTCTGCGTCCTGCTCACGGCCGGAATGGTCGGGGCCGGCCACGTCAAAGTGATCCTATTTCCCACCGTCGATTCCGAGGACGTGGTCGCGCTGGTAACGATGCCGCAAGAATCCCCGGCCGAGGTGACAGCGGCGAGCGTGGCACGAATCGAGCGAAGCGCCATAGAACTTCGCCGGGAGCTGACCGCCGAACTCGGTCAGGATCCATTCCGGCGCATGCTGAGTTCGGTGGGAGAACATCCGTTCCGCGAGTTGCAGAGCCGCGGCACGGCCCTAGAGGGCGAATTCCAGGGCGAGAACCTGGGGGAAGTCAATATCGAGCTGATTCCGTCCGAGGATCGAGCCATCAGCTCGGAGGAGATCGCCGGCCGCTGGCGCGAGAAAGTAGGCCAGATTCCCGGAGCGGTGGAACTCACGATCACGCACGACCTGATCGGGGGCGGCAAGGCGATCGATCTGCAATTCACAGCCTTGGACATTGCCACCATCCTGGAAGCGGCGGAGATGACGAAGGCCCGCCTATCGCAGTATCCGGGCGTAATCGAGGTGACGGATTCCTACCGGGGAGGCAAACCGGAGGTTGAGCTGGCACTGACGTCCGAGGGCAGGGCCTACGGGCTGACGCTGGAAAATCTCGGGCGCCAAGTCCGGCAGGGCTTCTTCGGCGAGGAGGCCCAGCGCATTCAGCGCGGACGCGACGACGTCAGGGTGATGGTGCGCTATCCGCGCCAGGACCGCCGCTCGCTCGGAGACGTGGAGCGCATGCGGATTCGCACCCCTGCGGGCGATGAAGTGCCGTTCTCGACCGTGGCTGTCGCGTCCCTCGGACGCGGTCCCGCTTCGATCACGCGCGTGGACCGCAGCCGGACCATCAACGTCCAGGCAGAGGTCGACGAGACAATCGCAACCGGCGGCGAGATCATCAGTGCCCTCAGGTCGGACTTTCTGCCGCAACTGCTGGAACGGTATCCGGACTTGAGCTACTCGCTCGAAGGCGACGAGGCAGACTTCGCCGAGTCCATGGGAGGGCTTGCCCAAGGCTTCCTCGTCGCGATGTTCGTGATGTTCGCGATGCTGGCAATTCCAATGAAGAGCTATATCCTGCCAGCAATCATTCTGAGTTCGGTTCCCCTTGGAATGGTCGGGGCAATCTGGGGACATTGGATTTTCGGCATAGAACTCAGCTTCGTCTCCGTGTGCGGAATCGCAGCGCTGGCAGGGATCGTGGTCAATGACGGCTTGGTGCTTGTCACCTTCATCCGCAACTATTCCCGAAAACAGGGCTCCGTCAAGACAGCGGTGCAGTTTGCGGGAGAGGCGCGCTTCCGCGCGATCCTGCTGACTTCCCTCACTACGGTGGCGGGCTTGACGCCGCTGCTGCTCGAGACGAGCCTCCAAGCACAGTTCTTGATCCCGATGGCCCTGGCCCTCGCTTCAGGCGTGCTCTTCTCCACGGTTGTGACCTTGGTGATGGTGCCAGCCCAATATCTGATCCTCGACGATATTCGACGCGTGTTGCGACAGCTCTTCACGGGAGAGAGGCGCGGCGGTCTGCAAGCGATCCCGTCCGTGCGAGGCGACTCTCCGTTGGCGGGGGATTGAGGAACTCACCAGTCGCAGCCGGGACGGTCGGTCACTCTCTCCCGGCGCGACACCTCCGGTATCAGGCTCCGCCGTGCCGGAATTGCCCGGCGACGACTACTTTGGCGTTTGCATGCCAATCGTGATGGTCGCAGTCGACGAACGTTGACCGCCGAGCGATTCGAAACGGAATAGTATGCCGGGTGCGACAGAGCCGTTGTCGTCGTTTGGATTCGCTTCGGAATGTGTCGCGGTATTGTCAAGTTGGTGATTCGCTCCCGGATTACCCGGGATGTCCGCCAGTCGTACGTCTGTCTAGAAGCGGGAGCTGTTCGCTCGGCACTGTCAAGACAGTTCGTGATTGTCTCCCCTCCCCCAGCGGGCCGGCAGAAACCGATCTGATGTGGAATTCGCCCAGAAATTGCGATTGGTGCGGTCAAGCAGCTGGTCGCGGCGAAGCGGTCAGCGATACGTCTAGCCTCACTTGGTTGTAGGAGACCCGCGGTACCAGTGTGCCGCGCCGCCCCTTTTCCAGTTCCACCAGGCCGTAACGCGACATTGTCTTCAGTGTCCGCGACAGATTCGACTTGCTGCGACCTGCGAGTGCCGCCAGCTCGGTGAGCGAGTCCGGATTCTCCTGCGCAATCAGAGACAGAAGCTCTCGATTGCGTTGGGACAGCACTTTCGCAAAGCTCTCGATGGACGTGAACCAAACCGTCGGCTCGTCCTTAGCAGGCTTGTGCTCACCGCGAGCGATCGCCATGGTGCGTGCCTTCATGCGATCATAACCGGCGATTCCGATCCGCAATGTCTTCATGGGATCGCCCCCCTTTCCTTTAGAACCGTGTCGACTTCCTTCCAGAAATCCTCCAGCAGCGTGGACGCGTCCTTGTACTCATAGGCCCGGATTGTGCGCAAACGGTCCCTATGGTCCCTCTGGCCGTGTCGTCGTGTCCCTGGGCCTCGCCTGTCCCTCACCGGGTGCGCATTGTCGAAACCGACCAGCCTAGTGCCGTCCGGAGCATGGAGGGTGAGCGAATAGCTCAGCCCGTGCGGCCGTTCCTCAGTCACTTGGGTTCTTCGCACGACAAACTTCACCCAATGTCCGATTTCGTCGATGAACAGCGTCTGGCCATGAAGGTCGAGCAGTGTGTCGAGCCCGGGGTCGCGGCCAGGCGTCGTCATTGATGTATGTTATCAGTATCGGATAACAAAGGAAAGTCCCACGCCGAGCGTTCCGGTCCCCGAAAGCGTCGAAGAACATCCGGCCACAGCCTCGCAGACTCTCTTGGTCCGCAAACGTTGCGCCGCTTCGAACCGCTCCATTCGCTGCCGGTTTCCCAAGATCCTCCCGAAGATCCTGCGCCCTCTAGTGTCGCCTGACAGTGGTAATGACCGAAAACACAGCGAATAGGGGCCTGCGACGGGCTAGCGCGACCGCGTCGCCGCGCCAACCCAAAACGGGCTAGACCACGCCACCGCTCCATCGATCTGCCGCACGCGCAGATAGTAGTAGTCATCGGCTCCTGGCGAATCCTTGTCCGTGTACGTGAAGTGCCGGTCCAGAGCCCCGTTTGACGGCACCAGCTGGACAGACAGTGCATCCGTATGCTCGAGCACCTGATACTCCCTGCGGCCAACCTCTCCACCGAGGTCACCGAGCCGGAACGCTTCGGTCCTTGCGGGCAAGCGTTGCGGCGTTCGCTGGTAGCCGCCCGAACCGAGACGCTCCCGCCTCGCCTCCATGTCCACGATGACCTTCGTATTGGCGTTCGCGTTCCGCAAGCGCAGCACGAGACCGGTGCTGCGTCCGCGCGTGTGCATCTCGAAATGGAGCTGCCCCCCGTCCATCTGGCTCTTGTAAGTGCTCGGATGCACGAACCAAGGCTCCGTGTAGCCCGCCAGTTCTGCCCCTTCGACGCGGATGACGCCCTTCCAAGGGCGATCCCCCCGCGGCACGCTTCGCTCGCCCGGCACGTTCGTCGAGGCTTCGAAGCTCACCTGCACGTGCGTTTCGTGGCCGACCTCTGATCGCAGATAGCGCTGCGTGTAGACCACGGTCCCGTTCTTGATCACGTCAATCGAGTCAATGGCCGCAGTCCCGTTGACCGTGCAACTGATCGTCCGCTCGCCAGCACTGACCTGTTCCTGGCCGATCCCCACACCGTTCAGAGTGGCGTCCAATATGATCCGCTCGCCAGTCGTCGCATACGTCGCGCGGTTGCGCAGTCCGTCGAAGATCCCGTCGGGCGTGTTCTCGGCCGCCAGCACGGCGGCCAGCCCGCCGAGCTGGCGGTTGGTCATCCCGCTGTACCCGGGATGGCCGGTGTGGTTGTCCGAAGCCCCCACGAATCCGACTCGGTAGCCGTTTCGCAAGTACTTGTCGCCGAACCAATCGAACGTGCCGTGCCCGGACTGAATCTCGACCAAGCGTTCCACCGAGTTGTCGCTGTTGGTCCAGTCTCCGGGCTGGTGGGCGTGGGGTATTACTAGCACGTCGTCCGTGTCGTTGCCCTGCTTCAGCCCCTCGTACAGTTCGTCCAGCAACGGCGCCTTTTGGTTCGGCACGCGCGAGCGTCCGGGGGTATTGCGGAAGAACACGTTGTGGTGGCCTCCGTACAGGAGGCGCGAGGTCCACTCAAAGCCTAGGATCGTCGTGAACCGTCCTGGCACACGATACTTGTGGACCATCTCTTGGAGCGTCTTCCATTCGAAATCATCCATCCAAATGTCGTGCTCGGAAAGGCTCAAGAAGTCCAAGCGGGCGACATCCCGGCCAAACTTGTAATAGCCGTCCGGGGATCCCTGGCCCTCAGCGAAGCCGGTATGTCCGTGGGTCTCGCCCCAGAAAATCCGAGTACGCGGCGACGCTTCCACGCGCACGGGATTGCTCATGCCCCGGATGACGCCGTCCATGGACCGCACCTCGAAGCGGTACACGCCCGGCGTGTCGAGTTCGATGCCGTCCAGTTCCTGCAACGCCTCAGCGCCGGCCGGAATCTCCCGCAGCGTGCGGCCGTCCAGCAGCACTGCGTAGGCCGGGGTGCCGCCTGACGCTAGGTTCCTGAATCGGTCTTCCGATCTCACGGCCAGCAGGAACTCTTCTCCCGGTTCCACCACTGACGGTGCGACGGCGTTCACGAACTGCACGCGGTCTTCGCCAATCACCTCGATCGGAGGCCATCGAGGGCTGAGCAACCACCCCTTGCCTTCCAGATCCACGAAGGTCTTAAACACGAATCGGTCGTTTGACCAATTCTGGACCTTCAAGCCGGGGCCGCCTCCGCTGCGATCGCCGAACGTGAGCGTCACGGTGTCGCCCTTGCGCAGTTCCGTTCCGCTGAGGCGAAAGGCGATGGCTGAGCGTGTCTCGAAACTGAGCCGAGGGCCCCAAGGCTCGGCCGACGCCCAGACCGCATCGGGATTGGAGCACGTCACGGTAACGTAGCCCGCGGCAGCCGGATCATCGGTTTGCAGTCCGCCGCCCCGGCCCTGACCCACGGCGATTCCACCGCCAACCGCCATGGGCATGTCCCCGACTGTGTACGTCTCGCGAACGGTGACGAACTCGCCCGCGCGATAGGGTCCCTGCGACGAGAGCTCGAGCGGACCCAGCCCCGCAGGGAGCTCGTCCTTGATCTGGAACTCGCGCGTGAACTGTTCGATGAAGCCCGATATGGCGGCCAGCGGAATCTGGGCGCCTCCGTTCGGCAGCCTCCGCAGCGCCCGGTTGGCGTTCGCCGTGAGCTGCGGGAAACCGCCAGGCACCGGCCCGCCGGTCAGCGAGTACGCGTTGGCCCACTTCCACAGCGTGTCCAGCCGCTCCTCGAGCACGCTGACATCGGAGGAGTGCTGCGGGGCGTCGAGCTTGAGCGCTTCGACGCGCTCGCGAAGTTCCGGCGTCAAGTAGTCCGCACGACGCGCCCCGGTATCCTGGGCCGCCAAGCCCCAAATCAGAGCCCCGAGCAGGCCTAGGGCAACAACAACTTTGGATCGCGCAGAATGCATGTCGATCGGACCTCCCGCCGCTGTCCAGAATATCCTCTTGGCCGCCTCTGTTCGTTGGGACTTCGGAACCATCCTCCGAACGAGACTACCCCAACGAATGATTCCGGCCATTGCAGTAGCGCTTCAAGGTCAGCACGAATCCGAGCCGCCAAGTCGGCGGGGCCGCAATTCTCCGCCACCCTCTGGGCCCGCTTGAAGTACCACCATCAGCGGACGCCCTACCGGTAAGCGCGGAGGCTAGAGCGATTCCGAAAGGGCGCCGCGCGCCAGTGGTAGGCCGTCAGCTACCGGAAGTTGAACCACAGCATCAGCACCGCCAGGCCGACGAGCGCGGTCATCGCGTGGAGGAGCCGGTCTGTGCCTGAGGTCGCGCCCTCGCTCGAGCGCCGCTGCCAATCGAACGTCAGTCCGGCGATGCGCGCTGCGACAGGCTTCTCGTCGAGCTTGCTCACAACCCAGAACACCGCCAAACACGCGGCGAACACCCCGACGCTGTAGTTCAGGAATGGGATCTGCACCAACGGCTCGAGCGGCCCGAGGCTGAGGCCGTAGACCTTATACAGGATGTCCAAGGCAAAGCGCCCAGCCCCGGCCACTCCGCCGAAGATTAGCGTTGAGAGCGCTGCCCGCGACGTGCCTCCCTTCCACAGGATCCCGAGCAGGAACGTCGCCGTGATCGGCGCGCCGATGTATGACTGCACGCTCTGCAGGTACTGGTAGACTTCCCCGCTCAGATAGCGAATCATCGGAATCCACAAGATGCTCACGAGCACGACCACTCCCGTGATTAGCCGTCCGACGTAGACCAGACGCTTTTCGCTCGCTTCGGGATGAATCTTCTTGTAGAAGTCCATCGTGATCAGCGTGGAGCAAGAGTTCAACACGCTGCTCAGCGATGACATCAGGGCGGCCAACAGCGCGGCAATCATCAGGCCCGACAAGCCCGGAGGGAGGAGCCGCTCGACCAACAGCGGGAACGCCGTGTCGCCCGTGGCCTCGCCGGGCCAGAGCGCCCTCGCGATCAGGCCGGGAAGCACAAGGATGAAGACCGGGGTGATCTTCAGCGCGGAGGCGAAGATGGCCCCGCCGCGAGCGTGCGGCAGGCTGCGAGCGCTCAGCATCTTCTGAACGATGACCTGATCGGTGCACCAATACCAGGTGCCGAGGATCATCGTGCCCAGCGTGGTTCCTAACCAAGGGTATTCGGGATGGTTGATGTCTTTGACGATGTGGAAGAAGTCATCGGGCAGCGCTTCCCGCAACGCCCCGAATCCGCCGGCCTCGCTCAGGCCCAGCCAGGTCAGGTAGCCCGAGCCGCCGACCATGATGAACGCCTGCAGCAGGTCCGTGTAGATCACTGCCGACAGCCCGCCCGTAATGGTGTAGATCCCGGTCGCGATCACCAGCAGCACGGCGGTTGTCATGTAGTCCCAGCCGAAGATCTCCCGAGCCAGAATTCCCGCCGCGAATAGCGCCACCGAGATCTTTGTCAGCACGTAGGCCAGCAGCGACACGGTGGTGAGGTACCAGCGGCAGCCCGGACTGAAGCGCTTCTCGAGAAACTCGGGCATCGTGAAGATGCGGCTGCGCAGGTATTGGGGGATGAAGATCCAAGCCAGCAGCAGCAGACAGAAACTGGCCGACCACTCGTAGGTGCCGACCGCCAGGCCGCTGGACGCGCCGGAACCCGCGAGGCCGATCACGTGCTCGCTGCCGATGTTGGTGGAGAACAGCGTGGCACCTACGGCGAACCAGCCGATGTGTTTGCCGGCGAGAAAATACTCGGTCGTGGTGTTCTTGTTCCGCGAATGGTAGAAGCCCACTCCGAAGACCGCTGCGAAGTAGAGAGTGATAATGAGGGCATCCATCGGAACCGAGAGTATACATACCTTGAGCTTGCCCAACTCTATCGGGCTGATCGTGTTCGCTCACGGCTCCCGAGTTGCCGCCGCCAACGAGGCCGTGGAAGCGGTGGCGGTGGAAGCCGCGCGACGGGCTCAGATCCCCGCATTCCGGGCGGCGTTCCTCGAGCTCGCCCATCCCAGCCTGGGCGAGGCAGTCGAGCAACTCGCGCGGCAAGGCGCACGGCGGATTCTCATCACCCCCTACTTCCTGACCATGGGCCGCCACCTGACCGAGGACCTGCCGCGGCTGATCGACCAGATCCGCCCGCAGCATCCTGAGTTGACTCTACAAGCGTCACCGCCGCTGGACGGCCATCCCGAACTCGCGGCAATACTGGCCGCCCGCGCCCGGGCCTTGCTGGCCGATGGCGAGCAACCCTAGCCGAATGGCTGGCTTGCGGGCTGGGACAATGGACCTTCGATGCCCGCCATAGAACTGCTCGAGCACTCCTTGATGACGCCTCGGGTCAGCAGGTTCGTCTTCCAAGCCCCCTTCCGACACGAAGCCGGCCAGTATGTCGCCCTCAGCGCCCCGGTCGGCGGAACGCCGCAGACGCGCTACTATTCCATCGCCTCGCCGCCCGATCCGAGCGGAAAGATCGAGTTGTGCGCTCAACACGACGGTGCGTTCGGGAGCCATCTGCGAAGCTTGCGGCGGGGCGATCGAATGGAATGCAGCGAACCTGGCGGAACGATGCGCCTGCTGGATGCGGCAAGGCCCGCCGTCTACTTTGCCGCCGGTACCGGCGTGTCCCCGATGCGCGCCATCCTGCTGGCGCAACTGGCAGTCAACCCCGTAGCTGAGGCAATCCTGCTGCTCGGCGCCCGGCACTCGTCCGAGTTGCTGTTCCGAGACGAATTCGAGGCGTTGGCAGCTCGGAACGCGGGCTTCCGCTTCCTGCCTTCTGTCAGTGGCGACGACGGCGGCTGGGACGGCAGGCGCGGGCGCGTGGCGGCCCACGTCGACGAGGCCATGGCAGGCCTGAGCAGCCCAGATGCCTATTTCTGCGGCCAGCGCGAGATGGTTGCGCAGCTCCGCAAGGTCCTGACCGAGGCAGGCATTCCGGACGAGCGACAAGTGTACGAGCGGTACTGAGCCGTCGAATAGTCCATTGCCGCTGCGGGGCGTGCAGCAGGTGGCAATGCCAAGCCATCGTATCGGAGCAAACCGTTCTACAATGAGTACTTTGCACTCCTAGCCCGGCCCCAGCCGCGTTCCCGAACCCATGTCGAACATCGCAGTCACCCTACCCGACGGCAATCAAATGCAGGTCGAGGCGGGCACGACCGCTCTAGCGGTAGCCGAGCAGATCAGCCCGGGATTGGCGCGCGCCGCGCTGGTCGCCAAGATCGATGGCGAACTGGCAGATCTGAGCACTGCTCTGCAGCAAGATTCTGCGATTCGCTTCTTGACCGATCGCGACGACGAGGCGTTGGAAGTGTACCGTCATTCGGCGGCGCACCTGCTGGCGGCGGCAACTTTGGAGCTCTACCCGGAGACCAAGCTAGGCGTGGGCCCGCCAACCGACCAAGGCTTCTTCTACGACATGTATCGGGAGACGCCGTTCACTCCCGATGACCTCGAGAAGATCGAGGCTCGCATGGGCGAGATCGTCAAGCGGAATCTCAAGAATGAACGCGTCTGGATTCCGCGCGACGAAGCCCTCGCCGAGTACGAGAAGCAAGGCGAGTTCATGAAATGCGAGCTGATCGAGGAAAAGACCGACGAGCCCCGCGTTTCCGTTTACAGGACCGGAGACCTGTTTTCCGACTTCTGCCGAGGTCCCCACATCCCGTCCATGGGCCGGATCAAGGCGTTCAAGCTCCTGTCGGTCGCCGGCGCGTACTGGAAGGGCGACGAAAAGCGCGAGCGCCTGCAGCGAGTCTACGGAACGGCTTTCTTTTCCAAGAAGGCGCTCTCAGCCCACCTGAACCGGCTTGAGGAAGCCAAGCGGCGAGACCACCGAAAACTGGGCAAGGAGCTGGACCTGTTCAGCATCCAAGATCTCGCCGGGCCGGGCCTGATCTTCTGGCATCCCAAGGGGGGCACGGTCCGGCGGGTGATGGAAGACTGGCTGCGCGACCAGCTCGTCTCGCGCGGATACGGGCTCGTGACGACCCCGCATGTAGCCCGCCACGGCCTGTGGAAGACGTCGGGGCACTCCGAGTTCTATCAGGACGACATGTTCAAGCCGATGGAGTTGGACGACTCGCTCTACCAGCTCAAGCCGATGAACTGTCCGTTCCACATCCTGATCTACAAGAACGCGCTGCGCAGCTACCGAGACCTGCCGGTGAGGCTGGCAGAACTGGGGACCGTCTACCGCTACGAACGCTCGGGCGTGATGCACGGCCTGCTGCGCGTGCGCGGATTCACGCAGGACGACGCGCACATCTTCTGCACGCCGGACCAAGTCGAGTCCGAGGTGATCGGCTGCGTGGACCTGGCCATGGAGGTTCTGCGTGTCTTCGGCTTTGCCGACTTCACGGTGGAGCTGTCGACCTGGGACGGAGGCATCAGCAAGAAGTATGCCGGCACGCCCGAGGAATGGAAGCTGGCGGAAGACAGCCTCTTCAAAGCGCTGAGCAAGCGAGACATCGAGGCAAAGGTGATGCCGGACGAGGCCGCCTTTTACGGTCCGAAGATCGACATCAAGATGGTGGATGCGATCGGGCGCTCGTGGCAGCTGTCCACCATCCAGTTCGACTTCAACCTGCCACGCCGCTTCGAACTGGAGTACGTCGGCCCTGACGGGCAGACCCATCAGCCAGTGATGGTGCATCGCGCGCTGTGGGGCTCGGTCGAGCGCTTCTTCGGCGTGTTGATCGAACACTACGCCGGCGCATTCCCGCTATGGCTGGCACCGGTGCAAGCCACCGTCTTGCCGATCACTGACAACCAGATCGCGTACGCCGAGGCGGTAGCCGACGAGTTGCGCAGCGGGGGCCTGCGCATCGAGGTCGATCGCCGCAGCGAAAAGATCGGCTTCAAGATCCGCGAGGCCCAATTGCAGAAGATCCCCTACATGCTGGTGGTTGGCCAGCGCGAGGCCGAGAGCGGACAAGTGGCCGTACGCCACCGTCGCAAGGGTGACACCGGCACTCGCACGCCGGCCGAATTCCTTGCCGACATTCTCCCTCTGATCGAATCGCGAGCGGCGAACGCCTGACCGCGTCTCGAGCACCCAGCCGGCGCCCTGGACGCTATCGACGCGCTCCGCAGCGCGGACCGCACGGAAGTTGAGGCTTCTGTCACGGCCGCAGCCGACCGCGGCTACGTCTTCAAGCGAGATCGCTAGAAATACAGCTTGAGCCCCAGCTGGCCGATGCGGGCCGCCTCGGCCGCGGTGATGTTGCCGAAGTTGTTGTTCCCGAAACTCGTGTTGGGTCGCCGGAACACGGTGTGGTTGAAGAAGTTGAAGAACTCCGCTCGGAACTGCAGGCGCACCCGCTCATTGAACGGGAAATCCTTCAGGATCGAGACGTCCCAGTTCACATACGCAGGCTCGCGGGCGTCGGGCATCATGTTGCCCATGTCGCCGAACATGAACGGCTCCGGCTGCTCGAACGCATTGACGTTAAAGTAGGGCTTGCCGGCAAAGCGGCCACCAAGGCGCTCGACGACACTTCCCTGGGTTAGCGCGCTCTGACCCGGCACGCGGTTCGGCGTCTGCCGGCCGCCGTAGGAATTGAGATTGTTGAATCTCGCGGTGATACCCACCGGCAGACCGCTTTGGTAGGTGGTGACACCGTTGATATTCCAGCCGCCCAGAATTTGGTTCGCCAAGCCGCCACGGTTCAGCAACGCCTTGCCCTTCCCGAATGGCAATTCGTACTGGTAATTGACAACCAGCCGATGCGCCACGTCCAGCGCCGAGAGGGTCCGGTCTAGGCGCTTGTTGTAGTGATTGGTGTAGCCGGGATTCTGAGCTCCGACGAAGCCCGCGACAGAGCTTACGTCGTCGATCATCTTCGACCATGTGTACGCGCCGAGAAGCTGCAAGCCGCTGCTGTAGCGTTTCCGCATCTTCACCTGCAATGCATGGTAGTTGGACTTGAACTCGTAGCCTCTCGGGGTGTTAACTCCCGAGAAATGCGGGTACGGCCGCAGTAGCTGCCCGTAGGCGATCCTCTGCCTTCCCAGTGCGATATTGCTTGGGATCACGCCGAAGAACGGGTTATCGACCACATCGTTGAGGCGATCGCCGAGCGACTGGTACTCATTCGGGAGCTGATTGAACTGCACACCTGAGCCGAGCAGCTTCACACCTGAGTTGCCTGCGTAGGCAAGATCTACCAACCAGCTTTCCGGAAGCTCGTACTGGATGTTGAAATTCCACTGGATCGAATACGGAGTGCGGTCGGCCCGGACGATGGCCGCCGGGCTCTGTCCGAGGAACGTGGCGAGTCCTTCGGCTCCGTTCGTGGCCGCGTTGAAGCCAAGGGGGAACGGATTGGACACGTCGGTGAATGGCGTCCTGCCTCCGTCCTGACTACCGACAATCGGCGATATCGAGTTGAAGCTGACCGCCCCAGCCGTTGCAGTTCCTGGACCGAAGCCCGTGGTCGGGTTGAAGAAAATGCCCGAACCAGTCCGGATCACGAGTCTCTCCGTTAGCTTGTAGGCCAGGCCCAGACGCGGCGCGAAATTGTTGTTGTCGTAGTTCTTGATATGTCTGGGATTGCCGCCAACACCGGCGAACTGAAGGCCTCCCACAACTTGCCGTTCTAGACCGGGAGTATCAAGCACTAAGTCGGGCTGGACCGCATTGAAGTCGAACCACCCCGCCCGGTTGTAACGCTCTGTGATGGGACGGTCTTGGTCCCACCGAAGACCGATGTTCACGGTGAGCTTGTCCGTGGCGCTCCAATCGTCTTGGATGTAGAACCCCCAGTACGGCGTTTGCTGAGACAGCGACGGTTCGAATCGGATGCGGCCCCCGTTCATGAGTCCCATCAGCATGCTGGCAACCGAATTGCCCTGCCTGCCGCGGTTGAACCGCTCGCGCGTCCAGTTGCGATTGAACTGATAGAAGCCAGCCGGGTCCGCGGGGCGGTGGTTCGACACTCGGTTCAGGCGGAAGACTCCACCGAACTTGATCGTGTGGTCCCCGAACAGGCGGGACATGTCACCGACCCAAGTGTGCGACTCGAACTTGTTTCCGATATACCAGAACGCGTTGTTGCCCATCTGCTGGAAATCAGCAACCTGCACGCGCGGGAAGACCGGAAACTGCGCTTGGCCGTCGATGCTGGCCGGGAGGCCGAGCGTCGCTTGGGAGACATCCTCCTCGATATAGCGGCGGGGATTCGCGTGATACGAGTAGCCGTAGTTTCCGTGCATGACCCAGCCATTCCACAGGTGCGTGTCATCCAGCGTGTAGGACCTGTTGATCGACCCGTTCCACCCAGAGCCCGGCGAGGCTACGTTGTTCCAGCGGCTGGGCAGGGTGTTGATCGTCTTGTTGAGGGATACTCGCACGAAAAGGTTGTTCCGGTCGTTGACGCGGTAGTCAACCTTGGTCGATGTGTCCCACGTGTTCGGACGGGAGCCGAGCTGCGAGAAAAAATTGTTCCGGATGCCGGGTGCCGTCGGCTCCGGGTAATACGAGAGGAGGTTGAGCGCGGTAGGGTTGTGCCGCGAGGCCGGCACCAAATTGCCGGGGAAGGGCTCTCTAGTGCCATCCTCGGCCAGCGTCAGAGGATCGTGGATGACTCGGTTGTCCTCGCTGAAATCGCCCTGCTTCATGCGCGGGGTAGGCACCGACTGCGTGACGGAGGCCGGATTCACCTGTCTGCGGAATTCCACGCTCTGAAAGAAGAACAGTCGCTGTCGCGAGGGCGTGAGCGGACCGCCGAGAGTTCCGCCAAATTGGTTGAAGCGGAAGGGAGCCCGGTCCCGTCCGTTTGCGTTCGCGAACCAATTGTTGGCCTGCAGCTTGTCATTGCGAATAAACTCGTACAGGACACCGTGGAATTCGGTCCCACCGGAGCGCGTGACCATGTTGACGACCGCGCCCGCCGTCCGCCCGTACTGCGCGGAGAACGCGTTGGTCTGCACCTTGAACTCCTGCAGCGTGTCGGGCGAGGGGATGTAGGAAGGCTGGTTGAAGCCCATCACCTCTTGCGACGAGCCATCGAGCATGATCGAATTGGCGACGTTCCGGCCTCCATTCGCGGAAAAGGCAACGGCGGAGATCGACCCGTTGCCGGTGGTCGCGTTCCGGAAATTGCGGGTCGTGTTGATGCCAGGTGTTAGGCCGATCAGCTGCAGGACATTCCTCCCGTTCAACGGCAGCGATTCGGCCGTCCGCGAGTTGACAACCTCGCCGAGGTCCGACGTGGCTGTTGCCAGCAATGGGGCTTCGGCCGAGATCTCGACGACCTCGGTCACGTCGCCGACCTCCAAGGGAATGTCGATCTCGGCGACCTGCGCAACTTCGAGAATGAAGGTCTGCCGCTCGTATCGCTTGAAGCCGGCGGACTCAACGGCCAGAGAATAGCGGCCCGGAGGGATCTGCTGGAAGACGTAAGCGCCCGAGGCGTTGGACTCCGCGGCCCAAGGCCGGTTCTGGTCCACGTTGGTAAGCGTCAGCGCAGCTCCCGGAATTACGCCTCCGGAGGCATCGGTTACAGTGCCCCGCACGGTAGCTGTCTGAGTTTGCGCATACACGGCAACGGCTGCTGCCGCGAGCGGCAGCGCCGCGCTGAGAAAGCACCGCAAGGCGCGTCGGATCGATCGCATGATGGTAGCCCCCTTGGCGCCAAAGACTCCCGGCTGTACTCGGCCCTCGACTCGCCAAGGCGCCTGAAGACTCGCCAAGTCCGAGCGGACGAACGTAGCGTACCAGTAGGCAGCCCAACCAGCAAGCCATCTGCTGCAGTCAAATTCTCGGCAAAGTAGCAGGTCTAGGGTCCTTCTTGCCGAGACCTCTCGAGGCTCGCTCCGCCTGCGAGAGTCGGCTCCACGCAACGGCTAGGGCAGTGCGCGCTGGCCTGCGACACTACCAACTCCCCCGCTTCGATCGCCGGGGCCAAAGAGCGCTGCCAGGTTGCCTAGCGCGCTACAAGCAGAAACGCCAAGAGTTGCGCCAAGTCGGCTGCAGGTAAGCCCTCGAAGGGGCCACGCTCTGACCGGAGCATGGAAGCACTGAACAACGCCCGGTTGAAAGCTGTGGGGGCGGCTGAAGCCAGCTCAAGGCGGCTCCACGTAACGGGCACACCAACTTCCAACTACGGCTAAACCTGCGCAAGCGCCGCTTTGCTGCGGAAGTTGACGCCCGAAAGCTATGCCATACTCAGGATTCGAGCCGTTTCCGCTTGCGCTATGCGAGGCCTGTCGTTGCTGCCGCTTTGCTTGGCGGCCCTGCTGCCCGGAACGCTCTGCGCCCAAGGCGTCGCTAGCTCCAATGCCCAGCCTGTAAAGGCGCTGCAAGCTTCCGGCCTTCCATGGCACGCGAGCTTTAGCGACGTGGCCGGGGAGCTGGGCCTGGACTTGGAGTTCACCTACGGCGGAGCCGAGGCGAAGCGCTACATCATCGAATCCAACGGCTCCGGGCTGGCATTCGTCGACTACGACGGCGACTCGAGACTGGATGCGTTCTTGGTCAATGGCTCGCGCTTGGAGGGGTTCTCCGATGGGGACGCCCCCTCGAACCGCCTTTATCGCAACGCCGGAGAGGATGGCTTCGAAGACGTGACTGCTTCTAGCGGGCTTGGGCGCTCGGGCTGGGGCAGCGCGGTGTGTGCCGGCGATTTTGACAACAGCGGGACGACCGATCTGTTCGTTGCCTACTGGGGGTCCGACGCGCTGTACCGCAACGATGGCGACGGCACCTTCTCGGAGATCGCGGCCGAAGCGGGCGTGGCGGGACCGCCGCAGCAGTGGAGCTCGGGTTGCACCTTCGTGGACTACGACCGCGACGGCCTGCTCGACTTGCTGGTCACGCAGTACCAGCAATTCGACCTCGAGACCGCTCCGCCGCCGGGAATCACTTCGAACTGCGAGTGGAAGGGGATGCCGGTCTACTGCGGGCCGCGCGGCCTGCCGTTCGGAAACGTCACTCTATACCGCAATCTCGGCGACGGCCGCTTCGAGGACGTCAGCGAGTCGTCCGGGGTGCGCGACGTGCGGGACTACTACGCCTTCACCGCGGCAGCGGCGGACTTTGACGGGGACGGCTGGCAGGACATTTACATCGCCTGTGATTCCACGCCCAGCATCCTGTTCCTTAACAATGGCGACGGCACCTTCACCGACTACGCCACCGAGGCCGGCGTGGCCTTCAACGAGCACGGATTCGAGCAGGGCGGCATGGGCGTGGGCGTCGGCGATTTCGACGGGGACGGCTGGCTCGATCTGGTGAAGACGAATTTCGCCGACGACTACCCCAACCTCTACCGCAACAACGAGGGCCTGTACTTCGAGGACATCTGCGTCCGCGCCGGGCTTGCCTCCAATCCGCAATACGTCGGCTGGGGCGTGGAATTCGTCGATCTGGACAACGACGGCTGGCAGGACATCTTCCAGGTCAACGGGCATGTCTACCCGGAACTGGACCACCAGGCCAAGATCTCCGAGACCTTCGTGCAGTCGAATCTGGTGTATCGCAATCTCGCCGGGAAGCGCTTCGAGGACGTGACGGCCCTAGCTGGCCCGGGGCTGGCCCAGATCCGGTCCAGCCGCGGCGCCGCCTTCGGCGATTTCGACAATGACGGCGATCTCGACGTGCTCGTCATGAACATGTCCGCGCCGGTCTCGCTGCTGCGCAACGACCTGGGCGCCGAGCGCCACTGGGTGCGCTTCAGGCTCCAAGGCACCCGCTCCAACCATTCGGCGATTGGCGCGCTCATCACCATCAAGGCCGGGGAGAGCAGCCAAACCCGTGCCGTGATGAGCCAGTCGAGCTATGTCTCGCACAACGATCTGCGCGTCCACTTCGGCCTAGGGCAAGAAGCCACAGTCGACTCGATCCTTGTCCGCTGGCCCAGCGGCGCGGAAGAGACGTTTCCGGGAGTACAGGCCGATGCCGACTGGCTGCTTGTCGAAGGCTCTGGCGTGGCCAAGGCTCAGCCATGACAGCCACCTGGTTCCGAATAGCGCCTCGCTGCTCGGTGGCAGTGCTAGCGGGGATTCTCGCAGCGGCCGTTCCGGTCGCGGCCCCAGCGCAAGTGAGTGACGCGGCCGCACTCACTGACCGCGGCCTCGCTCTCGCTCAAGGCGGCCAGCCACAGGAGGCGGCCAAACTCTGGCGGCAAGCGCTAGAGGCGTCCCCAGACTACTTTCCCGCGCTGTTCAATCTCGGCTACATGCACTTCTCGGCGGGCCAATTCGAACAGGCCGCGCCATTGCTGGCGCGCGCGACGGCGGCCAACCCCGACGACTTCAACGCTCAATACCTGCGCGGCGTGGTCGCACAGAAGCTCGAACAGGGCAACGAAGCCTTGCGTGCTTGGCGGAATGCGCTCGATCTGAGACCCGACCACTTTAAGCTCATGCAGATCATGGCGGTGGAGTATGGCAAGGGCCGCTACCACCGCGAGGCGGCGGAGATCGCTGGGCGGGCCCTGCGGCTACAGCCCGGGATCGAAGACTTGCACTACATGGCGATCCACGCTCTGCGGGAAGCCGGCAACCTCAGCGAGGGGCTCGGTCTCGCAACCCAGGCCGCCCAGCGATTCCCGAACTCGGCGCGCGCCAATTTCGAGCTTGCGTGGCACCTGCAAAAGGACGGTCGCTTCGACGAGGCGCTGCCGCTAATCCGCCGGGCTATGGAGCTCGACCCGAGCTACGAGGAGCCGCACTTCTTCTACGGAGATTGGCTGGTCAAGCAGGCTCGCTACGCGGATGCCTTGGTGCCGCTGCAACGGGCGATCGAGCTTCGAGCCGATTACATGCCTGCCCGCATTGCCGTGGCTCGCGCACACATCGGCTTGAAGGACTGGGAAGCAGCTCTCGACGCCCTCGATGCGGCGGTGGAACTGGAGCCGCGCCATCCGCAGCCGCACCTGCTGCTCTCGCAAGTCCACTTCAGGCTGCGCGACCGGGCCAAGGCGCGTGAGGAAAAGGAACTGTCGCTGAAGCTGCGGCGCCAGAACCCGGCCTTTCTCGAAGCCGTGCAGTCGCGACCCTTTCCCGACTAGCGAGCCGCTCAGGCCTGTCCGTACTTCGCGGCCAGGTCCCGCAATCGGGCAAGATGGCGCGGCACCGCCGCGAAAGGATCCTCGGCCGCCTCGTATTCCAAGGCCAAGTAGCCTCGATAGCCCGCGTCGGCAAACATCCTGACGATGCGATCCCAGTCCGAGGGCGTGTGGTTGCCGTCTTCGTCCCTGATGTCGACCTTGAACTGCGAATTCACGGCGTAGGGCAGGCACATCTCGATCTGCCGGTACGGATCGCTGCGGAAATTCCCCGTGTCGAGGTTGATGCCGACGTTGGGATGGTCGGCGGCGCGCACGATCTGGATGATGCGCTCGGCCCGCGCGGTAATGCCCCCGTGGTTCTCCAATCCGAGCACGACCCCCTTGCCGGCCGCGTAGTCTCCGGCCCGCTTGAGGATTTCCGCCACCCACTTCGCGGCCTCGTCCTCCGAGCTGCCCTGCGGCACGTTGCCGCCGAAAACGCGGATGTGGCTAGAGCCAAGTCTGTACGACACATCCACCCAGTGCCGCAACCACGCCACTTCCCTTTCTTGGGCGCGCGCATCGGGACGACAGAGATCGGTGCGGATCGCTATGCTCGGCAGTTCGACCGCCGCAAGGTAGGCCTTGCGCCGGAACGCGGCGAGAAACCCGTCCAAGCCCTCGCGGGGAAACCAGTACACGGTCGAATCTATACCGTCGATGCCATGCTCAACTGCGAGGTCGACCAAGTCCAAATAGCTCAGCGACCCGTCTCCGAGGGCCCTCCGGAAAGAATAGGCGCAGATCGCAGTCTTGAGCCTCGGATCGCCGGCGTCCGCTCGGGGAGTGGCGCCGAACGCGACGGAGGGCAACAAAGCCAAGGAGCCGAGCGCTTCACGTCTCGAAAACATGTCTTGAATCCGGCTATGCATCTTGTTCCAGAGTAATTGAAATCTGGGTCGCGGGCGACGATTTCTTGGCCATTTCTTGTCTAGTGCGCCTACGCATGCAAGAACGGCGCTGACAGCCGGCGTGGGAACCGGATACGCTGGACAAGGCAGGCTCCTGCCGGAAACTGAAACATGCGGATTGGGTCGCACTTGCTCGCCCTCGGCGGGGCTTGGGCGTTGGCACTCCTTGGGCCGGCACAAGCCGAGACTAGTGCCTCGATAGACCCAACCAGCTCGCTAGCGCAACTTTCCGAGCGTTTTCGGGCGGAAGTGTATCCCTTGCTGGCTCGGAGCACCAATGGCTGCCAGGGATGCCATAACGCACGGGCTTCGCAGGCGTTTCAGGTTCTCGATTCGCCCGGGGCTACATTCAGCCTGTTGCTGGAACGGGGATTGCTCGACGCCACAGACCCGATGGCGATTCCGGGCCGCGTTACCAGCCAAGACACAGACTTGCGCATGCCGAAGGCAGGAGTGCTGAAAAGCTCCGAAGTCGAAGATATCGTCCGATTTGCCACTGATCTGGCTGCAAGGGTTGAAAGTGATGGGACCAATCTGACAGATCCTCATGACGAGCGGTTCCCGGACAGTCTCCTGCTCCCGTACGACGGCGAGGAGCAGTCCGACCTGGCGCAGCGGCGAATGAGCCATTTCCAGCTGAGGCGGTCCTTTGAGACCCTCTTCGGCGCCGAATGGCTCGCCGCGTCAGGAAGCGGTCCGTTCAGCGACAAGGCTCAAGCACTTGGTGGAGCGGACTTCCGCAGCAGTTTTGACCAGACCCGCACGATGACTGCGAGCTATGTCGCCGCTCTGCAAGAGATCGCGCGGGAGGTGGCGCGGCGCTTCGTTTCCGCACCGAGGCAGAACCTGTTCGATGGATTCAATCCAGACATCTTCGTTGACCGTTCCCGGAAGGCGGCCGACCGCAACGTGCGGACACTCTACGAGCGAATTCTGTTCGCCGAGCCGTCCCAGTCTGAAATCAACCGAGCCTTGGGCTTGGTGCGAGACTTGCAGGCACGGGCCGAAGATCGCAGGACCGTGCGCTTCACTCTGGATGTGAGGGATCCAGGCGGGCGTCGGGACCGGCAGCAGGTCGACGTTGCCCTGAAAGCCGCCAAGGCTTCCGTCTCTCGATACCTGATTGACCAGACTACAGAGCAGGACGACGGCACCTGGGTTCGTATCGGTGATCGCCCGTTCAGGTTCTCGTCCGCGGATCCTGATCACTTCGTCCGCGTAGTAGCCCGGCCCGGGAACCACGTCACGGTCTTTGATGCAGTTAGACTCGTCCGCGTCCGGCACGGCATGGAATCGAGCCAGTCAGTCGTCTTGGACAACCTCGACCCCGAATGCACGTTCTCCGGCGAGTGGGAACCAGTAGCAAAGGACGGCGAGCGCAGCCGTGCGGGGGCACCGAAGAAGAAGTACGAAATCGATCTACATGTGATCGGGACCAACCATCTCGAACGGCGTGCCGTCGACAACCGGCTCGGATCCGCAACTGTCGCTCTGCGAATTCCTGAAGACGGTGAGTACAACGTGTACCTAAGCTGGCCGAGGATCCCGCGGGCAGCAACGTCGGCGCTGGTTGAAGTCCATTCGGCGAACCGAGCTGCCGTCCCCAACATCAACGACAGCCGACGGCCTACGGGCTTTGCAACGACCTATCTGGATCAGACCGAGAGCACCCTCGACGAGAGTGGTGAGACGCAGTGGGAGATGATCTTGCGAGAGGTGCTGCTGGAAGGGCCAGACGACTATGTCGAGGTCAGCAACAGAGGGGTGGATTCGGCGTCGAAGGTTCTCGTCGCCGACGCTGTGAAATTCGTGCCGCTAGGCGGGGGGCAGGAAATCGTTGTAGACAACGATTCAGCAGATGCCTTTGAGGCATCCGAGGGCTGGGCTCCCGACAAGCTAGTGCGCAACCTGCCCGGCCGCGGAAAGATGTACGGCGAGGATATCCTGCACTACCCTCCCTCCAAGAGCGGAGAGCCCCTCAAGGATCAGGAAGTCGATCTGGCCAAGCGAGTGTGGGCCCGTTACCGACCCGTTCGGGGCGGTGAATTCCAGCCCGGGTGGTACAGCGTGCATGTCTGGACGCCCGGAGGGCACACCCATGCTGACTGGGTTCCGTTCGACGTTCATGGGAGTTCGTTCGCTCCCGTGGCTTTCGCAGAGGCGGCCCCAGCCTTCAACGTGGGCGAGACGGCGTTCCTCAATGGCACCGGCACGTATCATCCCGGGGGTGAACCGCTTTCGTTCCGCTGGAGCCATGACGCTAGCGACCTTGGATTGAGCGTCGAGGGCGCTACGACATCGACGCCTCGCTTCACCGTCCCTTCCCTCAAGTCCCCTCGCCCGGGTTGGGCCGGGCTCATCGAGGCATTGCTACAGCATCCCGAGTTCGTGATGCCTCCCGACAGCCAAGATGCATCAGGAGCCCAGAGGCTCGTCCGTGTCGCACTCGACCTTGTCGGAAGGATCCCAACAACCGATGAATATCAGCGTTTCCTTAAGGATGGACAGATCGAGCCCTTGGTCGACACGTACCTCTCCTCTGACGATTTTCGGGAGTTCTTCTTCCATCGAGCTCGCGGGGTCTTCCGGTCGCGCGGCACTTCCGAAAGCGACGAACCTGCCCGGCTCTGGACCTACATCGCGACGAACGACCTGTCCTATCGAGAGCTCTTCACCGCCGACTACACGGTTGGCCCGGACTGGGAGCGTGTGGATCGTCGCCCTGTCCACGGCTCCACGGGCTTCCTGACGATGAAGGGGTACATGGAAGGCAAGCCCGGCCTTCCGAAGTTCACCTACCCGGCTCAGGTGCTTACCTTCGCCCTAGGCGTCCAATTCGAGGTGTCAGACGCGGTCGAGGAGGCCCGCGAAACGGTTGTCAGCACGACGGACCCTAGCAGTATTTGCTACTCCTGCCACAAATTGCTGACGCCGCTAGCCCACCAGCGCGAGCGTTGGGATGTCCACGGACACTACCGCACCGTCGACGATGACCACCAACCGATTGACGACAGCGACAGGGGCGTCGTTCCAGACTACCCATTCAAGGGGACGGGCTTAAGCGCATTCGCGTCCCAAGTGATTCGCAAGGAACGCTTCGTGCGCACTTTCGTCAATCATCATCACGACATGCTGTTCCACCGCCCGTTGCGGGTTTACCGGGACCAGAGGGATGAATACAGGGAACTCTACGACTTTGCCGTCGCCAGCGATCTGCGCATCCGGCCGCTCCTCAAGCGGATGGTCCTGATGAGGTCCAGAAGTCGGGCAGACCACCCATAGTCGCCGTCTCAAGCGGCCATCGCGGCTCGAAGCTGGCCCACTCGCGCGCCGTAACCGCAAGAACAACAATAAGCAGCCTCCGGCGCCGTTTCCAAGCCATTAGATCCGCCCGCCTTGCTTGAGCGTGAGGAAAAGCCAGCCTATAATCGAACCGACGAGAAGCGTCGTCGAGATCGGAAGGGACCATGAAGCGCCGGAAATTCCTGTCCAGCGGTGCCCGTGCGGCTGGCGCACTCGCGGCCACGGACTTCTTCAGCTACTGGCTGAGCGGGGGCTTGGGCTCTTTGAGCCCCAAGCTGGCCGGTGCCGTCAAGGACCACGCCAAAGAGGTGTCGCAGCCTCGCTTTCTCGTCTACTGGTTCATGGAAGGGGCTTGGATGAGCTATGACATGTTTGGTCCCGTGGTTCCTACCCGCAACGACGCCAACTTCTCGGACCTTCCCAGGGATCCCGATGACTGGGGCGTGATTTCCGAGCAGATTTACCGAACCAAGGATCTCTCCCCGGAAGACTTCCGCCGTCACGGGGAGATCTTTCACGGCCCACTGGCGGAAGACGGGCGCGACCTGTTCGGGGAGATGTCGATCCTCTCGAGTGCGCTCACCGGAAGCGGGCACACCAGAGATCGCTTCAAGGCGCACTACGGCCAGTACACCGTAGACATGAAGGCCAGACGGGAGCCGGACGAGCGCACGGTTCTGCAAGCCTTCTGCGAAGAGACCGGTCGCCCGTACCTGCTGCCCAACCTGAACTGGCACCGGTGGCTGTCCGACGGCGAGCTGGACATCGCCGCCTACCCTGAGGGCACCGGTATCTACCATGCTCTGGGCCCGCCGTGGGCGCACATCATTTACCCGCAGACGCCGAAGTTCACGCGGGGGCTGATCCAGCAGACGCTCTCGATGCGCACGGACGAGCGCAACCACTCGGTGCAACGGTTCCTGGAGCAGTCTCGCAGGAGCCTGCTGGCCGATCGCAACAGCCCGGAACTCCAGAGCTTCGCATCCGCGTTGGACGTCTACAAGCGGCTCACTGAGAGCGGGGATGACGCCATCGACACTCGCTCAATGTTCCTCGACCCGGGCCTGAGAGAGGAATTCCGGGTCGATCCTGCCGACGAGGAAATCCATTTCGAACTCATCAACCAGACCCTGCCACGGAGCAAGTACACGCCCAACATCAACGTCCAAGCCATGATGATGTTCGAAATGATGACGAAGGGTCTGAGCTGTGCCGGGTGGCTCGAGAACCGCTTGGTCAGAGGATTCGATCATCACTGGGCCCGCAAGAAGATCCTGTCTGGCTACCCTTTCGACCAGCGGGAAATGATTCGGACGGAACTCTGGACGCCGCTCAAGACGTTCGTGCGCAAGCTCAAGGAAACAGAGTACGGAGACACCGGGAACTCCTACTACGACTTCACGACAATCGTGCTGAGCAGCGAGTTCGGAAGGACCGTGGGTGGCAGCATCCAGAGTATCCTCGCGAATTCGGAGCTAGACGAGGCCGAAAAGAGGGAACAAATTCTGTCGCAGGACATAAGCGCCCATAACCCGGTCAATTCCTGCGCGTTCCTGAGCCCGCGCGTCCGTGGTGGCACGCAATTCGGATGGGTCGGTCAGAAGACATTCCAGCCGATCCCCATTCATCCAGCGACCGGGGACTTGGATCCGCGCTACGACCGCGACGGCAATCTCAAGGAAGGCTTCCACGAGCCGTCGGATGGATTTATCGTGCCGAACCACGGCCATATCTACTCCACGGCTCTCAAGCTGGCCGGTGTGGAGCCGAAAGGCGCCGGGAGGAACGAATCTGCTCACCTGCCATTCATCCTTGCGGACGGAGCATAAGGGCCCCACGCGTTGGCATGAACCATTGCGTGGCGTCGCACGGTAGGTCGTTCGAGCGCTCCCGGACTTGGTTTCGCGCGAATGATCGAAGAGCGCGCACGGCAGTCCCATCCAGCTACTCGCGGCTCGCCCGCGACTGCACATTGTTGCTGGCAGTTCTCGTTGCCCCTGGACATGCCGGCGCCGGCCAGGCAGAGCAGCTGGAGGATCCTGCACGATTCTGGCAACATGAGTCCGAGCGTGCCGGTTCGCAGGCCTGCGAGCCCTGCCACGCTGACATCTATTCGCGCCAGAGTGCCAGCAACCACACTCGGTCCCTCCGCCAAGCCGAATCGGTTCCGGAACTCGTAGGCGCCCTGCCCTTCAGTCGCTTCGATCGCGTCTCGGGCTACACGCTGACGCTCTCCTCTAACTCAGCCAGTCGTGTCCGTCTCGAATCGGCCAACGACGCCGAATCGAGTGGGGCCACGCTCGACTGGGCCTTCGGCAGCGGTGCGAAAGGGATCACGCCGATCGGCCGCACCGACATGGGCGGCTGGGTGGAGAGTCGGCTGACATGGTACGAGAGCGTCGGCGCGATAGACTTCACAACCGGTGCATCGAAGTACGATCCGCAGAACGTCATCGAGAGCCTCGGCCGGGGCCTGACCGCCAAGCAGGTCACTGAGTGCTTCGGCTGCCATACGACCGGATACGACGAACGTAGGTCGGCACCCACCGCGGATGAAACGGGGATTCGCTGCGAAAGGTGCCATGGCCCCGGCCAAGCGCATATCGGAGCCGCGCTCGACGGCGAGTCGGTGGACGGGACGATCTTCAACCCGAGTGTGCTTTCCGGATTCGCGCAGGCCCGGATGTGCGGAAGCTGCCACGGTGTCCCGCCGCAGGACAATGATTTCGACTCCTTGGCGCTGCTGGAACGGACCCCGCACAGTGTCCGGTTCCCGAGCCAGCGAATCGTATTGAGCCGATGCTTCAACGAGACATTCGGGGAACTCGCTTGCACGACCTGCCACGATCCTCATCGCGACGTTTCCGACGAGGCCGACTCGTTCGACGAGTCATGCCTGTCGTGTCATGACACAGGAGCACGGGATCATGGGACAGTTTGCCCTGAGGCTTCCGCGAATTGCGCGAGCTGCCACATGCCAAAGGAACGCGTGATGCGCCACTCCCTGTTCAGCGACCATTGGATCCGAGTCGCGAGGTAGGAATCACCTTGGCTCCCGCAATCGTCACACGACTGAGTCCCACGAGCCTGCTATGGCCCTCTGGATCTTCGTGGGGGCTCCCGATTGCCTTGCTGATTGCTGCAGCGGTGACCAGTGCCCAGCAGGTCCCTCTGGCACCCGCTGACTACGAGTTCATCGGGACGCACTTTCGCTCGGCCAAGAATTTCGAACAGAGCGGAGAGCTTGCCCAGGCGGCTTCCGAATACCGAACAATCCTACGGCGATACCCGGCGGCTGTGCCCCGGGTCTATCACAACCTGGGCTTGGTCTTCTACCGCCAGCGCGACTACCTGAACGCGATCGAGGCCTTCGAGGCCGGTCTCGAACTCGACAAGGCAATGGTCGGGAGTCGGCTCTTCTTGGGCGTCTCGTACCTCAATGTCGAGCGCCCGGATAGGGCTCTGCCGCATCTTGAGGCCACGCACGCGCTAGAGCCAACCTTCGAGAGCGCCTTGCACCTGGGCCAAGCGTACGCCGCAAATCTCCGCTATGGGGAAGCCGTCCACGCCTACCGTCAGGCGCTGCCGTCAGCCGGGGACGAGCTTCCCAATGTGCTGTATTCCATCGGGCAGGCCTACCTTGATCTCGCCGAGAGGATCGCGAACCAGCAGGCCGTCTCGCACCCCGAATCTAAGGAGACACACCTCGCGGCCGCGCGCGTGTTCGAGAGCCAGCAGGTGTTTCAGGTCGCAGCAATAAAGTACCTCGAAACAGCGGAACTGGACCCGTTCAACGCCTCAATCTTCTTCCCCCTAGCCCGCATGCTGGCCATTCTGGGATTGGATGTTCCGTCCACGCTTGCGCTAGAACGCTATTGGAGCCTGCTCCCCGCCGTGCCCAGAATGCCGATCGACAAGAGCATGCTGCCGAAGGAGCAGGTGGCGGAGATCGGAACGAAGGTGGAATTCGAAGGCATCCTGCGGTCGCTGCCGCCTGTCGACCCCGAACGCTTGCCACCCATGCCGATCGTGGGTTCCGAGATCAACGACGAGCTTGCGGGGCGTCTCCGTGGCTCCGACGCAACCGGTTGGGGAAAGGTGACTCGAGCGGTGGTCGCGGGGAAGTTCGAGGATGCTCTCGCGGCCCTCGACGATCTCCAGAGCGCGGGCGACGAATGGCTGCGGGACTACTTGAAGATGACCGTCCACGTGTGGCTCGACGACTACAAGTCGGCAGCTCTGGTAGCTGACGGAGAGGCTCTGTCGACCAGTCCGTCGCAGGCTGTCCAGACCTTGAGGGCGGAGGTGTTCCGGCAGGTCTCGCTGGAGTACTTCGAGACGCTGGTGCGCGACCACCCCGGCTCGTGCAGGGCCCGGCTGGTCAGGGCAATGAACTTCTCCGCTCAGGAAAAGGCTGAGGCCGAAGGCGAGTTCCTCGCAGCGATCGAGGCTTGCCCGCTCGACACCCAAATCCGCATCGAACTGGCAGACTACTACCTCTGGAACTCGCAGTATGAGGAGGCAAGGCAAGCCTGTCTGGGCGAATTGGAGATTCACCCTCATTCGGGAGCCGCCAAGAAGCGGCTCGGCAGGATTCACGTGCAATTGCGCGAGGGAGAGAGTGCCCTGCCGTACTTGACCGCTGCGGCTGAGGCGGATCCTGAGGACGCGGACGTCCGGACAGATCTCGGAAGGGCCTACGAGCTCCTACAGCGATGGGACAATGCGGTGGCGGCGTACCTGCTCGCTCTGGATTTGGATCCCACGTTGAACCGAGTCCACTACGTGCTGGCGCGGCTCTACCGCCAGCTCGGAAAGGACGACTTGGCACAGCAACAGTTTCAACTGTTCAAGCGAAATGAAGACGAGGCAAGGCAAACGCGCACTGCCAGAATCCAGCGGCTACGCAAGAAAGAGGCACCCCGATCTGAGCCAGGCGAGCGCTAGGATCGCCGTGCCTCGGCTGCGTGTGACCGTCTCTGTCGCCATTGCGGCCGCAGTGTGGGCTGCCCCCTCGCCGGCCGGGCAGCCTGCATTTGTAGACATCGCAACTGACGTCGGGCTGACAGACGTGTTCCACTGTGGCAGGGACGACCGCAAGGACTTTATCCTTGAGGCCATCGGATCCGGCGTGGCCCTCTTGGACTACGACCGCGACGGGTTCCTCGACGCGTTTTTTGTCTCGGCCACGACATTTGAGGGCTTCTCTCCTGGCAAATCTCCGAGCAACCAGCTATACCGCAACAACGGTGACGGCACGTTCGCGAACGTCACAGATCGGACCGGCCTGCGAAGCGTCGGATGGGGCCAAGGAGCGTGCGTCGGCGACGTTGACAACGATGGCTTCGAGGACCTCTTCGTCACGTACTTCGGAGAGAACCGCCTGTTCCGGAACAGCCGTGAGGGGATCTTCGCCGACGTCACTCGGGAATCGCGCCTTGGCGGGGAGCGGCGGTGGTCGACCGGGTGCGCCTTCCTCGACTATGACCTTGACGGGCAACTCGACCTGTTCGTCGCGAATTACCTAGTATTCGACAAAGACCGGATTCCCTCCAAAGGCAGCGCTCCTACCTGCCAATGGAAGGGACAGGCTGTGCTTTGTGGCCCTCGGGGCTTGCCCGGCGAGACGAACCAACTGTTTCGCAACCTCGGGGGTGGCCGGTTTGAGGAGGTCTCAGAAGAATCCGGGGTGGACACCGGCACTGAGCGCTACTCGCTGTCAGTGACGCCTCTCGACTACAACCTCGACGGCTGGCCGGACGTGTTTGTAGCAGTGGATTCGCAGGCCAGCATCCTGCTAGAGAACAACGGTGACGGCACGTTCGAGGACGTAGCGGTATTCGCCGGCGTGGCGTTTGACGAGCACGGGCACGTTCAGGCCGGCATGGGGTCGGCCGCGGTGGATGTTGACGGAGACGGCCTGCTCGACATCGTCAAGACCAATTTCATCGAGGAGACGTCGAACATCTACCTCAACTCGTCGCTTGCGGCATTTCAAGACAAGGCACATGCCATGGGCGCGGGAGTCAGCGTCGACTACATGGGCTGGGGTGTCGCGGCCCTCGATTTCGATCGCGATTCTTGGCCGGATCTGTTTGTTGCGAACGGGCACACCTATCCGGAAATCGAAGGCCTCGTTTCGAACAATCCGTACCGGCAGAAGCGGCTGCTCTACAGGAACGTCGGCGGCCAGAGTCTCGAGCCCATCCAGCCACCGATCGGATCCTCCATATTGGCCAAGCATTCGAGCCGCGGTGTCGCTGTCGGGGACTACGACAATGACGGCGATACCGACGTGTTCGTGAACAACATGAACGAGCATCCGAGCCTGCTCCGCAACGACTCCAAGCCGGCAGGTGGGTTCCTGTCGTTGCGGCTAGTCGGAACCAAGTCCAACCGCAGCGCGATCGGCGCTCGCGTCAGCGTGCATGCAGGCAACAGGGTCTTGGTGCAAGAGGTCCGGTCGGGTTCCAGTTTCATGTCGAACAATGACCTCAGGCTGCATTTCGGGCTGGGATCCAGCGCCAAGGTTCAAAGGGTAGTCGTAGACTGGCCCTCTCCCTCCTCCCGCGACACTTTCGGCGAGCTGGAGTCCGACCAATTCCTAGAAATTACCGAAGGCGAGGGCATCACGGCGCGCTCGCTCGGCAGTCCGGCGGAGTAATCGTGCCCCTGTCCCGAAGGCAATTCCTGCACCTCGGCGCGGTCACCGGAACCGCCAAGTGGGCGTCCGTCGGAAGCGGCGTCCTGCTGGGGGCAACTCCGGACGCCGTTCCAGCCCAACCCTACGGGGTGCGGTTCACAGACATTGCCAAGGATGCCGGCCTGACCGACACGGTCTACTACGGAAGTAGCGAACAGGTGCGCTACATCGTCGAGGCGAACGGTTGTGGCGTCGCCTTCTACGACTATGACAACGACGGATGGCCAGACATCTTTGTCCTGAACGGAACACGCCTCGATGGGCTTCCGCTCGGGGCTAAGCCCACGAACCGTCTTTACAAGAACAACCGCGACGGCACCTTCACTGATGTCACTGAGGACGCCGGCTTGGTCCGTTCCGGCTGGGCGAACAGCGTCTGCATCGGAGACTTTGATAACGACGGCAACGACGATCTGTTCGTCACGTACTGGGGCCAGAACGTGCTATACCGCAACAACGGCGACGGCACCTTCACCGATGTCACCGAGGAGGCCGGCCTCGGCGGCTTCCCCGACCGCTGGAACGCCGGCGCGACATTCGTCGACTACGACCGCGACGGGCACCTAGATTTGTTTGTGTCGAACTACGTGGAAATCGACCTTGAAAGGGTTCCATTGCCTGGCCAAGGCAACAACTGCGAGTGGAAGGGTGTTCCGGTCTTTTGCGGCCCGCGAGGGATGCCGGGTACGAAGAACTACCTGTACCGCAACAATGGCGACGGAACCTTCACCGACGTGAGCGAGCAGGCCGGGATGCACAGTCCGCACGGCTACTACGGCATGACCGCGCTGGTGACGGACGTCAATGAGGACGGCTGGCCAGATATCTACGTGGCTTGCGATTCCACTCCGAGCATCCTCTATCGGAACAACCGGGACGGGACATTCACCGACATCGCGGTCGAGTGTGGCGTTGCCTACAGCGAGGACGGGCGAGAGCAGGCCGGGATGGGTCTTGCAACCGGTGACTACGACGGGGACGGCAAGCTGGATATTGTCAAGACTCTGTTCGCGGACGAGATGCCCGCCCTGTACAGGAACTTCGGCAACGGAACCTTCGCCGACATGTCCGTCGCGGCCGGTCTGCACGTCGTAACCCAGCACATCCAGTGGGGCACCGGCCTGGTGGACTTCGATAACGACAGCTGGCCGGATCTCTTCTATTCGGTTGGGAACCTGTTTCCCAGAGTGGAGCGGTTCAATCCCCGCTATCCGTATCGCGGGCCACGGTTCCTGTTCCGCAACATGCGAGACGGCTCTTTCGCGAACGTCACGAACGAGTGCGGCAGCGGGCTGACCACGCCCCACTCGAGTCGCGGCTGCGCTTTCGGAGACTTCGACAACGACGGAGACATGGACATCTTGGTCATGAACATGAACGAGCCGCCATCGCTGATTCGAGCGGATGTGTCGACGGGCAATCACTGGCTGAAGGTCAAGCTGTTCGGCGTCGAGTCGAACCGGACGGCGATTGGAGCCCGCGTAGACGTGCAGGCGGGAGGCAGGACGCAGGCACAGGAGGTTCACAGCCAAACCAGCTATTACTCGGTCAACGACTTCCGCCTCCACTTCGGCCTCGGCTCAAGTTCCAAGGCGGATGAGCTCAGCGTTCGATGGCCGAACGGAAAGCGCGAGACTTTCCGCGATATTCCTGCGGATCGTCTGCTCCACATCGAGGAGGGCGGCGGAATCGTTCGTTCGGAGAAGCTGTGACGGGGGCGTTCCCGACTCGCGTCTTCTCCGCCGGGCAGGCAGTCAGGGGCCACCGGAGAGAAGGCTTACGATCCGGCGATATCCCTTTGCCCGCGCAAGCGAAATCGCGCTTGCACCATCAGCAGTCCGCACGTTGGGGTCGGCACCTCGGCCAAGAAGGTACTCGACGACAAGTGTCTGCCCTCGAGTCGCCGCAACGAGCAATGGCGTAAAGCCCCGCGAATCCGCAGCGCCGACGTTGGCGCCGGCCTCCCAGAGTTGCTGCACGCCAGCCAGCGTGCCTGATGACGAGGCCAGCATGAGCGCTGTGACACCATCGGGTCGCCCAAGATTCGGGTCAGCCCCGCCAGCCAGCAGCACTTCAATCGTTTCGGCGTGCCCCTCCGCTGCGGCAAACATCAGCGCCGAGCCTCCCTTCGCGTCGACTAGATCGGGGCTCGCGCCATGATCCAACAGGGTCTGGGCCGCTGTCGAGAACCCTTCGAAGCAAGCCATCATCAATGCGGTTCGACCGTCGGGCGTGCGGGCGTCCGGGCGGGCTCCGCTCTCCAACAGGGCCTCTACCGCTTCCCGCCGGTTCTGGCCAGCCGCCAGCATTAGCGCCGTTCCGCCGTCCGGGGTCTCGGCGTTCACGTCCGCGCCCCTAGCAGCCAGCTCGGCCACCGCGGCTGCATGACCTGCAGACGAGGCCAGCATCAGTGGGGTGTTCCGCTCGGCGTCACGGCCATCCACTTGTGCTCCGGCGCTCACCAGTGCTGCGATTCGGGCCGCGCGACCGGTGGCTGCCACGATCCGGAGCAATTCATCAAGGTCCTCGACCGCCCCGGCACTCTCGAGCAACAATGCGGCTTCGTCATAGCCGGCTAGGGCAGCATGCACCAGGGCGGTCCGGCCACGCTCGTCAGTCTCGCCAGCTGCCACGCCGCGCTCGAGAAGGAATCGGATCGCATCCGTCTGCCCGTTGGAAGCGGCGAGCATCAGGGCTGTCCTGCCGTCGCGCATCGTGGCGTGAATGTCGGCACCTGCAGTCGCGAGCACTCTGAGCATGGACACATCGCCCCTGCTGGCTGCGAGCAACAACGCCGTGCGCCCGTCAGCGGATCGAAGGTCCAAATCAGCGCTGCCTGCCAGCAGCGTGCGGAGCATCGAGTGATCCCCGGACGAGACAGCGATCATCGTCGCGGTGCTGCCGTCATCAGCCTGAGCGTCGATGTCGGCGTCCGCCTCGAGCAGGATCCGAACCATCGTGGGAAGGCCCTTAGACACGGCAAGGATCAATGGTGTCCTGCCGCCTTCGACGCTGGCGTTCGGATCGGCACCTGCTGACAGAAGCGTCTCTAACACGGATGTCTGGCCCTCCCAAGCAGCCATCAGCAAGGGTGTCCAGCCGACAGGGCTGGCCGAGGCAGTGTCGGCACCTGCCTGCAGGAGCGCCTCCACAACCGACAGATGGCCTTCCGCGGAAGCCAGCATGAGAGCGGTTACGCCTCCCCCCTCCACTGTCCCGCTCGCAACTGCTATGGGGGCGCCCTCCTTGCTCCGCCGGTTGACTTCGGCGCCTCTGGCGACTAGCAGGCGGACCACGCCCAGGTGGCCATACAAGGCAGAACTCATCAGTGCAGTCACCCCGCGGCTATCGCTGGCTTCGGGGTCAGCGCCTCTCGACAACGCGCTATCGGCTTCGCTGGTCCTCCCGACCCGCGCTGCGAAGAGAAGATCTTCGCTTGACGTCGAAACCGCCCCCCGGCTCTTGAGTTCCTCGACGACCTCGATCTGTCCCATCAGGGCCGCTTGGACGAGGGCCGACTCGTTGAGATTGTCGACAGCGTCAATGGGCGATCCGTGCTCTAGCAGCGCCTGCACGCTCTCCGCATTCCCGTTCGATGCCGCGAACATGAGAGCAGTGCGGCCGTCGATCGAAGGGGCTCCCACCGTCGCCCCAGCCTCCAGCAGGGCTGTAACGACTGGAGCCGCCCCCTTGGCCGCTGCGAGCATCAGGGCGGTCACGCGCCCCAACGGGATCTCGATGCCGCCGGAGGAGACGCTCGCTCCTCCAGCCCCTCGGGCATCGAGATCCGCGCCAGCCTCAATCAGCGCTTCGACGATCGAAGCATGCCCGCGAAATGCGGCCGCCATCAGCGGTGTTTGCCCGGAGTCGTCCGCAAGGTTCGCATCGGCACCTGCTTCGATCAGCATGTCAGTCATTGATCGGTGACCCGTGGCCGCCGCGATTAGCAGAGCGGTCTGGCCCGCGTCGTTCCGGGCATCGATTCCAGCGGATCTCAAGAGACTCCGGACTGCCCCCGGCCGAATTTCCGCGACGGCCAGCATCAGCGCAGTTCGGCCTTGGTCATCCTGTGCATCTGGATTGGCACCTGCATCGAGCAGCTGCTGGACGATCTCTGCGCGCCCCTCCGAGGCAGCGGCCATCAAGGCAGTCATGCCGCGGCCGTCCGTCCTCCCAACGTCCGCGCCTTCGGCCAGCAGCGTCCCCACGCCGCCGAGATGGCCCGCCAGCGCGGCAGCCATCAGAGGCGTCGTTCCGTGATCGTTTCGCGCATTGATGTCCGCACCCTGCTCCAGCAACTGGCGGATTCTGGTACTGCCTCCTGATTGCGAGGCTCTCAAGAGAGCCTCGTCCACTGGGCGCCGTTGCGAGAATGAAGGCGCTAGGGGACCTAGCGCCAGAATGGCGGCCATCATGCACGGGCCACCCCTGCAGATGCGACTACTCGTATGACCCTCCGCTAAGATAAGCCAAGATTCTCGCCCGGGATCGCGTCGAATTGCAAGGCCGTCCCGCGCCTTTCTTTCAAGCCGTGACAAGGCGACGCCTCCTGAAAATGAGTCCATGGGGCGTGGTGGCTCTTCCCGCGGCCCTGGGCCAGCGCCGAAACGGCGTGGGCACGACCGAACTGGAATTGACGACCGGCGGAACCGCGAGCGGGTACGGGGCTCGCTTTCGTGACGTCGCGCCGGAGGCGGGGCTCAACCGCACGATCTACTACGGCGAGGTCGACACTTCCGACTATATTTCCGAGGCGAACGGCTGCGGCGTCGCATTCTACGACTTCGACAATGACGGCTGGCTCGACATCCTGCTGCTGAACGGTTCCCGCCGCAGCGGCATTCCCGACGGCGACATTGCCACGAATCGCCTCTACAAGAACAACCGGGACGGAACCTTCACAGACGTCACTGCGGAAGCAGGGCTGATCAGAGCCGGCTGGGCGAACGGTGTATGTATCGGCGACTACGACAACGACGGATTCGATGACCTGTTCATAACCTACCGAGGCAAGAACGTCCTGTATCGCAACAACGGAGACGGCACGTTCACAGATGTGACCGACGAAGCGGGCGTGGGAGGAGAGGCCGGAAGTTGGAGCACCGGCTGCACGTTCTTGGATTACGACAGGGATGGGCACTTGGACCTCTTCGTCGCAAACTATGTCGGCATCGAGAGTCTTGAGAACCTGCCGCCCAAGGGCCGGACCACCTGGAAAGGCGCACCGGTATTTTATGGCCCGCAAGGCTTGCTCAAGGGGTCGCACGCCCTCTACCGCAATAACGGAGACGGCACGTTCACGAACGTTTCGGAAGAGGCGCAGATTCGCGGCGTGCTGGGCTACGGATTGACGGCGATGAACACCGACTACAACGAAGACGGCTGGCAAGACATCTACCTTGCCTGCGACTCGAGCCCGAGCATCCTGCTGCGCAATAACCGGGACGGAACGTTCAGCGACATCGCGACCGAACGCGGTCTCGCCTACAGTCCCGACGGCGTGGCGCAGGCTGGCATGGGACTCGCGATTGGGGACTACACGGCCGATAGCAAACTCGATATTGTCAAGACGCACTTCGCCGACGACATCCCGGGACTTTACCGCAACGACGGGCAGGGATATTTCTCGGACGAGTCGTCCATCGCCGGGCTGCAAGCCAGCACCAGGCACTTGGAGTGGGGAGCGGGGCTTGTGGACTTTGACAACGACGGCCGACCCGACCTGTTCTATGTCGCTGGCAGCGTCTACCCAGAGGTAGAAGCGGTCAATCCCGACTACCCGTACAGAGCTCCACGGTTCCTGTTTCGCAATGTCGGCAACGGACTCTTCGTGAACGTGACCGAGCAGTGCGGGCCCGGGCTGACGGCACTGCACTCGAGCCGCGGCTGCGCCTTCGGCGACTTTGACAACGACGGCGACATGGACATCCTAGTGATGAATATGAACGAGCCACCGTCGTTGATCCGGTGCGACGTTAGCTCGACCAACCACTGGCTGAAGGTAAAGCTGGTCGGCACGAAGTCGAATCGCACGGCGATCGGCGCACGTGTCTATGTGCGTACGGGCCGGCTATTGCAGGTACAGGAGCTTCACAGCCAAGACAGCTACCTGTCCGTCAACGATTTCCGGCTGCATTTCGGGCTGGGTCGGGCAACCCGCGTTGACTCGATCCGGGTGGACTGGCCGAACAGCGAGCCCGAGACCATTGCAAGCATCGGGAGCGATCAGCTGATCTATGTCATGGAGGGGGAGGGGATCGTTCGGGCCGAAAGGTTTGGCGCGAACACGGGTTGAGCCGCGCCCCGTGCCCGGCTCATGCCGGGCCAGATGGAGGCCACGGCCCCCGCAACACCAGGGCGCGAGGGCCGAATCGCTTCAGTGGCGGGTTTTCCGTTCCGTCACCACTCGACGCGCATGCGTAGCTGAATCGTCCGCGGGCCCTTGGGCTGTTGCGGAACGATTCTCCCGAATGTCGAACTGTTAATGTTGTTGCCAAAGCGACCTGCGATCCAGCGATGCCGGTTCAGGCAGTTAAAGCAATCAGCCCCGATTTGGAGCTTGATCTTCTCGGTTGCGAGCGGGATCCGCTTGACTACGGAAAAGTCCTCATTCATGTTCGGACACTGCCGCGTCTCTTGGTCAACCTCTGGCGCGTTCCCCTCGACGAAATCTCCCGGAGGGAGCCACGCCTGCGGTCTGCTGGGAGTGACTTGGCTAGGATTGCCGGCGTTTAGGATGTAGTTTCGATTTGGATCCCCGAAAACCATGTCGCCACAGGCAATGGAACTTCTCCATGGCACGCCCGGTGCGCGATCGGCCAGGTTCCGCACCCCGCCCGGGATACCGACCGACAACCCTCCGCTGGTTGAGATCGGGAAGCCATTGACGTACTCCTGAACGCCCGAAATCGTCCAGCCGCTCAGCACGTATTGGCTGAAAGCGCTGGTGCCTCCCCACCTTTGCCCCGGGCCGAACGGGAGGTCGTACGAATAGTTGAAGACGGCACGGTGAGTCGTGTCATAGCGATTGATCCGCTTGTCCAGCTTTCGGTTGTACGAGTTCCGCGTGTTGCTTCCGAAGGCGCCGGGAGCCCAGTCGACGTCGCCCAATTGCTTCGCGACCGTCCAGTGCCCGAGGAAGGAGAGGCCGTTCGAGTAGCGCTTCGTCGCCTTCAGCATGAACGCGTTGTAGTTCATTCCAGTATTGATCCCTGCATCGTTGGAGATGTTGCCGTACTGGGGGAAGCGCCGCAGAGCACGGTGCAATGGGAGGTTGTCAGGAAACTCGGGATACGGCTTGCCGAAGCCGGCGGCGGCCACTGCGGGATCGCTGATTTCCAGATTGAGCAGCGGCCCTAGGTGCCAGTAGTCCGGGTGCAAGTCGTTGATGCGCTCGTGGTCCGCGTTGTTGCGGCCCATGTTCGAATAGAACGTGGTCTCCATCACCCAGTCGCCGAATTGACGCTGGAATCCACCTGTGATCATGTACAACGACGGAGGAGTCCCGATGGTTTGCGGATTCATCCAATTCGTGACGGACTGATTGTTCAGGAAGGCCGGGTCAATGAACGGGGGCGTTCCCAGCTGGGTGGACGGGAAGCCGTTGTCCCACTCGTAGTAAGGCGCGAACGGGCTGACGCGCGGCGGGGGGTTCCCGCGCGCCTCGTGGCCAACCCGGTTGACAGATCTCACGTTCGTGTTCTGGATGGCCATGTACTGGATGCCGGCACCAGCTCGAAAGACAAGCTTGTCCGTGATCTGGTAGGCCAAGCCAAGCCGGGGCCCGAAATTGCCGTAGGTTGCCGGGCCGACTCGAAGCTTGCCGTTTGCACCCTCGGTCATCCCGTAGAATTCGACGGCCCCGCGGTAGTCTCCACTGATGCCAGGATTCGCAAGGGAAGGGTCGAAGCCGGAGAACTGTCCCCGATTCTCCTTGAAGGGCATCTGCAGGTCCCAGCGCAGGCCGATGTTCAGGGTCAGCCGCGGCAGGACCTTCCAGTCGTCCTGGAAGTACAGGGCGTGGTATGCCTCCCGCTCTTCCAGCGCGAGGCCCGCAGCCGTTCCGACAAAGTTGGGCAAGCCGAGGTAAAAGTCGGCCAGATGAAATCCGCCCGAGCCGTCTGTGTCCTTGGTCTCGCTGCCGAGGTTCCCTTCCGAGACGCCAAACAGGTAGGTGCCGGCCGAGCCCACCGTCAGGCCCCCTGCGAAGCCGCCTTGGTTATGCCGGTTGATGCGCCAGAACTGGCCTTGGTAGCCGAACTTGATGGTGTGCCGACCCTTGTTCCAGAGTGTGCTGTAGGCCCAGTTCGGGATCAACTTCGATTCCCTGTTCGACGGCGGGTTCGCACAGATCGAGACACCGAAGCTGGAAGCCCGCGCGAGCTGGATCCAAGGACATTCGTTGCTCGGCATGCCGGTCAGGCCGAATTGGTTCGAGAGCCCCTGCCCGAAGTTGTTCTGCTCCCTGCCGTTCTCTTGGAAGTTGAATCCGAAGAGGATCTGATGCACCACGCTCGGACTCTGCACCCACGAGTAGTCGGCACGCACGCGCTGGAACGAGTTGAATGTCGTCCTACCGAACGACTCGTCCAAGACTCCGCCAGGGTCGGTCTCGACGCGCGGCGCTGTGCCGTACATGTAGAAGGCCGAAATGCGGTGGGCTGCGTTGAACTGGTGATCGATCTTCGTCGTGAAGTCCCACGGGTTGAACGTACTCGAGACAGAGCCGACGTGGTTCAACTCGGGTGTGTCGCGTGCGGTCGGAATCGGCAGCAGCTGCATGACGTTTGCACTTACCCGGCTCTGCCTGGTCATCGGGATCTGATTGTTGACGAAGGGCCGAAACCGCACCTGATTGTCGGCATCCATGTACTGGTCCTTCCGGTCGAAGATCGTGTTGAGGCTAGGGTGGGAGAAGTCCCCGCTGCGCATCGCGGATGTGGGCAAGGTCAAGAAATTGGTCGCGCTGCCAGTGGCGCTCTGCCGGTAGTAGGCCAGAGTCGACCAGAAAAACGTCTTGTTGCGCCCGTCGTAGACCTTGGGGATAACGACGGGTCCCCCTCCCGCAACCCCGAATTCGTTGTTGCGGCTGTTCTCCCGCTCGGACGCCTGCCACGGGCGGGCATTTAGGAATGAGTTGTTGTGGAAGTTCCAAACGGACCCGTGCAGGTCATTGGTGCCAGACTTGGTCGCGTACGTGATCAACCCGCCACTGCTGCGCCCATACTCGGCGTTCATGTTGCTCAGGAGAAGCTTGTATTCCCCGATCGCTTCCACGCTGGGCTCGGTGGCCGTCGCCCTCTCGCCCACGCCGTCGTTCGAGGTTTCCGTCGAGAGGCCGTCGAGCATGATGACCGTGTTGAGCGTTCGCGACCCCGCGACGTTGCCGCGCCCGTTGGTGTTGTTCACTCCCGGCGACATCGAAATGTACTGGTACGGTCGACGCTTCTGCCCCGACACGGGAATGGGGGCGTGGCGCATCAGATTCTCTTCGATCGCCGCGCCGATGGTGGTGTCGCTAGTCTCGAGCTGGGCCACCGCGGCCGAGACGCTGACTTGCTCGGCAACTGTTTCGACATCGAGCTCGACATCGACCGTGGTTTCCGAAGCGGTCGTCACAAGGACGCCAGTGGTGACCTTGGTGCCGAATCCCAACGAGGACACTCGCACGTCGTATGTGCCAAACGGCACGTAGATGACATACTGTCCCACCTCGTTGGCGGTGATTTGCTGCGAGACCCCGGTGGAGGGATTCACCACCTCGATCTCAGCGCCGGGAATCATCGCACCTGACGTGTCGGTGACACGGCCATTGATCTGGCCCTGCGTGGTCTGGGCCCAGCTGACCGGTGTCAACGCGACTGCCGCTACCAAGAGTGCTACGCCGATTTCTACTCTAGTCATGAGGAAGCCCCCCCTTTGGGCCCGCGACCGTAGCCGCCGCGCACGTTGTAACACAGCACCGATCATGAATCAACCGATATTTCGGCCAATTCGGCCAAGATTGAAGAGTGCGCCGTGGTATCGCCCTTTTGTGGCCGAAACCAGGGATTCCCTACTCTAGGCGGGTCCTCGGCTTGGGCAACCCGAGGAGTGCTTCTCTGCAAGAGTCAGCGGCGGTTTGCTCCTGCTGTGGTCACCAGCACGCCGCCAAAGCGCTGACAGCGCGCAATTATCATGAATGGAGCGTGGAACTTCCCGGCCATCGCAGGCTCTCGGTCATCTTCTGGATCGCCCTGGGCGCGTGCTTGGTCGCCTTGGCCGTCGCACTGAATATTGGCTGGCTAGTCGCCAACTGGCCGGGAGGCGTGTTGGTCGTGCTAGGCGTGCTGGCAGGGCTGACATTGGTTGCCGGACTCGTCCTGAACACAGTATTCCTAGTGCGCGAGATCCGGCGCAACGAGAAGCACGACGCCTTCATCAACGCTGTCACCCACGAACTCAAGACCCCCGTCGCCTCGCTGCGCCTATACCTGCAGACCCTGCAATCCAGGGAACTTGACGCAGACCAGCAGCAAGAGTTCTACCAGACGATGCTTTCGGACATGGATCGCCTGCAGGGCACGATCGAGCAGGTGCTGTTGGCCGGGTCCGCTCGCAGCAAGCGCAAGCGACAGCGGATACCGGTCGACCTTGGGGCCGTGGTCCAAGACTGCATCGGACGGCTGCAGCACAATTACAGCCTGCGCGATGGGGCGCTGCGCTTCCGCAGCGAGTTCGAAGAGGGTGACACGCCCATCGTGCTAGGCAACAGGGACGAGCT
Organism: Bryobacterales bacterium; assembly: GCA_028819215.1. Classification (GTDB taxonomy): domain Bacteria; phylum Acidobacteriota; class Terriglobia; order Bryobacterales; family UBA6623; genus VXMF01. The sequence goes on from JAPPMG010000066.1 coordinate 130,092, forward strand.
GGCGGCAGCCATCTCCAACCTGATCGACAACTCGATCAAGTATTCCGACGAGCGCGCCAAAGTGGACATCGAGATGTCCAGGCTGGGCTCGCGAGTCGCCGTCCGCATCCGTGACAACGGCATCGGCATCGACAGCGACGAGCTAAGGCGTGTCTTCCGACGCTTCTATCGCGTCCAGGGCACGTTCCGTCCGAAGGGCACCGGGCTGGGCCTGTACATCGTGCAATCCGTTGCCAAGCGGCATGGCGGACGGGTCTTCGGGGAGAGTCCGGGCAAGGGTCGCGGCAGCACGTTCACGATCGAACTGCCCCTGACAGCTAGCGCATGAAACGAATTCTCATCGTCGAAGACGAGACGAATCTCGCCAAGGGGTTGCAGTTCAACCTCGAGGCCGAAGGCTTCGCCACGCACATCGCCCCCACGGGCGAGGCCGGCCTGACGGCAGTCAAGGAGAGCCCGGCCTTTGACGCCCTGCTCGTGGACGTGATGCTTCCCGGCATCGACGGCTTCCACCTGGTCCGCGAGCTGCGGTCGCGGGGCTGCTTCGTCCCGGTGATGATGCTGACGGCGCGCCGCCGCCCGCAGGACATCGTCGAAGGGCTGGCGGCCGGAGCTGACGACTACGTGCCCAAGCCCTTCGAACTGGCCGTGCTGCTGGCCCGCATCCGCGGCCTGCTGCGCCGACACCGCTGGAGCGCCGGCGAGCAGGTGCAGTCCGTGCCGGACAGGTACGAATTCAACGGCAGGACCGTGGACTTTGCCAACCAGCGGATCGAAGTGGGGGGCGAGTCACGCAGCCTGACTCTGACCGAGGCCAAGTTGCTGCACTATTTGATCGCTCACGAAGGCCGTACCGTCTCTCGCAAGAACCTGCTCGAAGACGTCTGGGGCGTGCGGGAGGACACCGACACGCGAGCGATCGACAATTTCATCGTCCGCCTGCGCCGATCCATCGAGCCGGACCCGGCCAAGCCGCGCCACTTGGTTACCGTGCGCGGCCTCGGCTACCGCTTCGTGGCCGAGCCCGGTCCGGGCCTCAGTCGTCGTCTGTCGGGAGCGGCAGCGAAGCACTTTCGCCGTTCGTGATCCCAACCGCCCAGCGGAAGGCTTCCAACCACATCTTCTGGATGTCGGGGTTGTCCCAGACTTCGGGACGGTGCCCCAGCAGGCAGGTGAAGACCCGCCCCTTGCCGAATTCCCGCACCCACGCTAGCGCGAAGTCTCCGTCGGTGCGCTGGACACCCTTCTTGGTCATGTCGACGCTCGAAGTGTCCATCCCCATCAGCACGCGTACCTTGGACCTGTCGTAGCGGCCCAACTGATAGATCTCGTCGGTGATCTCGAACTCGGCCGGGAAGTGGCGGCTGATCGGATGCGTGCGGTCCTCCACCCGAACCCGAATCTTCTGGTGCCAAGGATGGTTGATGAACGCCCCTCCCACCATGTCGATGTACTCCGGCCAAGTCTCTCGAAACGAGTCTGTGCCGCTGTGCACCGCCAGGATCGCCTTGCCATCTTCCTTCACGAAGCGCATCAGGTCAGCCTTCTGCTCCTCGCTGACCTTGAGGTCGCCCTGCGTGTAGAACATCACGGCGTCGAAGTAGTCGAGGTTCTTGCGGTTGCCTCTCAGCCTCTGCTTGGTCATCAGTTCCATGTCCGTGCGGAAGCGCACGTCGAACAGGCCCGTGCGCTCGCCGATCTTGGCCATGGTGAACATCGCGTGCGACACCGAGTCGTGCGCGAAGACGTCGGAGCCGCCGAGCACCAGCAAGTGCTTCCTGTCGTCAGCATCCTGAGCAGACACGGAAGCGCCGGTCGAAAGCAGCACCCCCGCCAGCGCGGTCGCTGTGATCCATTTCCGGAGGGTCATGACCGCTAGTTTCGCACAAGCGGAGTCAGAGCCGGTTGATCAAGGTGGCGACATAGGCAGCGCCGAAGCCGTTGTCGATGTTGACGACCGACACGTTGCTGGAACACGAGTTCAGCATGCCGAGCAGCGCCGAAAGCCCGTTGAAGCTGGCCCCATAGCCGACGCTGGTCGGAACGGCGATGACCGGAACCGAGACCAGCCCGCCCAGCGCGCTCGGCAACGCACCCTCCATGCCCGCGCAACAGATCACCACGCGAGCGCCCTGAATGCGGTCGAGCTTTGATAGCAGCCGGTGGATTCCAGCGACGCCGACATCGTAAATCGTGTCGACCTCATTGCCCATTACCTCGGCCGTGACGGTGGCCTCCTCCGCCACCGGGATGTCGCTAGTACCGGCGCAGACTACGGCGATCTTGGCCTTCCCGAGCTTGCTCCGCTCCGCCCATACGCGCACGGCGCCCGAGCGGGGGAAGTGCTCGGCTTGGTCGCTGAGCTCGCTCACCGCCTCGTACATCGCATCCGACGCCCGCGTGACCAGCAAGTTGGGCGAGCGCTCGAGCAGTTTCTCGGAAATCGCGCGGACCTCGTCGGGAGTCTTGCCCTGGCCCAGGATCACCTCGGGCATTCCGTGGCGCAACTCCCGGTGGTGGTCAACCTTGGCAAAGCCGAGGTCTTCGTATGGCATGTGGCGCAACTCGCCGACCGCGTTGTCGACATCGCAGCGCCCTTCGCGCACGTCCTCCAACAGGGCCCGCAGGCGTTGGTCGTTCATGGCCTCGCCCTTGACGGCCGGTAGGTGCCGATTTCGACGACCGGATCGGGTCCCGCCCCGGGCGGCGTGTCAATCACCTGCACGACCTTGCGGTCGCGCACCGACACGATCCAGATCTGATCTTCGTCCTGCACGCCGGCGAACGCGTGGCGGTCGTCCTTGGACAGAGAGATGGACAGCGGCGCGCCGCCCAAGGGGATCTGCGCGAGTTCCTTCAGAGTGTTGGGATCGGCGATGCCGACGGCCTCGCCGCTCTGCAGGGAGTACACCAAGAGGCCCTCGTCGTCCGTGGCGACGATGCGATTCGCGCCGGGCCCCGTGGGGATCGAGCCAATCACGGACTTGGAGGCCGTGTCGATCACGTCGATGCGACCCTCGTCGCTGCAGGTCACCCACAGTTTCGTGCCATCGCGGGACAGGAGGCTGCCCTGAGGCCCCTTGCCCACCTCGATCAGGTGCAGTTCCCCGCTCGAAGCGTGCACGGCTCCCACCGTGCCGCTAGCCGTGTTGGAGACGTATCCCCAGCCGTCCAGGCCGAACGTGACCATGTGGGGGTCCACCCCGCCATTGTCGAAGTCCCTGATCACGGCCCGCGCGTCGAGGTCGACCAGCACGAGCCGGTCCGGATTCTCGGCCGTCACGAATGCCCGGCTTGAGCTCGGATCGAGCGCGATGCCGTGCGGGCGGTGGAACTTGCCCAGCGGCAGGGTGCCCACGCGCTTGCGCAGCTGAAGATCGATGATGGAAATCGTATTGCCGCCCGGGCCGTCATAGTCCATCCACAGCACGCCGTTGTCGGACACGTACGCGAAGCGGCCGTCGCGGGACAGCGCCACCTCGTGCGGGGTCTCGCCGACCATCACTCCTCCCACGCGCTGGCCCGCCGAAGTGTAGAAGCCTACGGAATTGTTCTTCTTTTCTACGACGAGTAGATCCGGCTCCTTGGCAGACGCCAGGGCGGCCGCGGACAGGGCGGACAGGATGGCTGGTGCAGTGGATTTCATCGGGACCTACGGACGATCGGCGGTTGTAATACGCGAGCCATTGATTGTACCGTGGAGACCATGGCCCAAAGTCTGAACAAAGTCATGCTCATCGGCAACCTCGGCAAGGATGCCGAGAGCAGGCAAACTCCCAGCGGCACGACAGTGACCAATTTCAGCGTGGCCACGACGGCCAGAATCAAGGACTCGGCGACTGGCGATTGGAAGGACAAGACCGATTGGCACGATGTCGTGCTGTGGCGGGGAGAACGCGTCGCCCAGTACCTCACGAAGGGCAAGAAGGTGTTTGTCGAGGGCCGCTTGCAGACTCGCTCATACGAGGACCGCAACGGCGAGAAGCGCTATAAAACCGAAGTGGTTTGCGATTCTTTCGGCTTGATGCTGCTCGGCGACCGCGGCGGTTCAGGAGAGGAAGGCGGTGGCGGCTATCGCCAAGGCGGGCAAAGCAGCGGCTACGGCCGAAGCGGCTCGGGCGCTGGCTCCGGCGGAGGTATGGGACAGCCGGCGCCAGCGCGCGAGCCGGCCAGCTCGCCCGAGCCGTCGCAAGATGACGACGACATCCCGTTCTAGGCCCGCGCCTAGGCTGGAGAGGCTTGGCCTTCGTCGAGGCCAGGCAGGGCGGCAGGGCCGCCCTCGCTGGGTTCAGGCTGAGGCTGCGTCGGCCCGTCGCTGCCATCCGTTGGCAGGTCGGAAATCACCAGCGGCGCCAGCTCCCGCCCCTCGAGCAGCGCGGTAACCTGGCTGCCATCCAGCACCTCGCGCTCGAGCAAGGCTTCGGCAATGCGCGTGAGGCCATCGGAATTGTCCTCGATGAGCTTGCGCGCCCGGTCGTAGCTCTCCTTCACGATCGCGCCGACCTGGGCGTCGATCTGCTTCGCCGTGGCCTCTGAGTAGTTGCGCTGCTGTGCGATCTCGCGGCCAAGAAAGACCTCCTCGTCACGCTTGCCGAACGTCAGCGGTCCCATCTCGCTCATGCCCCACTCACAGACCATCTGGCGAGCCAGCGCGGTGGCACGCTCGATGTCGTTGCCCGCGCCGGTCGTCATGTGGTCCATGAACAGCTCCTCGGCAATGCGGCCGCCCATCAGAATCGCCAATTGGTCGCACAAGTAAGCCCGCGTGTGGGTGTGCTTGTCATCTACAGGCAGCTGCATCGTCACGCCAAGGGCTTGGCCGCGCGGAATGATCGTGACTTTGTGCAGCGGATCGGCCTGCTCCAGCAGCGCTGCCACCACGGCATGGCCGGCCTCATGGTAGGCGGTGTTCCGCTTCTCCTCGTCGCGAAGGATCATCGAGCGCCGCTCGGCACCCATCATGACCTTGTCCTTGGCAACCTCGAAGTCCGCCATCGTGACGACCTTGCGGTTCTGCCGTGCCGCGAACAGGGCCGCCTCGTTGCCCAAGTTGGCCAAGTCGGCTCCCGAGAAACCGGGCGTGCCGCGCGCGAGGACCATCAGATCCACGTCATTGGACAAAGGCACCTTGGCGGTATGCACCTGCAAGATTCCCTGGCGCCCGCGCACGTCGGGACGGGACACGACCACGCGGCGGTCAAAGCGGCCCGGCCGCAGCAGGGCGGGATCGAGCACGTCGGGGCGATTGGTGGCCGCCATGAGGATGACTCCTTCGTTGGAATCGAAGCCGTCCATCTCCACCAAGAGCTGGTTGAGCGTCTGCTCCCGCTCGTCGTGGCCGCCTCCCAATCCCGCTCCGCGGTGCCGCCCGACGGCATCGATCTCGTCGATGAAGACGATGCAGGGCGCGCTCTTCTTGCCCTGCTCGAACAGGTCGCGGACGCGGCTCGCGCCCACGCCCACGAACATCTCGACGAAGTCGGAGCCGGAAATCGAGAAGAACGGAACGTTGGCCTCGCCCGCCACGGCGCGCGCCAGCAGCGTCTTGCCGGTGCCGGGAGGGCCAATCAGCAGCACGCCCTTGGGAATCCGCCCGCCGAGCTTTTGAAACTTCTGCGGCTCGCGCAGGAATTCAATGATCTCCTGCAGCTCTTCCTTGGCCTCGTCGACGCCCGCCACGTCCTTGAACGTGACCTTCTTCTGCTGGGACGTGAGCAGCCTGGCCCGACTCTTGCCGAAGCTGAGGGCGCGGTTGCCGCCGGCCTGCAGCTGGCGCATCATGAAGATCCAGAAGAATACGATCAGCACCAGCGGCGCAATGCGCCAGAACATCGACCAGAAGCCCAGAGAGGCCTGGTCCTTTACCGTGACCGTCACGCCCTGCGCGGTCAGCAAGTCGAAGACCTTGGGATAGTCCTGGGGAATGGTGGTCTGGAATTTGCCAGAACTTGCCTGACCCTCGATTTTCTGGCCCGTCGCGGTGATCTCCTCGATGTTGCCTTCCTCGACCTCGTCCATGAACTGGCTGAAGCTGATGGTCTCGATCTTCTCGCCGCTCTTGGCGTTGACAGCCTTCCACAGCAGGACGGCGGTGCAGAGCATCACGATCCAAAAGACCGCGGTCTTGAATGTCGAGTTCACTTCGTTGAATCCTTGTCTGCTGCGTTGCCGGCCACTACGTTAGACGCATCGAGCGGCGGTTTCGGCTACCAGCCCGCCTCGTCAGCCCCGAACTCTTCCACGATCAGCGCCCGCCGGCTCGTCGGCCGCACCGCGAATTCGCTCGCAGGGCCAAAGGCCCGCGACCAGACGATACGACCCCCGCCCGCGTCGTCCGAAGCGACGACAGGCCAGCCCGCCCGGTTCCACGCGCTGATCCGGCTCTGCTGGAACAGATCCTTGATCTTTTTCGGCGAGTCCGAACCGGCCGGCTTGTAGCGATCCCCGTCGCGCCAGCTTCGGAGCCGTAGCGACTTCGGGACACGATCCCAGTCAAGCAATACAATTGCATCCTTATCGTACAGCATTGCTGTAGAAGCAGTTTCCAAAACGCGGGTACTAATCAAACATCTATCCGCGCCCGGCAGGGGCACTTGGCCGGGCACAGGTAGCGGCAGATCATACGCCGTGCGCTCCACGGCACCTTGGCGGCTCAGCCGAACCTGGCCGAAAGATCGCTCGCCGCGGACGCCCGGCAGTTCGACGACGCCGCTTCCGCATCGGGCGAGCACTAGGGCGCGAAGCGACTCGACATGCTCGAATCCCAAGTTGCTGCAGCCGAGTGCAGGGTCTTTCAGCACCGCCAGCAGCACGCGACGCTGCTCAGCCACGCCAAGCGCCTGTAGCTCCTGGACATCCAAGATGGTCTCCCCCGACCCTTGCTCGGCGCAGCGCGAGCTCAGCTGCGCAATCCGGCGGCTCCAGAAGCGCTCTTCTTCCACCGCCCAATCCGCGGTATGCGCTAGGGCCGAATCGAGGTTCGAGTTCCATTCTCGGCGCAGTTGCGGTAACAGTCCGTGGCGCAGCCGATTGCGGGCGAAACCCGGGTCGGAGTTGGACGCGTCCTCCCGCCAATCCAGACCGCTGCGCTCGAGATACTCGAGCACTTCGACGCGCGTCACATCCAGCATCGGCCTGAAAATGCGCTCGTTATAGACGGGCCAAACGCCGCTCAGTCCGCTGCCGCAAGAGCCTCGCAATAGCCGGAAGAGCACGGTCTCGGCTTGATCGGACTGCGTGTGACCGGTCGCAATTTCCGAGCAGGAACCGTCCGCGAGGAGTTCTTCAAAGAACCGGTAGCGGGCGCGCCGGCCGGCCCGCTCGAGGTTGCCTCCGCTGAAGGCCACCTCCTCTCGGCGCACAAAGTGCTCGCAGCCCAGCTTGGCCGCGAGTTTCCGTACGAATGCCTCGTCGGCATCCGAGTCCGCGCCGCGCAGGCAGTGGTTCAGATGTACCGCGGCAATTGTCCGTTCGGGGAACAGCGTCCGCAGCGCATGAAGGAGCGCGACCGAGTCGGCACCTCCGGAAACTGCCGCGCCGATTGTCCCGTTGCCAGTGAACATCCGGTCGCGGGCGATACGCTTGCGCAGCTTTGCGAGCACCCACTCACTGTAGACGACTACGTATCCGACCGACTTAGGCTCGCTCGGCTCGAACGGACTGGACAGGGCCGGGAACGAAGCTACGCAGTACCGGCGGAACAACAAGGGTACGAGCGCTGATTCGCTATGCCGGCTCAGCGCTCAAAGCCTCGACAGATTCAATGCCCGCGGGCGGCACCTAGCTCAAGTGCGCCAACCACTCGCCGAGTGGTTCCCAGCTTGCCCAATCGCTCCGTCAACAAGCAAGCATGCTGATCTGCACGCACCCAGTGTAGAGGCGCTTGGTCCAGTGTCGTGGTGCCGCATCGTCTACCGGGTCTGCTCGACGACCCGCGAATCTGAGACCCGTCCCGAAATGTCGACCCTGCTTGCCGATCTCCTTCGAAAGCGCGCCAGCGGCATTGCTATAGCGAAATCTGACTAGGACTCGCACGTTTGCTGCCGTGCATCCAAGGCGCGGCCCGGTTTATCCTCTCAGAAGTGATGGTTGCGATTGTTGCCCTAGCGCTTGCAGCGGCTGCGACATTGTCGGCCCAGAACATCGAGGCGTGCGAGTCTGTTCCGGTCTACGATCCGTGCGAGATCGTCGTCGAGCTCGATGCAAGCGATGCCGCCGAGCACGCGTCGCCGGCCACCGATGTCGAGCTGCGTGCCGAGTACCGTTCTCCAAAGGGCGGCCGAACCAAGGTCATGCCGGCCTTTTGGGACGGGGGCTACAGGTTCGTGCTGCGATTCTCGCCCGACTTCGAAGGCCGCTGGGACTATCGCCTCATTTCCAACATCGGGAGTTTGGACAGACACACCGGGAGCTTCGAGGCCCTGCCAGCGCAGACGCCCGGATTCATCGAGGTGTTCAACACCCGCTACTTCAAGTACCCCCTGACGAACACTCCCCATTACTGGCTCGGCGACAGCCTGCTGGGCTTGGCGGAAATACCCTGGGAGGAATTCGAAGCCCTCGCCGAGAGACGTTCCGAGCAGGGCTTCACGCACGTCCGAGTGCTAGCTGTCCCCCCGCTCAGCGCGAGCCGCAAGGCGTTCAGCGAGTCTGGCGAGCCAGACGTTGAGCACTTTCGCGCGCTCGACCGCCGCGTCGAGCGCCTGCACAGTCTCGGAATCGTGACCGATCTCGTGCTAGGCAATTCCGGTGACGAACTCGATGAACTGTTCCCGCGCTTGCGAGCGAAGGACCGCTACATCCGGTATCTATGCGCGCGCTACGCAGCCTATAGCGTTACCTGGCAGATCCTGCTGGAGTGGGAGAGCCACGAGGAGGGCGGCAAGCTGCTCAAGCAGCTCGCCAGCTCCCTCAGCAAGCACGACCCCTATTCCCATCCCATGTCAACCGGCGCTACCGTCACCTCGGCACCACTGGCCGAAGACGGCTGGCAGGACTACTTCGTCCAGAATCGGGTCGATCCTGCGATGGCCGCGATCGAGTACGAGCTGAATCGGGCTCCGTTCGTCAACACGGGAATCGGCGTCGGAGCCAGCCCCGCATCCGCCCGCCGCCAAGCCTGGAATGCCGCGGTGCGCGGCCACTACGTGACTCTCAGCGCTGAAGACTCGTCGACGGAATCGCCTTTCGCCGAACAGATGGTGCCTCTGAAACAGTTCTTCTCGCAGTCGCGCTACTACGACCTCCAGCCGCACTATCGGATCGTGGGCGGAGCCGCGCTGGCCTTGCATCGGGTACCGCGGTACTCGGAGCGGACCGTGGGGATCGAACACGTGGTCTACGCCGAAGAGCCCGGCCTGATCGAGCTGGTCATGCCCAAGCAGGAGTACTCGGTCAGCTGGTACAACCCGGCAAACGGTGCGTGGTTCGATCAGAAGAAGAAATTCAAGGGCGACCGCTACCGTTCGCGCACGCCCGACGACAAGCAAGACTGGGTGCTCTACATTCGGCGCGAAGGCAAGAAACAGGACTACAACAAGTCCTTTGTCCTCGAATCGAAGCTGCCGCGATTTCGCGAAGTGGAATTCTCGGCCTCGGAATTGCCGTTCGAGATCCAATTGCCGGAAGGCAACGAGCTGCAGGCGGGCAGGGCCCACGAGTTCAACGCGACACTGCTCAAGAACACCATCGCGGCCAAGCGCACCGTGTGGCTGTGGATGGCCGAGGCGGCAGGCTCTGCCCGCGGCGCCCGAGTGCTGGGCACGACCCAGTCGGGCAGCTTCAGCATTCCCGCCGAACTGACGCAGTCCTACCCGACGACTCTGTCGGTTAGGGCGATCGGACTGGACGGCGCGGGGCGGCTGTTCGAAGCATTCCGAACCTACTCCCTGCAAGCTCCGGAGTAAGGCAATGAGCGCGGAGAGCAAGACTGCGGCACGCGACCCCGGGAGAGCCGCGCTGCGTCGTCGCGACTTCTTGCTGCTCTCCGCAAGCGGGGCCCTGCTGGGTTGTGCCGAGAGCGGCCCCCGACGACCGGCGCAGCGAAGCACCGAATTTGAGCCGATGTGGGCCTCGGTCGCGGACCTGCGCGGCGGGCTCGCTTCGGGGCAGCTGACAGCCCGCTCGATTTGCGAGGCATTGCTAGATCGCATCGAGACCGTCGACGCGGCAGGGCCGAGCCTTAATTCGGTTATCGAGGTCAATCCCGCGGCTCTGAGCGAAGCCGACCGGCTCGATTCCGAGCGACGGGCCGGAGAGCTGCGCGGGCCGTTGCACGGCATTCCCGTCATGCTGAAGGACAACATCGACACAGCGGACGACATGCAGACCACTGCGGGGTCGCTTGCGCTGGTCGATTCGGGAGTCCCGCGGGACTCGGCAGTAGCGGCCAAGCTGCGCAGCGCCGGCGCACTGCTCATAGCAAAGACCAACCTCAGCGAATGGGCCAACTTCCGCTCCAGAGATTCCACCAGCGGCTGGAGCGCCCGTGGCGGGCTGACCCGCAATCCGTACTTTTTGGACCGCAATGCCTGCGGATCCAGCTCGGGCTCGGGGGTCGCCGTCTCGGCCGGACTGACTCCGCTGGCGATCGGCACCGAGACCAACGGTTCGATCGTCTGCCCGTCGTCCGTCAACGGCATCGTGGGCATCAAGCCGACCGTCGGCTTGGTCGGCCGTTCCGGAATCGTCCCCATTTCGCACACCCAAGACACTGCCGGTCCGATGGCGCGCACGGTGGCCGACGCGGCGGAGCTGCTTGGCGCGCTGGCCGGAGCGGACCCGCTGGATACGGCCACGCACTCCGGCGGCGCAGGAGCGCCGGGAAGCTATACCGAATTCCTCGACGATGGCGCATTGCGGGGATCTCGAATCGGATTGCTGCGAGAGTACTGGGGCCGTCACCCCGGCATCGACCGGATGCTTGACGATGCGGTGGCCGCCATGCGATCCGGCGGGGCGGAGCTGATCGACATCGCCGAGTTGCCTCGCATCCGCGAGTCGAACGGCCCCGGCTTCGAATTGATGTTGTATGAATTCAAGGCCGGCTTGAATACCTACCTTTCTGGCCTGTCGGCGACTGCAAAGGTGCGCACGCTGGCAGATGTGATCCGCTTCAACGAAACAAACCGCGCCGCTGAGATGCCCTACTTTGGCCAAGACATCCTCGAGTCGGCCGAGGAAAAGGGACCGCTCACAGACCAGGCATACTTAGACGCCGTTACCGCAAGCCGCGACCGCTGCCGGGCCGCTATCGACACGACCATGAGCGAGCTGGAGCTTGACGCCCTATTCGCTCCGACCACAGGACCGGCTTGGGTCACAGATCTCGTGCATGGCGACCGGTCTTCGTTTCCCAGCTGCTCTTCGGCCGCCGCCCGGGCGGGTTACCCGCACGTCACGGTTCCGGGCGGGTTCGTGCTCGGCTTGCCGGTGGGTGTTTCGTTCTTCGGCCCGGCCTGGTCCGAGCCGAGGCTGATCGGCCTAGCGCACTCGTTCGAGCAGTCGACGCGGCACCGCGACGTGCCCCGGATGCAGCCGGGGACTGGCCCGGCTTAGTCCGTCGTCACCCAGATCGGGGAGGACCACGCGACGTTGCCGTCGTTCTGGACGACCCTGACGTAGTAGTAGTCTTCGCCCGGCGCCTTGCTCGCGTCCTCGTAGTTGAACTCGACGTCCTGCGGGAGTTTCTGGCGGGTATACAAGAACTCTTGGTTCTTGATGATGTCAATCTGGCGGATCGGCGACGTGCCCAAGATGTTGACCTTCAGGCGGAAGTCGCCGTCGACCTTCACGATGTCGCCCTGAAGGTATTCGCCACCGTTAGCCTCCATGCGGTAGTCCAGCACGATGTTGTCGGTAGCGCCGTAGTTGTGGCGCTGCTTCATGGCGTCTATGAGCCCCTCGCGCGTGAACTCTTCTGCAATCGTACAGGCGTACGAGTAATGGGTCGACAAATGGTCCGACGCGGCTTGCACGCCCAGCTTGTAGCCCTTGGCCCAGGCGTTCCAGACATAACCAGCCGGCTCGAAGCCGCCCGCTTGCGTCGTCGGCCGATCACCGTCCGCCGCTAGGGGGGCACCTTCGTATTCGGCCGACACACGATCGCCCTGGAAAATCTCCACCAAGGGCTCGACCTCGGGATCGTTGTCACGCCAATCTGTTCCCATACCCGTGGCTGACGTGTGAGAAATCGCAATGCCGCCGTTTCCGCGCAAGTACTCGTAGAGGCGGCCAGCCCCGCTCGCGTGGCTGGACTCCTCGGGCAGGATGGGCAGTGTCGGGGTGCCGCGCTTGGGCAACAGGATGTTTCGATGGCCGTCCGGGTACCGGACCGAGCGCTCGTAACCGTAGAACGGCTGGAACGCCCCGCTGACCGAGAAGAGATCGGCCGCCTGCTGCAACACCCAGTTGATGTACGGGTTGTCCGGACCGCCTTGGAAATTGTGCTCGCTGACGAGCAGGTAGTCGAGGCTAGCGGCATCGAGCGCGTAGCGATAGGTCTGGAACAGGGAACCGTCGTTATTCCCGTCCATCGAAAACTCGGTGTGCCGGTGAGTATCGCCTCGGTAGATCTTGTAGGTCTTGCCCCCGGAACTGATCTCATAGCCGCGCAATCGCTTTAGGTCTTCGACCTCCGTGGGCGCCACGTTGTGGAACTGCACTACCCGCTCGGGCCTGACCCTCAGATCAGGTGCAGCGGCCGTGCGCCCCAGCGCCGGCAGCTTCGCCGCGAAGACGTCCGTGTGCTGATAGAGAAAGTCGGCGTAGTCACGGCCATCGGACTGCCACGCAGCGATCAAGCTTCCGGCGCCGTCGGGAGCTACCCCCCAGCGCACATCTTGCCGACTGCCGCTGGACGGAATCTCGTACGGAGTGGTCCATTCGTCGCCGTCCAGAGTGCTCGCCCAGATCTGCCATACCGCGCGGTGCAGTGGCGTGTCGAAAGGCATGTCGCGCTGTCGGATCGTGCGATGGCGTCCGAACAGCCAGATCCGTCCGTCGTCGTCAGCGACCAGCTTCGGAAAGTCGTTATGCCGGCTGTCCATATGAGATGGAAGCGACATGTTGATGTCATCGGCCGGGACCTGCCATTCGATGCCGTCAAGCACTGCCACCCGCGTCTGGCGGTACTCGTAGAGCAGCGTGCCTTCGACGGGGAGCATGAAGCCCGTATCCTTGCCCCAGTTCAGGCCACTCTCGTTCCAAGCCGCCCATAGGCGGTTCTGGCCGTCCACCGCTAGCGAGACGTGTGCCTCATAAAGCGGCGTGTCGGCTATCGGCTCGGGACTGGCGGCCCAGCGCTCGCCGTCCCAGGTGCGCATCAACACGTCGTAGTTGCCAGATCCGTAGCTATCCCATGCAATGTGTACTTCGTGGTCCCTTCCAGCAGCGACGACCGGCTCCCAGTCATTCGCCGAAGACGCGGAAACGAGCTGGGCGGGCACCCACTGCCCGTCCACATAGCGCTTGGCGAAGATGTCCGACTGGCCATCCCGAAAGCCTTGCCAGACCAGCCAGATGTGACCGCCAGTCGTAGTCGCCATGTTCGGCAGCACGTCCGGCTGGGGCGCTTCGGTCAGCCGGACCGTGGATCCCCAAGAGCCCTCCGTGAGGGATCTGCCATACAGATCGAAATTGCCGTCGCGTTGTTCGGCCCAAACGAACCAGACGCTGCCATCTCCGGCGCGGCCGATCTGGACCATGTGGATATCGCCGGGTGACTCGGTGACCGTTTCGACCGGCCCCCATGCGCCGCCTTGGAACGTCCGCGTCAGCACTACGTCGGCTCCGTCGCGGAATGCCACCCACGCCGTGCGGGCAGAACCGTCGGTCCCTCCGAGCACAGCGGGATAGTCGTCTTCGGCCTCAGGGCCAGTCAGCTTCTCCACAGTGGGAACCCTGTCGACCACGGCAGAGCCGCCCAAGAATTCCAACGGCTCGCCCAAGCGCACGTCGCTCAGCGGGAATGCGAAGTCCCCTTGCAGCGTGGCGATGCGGACTTCCGCAGCGGAAGCGCCCCTGATGTCTAGCACCACGCCGGGCGTCCAGAAATACGTCTTGACGTGCCGATCGGGAATGTTCTCATAGGCGCGCCAGTTGTAGTTCACGCCCTTGCGCGTCGAAAACCGCCAGCTCCCCGCAGGATCGACCGAGTTTTCCGGCCTCGGGTGCCAGTCAGAGGCTTGCAGCAATTCACCGCCCGAGACCGTGGCCGAGCCGTCCCACTTGGTTTCGACAACATCCGAGATGCCGAAACGCACGCGCACCGAGACGGTCTCTTGAGCCGCTAGAGGCACAGCGGCAACAAGCACTGCGAAGAGCAACGAGAACTGGAAAACGCGGAGATTCGAAGCGGACATGACGGTCTTGATCCTCACAACCAAACCCCGCATTCTACCAAGGCCTACCGTCCGAAGGTCCCCGGACTCCCGGTGCAAAGAGCTCGGCAAAACCCGCACTGCCGCTGTGCGCGGGCGAGGCCCCAGAAGTGGCGCAAGGCCAAGATCCTTCCCACGCCGGGCGGCAAGCGCCGCTGCAAGCTAGGTCCGAACCTGCTCGACCGAGCACGGGCTCGGACCATCGAACTCAGCGGGTGGCGCTTGCGACAAACGCGGCCATCAGGTCTGACACACGACCGACGGGGACACCTTGACAATGTAGGCTCATGTAGCTACAATCGGATGCGATGAAGACATCGGGTGTACGCGAGGTCAAGAACCGCCTGAGCGCGTATCTCCGCATGGTAGAGCAGGGCGAGCGCGTGGCGATTACCCACCACGGGCGGGTCGTGGCCGAATTGGGCCCTCCTACGCACGCCACCGAGGAAGAAGCCAACGCTGGGCTGCGGCGTCGAGCCCTCGCCGGATCGGTTCGCCTAGGTGCGGCGAACCGCCCCGACGTTTACCCCAGGCCTGCCGGCCGGTTGCCTTCCCGGGTCGTACAGGATCTGCTCGACGAGACCAGGGGCGAAAGGTGACGGTCTATGCGGAGACGAGTGCCGTCCTTGCATGGCTGCTCGACGAAGAGCACGCAGGGCGCGCTGGCCTTGCTTGGTCGCAACTTGTCGCCGCCGATGCTGTCCACACCTCGGATCTGACGCTCGTCGAGTGTGATCGGGCGCTCCGACGGGCCATCAATACCGGGCGAATCAGTGCCAGCGAATCATTGCGGCTCCACGCAGTCGTCGATAGGGCGTCAGCCTTTTGGACCCTCCACGGCATGGACGCGGAAGTTGTCGAGCGGTCCCGACGGTCGTTTCCTTGCGAGCCGATCAGGTCGCTGGATGCCCTTCATCTGGCAACTGCGCTGGTCGTTCGGAATCTGTCGCCCGAGGTGCAGGTCCTGTCGTTCGATGATCGAATTCGCGACAATGCGACCGCCCTCGGGCTCGACGTGGTACCGCCGATGGCCAGGCAGCCGGCTCCTTCTGGCTGACGATCATTCGTGCCACTTGCCCTATTCGCTCTATCGCATCCAGCAAGCGGCCAAGCTGGTAGTCCATGAACGAAACGGACCGCATAGCAGCCTGGCTGGGATATCCACCGGTTTTCTCCGCTCATGCCCACGTGATTCGAAAGAGATGGCCACAGGCCTGGGGCAGGCGGAGGGATGCCGTCGGAATCGCCTAAACATCCGCAGTCTAGCCGTGGTATGGTTTTCCATATGAAGACAACGCTGAACATCGCTGACTCTGTCATGCAGCGACTCCGAGAAGAGGCTGCCAGGAGAGGAACCACGATGTCGCTGCTCGTGGAGGCTGGCCTTAGGCGTGTCCTCTCTGAACCCACATCGTCCAATTCACCAACAACGGAGCTTCCTCCGCTACCGACTTGGAACGGCGGAGAAGAATTGGTCGACATCTCGAATCGGGACCTGCTCTACAAGGTGATGGAAGAGGAGTAGTGTGCTGTTGTTTGACACGAACGTCCTTGTGTACGCCGCTAACAAGGATTCAGCGTTTCATCTCTCATGCAGCCAGTGGCTTGCAGAGGCGCGCAGGGACCCCTCCCCGGCGTTCCTCACTTGGAGCGTGTGCTACGAGTTCCTGCGAGTAACCACACACCCGCGCGTGCTGCGCTCGCCGTGGAGTCCTAAGGACGCGCATCGCTATCTTTCTGACTTGCTGGGATCGCCCGGATTCGACCTGCTGGTTTCAACTCCTCGGCACGCAGCAGTGTTGGCGCAAACTATGTCGGAGCTCCCGGATCTTCGCGGGAACTTGATGCACGATCTTCACACAGCCGTCCTGATGCGCGAGCACGGCGTTAGCCGAATATGTACCCGCGACAGCGATTTTCGTCAGTTTCCCTTTCTAACGATCATCGATCCAGTACAACGACTCAGCGCTAGCGAGTGACCGATCCTCGCGGACTCAAACAACTGGATCGTACTTCGGGCGGTCCGTTGCCGACCGCAACATCAATGCCCAAGATTATGGGTCTTCACACTCGACCGCTACGCTCCCGGTTCGGCAGGCCCCTGTGAGAGCCTAGACCGCATTCGCTCCAATCCGTCAGCGTGCTGGGGGTCGGCCACAAGATTCGTGAACTCCCGCGGGTCCGTCGTGTGGTCGTAGAGTTCTTCGCCGCCGCCGTCCCCTTCCCAGCGGATGTAGCGATACCGGTCTGTCCGCACGGTTCGGCCAAAGATGCGGTCCTCCCACTGAACCTGCGAGAACGCGGCATCCTTCACCGAGGCGGTGGGATCGTCAAGCAGGGGGGCCAAACTGACCCCCTCCAGCCCAGCAGGCGCGGCCAAACCGCATAGGTCGGCCAGTGTGGGATAGAAGTCCACAAACTCCACCATGGCCTTCGAAGCGCGGCCATTGCCGCGCATGCCAGGCGCTGAGATGATCAGGGGCGCCTTGACGGACTCTTCCATCAGGCTCATCTTCTGCCAGTGCGTGTGCTCTCCGAGGTGCCAGCCGTGGTCGCCGAAGAACAGCACGACCGTCCGATCCGCCTGCCCCAACCTCTCCAATGCATCCAGCACACGTCCGAGTTGGTAGTCCATGAACGAGACAGACGCGTAGTAGCCCCGAAGAGAAATCCGCTGGTTCTCCTCGCTCATGCCCATCTGATTCCAAAGAAACGGTCGCAGGTTCTTCGCGGGCGCCGGGATGTCGTCAAGATCATCCGGCGGGTTCGAGATGAGCTCGATCTCCTCCAAGGGATACATATCGAAAAACTCAGTTGGGGCGACGAACGGCACGTGCGGTCGGACGAATCCCAGCCCCAGGAAAAAGGGCTGGTCGGCGGTGGACTCGAGCAGGTCGATCGCCGTGTCGGCGGCCGCGGCATCCGCCTGGCCGGTCGCATCGGCGGTTTGGACCCACTGCATCTTCAATCCGTTGCGCAGGTCCGGATTCGGATCGCCGCCCAGCCCTACGCTCTCGTCCTCGTCTCCCGGCGGGCTAATCGAGACATCCCACGAAGGCGGATCTTGGTGCCTCATCGTCCCGACACCGCCAGGGACTCCCATGTGAAACATCTTCCCGACCCGCATCGAGCGCCAGCCGCTGTTCTTGAACAGCTGTGGGAGGGTGACGGCGTCGGGGTGCTTCTCGCGGAAGTTCACCATTGCATTGGTGACGACCCCGCTCGTGTCGGGACGCATTCCCGTCATCAGCGAGGCGCGGCTGGGCCCGCAGAACGGGAATTGACAATACGCGTTGTCGAATCGAACCCCGCGCGCGGCGAGGCGATCGATGTTCGGGGACTTGACGACCGGGTGGCCGTAGCAGGCCAGCGTGGAAGTGAGGTCGTCCGAGGCGACGAACAACACGTTGAGCGGGGGCTCGGAGCGCGCACACGCAGCTGCGCCCGTGGCAAGCATCGCTGCAAATTCGCGTCGCGAGAGCGAGTTAGTCATGGCGGTCCCATTATTCCCGAGTCACCGAGCGCAACCCCACACGCGGACGTTGGCAGTGGCGGACCGAAGCCGCCACTCGCACGGCTCTGAATCGCCCGCAGTCCAGATCACGAGCAGTCAAAAGATCCTTCGCGGCGCATCGGCCTCAGGCAAGCTTCAACAGGCGGGCCGCATTGCCACCCAAGATCTTCCCAAGCATCGAGTCGCTGCCGCATAGACGCCGCACCGCTGCCAAGCCGTTTGCGCCGATGCAGTCTTGCCCCTCGCCGATGGTGTCATTGCAGTCGCTGGCCCACAGCAGGCGATCCTGATGCCGATCCAAGAATCCGCGGGCATGCTCCTCGTCGCGCAGCATCGAATTCAGCCCGGAGCCCGCCGAGAGATCGCCGTACATGTTCGGGTAGTCGGACAGCAGGCGGTCTGTGATTCCGCCGGGTGTGACCGGCGTCTTGGGGTACATCACCGCCTGGTCATGCTTGGCGTCAACATTGCCCCACCAAGTCTGTGCGTGCCCGATGAAGTCGACCGTCGGGAACTTCTCCAGCATGGCCTGAAACCTTTCGATGCCGGTGTTGTAAGCCTCGTGCTGAAAGTGGATCAGTACGGGAACTTGGTAGTCGCGAGCGATCGAGTAGACGAGTTGCATGGCCTCCGAATCGCACGCAACCGGGAACTTCTGCTCGCCGATGCCCTTGGCGCCCAGTCCCAGATAGCGCTCGAGCACGGGCCGCGTTTGCTCGATGTCTGGAAGTTCGTTGGCAAACCACACGAACTCGGCCGGAAACCGCTCCGCCAGCGCTACGACCGAGTCATTGCCGTAGGCGTCAGCCGCCAGCCCGTACCTCGACCCTGCGGGCAGCAGTACGGTCAGGTCGACTCCCATCTTGCGCTGGTGGGCCACCAATTCGTCATCGCTGCGGCCCTTGTAGTTCGTGTGCTGGTGAAAATCGACCGTCAAGCGGCCAGCCTGCCCGCTCTCTTCTGACGGGCCGGGTTCCGACCCGCATCCGATTCCGGCAGCCGCGCCAGCGACCGATGTGATGAACTCTCGACGCCGCATGCGGACATAGCATCGCACGAAACGACTAGAGTGCAAGCTAGCGTCAGCGGTCCGCCATCGCATTGCTACGATGGCGAGGATGGAGCGCGCCCTGCCCGCCAATATCTACAAGACCGTGCTCCCCAACGGCTTGCGGGTTGTCACCGAATCGATGCCCGCGGTCCGCTCTGTTTCGTTGGGCGTGTGGCTCAACGCCGGTTCCCGGCATGAGACCGATCCCGAGAGCGGGATCACCCATTTCATCGAGCACATGGTGTTCAAGGGCACCAACCGCTTCTCAGCGCGCGAACTGGCGTGTGAGATCGACGGACTGGGTGGGAATCTCGACGCGTTCACGTCGAAGGAGACCACAGCGTTCACCGCCAAGGTGCTGGACGAGCACTGGCCGCGTGCCCTGGACATACTCGCCGACATGGTGCAGAACCCAACCCTCGCAGAGGACGAGATCGAGCGCGAAAAGGGAGTCATCCTCGAAGAACTCAAGATGGACGAGGACAACCCGGACTACCTGCTGGGCACCATCTTCGCGGGCAGCTTCTGGCGCGGCCACGGCATGGGACGACCCGTCATCGGCACGCAGGAGTCCATCCGGGGCTTTCGCCGGAGCCGCTTGCGACAGTTCTTCGCGGACACGTTTCGCGCTTCCAACCTAATGCTCGCTGCGGCGGGCAATATCGACCACGACGAGTTCGCGCGCGCGGCGGAACGGCACTTCGGCGGTCTCGCAGGCACCGGCATGGCCGAACCCGAGCAACCGCCGCAGGGCCAAGCGGAAATCGTACTCCGCGACAAGCCATCTCTGGAGCAGGTTCACGTACTGCTTGGCGTGGAAACCTTCTCCGCACTCGATCCCAGGCGATTCGCCGGACTGGTACTCAGCACGCTGCTCGGCGGCGGCTTCAGCTCCCGCCTGTTCCAGAAGATTCGCGAGGAGGCTGGACTGGCCTACAGCGTCTATTCCGACCTGGGCCTGTATTCCGATGCCGGGTGCCTCTCGGTAGGGGCAGGCACTTCGCTCGAAGCCCTGCGCACAGTGCTGCAGTATGCGCTGCGGGAATTCCGGGACCTCAAGGACAGACGGGCACCAGAACCTGAGATCCGGAGAGCGAAGGACCACCTCAAGGGCAGCCTGATGCTGAGCTTGGAATCTACCAGCAGCCGCATGGCGAACTTGGCGCGCCAAGAAGCGATCCACGGCCACGTCCGCACGCTCGACGAGATCAGTGACCAAATCGAGTCCGTGACCGCTCCCGAGGTCGAGGCGCTGGCTAACGAATGGTTCCAGCAAGATCGCATCGCGTTGACCGTGCTCGGCAACTTGGACGGCTTGCGGATCGAGCGCGCAGACCTCGCTTGCTGAACGGCGGACTCCAAGCGCCTCCTGCTATCGCGGTGCCCTGAATCGAGCCCGTCGGATGGCCTTACCTCGTCCGTCACGCACTACGGGCTCCCGAGCGGCTTGAGTCAAGCCGAACGGCATATGCGATTCCACCGAACTGTCCGGCGGGCACGCGAACCCTACCACTCAACTGCGGCCAAGCCCATCTCGGACAGGCCGGTCCTTGATGGCCATGGCGCTGTCAGGTGCCTCACGGTCCCGATATACAATCGTGCCTGCCCGCGAGATCCTTGTGTCCACATCAATGCGCCATCAGCTGGTCGCCGTGACCGCCCTGCTCGCAGCGAGAGGCCGCAAACGCGGCTTGGACGCGGACACCATCCCCGCGGGCGACGATGCCCTGCACAACAACGTCCCGTGGTGCGTGATCCTGGCCGAAGGCCGCCTCCAGCACATCCGCCCGCTGATCAACGCTGCGCAGGAGCGCTACGCCTTGCACGCCCCGACTCGGTGGGGTTGGACAGCCTTGCGATCAAGCCTGAATACCGAGAGCGCCTCGTGCAGATGCCGAAACTGGCTATCGGGGAGTTGCGGAACGACGACGCTGGTTTCGCAGACGCCAGGCCAGCGGTGCGAGAAGTCCGCTGGGACGTTCTGAGGAGAGATGCAGGCTGACCCCATCCTCGACGCGTTCTGGCGCCGAGGCCTGATCCTGCTCGGCGCCCGAGTGCGCCAAGAGTACGGGCTCAATACGCCAATCTTCATTGACCTGCGGCACGGGCTTTACGACGACCTCGACCTGTTGCAGGCCCTGGGCGCAGCCTTGCACCGCGAGATCTTTGCCCTAGCGGGCGATTCGGGGCGGCCGCAGCAAGTCGTGGGGATACCGGACACGGCCACGCCGCTGGCGCTGGCCGCGGCGCTGGCCTCGCGCGGCACGGATCAGCCCCTAGCATACGGCCAGCTGCGCAAGCAGCGCGCTGCCTACCCGGGCGGGCACTATGGCAGCAGCGCGTACATGGGGACATGCGACACCGAGCGCGAGATCACGCTGATCGACGACGTCATAGCGTCTGGCGCGACGAAGGTCTGGTCCACTGCCTACTTGCGCGAGGTCGGGTTGGAAGTCGCGCGGGTCTTGGTTGTCGTTGATCGCGAGCAGGGCGGCGACCGCGGCCTCCGCGAGAAAGGCTATCCGGTTCACAGCCTTTACCGCATCAGCGATGTGATCGCCTACTACTTGGAGCGGGACATGGTCGACGAGGAATCAGCCCGGGCTGCGCTCGGACACGTCAGGCGCAAGGGCCCGGACGCTGCGGAAACCACCTAGCAGCGGGCTTGCACGCTGCGAACCGCCCACAAGTCGCTCTGAAGTGGCCAACACTTGTTCTATCGGTCACGCGCTACCGGAATGACCGGCGGTTGCGGCTATAGTGTTGCCCATCCGCCCGGTCGGGGAAGTCACCCATCGGCCTGGTCGAACAAGACTCCACGCCATGCGAATCGTCACACTCGCGCTGGCCAGCGCAGCCGCGCTGGCGCAGCTCCAAGCTGCAACCACCGAAAGCCCGCTCGACCGCAGGGATCTCAGCGGGGGAACCAGAGTTACCTCTAGCGCAGCGCCGTTCTTGGTGTTCCTTGAGACCAACTACGGTCGCTATTACGGCGGATGCCTGGGAACGTTGATCTCAAATAGCTGGACCGTGACCGCCGCGCATTGTATTGACGCAACCGGCGGCCGCCAAATCACCGTCCGGCACATCAGCGGCTCCGAAGAGCGAAGATTCGCCCGCCCGCCGGGCCGGGCCGACGAAAGGCGGCACATCACGATCCACGTGCACGCGGATTACGAACCAGCGCCCCCCCAGAGCTGGGAAGATGTTGGAGCCGACATCGCGCTGCTGAGGCTTCCAAGACCGTTCCAAGGCTCGAGAATCGCGCCGGCACGCCTGCCGACTTTAGCCGAGGCGCTCACGATCCAGCCCGGCCTGACTGTCCGAACAATCGGCAAGACCGGACGCCGCAGCGCGGCCAGCGCCGACTGGCCGATCTAGACCGAGCCGCACGCCTCAGTGATGACCATACGGACCGATCCGGGATCGCGGTTTATCGAGCTCGGCGACAGCGTCGGGCCAACGCTAATGAAGGTCGGTAGCGAATGGGTGCTCATCGCCCTGAACAGAGGCGCAGATACCGAAGGGCAGGCACGTTACGACGCAGTCAACATCAGCTACCACCGCGAATGGACCGCCGGCCTGGGCGTAGACGGGATCGAGCCGCCAGACTCGCAACCGCCGACACCGCCAGCGCCGCCGAGCACGCCCGAGTCGCGACCGCGAGGCAAGATCACGCTCACGTTCGAAACCGAGAACCTGGCCGGGCTAACCTGCACCTTCGAGACCAGTGACGGTGCCAGCACGCGCGTAAGCGGCAGCAACAGCCGAAGCAGCATCAGCTGGAACCTCACCGGCCCGTTTCGCAGGAACATCACAGTCGAATGCGAATGAGCCGGGGAAGATAGGGCTGCAACAATCCAGTCCGATTTGCGAAGACCGGTTTGAGCCAGGACCGCGAATCTGTTGCGCAGCACGGCAACGATCGCGGAGCGCTCGCCAGACCAATACGTCAAGCGATTGCCGGGCGCGGATGTGCCCGGATTCCTGATCAGCGGCGGACCGTCCAACTCTCGGCCGTCAACGCCAACAGCGACCATCGAGAGCTAGCCGAGCAGCGCGGCACACAGCCGCTACAAGAAGGCTCGGGCTGGTTCGTCGCATTGATGCTCCTCGAGTTCGCACGGTGCCCTCCGCGGGAAACCGTCAGCCCGCCTGTCACGCTCCGAAGAAGCCAGACAGGGCCACGAAACACATGTAGAACGAGAACAGCACCGTTACGCCCAGGCCCGCGTTGAGGGCGAGCGAGGGGCGGTCAGGCCCGCAAACCTCTTCCTTGTTCAGCAGTAGCAAGACAAATAGTGCCAGCAGCGGCATCGCGACCGGGCTAACCGCCTGCGAGGCGATCATGATCTGCACGGGCCTGCCTCCGAGCACAGGAACGACCAGTCCGAACAGCGCGGCTCCGACGACCATCGCCCGAAAGGCCGACCCGCCCATCTTGCGGGGCAAGCCGAGGAAGTCCGCGGCCATCCAGGGCCCTAGCAGGTAGTTCGGAAACAGCGACGAGAGGCCGGCCGCGATGATGCCGATCACGAAGCCGCCCGTTGCCAGACCGCCTGCGAGCGGTTCCAAGGTCTTGACCATGTCGATTGCCGCGTCGATCTCCAAGCCCTGGCGGTGCAGCGTCCCTGCGGCGCAGGCCATGATGGCGGCGTTGATGAAGAACAGCAGCGTCATCGAGAACGCGGAGTCGCGGTTCACCACCGGCAGGTCGCTCGCCCTCCAGCCCTCTTCTTTCACCAGCACGCTGCGGGTGAACAACACCACCGACGCCATGGTCGTGCCGACCATGCCCGCGATCAGCAAGCGCGGATTGCCGGAAGTGGGAATGCTGGGCACCAAGCCGGAAACAAGCTCGCCCGCCCCGGGAAGGACCAGCGCGGAGGTGAAGAAGAACGCCAAGCCCATTACTCCGACCAGCGCTGCCAAGACCTTGAGGAAGAACCCGTGGCGACCGACCCAGTACAGGCCGAGCAGGAAAGCAGTGAACAGGATGGCCGCCAGCAAGGGATCGGCCGCGATCCCCAGGGCCGAAGAACACCATTCGCTGAAGACATCCACCACGATGGCCATCACGCCGATGATGGACGTGAGCTGCGTGGCCACGAGCGAGAGGATCATCAACACGGTGACAGGCGTGCCGAAGTGACGCCGGAACAGATACAGCAGGGTCTGGCCAGACAGGATCGTGAGCCGACTGATGCCGACGATCATCAAGTGCGTGAACACCGAGGCCAGCGCCAGCGTCCATGTCAGCGACATGCCATAGCTGGCCCCGGCCGAGCTCATCGTCGTGACACTGCCCGTGCCCACGACGTAGCCGATGATGAAGATGCCCGGCGCCAAGCTGGCAACCGTGCGCTTGACGCGCTTCCAGTCCATTCCGGCGCAAGCATATCACCACGCCCAGGACAAGTTCCGGGCGGGTGCGACACGCCGCCATACGCGCTTGCGTCATACTCAACTGAAGGCTATGCAGATTCTGGTTTTGCGATTCCTCACGCTAGCGCTGGTGTTGGCCGCCACTTTGGCCGCGCAGCGCGTCGAAGTCGAAGAACTCACCCTCGATAACGGCTTGACGTTCCTGTTGTTGCCGAGAGAGGGCGACCCGAACGTCGCTGCCGGCTGGATCTCGAAGTTCGGGTCCGTCAACGAGAGGCCCGGAGTAACCGGCGTGGCTCACCTCTTCGAGCACATGATGTTCAAGGGCAGCCATGCCATCGGCACCAAGGACCTCGAGCGCGACCTCGAAATCATGGACGAACTCGACCGGCTGTACGCCCAGATGGAATCCGAACGGGCCAAGCTGCTGGAGAAGGAGCGGCGCGGGCTCGTCGCCGATGCCGACGATCCGGCTGTGCGCAGCCCCGAGCACAGCGAGCTCTTGGAACGCTTCAGCCAGCTCATCGCCGAACAGCAGGAATTGATCGTCAAGGACGAGTTCTCGCAGATCTACACCCTCAACGGTGGCTCGGGAATGAACGCGGGCACCAGCAACGACTACACGATCTACTTCATCAACGTGCCGTCCAACAAGCTGGAGCTGTGGTTCTGGATGGAATCTGACCGGCTGGCCAAGCCTGTCTTCCGCCAGTTCTATGCCGAGCGAGACGTGGTCAAGGAAGAGCGTCGGCTACGTGTTGACTCCACGCCGACCGGCAAGCTCAACGAGCAGTTGGAGTCCATGTTCTGGCAGGCCTCGCCGTACAGCTGGCCGGTGATCGGCTGGCCCTCCGATCTGAATTCCATCACCCGCGATGAGGCCATGGAGTATTTCGACACGTACTACGCGCCCAACAACTTGGTAGCGGCGCTGGTCGGCGACTTTGACGTCGAACAGGTCAAGCACCTAGCGCAGAAGTATTTCGGGCGGCTGGAGCGCAACGAGCGCGAACCGGGCGCCGTGCGCACGCGCGAGGTCGAGCAACAGGCCGAGCAGCGGCTCAGCGGACAGGCCGAGACGCGCCCGCAGGCCAGTATCCGCTTCCACACGGTCCCGGACGCCCACGTCGACGAGCCCGCCTTGATCGTGCTGTCGTCGCTGCTGAACGGCCGCACCGGCCGGCTCTATAAGTCCCTTGTGCTAGAGAAGCAGGTGGCCGTGCAAGCCGGGGCGGGAGTCGACGGGCGCAAGTACGACGGTTCGTTCCAAATCTCGGGAGTCGCGGCTCCCGGCTCGACCCCTGAAGACGTCGAGAAGGCGTTGCTGGAAGAGCTGGGCCGCATCGCCAGCGAACCGGTGGGCGAGCGCGAGTTGCAAAAAGTCAAGAACCAGCAGCTCGCGGGCGACTTCCGCAAGCTGCAATCGAAGTTCGGACTGATGATGCAGCTGCTGGTCTACGAAGCGCTGGGCGAGTGGGAAAACATCAATGTCTTCTCGGACCGCATTCAGGCCGTGACACCGGAGGACATCCAGCGTGTGGCCAAGAAGTATTTCACCGAGACGAACCGCACCGTGGCCCTGTACTACACCAAGGAGGGTGCCGGCCCGCCCGGAGGTAGACGTGGCGGGCGCGGGCGCGGTCCGCAGGGAGGTCGACCATGAAGCGCCGGGACTGGATCAAGACAGCCGCAGGCGGCGCTCTGGCGACGCTGGCACAAGCCCAGGACGGCCTGCCTGAGCACCCCCGGGACCTAGTCTTCCCCAAGCTCTCGTACGACCCTCCCGACCCGTCGGAGTACCGCCACGAGCTGGACTCGGGGGCGGTGGCGTACTTGGTGGAAGACCACCAGCTGCCGCTGGTGTCAATCGGGCTGACGCTGCGGGCGGGTTCGTACGAAGTGCCGGCCGCGAGCGCGGGCTTGGCCGGATTCACCGGCAGCCAGATGCGCTCAGGCGGCACCACCAATCTCAGCGCTCAGGACTTCGACGAGGAAGCGGCCTTCCTCGCGACGCGCATTGGCGCGAACATCGGGACCACGTCTGGCGGCGGCTCGGTCAATTGCTTGACGCAAAACCTCGACCGCTCGCTCGAACTGTTCTTCGACATGCTCAAGCACCCCGGCTTCGAGGCCGAGCGGCTTGAGATTGCCCGAGCTCAGACCATGCAGGGACTGGCCCGCCGCAATGACCGGCTGGACCGGATCCAGTCGCGCGAGTTTCGCCGGCTCACGTACGGGGACCACTTCACCACCATCCAATCAACGCAGGCTTCGATCGAGTCGATCTCTCGGGAAGCCATGCAAGCATTCCACGCCCGGAGCTTCGATCCGCGGCGGATGTTCTTCTCGGTGTCCGGCGACTTCGACACCCAGGACATGATCCGGCGGCTCAACGAGGCCCTGGCGGACGGCTGGCCGGTTGGCCCGGCCGAACCGGCCGAGATCCCGGCCCCGTCGCACGAACCGCAGCCGGGCGTCTACATGGTCGACAAGACCAGCCGGGACGTAAACCAGTCCCACGTGATCCTCGGGCACCTGGGAATACACCGGTTCGACCCCGATGCCTTCAAGGTGCGCATCATGAATTCGGTCCTGGGCGGGGGCGGCTTCACTTCCCGCATCATGGTGCGCGTCCGCTCGGACGAGGGCTTGGCGTACAGCGCCTATTCCCGCTTCCAGCCGGGCACGTACTATCCCGGAACCTTCTCGGCCGGCTTCCAGTCGCGGAACGCGACGTGCGCCCAAGCGGCAGCGATCGTGGTCGAGGAGATCGAGCGCATGCAGAACGACAAGATCACGGCTAGGGAACTGGACACGGCCAAGAACTACCAAATCGAGATCTTTCCGCGCTTCTTCGCCACCGCTGGCCAAGTCGCCGGGACTTTCGCGAACGACGAGTTCACCGGACAGAAGAAGGACTATTGGAAGACGTATCGCGAACGCGTTGGCGACGTCAGTGTCGACGACGTGCTCGAGGCCGCCCAACAGCACCTGCATCCGGGCAAGTTGGTCGTGCTGGCCGTCGGCGACCGAGAGGCCATGCTTAAGGGCAACCCGGACAAGCCGGAATTCAGTTTTGAGAAGCTTTCCGGCGACTCCGGCATCCGGGCGATTCCGCTGCCCGACCCGCTAACGATGCAATACCCCGAAGCGTAGTCGGAGCGAGCGGGCGCTCAGCGGCCCAGCTGGTCCCGGATCCTGCGGTAGATGGCCTGAGTGGCGGTGGAGTGGTTCAGCGTGTAGAAGTGCAGCCCGGCGACGCCCTCGGCTAGCAGGTGCCTGCACTGGGCGGTGGCGTGGTCGATGCCAACCGCCCGGATTTGGGCGGGGCTCGCCTGCACCGCCTCGAGTCGGGCCAGCAACTCGGCCGGTATCCGCGCGCCGCACATCGTGGCAAAGCGCTGGGTCTGGCTGAGGCTTCGAACCGGCATGATGCCGGCCAGCACCGGCACCGAGATTCCCGCCGCGACAGCCCGGTCGCGAAACCTGAGGAAGTCATCGTTATCGAAGAAAAGCTGGGTGATCAGGAAGTCGGCCCCGGCATCGACCTTGCGCTTGAGGTTTGCAAGATCGTCTTCGGGGCTGGCAGCCTCGGGATGGGTCTCCGGGTAGCATGCGGCACCCAGGCAGAAGCTGTAGCGCTGGCGAATGAAGCCGACCAGTTCGTTGGCGTAGCGAAATCCGCCAGGGACAGCCTCGAAGCGGTCTGAACCTCTCGGCGGGTCGCCCCGCAGCGGCAGGACATTCTCGATCCCGTCGGCGTCGAGCGAATCAAGCACGTCCGCGATGTGCTCGCGCGTCGCTCCCACGCAGGTGATGTGGGCCATCGCCTCGATGCCCGCATCACGCTTGATGCGCTTGACCAGCTCGACGGTCTTGTGGCGCGTGGTGCCACCGGCGCCGTATGTCACCGAGACGTAACTCGGGCGTAGCGAGCGGAGGGCATCAATCGTCTCGAAGAGGGGGCCGAATCCATCTTCTTCCTTCGGCGGAAAGAACTCGAAGGAGACCGTCGGCGATCCGGTCGCGAGCATGTGGCGGATCTTCATCGACGAGACACCTCAGCCTATCACGGGGATTCTCAATGGCGGCGCGAGCGGGCGCGGTGGACCGTCACCTAAGCCGGCCTTCGGCCATCTACTCCTTGTCGAACGCCAATCCGCACGCTAGAGCAACCCTGGCCGCTTCTTCCCGATTGAAGGCACTGCATCTTGGTGCCCGAACGCCATTCGAAGCAGAAGCCATGTCACAGGCAGCGTGAACTCACGGAGTCGTGGTTCCTATGTGCTTGCTACTCCGCCTTCTTGTACCGCCTGATTCGCGCCGCGAGTTCACGGCGGGGCAACCGGACGCTCGGATCGTGGGTAAAGTCGCGAAGGACCGCTAGCAGGACGTTGGTTGGTGCAAGGCCCACGCTGTGAATCTGATCGATCACCCACAGAGTCCCGTGGACCCCCAAGCGGTTACTTTCGGCGAGCGCCCTCAAGCCCCTGTCACCCGTGAGCAGCATGCAGTCCTCGCAACTCTCGGCAAGGGCGTATGCGAAGGCGTCATGAATTGAGAGTTGC
Source organism: Bryobacterales bacterium (assembly GCA_028819215.1). Taxonomy (GTDB): domain Bacteria; phylum Acidobacteriota; class Terriglobia; order Bryobacterales; family UBA6623; genus VXMF01. The sequence goes on from JAPPMG010000066.1 coordinate 158,988, forward strand.
GGGTAGTCACTAACGATCGCTCGGGCACGAAGAACGCTCTCCGGCGGCAGCTCTACTACTTTGAGCCCTCCCTGCGAGAGCAAGTCCTTCTGGGCGGGGGTGAACCGGACGAGTTCCTCCTCGAAGAGCGCGTCCGGGATCAGGACCTCATACGGCAAATTCAAGAATGCCTCGAGCAACGAAGCTTTCCTAAGGTCAATAAGGCAACTGCTGTCACTGACTATCAGGTGCATAGGCGTGCTGCGGACCCTTTAGGCCTGCCTCTACTTCCGGGAGGGGTATTCTCAGCAGTTCCGTACCCTTTGCAAGCGAGATCAAGCCCTCTGCGAGTGCGCGGTAGCACAGGCGCTCGAACCGGGCTGGGCGTTCGCGCCCCCCCCTCTGGTCGATAGGTTCGATTTCTTCGGGTTCCTTGGTTCGCCAGCCGCGAGCGATCGTTTGGTAGGCATAAGTGAGCGTAGATTTGCTGATGACGTTCAGCTGCAACAAACGAAGGAGTAGCGCTGCGCCACTGACTCGATAGACGTGCTTGAGTTCGATCAGTTCCTTGTAGCCTAGGGCGTTTCGACGCTTTCCGACTTCGCGCAGCAGGTGTTCCCGCGGCATCAGGAACGCGCCGGCGAATATGTTGGCGGCTTCTTCTTCATGCCGATCCGATAGAGTTTCGGTCTCGATCAGTCGATGTGCCAGCTCATGGGCCAGCGTGAACCGGCGGCGTTCAAGAGTGAATCGATCGTTCGCTACGACGACTGGCAATTCGGTCCGCCCGTCAGAGCGCCTGACGAGGCAGGTGAGTCCAGAGACGCGGTCGGGCAACGCTACGGTCAGAACCTTTAGTCCCTTTTCCTCCAGCAATTCGGTCATGTTGGGGATCGGTTCGATTCCCAGGCGCCATTCCTCACGTGCATCGGCAGCTAGCTGTTCCGCGTCGCGCACTTGGCCTAGCTCCCTAGGCGGTTTGACCGGGCATTGCCAATGCGCACTGTCCAGCTCCAGCACTGCCTCAATTTGCAAATAGCGTTCGATCCACTCAAGCACCTCCGTTTCGACCTTTGCCCGATCCCGAGCGGTCGTGTTGGTCTTGGTGCGGAACTCGACCCCTCGGATCTCGATGTCCTGCGCATCCATCAGGTAACTCACAGACACGCCCATGGCTCTTGACAACGCAATCAGGACGCCCGAACTGGGAATGCTCTCCCCTCGCTCGTACTTGCCGATGGCTTGAGCGGTCACTCTTCCGTCGATGGCGGCCGCGAGGCCACGCAGCGACAGCCCAGACTTGCGGCGCGCCAGTCTAACTCGGTCAGCAATCATGTCTCAGACTAGGGAAGCGGTTTCCAATTGGTCTCCTTCTATATGTATTGTAAACCAGCCGAATTGCGCTTGCAAGGCCGCTGTCGCCCCAGCGCTTCTTCCACGGAGCAAACGAAAACGGGGAGTCAGGCGAATGCGACTCCGACGTTGATGGCAAATATAGGACGCAACCTTGCCGCGTTCGGGGCGATGGAAGCCTTCCAGACAAGGCTACAATCGCGATTGCAAGCGGCGACAACCGTCTCGGAGAGCAACATGCCGAAGGAATTGACCGCGATTATCGAGCGCGAAGGGAACGGCTACGTAGCGCTCTGCCCCGAGTTGGACGTGGTTAGTCAAGGTGACAAGGTGATCGAAGCACGCTCCAACGTACGAGAGGCTCTTGAACTGTTTCTTGAAACCGCTTCAGAAACTGAAATCGAGCAACGCTTTCGTTCGTAGATGTACGCAACTGCCGCAGACGTGGCGATTAGCTGAGATCCGAGTCCTTTCGGCGTCAAGGGTTCGCAGGATCCTATAGAGCGCAACTTGACCCCGCCTTTGCTTGTCCCGAGCCGAGCTGTTGTTACGCTGAAGCAATGCACGCTCCGGCCACACTGCTTAGCGCAGAGGCGCTGGAGCGGCTCGAGCGGCTGACGATCCGCTGGACCCAGTCCTTTCAGGGGCGGATCGGCGGTGACATCGTGTCCCGATACCCTGGCGTCGGGCACGAATTCTTGGACCACCGCAATTTCCAGCGCGGCGACGACCTGCGCGCCGTCAACTGGCGAGCCTACATGCGCCTCGAGCGCATGTTCCTGAAGCTGTTCCGGTCCGAGCCGCGGATTCCCGTGCGCATACTGATCGACACCAGCGAGTCGATGGCGGTCGGCGGAGAGGATGCCTCGGATTCCAAGTTCGCCTATGCCTGCCGCTTGGCGGCCTCGCTGTGCTACGTCGGCTTGGTCCGGCTCGAGACCATCGTGCTGCAACCCTTCTCGGACACACTCTCGGATTCGTTTCGAGCGCACGGGGGAAGACTCCGCTACGGCCAGGCGGCGGAGTACATCTCGAACCTCGAAACCGGCGGCGGCACGGCCTTCCAGCGCCCGGTGCGGGACTACCTGATGAAGTTTCCCGTCCCAGGGATCACATTCGTGCTGAGCGACTTCTTGAACGACGCAGGAGACAATCTGCCGCTGGAGCACTTGGTCAACGAAGGCCACGAGGTTCACTTGCTGCAGATCGCCTCGCCCAGCGATCGCGAGCCTCCTTGGCGCGGCGATCTTGAACTGTTCGACGCCGAGACGGACTCGGTTCTGCAGGTCAGCCTTGACGACGGCTCGGCTCGCGAGTATCGCGATTCGTACGACGAGTTTTGCCGCGCCCTCGAGCGACATGCCAAGCGTTCCGGCGCGCAATACCTGCACCTCTCTACTTCCCAACCGATCGAGAGCGTGCTATTCCAAGAATTGCCCGCCACTCGCCACGCGATGGGACCGCAATAGACCATGGGCCTGCTCAACCTCGCCTTGGCGCAACTGCTCGGGATCTTCGCGCCAATCGCCGGCCTGCTCGTCGCTCTGTACTTCTACGACCGGTCGCGCCGAAGGGTGCTTGTCTCGACGCTGCGCTTCTGGCCGAAGCGGCCCGCGCCCGCGACGCGGCAGCGCCACAAGCGCATCCAGCATCCGCTTTCCCTGGTCCTTCAGCTGATCGCGTTTGGGCTGCTGCTTCTCGCCATCGCGGATCCCCGGCCCGGGACTTCCGATTCCGCGGCACAACGTCGCGTGATTGTCCTTGACACATCGGCTTCGATGGCGCTGGCAGACGGCAACGGCGTCAACCTGATGGACCAAGCCAAGACCCTGGCCCTGGCCTATATCGGCTCCCTGCCCGCTGGCGATCAGGTGATGCTGATCGAAGCGGACGGCTCGCCGATGGTCCGGATCCCATTCACGCGAGACCGCCAGCTGCTGCGCGAGAGCGTCGCCGCAGCCGAGCCCAGCTTGACTCCGCTCGACATCGGCTCCGCATTCGACCTTGCCGACGGCACGCTCCGGCTTGCGCTGAATTCGGGCGGCGAGCCGCTGCCGGACGATGCAGGAGCGGGAGAGACGGTCTACGTCGGTCCGGGGCGATTCGACGGCCAGCCGGCTCGCGCGGGGGTGCTGCCTCGGGTTCGCTACCTGCAGACAGAGGCTCCTAGCGACTCGCTCGGAATCCTCTCGCTGGAGGCTTCTGCCGACCTCTCGGAGCGAGGCAAGTGGGACGTCGCACTCGAGGCGCGGAACTACGGCTCTGAAGCCGAGACGGCTCGCATCGACTTCTTCTTCTTCGACAGGCCTTTAGGTCATCGCGGCCTTTCCATCGGGCCGGGCGGAGACGCCAGCCTCCAGTTCACTCTCAGAAGCCAGCACCCCGGCAGGCTGCGGGCGCAACTCGCGGCAGACGACGCCTACCCGCAGAACAACGTCGCGACAGTCGCGATCCCCGCCCCGGACCGCACTCGCGTCCAGATCCACGGGGCGTCGGAACTGGAGTTCGGGCCGCTGCTCGCGGCCGGCGCCCGCATCGAGGCCAGCTATGTGAAGTCTCCCGAGGATCTGACCGCTGATGCTATCCATGTGTGGGCGGGCGGCGGCGGCACTGGATCGTCAAGCCGCGCGATCTACCTCGCTCCCCCGGGCACGCCCTCGCCGATCGCAGAGGCAGCGTCTGCGCGCAGAAGCCCGGTTTCGGAGTGGTCGGCCTCGCATCAGCTTGCCAAGGGAATCCGTGACCCCGACCTGATTCCAGACCGAGTTCGCGTCTTCACGCCTCGCCCGGGCGACGACATCATCGCCAGCACGGCTGACGGACCCGTCATCGTCGCCCGGTCCGATGACGAGGAGAGACTCGTAGCCTTGGGCTTCGATCTGACAGACCCGTCCGTGCGCGACCGCTTGTCCGCGCCGATGCTCTTCGCGAATGCGGTCTCGTGGCTGGACTCTGCGGCATTTCGCGCGGAGGCGGTCGCCGCCCGAGGTCCCGGCGCGGTGACCATCGAGGCGCCGAATTCCGCCCCGCAACAGGTTTCCGTACGCACGGCTAGCGGAGCCAAGGTCCCGTGGGTGCTCTCCGACGGGAAGGTGCGCTTCTACGCCGACCAGCGGGACACCTACCGCGTGACGACCGCCGATCACGACCTGACCCTGGTCTTGCAGCAGCCGCAGATCCCGAACACCAACTGGGAACCGCCCGAATCGGTCGTGCGCGGAGTGCCGTCAGGACTGGCCGGGATCGGCGAATCGTGGATACTCTGGCCGTGGCTCGCAGCCCTTGCGGCATTGATCCTGCTGTACGACTGGATCCGCTTCGGACGGGGGCGGCGCCTGACCGCTGAGACGGTTCAGGCTGCTCCACCACATGCGCAGGAGGGCAGCCTGTGACGCTGGAAACCGCCTGGCCGCTGCTGCTGTTGATTCCGTTGCTGGCATGGGCCGCCCGCGAGTGGGTGCACACCCCAAGGCGGCTAGGCCTGTTGCTGAAGGCGCTGGCGCTGGCGGCGGTGTGCGTGGCCCTCTGCCAGCCTCAATGGCGCATCTCCGAGACCTACGCTGCGGTCGCGATCCTGAGCGACGCGTCAGACAGCATCCCGGAAGAGCAGCGCGGACAGCAGGAGGCGTTCCTGCAGCGAGCCCGGGCGGCGGGCGGGGGACACACCCTGCGAGAGCTGGAGTTCGGCAAGCTGCCCGTGCGGCAGTTGCGTGACAGCGAGGCCAGCCGCTCGACAAACCTCGAGGCAGCGCTGCGCAATGCGCTCGGCGCGCTGCCGGCCGACCGCGTGCCGCGGCTGGTGCTGGTCAGCGACGGCCGCGCCAGCGAGGGAGCGGTCGAGCGTGCGGTCTACCAAGCCTGGAGTCGCAACGTGCCGGTTGACACCTACGCATTGGCGGGGCGGGCGGAACCGAGGCTCCGCCTCGCGGGCATGCGCATGCCCTCGCAAGCATATGTTGGCGAGAGCTTCCCGATCGAATTCGAGATCGAGAGCCCCGAGTCCGTGCGCGCAAGCCTCGAGCTGCGCGCGGACGGGCAGCTGATCGGAAGCGAGCGAGTGACGCTTCAAGCGGGCACCAGCGCGGTCGTGGCACGGGCCAAGCTCGAAAGCCCGGGAGCAACCTTGGTGGAGGGCCAGCTCACGACCGCTGCCGAGGAGCAGGTACGCTTCGCCGGCGCGGTATCCATCCACGAGCCGCGCGCTCTTCTGATTTCCTCCGACTCCGACCAACAGAACGCTCCCCTGGCTGGCGTGTTGGTGGGATCGGGATTCCAACTCGAGCGCGCGCCGGCGGAAGCGGTGCGCGATGCAGAGAGCCTCGACTACGACTTGGTGATCTGCTCGAACGAAGATTTCGAAGCATGGGCCGAGGCTGTCAAGGAACGGCTTGCCGAGTTCGTGCGCGGCGGCGGCGGCTTCCTGCTCGTCGCGGGCGAGAAGAATCTCTATCGCGAGCAAGCCCACGAGGAACCGGACGAACTGCAATCGATGCTGCCGGCGATCCTAGCCCCGCCGCGCACGCCGGAAGGAACGGCCGTGGTCTTGGTCGTGGACAAGTCCTCGTCGATGGAGGGCAAGAAGATGCAGCTCGCGCGGCAGTCGGCCCTAGGCGTGGTCGAGAACCTGCGAGCGATTGACAGCGTGGGAGTGTTGGCATTCGACAATTCGTTCGAATGGGCCGCTCCCCTGAGACGGAACGAGACGCCAGACGAAACCCAGCGGATGATCAGCGGAATCGTGGCAGATGGCGGCACCCAGATCGCACCCGCCCTAGGCGAGGCGTACCGGATCATCCAGCCACAGGAGGCGGTGTACAAGCACATCCTGCTGCTGACGGACGGAATCTCCGAGGAAGGCGACAGCATCGCACTTGCGCGCGAAGCCGCCGCCAACGAGGTGACGATCTCGACGATCGGCTTGGGCCAGGACGTCAATCGCTCGTATCTGGAGCGCGTAGCCCGCAGCGCCGAGGGGCAGTCCTATTTCCTGATCGATATCTCAGCACTGGAGCAGATCGTGCTCAAGGACGTGATGGAGCACACCGGCACATCCGTCACGGAGCGGGAATTCGTGCCGTTCGCCGAGCGAGACTTCGAGATCCTCGAAGGCCTGGACTTGGCCGAACCGGGGCCGCTGCTGGGCTGGGTCAAGTTCGAGGTCAAGCCAGCGGCAGATACGATCCTGCACGCCGCTGACGATGACCCCTTGTTCGCGCGCTGGCAGTTCGGCCTCGGCCGATCGGCTGTATTCACGTCCGATGCCAAGGATCGCTGGGCGACCAACTGGGTAGCCTGGAAAGGGTTCGACACGTTTTGGTCGAACTCGCTGCGGGATCTGTTGCCGCGGGCGGCGCGTACCGCCGTACAGACGGAATACGACGCGAGCACCGACGAGATCGTAGCTCGCTTTAGCCCATCCTCGGCTGACAGGGCGGACGATCTGCCCGATCTTTATGCGCTGGGTCCGGATGGCTACAGACATGTCGCGACACCGAAACCGACTGGCGCGGGATTCGAGGCGCGCTTCCCGTCCGAAGGACTTCACGGACTGTTCCGAATCCGGCCCGCCGAGAGATCTCGCGCGTTTCCGGAGGCCGCGTACTATCGCGAGAATTCCGAATTGAGCCGGTATGGCTCGGACTCTGACTTGCTCCAGACCATCGCTGCCGCGACGGGCGGTCGCACGAATCCCGCTCCCGAAGACCTCTTCGCGACCGGAGGCCGGGCGATAGAGCGCTGGATGGATCTGTGGCCGGTCCTGCTGGTTCTGGCGATCTTGTTGAACTTCGTCGAGCTACTCGCCCGCAAGGGGTGGCTCCCGGTGTTGGGACGCTGGGCCTAAGGGCTCGCCAAGCCGATGCTATTCTTGGACTCGTATGGCGATCCGCATGTACTCGACACAGTGGTGCTCAGACTGCTGGCGCGCCAAGAACTTCTTGCGCGAGCGAGGCATTGAGTTCACGGAGATCGATATCGAGAACGACGATCGCGCCGCCGAACTCGTGATGCACCACAATGGCGGCAAGCGCCGCGTGCCCACGTTCGACATCGACGGCGAATACTACGGCAATCCGAACATCCCGGAACTGGCACGGATACTCGGTGTCGCGACCTGAGGGATTGGCGTTGCCAGCCTTGCGTGATGCAGCCTGCCGCGACAGACACTCGCGCCCCCGGCGCGGATCCTGAGAAATCGACTCCGCAGCCTCGGAGCGACTTCCTCGACTTCGTCCATTCACGCTGCTTGCGCCGCACCGAAAAGACGGCAGAGCGATTGGGAGCGGCGCGCTCCGACCCAACCGCCTCCGCCGTACACGACCTGCGGGTGGCGGCACGGCGCTTGGTCTATACGCTGGACTGTTTTACCCCCTTGCTGGCCCGGGATCGAGCGGCCGACTTTCGCAAGCGGGTCAAATCGATCCTCTCGGCAGCCCGACCGGTGCGCGAACTGGACGTCGCGCTCGAGCTCGTCTCTGAAATGGACTCGGGCATGGGACACTCGCTTGCGGACAATCTGCGACGAAGGCGCGAGACGGCAGCCCGGTTCATGAGCGAGCGGCTGGAGCGCAAAGGGGTTCAGAACCTCACACGCCGGTGGCTCGGCACCGCGAGTAGCGCTGCGCCCGAACCCGTCGAAGAGAGACCCGGAGTGACTGCTAAGGGTGGAAGGCCGTCGATCCACCCGCATTGGATGCCTGACCAATCCTGCGCGGCAAACGCCAGCGCGGTCCTGCCCTTGCTAGCGGCAGATTACTTCCGCCAGGGACGCGCAGCCTGCAGCGAAAACGCCGCGGCAGGGGAACTGCACGCATTTCGACTTGCGAGCAAGCGACTGCGCTACTGCCTAGAACTCTTCTCGGAGCAGTACGGCCAGTCGTTGGCCAGGCGGCTCGAGGCCTTGCGAGACATCCAATCGCGACTTGGGACGCTAAGCGACTGTGATTCCACTATTCAGTTGCTCCGTTCGCCTGAAGCGCCGAACAACGCAGCCTCGCAGCGACTGCTGGCCATCTTGGCTGTCCGCCAAGAAGAGGCGACCAAGTCCTTCCTCGAGTCTTGGAGGGGACACTTCGACACGTTGGAGGTCGAAGAGGACTGGAGAGTCTACCTGGCCCTGCGGAAGGAATGAATCTCGTCGATCCAGGCGGAGACTCCTCGGCGCGGCGCGAGATTGATGATCGGGTCAAGATTGGCAGCCCCCAGCCTGCATTTGTCGGCGTAGCATTGCCGGGAGCCGTGATGGCGTTGCCGGTCCAATAGGGCGACCCAAGACACCACGGTTGTGTTCCGGGGAGCAAGGGCACTTGCGCGAATCTGACTCCGCTACGGCAGTCACGGCCTATAGCTCGACGGAACTGTCCGCGCTGGCCTCGCGGCTCGCAGAAGCGGTGACACCCGAGCCCAGGTCGGTCGCGGCTACAGCCGGACGACGAGGCTCGTGTACAGGTAGGTCTGCGATTCCCCGCCCGGCACGTGCCGCTCGACGAAGGGGCCGGCGAAGAACCGGAAGACGCCGACAACGAGCTGGACCCGTTCCGTCGGGCGGTACCGCAGGACTGCGTCCAGCTCCGAGCCGACCGACCCCGTGCTGCTGCCGCCTTCCGGGGCCCGGACCTGCAGCGCGTTGCTCGCAGCATACAGGCCGTCGTTCCGGCTGGCCAAGCGATGCGAGATGTACTCCACCTCGATCTCCAGCCCCTCTCGCGGGTGCACCCGTACGCCGCCGTTGAGGTACTGCAGGTTCCTGAGAGCCACGAGATCCTGCTCGCCGTAGTGCCGGTGCCGGGATATGAAGAACGGCTCGAAGCTCGAGTTCGTTCTGTCAAGCGGGTTCGCGTCCCCGCTGCCATGGCTCCACTCGAAACCAAGCCTCGGCCGAGCCGGCAGCCGCTCAAAGGTCTTGCCGAGTCCGGTCGTGGCCGACCAGGCCCGCTTGTCGAGGCCGCCTACGTGTCCGCCCTGCCCCATCAGGACGAACTCGTAGTCCCAGGTGCTGTCCAGTACCCCCGAGAAGCGCGAGCCTATGGTGCGGAGCCGGCCGCCGACGTTCGACCCGGTATTTACGGGCTGCCGCGTCAGCAGAACGAAGGGCTCGATCCTCAGCCCGTCCACCCACGAACGGATCGAGCCGACCGCTCCAGCCACGGCCGTTCCCGTTTTTGGAAGATCTGGACCGTCCCGGACCGTGGCATGCGAGACGGCGAATACGTCGACGCTGTCCTCGCCCCGCCGCAGGATCAGCTTGCCGCCGTCCCAAACAGGCGTGGTGTTGCTCCAGCCGCGCGCGCCAATCAAGCGGCCCTCGAAGTAATCGAGCTCCTGGCGGCCAGCGCGCAGGGTCACCGGGCCGGACTCGTGCCCGAGGGCCACGTACAACTGGCGAAATCCCAGGTTGTGGAAGCGCAGCGGGTTGCCGCCGGGGTCAAGGCCCGCGACTCGCGCGTCCTGCGCCTGGACGACCACACCTACGTGCTTGGCCGGCCGTAGACCGAGGTTGAGCCTCAGCCTCGACAGGGCGAAGCTGTCCACGCTCTTGGGATTGACGCCATTGCCGCTGCGGGTCTCTCCGCGGAACCTGAGCTCGGCACCGACCTCGAAGCGCGGCTCGGGCGCGGCCGGGTCCTGGCCGGCCAGGCCGCCAGCAAAGGCGAGGCAGGCAATCGAGAGGAGAGCTCGCACCAGCACGCGGTCGGCTGCCGGGCGGGCCGGGCGCGGCCGGATGCGTGCCAAGGAAGCCATTTCCGCACTCCGGCGGCCCAACCGAGCAATGTAGCACGGCCGGCTTGGCGTGAGCCTGGCGACGGCACTACGTTGTCGGCGGCTCAACGTCCGCCCGTATCATTCCGCAGCCCGGCCTCGCTAGACATCAAGAGTATCGAGCTGGCGCGCTCGAAACGATAGAGCAGACGCCGCATCAGTCGCTATCCGCTGCAAACCACGTCCAGAAAGAGATCTATGAACCGGTCGGCATCGACCTCCGTTGCGACCGCTGCGGGCCCCATCGCCGCCGAACTAGCGTCCCTATTGACCGACATCATGCCCCGTGTCAGCCCTGGCGAGTCGATCACGTCACAAACTAGGCGCTCGGTGCTGACAAGAGTCGGGTCGATCGCCACCCCCACAGCCAAGGGATCGTGCATGACACAGGCATGGCTGCCGCTTTCCTTGCGGCCGAACTCGAAGTACGGGCGGCTCACATCCTCGAGAAAGGAGCGTAGCCGCGCAGGCTGGGTTGTTGCCAGACGCTGGTGGAACCGGTCCTTGTACAGAAGCGTTCTGCGTGTGACGTTCAGGCCTACCAACGTTGTCGGAAGTCCCGCCCGTACCACAGCCTTGGCCGCCGTCGCGTCGGAATAGAAGTTAAATTCGGCCGTTGGCGTGACGTTACCCTTGCCGTCGTCTGTTCCGCCCATCACGACCAGCTCGCCGATACCTGACATCGCGCTGCGGTCTCGTTCAATCGCTTTGGCGACGTTCGTAAGGGGCCCCAGCGCAACGATGGTCAGAGCCTCACCATGCTGGCGGGCCTGTTCGATCATGGCTTGGGTGGCATGACGACCGCTCACTGCAAGTTCCTGCACGGGATAGTCTGGAGTGATCCCGCCCAGACCGTCATCGCCATGTACGTCGCCAGCGCGAGCTACCCTGCCACTCAGCGGGCGTGCGTGTCCTTCATGTACGGGCGGAACGAAGGCGGGGCCGACGGCCTCTAGGATCCGCAGGGTGTTGGCCGTGCAGGAGGAGAGCGACACGTTGCCGGCGACCACGGTGATCGCCTTCACATCCAGTGCTGGCGAGCGCAATGCTAGGACCAAAGCGAGAGCGTCGTCAAGGCCCGGATCTGTGTCAATGACTACTGGTTTTGGCGACTGCTTGCCCTCTTGGCCACTTGCCGACATGGTGGTCTCCGAAATACCGGCCAGACCAGCACCTGTTTCCAGGTGCCTTGTACGTATTCTCGCAGGCGGCTGGAAAGCGGGGCCTGGCCGGCCGGAAATCCGCGTTGCTACCGAGCACGTGGGCTTTGGCTGGACCGGCGTGTGCTGGAATTGGAAGACGGGCGTGCAGGCCGGCTCGAAGAGGAGCGCGAGGCGCCTGAGGACGGCGAGCGGCTACCGGATGTCGACCTAGCCCGCGACGACGACGAAGATGACGGCCCGCTCCGGCTGCTACGGCTCGAAGATGTCGCGCCGACGGTCGGGCGGCGATAGCTTGGCGTGGAGCGCTGGCTCCTCGAACCGCCGAATCCGCCGGGGGAAGTTGGCCGGCTAGCGGACCTGCCGCTCCCGGTGCCAAACGAGCCTCCGCCGCTCGAAGACCTCGGGCTGACCCGGCTCGGCGTTCGCGATGAAGAACGCGAGCTCGCGTCAGAGGGGGCGCTCCGCCTGGAGCTCGACGTTGTGCCGGGTCCGATCCGGCTACTGCGACTAGAGGAAGTGGGGCCGGCGGTCGGGCGGCGATAGCTTGGCGTGGAGCGCTGACCGCGCGAAGTGCCTAAGCTGCCGCCGCTACTCGAAGATCCGGGGCCAATCCGGCTCTGCGTTCGAGCCGGAAACGAGGAGCCGGTTGACGGCCCGGGGCCTTGTCGCATGCCTCGATTCGCGCGCGCTGCCCCAGCGACCGAGCCGCTCCGCTGGCCGGGCGAAGCAGCGGATCCATTGATTGAAGAACGTGATCCCGTGGCCGCCGGCGGAGAGGACGGCCGCACTCGGCTAGAGCTGGAAGACCTCGTGCCGAGCGACGACGTACGAGCCGAAGTGCTGCCAGCCGGTCGCGACGTTCCAACCGTGCTGCTCGATCTTGTCCCGATACCTTGGCGGGACGTCCGCAGCGTCGTTCCGGCGTTGCCTCCGACACCGACTCTAGATCCGTTCCGAGGCGCGAATACCGTGCCGCGCGCCCGCGAAGACGTGGTCGCGGACACAGGACTCGCTCCCGAGGACGGCAGACGAGTTTGCGACAAGACGCGGGGGGACGCAGGAAGGGAACGAGCGCCGCCCTGCGGTGTCCGCGCCGTTGTAACAGCCGCGCGGGGTCGCGGACTTGATCCGACTGCGGGGACGCGGGTGGGAGTTCGGGCGCTGGCGCCTGTCGCACCGCGCACGCCAGACCCGGCAGTTGGCGTCCGGGTCGATGCAGCGCTCGAAGGACCGAGCGTCCCGCTCCTGGCTGCGACCGCCGTGGACGGACTTGCGGGCTCGGTCCCATCACGAGAGACCGACGCAGACGCGGCTCCGACCCTGCGACGCTGTGATTGCAGCGGCGAAGTTGACGGATCCACGGCTTGGTCCCGCCTTGTCTGCGCGCCTGCTGTCCCCACCGGGTGTGCCGCAGTCGCCCGAACCGCGCCTGCACGCGTGCTGGTGCTGGACGCCACCGCGGCGGGTCGCGAGTCGTGCCGGCGATGAAAATTGTCCACCGAAGAACGCAAGAACTTGCGCTGGTCATCAAACGACACTCTCGCCGTGCCATCGCGCAGCTGTGACACAGAGGCGCGGTTCCAAGCTCTCGGCGAGGATACGCGAACGCTGCTCGAAGACTGAGGCAGCACGCGACCCTGGCTGGCTCGGCTAGGCACCACTGGCAGCGGGCCTCGAATCGCGACCCCGCGCGCAGACTGCGCCAGGCGCATTCCGCGCGGCGTGTTGGCTCCCGCAGCGCCAAACTGGTCGGCTTCAAGGTAAGAGACGGCTGACACACCCGAGCCGCCGCGGGCGTAACGGTAGTTGGTGACGATATTGACGCTGTTATCGACGACGATGGTGTTTGCTACCACCGACCGACCCCGTCCGAACCCGTAGAGCGACCGACCATACCAAGGCCAGTACAACTCTCCCGGCGCCAGGGGTACCCAGCCGATATGACCAAAGGCCGCGCCGCGAATCGCGGCGCCGATAAACGATACGAGAGCGGGTCGCCAGATATGACGCAGCCGAGGGGATCCGGGATACCAGCCCCAGCCGTAGATCGGGTCATAGTGCCAGCGCCCCCAGTGCGACGTGGCCCAGCCCCACGGCGCGTAGGGCACCCAGTTCCAGCCGTAGTAGTCGATCCAGGTCCAGTGGCCGTGGCGGTAGGGCACCCATGTCGCCGGGACTCGTGGGAACCAGCAGTGGCCGATCGCGGAGACGTATCGCCACGAGCCGTGGTCGTCAAACGTATCCACGCCGTAGATGTCTCGGCTGACGTAGCGATAGGCGTTCGAACGTCGCAACTCCCGATCGCGATTCGCTGCCCAGCGGTCGAATCCATCCCTATTGCTGGCTCGGCCCACCGCGAATTCCACCCCGGCGGAACCCTGCCACAGCGTCATGGCCTGGCCAGCCGTCAAGCTGCTCGTGCTGTGCTCCATGGCGATCTCGGTCCTGCCCTCGCGAACCTCGATCACGGTTGAATCGGCTCCAACGTGGATTCGATAGCGGCCCTTTTCCTGCGGGCGAACGGCCGCGAATGGAGTCTCGATATCGATGTCAGCTGCGGATTCTGGCAGTTCGCTGTACAGCGCCGTGCCGTGGATCACGCGTACGCGAAACACCTTTTCGCCGAGCTCGACGAACTGAGCCTCGCTATCGGCCACGACGCGGACGAAGTTGCCCGGAGACAGCTGAACCTCGGCCCTCGACGCATCGGCAGTGCGGACGGAGTCGCCCTCGACGATCGGTGAATTCACCGTGGTGGCGATCCAATCGCCCGAGTCGCCGCGACGCGTGGCCACATCGCCCTTGACGACGCTCACACGGGCAACGCCGAGGTCAGTCCGGGCTGCTTGCGGGGCAGCCGCCGCCGATACCGGACACAGAGCCACGCCAGCCCACAGCGAAACGATCAACGCTCTTGCTTGCATTGCACCGAACCTCCTTGATGGGGATGTATGCGCGCTTAGATGCAGGTTGCTTCGATTCGGTTCCAGCTTTTTTTCACAAATCCTTGACATCGCCGAACGGGAGGTCGGCCAACAGATTCCGCACGCTGACTCGCGAACCGCGCCCAGCAGAGTCTTCAGGCAACGATCAGTGGCATAATCTTCGCCAGTGAAACGAGCAATTGCGCTAGCGGTCGCCTGGACCGCAACCTTGGCCGGCCAAGGGGGCTACGACCTTGTGATCCAGAACGGACGCGTCATTGACCCCGAATCGGGCCTCGACGCGGTGCGGAACGTAGGGATCATCGCGGGCCGCGTGGTCGCGGTGAGCGAAGCGACCCTAGACGGTACGCGCAGCCTGGACGCCGCCGGGCTGGTCGTGGCACCGGGATTCATCGACCTGCACCAGCACGGGCAGAGCCTCGAGAACTACGCCGCCCAGGTCCGGGACGGGATCACGACGGCCCTGGAACTTGAGATCGGCGTAGAGGACATCGAAGCCTGGTATCAAGACCGCCAAGGCAAGGCATTGCTGAACTACGGCGCGAGTATCTCGCACCCCTATTCGCGGCAGCTTGCGATGCTCGGCCACAACCCCGGATTGTCCGGTGAGTCGCTCGCCGCCCCTCTGACCGCCCAGCAGATGAAGGCGCTGTCCGCACGCATCGAGCGCGGGCTTGACCAAGGCGCGCTAGCAGTCGGTTTCGGGCTGGCCTACACGCCGGGGGCCACGAGGGACGAGATTGTGGAGATGTTCCGCATCGCAACCCGCTACGGGGCTAGCTGCCACGTGCACATGCGGACAGACCTGGCGACACTGGCGAATCTGGAAGAGGTTATTTCCGCCGCGCGGGAAACCGACGCGCAGGCCCACGTGGTGCACCTCAACAGCAGCGCCCGAGACCGTGTCATGGAATATCTGGCGCGCATCGAAAGGGCACAAGCTCGAGGCGTGGACGTCACAACCGAAGCCTATCCATACAACCGCGGCTCGACTCTGATCCAGTCGCACCTCTTTAACCAGTGGCAGGATTACACGGACGAGGAACTGGCTCAATTCATCTGGGTACGGACCGGCGAGACGCTGACACGCGAGACGTTCCCGGAAAGGCGACGCACCGGGGGCACGATCATCATGCCGCCCTTATACAGCGAGGACAGCGTGCGGAAGGCCATTGCCAATCCGCTCGTCATGATCGCGAGCGACGGGATGTGGCTTAGCGGCGGCAGGGCCCATCCCCGGTCGTTCGGAACGTTCTCGCGCGTGCTGGGGCGGTTCGTGCGGGAGCAGCAAGCACTGACCCTGACGGAGGCCCTGCGCAAGATGACGGTCATGCCGGCGATGCGCCTCGAGCAGCGTCTCCCGGCGATGCGCAACAAGGGACGCATCCGGCCTGGCGCGGACGCGGACATCGTGGTGTTCGACCCGGACACAGTGATCGACCGCGGCACGTACGCAGATCCGGCGCGCAGCCCGGACGGCATCAGGCACGTGATCGTGAACGGCACACCGGTCTTGGTCGAAGGCCGGCTGGTCGAGGATGCCAGGCCCGGCCGGGCCGTGCGCGCGAAGCACTCGTACCCGTTCGCGCCGGGCACTACGTGGAGCCGGGCGGGCCACTAGCGCAGCGGCGAGAACGGGCGCTCGCCAGCGGTCGGGCATCTTGGCGCAACCTGATCCAAGCCTTCGAGGCGGGGCTTCTGTTGCAAGCGCCGAGACGGACAATCTATGATCTCTGGATTAACTGGAAAACATCGGAGGATCGTAGAGATGAAAGCTCAGTCAATCTTAGTTTCTAGATCGATCACTAGTGTTGTCGGTCTGCTCGTGCTGGCCTGCCTGCTTTCCAATGCACGCCAGGCCTCGGCGCAGGAAGCTTGCCCGCTCACTCCTGGTCTAGTGCCGCCAGAGGGCCCGCGCGTAACGGTGCAGCAAGTGGAAAGCGGCAGCGCTAGCCTCATGGACTTCGCGTTGGCCGCGAGGGATCGATTCAGCTCTTTGACCCATGAAATATCGACCGTTGAGCAAGCGTCGTACTTCGGATGTCTTGTCAGGCAGGAGGGGACTCCATACCGTTCGGGCTCCACTTACCTTATACAGCTGACACCTGACGGCAGGATATTGGTTCACGCCAAGGCCATGGCGTTGTCGGGCAGGAGACTGCACCCGTTGATCTACGGCGAGATTCTTTCTGCGCTAGGAGTCTCCCCAACTGACCTAGCCAATCTGGCTTCTCCGGATCCTGAGACCGTTGCCCGATCTGGCGCCGCCGTCTTTCGCACGTTGTTGCAAGAACCGCATGCTCCATTCGATGCGACCACCCCCATTCCAGGCTTGCGGCCGGGCATTCCAGGAGCAGCCGGCTACGCTGCCGTATACTTTTCGACCAATTTCAGGGCTCCGATCCTGATGCTCGCCGGATTCGATCTCAATGACTCTCACTTGGCGAAGGAAGTCCTCGATTACGGCGATCCGGACATTGCCGCCAAGGACGTGGTGGATCGCGAGACCCTGAAGGCCTTCGTCACGGAAGCTGGGGAGTTCCTTCTTTCCGTCATGAAGACCGGCGATACAGCCGCTATCTCTAGAGCCAGGACTGCCTTGCGCGATCCGAACGGGCCCTGGCGGCACGGTTCCGTGTACATCTACGTCTTGGAACGTATCAGCAACATCGTCTGGGTCCACGGCGCGTTTCCCGACAAGTTCGAACTTCGACCTCTGGTCGGGGACGTCCGAGACACGGTCACCGGCAAACCCGTTCTGCCGCAGGTCATCGCCGCGGCGAACAGTAACCCCGAGGGCGGCTTCGTGGAGTATTTCTTCGACGATCCGGCCGACGACTCCGACAGCGCCGACGTCCCCAAGGTGGGCTTTGCGCGCGCCTTTGTCCATACACCCCAGCAGGCTGACGGAACGGGACCCCCAGTGAACTTCATCGTTGGGTCGGGCTTTTATGGGAGTTCGCCTGCGGGCGGCCCGGGGATGACCAGCGGCTGCTCCGACCGCAACCTCGCCGCCAGCGCGGTGCGCACCCAGAGCGACATCCGGGCGTTCGTGACTTGCGCAGCCGAGTACCTCGCCGAGCACG
>JAPPMG010000079.1 GCA_028819215.1 Bryobacterales bacterium
GAACGAAAATAGTCAGCCTGCTTCTAGGCCGGTCTCAGATTCTTGACGTACACCCTTCGCAATCCATGCGCTTGAAGCTTGGTTCAAGCATAGTTAGGATTAGATGAGTACCCGCGTTCGACACCCGGCACGCGGCAGAGAGGCAGAAGGATGTTCCTCACGGACGAATTTCGGCTCAAGGTCGGCTTGGCGGAGCAGCTCAAGGGTGGCGTGATCATGGACGTCACCGATGCGAGCCAGGCTCGCATCGCCCAGGAAGCGGGCGCCGTGGCCGTTATGGCGCTAGAGCGAGTGCCGGCCGACATCCGCAAGGAAGGCGGCGTGGCGCGCATGGCCAACATCGAGAAGATGCGCGAGATCATGGAAGCCGTCTCGATTCCGGTGATGGCCAAGGCTCGGATCGGGCACTTCGCCGAGGCCATGGTGTTGCAGGCGCTGAAGGTCGACTACATCGACGAGAGCGAAGTCCTCACACCGGCCGACGAAGAGCACCACATTGACAAGCACGGCTTCAAGGCCCCGTTCGTCTGCGGAGCGCGCAACCTCGGCGAAGCGTTGCGCCGCATTGCCGAGGGCGCGGCCATGATCCGCACCAAGGGCGAGGCAGGTTCGGGCAACGTGGTCGAGGCGGTGCGCCACATGCGGGCCATCCGCCAGCAGATCAAGCATCTGACAGTCACGGGCCGCGACGAGCTGCCGCGCATCGCCAAGGACCTGCAGGCGCCGATGGAACTGGTGGAGTGGGTCTCGCGCGAAGGCCGGCTCCCGGTGCCCAACTTTTCCGCCGGGGGCATCGCCACCCCGGCCGACGCTGCCCTGGTGATGAGCCTTGGCGCAGAAGCCGTCTTCGTCGGTTCGGGCGTGTTCAAGTCACAAGATCCGGAACGCCGGGCGGCCTCTATCGTCAAGGCGACGACATTCTTCAGCGACCCCGAGAAACTCCTAGAGTCCTGCGCGGATCTCGGCGAGCCGATGCCCGGCCTCGATGTGGCAAGCCTTGACGAAGGCGAACTGCTGCAAACGCGTGGCTGGTAGCAAGAACCGGCGCGCTAGCGGAGGGCCCCTAAGCGGTTGCCCTAGCAGGGCGCGAGCACCGCGATGAAGATCGGGGTACTAGCACTGCAGGGTGACTTCGAAGCTCACTCGCAACGCCTGGCCCAGCTCGGCGCCGAGCCCGTCGAGATGCGCTACGCGAGCCAACTGCGCGAAGTGCAGGGTCTGATCTTGCCCGGTGGCGAGAGCTCGACCAACATCATCCTGCTCGAGCGCGAGGGGCTCTGGGACGAGCTGCTCGAATTCGCTCGAGAGAAGCCGATCCTGGGCACTTGCGCCGGCGCGATCCTGCTGGCCAGCCACGTCTCGAACCCGCCGCAGCGGTCGCTCGCCGCAATGGACATGTCGGTCGAGCGGAACGCCTACGGCCGCCAGGTGGACAGCTCGATCCGCACCATCGAACCGGAGCCGGAATTCGCCGAGCGCACCGCGAGCGGGTCGCTGGAAGCTGTCTTTATCCGCGCTCCGATCATCCGTTCGATCGGCCCTGAAGTCAGCCCCCTGCTGCGCGACGGGGAAGAGCCGATCCTGGTCGAGCAGGGCTTGCACTTGGCGGCCACGTTCCATCCGGAGCTGACGGCCGACACGCGCCTGCACGAGCTGTTTCTCGACAAGGTGCGCTCGAGCTGAGGCGGCCAAGCGGCCCGAGCCAAGCTGGTACGATACCTGCGCATGCCACTGTTGAAGAACCTGATCGGCACCGCGGTGCGCAAAGTGGCGTCCGACCCACGCGTGCGCCAAGCGGCCAAGGAGGTCTACGAAGAGAAGATCAAGCCCACAGCGCAGGCTACCTGGGAGAAGGCCAAGCCGGAAATCGAAGAGAAGTGGGAGCAGGCGAAGCCGAAGATGGAAGAGGCTTGGGCCAAGACCAAGCCGGCAGTCGCCGAGGCCACCAAGAAAGCGGCATCCGAGGCGGGCAAGCTGGCGAATCAAGTGAAGCGCGAAGTCCAAGAAAGGGCGGCCAAGAAGGACAATCAAAGCTGAGCGAGCATACGTCGAGGAACCAGACCGTGGCGCTGCCCGGCATCTATGTCTCAATTCCCTTTTGCGCCCAGAAGTGTACCTACTGCAACTTCCGCTCAGACGTGTATTCTCGCGCCCTGCGCGCCGAATACCTCCGCTGCCTCGCCAGCGAGCTCCGCGAGGCCGCGCTTACGCGTGCCGAGACCCTCTATCTGGGCGGGGGCAGTCCAAGCCTGCTCGAGCCTGAGGAGTTCGAGGCGCTGACGCGGGCACTGCCCTCCCATTCCTGGCGCGAGGCAACGATCGAGGTGGCGCCGGGCGAGGCCACTCCGCAGCGAATCGCGGCATGGTCGAGAGCCGGCATCAACCGGGTCAGCTTCGGCGTGCAGTCCTTTGTCCCGGAGGTCGCAAGGGCCGCCGGTCGCAAGCACGATGGCGAGACGGTCCGCACGGAACTCGAGCGGCTGGCCGCTGTCGGGATCGTCAACATTTCCATGGACCTGATCGCCGGCCTCGCCCGGCAAACCTGGGCTACTTGGCAGCAATCCCTGGCGTGGCTCGAGCAGCTCGGCCCCGACCATGTGTCCGTCTACATGCTGGAGTCCGACGACGACAGCCGCCTCGGCCGCGAGCTGCGCTCTGGCGGGTCGCGCTACGGCGCTAGCGAGGTGCCCGCCGACGATCTGATGTTGGACTTGTACCTGCATGCGTTGGAGCGCTTGCAAGATCTCGGATACGAGCGCTACGAGGTCTCGAATTTCGCCCGCCCGGGGGCAGAGAGCGCCCACAACCTCAAGTACTGGCAAATGGAGCCGTATTTCGGGTTTGGCAGCGACGCGCATTCGTTCGATGGCGAGTTCCGCTGGTCGAACGCGGGTAGCGCGCCCGAATACGTCGACCGCTTGAACCACGGGTCCCCCGCACGCGTCTCCACAGAGCGGCTCGACTCCGAGCGCCTGCTCGAAGATCGCGTCCTGACCGGCCTGCGCACCAGAGAGGGAGTTCAGTGCAGCGCGAGCGAGTGGGAGCGGTTGCGTGTCAATGCAGCAGCGCTGAACGAGCGCGGGTGGCTGGTTGCGGAAGGGGCGCGGCTGAGGCTCACAGACAGCGGCCTGCTGTTCGCCGACCAAGCGATCGCCGAGCTTCTCGGCTGACCTGCGGGGTCACCGAACCAAGAATTGCGCCACCTCGTCCAAGTCGGCGGTCTTGGCGTAGTCGGGCAGGCTGTTCAAGAAGATCTTCCCGTAAGACTTGGTCTGGATGCGGTTGTCCAACATCACCAGCACGCCGCGATCCGAAGCGGTGCGGATCAACCGTCCGAAGCCCTGCTTGAGTGCCAGCGTTGCCCGCGGAACGTGATACTCCCGGAAGGCATTGCCTCCTTCGGCGCTGATCCGCTCCGTGCGGGCCCGCACGATAGGATCCGTCGGCACGGCGAAGGGCAGCTTGTCGACGATGACGCAGCTGAGCTGCTCGCCGGGCACGTCTACGCCCTGCCAGAAGCTGGCGGTGGCGAACAGCACGCAATTGCGCGTGCGACGGAAGCGGTCGAGCAGCTCGGCATTCGACCCCTGGCCTTGCAGCAGGCAGGGAAACCGCAGGGTCTTGGATACGATCCTATGCACCTCGCGCATCTGCCGGTAGCTGGTGAACAGCACGAAGGCCCGCCCGCGCGTGATGTCGAGGACGCTGCTGATTGCCTTCGCAGCACTCGCTGGAAACTCTCTGTCCCTGGGATCCGGCATGTCTGGCGGCAGGTACAGCAGGGCTTGGCTGCGAAAGTCGAAATGGCCCGGGATCACTCGCTCGTTGGCAGCGTGCAGGCCGATCCGACCGCGGATGTACTCGAAGCTTTCCTCGACAGCCAAGGTGGCCGAAGCGAGCACAGCGTTGGCGCTCTGGCGGAAGAGTCGTTCGTCGAGGATCGGCCCGAGTTCGATCGGGGTGGCGTGCAGGTATACGCCGTTGCCACGCTTGTCGACCCAGTACACATAATTCTGCGCGTGGTCGTCTGCCACCGAGACTAGCGTCGAGTTACCGTCCACTTGCGACAGCACGGCCTCGTCGACCTCGTCCAGCAGCACTCTGAGCAGCGCCCCGATCTCGCGGGTCCTGCCGCGCACGAGTTGCGTTTCTTCGCCGTGACCCTTGACCAAGCTCAGAACGGATCCCAAGCCTTTCAGCCCAGCGTGTAGGGAGTCGTACTCTGCGGTGTGCTCGCGGCGGAACTCAGCTCGCTCGGTAAATTCCTGCCTGGGCTCGAAGTCGTCGAACAGGCCGAAGAAGGCCTTGGCGCTGGCACGCAAGAACTTCAGCGCAGAATCGAGTTCCGGCGAGGCGAAATCCCCCTGCTTGGCTGCGGCTGCGGCGTGCCGTGCAACGTCTTCGACGTGATGGCTGCTCAGCACCTGTCCGAAGAACTGCGCGGCCACACCCTCGATCTCGTGCGCCTCGTCGAACACGACGGTCTCGTGCGGGGGAATGATCGGCCCGAAGTCGTCCTCGTCATCGCGCATGGCGAGGTCGGCGAAGAACAGGTGGTGGTTGACCACCACTAGGTCCGCCTCTCGGGCGCGCTGGTGCATCTTGGTGACAAAGCACTGGAAGAATCGCTCGCACTTCCGGCCCGGGCAAGCCTCGCGGCGCGCGTCGAGCCGCGGCCAGAGCTTGCTGTCCGCCGGGAGGCCTTCCAACTCGGAGCGGTCGCCGGTTTCAGTGGTGCGCGCCCAGTCGCGAATCAAGGCGAACTCGCTGGTCTCCTCGATCCCGCTCAGCGAAGGCCTGCGTTCCTGCTCGGCCAACTTCTCGATGCAGACGAAGTTGTTCCGGCCCTTCATCACCGCGACCTGCAAGGGGTGCCCGAGGGCGGACTGGAGGAACGGCACGTCCTTGCGCACGAGCTGTTCCTGCAGGTTCTTCGTGCCGGTTGAGACTACGGCCCGGCCGCCGGCCAGCACCAGTGGCACCAAGTACGCCAGGGTCTTGCCCGTGCCCGTGCCCGCCTCGACGATCAGGTTGCGCTTTTCCGCGATTGCGGCCTCGATCTCGCTGGCCATTTCGAGTTGGCCAGAGCGGTCCTCCCAACCGGGCATCCTCGCTGCCAGAACGCCGCCGCGGCCGAAATAGTCGTCGACCGAGGCGGGCGGCGCGGAGTGTTCTTCGGGACTCGGCACGCGATCTCCGAACCTATCTTATGTAGTTCCCCAGCAGAGCGCTAAGGCTTACGCTGGCGCGGCGAGGGACTCCAGCAAGCGTTCATAGCGGTCCGCGACCGCCTCCCAGCTGTAGCGTTCGGCTGCCTCGCTGGCCGCCCTGCGACGCAGGAGCTGCATTTGCTCGGCACCGGCCGTCTCCAATTCGTCGATTCGGGCGCTGAGTTCGCCCGGGCCAGCGCCATAGCGCAGTCCCGCATGTTCGGCCACCTCGCGGTTTTCGGGCGTGTCCAAGTACAGCACCGCGCAGCCACGGCCCATCGCTTCGACCAGGGCCGGGTGCGTGCCCCCGACCTCGGTCGCATGCACGTAGGCGTGGCAATGCGACTGGAGCTCAGCGTAGGCGTCGCCGTACACCGCCCCGGCGAACACGATGCGAGGATCGCGGGTGGACCTCACCTGCCGGATGTACTTGGCTGCGTAAGGAGCGTCGCCCACCATCACCAAGCGGCGCTTCGCCGAGCTACGCTCGAATTCCCGCACAACCAGCAGGGCGTTGTTCTCCGGCTCGAAACGGCCCACGTAGAGGTAGTACCCGCCGCTTTCCAAGCCCAGCTCAGCCAGCTTGTCAGCGGTCCGCGAAGGCCCGGCTGGCGCGCCGTAGGCGATGCAATCGGTGTCCAGCCCGTACCGCTCGCGATAGTACGAGCGGATGACCAGCGCATCTGTGACCACTCGGTCGGGGCAAAGCGATGACCAGCGTTCGGAAGCGGCATACCACCCGCGGGCGGCGACTCCCCACTTGCGGCGCCTGCGCTCTAGGCCGTCGACATTGAGGACCGTGGGGATGCCCAGCAGCCGCGGCCAATAGGAAAACACCGCATTCGCGCCGTTGCAGTAGATCGCTGCATCCGCGCCGCGCAGCATCAAGTGAAGGGTGGATAACAGGGTGTGGACAGCCGTGTCGGTGTGTTTGCCGCGGACCGTGGGCAACACCACCAAACGCGCTCCCCGGCACTCCCTCTGGCCGCTGGCATAGTGTGCGCGGCAGTAGACCGTGACCTCATGCCCGCGCTCGACAAGGCGAGCCGCAAGCTCTTCGGCGAATGTCTCGAAGCCGCCGTAATTGGCGGGAATGCCCCGTGTGCCCAGCAGGGCAATCTTCATACGGCCCGATAGCGTACCGGCTCCGCGGCCAGCTCCGCTCTCCGCGTCGCCTCGGCCACCTCGCCTTGCAGGGCCACGCTGACCGGGCGGTAGCGGAACCAGCTCGCCATGTACGACTCGTCCACACGCCGCCGCGCCTGGATCCAGCGGCGCTTGCGCAGGGCGCTGCGATAATTCCGCGCCAGGTAGAAGAACGCCCGCAACGAGTACCGCTCGAGCAGCATGCAATACGCCACGATGCCCAGATCCCGGAACGTGATCGGCAAGAAGTTCCGCGCGTACAGGCCCGGCGTGATGTTCTTGATGCGCATCAGGAAGCGGTTCTTGACCGAGTGCATGTTGATCTCGGCCGGAAGCTGGCTGCGCATGCCGGGCCGCAAGCTTCGCACGTGGTACGCCGCCGCGCGCGGGTCGAAGATGCACTTCCAGCCCAGCAGCTGGGCGCGCCAAGCGACATCGGCATCCTCGCGGTAGGTGAAGAAGTCGGCGTCGAAGAACTCCCCATTCACAGACACGTCGGCGATCATCTCGCGCCGGTAGCAGGCCGCCGCGGCGGTGGCGCCGAACACGTATTCGTACCGGCGGTAGTGTCCGTTGTTGGTTTCCATGCAGCCGCGATCCTTGTGGCGCAGCATGGGCGTGAAGAACATGCCCGTGGAGTCGAGCCGCTGGACTCCCTCGATATCGAAGCTGGCGTCGGCCAGCAAGAGCTTGCCGCAGACCGTGCCGGCCATCGGATCCATCTTGGCGGTCAGCATCAGGCTGTCAACAAAGTCCGACAGCAGCAGCACATCCGGATTGAGCGTGAGCACCCAATCTCCGCGCGAGAGGGCAATCGCCTGGTTTTGCGCGGCGGCGAATCCGACGTTCTGCTCGTTGTAGACCACGACGCAGCGATCCTCGAAGCGCTCGAGGATGTCGCAAGTCCCATCGGTGGAGGCGTTGTCGATGACGATCACCTCCAGCGGCCGGTGGGTCTGCTCCAGCGCCGATTCCAAGCAGCGGCGGATGAACCGCCCGCTGTTGTACGTAACCACCGTTACCGATACCAGAGGCTTGGCTGACATGAAGATCGATTCCGTTCCGAGAGTTCCGGTGGGGTGACTACGCGATCACGACAGGCTCGGAAATCCAGACCTCACGAGGCGAGCCGAATTCCAATACGCACGCGCGGCCCGGGATGAGCCAGCCCGCACCAAGGAAAAGAGGGTCCGCGATACCAACCCCACCAGTACGGCACAGCGAACGCAGCGAAACCAGCCGACTGAAAAGTGTTTCTCGGCGTATCGCAATAGTCCACCATACCAAGCCAAGAGCCTCGCTTGCAGGGGCAGGGTCGCGACGGCATGCCCGCCCGCGTGCCGGGCCACCGCTGCGGGGTTGTAGCGGAGTCTGAATCCAGCGTCGCGCAGGCGCTTGCAAAGATCCACGTCCTCAAACCAGACCGGATGGAATCGCTCGTCCAGTCCGCCGACGGCGGCGAGCGCGTCCCGGCGCAGCAACAGCAGCGCGCCCGCCGGCTGCTGGACATCACAGGGCACATCGAGGCGCATATCCAAGAGCCGGTAGCGCCGATTTACCGGGTTGCGCCTCCATGCCCGATTCAGGCCGAGGACCTCGAAGATGAGGGCGGTTGGCGTGGGGAGCGAGCGCGCAAAGAAGCCCACCTGAGCGGAGCCATCGGGTCCTTCCAGCAAGCCGCCAGCGCCGGCCACGCCGGCAGCGTCGCACTCAGCCACGAGCTCGGCAAGGCCACTGCGCAGCTCGCAGTCGGGGTTCAGCAAGAGGATGTTGGGTGCGCTGGTCGCCGAGATCCCTTGGTTGGCGGCCGCCGCGAAGCCGCGATTGGAGTCGTTGTCGATCCACTCGACCCAAGGGAAGCGATCCTGCAGATCGGGATCGACCGCTTCGCCGGGCGTGTTCTCGATCACGACCGCCTGTTCGACCTCGCCGTCCAGCGCGGCGAGGCAACCGGCCAAGTGCGAGCCTGATCGATGCGCCACGATGACCGCCGCCACGAGGTGGGTCAAGACATGCTCCGCGCCGGCTGCCCGACCAGCCGGAAATACCATCTCCAGTACGAGTCCCAGCCCCCGGCTCGCTGCAGCGCGGCGATCTCGCCCTCCCCGGCCCGCAACGCGGCGGCCAAGCCGTCCTCCCCTCGGCGCGAGCAGGGACGCCAGTGCTCTCGGCAGTCCCGCAGCCCCAGGAGGATGCCCGCCAGCCACGCCCTGACACGCCCTCGCGACAGGGCCAGCGCTGCCCACAGCAGCTGGGCCGAAAGGATGGGCAGCGCGAACCGCAACAGCAGCGCTTCGGAGTAGTGCTTGGCGATCAGGAGCAGCTGATGCCGCGTGATCCAAGTCACGCTCTGGCTGCTCCAGCGGCCGGCGGTCGCGCTGCCGCGATGCCACGCCAGCGCCTCCGGCGCGTACGCGCCCGCCAGTCCCAGCGCGGCGGCGCGCATGCCGAGGTCCACGTCTTCCAGATAGGCGAAGAAGGACTCGTCGAACACTCCGGCGACGTCGAAGAACTCGCTCCGGAAGAGCGCCGCCGTGGCCGAGGGGAAGTAGGTCGCCCGCGGGCGCGAATACTCCGGGCCGTCGAGCTTGCCGTGCCCGAGGCGCCAAGCCGTGCCACCGCGGCAGACAGCGTCACCGGCTCCATCCAGCACGCCCGCGCGAACGGTGTCGTAGACCCTGCCGGTGACGAACCATGCATCGGCGCGCTGGGCGGCCTCGAGCATGACGCCCAGCCAATCGGGAGCAAGCTCCACGTCATTGTTGAGCACCGCGATCCACTCGCCGCGAGCCGCCTCGATGCCCCGGTTGAGCGCCTTGCTGACGCCTTCGTTGGAGCCCAGCAGGATGCTGCGCGCGCCGTGGGCCACCGCCACGTCCGCCGAGCCGTCGCTAGAACCGTTGTCGACTACAATGACCTCCAGACTGGTTTCGCCTGGCAGGCGCTGGTTCGAGAGGCAACTCAGAACTCGCTCGAGCAGGTCGGCTCGGTCTCGGTGTGGAATGACCACGGAGACGGTCATCTGAGCGGAGCGGTCACGCCCATAACTAACATTTACACTATCGGAGTGTTGACCTGACCCGGCACCGGGGGTGGGGCGCTGTTGGCCGAGCATGTCGCGAACGTTCGACACAGGTTGGATTCGATCCCAATACCCGATTTTCGATCCCCGATCGGGCAGGCCCCCGGAACTCTATTTCGACGGGCCCGGCGGCACACAAGTGCCACGCCAGGTAGTCGAGGCTGTCTCCGGCTACCTAGTGGGCTGCAACGCCAACTTGCACGGGGCCTTCCACTCCAGCCGCGAAAGCGACGCCATCGTCGCGGAAGCCCACCGCGCTGCGGCCGATCTGTTGGGCTGCTCCGCGCGCGAGGTCATCTTCGGCCCGAACATGACCACGCTGACGTTCTGGCTCAGCCGGGCGCTGGAATCCGAGTTCGGCCCCGGCGACGAAATCGTTGTGACGCGGCTAGACCATGACGCCAACTACGCGCCGTGGAAGAGCCTGGAGCAAATGGGCGTTGCCATTCGCGAGGTCCGCTTTAAGCCCAAGGACTGCACGCTCGACCTGTCCGCACTGCGCTCCGCTATCAACCGGAAGACTAAGTTCGTGGCGGTCGGCTACGCCTCGAACGCGGTGGGCACCATCAACGACGTCAAGACCGTCGTCCGCCTCGCCCATGCGGTCGGGGCGCGCGTATTCGTGGACGCGGTGCATTTCGCGCCGCACGCACCCATCGACGTCAAGGCCCTCAACTGCGACTTCCTGGCCTGTTCGGCCTACAAGTTCTTCGGCCCGCACCAAGGCCTGCTGTACGGCAAGCAGGAGCACTTGGAAGCCTTGCGGGCGTACAGAGTGCGGCCCGCGGACGACGATCTCCCCGGACGTCTCGAGACGGGGACGCAGAACCACGAGGGCATGGCCGGAACAGCGGCCGCGATCCAGTACATTGCCGGGATCGGGCGTCGCTTCGGCGGGGTAGACCCGAACTGCAGCCGCCGGGAGGCCGTGGTGGCCGGGATGACGGCCATCCGGAACTACGAGCGCGGGCTGTCGCAGCGCCTGATCCGCGGCCTGCTCGAAGTCCACGACCTAGAGTTCTACGGCATCCGCGACGAGGCGCGCTTCGACTGGCGCGTGCCCACCGCGGCCATCCGCTTGCGGGGAATCCACCCGCGGGCGGTCGCCGAGTCGCTCGCAAGACGCCGCATTTGCGTCTGGGACGGGAACTTCTACGCTGTCAATGTCACCGAGGATCTGGGCTTGGAGGATTCCGGGGGGCTCGTGCGCATCGGCCTGACGCACTACAACACTTCCGAGGAGGTGGACCACCTGCTAGATGCGCTGCAGAGCCTGCGCCCCTAAGCAGCCGCCGAACGCCCTCGGCACACCACGGACGAGCGCGGCCCGCATGCGCTGGACGCTAGCAGCGGGTGCCACGAAGAATCGAATTCATGGCCTTAAGCCGCCAATCGCACACGAAACCAGTTCGCGACCTCCTGTTCTGAGACTTGTCCCGCCGCTGCGGATTCCATGATCCGAATCGCGTCGAACGGATCAAATGCCAGCTTCCGGCCGTTCGCGAGCAGGAACAGGCGCGCCGTGATCCACGCGACGCGCTTGTTGCCATCCACGAAGCCGTGGTTCGAGACCAAGCCATAGGCATAGGCTGCTGCCAGCGAGGCGGCATCGGGGTCGCCAAACGACGCCAAGTTGATGGGACGCGCCAATGCCGATTCAACGAGCCCGAGGTCGCGGACGCCATCGGATCCGCCATGCTCGGAAATCTGGCGGCTGTGGACAGCTAGAACGACTTCCAGCGAGACCCACCGCCAAGGGTCGGACTCTCCGAGAGTCACTTCGCCAGTGCTCGCAGGACCTCGCGGTCATCATGCATGATTTCCTCGGCGTCCGCCATTTGGCGGGCGAACTCAGGATCGTGGGGAGTCAGCCGATACCCGCCGCCTGGAGCCTCGGTCAAGTACAGGATGTCGCCCTTCTTCACCCTGAGACGGGCCATCGCCTCCTTCGTGAGAATAATCCCGGATGACGAGCCGACAGTCGTGATCTTGAATGAGAGCATTTTCACCCCTCACTATATAACATTAATTATATAGACTTCGCTTGGCCTAAGCCAGCAGGCCTGACGCGCCCTAGGCTCGCTAGAACTCGGGCAGGTTGCGCATCATCGAGCCGGTGTCACCGCCTCGCGAGAACTGTGCCGAGTCCAACACCTGCCGGGTGGGATCGTGCAGGGTGCCCAAATAGCGCATGTCGCCGCGGGTGCTGCCCATCAAGACTACGATGTACCGCCGCGCCGGGTAGAACAAGGCTTGGAACTGGATCTCGTCCTCCTCGCCGCTGATCCACTCTTCCGACTCCGGCCTGTCCAGCTTGGCGACGATCTCGAAGTAGCTATCGGTGGTGCCAAGCCCGATATAGCGTTGGTCCACCGTGGAGGTGTCAGGCTGGAGCCAGCGGTCCAGCGGGTTGTGCAAGCGCCCCACCAGCCCCAAGAAGCCAATCACCGAGACCAAAAGGCCAGCGCCTATGGCGATTGCGAGAAGACGCACCAGCCGGGCGTCCGAGCCCGACAGCAGTCGCTGCTTGGGTTCGGGCACCGGAGCAGCGGGCGGCTCGCGGGCGGCCGGGGTCGAGGGCATCTCGGTGACTCTCGACCGGTATGGAAAGAGGCCCCCAACCTTGAATTCGAGTTCGCGCTGCAAGCCCAGGATGAGCACGGGGGAGTCGGAACTGCTCACACCCCCGAGATGGCGCTTGGGGATCCAAAACTCTTGGCCGGTCATGCAGTTGCGGACCTGCACTTCTGACCAGGTAGAGTCGTGCATCGTCCACTCGTTGTGCTCGATGCCACGGATTGCGGGATAGAACGAGAAGCGGCGCCCTTGGAGCGCGTCGAGCGATTCCTGTGGGGCGTTAGGCACCATTGCAATCAAGCCAAGCTATCCAAAGTATAGGGTCAACGCTTGCGCAGCACGAGCACCCGAAACGTCTCGCCAAGGCCGAATAGCAGCGTCTTGAGCTGCATTCTGAGCCGGGTGGCTTCGCGCTCCGATTCGGCGGCAAGCGCGCAGGCGAAACTATCCGGCTCGCCTAGGCCGAGCAAGTAGGCCTGCTGCGATATCACCGGCGTAACCTCCAGCCCCGCTTCCCTGGCCGCGTCTTCCAGAGCGCTGAAGTTGACGTGCGCCGTGATATCGCGGCGTCCCGGCTCCAGCAGCACGTCGGGGTCGGCGCGGTGCCGCGAATAGCCCATCAAGGAACCGTCGAGAAAACGTCCGGCGCGCTCGACCTCAGTCCGCGTGTAGCCGTAGTCGATCACAAGGATCCAGCCGCGGCGCAGCGCAGCGCTGATGCGGCGCAGCGCGGCGACCTGGCCATCGCAGCTCTCGGTGCGCCGACCCCGCTCAATGTCGGGCCAGGCTTCGTCGGCCGGCACCGGTCCGACAGTCTGCCAGCAGAAGCGCTCGCCCTGCAGCCCCACACCCCGCAACATCCACCCGTCGCTGGTCCGCTCGACCGAGTCGACGGGGAGGGCATCGAAGAATTCGTTGCACAGGACCACGCCGGTCAGCGGGTGCCGCGGCCACGGGTCGCCGTAGTCAACGCCGATCCAGTCGATGTCCTGGATGCTTTGCCGCACCTGAGTCTCGGTCTCGCCGCGACCCGGGCCCAGCTCCAGCACCGAGAAGTCCTCCGGACAACCCAACTCCCTCCGCCAGCGCTCGATCTGCTGGGCGAGGAGCCGGCCGAAGACGGGCTGGAGCTGGGCGTTGGTATAGAAGTCCCCGCCCGTGCCGAAGGGGTCCCGCCTGCCGGCGTAGTAGCCGAGCCGGGGGTGGTACAGGGCGAGTTCCATGAAGCGCCGGAACGGAATCGGACCGTCTGCGCGGATCTCGTCGGCGATGATCTGCGCCAGGTCCAAGCTCGCCTCACCGCTGCAGTTCGTAGGGGGCGGCCGGGTTGTCCAAGCTCTGCGGGGTGTATTCGAACATCTCCACGAAGTAGTCGTGAAGACCCTCGAATATCATTCGCTGCAGGATCCAGCGGAACTGCGGGTGGGCCAAGTCTCGCGGATGAACCTCTAAGTAATATGTATGGATGTTGGCTGGCTTGTCCTTTAGGTCGATCACCAACTCGACCCGGCCCCCTTCTGTTTCGCGCACGTCGAACAGCAGCAGCGGATGGGAGTACTTGGCCAATTCCTCGCGCACTGCCGCGATCGCTTCGGCATTCCCACCCATACAGGGCAAGCATAGCAACGCCCCGGCCGGGCCCCGCACGCGCGATCAAGTGACGCGCCGATGAGCGGCTGGCTCGACTCGGACCGGACGCCCGAGGCGGGCTGGCCCCGCGCGGCCGTGCAGATCCTGACAGCCTGCATGCTGCTGCTCGGGGTGGCAGCGGGGTGGCTCGTGCTGACCCGTCCGGTGCATCGCATCGAAGGGGACTTCCTGCAGCGCGAGGATCGCTCCGTGGCGGACGCTTGGCTGCTGGAACAGCTCCGGCAGCCCGTCGCCGAAACGCGGGCGCGCGCGTACCTAGCGCTAAGTCGCATCCAGGGCCGCTCCGCCGCAGGCCTGCTCGTCCAGGGCATGGCCGACCCGGCGGCATCCGTGCGCGCGGCCGCGGCGTTCGCGGCGGGTAACGTCTTCGACGCGCGCCTTGGAGGGGCCCCGCCTGAGGAAGCCGTCACCGAGGCCCTGGTGACCCTGCTGGCCGACGACGAGCGCCTGCCCGTGACCCGAGCGGTCGGAGCGCTCGGCAAGATGCAAGGCCCGGCGGCGGTACCCGCCATCATGCGCAGCGCTGCGCCGATCGCGACCTCCATGACGGCGCTGATGCGGATCGAGGCCCGCGATGCGCAGGAATTCGTGCTGGAATACCTGGACTCGGACGACCAAGACAGCCGCTGGGCCGCGGCCTTGGCCGCGGGCTCCTTGCGCCTCGCGGGTCACGCCGAGATCCGGGCGAGGTTGCTCCCGCTGCTCAGCGATGACAACGAGTTCGTGCGCGCGGCGGCCCTGCGGGCCTCTGCGCGTACCGACCCGGACGAGCAATTGGTCGAACTGATTCGCGCCAACCTCGAGCACCCTGACGCCAAGGTGCGCTTCGAAGCGGCCAACACCCTGGGAAGCCTGGCAGGCAAAGCCACCGGCAGCGAGCCACCGCCGGAGGAACCGGCATTGGAGCAGCCGCTGCTGGAGGCGGTTGGCGGCCCCCTGCTCGAGGGCGCGGACTACCAGCGAGTCGCCAAGACCATCGGAGTGCGGCTGCGCATGAGCACGTCTCTGGGCGACTTCGACATCGAGCTGGACTACGACCAAGCCCCGCTGACCTCCGAACATTTCCGTCGCCTTGCGCAAGCGGGGGCGTTCGACGGCGCGCGCTTCTTCGCGGTGCGCCCGAACGGCTACGCGGCGGCCGGGGCGGGCATGCAGCTGATCCGGTCGGAACTGAATCCGAAACCTTTCCTGCGCGGAAGCCTCGGACTGCTGCGCCAAGGCGGCGCATCCGGCGGGGGTTTCTTTCTCTGCACCACGGCCTTGCCGCTGGCAGACGGGCGCTACGTCAACTTCGGGCGGCTCGTATCCGGCGACCAGCGGTTAGACAGCGTTGCCGCCGGGGCCGCCGTGCATTCGATCCGCGAAGCTCCCTGACGAACGGGACGAGAAAGGTCGCCAAGAAACCTTGCTTTCCGTTGCGCCCTCTTTGCTATAGTCTCTATGCACAGCAGCGAGCGTTCCGAGCTAGGCACGAATCGCATTCTGCCTGAGCAATTCTGGATAAGGAGGCAGCCAGGTGAGTTCTAAGAACCCCACAGACGGGCCCATGTGCGGGCCCGATCAGGAACCGCGCAAGGGATTTTCCCGCCGCACCTTCATCGAGGGCGTCGGCATCGGGGCCGGCGCGGTCGGGGCAATCGGGGCGGCCGAGCCGGCACGTGCGGACACCCACGAGCCAGTCGGGCCCGATCCGGTAGCCATCACCCTGAACATTAACGGCGAGAGCCACGAACTGAAGGTCGAGCCGCGCGTGACACTGATCGACGCGCTCCGCAACCGACTCGACCTTACAGGAGCAAAGAAAGTCTGCGACCGCGCAACCTGCGGCGCCTGCACCGTGATAGTGGACGGGGATCCCGTCTACTCCTGCACGATGCTGGCGATCGAGGCCCAGGGCCGCAGGATCGAGACGATCGAGGGAATCTCCACCGAGGACTCCATGCACCCGGTGCAGGCCCAGTTCGTCGAGCATGACGCCCAGCAGTGCGGCTTCTGCACGCCCGGCTTGGTCATGGCCGGCAAGGCGATCGCGGACAGCAATTCGCAGCCCACGATGGCCGACGTCGAGAGCGGCCTGAGCGGCAACATCTGCCGCTGCGGCACCTATGTTGGCGTTCGCAAAGCCGTCTACGAGGCGGCACGCGCCTAGGGAGGACAGCACGCAATGGCAACCAAGTACGATTGGCCGGCCGCTGAAGACCGCAGTCTGATCGGCAAGCGGCACAACCGCGTAGACGGCCCGGCGAAGGCCCGCGGCGCAGCGAAGTACTCCTACGACCGCAACCTCGACGGAATGCTCTTTGCCAAGCTGGTGACCTCCACGGTCCCCCACGGGCGCATTGTCGGCATCGACACCTCGCGCGCCGAAAAGTCCCAGGGCTACAAGGGCCACGTGAACATCCTCAACGTTGGCGACGAGGTGCAATGGGTGGGCGCCGAGATCCTGGCGATCTGCGCAGACACTGAAGAGCACGTCCGCGACGCAGCCGCGGCAGTGACCGTGCTGTACGAGTCCATGCCCCACTGGGTCAAGGACGAGGACGTCGAGAAGGCGGGCACGGCCAACCGCGTCCAGCCCGCAAAGGACGACACCAAGGGGCCGGATCTCGAAGAGGCCTGGAAGAGCGCCGACGCCACGGTGGAAGGCTACTACGGCCTGGCCGTCATCACGCACTGCTGCCTCGAGCCGCACGGCCAGGTGGTGGATTGGACCGGCGACGACATCACCGTTTACGCATCCACGCAAGCGGTCGCCCGGATCCCGGGAGACCTAGCCAATGGCCTATCGCGGGACGAGAACATCGGCACCGTGGCAGCGGACTCCATCCACGTCATCACCCCCTACATGGGCGGCGGCTTCGGGTCGAAGTTCAACATCGACACGTGGGGCATCGCCTGCGCCAAGCTGTCGAAGATGGCCGGCAAGCCCGTCAAGCTGATGCTGGACCGCGACGAGGAGCTGATGGTGGCGGGCGGACGCCCGTCCGACTTCGGCAACATCAAGGTCGGGGCCAAGAAGGACGGGACGCTGGTCGCGTACGAGTCCGAGACCTGGTCGACGGGCGGTATCGCCGGCCGCGGCAGCCCCCCGGTGCCGTACGTCTACAACAACGAGGAGCGGCTGGCCCAGAAGGCTCGCCACCTCAACGTCTCGACGAACATCGGACCGGCCCGCGCCTGGCGCGCGCCCAACCACCCTCAGGCCGCCGTGCTGACGATGTGCCCGATGGAGGACCTGGCCGCCAAGCTGGACATGGACCCGGTGGAGTTCTTCAAGAAGAACGCCGACCTGACCGCCCGCCCGGAAGTCTATCGCTACGAGATCGACAAGTGCGCGGAGATGATCGGGTGGAGCGACAAGTGGCACAAGCGCGGCGATTCCGGCTCTGGGCCGGTCAAGCGCGGCCTTGGAATGTCCCTGCACACCTGGGGCGGCCGGCCGCACGACTCGACCTGCGAAGTCCGCATCGAGCCCGATGGCGGGGTCTCGGTCAACATGGCCAGCCAAGACTTGGGCGTGGGCACCTACACGACGCTGTCGGTGATCGCGGCCGAGACGCTCGGCCTGCAGATCCCCGACATCAAGGTCAACATCGGCAGCTCGAAGCTGCCGATCTCCGGCGCGTCCGGCGGCTCGACCACCGTGGGCGGCACCACCGCTTCCACGCGGCGGGCGACGGTTAACGCGCTCGAGGAGCTGAAGGCGGTCGTGGCGGAGTCGCTCGAGACCGAGGCTGACGACTTGGTGGCCAAGGACGGCAAGGTCTTCTCCAAGAGTGACTCTTCGAAGTCGCTCAGCTGGACAGAAGCCTGCCGCAAGCTGGGCAACCGCACCATCACCGGACAGGGCAAGCAGCCGGACAGGAACGGCGGCAAGCTGAACGACTCCGGCGTGGGCGGCGTGCAGATGGCCGACGTATCGGTCGACGTGGAGACGGGCGTGGTCTCGATCAACAAGATCGCGGCCGTGCAAGACGTCGGCTTGGTGATCTGCTTGGAGCAGTGCGAGAGCCAGGTCTACGGCTCGCTGATCCAAGGCGTGGCATGGGCCCTGTACGAGGAATCGATCTACGATCAGGCGACCGGCAAGATGCTCAACCCGGACATGGAGTTCTACAAGCTCCCGGGCGCGGGCGACATCGGCGAGCTGGAAGTCCACATGGTCCAGAACAAGTACGACGACAGGGGCGTGATCGGCATCGGCGAGCCGCCGGCGATCTCGCCGGGCGCGGCGATCTCGAACGCGGTTGCCAACGCCATCGGCGTGCGCGTGCCGACCCTGCCGCTGACACCAGATCGAGTGCTGGCAGCACTCGCCGACGCCTAGGAGGTCAGGAATCATGCAGAACTTCGAATACATCGCACCGGAAAGCGCGATTGCCGCCGCCCAGGCGCTGAGCCCCAAGGCGGGGCTGACAGCGGTGCTGGCGGGAGGCACGGACCTGCTCAGCCTGATGAAAGAGCGCGTCGAAGCTCCGACTCGCGTGGTGAGCCTGCGCAACATCGCGGCGCTGCGGGGCGTCTCCAAGCAAGGCGGCGGGCTGAGGATCGGCGCCATGGCGACGGTCCAAGACCTGCTCGACTCCAAGGCCGCTGCCGGGTACGATTCGCTCCTGCAAGCCGCGCGCGGCATCACCGCGCCGCAGGTGCGGGCGATGGGCACCGTGGCAGGTGACCTGCTGCAGCGCCCGCGCTGCTGGTACTACCGCAACGGCTACGGCCTGCTGGCCATGCATGACGGCAAAGCGCTCGTGCCCTCGGGCGAGAACCGCTACCACGCGATCCTAGGCAACAAGGGGCCGGCATACTTCGTCAGCGCCTCGAGCCTCGCGCCGGCGCTGATCTCGCTCGGCGCGCAGGTGACCGTGGTCGGACCGGAGGGCGAGCGCTCGATGACAGTGGCGGATCTGTTCCAGATCCCCTCGTCGGAGTCGGAGCGCGAGAACACGCTCAATCCGAACGAGATCGTGACCGAGATCACGGTTCCCAGCGCTTCCGGCTGGAAGACCGCGACCTACGAAGTGCGCCAGCGGCAGCTGCTGGACTGGCCGCTGGTCACGGCTTCGGTGGCGCTGCGTATGCGCGGCAACAGGGTCTCGGACGCCCGGGTGGTGCTGGGCCACGTGGCTCCGATCCCCTGGCGCTCGTCCGAGGCAGAAACAGCCTTGAACGGCCAGGCTGCGAACGAGAGTTCGGGCGAGGCCGCTGGCAAGGCCGCGGTTTCGGCGGCGACTCCGCTGAGCCAGAACTCGGCCAAGGTGCAACTGGCGACCATCGCGGTCAAACGCGCGGTCGCGATGGCGGGCTAGTCCCGCCCCGGACAAGGGCTGTCGGAGTTCGCGCTCCGACGGCCCGATTTCTTACCTACCTGCGAGGAACGGCATGTCGCGCAACCGAGGGGCTGGCCTGAAGATCCTTACCCACCGCTGCGGAGACCTCCGCTGGAAGGGCATGTACATCGACGCGGACGACGATCCGACCGTGCCCTTGTCCAATACGCGCATCTACTGGTGCGACCAGACCCAGAAGCCCGTGGGGCCGGACGGCGACATCGTGGACGAAGACACGTGCACGGCGTCGCGCAAGTGCTACGAAATGCTCTAAACCGGCGACTTTGCCGGAACCCACACGCCTAGGGGCGGAGAATGCGCCCGTAGGGCTCTTCGAAATACTTCTCGAAGATCCATTCCGGTTGCCAGCGGTCCCGGCTCTGCTTGCGCCCGGTGAGATCGATTTCTTTCGGTTTCGGATTCTCCACCGTCAGCGGGTGATCGTCCCCAACTCGGGCCTGCCACTCGCGCATGAGCTCGGTAAGCTCCGCGATTCGGGCCGCTTGGGCGGGCTCCTCAGCAAGATTGCGTGTTTCGTGAGGATCTGACGCCAGATCGAACAACTGCATGTGGTCGATCTGGGGGTAGCGGATTAGCTTCCAGCGGTCGCCGCGAACCGACTTCATCAGGTCGCGGAACGACGTGAAGATGGAATCGCGCACGGACTCGACGTCTCCGTTCCAGACTGCCGAGAGGTCGATGCCGTCGATCCCGTCGGGCATCTCCACTCCGAGCATCGAGCACAGGGTGGGAAAGATGTCCAGCAGATAACAGAACGTGTCGGACGATCCTCCTGCGGGGATTCCGGGTCCGGAAAAGATGAGCGGAGCGCCCATGGAGTGCTCGTAGACGTTTTGCTTGCCGAGCAAGCCATGGCTGCCCACTGCCAGCCCGTGATCGGCCGTGTAGATGACGATGGTGTTTTCGGCGTGCGGGCCAGAATTCAGCTCGCGCAGGATGCGTCCGACCTGCTTGTCCAAGTGCGTGATTAGGCCGTAGTACTCCGAGAGCTGGTCTTGGACAAGGAGCCGCGTGCGCGGCCACGGCCCGAGACTCTCGTCACGTCCCGTCATGTGCCCGTTATTGAAAGGATGTTGCGGCGCGAAGTTGGGAGGCAGCGGCGGCGGGTTGCGGTAGTACATGCGCCGATACTTGGGCGGTGGGTTGCGCGGATCGTGCGGCGCGGTGAAGGCGACATACGCGAAGAACGGCTTGTCCGGCTCGTGATTGCGCAGGAAGTCGATGGCGGCATCGGCGAACAGCGTGCTGGAGAAACGGGTGCCTTCGCGCTCTCGGTACAACTTGCCGTCGGGCCCGAGGTCCTCGAGTGGGACCTTGAGGTGGTTCGACATGCCGCCGAACATGAGATTGCGGCCCTGCTGGAAGCTCTTGAGCCACGACGGCCTGCCGTTGTGCCACTTGCCAGTGGCGAATGTCGCAAAGCCGCTGCGGCCAAGCAATTGCCCCAGAGTCGTGTGCCCTTGCATGTCCATGGGGATGCGGAAGAAGCTCTTGCCCGTGTTGAGCATGGCTCGGCTGGGGACGCAGACTGCCCCGCCCTGCGCGCCAAGACAGTAGGCGCGCTTGAAGCTGAAGCCTTCGGCCGCTAGACGGTCCATATTCGGCGTCTGGATATAGGGGTTGCCGTGGGCGCCAATCGTGTCCGGCCGTTGATCATCAGCGAAAAGGAGCAGTACGTTGGGCGGCTCGGCCCGCAGCGTGGCTGCCAATAGTAGGGGGAGAATCAGCCTGGAAGTGGTCATAGAATGTGCGGCCAGTATAGCCCTCCGTCGCGAACGACTCGGCCTCTCGACTCGGCTGCAAGGTGATCCCTCCGCCGACATGCCGGAACTCTATGGAAACGGAATAGAATTGGGCTCAGGGGCAGAGTTACGTGGGATTACAGCCAGTTACAGATGCCGTTGTTGATCGGATGGTCCGCGCTATTGTAGACGCTATCGACCCCGAGCAGGTCATCCTGTTCGGCTCGCGTGCGCGCGGTACCGACAGAGCAGATTCTGACGTAGACCTGCTGATCGTGGCGTCAGAGCCGTTTGGAGCGGGAAGGAGTCGTTACAAGGAAACCGTGCGGGCTTACGAGGCGCTTTCGGGCATGCGAGTCGCTAAGGACATCCTGATGTACAGTCGCCCCGAAGTCGAGTACTGGCGTGACTCGCTCAACCATGTTGTCGCGGGCTCTACGGGAGGGGAGAGTTCTTTATGAGCGAGATGAAAAGCGACACGGTAGTACAAGCCAGGATCGACAGCGAGACCAAGAGGCAAGCTACTGAGTCATTACGGGCGATGGGCTTGTCGGTCTCCGACGCGATCCGCTTGTTACTGGTACGAGTGGCCGACGAAAAGAGATTGCCGTTCTCCGTACGAGTCCCCAACTCGGCGACGATCGAGGCCATGGAAGAACTGAAGGAGGGCAAGGGACGCCGCGCCGACTCCGCGGAAGAGCTATTCCGGGAGCTCGACCTTTGACATGATCGTCCCTGTTCGGTTGTAGACGTCGGATAGCCTGACACCTTGGTTGTACAACTGAAGCGGATCCTCAGATTGATCGGAACGCGGGCACGTCGCACCGATGGTCGACTGACTCCGCAGGCTTCGTCTCCAACTCACTTGGTGGTGCTTTTCTCGGTGCCTATACTCTTAGCCAACATGCGCAAATTGACTGCAACGATTCTCTGGTGCCTTGTCGCAACGGCGTATTCAACAGCCCAGCAGCCCAACATTCTCTTCCTGATGTCCGACGATCACGCCGCAAACGGGTTGGGTGCCTACGGCGGACGGCTGGCATCTTTGGAACCCACGCCCGAACTGGACAAGCTGGCCGGCTCGGGGATGCTGTTCGAGAACGCGTTTTGCACCAATTCGATCTGCACCCCCAGCCGTGCGACTCTCCTTACCGGGCAGTACAGCCACGTCAATCGCGTCACCACACTGAACGGGCACCTTGAAGGCGACCGCCAACATGTGGCCAACCTGATCCGCGATGCCGGCTACCAGACCGCGATGGTCGGCAAGTGGCACCTGAAGCGCGAACCATCGTTTGACTACTACTGCGTCCTTCCGGGCCAGGGGTCGTACTTCAACCCCGTGATGCGCGAATCTGGCCAACCATGGCCGGACAACTTGCGCCGATTCTCTGCCTATGACTCCACTCACTCGACCGACGCCATCGTCAAGGCATCCATCGATTGGCTCAAGCAACGTGACAAGAACCGGCCATTCTTCTTGATGCACCACTTCAAGGCGCCCCACGACAACTTCGAGAACGCGGAACGGTACGACTTCCTCTACGAAGACATCGAAGTCCCAGAGCCGCCCAGCCTGTGGCGCGTGCCGAACCACGGCTCTGCGGCAACACGCGGAGCCGGAACTTCCATCGGCAAGCGCAACACCCGCCGCAACATGGGCCACCACATGTTCGTGGACCCGGATCTCGGCGACGAGGACTACAAGCGGACCTCGTACCAGCGCTATCTGAAGAAATATTTGCGCACTGTCAAGGGGGTCGATGACGGAGTCGGGAGGCTGCTTGCCTACCTCGAACGAGAGGGCGTCCTTGAGAACACGGTGATTCTCTACACCTCCGATCAGGGCTTCATGCTCGGAGAGCACGACTACATCGACAAACGCTGGATGTACGACGAGTCCCTGCAGATTCCGCTGCTCGTGCGCTATCCCGGCACGGTCGAACCCGGTTCGCGCAGCGATGCCTTAGTCAACAACACCGACCTTGCGCCGACCTTGCTGGAACTGGCTGGCGTGAAGCCGCCGGAATTCATGCAGGGGCACAGCCTGCTGCCGATTCTGAGAGGCGAGCGGCCAGACGACTGGCGGGAGTCGACCTACTACCGCTATTGGATGAACTACGCCCATCACGACGTACCAGCGCACTATGGCGTGCGGACGAAGGACTACAAGCTGATCTTCTTCTACGGGTTGCCGTTGGACGCTCCCGGCGCCAAGACAGCCGACACCCAGCCCGGCTGGGAGCTGTATGACTTGCGCAAGGATCCGCAGGAGCTGGAAAACGTCTACGGGAATGCGGACTATGCGGAAATCGCAGAGCAGCTGAAGGAAGAGCTGCTGCGCCTCAAGTCCGATCTTGGAGACACCGACGAGAAGTACCCGGAATTGATGGCGATTCGGGAGCAGTACTGGTAAAGCGAGATTAGCGACCTGCCGATGACATACTGCCGATACGATCGGCGAAGCGTTATGCCATAACCCCGAAAAGGCGGCCTGCCGCAATCCGGGTTGGAGGCCTGCTCGATAGGTATACTGCCTGAGCGAACAGCATGCACGTACTGGCCGCATTCGTGATCCTGCTAAGCCTGAGCGCCTCGGCTCGGGCAAATCCGGAGTTCCTGCCCGAAGCTATCTCCTTCGGCGCCAAGGATTGCCTCTTCTGCCACACCGACCCCGGTGGTGGGCGCACATGGAACGACCGCGGGCACTGGCTCATGGCCCGCAAGCAGGAGAGCGGTCAAGAGACCGTCGCCGTCAGCTGGCTGGAAGACTATGTCGGGCCGTCAGCCACTGAACTGAGCCACGTGGCGGAGTCAGAAGGGACCAGCACGGGTCCGCGCAATGTCCCGGAGACCTACCACCAAGGCCCGTTCTTCGAGCCTGTCAGGAACGAGGCCGCGCTGCAGCGCTGGATCGACTCTCGCGGCAAATACACCACCGCCGGCGGCGAATGGCCGCAGTACTCCGGCGATGTCGCATCGTCGAAGTACTCCCCTCTCGATCAGATCCATGGAGCGAATGTCACGGACCTAGAAGTCGCATGGACTTGGGACGCCTTCGACAACTCGAAGTACATCAAGCCAGGGGCTCCGACGAACCGCCAGCCCACCGGGGCTGAGCGGTTCAAATTTCCCGATGGTTTCAAGGCCACGCCGCTCATGGTCGGCGGCAAGCTCTTCATCCGCACGAATTTCAGCGGAGTGGCAGCAATCGATCCTGCAACAGGTACCACTCTATGGACGCACGATCCAGGAACCTCCGCCTGGGGCCGTCCCGCCATTTTCGGATTCGCCACTCGCGGACTCGGCTACTGGAGCGATGGCGACCAAGCGCGCATCCTACTCTGCACGGGCGATAGCTATCTGGTGGCTCTAGACCCGGCGAGCGGAGAGCCCGTCCAGAGCTTTGGGGACAACGGCCGCACGGACCTGACGGTCGGCTCGCGGCGGCCGCTGATCCGCTCGCTGATCAATTGCAGCGCTCCGCCGACCATCATTGGCGACGTGGCCGTGGTCGGAAATCAGATCCAAGACGGCCCGCCCGGAAAGGACGCGCGCAGGGGCGGCCCGAACTGGAAAGAGAACTGGCCAGTCGGCGACGTCCGCGGCTACGACATCCGCACGGGCAAGCGCCTGTGGACCTTCCACACCATCCCGCAAGAAGGCGAGTTCGGCAACGACACCTGGGAGGGGGACTCGTGGAAATGGATGGGCAACACCAACGTCTGGTCCATGATGAGCGCGGACGAGAAGCGGGGCCTTGTCTATCTCCCGGTAACCGGCCCCACCTTCAATTTCGCGGGAGACTTCCGTTCCGGCGACAACCTGTTCTCGAACAGCGTCGTCTGCCTCAACGCCAAGACCGGCGAGCGGGTCTGGCACTTCCAGACGATCCATCACGATATCTGGGACTGGGACCTGCCGGCGGCTCCCAGCCTCATCGACATCACCGTGGACGGCAAGTCCATCCCTGCACTGGCACAAGTCACCAAGACGGGCTTCCTCTTCGTGTTCGACCGGCGAACTGGAGAGCCTGTCTGGCCGATCGAAGAGCGGCCCGTGCCGCCGAGCGAGATCGAGACGGCGGCCAAGACGCAGCCGTTCCCGGTCAAGCCGCCGCCATTCGAGATGCAAGGCGTCAGCGAGGACGACTTGATCGACTTCACACCGAAGATCAAGGCGCTGGCCCTTGAAGCGGCCAAGCCTTATCGCCTCGGACCGCTGTTTGAGCCACCTTCCCGGCAAGGCACGATCCAAGTACCAGGCTGGCTCGGTGGCGCGAATTGGGGCGGTAGCGGATTCGACCCTGAAACCGGCTATCTTTACGTGTCCTCGCGTCGGGAGTACATCGTGGTCGGGATGCAGCCTGTCGACGATCCCGAGGTTCGTGGTTACGACAACGAATACAAGTTCTACAGCGCGGCGGTGGATGGCTTGCAGATTGTCAAGCCGCCATACGGAACCTTAACGGCGTACGACATGAATCGAGGAGAGATCGCATGGCAGACGCCGCACGGCAACGGTCCGCGCCACCACCCGCTACTCAAGGATCTCGATCTGCCGCCGCTCGGCAACCCGAACGCCGCCGGCACGTTGGTGACCCGCACGCTGCTGTTCGTCGGCGACCAAGGCCACGCGGACGAGTCGGCCTATCTGCGGGCGTACGACAAGGCTTCCGGAGAGACGCTCTGGGAGCACGAACTACCGGGACGTCATCACAACGCCGCACCGATTACTTACATGGCCGATGGCAGGCAGTACATTGTCATCGGCGTCGGAGGAGCAGCCGAACCCGCGCGGCTCGTCGCATTTCGGCTTCCAAGAGATTAGGAATCAAGGCAGCATCTCCGATTGACAGCGCACTCGGTTACTGCCAGCGCACTCTTAGACAACAACCCAGCGAGCACAGCGTTACGCTGCACGCCATGAAAGACCTTGTGGGTATACTGCCTGAGCGAGCACCATGTGCCCCCTAGTCGGAGTCTTGATTCTGCTCATCCTGACCCCCTCGGCTCAGGCAATGCCGGAATTCTTCGCCGAAGCTATCGCCTTCGGTGCCAAGGACTGCCTCTTTTGCCACACCGAGCCCGGCGGCGGGCGCACGTGGAACGACCGCGGGCACTGGCTCATGGCCCGCAAGC
Organism: Bryobacterales bacterium; assembly: GCA_028819215.1. Lineage (GTDB taxonomy): Bacteria > Acidobacteriota > Terriglobia > Bryobacterales > UBA6623 > VXMF01. Next base: position 25,900 of record JAPPMG010000079.1, read on the forward strand.
AAGAGAGTGGCCAAAAGACCGTCGCCGTCAGCTGGCTGGAAGACTATGTGGCGCCGTCAGCCGCTGAAATCAGCCCCGTGGCGGGGCCGGAGGGAGTCGGCACGGGTCCGCGCAACGTCCCGGAAACCTACCATCAGGGCCCGTTCTTCGAGCCGGTCAAGAACGAAGCTGCGTTGCAGCGCTGGATCGACTCTCGGGGCAAGTACACCACCGCCGACGGCGAATGGCCGCAGTACTCGGGCGATGTGGCATCGTCGAAGTACTCCCCTCTCGATCAGATCCAAGGAGAGAATGTCACAGATCTGGAAGTCGCATGGACCTGGGACGCCTTCGACAACTCGAACTACATCAAGCCAGGGACCCCGACGAACCGCGAGCCCACCCGGGCCGAGCGGGCGAGATTTCCAGATGGTTTCAAGGCCACGCCGCTCATGGTCGGCGGCAAGCTCTTCATCCGCACAAATTTCAGCGGAGTCGCAGCCATCGATCCTGCAACAGGTGCGACCCTATGGACGCACGATCCGGGAACCTCTGCCTGGGGCCGTCCAGGGATTTTCGGATTCGCCACTCGCGGACTCGGCTATTGGAGCGACGGAGACGAAGCGCGCATACTGCTCTGCACCGGCGACAGCTACCTGGTCGCGCTAGACCCGGCGACCGGAGAACCCATCCAGAGCTTCGGCGACAACGGTCGCACCGACCTGACTGTCGGCTCGCGGCGTCCTCTGATCCGCTCGCTGATCAATTGCAGTGCTCCGCCGACCATCATTGGCGACGTGGCTGTGGTCGGAAATCAGATCGCAGACGGCCCGCCCGGAAAGAGCGCACGCAGCGGCGGCCCGAACTGGAAAGAGAATTGGCCGGTCGGTGATGTCCGCGGCTACGACATCCGCACGGGCAAGCGCTTGTGGACATTCCACACCATCCCGCAAGAAGGCGAGTTCGGCAACGACACCTGGGAGGGAGACTCGTGGAAATGGATGGGTAACACCAACGTCTGGTCCATGATGAGCGCGGACGAGGAGCGGGGCCTCGTCTATCTCCCAGTGACCGGCCCTACATTCAATTTCGCGGGAGAGTTCCGGCCCGGCGACAACCTGTTCTCGAACAGCATCGTCTGCCTCAATGCCAAGACTGGCGAGCGGGTCTGGCACTTCCAGACGATCCGTCACGATATCTGGGACTTGGATCTGCCGGCGGCTCCCAGCCTCATCGACATCACCGTTGACGGCAAGTCTATCCCTGCACTGGCACAAGTCACCAAGACTGGCTTCCTCTTCGTGTTCGACCGGCGCACCGGCGAACCCGTCTGGCCGATCGAAGAGCGACCCGTACCCCCGAGCGAGATCGAGACGGCGGCCAAGACGCAGCCCTTCCCAGTCAAGCCGCCACCATTCGAGATGCAAGGCGTCAGCGAAGACGACTTGATCGACTTCACACCGAAGATCAAGTCGCTGGCGCTTGAGGCGGCCAAGCCTTATCGCCTCGGACCGTTATATGAGCCGCCTTCCCGGCAGGGCACGATCCAGGTACCAGGCTGGGGCGGTGGCGCAAATTGGGGCGGTAGCGGATTCGACCCGGAAACCGGCTATCTTTACTTGTCCTCGCGCCGACAGTACATCGTCGTCGGGATGCAGCCGGTCGACGACCCCGAAGTTCGCGGCTATGACAACGAACACAAGTTCTACCGGGCGGCGGTGGATGGCTTGCAAATCGTCAAGCCGCCATACGGAACCTTGACGGCGTACGACATGAATCGGGGAGAGATCGCATGGCAGACGCCGCACGGCAACGGTCCGCGCCAGCATCCGCTGCTCAAGGACCTTGATCTCCCTCCTCTGGGCAACCCGAACGCCGCGGGTACATTGGTGACCCGCACTCTGCTATTTGTAGGCGACCGCGGCCATGCGGGCGAGCCGGCCTACCTACGGGCGTACGACAAGGCTTCCGGAGAGACGCTCTGGGAGCACGAACTGCCGGGCCGGCATCACAACGCCGCGCCGATGACCTACATGGCCGACGGTCGGCAGTACATTGTCATCGGTGTCGGAGGAGCAGCCGAACCGGCGCGGCTAGTGGCGTTTCGACTTCGGCAGCAGTAGGTGTCGGATGGGCGTCTGCGCTAGCGACGATACCGCGCAGCAGGCCACGACCGATCTTGCATCCCAGCGTTCAGATGGCTTGCCGGGCAACATGGCCACAGATATCGGGCTGACGGCGTTGAAGCAAGAGCGAATGCCGCATTGACGAAGATTCTTCCGGGCACGCGAAACCAGGGGTTCGGGCAGCGCGTCAAAGAAGCCTCATTGTTGCCAGCGTTCGCCTCCAACGAGGTGCAAACGTCCGCAAGTTCTCTCAGCGGAATACGATTCGCGATGCCAAGTGCCAGACTCCAACCGACCCGTCGGGTTGGTGCTGAGGGTGTGACTAGGTTGGGGTTCAGGTCGAGGCGTTGGCTCGGATCGGCAGCATTCTTGCTGTCGGTGGCGGGCCTATCCGCCCAGCAGGCATCGTACGACTCGAACTGGGATCCTGAGTGGGATCAGGTCTCGCCGAGCAGTTCGTCGAGTTCCGTCGGCTCGTACGCCACTCCCAGCAGTTCCAGCAGCTCGTATTCCAGTCCGGGCTATTCGAACTCGGGCAGCTCGCACTACAGTGTTCGTGTCGGTTCTCGTTCCAGCAGTACCAGCGGAACCGCAAGCTTGCGAACCGCACCGGAATCCAATACAAGCACCCGCCACGCACCGGCTACCACCCACACGAGCGGTTCCAGCCAGCGAGACTCCTCGCGTAACAGCGATTACCGGCGACGGACGTACGACGACTACAGGACGAGGTGCCCCGGACGGGACCCGACCTGCCCGCCGAGGAACTTGGGTCTGCCGATCTTCTTGGCCGGACGCGTTGCGCTGGCAAACGGCGAAGGACCGCATGAACCAGTCAGGATCGTTGTTAGTTGCGGCGGGCGGGCGATCCCTCAGGTATATACGAACTCCAAGGGACGGTTCAACTTCCAGCCGGAGTGTCGGCCACTGCTGGCTCTCGCTGACGCTAGCATAAGCGGCTATTGGCCGTACCCCGTAATCCCCCAGGGCCTCACAACCAGAAACGGCACCGCGAATCTGATGGGTTGCGTCCTGTATGCCGAACTTTCAGGACATTGGTCCACCCGCGTAAGGCTTGGCCGCGTCACAGCACCGAGACCCAATGACGTTGGCTTGATCGTCCTGCAACCGCTCCGCGGCTCGACTGGCCGCTCTGTGAGCAGAACAACGCTGGCGGCCCCGCCCAAGGCGAAGAGGGCCTATCGGAATGGGATCACGGCGCTACGCAAGACGCAGTCCTTCGGGAAAGCGGCCAAGTCTTTCAAGAGGGCCGTGGAAATCCACCCGGAGCACGCCCAAGCCTGGGCCGGACTCGGTGAAGCGCTAGCGGCTCTGGGAGATTTCGACGAAGCCCAGGAAGCATTCGAGCGTTCGATCGAGGCGGATCCCAATTTGCTGCAGCCGTACGACGCAATGATGCCGATCGCGTTCGATCAACGCGACTGGGAGCAACTCGACACCTTGGCGGCCAAGTATCTCAAGCTCGCGCCGGGCTCGTCGCGGGTCCGCTTCTATAGCTCTGTGGCGGCGCTGAATTTGGACGACCTATCGCGGACGGAGTTCATCATCAAGCAAATGGAGGAGCTGGGAGAAACCGACGAATGGCCCATGAGCCACGTCATCATGGCGATCGTGCACGAGCGGCGGGCCGATTTCGAGGCCGCGGCTGACTACTACGAGAAGTACATCAAGATCTCCGTCGACGCGGAGATATCTCGGATGGCCCGCAGAACGATCTATGACTGGGGTCACCTACAGGTCATCGAACCGCGACCGGTCACGCTGGCTCAGCCAGCGGCGCTCTAGCAAGGCCATTCCTGCCGGACCGCGTGGTGCACTGCACGCTCAAGTTGGAACCGCAGTATTTGTATCTCATCCGTGAGAGACAACGTGATTTGCTTCTCACGGGTGAGAGACAAGAGGCATTGCTTCTCATTTGGCCGAGGTTGTGAGAGACGGCGTGAGTCGCTTCACTGCGCCAGAGTGAAGGCTCGCGCCATAGTCGATTCGACGGCGGCTCCCAGATCAAGATATAATGAGGCTTCAGAAGCCAGCTAGGAGGACATCCGCAATGATCCAGATGACCGAAACTGCGATCTCGAAAGTGAACGAGATCCTTGGGCAGCAGGAACCCCAGCCAAAGGGGCTGCGGCTATCCGTGGTGGGTGGAGGCTGTTCCGGCTTCCAATACTCGATGGCATTCGAGAACAACCAACTGCCGCTAGACAAGGTCTTCAACTACGACGGCCTGCAGGTCTATGTGGACCAAGCCAGCCTGCTCTACCTCGACAATTGCAGGGTCGACTACGTCGAAACGATGGAGGGCGCGGGCTTCAAGTTTGATAACCCGAACGTCACCTCGACCTGCGGCTGCGGCAGTTCCTTCAACGCCTAGGCCTCGCTCCTCTTGAGGAGGCGGCATTCAGGCGCTTCCTGTCCGTGCAATGGCATCCCGATCTGATTGGGAGGCTAAGCACAGAAGTGCCCGAGGCGCAGTTCCGGATCCCGATCCATTCCTGGGCGAGGCGCTGGAGCACGTCCGGCTGGCTGCACCAGCTGCGACGGACGCTGTTGACATCGCGTGCGGGAGAGGTCAACACAGCGTCGCCCTAGCGGCCTATGGCCTGAAGACCGTGGCAGTGGACTACTCGCCGGAGGCCCTAAAGCTCTGCGCGAAGCTGGCCGCGGAGACAGGGCTCGCGGTGGAGACTCGTTGCTTTGACTTGGAGAGTGAAGAAGCAGAGTGGGGTGATGCGCGCTTCGACGTGGTCGCCGTGTTTCGTTATCTGCACCGGCCGCTGGTGCCGCTGTTGAAGCGCGTCACCAGATCCGGCGGCATCATCATCTATAAGACCTTCACGCGCAAGCAGCTGCAGTTCGGCACGGGCCCACGCAACCCTGCCTACCTGTTGGAAGAGAAGGAACTCCCTGAACTGTTTGCCGACTTTCGACACCTGCTCTATCGCGAGACATGCGACTTCGAAGCCACAGCCGCCTTGGTTGCGCAGAAGCCCTGATCGCTGCCAGCTTGGCTGCGGCCGGACTGTTTGCGGACCCAGCTTCTGCACAGATCAACGTCGGTCGCCAGCCCGACGCCAGCGTCATCTTGCCGACCGGGCAGCGAATCACGCCAGCTGGCACGCAAGTCGTAGTCAACAGCATGCCCATCGCGGCAGCGGAGTCTCGTGACGGGCGGCACCTGCTTGTACTGCAGTCGGGCTACGAGACGCCCTCGATCAGCGTGCTTGACGCGCAAGCAATGAGTCCGCATAGCCGCGTCGAACTGCCCGACGCTTGGCTCGGCTTGGCATTGAGCGAGGCCGGGGATCGCCTTTTTGTGAGCGGCGGGGCGCGCCAGAGCGTGTGGGAGCTATCATTCCGCTCCGGCGAACTGCGACTCGAGCGAGAATTTCCCATTCCGGGAGAGTGCAGCGGCAACTGCTCGTCACTGATCGGAGACGTGCTCTTCGACAGGGATGATCGGACACTCTACGTGCTGGACGTACTGCGCGACCGCGTAATCGTCGTTAACTCGCAGTCCGGGCTCGTGCTGGGCGAGTTCAAGACCGGAATCGCGCCCTATCGCGCCAGACAAACGCCCGACGGCGAACACCTACTCATCAGCCACTGGGGAGAAGCCTCGGTCGGCCTTTACCGGCTGGCGGACCGGCGGCTTGTGGAGAGGATCCCCGTGGGCGAGCACCCCACAGACCTAGAAGTGGTAGTCGGCGAAGTGCAGGTTCCCGGCGAGGGCGAGGACGAGGTGCTCACCTACCCTGCCCGGCTGTTCGCGGCGTGCGCGCATTCGGACAACCTCTGGACCTACGGCATCACCTCCAACAACCGTTTCGAACTGCTGGACGCTCGCAGCGTCGCTCCGCGGCCTGACTCCCCGGTCGGCTCCCTGCCGTCGGCCTTGGGTGTGAGCAAGGACAATCGCACGCTGTATATCGCAAACGCCGGGAACAACATCATCCTGGCAGTCAATATCGAAGAAGCACTTCCCGAGCCCCAAGGCGCGCTGCCTACGGGTTGGGTTCCGACCGCCGTGGTCGGGCTTGACGACGGAGCGCTGGCCTACCTCAGCGGCAATGGGGACTTCGAGAACCCAGGGCTGGTTGGAGTATTGCCGCCTCTGACAAGCGAGCAGCTGGAGTTTCTGACCGCAGCGGCTGTGGAGAATCTGCCCGGTCCCGAGACCGCCAGTTCCGCGCCGCCGGAGGCTGTCGAGCACGTCGTGCTAGTGCTGACCGATGCGCCGCCGTCGGATTTGGGGGATCTGCTTGACGATTCCGCCCACCTCAAGGGCTATGTCGCCCCCACCCGAGAGCAGCTGGGTCAAGTTGCGTGGCTCACAAGCGGGACAGCGACCGACTTCTTCGCCAAGCTCGGCCCGGCAGTCCATGCCGGACGGCTCTCGACACAGGATCTGGCGCAAGCGGGCAGGGCTGCGGCCCCGGCTGCGGGCACGCTTTGGACAAACGCAAGGCAAGCATCGATCTCCGCGGAGACCTACGGGATCGCAGGCGGACGCCCGCCGAGCGCTTTCGTCGCGAACCTTGAGTCTGAAGGGAGCCTGCCGAGGCTAGCCGTAGTACGCCTGAGCGGCTCTGACGAACAACAAGCCGGGGATCTAGAACGCCTGCTCTCGGCGCTGCAGGACCAGGAGGCGTACGCCGCAACAGCGATCTTCGCAGTATCCACGGGCGAGCAAGCCGGAGCAGCCGTGGCCGGCGGTGCGGTGCAGGCGGAATCCGCCCATGAGGGCCTTATCACGGCACCTGCCGTGCTGAGCACGATCGAGTGGCTGCTCGGCTTGCGTCCATTGACCCAATCCGACAGCGCAGCGCCCCCTCTCACTGCGCTGTTCGCACCGTCCCGCTGACTCGGCGCAAGTTGGTCGTTTCGAGCGAATGAGTCTCCCTTTCCGGTCAATCTGAGCGCGCGCCAACGGTGCGAGACACTAAGAAATACGGCAGGCCCAAGCCACCATGAGCAAGCCCCGATTCCAGCGCGCCAAGCCGATTGTCGATTTCGCCGCCAGCGAGCGGGAGATCAGCAAGTTCTGGGAGGAGCAACGGATCTTCGACAAGAGCCTGGAGCTCCGCGAGGGTGCCGAGCGCTTCATTTTCAATGAGGGGCCGCCCACTGCCAACGGGCTGCCCCACAACGGCCACGTGCTCACGCGCGTGTTCAAAGATGTTTTCCTGCGCTACCGGACCATGGCGGGCCGTTACGTTCCGCGCAAGGCGGGATGGGACACGCACGGGCTCCCGGTAGAGGTAGAGGTCGAGAAGGAACTCGGCATCCACGGCAAGGAGGCAATCGAGGACTACGGCGTAGAGGGCTTTATCCGCAAGTGCATGGACTCGGTGTTCCGATACACCGAGGAGTGGGAGAAGATGACCCGCCGGGTGGGCTTCTGGGTTGACCTCTCCGACGCCTACGTGACCTACCACAAGTCCTATGTGGAGAGTGTGTGGTGGGCGCTGAGCCGGCTCTTTCAGCAGGGGCTGCTGTACCGCGGCCACAAGATCGTCTGGTGGTGGCCCCAGGGCGGCACGGCGCTGTCCGCCGGCGAGGTCGGCCTCGGGTACAAGACGGTAGAGGATCCGTCGGTCTATGTGGCGCTTCCGCTCGTGGACGATCCTTCCACGTCGCTGCTGGTCTGGACGACCACGCCCTGGACGTTGCCAGCGAACCAGTACGTCGCGGTCCGGCCGGACTACGACTATGTGAAGGTGCGGGCGGGCGACAGGGCGCTGATCCTAGCAGCGGCTCTGCGCGAGACTCTGGAGCAAAAGCTAGGCCAATCGTTGCAGGTAGAGGAATCTCTGAGCGGCGAGGCGCTGCTGGGCCTGCGCTATCACCCGCCCTTCGAACATTTCAAACAGGCTTGCTGGGACAAGGACGGCGCATTGAGCGACGGCGGACGGGAGGTTTACCTGTGGAAGGTGCTCTCTGGCGACTTTGTCACGCTCGACAGTGGAACCGGCCTCGTGCACCAAGCGCCCGCTTTCGGCGAGGTGGACTACGAGGTGCACAAGGAGACCGGCGGTCGTTATCAGGATCCGTCCGAGGTGCCCTTGCTCTGTCCGGTTCGGCCGGACGGCACGTTTGATGACGACATCACGGAAGTTGCGGGCCAGTGGGTCAAGGAGGCCGACAGAACGCTGATCCGCATGCTCCGGGACAGCGGCCATCTTGTCCACCGTGAAAACTACCGCCACGACTATCCGTTCTGCTGGCGTGCAGACGAAGATCCGCTGATCCAGTACGCGCGTCCGGCGTGGTTCGTCAAGACAACCGCCCGCAACCGGGAGGTGTTGGCGAACAACGACAGGATCAACTGGCTTCCCGAGCACATCGGGACCGGCCGATTCGGCGACTTCTTGCGCAACAACGTCGACTGGGCGTTGTCGCGGGAACGCTACTGGGGGACACCCCTGAACGTCTGGATTAACGATGTCACCGGCGCAATGGCAGTTCCAGCGTCTGCCGACGAGATCCTCGCCAAGAATCCAGCGGCGTTTGACCACTTCCACCGCGCCAAGGCTGCCGATCCGGCACTGTCCGATCACCTGATGGTCCACAAACCCTGGATCGACGAAGTCACTTGGACGGAACCGGGAGAGGAAGGCGTCTACCGGCGTGTGCCGGAAGTCATCGACTGCTGGTTCGATTCCGGGTGCATGCCCTTCGCGCAGTTCGGCTATCCGCACGACGGGCGGCAGAAGTTCGAGTCGCGCTTCCCGGCGGACTACATCACCGAGGCCATCGACCAGACGCGCGGCTGGTTCTACTCGCAGTTGATGGTATCGACGCTGGTCTTCGATGAACAGTGCAGCAAAGATCTGGGGATCGAGCCGCCGGCCTTCCCGCATCCCTTCCGCAATTGCATCGTGCTGGGCCACGTGGCCGACGCCACTGGCAAGAAGGAGTCGAAGTCCTTGGGCAACTACACGCCGCCGGAGGTGATCTTCGACGCCGTGGCCCAGGATTTCGCCGTGATGTCCCTATTGGACGTCCCGAAGCAGCCGGCGAAGGGCGAAGCCCTGATCTCGAGGCAGGATCTGGAGGCGCTCGATCTCAAGGCGGGCGACGAGGTTATGGTGGCGGGGTGCGATTCCCCCGGAACGTACACACATGTGAGAGTGCGGCCCGCGAAGTTCGTGCCGCGACGGTCGCTGCTGCTGTCGGCCCGCGACTTGGAATCCATCGGCGCAACGGTTGCCCGGGCGGATAAGGTCGCGCCGAACGATGTGCCCCGCTTGCCCGCGAACGAGCGTGTGACGCTTACAGCGCCAGCGCCCGCGCCCGGCGCGGACGCATTCCGCTGGTTCTTCTTGGCCGGCAACCCGCCGTGGTCTCCGACGCGCCACTCGCTGGCGAACGTTCGGATGATCCAAAAGGAGTTTCCGCTCAAGCTCAGGAACGTCTACTCCTTTTTCACGATCTACGCCGAGATCGACGGCTTCGACCCCAGCACGATGCTGGGCCGCACGGCTGCGGAACGAGCCCTGCTAGACCGCTGGATCCTGTCTGAGCTCGACATCTTGGCGGGCCGGGTGCGGGAGAACATGGATGCCTTCCTCGCGTACGAAGCGGCTGCCGAGCTGGGTAAGTTCGTCGACGCGCTATCGAACTGGTACGTGCGTCGAAGCCGCCAGCGCTTTTGGAAGGGCGAGTTCGACGCTGACAAATCGGATGCGTACGCGACGCTCTATGAGTGCTTGGTAAGCGTCGCCAAGCTCAGCGCCGCCTTCACGCCGTTCATGGCGGAAGAGATCTACCAAAACATCGTGCGAGGGGCGGGCGTCGAAGCACGGGAGAGCGTTCACTTGTGCGACCTGCCCATCAGCTTGGGTCGTGTCGATCAGAGCCTCTCCGAAGAGATGGCCGCCGTGCGCGGAATCGTCTCGCTGGGCCTGAGAGTGCGGACGGACCACCAGCTGAAGGTACGCCAGCCTCTGCGCAGGGCGGAGGTCGTGATCGCTGATCCAGATCTGCGCGAGCGCGTCAAGCCGTACTCCGCCTTGGTGGAGGATGAGCTGAACGTCCAAGAGGCCGCCTTTGTGGACGGCGAGCAAGCCCATGTCAGGTACGTGGTCAAGCCAAACTTCCGGAGGCTGGGCCCGAGGCTAGGACCGAAGATGAAGCAGGCCAAGCGGATTTTCGAGGAGCTTGACGCCGCCAAGCTGCGGGCGAGCCTGCTTGCCGACGGGACGACTAGCATCGACTTTGATGGCGAGGATCTAGTCCTGGACAGCGAGGATGTCCAAGTGAGCGTCGAGGCTGAGGAGAGCTTCGCCGCCGCAGGGGACTCGACGATGGTTGCGGTGCTGAGCACCGAACTTGACGAAGAGCTGCTCGATGAAGGCTTCTATCGCGAGCTCCTGCATCGCGTGCAGAACCTGCGCAAGACCGCGGATATCGAGTACACGCGGCGCATCGGACTCTTCGTGGAGGGATCGGACCGGACGGCCCGGATCGTAGCCCAGTACCGCGAGCACCTGATGGCGGAGACTCTGTGCACGAAGCTGGCCGAATCGCCGATAAGGGAGGCGGACGCTGTCACCGAGGCATTCCAGATCGATGGCGAGCAGATCCGACTGGAGATGCTGCCGCTGTGATGGCGGGTGGGCAAATCCAAGCAGGCGCGATGAACCGTGGAAGCACCGACGCAGACACCGTTGGTTGGGCGGGACTTTGACGAACTCGCCGATCTGATTCAATCGATCGGCGAAGCCCCGTACCGGGCCCGTCAGATCTACCAAGGCCTGTACCGCGATCAGGTCGGGACGGTTTCTGCGATCTCAACGCTGCCCTTGAGCTTGCGAGAAGCCCTTGAGCGGGATCATGGCAGCGGACAGCCCGCGATCCATTCCCGTTTCGTCTCGGTCGATGGCACCGTGCGCTACCTCCTGCGCCTAGCGGACGAACGCACCGTCGAAGCGGTCTTCATCCCCGAATCCGAGCGTGACACGCTTTGCATTTCCAGCCAAGTCGGCTGCGCGGTCGACTGCAAGTTCTGCCTCACGGCGCTGATGGGACTGGAACGCAACCTGACCGCAGGGGAGATCGTCGGGCAGGTGCTGGCCATATCGATGGATCAGGGACTCGACGCCAAGCGCAGGCCGATCAATGTCGTGATGATGGGCATGGGCGAGCCGCTGCTCAACCTCGACTCGGTGATGAAGGCCACGCGGCTGCTGGCAGACCCGGATGGCGTGGGAATTCCGCAGCGCAGGATCACGGTCTCGACGGCGGGCATCGTGCCCAAGATCGCGGAGTTTGGAAGCTATCCGGTGCGAGGCAAGCTCGCAATCTCATTGAACGCATCCAATCAGCAGCAACGCTTGGAAGTCATGCCGTTGACCGCCAAGTATCGATTGGAGGACCTGCTGCAGGCGTGCCACGAATACCCGCTGCGGCCGTGGGAGAAGCTCACTTTCGAGTACGTACTGCTGCGGGACGTCAACGATTCTGACGACGATGCGCGGCGCCTCGTGGGCTTGGTGGCAGGACTGAAGTGCTCAGTCAACCTGATCGCGCTCAATCCCGGCGAGGGCATCCCTTACGAGACTCCAGAGGATAGGCGCGTGCGGGCCTTTCGGGCGGTCTTGCATCCGCGTATTCCCTGCTTTGTGCGCAGACCGCGAGGACGCGACATCTTCGCCGCTTGCGGGCAGCTGCGCCGGACCAGCGAAGCGGCAGCGGATCAGGTCCCGACAGCGTAGACAGCGCCGCAGCTCGTGGCTCGCCACGAGCGTGATGTACGGAGCGAGGCCTGGGCACTAACGGATTCGGTATTCAGGCGCACTCAAGGCGCGTTCGTATAATCGCGATATGGCAATTCAAACCACCGTCGTGGGCAGCTACCCGATCCCGCTCTGGCTGTACGGAGACAGCTCGAAGGGTACGCTGCGCGACGCGGTGTCAGTCGTCTTGCATACGCAAGAGCGGATCGGCATCGACGTGGTGGCCGATGGCGAACTGAACCGTTTCGACCCCTCACACCCCGAAACGAACGGGATGATCGACTACTTCGTGAGCCAGTTCTCTGGCGTTCGCACCAAGTACTCGATCAGCGATCTGGATATGTTCCAAGCCGACGCTGGAATGGCGTTTCGGACGGCCCCTGCGGGGGTCGTTACCGAGCAGATCGGCGAGGGTACGCTCAACCTACCGGCCGACTACGAATTCGTGCGGGATCTTGCGACCAAGCCGTTGAAGTTCACCTGCACGGGACCGCACATGCTCACCAAGACTCTGACCGATCGCCACTACGGAAGTCGCGAGGAGCTTTGCATGGCGGTCGCGGGCGTCCTGCGCTCGCAGCTGGAGCGAATTCCGGCCGAGGTCATCCAGCTCGACGAGGCGAATATCACCGGCCACCCGGAGGAGTCCGAGTGGGCCGCGGCCGCGCTCAATCATGTACTGGATGGAGTTGGGGGGCGCAAGGGAGTGCATCTGTGCTTCGGCAACTACGGAGGACAGCAGATTCAATCCGGTATTTGGAACGACCTGCTGCCCTACCTCAACGCCCTGCACTGTGACTTCTTCCTTCTGGAATTCGCTAGGCGAGGGTACGACGAACTCCACGTCCTGAAGGATCTCAACCCGTCAGCCGGGCTCGGACTCAGCGTCAGTGACATCAAGGACAACGAGGTCGAGAGCCCGGATCTGATCGCTTCGCGCATCGAGCAGGCTGCCAAGACTCTGGGAGAGGAACGCATCCATTTCGTCAATCCGGACTGCGGGCTCTGGATGCTCTCCCGCAGTGTTGCGGATCGCAAGATGCAGGCTCTCGTGGCCGGCCGGAACCTGTATCAGGGCTCGCACTGAGAGCAGCTAAACGATCACTGCTCGGACACCCTCAACGCAGTACCCAGTTTCTGCATAGACGGAAGGGGTGCGAATCGGGCTGCGCAAGTTGATGCTGGAGCCGGTGGAGTAGTTGCGAGCGGGGTTGCAGCCGTATCGGGGCTCCACGCATAGTTTCCCGCAGCTATCGCCAAGCAGACCCTATTGAGACCGTTGCAATGGGACGCTTCTGCGGTTTCGCCATCGAGCAGCCAACGAAGAGGCGGCAGAGGACTCGATCAATCCGGCCCCACCACCAACGTCGCCCTCTCGACGGCATCGGGCCGATGACGTGTCAAGGAATCGGCAGAACCTTGACATGTCGCTGCTAACGTGTAAAGACCATTGACAGGTCAGGCTCCCAATAGAAAGAAATCGCCAAAAGCTTGACACGACGTCGCTGATACATAAAGACGGTTTACATGTCAGGCTCGTCATGGAAAGAAATCGGGGAGAACTTGACACGTCAGAGGCGAAGTGGGGGTTTCCCGACCCACAACCGCCCGCTACCTCGAAGTTCTGACCAAGGAGGGCTTCCTCAGCAAGAGATCTGCGGGCAGGGCGCACTACTACGTCAATACTCGGTTGGTGGACCTCTTCTCCGAGGCGCACACGAGCACCAACTGGCAATAGTCGTAAGTCCGAGCATTGCAGAGCTGCTCTTGCTGCTTACGTCACCCGGGAACCGCGCAGGTTCCTGTTCGCGACCAACCAAACACCGTCCCTGGCTCTCAGACACTCGGGCAAATCGGCACTCCCGCATTCGCTACGATTAGGGTCAGGGCGCGCTCGAATTCCAGCCGCCTGTCGCGGATAGCTTGATGCAAGCGGTAGTTCTCGCAGCGGGCCGGGGCACGCGCATGAAGGCCCTGACCGCCGACTGCCCCAAGCCGATGCTGCCGCTGGCTGGCCGTCCCATGCTGGCCCATCAGCTGGACCGCTTCGCAGGCGCCGGCGTTGACGAAGCCTGTATCGTGATCGGCTACAAGGGCGAGATGATCCGCGAGTACTTCGCGGGCAACCCGCCTGCGGGCATCAAGCTGAGCTACGTCGTCCAGGACGAGCCGAACGGTACCGGAAGCGCAGCTCTTCTCGCCAAGGACTTCGTCGGCGACGGTCCATTCTTGCTCACGTTCGGAGACATCATCGTCGATTCGCAGGTCTACACCGAGCTGATCGAACGCGGATCCGGCGCGGAGATGGTCTTGGCACTGACCCATGTTGACGACCCCTACAGGGGAGGAGCGGTATATGTGGAAGCGGAGCGTGTCGTGAGGATCGTGGAGAAGCCCCCGAAAGGCACATCGACCACTAATTTTTTGTGTGCCGGGGTCTACCTATTCCATGACCGCATCTTCGAGACCTTGGCCGGGTTGGGCCTGTCGGCTCGAGGCGAATACGACCTCACGGATGCGATTTCCGAGACCGTGAACTCGGGGAAGACTGTGCGTTTCTTCGAAGTGCCCGGCTTCTGGCGCGACGTGGGCCGGCCCGAGGACCTCGAACCAGCTAGCCGCCACGTGAGTCAACCATGAGCGCAGCCCCTGAAAACCTCCTTGCCCGAGCGAGGCAAGGCGTCGAGCCAATCGACCTGCCCGAGGAGATCAAGCGCTCGGCTCTGGAGAATTTCGAGGACTGGCTCGGAACGGACAAACTCGCTGGGTTGGTTCCGCGCAGTGACTACAGCGGGATCCTGCGCTGGATGGTCGAAGCGGAAAAGTTCGACCTTCTGATCGACAGCTTCTACCAAATGATCCCCTTCGGAACCGGGGGCCGGCGCGGTCCCGTCGGAGTGGGTCCGAACCGCATCAACCCCTACACGATCGCCTCGTCGATGCAAGGCCACGTCGAATATCTCCGCCAGCGCTTCGGCGAGGCCGAGAGGCTGAAGGTCGTTATCGCGAACGATGTGCGCGCCTTCCATGACCTCCGGGGGACTTACCCCGACGACTTGGAGAACCCATTGCTGGGGTTGAGCTCCAAGGACTTTGCACGCATCGCCGCTACGGTTTACTCCTCGGCCGGGGTCGAGGTCTATGCCCTGCCCTCGAGCGATGGGGGCTACATTTCTACGCCCGAACTGTCCTTCCTAATCCGCTGGGTCGGCGCCCAGGGTGGGATCAACGTCAGCGCGTCGCACAACCATCCCGACGACAACGGCAGCAAGTTCTACAACGCCGAGGGCGGCCAGGAGATCCCCCCTGACGATGAGAGACTGGCTGGCATCGTCGAGCGCGTCAAGGAGATCAACATCCCCGCAGAGGCTGCAGCCCGCAACTCTCACCTGATCCACGCGATTCCTCCAGAAGCGAGGCAGGCGTTCATTGACATGAACCTTGCGTTGCGCTTGCGGAAGCCTGGGGGTGCGGGAAAGTTTGTCTTTACTAGCCTGCACGGCACTGGCGTCGATACGGTTGGGCGTTGCCTAGAGGAAATGGGCTACGCCAAAGGGCGTCAGCTCTTCTACGTCGATCAACAGTGCGAGATCCGCAGCGACTTCAAGCACGTCACATTCCGCAGTCCAAACCCGGAAGTGCCGGAGTCTTTGCAGATGGGCATTGAGTTGGCTGGCAAAGTCGGCGGCGACTTGCTCTTGGCGACCGATCCTGATGCAGATCGCCTAGGTGGAGCGACGCGCAACGGAGATGGCTACGCCTTTCTCACCGGCAACGAGTTCGCCGCGATTCTAGCCCGGTACAGGCTGGACGCGCTCGAAGCCTCAGGACGCCTTCCCAAGCGACCCTTGGGCATCAAGACCGAAGTCACCACCGACCTGATACGGCGGCTCATTGAATCGCGAAACGGTGTGGTGGTCGGCGATCTGCTGGTGGGATTCAAGTACGTTGCCGCAGTGTTGGGATCGCTTGAACGTACCGAGCAATACCGCGACATTCGGGCATCGTTGGACGATTTTGTCCTCGCCGCTGAAGAAAGCCATGGCTTCATGCTCACGCCCGAAGTTCGCGACAAGGACGCCGCCGGCGCGGCGGTGGTGCTGGCCGAGCTGACCTCGGAACTGGCGGAGCGGGGTGAGACGGTGTACGACTACCTGGTTGACACCTACAAGCGATACGGCTACCACGCCAACACCGTGCGGTCGACCGTGATGCAGGGTGCCAGCGGCTCAGCCAACATCCGCAAGATCCAGCAGCTGCTGCGCAGCGATCCACCCAAAGAGATCGGTGGGCGTGGGGTCGTGAGCGTCAACGACTACTGGGACGAGGTTAAGTATGGACCGTTCCTGTCGCTGACCGACCGAAGTTCGCGCAACCTGATCAGCTATAGCGTGGAGGGGGGCATCAAGGCAACGATCCGCCCGTCTGGCACTGAGCCAAAGAACAAGCTCTATCTCGAATTGGCGGCCGCACCGCTAGGGCCCGACGCCTCACTCGCCGAGTTCAGCGAACACCGGCAAGCGGTAGATCGGGAGGTGAAGGAGTTTTCGAACAAGTTCCTTGCCCAGATGCTTGCTCTGATCGGCGTGTCAGTGCCGGAGTACGCATTCGAGATTTCCGATCTCGTGCCGCTGCAATACAAGGTGGACTTCTGCGACCGGTTCTTGCCGGAGTTTCGGAAGCGCGCCGAGGCGGTCGCGGAGAACTCCGCTTCGGAACGGGAGCTCAGCACGTGGGTCGACGAAACCTTGCGGCCGTACGGGCCAGATGCCCGGATCTTGGTGCGACGAGCCTTCGAGGCATATGCCGCGACATGTCCCGAGTCCGATATAGTCGCGGTGCAGCGACGCGTGTTCGCCGACTCGTAGCGGGTCGCGACGACAGCAAGAACGGACAGGGCACTGGCCTCAGGGAGATGGCTACAATGAGTGAGCGGGCGAGAGACCTCACCCGACCCTCGCTGCGGAGAGGTGGCCGAGCGGCTTAAGGCGCACGCTTGGAAAGCGTGTTTAGGGGTAACTCTAACGAGGGTTCGAATCCCTCCCTCTCCGCCATTCATCTTACGGCGTATAAACGATTTATATGACTTCATGGGGCTCGTAACCCCCTAGTCTGATAAGGGCAGGATTCGAGCGGCATTGTGATGGGTGCGGAGACCATGCATGGCAACAAGACGATGTCGCTTGCGAACTGGGCGGGAACCATCTATCCGTACGCTCCGCTGGCTGAGCATCATCTGGAGAAATCTGCGATAGGGACACCTTCCGCTTCCTTCCGGCAACAATGGTAGAGGGGACAAAAAGGGAATGCGATTTGAGCTTCCGACGGCAAACGAGGAATTGATGGCTTACGTCCCCTCCCTGATGGACATGTTGGGTTCGCGTTGGTCCAAGCGGATCGATCAGTTGGACTCCGAACAACGGAGGTCACCGAGCCTTTGGAAGATCGTAGCCGACTATCACTGGCTGGAGATGGCGATCGAAGATTGCGCCCGTATTCGGCGAGGGCTGGCAGACTTGCCAGAGGCGAATCCGTCGATAGGGGCAGCGCTTCGGTTTGTAGCTGGCATTATCGAAGTCCGCAACCGAGTTTCGGCTCGCGGGCAGAATGAATTGGACGGTAGGTTGCGGAACGGACTGAAGAGTGACTCTGGCTTCGCCAGTCTCTATCTGGAGGTGGAGATCGCGCTCAAACTGATGACGGCGGGCTACGACGTGACCTTTGCGGACCTGGAGAAGTCCGGAAGGCATGACTTGGATTTCAGGATCGGAGGATTCGTGGGAGAGGTGGAGTGCAAGAGCATCTCCGTTGATTCGGGACGCCGGATTCGGCGCAGGGACTTCTATCGGCTGATGGCTTCTTTGGAGCCAATGATAGTGGCGAACGAACGGGGTGTGCCGGGCGTCGTCGTCGTCACGCTAGAGGGGAGGTTGTCACCAAACGAGGCAAGCTCCGCAAGGCTCAGTGCGGCGATTGGCGAAATGCTGAGGAAAGGCGGTCCGCGTAGGACAACTGGGAAGGGTTATCGGGTCGAATGGCGGGACTACGGAGAGTGCTTCGACACGGAGCTGCCAGCCGACGGACAGTCCATGTATAGATTGTGTGTGGAAGTATTCGGTGCGAATGTTCATGTCGCGGGCGCGTTGTCGCCGAGGACGTGCCTCCTGGTGATGCGCAGCGAACGCGAAGACGATACGTCTAAGCCTTGGCTTGAAGCCATGCGGAAAGCAGCGACTCAGCTGTCGAGTGATCGCCCAGGGTTCATCGTTGTGCAGTTCCAAGACCTGGCTACAGAGGATCTGTTGCTGCGTCATCTACGGCGCAGAGCTGGCCTCCTCTCGTATGCGCTGTTCGGGCACTATGGAGCGCATCATGTCAACGCAACACTGATGTGTGGGTACGGCACGTTGGTGGCAGGCAAGGAGGACTACGGCGTACCTGCATTCGGAGTACCCAATCCTAAACCGCGGTACCCGGTCGATTCGTCGCTGGCGTCACCATTCTTGGAAGGGATCAGCGATGCGGACTTCGCCGACGCGCTAGGACTCCCGCGTCCGCAAGAGGACATTTCGAACATCCCTTTCTGACGGGTCGGGAGCGCCGGTTCCCGATCACGACCTTGAGGCGACTCTGGTAGCCGTCGTGAATCCGTGACGAGTACAGGCAATGCAGCGAGCGCTTGATCCGGACGACTTGCTGGCCCTCGCGGTGCCCCAAGGTGTCCTCACGGCCGCCAGCCGCGTAGCGACCGATCACGCCCCGTCCCTACTAGCGGAAGCAGCCGTGCTTGGGTCGGTTACTTCGTTTCGGCGCAACGCGTTCGCGACGAGCAGAAGGTTGGCTCGAGAGCTAGTGGCCGAGGCTGGATGCGAGGGTGCCGCGATCGGGCGCGGTGCCGACGGAGCCCCGATTTGGCCGTCAGGGCTATGCGGGAGTTTCTCGTACAAGGAGGAGTGGTGTGCCGTGGCAGTGGCGAAGAGTGTCCCCGGTTCCGCCCTTGGCATCGACGTTGAGAGGATCGAGGACGTTCCCTGCCACGCGTGGGAGGACATTGTTTCCCCGCAAGAGCTTCAGCGAATGTCGCGCCACGGGGTCCTGCCACTGCCGCAGCTTGTCAATCTGGCGTTCACTGCGAAAGAGGCGTACTTCAAGGCGCAGTGTCCAATCACCGGAGACGCTGAACTGGAGTTTCGCGATGTCGAGTTGGGGATCGATTCGACCAGCGGGCAGTTCTCGCTCGCGCCGCTTCCGCCCGGGCTGCGAGTGGTTGCGCGGCTTCAGTGGAGCAGGAACTGGTGTGTTGCTGCGGTAGCGTTGCAACCAATCGGGACCTAGGTTTGACAATCGGACGACTTTCTCCTACAATGTTCGATATTCGAACACACGGAGGGATTGGTAGTGACAAGGAGAATACCGTGCATAAAGCGTTCGGGCTTCGACGCTCGGGAATCCACGATACGGAGCGAGCTGAAGGCCCGTCTGGACGCCGTCAAGCCAATCGGCACGCCGCCTGCCGGCACCGACGTATGGGACCAAGTCCTGCCCATCGGCTCGAAGCTCGTCGTGACAGAGCTTCGCCCGGTGGTAAGGGAACATCTGGGCGCACTGTTCCCGCTGAAGTTCGTCCGGAATGGCGGATACGAGTCGCCCGAGGAGGTGCTCGAGCATCTCATCCCGCAGCTCCGGAAGTGGTGTCCGGCGGACGCCGCAATGCACATTGAAGGTAGTGCGAACGGAACCGTGGCTGCTCCAGTAGTTCATAGAGGGGCTGGCGATGGGAGATGATTTGCGTCGAGAGATTGGCTCGAAGCTCCGCGAGGCCCGCGAGTATCTCGACCTCACGCAGCAGGAGGTTTCCGAGGTACTAGGACTATCGCGCTCAGCCATCTCACTGATCGAAAAGGGCCAACGACGGCTGGAGACGCTGGAGCTAAAGCAGCTGGCGGAGCTCTACGACCGTCCCATCTCAGATTTCACAGGGGAGCGCGCCCGACACCAACCAAACGAGATCCGAGTGCTCATGCGCAAGGCTGAAGCGATGTCTGAGCAGGATCGTCGAGAAATCGTTCAATTTGCGGACTGGCTCCTTAGCAGAGGAAGTCGAGAGACCGGGCAATGACGTGGCAGGATCGAAGGAACGCCGTTCTAGAAGGCACGGCGAGAGCCGCCGAAATGCATGAGGAACTCTCATTCCGGACTCGTTTGGGAGATGGGAAAGGCCCTATCGACGTGTTTCGCGTCATCATGGAAACGGACGTCGGTCTTCTCTTTCGACCACTAGACAAGCTCTTGGGTGCCTTTCTCCCTTCGCCGGTGCGCGGCATCCTAGTTACAACGCAGCGAGACCTTTACGTTCAACGTTACACCGCCGCCCACGAGCTTGGACACTTCCTCATGGGCCACGAGGCAAGTCTCGACGACGAACGCCTGATCAGTCTCGCCACGCGGGAACAACCCCACGGCGATTTGCAGGAAATCGCGGCGGATGCGTTCGCGTCTGAGTTCCTTATGCCGAGGTGGTTGGTTGCCGCCCAAGTCCGTCGCCAACGGTGGACCGCGGACGCGCTCAGGACGCCGGGGATTGTCTATCAGTTATGGGATGGTTCGCTCCCGCTCAGCCGCAACGGCCAGTTCGACAATGTTG
>JAPPMG010000002.1 GCA_028819215.1 Bryobacterales bacterium
CTAGCCAACCCCGCCCTGTCCCTTGATAAACCGCGTAGTGTGTTTCAGGCCAGCCAGAAGCACTCCTATCCACGCCGCGCTCGAACGGCTAGAATCGCGTTGACGTGCCGGGCTGTAGCGCTGGCACTTCCGCGTCACCGCGGCGCACAATGTGCAGTCTGGCTCGGGCGAAATCCTGGCGCGGATCTCTGCGCACTATTGAGGGGACGCTCGCCACTTCGGACCGTCGTGGCGTCCGGGGAGCTCGAGTCTCTGCCTGCGATCGTGATACACAATGGTTTTCCTCGGCGGCCGTTCGGCCCGGAGAAACACCGATGGCGAGTGAGTCGAATCAAGCAGCGGCCGGCGATAACCTCTCGTGCCAGCCATGCGCCAGTTCTGACATGGGATGGAAATTGTGAGATACCAGCGAGTCGCGCTAGCTGCGCTAGCCATGCTAGTCGGGGCGGCGAACGGTGCCGCCCAGCAAGTCGACGGTCGAATCCACGGCCTGATCCTCGATTCCAGCGGCGCTGTCGTCAGCGGCGCAGAAGTCGAGGTGCGGCGCAACGAAACCGGCGCCACTCGACACGCAACGAGCAGTGCTAACGGGCGCTACAACGTGCCGGCGCTATCGCCGGGGAGCTACTCGATCGGCGTCTCGGCCGAGGGCTTTCGTCCGGTCTCCAACGAAGCGATCCGCCTGTCAATCGGCGGCGAGGCCGAGGCTAGCTTCGTGCTGGAGGTCGGCCCCGCTAGCGACGCGATCACCGTATCCGGCGAATCATCGCCTCTCGCAGCCACCCAGGCTGCCATCGGCAACGTAATCCCCAACCGCTTTATCGTCAGCCTGCCATTGAACGGACGGAACTTCCTGCAACTCTCACTGCTGGTTCCCGGGACGGTACCGGCGGCCGTGGGCTCGCCGGGCAGCGAGCGCGGCCGGTTCGCATTCCAGACCAATGGCGCCCGCGAATCGGCCAATTCGTTCCTCTACGACGGAGCCTATGCGATTGACCCGATCTTGAACAGCTTCAGCTTCGCCCCGCCGGTCGACGCCGTGAGTGAGTTCCGCATCCAGACTTCCAATTCGGAGGCCGGGCTGGGCCGCAACAGCGGCGGCCAGATCGCCGTTGCGATCAAGCAAGGCACGAACGAGATCCACGGCACGGCCTACGAGTTCCTTCGCAACGATCGCTTCGACGCGCGCAACTTCTTCAGCCGGCCGAGCGATCCCGTGCCCACGCTCCGCAGGCACCAGTTCGGGGCGTCGCTAGGCGGCCCGGTCGCCCGCGATTCCACCTTCTTCTTCGCGAACTTCGAGGGCCTGCGCGAGACGCGGGCGCAGACCCGCACAACAAACGTGCCGACCCGGGCGGAGCGCGAGGGCGATTTTTCCTCCAGCGCAGGCAACGCGCCCATCAACTTCTTCTCGCAACAGCCGTTTCCGAACGCCCGCCTGCCGTACTCGAACCCCATCGGGCAGGCCGTGGCCGAGCTCTACCCCGAGCCCAACCGCGCCACGCCGGGTCAGAACTTCGTGGCCGCGCCAGAAGGCGATAACAGCACCAACAAGTTCGACATCCGACTCGACCGCCGCGTCGGCGACGGCGGGCAGCTGGCCGGCAGATACAGCTTCGCCGACAGCGACAACCACGAACCGTATGCCGCCCAGCAGTTCTCGTCGGTGCCGGGCTATGGCAACTTGCTGGATCAGCGGGGCCAGAACACGATGATCTCGTACACCGACAACCTAGGTCCGCAGTGGATCAACGAGGCGCGATTCGGCTATAACCGAATCGGAAATCAGACGCTCCACGAGAACAGCGGGACCAGCTTGAACAGCACTCTGGGCCTGCCTGACCTCGCCGAGCGCGAACTCGACCTGGGGCTGAGCTTCATCCAAGTCACTGGCTATTCGTCGCTTGGCGGGGAGTTCAACAACCCCCAGGTCAGCACCGTGAACACCTGGCAGCTCTCGGACACGCTGAGCTATTCCCGCGGGGGGCATCTGCTGCAATTCGGCTTCGAGCAGCGCGGTATCGGCCAAGACGGCTTCCGCAACGTGCTCGCCAGGGGCAGCC
The DNA here is from genome assembly GCA_028819215.1 of Bryobacterales bacterium. Classification (GTDB taxonomy): domain Bacteria; phylum Acidobacteriota; class Terriglobia; order Bryobacterales; family UBA6623; genus VXMF01. The sequence continues at coordinate 2,064 of JAPPMG010000002.1, forward strand.
TGTACTTCACGGACCGCGCTTACACGCAGAACGCACTGGCCGACCTTCTATTCGGCCTGCCGAGCTATACGCTTGGCGCTAGGAGCGACAACCTGCAGGCTGCGCGAACGGGCGCGACCAGCGCCTTCGCAACCGGCACCCTGCGCCTGTCGCGGGCGCTGACGCTCACTCTGGGGCTGCGCTACGAGAACAACCAGCCGGCCTTTGATGCCCAGGACGCGGCTTCGATCTTCGATCTCGGCAGCCGCCAGATCGTGCGTCTCGGCGAGAGCGGAGTGCCCCGCGCCGGCTTCTACCGTGACAACAACAACCTCGCTCCGCGCATCAGCGTCGCGCTGCGACCGGCCGCTACCGACCGGCTCGTGGTTCGCGCCGGCTGGGGCGTCTACCACAACTTCTCGGATCTAGCGGCAGGCCAGGGCATCTATTTCAACCCGCCGTTCTTCAACGCCCTGCTGTTCTTCCCGTCCCTGCAGACTCCGCTAACGATCAACCAACCCTGGCCAGAAGGGCAAGCCGCGCCGCTCCCGCCGAGCGTGACGACCTACGACCGCAACATGCGCACGAGCTACGCCCAGCAATGGAACTTCACGGTGCAGTCCGAACTGCTGGAGGACACCGTGCTCAGCATCGGCTATAACGGCACGCGCGGCACGAAGCTGGTGGGCGCTCGCGACGTCAACCAAGCGGCTCCCTCCCCCGCCCAGCCCAACTATCGGCCGCTGCCCACGTTCTCCGACATCAACCTAATCGCGTCCGGGTTTGACTCGGTCTACCACAGCCTGCAAGCCCAGTTCCAATGCCGCTTGCAGACCGGGCTGACCGGCTTGTTCACGTACACGTGGTCCAAGTCGCTAGACAACGCGTCGAACTTCTTCGCCTCGGCCGGAGATGCAAACTACCCCCAGGACAGCAACAACATCGCGGCCGAGCGAGCGCGCTCAAGCTTCGATGTGCCGCACCGCTTCACGGGCGGCTTCGTCTACCAGCTGCCCTTTGGCCCTGGTCAGGCGCTGGGCGGCGGCCAGACCGGAGCCGTCGGCCGGCTGCTTGGCGGCTGGCAATTGAATGGCATCGTATCCCTGCAGACGGGCCAGCCGTACACCGTCGCGCTGCCGGGCGAGTTCGACAATTCCAACACTGGACGCTCGAGCTACGGATTCGGGGCAGGCGACCGCCCCAATGTCAACTCCGACCCGAACCTTGCCAGTCCGGACCCGCAGCAATGGTTTGATCCGGGAGCGTTTTCGCTGCCGGAGTACGGCAGCTTCGGGAACGCTGGCCGCAACATCGTCGGCGGCCCCGGCCTTGCCAACGTGGACTTCTCGGTGCTGAAGGACATCCGGATCGCCGAGGCAGCCACGCTGCAACTGCGCGCCGAGCTCTTCAACATGCTCAATACGCCGAACTTCCTCAATCCGAACATCTTCTTCGGAACGCCCGGGTTCGGGCGGGTGCTCGCGGCCCGCGACGGGCGCGAGGTGCAGTTCGGCATGAAGCTGATCTTCTAGGGCGGGCTCGACGGCAGCCTCAGTCGAGGCGATCCCAGACCTGCGAGAACTCGTGGACGCCTCGCTGGCCCATGATCCAGCGGGCGGCCTTGAGCGCGCCGCTGGCAAAGCCGACGCGGTTGCGGGCGGTGTGGCTGACCCGGACTGTGTCGGCGGCGGAGTCGAACCCGATCTCATGGATTCCGGGGAACTGGCCGCTGCGCTGAGTCGCCACGTCGACCGGGCCGGCATAGCCGGCTTCCTGCACCGCCTCCAGCAGGCGCAGTGCCGTGCCTGACGGGGCGTCCTGCTTGTATTTGTGGTGCGCCTCGTAGAGAAACGCGTCGTAGTCCGGCTGGGCCGCGAAGGCCTGCGCCGCCGCCGCAACGATGCGGTAGAAGGCGTTGACTCCGATCGAGAAGTTCGCTCCGTACACCAAGGCGGCGTCATGGCGCTCCACCGCGGCTCGAACGCGGTCGAGCTGATCCAGCCAGCCGGTGGTGCCGATGGCCAGCGGAACGCCCAACTCGACGATCCGCACCGCGTTCTCGGCTACGACTTCGGGCATCGAGAAGTCGATGGCCACATCCACGCCGGAGAAATTCTCCCTGGTGACGCCCGCGGCAGATTGATTGTTGAACTCGTCAAGCTTGAGCACGACCTCGAAGCCGTGCTCCGGCGCCAACTCCTCGACGAGCCGGCCCATTCGCCCATAGCCGACCAATGCCAGCCTGCTGGCGTTCGAACTCACTGCTGCGATGCTCCCGGCGGCCGGGACAGTTCCGGGAAGAAGGCTGCGTGGATCCGCCTCACGGCGGCCGCGAGATGCTCCTCGTCCACGACGAATCCGACGTTCACGCGCGAAGCGCCCAGCGAGATCATGCGGATATGTATGCCTTCGAGCGCTTGGAAGACCTTGGCCGCGATGCCCAGAGTATACCGGATGCGCTCGCCCACCACGCAGACGATCGCCTTGCCGGGAGTTGCCTTGACTTGGGCAAACTCGCCGAGGTCTGAAAGGATCTGGGACAGGTTGTCGCTGCGGTCCACGGTCAGCGAGACACTGACTTCGGAAGTCGAGACCATGTCGACAGACGTCTTGTGGCGTTCGAAGATGGCGAAGATCCTGGCCAAGAAGCCGTGCGCCATCAACATGCGGGTGGAGTAGATGTCGATCAGCGTGATGTTCTCCTTGTAGGCCACCGACTTGACGACTTGCTCGGACTCGGGCGGGTGCTTGATGATCAAGGTGCCGCGCCCGGCGGGGCGCATCGAGTTGAGGACGCGGATCGGAATGCCGTGCTCAATCGCCGGCAACATGGTCGCCGGATGCAGCACGCGCCCGCCGAAGTAGGCCAGCTCCGAGGCCTCCAGCAGAGACAGAACGCTGAGGCTCCGCGCCGAGCTGATCAGCGACGGATCGGCAGTCATCACTCCATCGACGTCAGTCCAGATCTGCACCTCCTCCGCATCCAGGGCCGCTCCGGCCAGCGATGCGGTGAAGTCCGACCCGCCGCGGCCGAGGGTTGTCGCGGTGCCATCCTCGCCTGTCGCGATGAATCCGCCCATGACAGGCACGGCTCCGGCAGCCAGCACCGGAGGCACGGCGGCCCGCAGTCGTTGCCTGGTGACTTCGAACAGAGCGTCGGCACCGCCGTGCTTCGACTCGGTGACGAATAGCTTGCGAGCGTCCAGATGGGTGGCCATGATGCCCCGCTTGCGCAAGGCGCAGGCTGTGATCTCGCTCGAGATTCGCTCCCCGCAAGCCAGCAGCGCGTCCAGCTCGGCCGAGTCCTCCGGCGCGCCGGAGCGGATCCGGCCCAGAAGTTCTGCCGCTTCGTCGAAGACCGCACGCACTCGGGCGATCAGCTCAGAGGCGTCGGATTGGGAGACCAGGGCTCGGGCTGTTGCTTGGGTCGCATTCTGCAGATCTGCGAGAACCGCGCGGCCGCGTTCCAGATCGGAATCGGCGGCTGCGGCAAGCTGATCGGTCGTGGCGCCGATGGCCGAGACTACGACCACGGGATCCCGCTGGCGCGCTCGCTCGACCATCGCGCAGGCGCGCTCAATCGCCGCGGCAGTGGCGAGCGACGTGCCCCCGAACTTCATGACCAACATGGATACTTCCTCGGTTCCACTCGCGAGTCCCGGGATGCCGGCCGACTCTCGAGGAGTGCCAGACTCGGCCTATGTCTCATTATGTTGGCAGCACGCGCAGTCTCGATATTCGCGTCGAAATCGCCACTGTGCGTTCCTTCCGTGCGAAGCTAGCGGCTAGCAACGAGTTCGCGTCAGCACTCGTCAGATCAAGAGTGAAGCCGACCCGAGTCACAACCGGCCCCATCCGCCATGCTCTCTGGAGGACATCGCGCGGCGTTGCCGCGGCGGCCGCGCTGATCAGCTGGGCGGCGCCATTGTGGGGGCAGCCCGCCTCTGTATTCAGGTCCGAAACGGCTCTGCTCGAACTCGAAGTTCGTGTGACCGACAGGCGCGGCCAACCGGTCGCTGGGCTGTCCAGAGACGATTTCGAACTGCGGGAGAACGGCCACCCGCAAGCCATTGCGACGTTCGAATTCGTCGCCGGCTTGGAAGCCGGGGAAGCGATGGCGGCCCCCGGGATCGCGCAAGGGCGCCCGGGTCAACCTGGCACAGATGCCGCTAGCCAACTGCGGCGGAGCACGTTCGTCTACATCGCGACCCGGGGACGCCGCGAGGACCGGCCCCAGATCTACGATGCTGTCAGGGACTTCGTGGACAACGACCTGCAGCCCGGCATGTTGGTTTCCATCCAGGGCTCGCCCTTCACGTCGCGCCGCAGCGAGCTCTACGAACGGCTGGACGCTATGCGGCAAGGCGGCAACGCCTCCGATGGCTTCGTCGATACGCTGGCGGTCGACCTCGCCCGGGACATCGCTTACAGCGACGCATTCGAGGACTTGATCGCGGATACGAACGAGGAGTTCGAAGAGGCGCTTGAGGAGATCGCAGACCGCAGTGCGTTCTACAACCGCCTGCGCATGTACGAGTACATCGACCTGATACGGGCATTGAGCATCTACCCGGGGAAGAAGCTGGTGGTGCTGTTCGCCACCGGGTTGCCCGTTGAAGAAGACAACCTCGACATCATCAAGGTCTTGGAGGACGAGGCGATGAAGGCGCGGGTTCGCTTCTACGTCTCGGACGTGCGGCGCCTTGACGCCACCCCTCTCTACGGCGATGCAGAAACCTCCGGCGGCTTTGCCGCCGCTGGAGGAGCCGCAGCCATACAGGGCCTCACTGCCGCGATCGAGCAGCGCCAGGACAACCAAGACGGGCTATGGGAACTGGCGCAGCGGACGGGCGGTAAAGCAATCCTGAACAGCAACGATTTCGGCGAGGTCTTCGAGGTCGTCAATCAAGAGAACACCGGCTACTACCTGCTCGGCTACTATCCCGAAGATCGCGAGCAGCGCGGACGGCTGCGCCGCCTCAGGGTCCGCGTGAACGATTCTAGCCTGCGAATCAGCCACCAGCGAGGCTACTACGAAGAGCGCCCATTCAGGCAAATGTCGCGCACGGAGAGGAACCTGCGCATGCATCAGGCCCTCACATTCGACACCCCATACACAGACTTGCCCATCTTGGTCGACCACGAGTTCTTTCGAGACTCCAGCGGCGGGCCAACACTGATCTACAGTGTCGGGCTCCACGCGCGCGACATTCCCACCGAAACAGTGAAGAAGGGCGAGACGGTCAAGCTAACGGTCATCGCGCAAGCCCTGTCACGGCCATCCGACGGCGGTGACCGACAACCGCCCGTGCTGGACGAGCGGCGCTTCACAATGACGGTGGATCCCGCAGCGTTGGAGCGTCTCGGCGATGACCCAGCGTCTTGGCTGCATTACGGCTCGCAGATGCCGCTCGCCCCGGGAGAGTACGACTGGAAGGTCGTCGTGCGCGATGACCTGTCTGGATCGCTGGGCAGTTATCAGACTCGCTTGCGCATTCCGAAACACTCCGCGGGGACAACGGGGAGCTCGCTGCTGCTGACAAGCCGCATCGACGATGTCGGCCAGGCCAAGGCCGGGAAGCCGTCCCGCAAGGCTCCCGAGGATGTCTTGCTCGTCGACGGCAGCCGGTTCTTCGCGACTGCGGTGAAGGCGTTCCGGCGCGGCACGCCCATCTACCTGCTCTATGACGTCTACAATCTCGGGCCGGGCAGCTACGACGATCCCCCGGGGCCGCGGCTCGCGCTGTATCGCGAGCGGGAAAGCGTGCCGCGATTGCCGGTCAAGAGCTACCAGACCGTGCCGCAACCCGAGGCGCAGCGCGTGCGCCAGCTCGCGGCACTCGCCACTGACGACCTACGCGCCGGGGAGTACATCTTGGCGGCGATGCTGCCGCCGTCTTCGGGCGAAGCGGCAGTGATCTACCAGAAGTTCCAAATCGTCGACGGTGACGGCCGATAGGCTCGCCTCGGGCGACTGCTAGCCTTCCAAGCAGGCGAACACCTCCCGGTAGAACTCCGGATGGGACTCCCAGGTCTGGGCGCTCACGAGATTGCCATCGCGCACGGCCTGCTGTTGCGAGTAACAAGCGCCTGCCCGCTCGGCTTCCGAACGGACGTGCTCGTAGCAGGTCACGGTCTTGCCATCAACCACGTCTGCGGCCACCAAGATCTGGATCCCATGGCAGATCGAGAACACCGGCTTGCCCTGCGCGACGAACTCTCGCACGATGTCCACGACGCGCCGGATATGCCGCAAGAACTCCGGCGCCCTGCCGCCGAGCAGCAGCACCGCTACATACCCGTCCACGTCCACTTCGTCAAACGCGATGTTGGCGTCAAGCCCGTAGCCTTGGCGCTCGATGTAGGTGTCCCAGCCGGGCTCGAAGTCGTGCATGACCAGATGGAGTCGTCGGGCGGACGGAGCAGCCACGACGGGTTCGTAGCCGGCCTCCTGAAAGCGGTGCAGCGCAAACAGCGCCTCGTAGCTCTCGCCGGCGTCGCCGGTAACGAGCAAGATCCTCTTCGCCATATGCCACGATTCTACCGACCGGCGGCGCGCCAGCCAGAGAGGCGTCCTAGAGATTCCTCAGGAAATAGTTGTGCAACCGCTCGCGCCCGATCGTCGTGGCCTGTCCGTGGCCGCAGAGCACGCTGATCTCGTCGTCGAGCGGGAGCAGCTTGGTCTTGATCGAGCGGAGAATCTGGCCGTAGTCACCGCCGGGGAGATCGGTCCGCCCGATCGAGTCTCGGAACAGAGTGTCCCCTGCGATCAGCTTGTTCTGGGCGGCAAGCAACAGGCACACGCTTCCTTGTGTGTGCCCGGGGGTATGGAACACTTCGAAGCTGGCTCCGGCCATCTTGAGCGAATCCCCGTCATTGAGCGCGACATCGATAGAAGTCGCATCCGGCTCCGGCATGCCCAGCCAGCTGGCTTGGTCCGGGAGGGCTTTGACGAGGCCGTAGTCGGCCTCGTTCATGTAGATCGGCGCCCCGGTCAGAGCCCGGAGTCTGCCGGCAGCTCCGATGTGATCGATGTGCGCATGAGTGATGACGATCCACTTGACCGTCAGCCGGTGCCTCCGCAACACCGATCGAATGCGGTCGATTTCGTCGCCTGGATCGATCACGACCGCCTCCCGGGTGCTCTCGTCGCCAAAGATCGAACAGTTGCACTGCAACATGCCGACAGGCATGGTTTCGTGGATCATCGCTGGTATGCTAACAACTTTGCTGTGACGGCCAGCCAAGCGTTCCACCAGCGCGCAGCGTGGAGCGATCTGTCGGCGCGCGGCAGGCTCCGCGCAACCGGCGAAGATCGGGTCCGGCTACTCCACGCGATCTGCAGCAATGACATCGAGGGCCTGGCACCGGGCCAAGGAGCCTATGCGTTCTTCTTGAACGCCCAAGGGAGAATCCAAGCCGACAGCCACATCTATGTCGACCACGATCATGTCGTGATCGACTGCGAGCCGGAAGCAGCGGAAGCGCTGAGGCAGCACATCGAGAGCTACATCATCATGGACGATGTCGTCCTCGAGGCGGTCTCGGCAGAGACCGCTCGATTCGGCGTCGCCGGGCCGGACGCACCCGGTATCCTCGCTGGCATGGGCCTGCCAGCTCCCGCAGGGCGCTTGTCGTTCGCATGGAACGGCACGACCTGCGTCCGCCAGGGCTTGGTCGCGGGCGGAGACGGCTTCTGGATTGAAGCCCCGGCGCGCGAGGGTCCGCTCTGGCCGGATCGGCTCCTAGCCTCAGGGGCACGTCATGCGACAGCCGAAGAGTGCGAGGCACAGCGCGTGAGGACGGGCCTGCCTCGCTTCGGCGCGGACTTCGGCCCCAAGAATATCCCCCACGAGACCCGGCAGCTCTGCGCCGTCTCGTTCACGAAGGGCTGCTACACCGGCCAAGAGATCGTCGAGCGGGTGCGGTCGCAAGGCCAAGTGCGCCGGATTCTGGTCGGAATCGAGCTCGACTCCGCAGCCTTGCCGGCCGGGACGGTGGTGCGGTACCAAGGCAGCGCCGTCGGAGAGATGACTTCGGCAACACCGGGATGCGGGCCTGGAGGCAAAGCCCGCGGATTCTCCATCGTCCGGCGCGAAGCGGGGGGTGCGGGCACGGCAATCCGTGTCGGCGATACATCGGGGGCGGTAATCGACGTCTCCCGAGAATGACCCGATCGGGGGGTCGTGAAGCCGGGCGGGCAGCACTTGCCGGCGGGCCGGCAACGATTCCGGCACTCGGCGTCCAGGGCACGGAACCAGTTCTCGCACCGGCCGTGGCCGGGCTCATGATACGCTCTAGTCGCAGTTCATGTTCGATTCCTGCGGAGCGAGCCATGCCGGGAATGTCCGGGCGAACAATGAAGATCGCTTCGAATCCGTGCCCGAGCTGGGCTTCTTCGTCGTAGCCGACGGCCTCGGCGGCGCGGCGGGCGGCGAGCGCGCCTCGGCGCTAACCGTCAAGACGCTTGTCGAAGAAGTGCGCAGCGCACGGGCAGCGCCGACTGCCGCCACGGTCGCGCAGGCGATCGAACTGGCCAACAAGAGAGTCCGCTGGGAGGCTGAGAACGATCCCTGCCTAGAGGGCATGGGCTGTACGGTCACTGCAGCGGTCGCGCAGCCCAACAGGGTTGAGATCGTCAATGCCGGCGATAGCCGCGCCTACCGCTTCTCGGGCGGGAAGCTAGAGCAGTTGACGGCGGACCACACATGGGTCACCGCAATCGCCGAGGCCTCCGGGCTGAGCGAAGCTGAGCTGAAGGACCATCCGAAGCGCCACGTGCTAACCAAGGCCGTCGGGGCGGAATACAAAGTGGCCGCTGACACCGTGGTGTCAGACTTCAACGCGGGTGACATCCTGCTTCTATGCAGCGACGGATTGCATGCCGTCACCTCGCCCGAGGTGATTGCCAGCACGCTCGAGCGCGACGGATCACTGCAAGACAAAGCCCAGTGGCTCATCGACGCAACACTCAGGCTTGGCGCTCCCGACAACGTGACCGTGGTGCTGGTGCGCCACGCAGAAACCGAAAGTAGCCAGCATGTGGCGGCCTAGCGCAGGTCTTGCCGACGTTCTGTGAGCGACTCGATGCGCTCTTCGTCCAAGCCATAGCCCAGCCCGGGAGCGTCTTTGACGGTGATCGTTCCCTGTCGGCTGACCTGCACTTGGGGATCGATCACGTCTTGACTCCAGTAGCGCTTTGAAGCCGATACATCTCCCGGCAGCACGAATCCTGGCAGGGTTGAGAGCGCGATGTTGTGCGCGCGGCCGATGCCCGCCTCCAACATCCCCCCGCACCACACCGGCACGGCCGCATCGCGGCAAACATCGTGGATGCGCAACGCCTCGGCGAACCCGCCGACGCGACCGAGCTTGACGTTGATGATGCCGCACGCACCGAGACGGATCGCCTGGCGGGCATGATGCGCCGTGCGGATGCACTCGTCCAGGCAAATCGGAGTATTCAACTGGGCTTGCAGCTCGGCATGATCGATCAATTCGTCGTGCCCCAACGGTTGTTCCAGCATCATCAGGTCGAATTCGTCCAGCCCTTTCAGGCTCTCGAGATCATCGAGCGTGTAGGCAGAGTTGGCGTCGGCCATCAGCCGGATATCGGGAAAGTGCCTCCGCACCGCCCGTACGATATCGGCGTCCTTGCCGGGCTTGATCTTGATCTTGATGCGCTGGTAGCCAGCTTCGACCTCAGCTCCGATCAGCTCCAGCAACTCGCTCACGGAATTCTGGATGCCGATCGAGACGCCACATGCGACTTCGCGCCTCACGCCGCCAACGTGCCGCCACAGAGGCCGTCCCAGCTTGCGCGCCTCCAATTCCCAGCAGGCAGTCTCCAAGCCGGCGCGGGCCATTCGATGCCCGCGGATCGCGAGGCTGAGGCTCCCGACCTCGGCCGCCGACCGAAGCTCCCTGCCAAGCACTCGCGGTGCGACGAAATCGCGCAGCACGAGCCATGCCGCGTCGACCCACTCCTCGTTGTAGAACGGACGCTCGCCGCAGGTGACCTCGCCCCAGCCGATGGCGCCGTCGGAGTCTTCCACCTGCACCAGCAGGATCTGCCGTTCCGTGGTTCGACCGAAGCTGGTCTCGAACGGGCGCACCAAGGGCATGCGGATCTTGCGCAGGCCGATCCTAGTCAGGCGCATGGGGATTCCGGCTAGCGCCTTTGGCAGCGCGGGCAGTAGTGCGTGCTGCGTTGCGCTACGACGATGCGCCGCAACGGCGCGAGACAATTCGCGCACGGCTGGCCGGTCTTGCCGTAGACCTGCGTGCGCAGCTGGAAGTAGCCCGGGCTTCCCTGGCCGTCCACATAGTTGTGGATGCTGGTCCCGCCCGCCGAGATCGACTCCTGCAAGACGTCGCGGATCGCTTGGTGAAGCGCGCGCGCCTTGCGCGGGCTGACGCTGGCGGCGCTGCGCTCGGGGTGCAGCCTGGCACGAAACAGGGCCTCGTCGGCGTAGATGTTGCCCAGGCCCCGCACGAACTCTTGGTTCAACAGCAATGCCTTCAGCCGCGTGGAACGCCCGGAGAGGCGTTTGGTGAATTCGCGCGGGTCAATCTCTAGGGGCTCCGGCCCCAGCTGGGCGAGTCGCTCGGGGAAGTCCTGCGACCACTGCCACTTGCCGAACTTGCGGATGTCGTGGAAAACAACGTTGGTGCCGCCGCGGAGGAACATCTCCGCGCGGGTGTGGGGGCCTGGCTGGGCATTCAGCAAGAGATTTCCGGTCATGCGCAGGTGGATCCACAGAAACGAGCCACGGCCGTGCTTGCTCAGCTGGAATAACAGGTACTTGCCGTATCTGCCAACTTCGTCAATGCGCTGCCCGGCCAGTCGCGCACTCGTCTCATCGGGATCCCCCGCGCATGTGCGCGGCCAATGAAAGACGACCCTTTCGATCGTCCTGCCCTCGAGATGCGGGGCCAGCGAGCGCTTGACCGTCTCAACTTCTGGAAGTTCCGGCATCGCTCATTCCGCGGCAGGCGCGAGCCACCCGCCATCAATCGGCCCGGTCCACCATCGCGGGCAACACGCTGCCGATCTCGCCATGCACGACCAAGTCGGCAATGTCGTCCAAGGCTGTCCTGTCGCGATTCACGATCACCAGACGCGCGCCGGCGCGCTTGGCCAAGCGCGGGATTGACGCCGCAGGCTCCACCACCAGCGACGAACCCACTGCCAGCAGCAAGTCACAATTCTCGGCAGCTGCTTGTGCTTCCTGCATGACGTCCAGTGGCATGGACTGACCGAATGAGATCGTGGCGGGCTTGAGCAAACCGCCGCAGATCCGACAGAGCGGCGCCTTCTCGCCAGCCTCGACCCGCTCGCAGGCCTCGTCGGACGTGATCCGATCCCCGCACGACAGGCAGGCCGCCTCGGTAGTGGTGCCATGCAATTCCAGCACCTTGTCAGCCGGCAGTCCTGCCTTCTGGTGCAACCGCTCGATATTCTGCGTGACCAGCGCGCTCAACTTGCCCCTGCGGTGCAGGTCGACGAATGCCTCATGGCCGGCGTTGGGGCGCGCCAGCCGCATGGCGGGCCAAGCTTCGACCTTCTGCCGCCAGTACTCGATCCGCCCCTGTTCGCTGGTCACGAACTCGTGGAAGTCGATGATCCGGTTGCGGGCCCAAACGCCGTTCGGGCTGCGGAAGTCGGGTACGCCCGACTCGGTCGAAATCCCAGCTCCCGTGAATCCCACGATGCGCGACGCAGCGGCGATCCAATCCCGGGGCTCGCGCAGGTCCACCTCGGGCATCCTAGCACGCAGCGCGAATCGGCCAGGACCCCGCGCTACCATGGGGCCGATGCGGAGGCATTGATGTTCGAGTTTCGAGGCGTCGACTTCATGGAGTTCGACTCGCTGCTGAGCGAGGAGGAATTGCTGGTGCGGCAGACCGCGCGCCAATTCGTCGAGGATCAATTCATCCCGTTGATCACGCAGCACTTCCGCGACGGCACGTTCCCCAACGAACTTACGGCGCCGATCGCCGATCTCGGGTTCTTCGGCGCGAACCTTGACGGCTACGGCTGCGCCGGTCTGAGCAATGTCGAGTACGGGCTGGTCATGCAGGAACTGGAGCGTGGCGACACTGCGCTGCGCAGCTTTGTCTCGGTGCAGAGCAGCCTGTCGATGTACGCGATCCATTCGTACGCGACCGATGAGCAGAAGCAGCGCTGGCTGCCCGCCATGCAGCAGGGCGGGGCGATGGGCTGTTTCGCGCTAACCGAGCCCAATTTCGGCTCGAATCCGGCGGGCATGATCACGCGGGCCGTGCGCGACGGCGACGAGTACGTGATCAATGGCGAGAAGACGTGGATTACCAACGGCAGCTTGGCTGACATCGCGGTGGTCTGGGCCAAGCTCGACGATACCGAAAGGATCCACGGCTTCCTGGTTGAAACGGACCGGCCCGGTTTCAGCGCCGTCGACTTGCACAACAAGCTCTCCATGCGGGCTTCGACAACCTCCAGTGTCGGGTTTTCCAATGTCCGCATTCCGGCTGCCAACATCCTGCCGGAAGCCAAGGGGCTCAAGGCTGCCCTCGGCTGCCTCACTAACGCCCGCCTCGGAATCGCCTGGGGCGCGATCGGGGCGGCCATGGCGTGCTACGACTGCGCCCGGCAGTACACGATCCTGCGCAAGCAGTTCGACGATCGCCCGATCGCGTCGCACCAGCTCGTTCAGGGCGAGCTGGCGTGGATGATCAGCGAGATTACGAAGGCGCAGTTCATCACGCTGCACGCCACCCGGCTCAAGGACGAAGGACGGCTGAGCCATGTCCACGTGTCAATGATCAAGCGCAGCAACGCCGAGATGGCCTTGGAGGTCGCCCGCCGGGCCCGCGACCTGCTCGGAGCCAACGGGATTACCGACGAATACCCGATCTTCCGCCACATGTGCAACCTTGAGACCGTCAAGACATACGAGGGCACGCACAATATCCATACGCTGATCCTCGGCTCGCACGTTACCGGGATTCCGGCATTCACGTAGGTACGGGAGCGGACCGCTCACCGGCACCCACGACAGCGGCAAGCTCGCGCATGTCGTCGACCAGGATGTCCGGCGGGTGTCGGTCGAAATCCTCTGGACGCAAGCCATAACGCACGCCCGCGCAGTCCGTGCCCGCGTTGCGCGCGGTCAGCACGTCCACTGAACTGTCGCCGATCATTAGCGTCCTGGCGGGGCTGAAGCCGAGTTCCCGCATGATCCGACGGAGCCCGTACGGATCCGGCTTTTTGGTGCTGAAGCTGTTGCCCCCGTAGACCCTCGCGAAGACCTCTCCCAATCCCAGCCCGGCGACCAGATCGCGGCTGAAGCGTTCGGGCTTGTTCGTCAGGACGGCCATGGCCAGGCCCGCCGCGCTCCACGCAGCGAGAGCTTCCCGCACGCCTGTGTAAAGGACCGTGTGGTCCAGCATGTGGTCGCGGTAATACTGCAGGAAGTAGGCTAGGCCCCGGGCTACCTGGGCGTCCGAAGCGCTGGGCCCGAGCGCCCGGCGGATCAGCATCTCGGCCCCGTCGCCGACGTACGAGGCAACCGCGGCAGTTGGCAGGGCTGGCAGGCCGGCGTCCGCCCGGGTGGCGTTGACCGATTGTGCCAGATCTTGCGTCGAGTCGATCAGCGTCCCGTCCAGATCGAAGACGAGCAGTTCGTACGCTGGCTTCACGAGAAATCCGCCCGCTAGATTTCTAGCAGGGCCGCGATGCGCTGGCGCAGGTCGGCGAAGATCTTGTCCGGCGGCCGGTTGGCGTCGATTACGGTGAAACCGTAGCGCTCGGAAAGCGAATCGAGAATCTCGACCAGCCTGCTTTGATAGCCACGGAAGCTCTCGTATCGATTGGAGCCGTACGGTACGTCCATGCCGCTCTCCCAGTACTCGAAGTACCGTCGACCCCGCGCGGTGCGCGCCACGATCTCGTCGACCGAGGCGCGCAAGTAGAACGTGGCGTGGGGGACAAGGGCGCACCCGGCCACCCGTTCGAGCCATTCAGAGTCCTGATGACGGGCCGCGGAGCGGGCGACGACCGAATAGAAGTAGCGGTCCGTCAGGACCACGAAACCGGCCCGCAGGGCTGGCACGATGACGCGCTCCAAGCGATCGGCGAAGTCAGCCATGTAGAACAGGCCCATGGTGAGGGGCCCGAGCGTGTGGCCGTTCTTGGCCTCTTGCAGGCCCTCCTTGGTAAGCGTGGAGCGGGTCATGCCTGTGTCGACGACGGCATGGCCATTGGCCTCGAGCCAGGCGCGCAGGCGCTCGACCTGCGTGGTCCGGCCCACGGAGTCGGGCCCCTCGATCACGATGAGTTTCCCTTGCAGCTCCGTCAGGTCAACGTTCGGCAGCGGGTCAGCGTAGAAATCAAGCGGCTTGAGGTTGTCGTTGGTCATGCTCGGCGCTCGCTTGTGGGCTGGCGCAGGATGTCCTTCTCGAGGGCATCGCCGATGGTGTTCATCACGATCTTTCGCACCTGCCGCTGCTGCTCCTTGATCGTGCCGGTCGCGTCGATGACATGAAAACCCATCTCCTCCGCCATCGAGTCATATTCGCGGAGGATGCGCTCCTGGAAGAGCGCGAAGCTCTCCTGGATGTCGGAACTGAGATTGAGATCCATGCCGGCCTCGTAGTACTTAAGGGCGGCGCGCCCGCCTAGGATGCGGTCGAGCGCGACATTAAGGGGCACGCGGAAATAGAACGCCAAGTCCGGCTTGATGGCCATGCGGTAGAGATTGCGGACCCACTGGGGACGCACGCCGCGTGCAACGTCACGGGCGAAGGCCGTGAAGGCGTAGCGATCCGCACAGACCACGGCACCCGCTTCCAGCATCGGCAGAATGTGGCGCTCGAGCCGATCCGCAAAGTCGGTTGCGTGGATCAGGCTGAAAGTGGTTGGCGTGAACATCTGCTTGCGCTTGCCTTGGCGTGTCGTGCCGCGGACGATCGAAGACGAGTTCCACTCGCTGAACGAGACTACGAGCCGCTTGGACCTGAGCCACTGGCTCAAAAGCGAGAGCTGGGTGGACTTGCCGGAGCCATCAATGCCTTCGACGATGATCAGCTTGCCGGAGTACGAATTGGGACGAAAGCCATCCATCTTCCGTGAGCGTCAAGTCTATCACTGGTACGCAGGGAGGTGCCAACGATTCTGGGCGAGGCAGTAGCGAGCGCGGGCGGGCAACGGCGGCCCGGGTCGTTCAGCCAAGACGGCTCCCTGACCCATCCGCTCCGGCGAAATCAGCCCGGACACTCGCGCGGCCGACGTCCTCGCCGGCCGGCGACCCTATCCCACGACTAATCGCGCCGATGACGCTTCAGGTACCGCGCCACCGCTTCGACGGTCTCGAACCAAATCCGGTTGTTCGGATCCTGCAGGAAGGGAACGAGGCTTTCGAGCATTTCGATACGGGTGGTCTGAGGCCCCGAGTGACCGATCTCGTGACCTGCCAGCACCAGCCACTGCCCGGCTTCGCGGGCGTTCTCGACGAGGAGCTTAACATCCGGGAAGTCCATGCCGTCCATCGACATGCCGCTGACCTGGGCGGGATCGTGAAAGATCGGGTCGTTCGGTGTCTCGTCAAGCCAGCCGCGACCGGCGAGGAAGAGTTCGGCGACGAGCGGGACATAACTTCGGGTCGCGCGCCCGCGTCCGACGAAGGTCTGCCCGCACGGATAGGCAAAGGTGACCGGAGTGGCGCCCAACATGTCTTCGAGGCGCCGATTGGCTGCAAGAAGCTCCTCTCGCATGCGTTCAAGCGTATAGTTCTCGAGGGCGGCTTCACGCGACCACTCGAAGTTTCCAGTGCAAGGATGCTGCAGCGAGTGGTTGCCGATCTCATGGCCGGCCCCTAGCAGCTTCTTCCAGCCGGAGAGCTTGGCCTCGACCCGCGCCGGCACGACATAGAAGGTCGCCCGGGCGCCCAAACGGGCCAGCACCGCGAGTCCAGTGTCGACCTGTGACGGGCGGGCGTCGTCGAAGCTCAGGCTGACCGCCGCGCGCTTGCCATCGGGCCATCGGAACGCAGCTTCCGCTGACTGTGCCCGGCTTGCAACGGGTCCCAACAAGCAAGCCGGGAGCAGGACAAGGACGGCTGACACACATACCGACCGAGTCACCTGTTGGCTGCTTCTACTTCGATTGCGGGGCACGACGGTACCGGGCGCACGGCCGAGGCATGCGCTTCGCCGGGTCGCGTCTTGCTGACACTTCGCTCCGGCGGCCGTTATCGTACCTGAGTCCGGCCCGGTCGAAGAGTCAGGGCAGCGCAGAATTCTGTGGAGACGCCCCACGAGGGCCCGGGGACGACGCTGCGGCACGCTTCAAACCATGCTCTGCCCGCTGCCACAGTGGCAGCGCTGCTCGCTTCATCGGCACGGACGGCCCGGTACTGGCAGGGAGAGCGCTGCTGAGTCTTGGCTCGCGAGCTCAGCGGATCACACAAACTCTTCCCGCCCGTCCTTCAGACGTGGGAAGGAGTCCCGGCCAGACGAAGCCGGCTGAGAAGGATCTCAGCCCCGTAGGTTCCGGCGGGACGGCTGCAAGGCTTCGGCCGCAATCCTTGTACGATTGGATGGATGCTGCAAGCGCGAATCGATGCCATCTACGATCGGAACCCCGAATCGTACACGCATCAAGACCTGGAGACTTTCTCCGAGTTCAAGGCCGCGCTCAACGATGGCTCGGCGCGCGCCGCCGAGCCGGACGCCTCGGAGACTCCGCACGGCTGGCGCGTGAACGCTTGGGTCAAGCGCGGCATCCTTGTCGGATTCCGCATGGGAAAAAGCGTCGACATGTCCGAGCCGGGCAGTCGATTCAAGTTCATCGACAAATCCACCTACCCACCGCGCGAGCTCCGTGTCGAAGACAGCGTGCGGCTCGTGCCAGGCGGCTCCAGCTTGCGCGATGGCTGCTATATCGGCCGGCGCGTGACCTGCATGCCGCCCATGTACGTCAACGTTGGGGCCTACGTCGACGATGGCTCAATGGTGGATTCGCACGCGCTGGTCGGCAGTTGCGCCCAGATCGGCAAGAACTGCCACCTCAGCGCCGCCGCCCAGATCGGCGGGGTCCTCGAACCGGTGGGCGCCCTGCCAGTGATCATCGAAGACAACGTGTTGGTAGGGGGGAACACAGGAGTCTACGAAGGCACGATCGTCAAGGATTCCGCTGTCCTGGGCGCGGGCACTGTGCTGACCCGCTCCACGCCGGTGTATGACATCGTGCATGGCGTCGTGCATCGCGCATCGGGCGACGAGCCGCTGGTAATTCCGCCGGGCGCGGTAGTGGTTCCGGGGTCGCGCCCGATCGCGGCGGGCAAGGGACGCGACATGGGGCTGTCGCTCTACGCCCCGGTCATCGTCAAGTACCGCGACGAGCGCACGGACGCGCGGGTGGAACTGGAGGCCCTGTTGCGCTAGGGAACCCACCGGCTATCTCCGGTGCAACAGCTCACGGTTCATGCCTCCTTCCATCGCGTCTCAAGCAAGCAGCGCCGAACTCGTGCGGTCAAAGTCGGATCTCGCCGAATTAATCCGCAAACAGGTTGGCAGCCGCCTCTTTGTGAACGTCTCGAACCGCGAGCCGTTCGTGCACAGCTTCGGGCCCGAAGGCCAGATTCGCGCTCAAGCCGCCGTGGGAGGCTTGACGCTCGCGCTGAACTCGGTGATGCAAGCCGTCGGGGGCGTCTGGGTGGCTCACGGCTCGGGGGACGCCGATCGCGCAAGCGCCGATCCCGAGGGCAGGCTGCGAGTCCCGCCGGACAACCCAGCCTATGACCTCCAGCGCGTTTGGCTGACGAGCGAAGAGAACGATGGCTACTACAACGGCTGCGCCAACCAAGCGATCTGGCCAGTCTGCCACCTAGCCTTCACCAAGCCCGTGTTTCGCAGCGCCCATTGGGAGGCCTACCGCAAGGTCAACGCCAAGTTCGCAACTGCGGTGTCGCGCGTCGTGGGCGATCAAGACGCGATCATATTCATCCAGGACTATCACTTCGCATTGCTGCCGACGCTTATCAAGCAGCGTTGTCCCAACGCGACCTGCGTGCATTTCTGGCACATCCCCTGGCCTCTCCCCGAAGTGCTCGCGATGTGCCCATGGCATGAGCAGATCCTCGACGGCGTGCTGGGGAACGACGTCTTCGGCGTCCATGTGCCGGAGTACGCCGAGCGCTTCCTGCGGGCCGCGCGGGCGCGCGCAGACTGCGACACCGCCGACTCGCAAACCCTGCTCCGGGACGGACGCCCGGTGCGAGTGCAGGCTTTCCCGATCTCAATCGACTTCGACCGCGTCTCGCAGCGATCCTCCGGCGCGGCGTGTGACGCGGCAGTCAGCCGGCTTCGCGAGCGCTATCGCTTGGACGGCAAGTTTGTCGTGCTCGGCCTTGATCGCATCGACTACACCAAGGGCGTGCTCGAGCGCCTGCAGGCGCTCGAGCGAATGCTCGCGCAGCACCCGGAGATGCGCCCGAAGACGGCCTACATCCATGCGGGCGCTCCCAGCCGTACCGAGATACCGGCCTACCGCGACCTGCACGAGGCTGTCGACGCGATCGAGCAGCGCATCAACGCAGGCAGCAGCGGCCGGGAGCCCGGCCCGGTCATTTCGATCAAGCGGCAGCTGGGAGATGACGACGTACTGGCGCTGTACCGCCTCGCTGACGTATGCGTAGTGAGTTCACTCGAAGACGGCATGAATCTCGTGGCCAAGGAATTCCTGGCCGCCCGCAACGACGAACGCGGGCACCTGCTGCTCAGCGAGTTCACAGGCGCAGCCTGGGAGCTGCCGGGCGCAGATTGCTTCAACCCACTCGCCGTCGACGATTTCGCCGAACGCCTGTATGCGCTCAGCCGCAGCGCATACGCTGGCGGCGGACAACGCATGCGGCGCCTGCGCGAGCACGTTCGCACCCACAACATCTACGGCTGGATCGGCAGCATTCTCCAAGCCGTGCCTGACCAGCCGTACGCACAGTGATCCACTTACTCGAGCACTGGGCCGCGGTGGCCGGCCGCCTGGCCCAAGCCGAGCGGCTATTGCTGATGCTGGACTTCGACGGCACGCTCGCACCGATCGTGCCGCGTCCCTCCGATGCGCGCATCCCTGATGCCGCGCTGCCGGCGCTTCGGAAGCTGCAGGCCAACCCTCGCGTCACTCTGGCGATCGTGAGCGGGCGCGGCGCGCGCGACGTGCGGGCGCTGGCGGGCCTGGCCGACGTTCACTACTTTGGCAGCCACGGCCGAGAGCGCATCCGTCCGGGCAGTGCCGAGGTCGAGTCCAACCCGGCGGGCCTGTCGCAGGTCCGAGCATGCTGCCGACGCCTGGCAGAAGAGTTGGGTCACATCGAGGGATTCCAAGTCGAGGACAAGGGCACAGCGGCGGCGGCGCACTTTCGCAACGTCGATGCACGGCACTGGCAGCGCGTGGAGCTCGCGGTCCGCCAAGCAGCGGCCATCGGATCCCTCAACGTCAGCCGGGGCAAGCGAGTGTTCGACATCACCCCGAACGATGGCGTCGACAAAGGCACGGCCGCTGTGGAGCTGCTGGGCGAACTGGGCGGGCTGCCGATCTACTTCGGGGACGACACCACTGACGAGACCGCTTTCGCCGCCCTGCCCGACGAGGCCATTACCGTGTACGTGGGACCGGAAGCGGCGGACTCCGGGGCGCGTTTTCGAGTGAGCGGGCCCGAGGAGGTTCGCCGCGCATTGGCCTGGCTGGCCGCGGCTGTCTGCGCGTAGGGCTTGCCCGACGAGATATCGCGTGCGAAACCGACGCAGGACGATTCTTGGTACGATGGGATCGGTCGCCTAGCGTGCTTTGCCGCCAAAATCTATCCCCGCGCTTCGGAGAGGTCGGTGAAACGGTCGTCCGCTGAAGGAGCGTTGCGCTGCTCGTTCTGCCGCAAGAGCCACGAAATCGTCACTAAGCTGATCGCCACGCCAGGCGATTATCCCAAATCGTATATCTGCGACGAGTGCGTCGCCATTTGCAGCGCGATCCTAGAGGAGGAGCGCTCAGCGAAGCCGCCTGACGACGGCTTCACGCTGCTGAAGCCGCACGAGATCAAGGACAAGCTCGACGAATTCGTCATCGGGCAACAAGCCGCGAAGAAGCGCCTGTCGGTCGCCGTCTACAACCACTACAAGCGCATCTTCATGCAACAGAAGCGCCCGGCCACGACAGGGGCGGAGCCGGATGTCGAAGTCCAGAAGTCGAACATCTTGCTGATCGGCCCTACCGGGACGGGCAAGACGCTGCTGGCCCAAACGCTCGCCAAGATCCTCGACGTTCCTTTCGCGATCACCGACGCCACGACTCTGACCGAGGCCGGCTATGTCGGCGAAGATGTCGAGAACATCATCCTCAAGCTGCTGCAAGCGGCCAACGGCGATGTTAGCCGGGCGGAGAAGGGCATCATCTACATTGACGAAATCGACAAGCTGAGCCGCCGCGACGAGAATCCCTCGATCACCCGCGACGTCTCGGGCGAGGGCGTCCAGCAGGCGCTGCTGAAGATCCTAGAGGGCAGCGTCGCCAACGTGCCGCCGCAAGGCGGCCGCAAGCACCCTCACCAAGAGTTCACGCCGATCGACACCACGAACATCCTGTTCATCTGTGGCGGCGCATTCGTCGGCCTCGACCGAATCGTGGCGCGCCGCGTCGACACGCGGGTCGTGGGCTTTCGCAAGGCCGACTCGATCAGCCAAGGCCTGCCCTTGCAGCCCGGCGATGTCGACGGCGACGCCGACTTGGGCCTGCTCGGCCAAGTCCAGCCCCATGACCTGATTCGCTTCGGCTTTATCCCCGAATTCATCGGGCGCCTTCCCGTATGCGCCACGCTGAGCGGACTGGACGAGCAGACGCTGGTGCAGATCCTGACCACGCCGCGCAATTCGCTCGTCAAGCAATACCAGAAGCTCTTTGAATACGAGAACATCGAACTGGTGCTGGACCCGGACGCGATGCAGGCGATTGCCAAGCTAGCCGTGGAGCGGGACTTAGGAGCGCGCGGGCTGCGCATGATCATGGAAGACCTGATGCTTGAGCTGATGTACTACCTGCCCTCGCAACCAAAGCGGGTCAAGCGGTTCGTGGTCACCGAGCAGATGGTCCTAGAAGACCAAAAGAAGTTCCGCGCCCGCCTGCTGGACAAGGCGGGCTAGCAGCGCGGGCGGGCGCCCGGCTGCGAAAGTCTCGCGGGAATTGGCGCCGCAACGCCGTTTCCACTCGGTACCGGCACCCGCCTGCCGGCGTCTTCGCCCGCGGCTGGCCGCGCGTCCGAATCGCAGCATAAAATAGAGACATGCCTAGTGCGATCGCTCCCAAGACCAGCGCGCGGATGCCGATGATGCCGATCCGTGACGTGGTGATCTTTCCGCACATGATGTCTCCGTTCGTCGTCGGGCGGGCTGCGAGCGTGAAGGCGCTAGAGGCTTCTCTGGCCCACGACAAGAAGATCTTCCTCGCAACCCAGCATGACGCTTCGGACAACGACCCCACGCCTGCCGACGTTTACGCGGTCGGCACGGTCGTCAGCATCGTCCAGAGCCTGAAACTGCCCGATGGCAACATCAAGGTGCTGGTCGAGGGCCTCGAGCGCGCCAAGCTGCGCAGCGTGCGCATCGAGGACGGGTTCATGCAGGCGCTGGTCGAAACGGCGCGCTTTCCCGAGGTCAGCGATCCAGACCTCGAAGGCCTCGTCTCCCGCGTCACGGCGTCGTTCGAGCAGTACGTCAAGCAGAGCCAGAGCCTGAACTACGAAACGATGATCGCGGCGGTGCGCGTCGACGACCCGGGCAAGCTCTCTGACACCATCGGCGCCAATCTCCCGCTGTCGGTATCCCAGAAGCAAGACCTGCTCGAGATCTTCGATCCGCTCGAGCGGCTGGGGCGCATCGGCGAACTGCTGGACATCGAACTCGAAAAACTCGCCGTGGATCGCACCGTGCAAGGTCGCGTCAAGAGACAGATGGAGAAGGCTCAGAAGGAGTACTACCTCAACGAGAAGATCAAGGCCATCCAGAAAGAGCTCGGCCGCGGCGAGAGAAGCGAGTTCGACGAGTACCGCCGGCGTATCGACGAGTCAGGCATGAGCGCAGACGCCCGCAAGAAAGCGCTGGCGGAGGTTCAGAAGCTCGAGAACATGCCGCCAATGTCGGCCGAGGGCACGGTCTCGCACAACTACATCGACTGGCTGCTATCGGTGCCGTGGAAGGCCAAGAGCCGCGAGATCCGCGACCTGGCCAATGCCGAGAAGGTGCTAAACGCGGATCACTACAGCCTCGAGAAGGTCAAGGAGCGCATCCTCGAGTTCCTCGCCGTGCGCCGCCTGGTCAGCCGCCCGCAAGGGTCCATCCTGTGCTTCGTGGGGCCTCCGGGAGTGGGCAAGACCTCGCTGGGCAAGTCGATCGCCAGGGCCACGGGCCGCAAGTTCGTCCGCCTGTCGCTGGGCGGCGTGCGCGACGAGGCAGAGATCCGGGGACACCGGCGCACGTACATCGGCGCTCTCCCGGGCCAGATCATCCAGATGATGAAAAAGGCCGGCACGCGAAATCCGGTCGTGATGCTGGACGAGGTCGACAAGATGTCTGCTGACTTCCGAGGCGACCCGTCCGCGGCGCTGATGGAAGTGCTGGACCCGGAACAGAACTCTGCCTTCCAAGACCACTACCTCGACGTGGAATTCGATCTCAGTCAAGTCTTCTTCATCGCCACGGCAAACGTGTTGCACACGCTTCCGGCCCCGCTGCTGGACCGCATGGAAGTGATTCGCATCAGCGGCTATACCGAGGACGAGAAGACTGAGATCGCGAAACGCCACCTGATCGGCAAGCAGATCAAGAACGTGGGCCTGAAACAAGGCAAGAACATCGACTTCCGCGAGGATGGCATCCGCCTGATCATCGAGCAGTACACCCGCGAAGCCGGGGTGCGAAACCTAGAGCGAGAGATCGGCAATATCTGCCGCAAGGTTGCCCTCGAAGTCGTGCGCGGCGACAAGCCCAAGCGGGCCAAGAAGGCAATCGTCAGCGCCAAGTCGGTCAAGCAGTACCTCAAGGTGCCCAAGTATCGCGAGCCCGGCACCGATCTCAAGCACGAGATCGGTACCGCCATAGGCTTGGCTTGGACCGAGCTGGGCGGCACGCTGCTGCATGTGGAGACGACGCTGATGGACGGGCAGGGCAAGCTGACCCTCACCGGCAAGCTGGGCGACGTCATGCAGGAGTCCGCCCGCGCCGCGATGAGCTACATCCGCTCGCGTTCCGGCGCCTTCGGCCTGCCCAAGGGCTTTTACCAGAACCTCGACATTCACGTCCACGTGCCCGAGGGCGCGATTCCCAAGGACGGCCCGTCGGCCGGCATAACGCTGACCGCTGCGATCGCGAGCGCCCTCACCAAGGTCGCGGTGCGCGGCGATGTTGCCATGACTGGCGAAGTTACGTTGCGCGGCAAGGTGCTTGCCATCGGCGGCCTGAAAGAAAAGCTCTTGGCAGCCAGCCGTCACGGCATCAATGAGGTCGTGCTGCCGAAGGAAAACGAGAAGGACCTGCCCGACGTGCCCGAGAACGTCCGCGAGAACCTCACCTTGCGCTTCGTGGAAACGATGGATGACGTGCTGGATCTGGCGCTCGTCGAGCCGCTCGCGGGATTGTCCAAGCATCCGTTCACCGCGGGCGGCGTGCAGGTGATCCAACACGGCGACCGCCCGGCAGTCTAGCCGGCCGCCCGGCGGCGCACCATGGCGGTCGAGTTTGTCCTCAGCGCGCACAGCGCCGAGCAGTTCCCTCGCGACCGGCTTCCCGAGATCGCGTTCGTCGGACGCAGCAATGTGGGCAAGTCGAGCCTGCTGAACGCCCTGCTGCAGCGCAGCCGCAGGCGCAAGGCGGGCACCGAGCGCAAGCAGCTGGCGAAGACCAGCCAGACCCCGGGGAAGACGCGAGCGATCAACTTCTTTCGCATCGACCGCAGGCTCTACTTCGTCGACCTGCCCGGCTACGGCTTCGCGAAGGCGTCGCATGCCGAGCGCGAGCACTGGAAGCGTCTGGCCGAGTCGTATCTTCTGCGGCGGGAACAACTCAAGCTCGTCGTTGCATTGGTCGACATCCGCCACGGCCCGACCGCCCTTGACCGGCAGCTGGCCGACTGGCTGGAGGCCAACGAACAGCCGTTCTGCGTTGCGGCCACCAAATCGGATAAGCTAAAGCGAGCAGCGCGACTGCGCTCGATCCGCTCCATCGAGGAGAGCTTCGCCCCCCCTGTGCCGTTCTCGGCTATTTCGGGGGAAGGCGTGCAGCAACTTTGGCGAGCCATCGATTCGGCTCTTGCCACATAGTCCCGGCTGGCGTCCTCTATTGGGCTGCGCGGAACACACGAGATCAATCATGCCTTCTACCTCCACCGACAGCCCGGACGAGACTCCGGCAGCTAGTGCGACGGCCGAGGCGGCGGAGCCGGCGCCAGCCGAGCAGAAGAAGCCGGCGCGCGCTGCGAGGGCCAAGAGCCGCCGAAAGGAAGAGCCTTCCGACAGTCCGCCGGTAAGCTCCGAGAGCGACGAAGAGGCCGGAGCCGAGGCACCCCGTTCCGCCGAGCAGGAAACAGCTGGCGGCCACGAGAGCTCGGATGGATCGGATGCCGAGTCGGGACAGGGCGGACGGCGCAGGCGCAGTCGTTTCCGGGAAGCGGCAGGGTCAGAAGCAAGCTCCGAAGACAACAGCGAAGAGGGCGGCGCCAGACCGCCCCAAGGGGAGCGCTACGGTCGCAAGCCCGGGCGCAAAGCGCGCTTCCGGCGCGAGGCCGGAGGCCGCGGCAAGCGCCACGGTCAAAAGGCCGAGCATCCCGACGAAGAGACCGAATACCAAGCCATCGTCCAGAGCATGCTTGAAGAGGGCAAGCGCCCGCTGGAACTCGCCCCGCTCAAAGCGCTCAGCATCACCGAACTGTACCGCAAGGCACGGGAATTGGGCATTGAGACCCGAGCCGGCTTGCGCAAGCAGGAATTGATCTTCAGCATCTTGCAAACGCAGACCGACGGCGTGGGCCTGATCCTGGCCGAGGGGGTGCTGCAGGTCATGCAGGAGGGTTACGGATTCCTGCGCTCGCCGGCGTACCACTACCAGCCCGGCCCGGACGACGTGTACGTCTCGCCGAACCAGATCCGGCGCTGCAACTTGCGCAGCGGCGACACCGTGGCCGGGCACATGCGCCCGCCTCACGCCGGAGAGCGCTATTTCACCCTGCTGAACGTATTGGCGGTCAACTTCGAACCGCCAGCGGTGGCGAAGACCAAGATTCTGTTCGACAACCTGACCGCTCTCTACCCAGAGAGCAAGTTCAAGCTCGAGACCAACAAGAACAACCTGAGCGGGCGCGTGCTGGACCTGCTGGTTCCCATCGGCAAGGGCCAGCGCGGGCTGATCGTGGCTCCGCCGCGCACGGGTAAGACGATGTTGCTGCAGGCCATCGCCAACTCGATCACGGAGAACCAACCGGACGTCTACCTGATCGTGCTGCTGATCGACGAGCGCCCGGAAGAGGTCACCGACATGCAACGCTCAGTGCGCGGCGAGGTGGTCAGCTCGACCTTTGACGAGCCGGCCTCCCGGCACGTCAATATCGCCGAGACGGTGATCGAAAAGGCGAAGCGTCTGGTCGAGCACAAGCGGGATGTGGTGATCTTGCTGGATTCGATCACGCGCCTTGCGCGGGCCTACAACACAATTGCTCCGCCCTCGGGCAAGGTGCTCTCTGGCGGCGTCGACTCCAATGCGCTGCAGCGCCCCAAGCGATTCTTCGGCGCGGCGCGCAACATCGAGGAGGGCGGTTCGCTGACCATCGTCGCCACCGCGCTGGTCGAGACCGGCAGCCGCATGGACGAGGTGATCTTCGAGGAGTTCAAGGGCACCGGCAACATGGAAGCCCACCTTGATCGCAAGCTCGTGGACAAGCGAATCTTCCCGTCCATCGATACCAACCGTAGCGGGACGCGCAAGGAAGAGCTGCTGCTAGGGCCGGAGACTCTGAACAAGGTCTGGGTCTTGCGACGCGTGCTGAGCGGGCTGCAAACCGTCGAAGCGGCCGAGTTGCTGCTGGATCGCATGGTCAAGACCAAGAACAACGAAGAGTTTCTCGCGTCGATGACCAGCTGAGGCTGGACTTCGACCCAGACTCAGGCCTTGTCTGGTCGCTCACATGGCGATAGTGCAGCCACTGGCAAGAACGTGTGCGCTGCATCAGCGCTATGGGGCGAGCGACTGTCAGCCCGCGAGCTTGGCGCGCGTTGCTGAGGCAGTCAGGGCCCTTGGGCTTCGAATCTAAACGGATGTCTTCTTGCCGAGTGGGGTTGCCGGACAAGAGTGCGGCCCGTTGAAATGAACGAGCGCCGATTCAAAGTGCGACACTATGCACGGAAACGGGCGCGACCATCGATGATGCACGGATCGAGACGAACATTTCTCGCGGCAGCCACCGGGCTCTCGCTCTATAGGTGCTCCGGGCCTGAGGCCGAGAATCCGGCTGCTGAGCCGTCTTCTGTCGAGGGGCCGATGAAGCTCTCGCTGTCCGTGCGAGTGGCGGAGTCGTTTTCCGACAAGCGCAACTCGGAGATGACGATCGACGAGCTGATCGATCTCGCGAAGACGTTTGGCTACGAAGCGCTCTGCATGAGGGCCTCGCAGCTCGGTACGCACAGTCCGGCCGAACAGATCGCCGAAGCTCGCGAGAAGATTGACGCCGCTGGTCTGAAGGTGTCAATGGTCACAGGCGACTTCGCGGTGCCGAGCAACAACGAAGAGGGTCCGATGCTCCTGCGCGATATCACGCCGTACTTGGACCTCGCGGACGCTCTCGGCTCCAACCTCATCCGGGTTTGCATGAAGAAGGACGAGGACATCGAATTCGCGCAGAAGTCAGCTGACGAGGCCGCGGAACGCGGCATCCGCCTGGCTCACCAGTCACACTGCGCCAGCTTGTTCGAGACCGTCAGCGGCTCGCTGCGCGTACTGGAGGCGGTCCACAGGCCGAACTTCGGGATCATCTACGAACCAGCCAATTGGTTCATTGCAGGCGAGGACTACGGCATCGATGCGATCCGCAAGATGGAGCCGTACCTGTTCAATTTCTACATCCAGAACCACAGGCTGAACCCCGACGGAGAGACAGCCGTCACCACCTGGAAGAAGGGACCTGTGCCGGTAGACCACATCGGAGTCTGGCAGGAAGGCGGCATCGACGTCGAAGCAGTGTTTGACGCCATGCACGAGGTGGGATACGAAGGCTACCTTACTGTTCACCAGGCGTTCGGCGACATAATGCCAGTCACCGAAGCGGTTCGCAAGAGCTATGAGCACCTCAGGCCCCTCACAATGCCTAGGACCGCCTGAGGGACGACTCGGGCCGCGCGATCTCGCCGGAGCAAGCGGAGGTAACGCAATGCCAATTGATCGAAGAGAGTTCATCGCCTCTTCCGCCGCGGCAATAGCCGCCGCAGAAGGGGCTAGGGGGGCCGGGGGCCGGATTCGCGCGGCGGTCCTGGGGACGCAACACGGACATGTCCGCGGCAAGCTCCAAGCCATGATCGAGTCGCCAGACTACGAAGTGGCGTGTATCTGCGAGCACGATCCCGCAATCCAGAAAAGGCAGGCCGCAGACCCCCTCTTTCGGGGCCAGACCTGGGTCTCGGAGAACGAGCTGCTAAGCGACAAGTCGATCGACCTCGTGGTCGTGGAATGCAAGCCGTGGCAGGCCATTCCGTGGGGGCGGAAAGTCATCGCGGCAGGCAAGCACCTCCATTTGGAGAAGCCTGCTGGGGACACCTACGAACCCTTCAAGGAGCTGGTCGACCAAGCCCGCTCTAAGGGCTTGCTCTTGCAGATGGGGTGGGTCCTGCGTGGCCAAGAGGGCATCAACGCCGCCTTGCACGCCGCAAGACAAGGTTGGCTGGGGAACGTCCACTTGGTGCGGGGCACTATGAACTCAGACCGCGGTCAAGAGCAGAGGGATCTCGAGGCACGGTATCCCGGCGGTGCCATGTTCGAACTGTTGGGCCACCTGATCGACCGAGTGCTCGAATTCACCGGCCGACCCGACAAGGTCCACACGTGGCTACGCCACGATACAGGTATAGACGACGACCTCAAGGACAACACGCTCGCGGTCTTGGAATACGGTGGTGGCCTCGCGCTAATCTCTACGACGGCCCGCATGTACGGATCTGGCGACCACAGATCGTTCGAGGTCATCGGAACAGACGGCAGCTTCATAGTCCAGCCGCTCGGAGGGCACTCCAAGATGAAGGTCGCGATGCGCGAGGCGCGAGGACCATACAAGCAAGGCTGGCAAACCATCGACCTTGGCCCGCAGCCGCGGTACATCGCCGACTTCGTGGAGTTTGCGCGAGCGTTCAAGAGCAAGACTCCCTTGCAGCAGTCCTACGATCACGAACTGATAGTTCATGAGACGCTGCTGAAGGCGTCCGGCATGATGTCCTGACCTGAATCCACCACTCAGAATGGCTTTGGAAACTCGCAGCGAGGTGATCTAGGACGCGATGATGGGGGGATAACGAGGCTTCTGTCTGACAGCCTCCCCACAAGGATCGGAAAAGATCGTGCATCGGCGGGAATTCGTTACATCTGTTGCAGCCTCGGCGCCGCTGGCGCTCGCCTGCGAGTGGCAGCCCAGGACAGCCCCGAGCGGTCTCAAGCTCTCGGTGACCTGTGACATGTTCCGGGGAAGTGAACGCAGGCTGCCAGTCGACACGATTGATCGCACGGACCCGCGCCCAGACCCCGATGTCCAATACACGCCCGACGAGGGCCTTGCCCTAGCCAAGAGCCTCGGGTACGAGGGCTTCGAGATGTTCGACTGGCGCGACGACCGGGAACGCAGCGCCTACGCAGATGCGATGCGCAAGCACGGCCTAGAAGCGGTCTGCATCACCGCCAACAAGGGGGTGCAGGCGCCTGGATGCAGCTTGACAGACCCGGACGAAAGAGAGGGCTTCCTGAGGGAGATCGCAGATGCTTCGTCGGTTGCGGCAGAGTTTGCTTGCCAACGACTGGTGGTGCTGACCGGACCGGAGCGCG
Source organism: Bryobacterales bacterium (assembly GCA_028819215.1). GTDB lineage: Bacteria > Acidobacteriota > Terriglobia > Bryobacterales > UBA6623 > VXMF01. Next base: position 31,137 of record JAPPMG010000002.1, read on the forward strand.
AGGGCGTGCCGCGTTCCGAGCAGATGGACAGCTGCGTGGCAGGCCTGAAGGAGGCCGTGCCGATCCTGGAGCAAGCCGGAACGACGATCGTAGTTGAGCCGATCAACACGCTTGTGACACGACCGGGACACTTCCTCGCCGGAGCGCGGGAGGGGCTTGAAATGCTGCGCCGGGTGGACTCGCCCCGCGTCAAACTGCTGTTCGACATTTACCACGTGCAGGTCACGGACGGCGACCTGATTCTTCAAATTCGGAACAACATCGATCTGATCGGGCACTTCCAGATCGGGGACCACCCCGGCCGCATGCAACCAGGCACCGGCGAGATCAACTACCGCAACGTGTTCCGTGTGATCTACGAGTTGCAGGAAGCTGGCAAGTTCGACGGGTACGCGGGATTGGAGTACCACCCGAGCGTGCCCCTCCCGCAGACCATGGCAGAGGTTCGCCAACTGGCGAGCTTCTCTTGACCGTCTCGCGATTACCAGCCAGACTGACCTGTCTGATCGGTGATCGTCCACGAGTTCGCCCAGCCTAGGACATTACTGTTGCGCAGCTCACGAGTCCTGCCTGCGAGAATGATTTCCTTAACCCATCGCTACGAGGGGAGATGAAGAAGCCCGCGATAGTCGTCTTCCGGCGGGATCTACGCACCGCCGACAACGCCGCATTGCGCGCGGCCGTGGCGGATGGCCCGACCCTTGCTCTCTACGTGCTTGACGATGCGGCCGACGGGCGCCCGTTGGGCGGTGCGGGACGCTGGTGGCTGCATCACGCCATCGTTCGGCTGCGGGGGCAACTGGCGGAGCTTGGCGTGCCGCTGATCCTGAGGAAGGGAGGCCAGAATACAGCTGTCATCGATGTCGCCATCGCAACAGGCGCTCGCAGTGTGTATTGGAATCGGCGCTACACCCCCTGGGGCGTGCGAACTGACGAGGCTCTCAGATCCAAGCTGCAGAGGACTGGAATCGTCTCTGACAGTTTCGAGGGCACGTATTTGCGCGAACCCCAGACGCTGCTTTCAAAGCAAGGCACTTGGTTCAAGGTCTTCACGCCGTTCTACAAGGCTTCCCTCGTGATGGGCGAGCCATCGGCTCCGTTTCCAACCCCTCGCCCACAGGCAGTACCCCGCACCTCAGCGGAGTCGGAATCGCTCGAGGATTGGCGGCTTCTTCCCACCGCCCCGAACTGGGCAAGCGGTCTGCGCGAGGCTTGGGCGCCTGAAGCGCACAACGCCGAGTCAAGACTGCACGATTTCGTCAATAGCCGGATCGATTCGTACGCGCAGGATCGCGACAGACCGGATCTGGACGCGACCTCGGCTCTTTCCCCTTACCTAGCCTTCGGCGAGCTATCCTCGCGCCAGCTGTGGCATGCGGCCCGACGAATTCAGCGTTCCGGCCCCGAGGAGGGCCCGGGTGTCGATTCCTTTCTTCGACAGCTCGTGTGGCGAGATTTCTGCGCGAACCTGCTTTACCACTCCCCCAAGATTGTCAGCCAGCCCTTCCAAGAGAGATTCAATCGGTTCCCGTGGGCGGACGATCCGGTGTCCCTTGGGGCTTGGCAGAAAGGCAGGACAGGCTACCCATGGATCGACGCGGGAATGCGCCAACTCTGGGTCACGGGCTGGATGCACAACCGGGTTCGGATGGGTGTCGGATCCTTCCTGGCCAAGCACTTGCTCCTGCCATGGCAACACGGCGAGGCTTGGTTCTGGGACACGCTTGTCGATGCGGACCCGGCCCAGAACATCGCGAACTGGCAGTGGGTCGCGGGCTGCGGCGCAGACGCCGTTCCGTACTTCCGCATCTTCAACCCGATCACTCAGGGCGCGAAGTTCGACCGGACGGGCCGCTACCTGCACGAATGGCAGCCGGCAGCTTCGAGCTACGAGCCCGGCTCGGCCGGGGTCCCGCCAATCATTGGGCACAGGGAGGGTCGCGAGAGAGCGCTGGCGGCATTTCGCTCCCTCTCCGATCGGTAAGGAGCAACCCGCGCCCGCCCGGTGAATGACACGCGCGGGCGGTTCGCGAGTTTGGCTACAAGGCGATTTGCGCGCTGCAGGCTCCAGCCCCATTCAATGGATCACTGCTGTGAGCTGGTCCAAGGCGTCGGAATACGAGGTCAACTCGCTGTGTAGTCGGAGATTGTCCGAGTGAAGACCGAGCGCCCGCCGGAGCACTACCGCCCAATCCGGCAGACACAAACAACCCGTATAATTCGGACTGGCCGCAACAGGTTTAGAGAAATTGCTTTATTCGATCAAGAGACTCGTCGCATCCGCGGCGTTGGCGCTTGTCCTAGCTCCTCCAGCGACAGCCCAGGTCAACTTGGAAGAACTGACCTTCGTTGAGGTCTTCCGCGGCGTTTCAGGCGCAACCTCGATCACTCACGCGGGTGACGGCACGGGCCGGCTGTTTGTCACTGAGCAAGTCGGCCGGGTCTTGGTCCACACCGGCGAGAGCCTGCTGAGCACCCCGTTCCTCGATATCCGAGGCCGTGTCCGCGCCGGCGGCGAGCGAGGGCTCCTCAGCCTAGCGTTCCATCCAGAGTACGCCGCAAATGGTTACTTCTTCGTCAATTACACGGATTTAGGCGGGGGCACGGTTGTCTCGCGCTTCGAGATCAGTTCCGATTCGAATCTAGCCGATCCCGAATCGGAGACGATTCTCTTTCAAGCTGCGCAGCCTCGACGGAACCACAACGGCGGCCAAATCCACTTCGGACCTGATGGCTACCTATACATCGGCATGGGCGATGGCGGAGGGGCCGGAGATCCACCGAATCTGGCTCAGGACTTGAGCAGTGTGCTGGGGAAGATGCTGCGGGTTGACATCGACCAAGGATCCACTGCACTGCCACCTGAGTCGAACCCGTTCGTGAATACGCCAAACGCTCGCCCGGAGATATGGGCGTATGGATTGCGGAACCCGTGGCGATTCAGCTTTGACCGTCTCACCGGCGACATGTTCATCGGAGACGTGGGCCAGAACGCTGTCGAAGAGATCTCGTTTCAGCCAGCCGACAGCCAAGGTGGCGAGAACTACGGCTGGCGGCTGATGGAGGGCTCCCGCTGCTACAACCCGCCGACCAGCTGCAACGCCTCGGGATCGCTTGTCCTGCCAATTCTCGAGTACGCCAACTCTGGCGGCAATTGCGGGGGGTCGGTCACCGGTGGCTATCGCTACCGCGGAACGAGGCACCCCCAACTGTCCGGCACGTACTTCTTTGCTGACTATTGCACGGGGGAGTTATTCGCGGCGTATCAGGAAAACGGTGCCTGGGAGCAGCTTGGACCTCGAGAGACTGGGATCACCATCAGGACATTTGGCGAGGACGAGACCGGCGAAATCTACTTCGCCGACTCAGGCGTCGTCTATCGCATCGACGCGCCCAGGCCGCCGCCGCAGATTTCCGAGGGCGGAGTGGTGAACTCAGCGACACTTGAAGCCGGTCCGGGGCTGGCCCCCGGCAGCCTAGCCACGGCGTTCGGAGTGGGTCTCGCGACCGCTACGGCGGCGGCTGAGGGCCGGCCTCTGCCTCACGACCTCGGGGGCGGGTCGATGACCTTCAATGGTGCGACTGCAGCACCGCAGATCTTCGCGGCTCCCGGACAGCGGAACTTCCAAGTGCCCTGGGAGTTGGCAGGGCTCGCTGAAGCATCGCTCACCGTTACGGTCGAGGACATGTCCAGCCCGGCGGTCACGGTGCCCCTCGCTCGCGTCAGCCCGGGCGTTTTCACGTTGAACAGCCTCGGCCAGGCCGCGGCGCTGATCGCCTCCACCGGAGGGTTGGTGGCTGGGCCGGCAGGAGCATTCCCGTGGGCTCGGCCAGCCCGGTCCGGCGAGACTCTGCTGATCTTCGCAACAGGCCTGGGGCCGGTGACGAATCCGCCCGGCACGGGTGCGCCGGCCTTGGCGGATCCCATCTCTGCCACTGTCGAAACTGTCAGTGCGCTGCTCGGCGGCGAGTCGATGACAGTGGTGCTCGCCGGCCTCGTGCCATCATTCGCTGGCCTGTACCAAGTCAACGTGCAACTTTCGGAGGAAACCCCGTCCGGGAACGCTGTCCCCCTAGTCATCCAAGTCGCCGGAGTTAGTTCGAACACAACCTTTATCGCCGTGGACGCGCCGGAGACCAGCCCGACGGCGGAAGTAGAGCCCTGAATGGACGGTCTTCGTTCTCGCGACATTGATGGCTCTAGGCTTCCCACCTGAAGCGGCTCATGGGCCTTGCGCGATGCGCTTTCGGCGCGCGTGGGCTCGGTCGATCCAGCACCTGAAAGGAACGCGTGGCCACAACTGCCACTACAGTCACGTAAGCCTGCGGAATTGCTCTCGATTGCCGACCATTCACGCCCGTTTTCGACCGACGACCACGGCCATCGGCCCCTTCTGCCAGACGCAATCCGCGAAGAAACCCGCCGCCGCGACAGCTTCTAGTTCATCTTCCAAAGGGAAGTAGGTGTCCTCGCCTCCCCACCGCTCAAGATTTTCATAGCCCTCGCTCTCTCCGATTCCGCAGCTCACCATGTGCTGGACCCACTGCCGCAGCACCTCTTCTCGTGCCGAAGGTTCGGCAGGCACGACCGCATCGGCGTTGACGAATGTGCCGTTCGGTCGAAGTGCTTCATAAATCCTGCGATACAGTCTTCGCTTGGCGTCCAGTGTTCGTATGTGATGGAGGGACAGTGAAGCCGACGCCCCATCGCACGAAGGCAACGCCCCTAGGAAGGAAATCTCGGAGAAACGCGCTCGCACGGCGAAGCTAGCCAGTCGCGCACGCGCTTGAGCAAGCATCTCGGGGTCGACGTCGATGAGCTCTACGGTGACGCTATCATCAGCCAAAAGGACGGCCTCGGCCAGGGCTCCCGTTCCGGCCCCGAGGTCAAGCACTAACTCCGGTCCGTTTCTGACCAATTCGCGCGAGGCTGCCTCGAGCATCGCTTCGTATCCCGGAATGAAACGACGAATCGTCTCGTCGTATGACCGGATCTCTATCCCTAGGTGACTGCGAACGGAATGACCCACTGAATCTATCCCCGTAGCTAGGTGATGTCGAGAACAGCTGCGCCTGGCTCGTATAGCACGAGGTTTGATGGCTGGGGCTGTTCTGTTCTGACTGGCCGCGCCATCATCTGCATGAGCTCAGACGCCCTCTAGACCAGCTTACGCACGAGCGATATCATGCGCTGATCACCGATCGCCGCCCTTCTCCACATTGGACACGCTTGGGCACTGCAGATCGAACCACCGCGTTGACCTTGAGCCTTCCCCTCCCAGACTCAAACCTGCGCTTTGGGATCGCCGTCGGGGCGCGCACGATTACGTGGTGCCGGGTCGGCACGCACTTCTCCGGCAAGCCGACGCCGTCGACCCTTAGCCGATCGGCCATAGAAGCCGGAAACGAACGCTCGCCGTCGCGCCTGTTCGTGCGACAGGCGCTTGGCCGATCCCAACCGGCACGGACCGGCCTGGTGGCTTGGGAGGAACGCTCTAACGGCCTTCGCTGGAAGGCGGCACCAGCCCATTGAACCGCATGTGCACGGCCATCTGCGCGTACTCGTGCTCGATGTGGATGGTGTTCCGATACAGCAATCCGATGCGTGGGCTTTGACCGCGCCTGCCGGCGATCATGTCGGTCGCGTTGCTGTCAGTCAGTGTTCCGTAAGCCGATTCACATTCCGCCATTGCGGCATCGATCGCAGCGACGAGGTCGGCCTTGGACGAACTACCGTCCACGCCCGCCCGCTTCCGCTCCCCGCCAATACCGGAGCACGACGCCATCGCGGCATTGGCTGTGTGCGCCACCAAGTCCCCGAAACTCTGGCTCTCCGGAGCCGGCTTGAAGCTGTAGTGCTCCTCGGGCATCTTGTTCGCTGCGGCGACAATCATGCTCTTCGTCCGGTTCCAGGCCCGCTGGGCCTCTTGGCTCATTGGGTTGCCCTGAGCCATCAACGGGCTCGTGATTGCAACAGCCACCATGATCTTCAAGAGGGTCTTCATTACTCGTTCCTCCAAGCTCCCGGCCGGGGAGCGCCAGCTTGGCCCATCGGGTCAAACCAATCCTCAACCGGTCCATAGTCTAGTACGAACGGGACCTGCTAGCCAAGTCGCGCCATCGAGATTGGTGAACCATTTCGGCCAACGGCAGTGACCGGCTATCCGTCGGCACCACCCGGCGGCTGGGGTTTCGCCCTGCGGACAGCAGCGCCCACCCCTCAATCAGGACTGCGAGCAGGATTCCGAATAGCCCACAAAGCCCGGTCATGTCACGCGATTGATCACCGACGAAGTCGATCGCCTGAGCGCACTCGTGGTTTCGTCTGACGACGGGCAGCTATGCGTTGCCACCAGCTACAGCCACACCGTCGGGCGGCGCCCGCTCGTCAACGAAGGCTAGCCAGAAGCGCCGAGGCCGCCTCGATTACGTTCGCTGCCGCGCCCGGATTGTACGGCGACCTCTCGACTTCGTACCCCCCGTACTGATACTCGTCGGCGGTTGGCACGTAATCGCCTCCAACGCCGTCCGAATAGCCACAGAACATCGTGAATTCAAAGGGCGATGCCCGCTTGACCGCCACACCGATCTCAGCGAACGGCTCTCCGGGCATCGCGACGAGCGCAAGTTCTCCAACCCGAAGGGCTTGAACCTCGATCTGCAGCGGTGTAGGATCGACAGGCTGTATCCACTGTGCCAGCAGGTCGGCAAAGCGCCGGACTCGAGCTCCGGCCTGGTGCCTCTCCAAAGCGGTCGCGCTTTCGGGCAGTTGCCCGAGCTGTTGCTGGGCCCTTTCTAGCCTCGACCGCATATTGGCTATTTCGTCCTCGGAGTACGTGCGACGGGGCACGTCGACGATTCGCGAGGTGAAACGCATGGTGGCGTCCCGTGGGCCTCGGACCCGCCAGTGCTGCTTGGCTTGAAACGCGGTGGACTCGACAAATCCCTCGAACGTCGGCACCCTATTCACCGTTTCGATTTGCACTGCGACCGACGCAATCTGATGGCCCAGGGTGCGGCCGAGGCGGTGGGCAACCCCTAGGTCCCCGGAAAATCCCTCGATCGGGCCCTGGTTGCCAGCCGCTCCTTGGAAGAAGAGAGCCAACGCCCCTGGGAACGCCTGCTCGACTGTCGCGCGTACCATCCCGATCCAGTCCGGGGAGATGAACCGGTTCTCGTATGCCAGGACCGTGCCGTGGCACTGGAAGTTGGCCAAGATAGCCATCGCTTGTCCGTTAGCGTCATCGATCCGGAACACTACCAGTTCACGGTCCACGAAGCCGGCTGGGTTGCGGCCCACCGCGGGAGGGCTATCACCATCAGCGCGAACTCGCCGATTGATGTTGATCGTTCCTTTCCCCCTACCGCCATGAATGTGTGCAGGCTCGAGACGGCCATTCGCCTCGGCGATCAGTCCCGCGATCTTGTCAATGACAGACAAGCGGTACCTTTCGGCCATGTCGACCAACGGAGTCAAATCGAGGCCCGGTGGGCCCTTGGCGGGACTGACCATCACGCCTGCGTGCGTATGGGTTGCACCGATGCGGATGTGAGCCTCGGGAATTCCGGTCCGTCTCGCGGCCGCCGCGATCGCGGGCTCCAGGCCAGCACTAGAGATCCGGTCTACGTCGACCATCGCGAATTTCTGGTTGCCATCCGACAGGACCAGCGCGGTGGCCTTCATCCCGGCCGGGTCGATTCCCGCGGCCCGCACGTGCGTCTGAGAGCCCCAGTTCATTTGCGCAATCCCGACCGGCGGAGTGATGTCCCCACGGGCCACTGCCGCCAGCAAACCCGACGGCGCTGAGTCCCTCGGCCCCTGTTCGACCACGTCCGCGAGCAGCGTCGCGGCCAGCGCCATCACAGTTGCGATCCGAAGTGTTGCTGCCATCAAACCCTCCATTCACCCTTGTTGACTCGTGACCCTGAGCGACCTGCGAATCGCTGGGCGCGTGCGTCCGGACGGGAACTGCAATTACGACTCGGCAGCATGCTGGAGAGCTCTGAGATAGCCGATGGCAAAGGCCCAACCCATCTGCGATCCGATGGTGTCATCGGTGAATTCTGGTGTGTGGTCCGGAATCACCAGATACTGGTACCCGACTTCCCTAAAGGCCTTCATGCATGCGAGCATGTCGCAATCGCCGGCATCATGAGGCACTTCGAGGTACTTGTAATACGGCACCTCCACGCGGACGTTGCGGAAGTGTACGTGATTGATCCGGTCGCGCGACCCGAAGTAGCGAATCGCCTCGGCCGCGTCCTCGCCCATTTCGGTAGTGACACCGGTGTCCAGGGTGATCCCATTTGAAGGGCTGTCAACTAGCTGGATGAGTTCCCGCTGGTCCGCCAGCGAGCGCATCGGCTGCGCCACGCCTCGGAACACCGGAATCGGCGGATCGTTTGGATGCATCGCGAGTCGGACACCGGAGTCTTCAGCAACTGGGATGACTGCCCTCAAGAACCCTTCCAAGCGCTCCCAAAGCTGCTCTCTGGAGTGGGTCCCGACGTTGTCCAGGGGGGGCAGGTCGCGGGTCCGCGCCTCGTCATAGTCGCGGAGTCCGATCCCGCCAAGCCCGGTCGTTCGCCCGTAGCCCTCCGAGCCCCTGAGGGCGATGAAGTTGTATTCGATTACGGGAATCCGCAACTCTCCCGCGATCCGGATGTTCGTCTTGACAGCTTCGATCTCGGCGGAGGCATCAGGCCGTCCTTGCACCACACGATGCACCCTGCCGAGATGGAGCATCATCGGAACGAGGCCCTTGTTCTCGATGCGGGACTTGATCCGCTTGAGCTCCTCTGCGTCCCACGGCCTCATGGGTGCAGGATTGCCAGGACCGCGGTCGGTTGCGGGCACGAGGCCACGTCGGCGTTGCGTCAGCGAGTAGGTAGTCGGCATCACGACATGGCGTATGCCAAGCATCCGGAAGAAGTCGAGCGTTTCGTCCGAGAGATCTCGCAAGCCCTTGCCGATCTTGATCGGAGGGCCTTGGGCAGCCGCGGATCTAGCGACTGCCGCCGCCACGGCGAGAGCAGCGCCATCGCGAAGTAGTTCTCGGCGCCTTGCAGTCATGCGTTCACCGCCTGCACCAATCCCCGGATGTACCCATGGGAGAACGAGCGGCCAATCTTGCGACCCGGCAGGTCACCCGGAATGCCGGGACTGTGGTCGGAGACGATCGCCAGATCGTAGCCCACATCCTTGTACGCCCGCATGGCGTCGAGCATGTCGACGTCGCCCTCGTCAATGAAGGTTTCCTCGTACAGGGGCACGCTGCCGCGCACGGCTCGGAAGTGGACATGGTGAATTCGCCCCCGTCCGCCGATTCGACGAATGGCGTCGATGACGTCCACGCCCATTTCGGTCACGGTTCCCTGACAGAAGGTAAATCCGTTGGAAGGGCTCGGCACCGCATCCAGAAACGCCTCGATCTCCTCCGTCGATGTCAGGATGCGGCTGACGCCTCGCATCGCCTTGACAGGGGGGTCCTTCGGATGCAGTGACATCTTGACGCCGGCTGCTTCGGCAGCATCCATCACGCCGTTGGTGAAGTAGATCATGCGCTCCCAGAGCTCTTCCCTGGAAATGCTGCCGATTTCTTCGAAGGGTGGGGCGTCGCGGACGCGGTTGAAGTCGAACGCCTTGTAGGTGGCGCCTCCGCGGCCCGGCTTGTCGTAGTAGCCGACTTCATCTCCCCAGCGGAAGTCCGGCGACCAGCGCCATTCGATGACGGTTACACCGCGGGCGCCAGCGGCTGCGAGGCTCGTGCGAATGTGCTCGATGTCCTGATCGCGATCCGGCCTTGCCAGCATCGAATTCATCAGCCAACTGAGCGGCAGCATGAGAGAGTGCAGCTTCAGACCATAGCCAGCGCATTGCTCCTGGACGGCTGCGACGTCCTGCTCTGACCAGTGACCCTTGCCATCGCGATCGACCGAGTCCGTGCCTTGGAGAACGACCCACTTCAAGCCCAGCTGGGCCATCCAGCGGAGCGTCGCATCGTCCAGCGAGCCGATGTTCTCCGACAGTCGTGGCGACCAGGCGCCTCCGCCCTCCGCGTTACTCGGTGATTGCTGGCAAGCTCCTGCCAGCAAGCTTGCGACGGGCGGGCCCAGCAGGACACTGCGACGCGGCAAGCGATGGTCTGTTGTCATAGCGAGATCTCCAAGGAAACACGGATTGACTCCGTCCGCGCCGGCGCGTCGATCGCTGGCCACGGCGTCGCGCATCCACTCACTTCCACCTCCGGGGAGGATTGCTTCGGCACATGTTGTTCGAGTCGCCGAGCGCAAACCATCATTGCAGTTATGGTAAATCGGCGTCGCGCACGGCTTGCCGGGCCTGCAGAACTCTCGGTCGTTTCTCGAGGAACTTCCGCCACGTCGCCGTCGCTTTCGAATTCTGGCCAAGATCGTCGTGCACCCTCGCCAGCATTCGGTAGCTGGACTCAAGCGTCGGCTCCCGCAGGATGGCTTCTTGAAGCGCAGCTTCAGCTTGATTCGCATCTCCCAATGCCCACCACGCCGCCGCCAGCGAATTGAATTGAAGTGCTCCGACCGGTCCGGCGGCGATAGCCCCGCGCAGCTTTCGCAGGCCTGAGCGCGGAGATCCGGCCAGCACCATGGCCGTTCCGAAGGCGTCCAACGCGGCAGGATCGTTCTTGAATGATCCAGAGACGGATCTCAACTGCCCGAGGCCTCGCTGTAGCAGTTCTTGGGAGCCACGCTGCTGGCCGTAGAGGATGTTCGCAATTCCCAAGTTTCGGAGTCGAAGGTTTCGAGGGCTCGGCCTCCATGGGCGAAGCTCGTCGGGCGGGTCGGGATCCACTGCGGGCAACGGGTGAAGACTGATTCGATGATCTGTGAACGCGCTGTGCCCGCTGTCGTGCGATTGGCGTCGCGGCATGTGGCAGGAAATGCAGTCTCCGCTATGAGTCTCATGATCCTGGGGCAACCCTTCTCCGTGGCATTGAACACACCGCGCGCTGAAGTAAGCCTTCGGCTCAGTCGGGTTTTCGTGGGGATTGTGGCACGTGCCACACCAAAGTGCATCGCCGGACTCCACGGCGCAGCGACTCAGGCTCAACTGCTCGACATGGCTGACAACCTGAAACCGATCCTGCCCGCCTTCGGTCCGCGGCACCCCCACGAAGACGGTCCAGAAGTCCTCGAGCACTGCTCCCGGCTGGAATGATCCGAAAGTGCGGCCGGGATGCAGGATGCGGATGGTCCCGCCCAAGTGGCATTGCTCGCAGACACTGTCCCTCTGGCGCGGCGAAGCGCCGGCCGGATTGAATATCGTCGCCTTGCTGGGGTCGGCCAGATGCGGCTCGAGGGACCCGTGGCAGCGATCACAGGAAATCGCCTCTTCAGGGAGGGCCGGGTCTCCATAGCGGTTCACCGTGTTGGGCGTATGCGCGGGTCTTCCCGCATGGCACCACAAGCATTCGGACGTTGCTGGGCGGTTGAAGTCTGGGTTCGCCTCCCGCTCCATGCCGGGCGCCATCCCCCATTGACCCCGCTCGGTGTAGTACGCGATCGGGGATTGAAACAAGGCATCGCCAACACGGACCAAGTACCCAAATGCTGCGTTGCCTGATCCGATCACGTAGTCGATCGCGTACTCTGCACTGAGCCCGCCCCTTTCGATCTCCTGAACGAGGCCCGCATCCGACGTACTCGTGCGAAAAGTCGTGCCGGAGAAACCGTGTCCGTACGAGCCAAGCGGATGGTCGTTGGCCAGCTTTGAGATCGAGCGGCCCATCCCGCTAAGGCGGTACTCGTCAACCTCCTTTGGGTGGCACGTCGCGCATTCTTGCCATGCAGGCGCAGCCGACGCGCTCATCGCTGCGAACGCCAGCGTGACGACGATGGCGGCACTCGTTCCGGCTTTGGCGAACTCTCGCATGCTGCTCAACCAGCCGGCCGGTCGGATCGCTCAAGACCGAGCCGCTTCACCGCATGTATTCTCCTCGATCTTGCCCGGAGGAGCACTCACGAATCTATCATCGCCACTCCGCCACTCAGCGGCGCATCGCCGCTATCGCTTGCAAGGCTGCCCCCCACAGCCGAAGCCTTGGTCCTCGAGCGGGTTCCTACGTACGCGGACAGACTATACGACCGAACCGGGGGCTCGCGAACGGCTGCGGGAAGTCAGCCTATCTGGCTGGAGGGCCGCTTGTGGGTGCCGTATACGCGGACGTTACGCCGAGCGCACGGGCAGCCCCGCGACCGAAGATCCGCTCCCGCGTCTGGCCCCGCTCTCGTAGAAGGCCGTGCCTGCGAGTGCAGAACTAGTTCGCCGAGATTGCAGCCTGTGCCGCGGCCAGACGCGCGATGGGCACCCGATAAGGCGAGCAGCTGACGTAATTTAGCCCAGCGCGCACGCAGAAGGTCACAGATTTCGGCTCGCCGCCGTGCTCGCCGCAGATTCCCACCTCGAGCCCGGGGCGGGTCTTGCGCCCCTTTTCCAAGGCGATCTCAACCAGCTGCCCGACACCGCTCGAGTCCAGCACTTGGAATGGGTCGTCTTCAAGAATGCCCGCTTCCAAATAAGGGTTGATAAAGGTCCCGGAATCATCGCGGCTGAAGCCGAACGTGGTCTGTGTCAGGTCGTTCGTGCCGAAGCTGAAGAACTCAGCATGCTGCGCGATCTCGTCGGCCGTCAGTGCTCCGCGCGGCACCTCGATCATTGTCCCGACCTTGTAATGGACCTCCCGCCCGGCAGCAGCAAAGACCTCGTTGGCCGCGTCGACGACCACTTTCTTCTGATTCTCGAGTTCCTTGTGGTTGCCAACCAGCGGAATCATTACCTCAGGGATCGCGTCGACGCCCTTCTCGGCGCATTCCACGGCGGCCTCGAAGATCGCCCGCGCTTGCATCGCGGTGATCTCGGGGAATGTGATCCCGAGCCGGCAGCCGCGATGTCCCAGCATCGGGTTGAACTCGTGTAGCTCCTCCACGCGCTCCAACAGCGCCGCGACTTCGCTCTGCTTGGCCTCGTCCTCGCCGCTGGCTCGCAACTGTGCCAACTCCACCATCAGCTCTTCCCGCTTGGGCAAGAACTCATGCAGCGGCGGATCAAGCGTGCGCACGATGACTGGGAAGCCGTCCATAACCTCGAAGAGTTCGACGAAGTCCTGCCTTTGCATCGGGAGCAGCTTGCTCAACGCATCCGCGCGCGTTTCGGCATCCTCTGCCAGGATCATCTGGCGGACGTGCTCGATTCGGTGGGGCTCGAAAAACATGTGCTCGGTGCGGCAGAGGCCAATGCCTTCGGCGCCGAAATTCCGTGCGGCACGAGCGTCGCGCGGCGTCTCGGCGTTAGCCCGCACCCTGGCGGTGCGGTGCTGGTCGACATACTCCATGAACTGAGCGAAGTCGCCCGAGGTGGGGTCAGGATCGATCGTCTTTGCCTGACCGGCGAATACCTCGCCGGTGGAGCCATCGATGGAAATCCAATCGCCTCCCTTGAGCGTGTGGCCATTGCAGACGATCTGGCCGGCCTTGGCGTCGACATTCACTTCGCCCGCGCCAGCGACGCAGGGTGAGCCCATGCCGCGGGCCACCACGGCAGCGTGCGAGGTCATGCCGCCCCTCGAGGTCAGGATGCCCTTGGCAGCTTCCATGCCGTGAATGTCTTCCGGTGTGGTCTCAGCCCGCACTAGCACCACAGCGTTGCCACTAGCGGCCTCTTCCACGGCAGCATCGGCTGTGAAAACGATACGGCCGACCGCGGCGCCGGGAGAGGCCGGCAGGCCCACCGTCAGGGTGGTGAGCTGGCCCTTCGAAGAGGACTCGATCACAGGATGCAGCAGCTGGTCCAAATGTTGGGGCTCGACCCGCATGACGGCTTCGCGCTCGTTGATCAGCCCTTCGTTGACCATGTCCACGGCAAACTTCACGGCGGCCGCACCAGTGCGTTTGCCGTTGCGCGTTTGCAGCATGAAGAGCTTGCCCTCCTCGATCGTGAACTCGAAGTCCTGCACGTCGCGGTAGTGCTGCTCTAGCTGGGCCGTGATTGTGCGAAGCTCGCCGTAGGCCTCCGGCAGCACCGCCTCGAGTTCGTTGATAGGGCGTGGGGTGCGGATTCCTGCCACGACATCCTCCCCCTGCGCATTGACCAAGAACTCTCCGTAGAACTCGTTAGCACCCGTCGCGGGATCGCGCGTGAAGCCGACGCCCGTTGCGGAAGTCTCGCCAAGGTTGCCAAACACCATCGCCTGCACGTTGACGGCCGTGCCGAGGTCGTGCGGGATGTCATTCATGCGCCGGTAGTGGTTGGCGCGGGGATTGTCCCAGGACCGGAAGACCGCGTCACGCGCCATCTTGAGCTGCTGATGCGCGTCCTGCGGGAAGTCCTCGCCGAGCGAATTCTTGTAGTGGGCCTTAAACGCCTCGACCACCTCCGCCAACTGCTCGGCATTGAGGTCCATGTCGTTCTCGGCACCGGCGGCTTCCTTGATGTCCTCGAGAATCTCCTCGAACTCTCCCTTGGACACGCCCATCACGACGTCGGCGAACATCATGATGAAGCGCCGGTAACAGTCCAGAGCGAAGGTCCGCTTGCCGCTCAGCGCAACGAGTCCTTCGGTGGCACTGTCGTTGAGACCGAGGTTGAGGATGGTGTCCATCATGCCCGGCATGGAGAACTTCGACCCCGAGCGCACCGACAGCAGCAGGGGGTTGGAGGCGTCGCCGAGCTTCTTGCCCATGTCGCTCTCGAGGTGCTGCAGGGCGGACGCCATTTCAGCCTCAACCTCATCAGGAACCCTGTTCCCACCTGCGAGATACATGTTGCAGACCTGCGTGGACACGGTGAAACCCGGTGGTACAGGCACCCCTGCCAAGGCCATTTCCGCGAGATTGGCACCCTTTCCGCCGAGCGTGTCGCGCATGGACATGTCGCCATCGGTCTTGGAGCCGCCAAATGAGAACACATGCTTTGCCATCTTGGTGATTACCCTCTGTGTCGGATCGCGTTCCCAGACGCCCTGCGGAGACTCGACACGCCCGCGCGGCATGCGCACAGGAACGGTGTTATTGGACTGGTCGGAGGTTGGGCCCGGAGCTTCGCGGCCGAAGACCCTCTCGCCCGCGAGCGTAGGAAGCGAAGCCTTGATCTTAGCAAATCTGGCGGCAATTCTGGCTGCGGTTGGCTCGTTCGTGGAGCCGATCGATCCGAGCTAGAAGATTGGCAGCACGACTTGCCCTGCCGCTAACAAGGTCCGCGAAGGCGATCGATCTTGCGCTTGGAATCCTCTGAAAAGCGATGGTGGCGTGAGTCACCCGGCCGAACCGCGGGACCGTCTGCCCCGCATCCTATATCGATTCGATGTTACTGCGCTGGTGGAGAGGACCTTGCTATTAGTTCCGGCAGGATTCGGATCGGGCGCCTTCTCGCGGCACGACCCTTCAGTCGCCGTGTGATTCGGAGGACGGTCCTCCCACGCGTGGTGGCGATCAGCTTGCTTGATCGTAGAACTTCGCGAGTGCCTTGTTCTCAACAACAAGTCTCTTGCGAAGCAACAGCAGGTTCAACCCGGACCCGACCACCGCTAGAGCCCACGCTCCGAACATCAGCGGCACGACAGCGATTTCACCACAGACGATGAGATAGTTGGGGTGATCGACGAAGCGGTACGGGCCGCTACGAATGCGCGTGGCGCCAGGAAGCACCATGACGCGGGTCGTCCATCGCGTCCCCAAGGTCGCAATCACCCAAATTCGCCCGCATTGCAACAGGCCGAAGACTACGAGCCACGGAATCGAAACCAAGGCCCGCGGGTCAATCGTGACAAGAAGCGCCAGCAACCAGCCAGCGTGCAAGGTAACGAGCGCCTTGTAATGCCGCTCGCCGACCTCGATCGCACCCCGAGCCACCAACACCCGGCGGTTACGGCGCGCCAAGACAAGTTCTGCCACCCGCTGGACCACAAGGAAGCCGACGACCGCGTAGAGCGGGCTGATGAGATTCACGTTGACTGCAGGACCAGAAACGCAGCCGAAAAACCGGGGCCCAGGCTGGTCAGCAAATGGCGTCTCGGCACTCTGTGCTCGAGGGCACGCTTGAGAACGAACAAGACGGTTGCGGCGGACATGTTGCCGTAGTCACGAAGGACGGCTCGAGACTCTTCAAGACCGCCGGGCTGAAGGTTGAACGCAGACTCTAGGGCATCCAGCACCTTGGCACCACCGGGATGGCAAATGAAGCTGTCTATATCGTGGAGACCGAGGCCCTCGGAGGCCAGAAACTCCTCGGTCACACATCGCATCCGCGTGCGGACCAGCTCGGGAATGCTCCGAGAGAACACCACTGCCAGCCCGTCGTCCACAACGTCCCATCCCATGATGTCGAGCGAGTCTGGCCAAGTGTATTCGCCCCACGCCGAGATCTCCGGTCCCGGACCATGGTCCGCTAGCACGGCCGCGGCGGCACCGTCGCGGAAGAGGGCCGTCGCCACAAGGTTTCGAACGGATCGATCGCGGGATCGGAACGTGAGGGTGCAGAGTTCGACAACGAGCAACAGGACGCGGCTGCCCGGTCGGGCCCGCACGCAAGCGGCGGCACGAGCCAGTCCCAGCACGCCGCCGCCGCATCCCAGCCCGAAGATCGGCAATCTTTGCACGTCGCGGCGGAACGGCAGCTCGTTCATCAGTCTGGCATCTAGGCTGGGCGTGGCGATTCCGGTGGTCGAAACGGTCACGATCAGGTCGATGTCTCGCGGTTCCAGACCGCTGGCGGCCAAGCATTCGACGGCGGCCTCCTTCAGCAGTGAAATCGCATTCTCGAGGTACAGGCGGTTCTTTTCCTCGAAGCCATGTTCGCCTCCTTCGTACCAACTCCGAGGGGCGCAGACATATCCTGCCCCGATGGCGGCATTGCTGAAGATGCCCAAGAGACTCCCAAGACCCGAGACGGCACCGGCAAAGAACGAGGAGCTGAAGTTCTTTACCTCGTCTTGGGTCATCCGGTGGCCCGGCACCGCCGTGGCAATCGACCTGATTCTAGGATTGGGTTGAGCGTCCATGGATCTTTCCCACCATCGAAGACGCTAGCTCCATGGCGACTGCAATCCGAACGGGGCGAGGCCCATAGGGACGCGGGTGGTTCATGCTGATTGAATCACACTCTTCCAGAATCGAGCGCCTTGATTCGGCGCGGCACGACCGCGATCCATCCGACTGCGCCATCGATCGCCCGGACAACGAGAAACGAGTGGCCAGGCAGAGAGCTCCGAGCAAATTCTAGGTATCCCCTCGCCCTAGCCCGGTGATTCAAGCGTTTCAGTCGCGCAAAGCTTCACAGTAGGCAGCCGCTAACGGTTCAGACCGCATAGTCCGCCGAGCTGATCGGCAGTACCAAGAGCTGCTCCCCACCGGTTTCCTGGAGCGTCACAGCCCCGGTCGTTGGGCCGGCTCCGGCGGTGCTCAGAGTTGAATGCCTCGTGTAGCGGGCCGAGGCTCCTCTACGAGCCGGACGGCACGATGTTGAGGCAGCGGCCGATCTTCAAGCCGCACCAGTCGCCGAGGATGGGCACGTCTCGCAGCGGAAAGAGAGTGGCAAGCGCGTTCAGGTGGAGAGGCCTTGGGTCCGCTTAGGCAGCTCCGTAGGAATCGCAAGGGCGCTTCCTCTGGACTAGACTGATCCGAGGATGCTCCGGGTGATTCGATTCGCGTTGCTCCTCGCCGGACTGTCGCTCTTCGGTTGCGTCTCCGAGCTCGGCGCCCAATTCCCTGCCCAGGGGCCCAGACTGCCCGGTGATACCTCGGGCAATGCCCCACTTCGCCGCAGCCTTCCCCGGCCAGGAGACAACATCGCCGCGACCGTGCGCACCGCGTTGTTCTCACGCAACTGGGCAGACCGTGACCGAGCGCTGCGCTTCTTGGTCAAACGCAACAAGAAGGACGTCATTCCGGCTCTCATCACGGTGCTACGCGTTCTGCCCGACTCTGACGGCCGGCTGCTCGACGCGCTCCAACGACTCGCCGGAGTCAAGATACCGCGCGACTGGACGGCGTGGATGGAGTGGCTGGAGGCGCGCACCGAGATCCGCCCCTACCGGGAGTTCGTTTCCTTCAAGGCAGACCTCCTGGCCGGGATCGACATCAATTTCCGTGGCTTCCTCTACCCAGGGTTGAGGCACGAGATCCGCCTCGAGGAGATCGTCTGGGGAGGGGTCAAGAAGGATGGGATCCCCGCGCTGGTGAACGCCAAGCAGATCCCTGCCGGTGAGGCGACCTACCTCACCGACCGGGAACTGGTCTTCGGGGTCAGCATCAACGGCGACTCGCGCGCCTATCCGCTCCGCATCCTCGACTGGCACGAGATGCTTAACGACGTGGTAGGCGGCGTCCCGGTGTCCCTCGCCTACTGCACGCTCTGCGGGTCGGGCATCCTCTTCGACACCCGGGTCCACGGCCGGCGGAAGCCTTTCGTCTTCGGCTCTTCCGGCCTCCTCTATCGGTCGAACAAGCTCATGTACGACACACAGACGAAGTCGCTCTGGAATCAGTTCACCGGGCGGCCCGTGGTGGGGAAACTGACCAGCTCCGGCATCGAACTCAAGATCTTGCCGGTGGTGATCACGAGCTGGCAGGACTGGCTCGCCGCCCATCCGGACACCACGGCACTATCCCACGACACCGGCTTCGATCGAGACTACCGGCCCGGACGAGCGTACGGAGAATATTTTGCAAGCCCCGATCTTATGTTTCCGGTGCTGGTCCGAGATCGTCGGCTCGCGCCGAAGGACCGTATCTTCGTTCTGCGGGACGGAGCCAACGAAATGGCCTGGGCCCTCTCGCTCTTCAGAGGTGGCGCCGTCATCCACGACAGAGTGGGGCCGCGTGATGTGGTCCTCATCGGAAATGCCCAAACGGAAACGGTCCGCGCCTACGAATCGGGAGGCAAGAAGTTTGTCGCGACTGAGGAGGATCGGTCCCGGGTGACGAGCGACGGGGCGCAATGGACCGTCACCGAGGCCGAACTCGCTGGCCCGGGCGGCGAGAGCCTCGCCCGGCTCCCCGGGCATATCGCATACTGGTTCGCTTGGCAGAGCTACAAGGCCGGAAAGCCGTCACGCACGGCTGCCCGCAAATGACTCTGTTTGCAGGGTCGCGTTGCCTGGGACCGTCCCTCGCTCGGGTCAGGGCTCCGCGACGTTGGCGATATCGGAGGGCGTTAGATGCAGGCACCCCGTCTCAGTGGACCGTCCGCTCAACTCCCTCCAGCGGTTGCGGGGCTTCCAGCTTCGCTCCCAGCGCTGCCACCAGCATGGGCGCGCACCCCCCTATCGACCCGGTGCCACACCGGCCGCAACTCCAGCAGATCTTTAAGCGGCCGGAGCGTCGCTCCCACCCACCATAGGTCCTGGTAAGCCCGCACCGCGCCCACCACACTCAGGACTTCGGGCCGATCGCTTTCGGCGGCAACGGCCAGCCGTCCCGGCTTCTCCCGCACCTTGGTCCAAGCCAGCGACTAACTGCGGGCGGGCCGACTGCCGGCACACGGGCTATCGACGTCGCCCGAGTCCACCGGCTCCCGGCCTGCCGCAACCGGACTCGCGGCGTCGTATCCTGCGCGCTGGGGGCGTGACAAGCCGAAAACTCCGGCCTACGCTCGGAGGACGGTTGACCGGGCGGTCGAGTCGCGACGGGCTGCGGGAGAGAAACGCTCCGGTCGGGCCCGCTGACGCGGTGCCGCTTGGGGAAGGAGAGTAATGTAACCTCATCGAAGCGATTGGGACTGCACGAAACTGAGCAGGTCAGCCATCTCGGCCGGTCCGATCTCGTCCTCGAGTCCCTCTGGCATCAGCGAAAGGCCCATGGAGGTCAGCGTGTTGATGTCTGATCGCGAGACCACATCCTCAATGCCTTCGCCGCGACGCAAGGTAACGCTTTGAGGCGTTTCGCGCGCCAGGATTCCCGTGACGACGCTGCCATCCACAGTGTCAAGCCTGTAGTTGACGAAGTTCGACTGCAAAGACCGGTTCGGATCGAGGATGTCAACGAGGAGTTCCGCTCGTTGAGAGGAAGCCCTCTCGGTCAGATCCGGACCCACCTCGTGGCCCTTGCCCCCGAGTCGATGGCAGGTTGCGCACTCTCGCTCGAAGACCGTCTCACCACGAGTCGCATCCCCTTCCGCCACGAGGGCGGAGCGATACTCCCGGATTACCTCCTCCGGGCTGGCCACTTCGGCGCGGGCGAGAATCTGTCGCGCCCGCGCGCGAATCTCTTCCCGGGGATGATCCATCAATACCGCCCTTCGCGCCGGGTCCAGATGGGCCACCTCCACGGTGCCTTTTTCCAACGCGTCAAGGTAGGGCCGCAGCCGCTCAGTGCGGCTGAACAGCACCTCGACAGCCTCGCGGCGCACGGCGGGACTGTAGGTCCTCCAGCCGAGAACAAGGATCTGCCCCACCTCCGGCCCGCCGTGGGCGGAGAGCGAGCGCACGGCCGCCAGCTGGATCTCGGCCGGCTCGTCCGGGGACAGCAGCGCATTGAGGGCGCCGAGGGCCGCTTCCGGCGGAGCCCAGGAGAGCAGACGGATCGCCTCAGTCCGCTCCGGCAGATTCCCGCTGTCCTTGTCTACGGCGATAGCCGGAGCCTCCGCCAGCACCTCGGCAATCGCAGCTCCGAGCTCTGGATTCTCGCCGCTGTCTCGCATTGCGGGCAGCGAACTCCCCGTCCGCGCCAATCCAGACGCGATACCGGCGGCAGCCGCCATGCGGATCCACTTCCCGTAGGCGCCGGTTGGCTTGTTCGTGGCGGTCAACACGGCCTGCGTGGCGTCCGGCGACTCCCTGACCGCCACGTTGTCCGCCAATTGCCTGACGGCAGCCGGGCTAGCCGGGTTTGCCAGGAACGAATCTTCTCGGAGCAGGAGGTCCAAGAGTGCCAGGGAATTCTCCCGAGCCCCTGAGAGGACGGCTGCACGGATCCACTCGTCCCCTGGATTGGCCCTCAGGATTCGCGCCAGGTGCACTGTTCCATCGCCACGCTGCATTCCTGGAACGGCAAGAGCAACCCGAAAGCGAACCGCAGGATCCTCGTCCGCGGCCAGTGACGCGACTCTTTCGGACAACGCGGACGAGCCCAGGAGCCGTGTCTCGGAAAGGCGGACTGCATTCTGGCGAACGGCCGGGTGGGGATCCGCGAGCGCGCGCAGGAGGGCCCCATCGTCGAGCTGGCCGAGCCCCTCGAGCGACCACAATGCATGGAGCCGGCCCCGGGCGGACTGTGACCGCCTAAGCGAGGCCCTGAGCGCTGCACTTGCCTCGACTGATTGCCGCTCGAACAGCAACCTGTGGGCGGTCGACCTCCACCAGCCATCTTCATGGTCGAGAAGGGCTACGAGCTCGGAGATCGACGCTTCACCAAGCTGCGGCAACGCTCCCCGCTCAAGGCTGGTTGGGGCAATGCGGTAGATGCGACCCATGTCCTGACCGGTGTAGTAGTCGATGTGCTCAAGGATTTCGTCAGGGATTGCGCTCGGGTCCTCGATGACCTCTCGGTACATGTCCACCACGTAAAGGCAGCCATCGGGGCCGTTGGCGAAGTTCACCGGGCGGAACCAGGTGTCGGTCGACGCCAAGAATTCCCTGCCGGCCGTCGCGCGACGGGCACGGAAGGTAACGCCCGCCCTCTCCACGGTCATCCGCAGCACCAGGTTACCTGCCGGCTCCGGAGTGAATGCGTTGCCGTGGAATTCGGCAGGATACGCCGCGCCTCGGTAGATTCCCAGCCCGGCCCCACCCGTGTAGTGGCCTTGCAAGGCGAGTTCCCGTGGCGGGAACCGCTGCGCCCTCATTTCGTGGGTGGTATCCACCCAGCGGCTCCAGTACGTCTTGCGGGCGGCCCGCCAAGGTTCGGCGTCGCTAATCGGGAACACCAGCCGGTCGGACTCAAGGATCGGAGTCGCAAGTCGCGCCGGCTCCATGCCCTCGACAACGTGTCGAAGCGGGAACACCGCGTGAATCACCGGACTGCCGGAGTTCGAGCCGAATCGGTTGCCCCAATCGTCGAAGGCGTTGCCGAAGTCACCCCGCGTGCCCTCGGTGGCCTCGATCACTTCGGTGACCGGATGGAAGCGGAAGTCCTCGGAACCCAGAGGAAGCTCGCGGTCCCCGGCGCGCTCGGCGTGCCGCACCGTGCCGCCATTGTACGAGGTGGTGCCGTAGATCCAGTGATCCATCCCCCACTTGAGGTTGTTCACGATGTCTTCAGACTTGTCAGTGCCGAAGCCCGTGAAGACGGTCCGGCGGATGTCCGCGACGCCATCGCCCGTGGTGTCCTTCAGGTACACAATGTCCGGCGCCGCGCTGACGAAGATCCCCCCGTTGAAGCACGCGATTCCGCTCGGCCAGTGCAGGCGGTCAGCAAACACCCTGGCGCTCTCGAAGACGCCATCTCCGTCTGCATCATCTAGGAGCCGGATCCGTCCTGCGGGCTCTCCACCCGGTGGCGGATCGAACGGGTAGCCCCGCATCTCGGCTACGTACAGCCTGCCGTTCTCGTCGAAGGTCATCGCGATCGGGTCTGTCACGTTCGGTTCCGAAGCCGCGACCTCCAGACGAAAGCCCTCCGCGAGCTGGAACGCCTGCAGCGCCTCAGGCGGGGATAGCGGTTCGTGGCGTTCGAGGCCATCTGCGATCGGTGACCTGCTTCCGCACGAAACAGAAGACAGGACAGCGGCCAGTAGGCCGCCCCACAGTACCGACCGCCGGCTGGCGGCGCGAAGGTATCCGTCCATGCCCATCGGGGTCTCCAGGTTGGCGCCGGTCATGGCGTTGGGCCCGAGCCTTCCATGTTCCAAAGTCCAGAATCCCGCGCGTCCATCCAGACCCCTGCGATGTCACTTGCGTGGGCCGACGGCAATCCGCGGCAGACGTGCGGGATGATCAGCCGACCCCAACAACCAAGTCGTTGGGCGCAATCGGGGGCTGTTTGTGTGTCTTCCACCGGTTCAAGATGCGAGCGGGCCGGAGCGCCTTGGAGCCTCGATGGTGCCAGCGCTATTCTCGCCCTTCGCTGCTGTCAACTCGCAGCCTCCGCCCAGCGACATTGCGACTGACCGACGCATTCCGGTCGTCGTCTTGAATTCCAGCGCTTCGGACTCGCCAGCAGAGGTCAGTGCAACGATTTGTTCAGACGTCATCGAGTCAATTCCAAGCTTCGATTCCCTCCATTATCCGATTGGCTGAGCGCGCCAGACCATTTCACTCATTCGGGTACTCAATCGAGCACCGACCTGCCCGCCGATCTTGCTGAACGGCCTGATTTCAAAGTGAAGTTGGATCTTGATCACCTGATCGCCGTAGGCACTGCGGCCTTGGGAAAGCCTCGCGTTCTTGACATTAGACTTCTCTCGCAAGCTGTTTCGAAGCGGACTACCGAATACCACGAATCGTCCCGGCAGGCCCCAGCCTCGGCGATGAACTGTCCTGCGAGCGGAGCAAGTACTTCGTCCCACCCGTCACGGCGTGGACATCCGACCAAACCCGACGCTGAGGCTCTCGATGGCGCGGGCGCTACCCTGTGAACTGATATGCAACTTGGATTCGTAAGCGCGATCCTGCCGGAGCTCTCGTTCGATGAGGTTTGCCGGATCGGCGCAGCCGAGGGTTATGACTGCATCGAAGTGATGTGCTGGCCGCCAGGCAAGGCGGAGCGCCGCTATGCCGGCGTAACCCACATCGACACCGCGACGCTAGACGACGCTGGTGTCGACCACATCCATGCAACGCTTGATAGCCGCGGCATCCGGATCAGCGGCCTCGGATACTACCCCAACCCGCTCGCGCCGGACAACGAAGAGTCACAAGTCGCGCAAGAGCACATCCGCTCTGTCATCCGAGCCGCCCGCGCGCTCGGCCTGTCGACCGTCAACACCTTCGTCGGCCGGGACTGGACTCAGTCCGTAGACGAAAACTGGCCGCGATTCCTCGATGTCTGGCGTCCGCTGATCGCATACGCCGAGGAATACGAAGTTCGCGTCGGAATCGAGAACTGCCCGATGATTTTTACCCGCGATGAATGGCCGGGGGGCAAGAATCTTGCCTGCTCGCCGGCCATCTGGCGGCGCATGTTCGAGGACATCCCCAGCGCCTCGTTCGGACTCAACTACGATCCTTCGCATCCGACTTGGATGCAGATGGACGCCATCGCCCCATTGCGCGACTTCAGCGATCGCATCTTCCACGTTCACGCCAAGGACGTGCGCGTGGACCAGGAGCTGCTCGACGACGTCGGCATCCTGGCGTATCCTCTCCAGTTCCACACGCCCAAACTCCCCGGGCTGGGCGACGTCGACTGGGGTCGGTTCTTCTCCGTCCTGACTTCGACTGGCTACGACGGCCCGGTTTGCGTGGAGGTGGAGGATCGCGCTTACGAGGGCTCCTTGGCAGACCGCAAGCTGTCACTGCGACAGAGCGCTGGCTTCCTGCGGCAGTACATCCCGAGACGCAGCGGGCTATCTTGAACTTCACCCGGCAATTACAAGCCAGTTGCCTCCGCCGGAATCAGTTGGAGCCCAGTCGAATCTGGGTCGGTTTCCGTCGCATCTAGGTACGCTAAGCGCTTGGTCCACTCGTGCGGTCTGGACATAGAGCACGCCTGACTAACTGCCGGAGCCACTCGTGATCCAGATGGGCGAGGACCAAGCCAGCTGTCCGTCTGCTTGCTGGACGCGCACGTAGTAGTAGTTCTCACCGTCGCCTGGACTGTTGTCAGTGAACTCGAGAGAGACCTCCCGGCCGAGATTCTGGCGGTTGAGGACGAATTCTTGGTTCCTGATGATGTCGATCTGGCGGATCGGCTCGGTTCCGATCACGTGGATCCAGAGGCGGAATGTTCCGCTGACGCTCGCGATGTCGCCTTGCAGGAACTCCCTGCCACCTGCTCGCATCCTGTAGTCGAGGACGATGTTGTCCGTCGCCCCATAGGAGTGGCGTTTCCGCATGGCCTCGAGCAGGCCCGCACGGCTGCCGTCCTCGGAGATCGTGCACGCGAAGGAAATGTGCGTCGAGACGTGATCCGACGCCGCCTGAACGCCCAGCTTGTAGCCCTTGGCCCAAGCGTTCCACACCACGCCATCCGACTGGAAGCCACCAGGCGCGGAGCTGGGGTTGCCGCTAATCGCACCTCGTGGGGCTCCCTCGTACTCTGCCGAGTACCGATCTCCCTGGTAGATCTCGACCAGCGGCTCCACGTCCGGATCGTTGTCGCGCCAGTCGGTCCCCATCCTTGTGGAGGACGATGTGTGGGGAATGCTTATGCCGTCATTCTCCTTCAGGTAGGCGTAAAGATCCTTCGTGCCGACTGGCTCCGGATTTGCGTAGCGATCCGTCACGGAATCGCTCGAGAACGGGAATCCCCCACCGAACTCTTGGCGGGACACGCGGAGCGGCCTCACGCCGCGCTTAGCGAACAGGATGTTGCGGTGGCCGTTCGGAAAGGTCACGGAGCGCTCGTACGCGAACAACGGGACAAACTTCCCCGGCAGGTGGAAGTTGTCCGCCATTTGCTGCAGCAGGAAGTCGTGGTACTCGTCGTCAGGGCCGCCGAGGAAGTTGTGCTCCGAATTTGCGTAGAAGTCGAGACCGGCCGCGTCAAGCGCATAACGGTAGGCCTGCAGCAGCGATCCGTCGTTGATGCCATCCATCGAGAATTCCGTATGGCGGTGAGTGTCCCCCCGGTAGATGGCATAGGTCGAGCCGCCCGAGCGAATGCGATAGCTCCTGATCGTCTCGAGGTCCCGCTCTTCGTTTGGGTGGATCGGGTAGACGGAGATTTCCGGCTGGCGTCGGGGCTGGAGGGCGGACCGGCCCCCGCCCTGAACCGGCGGCAGCTTGCCGACGTAGACATGGGACTGCTCGGCGATCATGTGGTCGTAGTCGCGCCCGTCCGTGGGCCACGCCGCCACAATGCCGCCGTCGCTCGCCGCTGCGAAACCGCTTCGCACATCGAGCCGACCCGCGCTGTTCGGGAAGTACACCGGCGGGCCCCAGCCGCCCTCGGAGTAAGGAACGCCCCACATTTCCCAAGTCGCGTAATAGCTCCAGTGATCGGAAATGGTGTCCAAGACCCTAGGCGTGCGGTGGCGGAAGAAGATCCACGCCCCGCCATTGCCGTCGATCTGGATCACGGGCGAGTCGTTGCGGTCTTGAGCCAGCCCGGGCGGGAGCGCATCGAGAAGCGGAACGTCAGGCTCAAGCCATCGGCCACCATCGCGGACGGCGACCCCGATGGACCGCCATGCGTACAGGCGCGTGCCCTCCGACTCGAGCCCGAACCCATCATCCTTGCCCCATTGAGTGCCGCTCTCTGACCATGTAGCCCATAGGCGGTCCTCGCCGTCGACTGCTAGGCTGACGTGGGCCTCGAACTTCGGCGTGTCCGCAAGGGGAACGACCGGCCCCCAAGCCCCTCCGGAAAATCGGCGGGTCAGGATGTCGTAATTGCCCTTGTCGTACGTGTCCCACGCGACATGGACCGCGCCCGTGCTGTCGGCGGCGATCGCGGGCTCCCAGTCATTGGAACTCGACGTGGACACCGCTTCCGGTTCGGACCATGAGTCCCCACCGCGAAAGCGGGCGAGGATGTGCGAACGGCCATCCCGGAATCCCTGCCATACGACCCACACACGGCCGAGCGCGTCAGTGGTAACGCTGTGATAGAGGTCCGGCTGCGGAGCTGCCGTCAGGCGCTCGACAGCAGACCAGTCGCCGCTTGCGGTGTCAAGGCTGCGGGCATACAGGTCGCGATTGCCTTCGACCTGATCGGACCACACTACCCAGACCCTGCCGGAGCCGTCGCGGGCGACCTTCGCCAAGAACACATCACCCGGCCTCTCCGTAACGACCTGCGCGGCCTCCCAGCGATCACCGTCGTAGTGGCGTAGGAAAACCTCGTTGGCCGAGTCGCGGTAGCCGACCCAAGCAACCCAGACTTGGCCGCCCGGCCCTGTTGCCACCGCTGCGAAGTCGTTTTGGTATCGCTCGTCCGTGATCCGCTCGGAAGTGACCGCAGACCCAACAGTGACACGGCCGTCCAAGAACCGAAGCGTTCCCCCCGGCCCTAAGCGGGCCATGGGGAAGCTGAAACCGCCCTGCTCGGTGTCAAAGTCCAAGCGTGTCCCACCACCGGTCCGGAGTCGAAGCAACAAGCCCGGATTGAAGACGTTCACGGGCGTGCCCGTGACGGGCTGGGGCTTTTCGGGAGGATGCCCGAAGCTGGGTCCCTGCCATGTCTCCAGTTCCCACGAGTCGGGTCCGATCACGTCCGAAGGACGGGGGCGCAGGCTCGTCAGCGACTCGATCGTGCCCCCGACCGCTGAGACCCGACCATGCCAGAGCCCTGCGGCGGAAGTCTCTGCCGGCGGGAACCATCTGGCTCCCGGCGGCTGGGAGAGGGTCGCCGGTGCCTCGTCACCGATTCCGAGCTCGATGCGGAGCGTCACAAGCGATGGATCGTCGAATGGTGCCGCTGCCAGAAAGCAGGATCCGGCAAAGAACATCGAGGCAAGGCTCCTAAGGCAGCAGCGCAGCATCGCGCCGAGTATATCAGCGGGCGATTTGCGGGGAGGACACGCTTGTGCCTTGTCGCGATCGCGGATCTGCGCCGGCATGTGCGATTCGGACGGCGACGCCTCCTAGCAGGACGGCGCGGCTGCCGTGGACGGTCTCGGGCGGGAGCGGGAGAGGTTGGCGATGGTCTTGCGCTGCATGCGCTTGCCCTCGCGGCAGGCTTGGCGGAGCGGCACGGCCGGGGGGCTGTTGCGATTGGGGATGGACTCGACGTGAAAGGCCACGGCGCTTAGACGGAAGCAAGCATGCAATCTAGCGAATCCCTGGGGCTTCGGAATGCATAGAAGTGAAAGCATTTGCGGCCGATTGAAACCTATCGAGACTACATGAAGTTCAGGCTATGCGCCCAGCTAGCCGCTCTAGGCAGCGGCTGGCCCCGCGTCGATCAGCGAGAAGTCAGCAATAGTGGACAGAGCCCTCAGCATGCTCGCTAAGAACACCAAACGGTTAAGGCGCACGGCGTCGTCCTCGGCCATCACCAGGACATCGTCGAAATAGCGGTCCAAGGCCGGTCGCAGAGTCGCGATCGCTCGCAGCGAGGTTGCGTAGTCGCGCTTGGCGTTGCATTCCGCAATCCTGGCCCCTACGGGCTGCAGCGACGCGTGCAGGTCCGCCTCTGCCCCGTCCTCCAGCAATGCCAGGTCTAGCTTCGCGCCGTGCACCGATTCTGCCGTTCCGGACTGCTCCAAGATATTCCGGATCCGCTTGAAACTGACCGCCAGAGCCTCGAAGTCGGAGGTGTGGCGCACTTCGGCCAAGGCTCGCGCCCGCGCCAGTACGTCGACTGGCACAGCGTCGGAGGCGGCCAAGACGGCATCGGCGGAATCCGCACCGAACCCGCCCGATTCCTGCAACCAGAAGCGCAGACGATCCAAGAGGAAGTCTCGCAGCTTCGGCGCGTTGTCGCCGGCACAGGCGATCGCTACCAAGCGATCCAGCGAGATCGCCAGAGAGCCTTCGAGGACGATGCGTATCACGCCGAGAGCCGCCCGGCGCAGTGCTAGCGGATCCTTGGATCCGGTAGGCATCAAGCCGATCCGAAACATCCCGCCAAGAGTCGCGAGCCTGTCAGCCAGCGATACCAGCTGCCCGACTAGCGATCGTGGGATAGGACCCGAGCCACCGGCAGGCAAGTAGTGGTCGTAAATCGCATCAGCCACCTCTTGCGACTCCCCCTGCGCGGTTGCGTAAAGGCCTCCGATCTTGCCTTGGAGTTCCGGGAACTCCCCCACCATCTCCGTCGTCAGGTCGGTCTTGGCCAGACGTGCGGCGCGGAGGGCGCCCTTCGCATCGCTTGCGTCCACGGACAGAGCTTCGTTCAGGTGCGCGACCGCTTCGAGGTTGGTCTCGGTCTTGGACCAGTAACTGCCCAGCGAGGCTTGGAACGTGACTGCCTTCAGTTCTTCAAGACGATCGGACAGCGAACTCCGCTGGTCAAACTGCCAGAAGAAGCGGGCATCATTGAATCTGGCCCGCAGAACGCGCTCGTGACCCCTGCGAATGACACCATCGGTGTCGCTGGCAGAGTTCGCGATGGCTACGAATCGATTCGTCATCGCCCCTGAGCTGTCCTCCACGGCGAAGTACTTTTGATGGACGAGCATGACCGTCTCGAGCACCTCCTCGGGAAGGTCCAGATAGCTCTCATCAAAGCTCCCCAAGACCGCCGTTGGATGCTCCGTCTCGAACACCAATGTCTGCAGCAACCGCTGGTTGCACCGCAGTTCGTAGCCCGCCGGCAACAGCGCCTCGGCGTCTGCAACGATCTTCGACGCCCGGCCTTCGGCGGCAAGGAGCACTGCATTGGCGCGCAAGCCAGACCGATACTCTTCGGCCGAGTTGACAGTGATCGGCCCGGTACCGAGCCGCCGGTGCCCCCACGTGACATTGCCGGACCGGACCCCAGCGAACTCAACGGGAACGACATCGCCATCGAGTAGCGCCACCAACCAGCGAATCGGCCGGATGAATCGAGGGCTGCCCTTGCCCATCCAGTACATGCTGCGTGGAAAGCGCACGCCGAGCACCACGTCCGCCAGCACGCGAGCCAGCAGGTCGTGCGTTCGCTGACCGGCGATGGTGCGCCGCAGTGTGAGCTTGCCATCGTCGCCAAGTTCAAGCTCCTCGACCGCGACACCCGCCTTGCGGGCGAATCCCAGCGCCGCGCGCGTGGGATTGCCATCGGGATCGAAGGCGATCTGCTTCGATGGTCCCGTGAGTGTCTCGGTCCGGTCGCGCTGCCGATCGGGCAGGCCCTCCGCAACCAGCGCCAGGCGGCGCGGTGTGGCATCGACCGAGATTTGTCCCTCGCACTTGAGGTCGAGCTCGCGCAGAGCCGACCGGAAGCCCTTTTCCAAGTCCCGCATCGCCCCCGGCACCAAGCGAGCCGGGATCTCCTCGGTGCCGACTTCGAGCAGCAGGTTGCTCACACTGCCTCCCCAGCCGAGTAGCGCTGTTGATCGACCCACGCCTTGGCGACCGCAACCGCCAAGTTGCGCACTCGCTGGATCACCTGGGCGCGCTCGGTGACGCTAATCGCGCCCCGCGCCTGCAGCGTGTTGAACAAGTGCGAGCATTTCAAGGTCTGGTCGAAGGCGGCCAACAGCGGAAAACGCCGGCGTTCCAAAGGCGCTAGCTCGCTCGCATAGCGCTCGAGGAGCCGCTTGCACTCGGCTTCGTGCAAGTTGAACTCCTCCCAGACAAAGCCGACGTCGGCCTCCTCGAAGTTATACGCGGAATACTGCTCCTCGTCGGCCAGCCTCACGTCGGCGTAGGTCCAGCGGTCATTCCAGCGGATGTCGTAGACGCTCTCGACGTCTTGGATAAACGCCGCCAAGCGCTCCAGGCCGTAGGTGAGCTCGGCGGGAACGACATCCAAGTCCAATCCGCCGCACTGTTGGAAGTAGGTGAACTGCGTGATCTCAAGGCCATCCAGCATGACCTGCCAGCCCACGCCCCAGGCCCCCAATGTCGGCGACTCCCAATTGTCCTCTTCCAATTTGCAATCGTGCTTTGACAGGTCAATCCCGATCTCTTCCAAGCTCTTGAGATAGAGATCCACAACGTCTTCCGGCGCGGGCTTTAGGATCACCTGCAATTGCATGTGCTTGTACAGGCGGTTGGGGTTCTCGCCGTACCGCCCATCGGCCGGACGGCGACTAGGCTGCACATAGGCAACGTTGTAGGGCTCGCTGCCGAGCACGCGCAGGAAAGTCTCCGGGCACATCGTCCCTGCGCCGACCTCGCAGTCGAACGGCTCTTGGATGATGCAGCCCTGCCTGGCCCAGTACGCCTTCAGGCGCATCACGATCTCTTGGAACGTCAGCATGGGAGCTCCACGCGCCTCAGAGGCAGAGGCTGGACCAACTCCGGGTCGGAGTGCCGGGCTCAAAATTTGAGAATAGCACTCGCTGGGATTTTGAAACCTCGGCTTGGACCGCCCCGATTACGGTATCCGGAACTAGCTCGGATCGCGTTGGCCCGCTATCCGTGCCTTGGATCAAGGGCCGGAGGAGAACGTAACGGTTTCGCGGACCTTGCCCGGTTGGAGTGGTCGGGGCCTAGTCGCTGGCCGACCGCCTACTTGGCCGAGTATCCCAGCCGATTTCGCGAATCGAGGTCGCGCGTCAACGACTCGGGAACTACGCCGAGCGCAGCGGCCACGGCCGGACGTACCAGCCTGTCCGTCGGATCCGTGTTCGGGAAGCCCAGCCGGTCGTTGACGTAGATTTCCCAGGCACCTTCGAGAACAGAGAATTCGGCCGGGAACTCCGGCTCCGCCATAACGGCAGCATTGAATTCTCTGGCGCGCCGCAGCGCCTCGCGAAAGCGATCTTCCAACGATCCCTCCAAGCCGCGGCGAACACTCGTCAACAGGCCCGGGCCGGGAGGGTTGAGATTTACGGAGAAGGTGTCCCGCTTACCGGCGATCAGGATTCCCGGCCCGCCGGGCATGTGGGCGTAGTCTGCCAAGTCCACCCAATCGGCCGGATGGTCGTCCGCCTTGCGCCAGCGGTCGAAGATCACCAAGAACTGGTCGAGATCGGGATCGGGCGGACAGTCAAGCAACAGCTTGACATCAATCCTCTGCAAGTCGGGGTGCATGCGGTCGGCCAGGCCTTAGAAATCCGTCGCCTGAGAGTACACGCCCTGTGCGGCCTCGATGAACAGGGTCGCTTCCTCAACGCGCAGCCGGGCCCGTTCCGAATCCTCGCTGGGACCCTCTTGCGCCGTGCGCAGGAAGTTGTCGGCAAACGGCTTATAGAAGCTGTCGGTGTCGCAGAAGTGCCTGCGAAATTCCTCAACTGTGTCGTAGCGGTCCGAGAGCCACAGCCCCTTCGTGAACAGTAGCGCGTCGGCGGCCTTCTTGCACGCCTCGAATGCCTTGGCCGACGCGTCGCCAAAGCGATCCCGCTCGAGATCTAGGGTGGACTCGAAGTGAATTCGGTCGGCGTCCTCAAGCAGGAACTCGGCTTGGTCGACAACCTCGCCGGCGCACTCGCCAACGCCGATCGAGCGCTTGTACTGCCATGGCTGGCGGATGTCGCGATAGAAGTCGGGCGACTCCTCGAACGTGGGCAGTTCCATGAACTCGGCCAGCTCTTGCTTGACGCGCGTCTTGCCGAGGCGGGCCACCACGTCGCTCAACGTCTCGTCGCCGCGCTTCTCGCGGTTGTAGAACTCCGTCACCCTGACGATAGCCTTGTCCACGTTTTGCGACGGTATCTTGCCGACCGCGAGGCCGTACGACTCGGCATTGTTGCGGGTCGAGCCGCCGAGCGTGACTTGGAACACTGGCGCGGTGTCGTTCTTCTTGCGCTGGACAGAGCCGAAGAACCCGATGTCGGCGATGTGGTGCTGGCCGCACGAATTGAAGCAACCGCTGATCTTGATCTTGAGATCGGAGCGATGCGCGATCGCGCTCATGCCATTGCCGAACTCCTTCCTCAGGTGAGCCGCCAAGCCCCGGGAAGCCGTGATACCGAGCTTGCAGGAATCGGTTCCCGGGCAGGCAACCACGTCCTTGAGCCGGCCCGCCCCGGTCTCGGCGAGGCCGATCTCGGCCAGATCGCCGAACAAGCCCGGCAGGTCCTCGTTAGAAACCCACTGCAAGAGCAGGTTCTGGTCGACCGTGGTGCGCAAAGTGTCCTTGACATACTTCCGCGAGACATCTGCCAGCTGCCTCGCCTGCAGCGAGGTGATATCGCCGAGGGGCAAATAGATGTCCACCATCGAGTAGCCGTCTTGGAGCTGCGGATGCACGTTGAGTTCGAGCCACTCGGCGAACTGAGGGGTCTGGCTGCCGGCCGCGTCGAGCCGCGAGGGGGGCTTCAGCGGTTGGTCGCAGAGCTGCTCCAGCGCCAGCTGGAGCTCGCTCTCCCACCGGGGATCGGCCGGCAGCCGCTCGCGCTCCTCTTCGACCAGCCGCTTGAATTCGTCGATCCCTTGCTTGGCGATCAAGAATTTCATGCGCGCCTTGGCACGGTTTTTCTTCTCTCCCAGCCTGGCAAACACGCGCGAGATCGCCTGCGCCAACGGCAGCATCTGGTCGGCCGGCATGAATTCGCTGTAGAGCTTTGCCTGGTGCGGCAGAGAGCCCAGTCCGCCACCGACGTAGACCTCGAATCCTTCAACCCCGTCGCGGATCCTCGCGACAGCGCCGATGTCGTGCATCCGGCCCAGACCGCAACCGTGTTCCGAGCACCCCGAGTAGGAGATCTTGAACTTGCGTCCGAAGTTCTGTGCATCCGAATGGCGCAGCATAAAGTACGCCATCGCGTGGGCATGCGGAGCGACGTCGAACGCCTCGTCGGTGCAAACGCCCGCGCACGGGCAGCAGGTCACGTTGCGGATAACGTTGCCACACGCCTCGCGTGTGGTGATGCCGACGGCTGCCAGCCGCCGCATCAGGTTCGGGGTGTCATCGATGTCGACGAAGTGGCACTGGAAGTCCTGGCGTGTCGTCACGTGCAGCACGCCAACGGCATATTCCTCGGCAATGTCCGCCAAAGCCACCAATTGGTCGGCGCTCATCCGCCCCATCGGGATCTTGATGCGCTGCATCTGGACCCTGTCTTGGCGCTGCCCGTAGACTCCGTGGCGCAAGCGGAATTCCGTGAAGATCTTCTCGTCAACCAAGCCGGCCTGGACCCGTCGCAACTCGGTCTCGAAAATGTCGATTTCTTCCCGAGCGGCAGTGGGCAAGTGCCCCCATTCGGCGCTGCTGTCCACGGGCTTCAGGTTAACTTCGGACATGCTGTGGACCCGCCAAAGGGGTGCAGGCGGCTGCGGACCCTGCCTCGGATAGATTGGGGCCGCCAGCCGCTAGTGTGATGTTACCACCACCGCCCGATTCGACTGCATCAGCGGCACCCGCGAGAAGATCCTGTCACGGGCAGGCGCGAGCACGAGCTCCAGTCCCGCCACAGATCGAACGAACCGGCCTCAGAAGTTGCCATACGTGCCAGCCGATCCGTTGGACCGGCACGTCCGGCGTCTTCTGCACGCGTTCCGCACCTTGGCAGAGTACAGTCGTGTACAGTATTGCCAAAGGCAGGCATTCATGTTACGCACACTTCTGACAGCCCTATTCGCCACGTTGTTGCTGGTCACGTGGAACGCCGGTTTCGCGCCCGCGCCGACGGCGGCAGACAACCACCTCATCAGCGGACAAGGCGACTACAAGTTCAAGGTTGTGTACAAGGGCAGCCACCTGCCGCAAGAGGCCCAGGCCGTGCTCGAGAAGGCCCACGGTGGATTCGCCATCGACCGGCGCGCCGGCAAGGGCGAGGTCTACTTCGCGCTCCCGGGCGCCGGCATCATCCAGATCAGCAGCGACCTGGGCGCGACCAAGATGCTGCCCACCGCAGCCGAAATGAAGCCGCACAACATGCACAACGCCACGATCTGGTACGACGCTGGCGGCGAGGCCCACCTGACGTTTCCCGGCAATGGAAACAGCACGGTCTACACGACCGACTTGGGCGGACAGCTCGAGCACAAGCTAACCACCCCGAGCGGAGGCGAGGACCTTGGAACGCCCACCGCAACCGACTATTTCATGGGACGTGGGAACTTCGTACCGACCGACGTCGAGGAGCTCGACGGCCTGCTGTACGTCGCCACCGGCTACTCGCAATTGGACTACGTGATCACGGCCAAGGTGGAGAGCACCAGTCCGTTCAAGGTCTCTTGGTACGACCTCGCCTTCGGAGGCAAGGGGGCGGGGGCCGGACAGTTCGGCACTGGTCACGGCATCACCGTTCCGCCGGGGACGCGGCGCATCGATGTCGCCGACCGCCCGAACGCCGAGATCGATCGCTTCACGCGCCACGGCCAGTACATCTCCACTCTCAAGCTCCCGCTGGGATCGTTTCCCTGCGATGTCGACTATCTGGACAACCTCGGCGTGGTCGGTGCCCTGCACGGCGCGGACCGCCCGCAGGGTGCGCCGATCTATATCCTCGAAGATGACAGGTTGGTTTCGACCATCCTGCCCAAGGCCGAGTTAGGCCTCGAGAAGTTCCAGCATGTCCACAACGCGGTGCTGCACAAAGCCAATGGAAAGCTGTACGTCATTGCGCAAGCTTGGAATCCGGGAGACTTCGCCATCTTCGAGCGCGTGATGTAGCCATTGCGGGGACACGCTCGCTAACGGCGAAGACGCTCGCCGCTCACCCGATGGCGGAGCGCCGCGGCGTGCGCCCTCCCGAGTCCCGCCCAGCGCCTCATGACTGAATCGCTTGCACCATCGACCATCGAGGAGTTGCGCGCTGCCTTGCTCCGCTGCGCTGAAGAGCAGGCCAGCATAGAGACACGGGGCGCCTTCTCGAAGCGGAGTTTCGGCGGTCCGATACGGCAGGCCACCTACCGCCTGGAGACCTCCCGCCTCAACCGCCTCCTGGCTTACGAGCCTGCCGACCTCACGGTCAGTGTCGAAGCCGGCATGCGCTATGCGGACCTGAGCCAAGCGCTCGCAGAGAACAATCAGTTCCTGCCGCTCGACCCGCCGTTCGCCGAAGATGCGACGGTAGGCGGGATACTTGCAGCAAACTCCAGTGGCAGCCGACGTCGTCGGTTCGGCACCGCGCGGGATATGACGATCGGCATGCGCTTTGCAACGCTGGACGGCAAGGTCGTCAGCTCGGGCGGCATGGTGGTCAAAAACGTCACCGGACTGGACATGGCCAAGTTGATGATCGGATCGTTCGGCACGCTCGCCGTCATCGCTTCGGCGAACTTCAAGGTGTTTCCCAAGCCCGAGAGTTTCGCTTCGTTCGTGTTCCGCGCGACATCGACGTCCCTGCTGGAGGTGCGCACGCAGATTCTGGCGGGCGTCCTGCAGCCTATCGCCATCGACTGGCTAGATGCCGGTGCCGCCGAAGCTGTCGGCCTGGGCGCCTCGCCGGCGCTGCTCGTCGAGGCTGCGGGAAGCCCTGCCGTGACGCGTCGGTTCAACGACGCCTTTGGCACGCTCGCAGCAACGCACGGCGCGAGCCTCGATGGCGCGCCAGAGGGGCTGTGGGAGCGCGTGCGCGAATGCGGCCCGAACTGGCTGAACACGCATCCAGACGGTGCGCTGGTGCGCTGTTCAACGGTTCAGGCCAGGCTGGCAGAGCTGTTGGATCTGGCCGGCCGCAGCGGCTGCGCCGCGGCGCTTCGCGCCGGCAACGCGACGGGGCTCCTGCTGGCTCCCGACGCCGAGACAGCTGGGCGTTCCATCGCCGAACTTCGGCAAGCGGGCTTTAGCGCTACCCTCGAGGCCGGCCCCGACTCACTCAAGCAAAGCGTCGAGCAATGGAACGCGGGAGGCAGCGAGCTGCAGCTCATGCAGCGCATCAAGGCCGACTTCGATCCCCTGTCGCTGCTCAACCGGAGCCGATTGTACGATGTGATCTGAGCTTGTGGCGTTGCAATTGTGACACACTTGAGTGTGTCCAAGTCGTTATTTAACAGACACTTGCAAATTCTCGCCGAACCTGCTATCACGACATAGAGCTTCGGTTCGTGTTTCTCCCCGCCAACGGCAGCGCAGCTCGTTACGAGCACACGATCAAGCGTCCGGTGGACGCCAGCGGCGTCGGACTGCATTACGGAGTCGCCGTCAACCTCCGCCTTGCACCGGCGGCAGCGGGCCAGGGAGTGGTGTTCGTCCGCACCGATCTGGACGATTTCTCGATCCGCGCAAGCTGGCGCCACGTTGCGAAGGTCAGCTTCGCAACCAGCCTCATGCGCCAAAGCGTGCTGCTGTCGACGACCGAGCATCTGCTGAGCAGCCTGCGGGCCCTAGGCGTGGACAACGTCCGCATCGAGATCGACCAACTGGAAGTTCCGATCCTAGACGGCAGCGCGCTTCCGTGGGCGGACTTGCTGCGCGAGGCTGGGATGCGCAAGCAGCGCAGGCACCGGCGTTACTTGCGCGTGATCCGGCCCGTCGAAGTGAGCGACGGGGAAAAGCGCATCTCCATCGAACCGGCCCAAGAGTTCCGGGTGGTCTGCGAGACTCGGTATCCCCACCCGCTGGTCGGCCCCCAAAGGATGGAGCTGACTGTCACTCCGCAGGCCTACCTAGAAGCCATCGCACCAGCTCGGACCTTCGGCTTTGTGCAAGACCTGGACCAGCTGCGAGACCAAGGCTTGATTCGCGGCGCGTCGCTGGAAAACGCCGTCTGCTTCGGAACCGATTCCGTGCTGAACGAGGGAGGCCTGCGCTTTGCCGACGAACCGTGCCGGCACAAGCTGCTAGATCTGATCGGTGACCTTGCCCTGCTCGGCTACCCGCTGCTGGGAAGAGTCGTCGCCTCCCGCGCCGGGCACGCGATGCACGTAGCGCTGGTGGATCGCATCATGCATGACCCAAGCTGCTACGAAATCGTGACGCTGGATCAGTTGGAAGCGGCTGCTGGCGCGCCAGCAGCTTGACCTCGCTCCACTTGGCGAATTCGCTCCAAGGTCTGCCGAGCCTGCTGGGCGACTTGCGGCCCCAGCTCTTCGCGGGGCCGCTGGTAAGGCTGGATCAAGCCGATGTCTTCGCCGGTGCCCACCATGTAGAGTCCCAGCAAGGCCTGCATGACATGCGTCATCTCCGGCCGCACCAGAGTGACTTCGTCCCCGCTGCTAACCCTGTCACCGTCCGCGTGCAACTGGCGGTCGACGATTCCGGGAACCGCGGCACGGACATCCAAGGGCTCGCCATCGTCTTCCGGCTCGATCCGCACCAGCAAGGCCCCGGAGTCGAAGGCGTCGCCGGGTTTAAGGCGATTCCGCACGATACCGTCATGCTCGCTGACAACCCGGTAGCTTTGCAGCATGCCGCGCATCTCGGCGCGACCGGCAGGGTCGCCGAACTTTGCCAGCGCGAGGGCGGCGTTACGGCGCACCAGCGGATGCGGGTCGGCGACGAGGTCCAGCAACGCCGCGTGGAATTCATCGCTGGAAGGGTCGTCGCCCATGAGCCAGGCAACGGTCAGTCTCAACTCGGGCAACTCATGGCGGGACAGATCCAGCAGCAACGGATACCACTGCTTCACCGACCCGTCCCCCGCGCTCATGCGCCCGGAGATCTGGGCCATCGCATGCTGGGCCCGGCGGGGTCGCTCGCTGTCGGTGAGGTACTCCCGGACCTGTTCGTCGGAAAGGTCCTTGCCGAACCACGTGTCCATCCAGAACCAGAATGGAATCACGACGCTGGCGATCGCCAGTGCGGTCGCGAACAACGTCGCCTTGCGCGATGCGAAGCCGGAGCCGGCCTGTTGGTCGCCGTCCATGCCTTCATTGTCGTATGGGCAGCCCGGGATTCCGCGGGCGCCGGACAGGCATTGCTCGGTACGCGCTGTAGATGCCGACGGTGTGCGAGAATCTTCGCACGCATGAACCGGCGCATTTTCTTTCTGTCCGCCACGGGTGCCGCCCTGGCCCAGACTCCTAGCGAATCGGTCCGTCTCGCGTTGATCGGAGCGGGAGGGCGCGGGCGGAGGGTGACGTCCGAGTTCCGGCGCGATCCGAACCTCTTCGTCCACGGCGTGTGCGACGTGTACGAGCCCAACCTGGAGGCGGGACTCTCGGCGGCCGGTCCGGGCACCAAGGCCTACCGCGACTACAAACGGGTGCTCGACGACAAGGATGTGGACGCTGTCCTGATCGCGACGCCGGAGCACTGGCATCACCGCATGACGCTTGACGCAATGGCAGCGGGAAAAGACGTATATGTCGAGAAGCCCCTGTGCCATACGCCGGCGGAGGGCAAGGAGCTGGTCGAGGCGGAACGCGAGTCCGATCGCATCGTGCAGGTCGGCATGCAGCGGCGAAGTTACGACCTGTACCTGGAGGCTCGCGAGATCCGGCGCACGGGAGAGCTGGGCACGGTGCGCATGGTACGCACCTACTGGCTCAATTCCCGCACAGAACCGCGTCGCGATACATTCAAGGGGCCGATCAACTGGGAGGCGTGGCTCGGTCCTTCCCCCGAGGTCCCCACGGACCCGCTTGTCTTCTTCAACTGGCGCAGCCTAGCGGCATACTCGGGCGGCATCGCACAGGACCAGGGCTGCCACATCTTCGATTCGATCCACTTGATCATGGATGCGGGCTACCCTGTGGCGGTCAACGCCTCCGCGTTGCGACCGCACGTGGCGGGCATGGACCAGCCCGAATCGGTCGTGGTGGCAGCCGAGTACCCGCAGGGCTTCATGGCGATATTCACCATTAACTACAACGCAATGCGCTACGCCAGCCGGGCCGACCAGCTCAACGCCTATGACGGCTCGCTGGCCCGCATGGACATCGGACGGGAGTTCTTGCGCGTGTTTCCTCGTGATTCCCCCGAAACTCCCTCCCTCGACAAGGAACAGCCCGGCGGCTTTGCCCAAGCCACCATCGACCACGTCATGAACTTTCTGCACTGCGTGCGCACGCGCGAGAAGCCGCGGGCAACGATGGACAAGGGTTTCCAAGCCGCGCTAATCGTGCAGCTCGCCAACATCTCTCTGAAAGAGTCGCGGACGGTCGGCTGGAATGCCGAGACCCTGTCGGTGGTTTGATGGAAGATCGCTGACCCGACGTCGAACCCGTCCCGCGCCAGCCGCCTCAATAACCGCTAATGCCGTCCAATCCCCCCGCAAGCGCCGCTCCCGACCTCAGGCGCTTGGCCGTGGTTGTCGCGGTAGGGGCCGCCGTCTACTGGGCCGTGCCCCGCCCCGAGAGCGTTTCGGACGAAGGCTGGCGCCTGACCGGGGTGTTCGCATCCGCCATTGCAGGGCTGATCCTAAGGCCGCTTCCCGGCGGCGCGGTGATCCTGCTGGCCTTGGTCGCCGCCGTCTGGAGCGGCACCATGAGCATGGACGAAGCTTTGGCAGGCTTCGCCACGCCTGCAGTGTGGCTGGTGGTCGGCGCGCTGCTGATCGCGCACGTCTTGATCGCCACCAACCTCGCCAGACGCATCGCGCTTCTCTTCGTGCGCTACTTCGGCACGAATTCCAAAGGAGTGGCCTACGCGCTAATCCTCAGCGATCTCTCCCTAGCCACCATGATCCCGTCCAATACCTCCCGGGCGGGCGGCGTGATCATGCCCATCACGCGCAGCATGGCGGAACTCTACAGCTCGCGCCCCGGCCCGACGGCGAAGCTGCTGGGCACGTTCCTGATGATCGCCGTCTACCAAGGCGAGATCGTGGCAACGGCAACGTTCCTGACAGGTCAGGCGGGGAATTTCGTGGCCGTGGAGTTGGCCCGAACACTGGCTGACTACGAGCTCACTTGGGCGCACTGGGCAGCTGCCGGAATCGTGCCGGGCTTGGCCAGCATTGCCGGCCTGGTGTGGATCGTGGCAAAGCTCGTGCCACCTGACATCCAGCGCACGCCGGACGCCGCGCAATTCGCCAACGACGAGTTGCACAGGCTCGGCAGGATGGGGCCGCGCGAATGGTTCACGACCGCGCTCGTGTGCGCCGTGTGCGGCCTGTGGATCACCTCCAACCTGCACTCGGTACCGGTGGCGCTGGCCTCGGTCTCGGGGGCCTGCGTGTTGATCGTAAGCGGCGTCCTTCCTTGGCGGGAGGCGGTTCGCCAGCACGGTGTGTGGGACATCATGATCTGGTATGGCGGGGTGATCACGCTGGGCAGGGCGCTCAGCGATGCCGGCGTACCCCGGGCTCTCACCGACGCCATCGGCGCTGGCCTGGGAGACATGCCCTGGCTGCCGATGCTGGCAGTGGCGCTGCCGATCTACTTCTTCGCCCACTATGGCCTGGCCAGCATCACGATGCACTTCCTGACCTTGTTTCCGGTCTTCTTGCTGCTCTTGCTCGGGCAAGGCGCCCCGGTAGGCCTGATGGTCTACCTGCTCGCGTGCCTCGCCAACCTGTCGGCGGGCCTGACGCACTACGGCACAGTGCCTTCGCCGATCTTCTATTCACAGGACTACGCCAGCTTCAAGCAGTGGTGGTCAGTCGGTTTCGTCGTCGCCCTGTGGAACGTGTTCGTGTGGTGTACCATCGGCTCCTTGTGGTGGAAGCTGATCGGAATCTGGTAGCAGGCGCCAGCCATCCGTGCGCTACCCTTTGAGCCGTGCCGATTCCCCTCTCGACGCTTGACATCTTCATCTTCGTCGCGAGCATCGCGGCCGTGCTGGGGATCGGCTTGTGGGCCGGGCGCAAGGAAGAGACCGCCGCCGACTACTACCTAGCGGGACGCACTGTGCCGTGGTGGGGCGTCGCCGGCTCGATCTTCGGCACCAACATCAGTGCCGACCATTTGGTGGGCATGCTCGGAATCGGCTATTCGATCGGGTTCGCGCAGGCCCACTTCGAGTTCTTGGCGATTGCCGGGCTGTTGATGTTGGCATTCGTGTTCTTGCCGCTGTATCGCGACATGGGCCTGTACACGCTCTCCGAATATCTCGCCAAGCGCTATGACGACCGCAGCAGCGTGCTGTATTCGGCGTTCAACATCCTCACGATCGTGATCGTGCGCATGGCGCTTGGGTTTTACATCGGGGCGAGGGCGCTGAGCTACCTGCTCGACGGCACTCCGCTGGCGATCAGCTACACGTCCGGCATTGCGATCTTCGCCTTGGTCACAGCCACTTACACCATTGTCGGCGGGCTGAAGGCTGTCATCTCGACCGACGTGATGCAATCCGTGCTGTTGCTACTTGCTGGCGTCTTTGTGGCAGTGCTGGTGTTCGGCCAGCCTGAGGTCGGCGGGCTGGGCGGATTGCTCGCCAAGGACGCGGCGCTTCCCGCCGCCGAGCAAAAGTTC
This sequence comes from Bryobacterales bacterium, assembly GCA_028819215.1. GTDB lineage: Bacteria > Acidobacteriota > Terriglobia > Bryobacterales > UBA6623 > VXMF01. The sequence continues at coordinate 72,980 of JAPPMG010000002.1, forward strand.
CACCTATACTTGCCAACCGATCACCCGCAGTTGCCATGGACCGGCGTATTCAGCGGCCTGCTGATCATTCACATCTTCTATTGGTCCACCAACCAGTTCATTGCGCAGCGGGCGCTGGCGGCCAAGAGTGAGTTCGACGCTCGCATGGGCATCCTCGCAGCAGGCTTTCTCAAGTTGCTGATTCCCTTTGTGTCCATCGCCACCGGAGTGGCCGCCGGGCTGCTCTTCGACGCGAGCCTGGCGCGAGGGGAGATTTCCGCCCTGCCACTGCCCGACGACGCATTCCCGCTGCTGGTTCAGATGGTCGTGCCGGCCGGATATGGTTTGGTCGGCATCATCACGGCCGGCCTGATCGGCGCGATCCTCTCCAGCATCGACTCGATGATGAACTCGGGAGCGACCCTGCTGACGTTCGACTTCTACCGCAAGTATGTCGATCCGAACGCTTCGGAGCGCAAGCTGATCCGGGTCGGCCGACTGTGCATCGTCGCATTCGTGCTGATCGCCGCCTGCATCGCGGCGGTGATCTACACCGAGGAAGCCGCGGACAACTTCTTCCTGAAGGTGCCGGCGCAGATGGGACACGTGGTGCCGGGCATCGCCGTTGCGTTCCTCGGCGGCGTACTCTGGCGGCGGGCGGCGGCAGAGGGAGCGTTCTGGGCGCTGCTGGCCTCCCCGTTCTTCTCCTTCGGCATCGAGTGGCTCTACGGGGCGTGGGCCCCGGGCTCGGCAGTCGAACCGCTGTTCGGGGCGCAACTCAACTTCCTGCACCGCACGGCTCTGACCTCAGCATTCGCTCTGGCGATCTTGGTCTGGGTGAGCTTGCGCGACCGATCCCAGCAGGCAGACACCGACCGACTCACGTGGTGGGGCCGGCCAGCCGCGCGAGACGGCGCAGCGAGAAACTTCTGGGCCAGCGAACGCCCGTGGGGCTGGCTGCTCGGGGCAGCCACCCTGTTCATGCTGGTCTACTTCGCCTGAGCCGTACGGAACTGCCGCTAGGCGACATCTTCATCACCCTTCGCCCGCAGCCCTTGCTCCTCGTCCAAGAACTCGGTCAGACGGTCCACCAGCTCCGCGGTCCTCTTAACCTCGCACTCCCAAACGGTGAGGACCTCCCAGCCCATCGCCTCTAGCTTGGCCACGTTGGCCTTGTCGCGTTCCATGTTGCCGATCAGCTTAGGGACCCAGTATTCCTGGCGCGATTCCGGCATTCGCCCGTATCGGCAATTGTGAGCATGCCAGAAACAGCCATGGACGAAAATCACTTTCTTGCGCGGGCCGAACACCAGATCCGGCCGGCCGGGCAGGTCCTTCTTGTGCAGCCGGTAGCGGTAGCCCAAGCGATGCACGATCCTGCGCACGGTCAGTTCGGGGCCCGTGTCCTTGCCCTTCACGGCCTGCATGACACGGCGTCTCTGTTCCACCGAGAGCCAGTCCGTCACGCGCCCACTGTAGCCAATCGCCAACGATCACTCGCGCCGGATCGCAGAATACGTCCCAGTAGCCGACATTGGCGCCTCGCAAGATGCGGCTATCGGAGAGGCGCACGGGGATTCAAATTGCTTGGATTCAACAAGATAGAGGTCGAATCGCGAGCTTTGAAGGTCACGCTACGATGGGGACATAGGCTCTTGAGCCAAGCTCGGCCGAGAGGAGCAAGATCGCAGTGCGACACAATCCGATCATCTTCGTCAGGCACATTCTGGCGCTCGCCTCGATAGCGTTCGCTGTTTCCCTCACCCTGCAGCAGGCGGCGGCCCAATCACCGTGCCTAGAGGTGCGCGTACTGGACCCAACTTCCGCCCAACTGCCCACGGCTGCCGTCTCGGTTGGATCGAAAGAGGTGCCCGTGGACGATAGCGGAGTGGCCTTGCTGTGCGATCTGGGACCCGGACCGCACTCTGTCGTCGTGTTCGCGCCGGGCTTCGAGCCGCAAGAGGTCGAAGTACCCCAAGCGACCGGGCAGATCACGGTGGTCCTCCAGATCGAGGCCGTCACGCAAGAGCTCGTCGTGGTGGGTACTCGTGCTGAAGCTCGTACCGTGACCGAGTCGCTGGTGCCCGTGGACGTGATCGCCGCTGAAGAGTTCGTGCAACAGGGCGGCCCCGACTTGGTTTCGCAGCTGCGCAACGTGGTTCCCTCGTTCAACGTGACCCGACAGCCGATCGCCGATGCGGCGACGATCATCCGCCCGGCCAATCTGCGCAATCTAGCGCCGGACCACACGCTAGTGCTAGTCAACGGCAAGCGCAGGCACCGCGGGGCAGTCATTACATGGATCGGCGGCGGCGTGGCCGATGGCTCGCAAGGCGCCGATATCTCGGTAATTCCTTCGATCGCCCTGAAGCAGGTCGAAGTCTTGCGCGACGGCGCATCTGCCCAATACGGATCCGACGCCATCGCCGGCGTGCTCAACTTCACCCTCAAAGACGCCCCCAGCGGCGGCAGCGTGGAAGTTCGGGCGGGCACTTACCAAGGCGGCGACATCTCAGGCCGTGGGCCGGATGGCCACAACATCACCTACGCGGCCAACGTGGGCATGCCGCTAGGGGAAGGCGGCTTTGCGAACCTCAGCTTCGAGTACGGCAACAGCGATCCGACTGATCGAAGCGTGCAACGCGCCGACGCGGCGGCCCTGATCGCTGCCGGCAACACCGCGGTTCGCAATCCGGCCCAGATCTGGGGCTCGCCAGAAGAGCGCAACAATTCGAAGTTCTTCGCCAACTTCGGGAAGCTCGTCGGGGAATCGACCCAAGCCTACGGCCACCTGAACTATGCCAGCCGCAAGGTAACCGGCGGCTTCTTCTTCCGCAATCCCAACACGCGCTCGGCCGTGTTTAGCGGTGACGGCGGCAAGACGCTGTTAGTGGGAGACGCCCTAGACGCTCAGGACGGCATCCTAGACGGCTCGGCCGGCTGCCCGGTCGTGCCCGTTGTCGATCACGTTCCCGACCAAGCCGCTCTGAGCCGAGTCTTCTCCGACCCGAATTGTTTCAGCTTCCAAGAGTTGTTTCCCGGCGGCTTCACCCCAAACTTCGGCGGCTTCTACATCGACAACTCGGCGGTGGGCGGCATCCGCGGCCAGTTCGCGGGCGGGCTCCGGTGGGACGCCAGCGCCAGCGTCGGCACAAGCGAGGTCGATTTCTTCATCAACAACACGGTGAACGCCTCGCTCGGACCCGACACGCCGACCGAGTTCAAGCCCGGGCTGTACCGCCAGCAGGATCTCAACCTGAACTTCGACATCGCCTACGAGGCCAGCGAACTTGTCCACTTCGCTGCCGGAGCGGAGGTTCGCAACGAACAATTCACGATCGAAGAGGGCCAAGAGGAGTCGTGGACGTTCGGCCCGTATGCTCAGCAGGGCTTCAGCGCCGCCTCCAATGGCTTTCCCGGCTTCAGCCCAATCGCGGTCGGCAGCTGGAACCGCCGCAATTCGGCTCTCTACGCCGACATAGAACTCTCTGACGCGGAGAACCGCCTGATTTGGGGTGGGGCTCTGCGTTTCGAACGCTTCGCTGATTTCGGGAACACCCTGAACTGGAAGACTGCCGCCCGCGCCGAGGTGGCCGATGGCTTCGCCGTACGGGCCAGCGCCAGCACCGGATTCCGTGCCCCGACCCCGGGACAGCAGAACGCGTTCAACGTTTCAACCATCTTTGACCCCACAATCGGGGAGCTAGTCAATCGCGGCACCATACCGTCTAATTCGAAGGTGGCTGCCCTGAGAGGCGGGCATGGGCTGCGGCCCGAGACCTCGATGAACTTCACGGCGGGCGCGATCGCCGAGGCCGGGATCTTCACGCTAACGGCGGACTTCTTCCGGATTGCGGTCAGTGATCGCCTAACACTCTCGAAGAACTTCACCCTAATGGAGAGCGAGGTGACGGACCTAATCGCCGAAGGCGTCACCAGCGCACGCAATCTCAGCTCGTTCCGTTTTTTCGTCAACGACTTCGACACAGTCACCCAAGGCATCGACATCGTGGCAGTGCTGGCACCTACGGCCCGGTCGGAACTGAGCTTGCTCTACAACCACACCGGCACGAATGTCACTGAGTACGATCCGGAGCTGCTCAGCGACGAGCGCATCCGTCGACTGCAGTACTCCTTGCCCATGGACCGCCTGAACGCAACTTGGAAACAGCGGGTCGGGCGGTTTAATCTAATGGGCCGGCTGAGCTACTACGGGGAATGGTACGAACGCAGAGACAATTACACCTATCCCGGCGAGTGGATCGTGGACTTCGAGATCGACTACAGGCTTGGCAAGGGCGTGTCGATCGCCGGGGGTGCGCAGAACGCACTGAACAAATTCACCGACATCAGCCCATCGCAGTACGCGGTCGGGTTGCAGTTCAGCCAAGCATCGCCGTTCGGCTTTAACGGCGCCTATTGGTACACCCGTCTGAACTATTCTTGGGGAACTTCGTTCTGACGTACGCGAGTATTCGCTAGGATTGCACAACCTGTTTAAAACCAGTTGTTTAAGATAGAATCTGCCAAGCCTGAGACAGGTGCCGAGGACCCGCGGTGTCGGCGCTTTCATTGGTGGTATGCTGTCTCTCAACCGTAATGAGCGCTTGGCACCAAATCTACTCTGCCGCGCCCTACCGGCGCATGATCAATCAGAAGAAACGCGCCGTCTGTGCCATGACGGTGTTTTTCGTCGCGTACTACTTTGCCCTGCCGCTCCTGGTGGGGTACTGGCCAGAGTTGATGTCTCGCACGGCCTGGGGCGATGCCAACTGGGCGTACCTATTCGCGTTCTCGCAATTCCTCATGGCCTGGGCCATTGCCCTCATCTACATGCGCTTTGCGAGTCGGTTCGACAAGATGGCGGACGACATCCTGGCGGATGCAGCCAAGTCCGGGACGGACGGCGGAGGCGCATAGAGTGTCGCTTCCCCTGCTGATGTTTCTGGCGTTCATCGCCGCAACTCTCGGAATCACATACTGGGCTGCCGGCCGCTCATCGGGCGAGAAGGCCTTCTTCGCCGCCGGGCGGCGCATCACCGGGTGGCAGAACGGCTTGGCCATTTCCGGCGATTACATGAGCGCGGCATCGTTCCTTGGCATCGCCGGCTTGATCGCCTTCTACGGCTACGACGGCTTCATGTACTCGGTCGGCTTCCTAGTCGCCTACCTCACCGTCCTGCTGGTCGTTGCCGAGCCGCTGCGCAACTCGGGGAAGTACACGATGGCCGACGTGCTGGCATATCGGCTGCAGGAGCGGCCGGTGAGGGCGTGGGCCGCGCTGAGCACTCTCACCGTTTCGACGTTCTACATGATCGCCCAAATGGTGGGAGCCGGGGCGCTGGTGAGCCTGCTGCTAGCGGGATCGGGGATCGGCTACACCACGGCCGTCACCGGCGTCGGGGTCTTGATGATCGTCTACGTCGTCTTCGGCGGCATGCTCGCCACGACATGGGTGCAGATCGTCAAGGCCGTGCTGCTCATGAGCGGCACGTTCTTGCTCAGCGTGCTGGTCCTGGCCCATTTCGGCTTCGATCTCGGAGAGCTGTTCAAGGCAGCCACCAACATCAGCATGCAGTCCGACGGAAGTGTCGTGACCCGGAACTTCATGGAGCCCGGCCTGTACTACAAGCCTCCGTACGGCTCCTTGGACCTGATTTCGCTGGGCATGGCGCTGATCTTCGGCACGGCGGGTCTGCCCCACATCCTGATCCGCTTCTATACGGTTCCGGATGCCAAGACGGCACGGGTCAGCGTGTTCTGGGCGATGTTGCTGATCGGGGCGTTCTACATCATGACGACGTTCCTCGGTTTCGGCGCGGCGACGATCGTGGGCCCTGACCAGATCACCGCCAACGGCGGCACCAATATGAGCGCTCCCCTGCTGGCGCAGGCGCTGGCGGGCGATGTGTTCTTCGCATTCATCTCGGCGGTGGCTTTCGCCACCATACTCGCCGTGGTGGCCGGACTGACCATCAGCGCGTCAACCTCATTCGCGCACGATTTCTACTCCAACGTGTTGCACCACGGCAGCGAGCGCCGACCCGGAGAAGAGGTACGAGTGGCGCGCTGGACCGCATTCGTAGTGGGGGCGGTCTCCATCTTGATTGCCATCGGGCTCGGACCGAACGCCAACGTCGCGTTCCTTGTCGGACTCGCCTTTGCAGTCGCAGCTTCGGCCAATCTGCCGGTCATCCTCTTCTCGCTCTACTGGAAGAGGTTCACCACCCGCGGAGCCGTCTGGGGCCTGGCGGCAGGATTGCTCTCGTCGGTGGGCCTGATCTTGGTCAGCCCGAGCTTCATGGGAATCGACGGTCCCGAGGTGGCTGAGAGCGCCCGGCGCATGATCCAGGCACAAGCCCTGTATCCGCTCAAGAATCCGGGCATCGTCAGCATTCCGCTCGGCTTCGTGGCGGCGGTTGTCGGTTCGCTGCTTTCGCGAGAACCGTCGGCCGAGGACAAGTACTACGAACTCAGCGTGAGGGCAAATACCGGCCTGGGAGCCGAGAAGGCCAGCTAGCGCAGTCGCCGCGAGGCATGCCGTGCGGTCGATCGCGGTACGCTATCAGGCGCTTCGGAGAATCCACCCATGACCGCCTCTTCGAACCGCCGCTCCAGCCTGCTCTCGTCCGAAGACTGGGTCGCGTGCTGGCTCGGCTTCGCGCTAGTCGCGCTCGCATTGGCCGGCCTGCGGCCAGCCTTGCCGGGATTCTCGTGGGACCTAGGATCGGTGGGCTCGATCTTCAGCGGAGAGGGCATCGCCGCCATCGTTTCCATGGGCGCACTCCTGATGGTACTGGCGGGCATCGGCGTCAAGCTGATGGGGGGCAGCCTGAAGGCCTTCGCCATCGCGTTCCCGGCTGTGTTCCTGCTGGGCTGGCTCGCGCAATTCTTGGCAGGCAACACGGCCATCAAGGCCGCCGGCGTGACATACGTCATCACCGGGCTCTTCATCGGCTTATTCATCTCTAACGTCCTGACAGTTCCGCGCTGGCTGCAGGCAGCGGCACGCACGGAGTACTACATCAAGACCGGGCTGGTCGTGCTTGGATCGAACATCCTGATCGGAGACATCCTGCAAGCGGGAGTTCTGGGCATCGCGCAGGCACTGCTGGTCATCCTCGTGATCTGGTACGTTTGCTTCTGGATTTCTCAGAAGCTGCGCGTCGACGACGAATTCTCCGCGATGCTCGCCACGGCCGTGTCCATATGCGGCGTCTCGGCCGCCATCGCAGCCTGCGGCGCCGTGCAGGGCGACCGCAAGAAGCTCTCCTATGTCACTTCTCTTGTCCTCGTCGTGGCGATTCCCATGATGTTGGTCATGCCTTGGATCATCGCTCAGTTCGATATCCCCGATGTCGTCGGCGGGGCTTGGCTCGGCGGCACCATCGACACCTCTGGCGCGGTAGTGGCAGCGGGCGAAATCGTGGGCGACTCCGCAATGAACGCGGCAGTGATCGTGAAGTTTTCCCAGAACGCCATGCTCGGCTTGGCGGCGTTCGCGCTCTCCGTGTGGTGGACGTTCCGCAGCGGCGCGGCAACCGGCGAAGCGCCGTCCGTCGCGATCATCTGGGAGCGCTTTCCGAAGTTCGTGCTGGGATTCATCGCCGCTTCGCTGCTGTTCTCGTTCGCTTTCAGCGCCGAATTCGTCGACTCGACCAAGAGCCTGATGAGGGGGCTGCGCACCTGGTGGTTTGCCCTGGCGTTCGTCTGTATCGGCCTCGAAACACGCTTCCGAGACTTGGTTGCGATGGACGAGGGCAGGCCGGCGGTTGCGTTCCTGCTGGCGCAGGCAGTCAACATCGGCTGGACACTGCTGGTTGCGTGGCTGCTCTTTGGCGGGGTGCTCTTCGACGTCCCCTCGCTCTAACCTCGCCGGGCGCTCGTGCCGACGTATGGCTGAGCCCGGATAGCTCAGTGCGCCTTGCATTCGTAAGACACCGGTCGCGTCCGGGAGGTGGCTGGAAGAACCCCTCGCGATCCTGAGATCTGCAGAGCCGCCGGTACGCTAGCGGACCGAAGCGGCGCGCCCCTCGATCACGAGGTCTCGTCCGACAGCCTGCAAGGCCCGAAGGACATGGCCGATGCGCGAGTTGTTGCCAGGATCCGTCAGACGGCTCACAGTGGTCGCGGACAGGCCCAGCCGTTCGGCGAGTCCGCGCTTGCTGATTCCCTGCGCCCGCATCGCGGTGTACAGTTCCAGCTTGGCCGCCGTCACCGGGTCCACCGCAACGACCTCCTGACCGTCCAGCACCGGGCTCGGCACCGGGATGGGTTCGCGTAGTTCGACGTACATCCCGAGCGCTGCTGCGAGCGCATCCCCGGCTAGTTCCAGCGCCTCGGCACGGCTAGCCCCGCCGGTAATAGCTCCGGTCACGTCCGGGAACGTCACCACGAAATCGTCCTCCTCGTGGCGAGTGATTTGACATGGATAGGCGTATCGCATCAGAAATCTCCCTTCTCTATCCCCAGTTCTTTCAGCATCGCGTGCAACAAGGACTTGCTGAGTTCGACGCGCTTGACTGTGATCCGCCTGCGGGAAACAGGTGACCGGGTCGGCGGCGAAGCACGGTCGCCGTTCTTCCGTCACGCCCTCTTGCCAGACTACGGCGGCAGCCAGGCAGGCCGGGCCGGGCCGGCACGGGTCAAGCTGCGAGGCAGAAGCGGAGTCCGAGGGACTTGCTTCACCAGCAGGCCGCAAGCCGGTTGCGGGCCCACCTCCGACGGTCCATCGTCCGGGCCAGAACGCCAAGATCCGATCCTTTCCAAGGTGAGGGGCCGATACCGGCTAGGTGCCGCCCAGCGGGCGGGTCGACTGTCCAAGTTCGGACAAGAAGGCGCGCGCTTGGGCGAGCAGCTGCTGCACTAGGTCAGCGTGGCGGGAGCTGATGTCGAACTTCTCGGCCGCATCGGCGTGCAGATCATAGAGCTCGCCAGCCACAAGCTGCCCGTCGGCCCCGGCGGCGAGGCGGAGCTTGTGCCGCCCCTTGCGAATTCCCTGCAAGCGGGCTTGGCGCTGGCGGCCTCGGCCGGCGAAGAAGTAGAAGTACTCGTGCGGCGACTCGTCGGTCGCGCCGCTTAGCAGCGGCCAGAGATCGCGGCCGTCGAGAACTCGGTCTGTTGGCAGCTCCGCTCCCGCGAGACCGGCGAACGTGGGCAGGATGTCCATGTTCGCCGCAACCGCCGAGCTCACTTGACCGGCGGGAATCCGCCCGGGCATCCAAAAGATCCCGGGCACGCGCATGCCGCCCTCCCAAGTGGTCCCCTTGCCGAGCTTGAAGGGCCCGGCGGACCCGCCATCGATGCCGTATTGCAGCCAAGGACCGTTATCGGAGGTATAGACCACCAATGTGTTGCGGTCCAAGCCCAGCTCGGCCAGCTTGCCCAAGATCTGCCCTACGGACCAATCCAGCTCCTCGATGACGTCGCCGTACCGGCCGCGCAGGGACTTGCCCCAGCGTCGGTCGTTGACGAACAGCGGCACATGCGGCATGGCGTGCGGAAGATACAGGAAGAACGGGCCATCCTTGCTCTCCTCGATGAAGTCGAGCGCAAGCTCGGTATACAGCGTGGTCAGGTTGCGTTGGTCGGAATCGGTCTCCAGCACTTCGTCATCGCGCATCAGCGGCAGCGGTTGCGGGAACCCCTGCCCCCGTTCCAAGTCGTAGTAGCTCCCCTGCCCGGCGAAGCCGGTCATAGCCGCACGCTGGCGGGCCGAAATCATGCGCTCGTTCTCTGGATGGCGGATCGGCATCACAGGGTGGTAGCGCCACATATCATTGGAATACGGGATCCCGAACCAGCTGTCGAATCCGTGCCGGTGAGGCAGGAACTCCGGGGCGTCGCCGAGATGCCACTTGCCGATCATCTTGGTGGCATAGCCGTTGCCGCTGAGCAGTTCGGCCACGGTGATTTCGTCCGCGTGAATGCCTGTTGTCGCCTCAGGACCGTGGTTAAAGTCGAGGCTGGCACGTGGCGGATACGAGCCCGTCATCAACGCCGCGCGGGACGGGCCACAAAACGGGGCGGCATAGAAGCTGGTCAGGCGCATCCCCTCGGCCGCCATGCGGTCGATATGCGGCGTGCGAATGTCGGGATGGCCGTAAGCTCCGAGATCGCCCCAGCCTTGGTCGTCGGCAAAGAGCACGATGAAGTTCGGCGGCGCTGCCGGGAGCGCAACGGCCGAGACACCCAGCAAGAGCGGTAACGATAGGGAAAGCAGGCGTCGCATGTTGGAATCGGCAAGAGTTTAGCACCGCCAGCGGATCCATCGAAGCGAGAGCGCGCTGGCGCGGAACTCTGCTGGAGACTGCGCCAAACGAAGGCGGGTCGCAAGCAGTCAAGCAGCCCGAGCTGGGCGGCTGTCGGCCGTGAGTGGCGGGCGTCATATGATGATGCGCACATGATCGATCCGCACGAGACATTTGGCGGCACCTTCCCGTTCGCGCCGCATTTTTGCAGCACCGCGGGATTCCGTATGCACTATATCGACGAAGGCGAGGGCGAACCCATCGTCTTGCTGCACGGCGAGCCTACCTGGGGCTACATCTACCGCAAGTTCGTCCCGGAACTCGCCCGGCAATGGCGTGTGATCGTGCCCGACCACATGGGCTTCGGCAAAAGCGAGACGCCGCAAGACATGACGTACACGCTAGAGACCCACGTAAACAACCTGGCGGCACTGATCGATGAGCTGGGTCTCAGTGGTATCACCTTCGTCGGGCAGGACTGGGGCGGGCCGATCCTGACCGCTTACACGGTCCGGCACCCCGAACGTGTCGCTCGCATCTGCCTGCTGAACAGCATCTGCGGGTATGGGGCAATGGTGGCTCCAAAGGATGCGCCGAAACCGCCCAAGCTGCACGAGTCCGATTGGTTCCGCTGGGTGCGCGCTGCTGAGGCGGACGGCTCCTACTACGACAAGATGCAAGACCTAGGCAACCATGTGGGCGACCTGATCGGCCGGCTGGGCTGCGCGACCGGACTAGACGAGACGGCAGAACGGGCCTACGCAGCGCCGTTCAGCAGCCCGGAGGAATGCAAGGGTGCGGTCGAGTTCCCGCTAGACGTCGCGCTGAACCGCATCGGAGGCTATGTCAAGGCAGGCGCGTCCGGCGTCCCGGCGTTGCGCTCCAAGCCGGCCATGCTCGCCGAAGGGATGCTGGACAAGGCCATCCCGCCCGCGCTGGCGATCGCCGATTTCCAGGCGCTCTTCCCACAGGGCCAAGTGACGCAGATCGAGCACGCGGCGCACTTCTGCCAGGAAGACGCCGCGGCCGAGTTGGTCGAGCTGATCAAACAGTTCGTGCTGGCGCACCCCGCCAGCTGAACGGCCCAGTGGTAGGTCAGAGTTCGCGCCGGCCTTCGATCGACTCGATCATCGTGGCCTCGTCGATGAACTCCAGTTCGGTGCCGATCGGAATCCCCAACCCGATGCGGCTGACCTTGACATCGAGCGGCTTGAGCAGCCGGCTCAAGTAAGCCGAGGTCGCCTGGCCCTCGGTGGTTGGACTCGTCGCCAAGATGATTTCGCGAATCGGGTTATCCCGCATCCGCTCGATCAGGTTCTTGATCTTGAGATCCTCCGGCCCCACGCTGCGCAACGGCGAGAGCGCGCCATGCAGGATGTGGTACACGCCGGTGTAGGCCCGCGTCCGCTCGAGCACCATGATGTTGTTGGGCTGCTCGAGGACGCACACTAGTCCGTGATCGCGGTTCGGATCGCTACAGATCGGACACAGCTCCCCCTCGGCAATGTTGTTGCAGCGCTCGCACAGCCGCACGCGCTCGCGCATCGCCAAGATCGCATGGGCTAGTTCTTCGGCCTTGGCGCGCTCGACTCCCAGCAGGTGGAATGCGAGCCGTTGCGCCGACTTCGCGCCCACGCCCGGCAGGCGCTTCAATTCGTCTACCAGACGGGCCATCGGTGCAGCCAAGTCACCAGCAGCCATGATCAACCCTCGATCGGCGCGGCGCGGGGGCCTAGCCCAGTAGGCCAGGCGGCATGAGCCCGCCGGCGAACATACCGCCCATCATTCCGCTGACCCGTTGCTGCGCTTCGTCTTCAGCCCGTCGCACAGCTTCGTTGACCGCCCCCTGAACCATATCCTGAAGCATCTCGATGTCCTCGACAGCTTCCGGGTCAATCTTGATGCTGGTCACGTTCTTGTGACCGTCCATGCTGACGGTCACCATCCCGCCTCCCGTCGAAGCCTCGACGCGGATTGCGTCGACCTCCTGCTTGAGGCGATCTTGCATCTGCTTGGCCTGCTCGAACATTTGCTTGGCGTTAGGTGGGAGCTTCATTGTGTCTTCTCTCTCAAATCCACTACGTTGGCGACGCGGCCCTCGAAACGCTTGGTGAAGGCCTGGACCGCGGGGTCGGACAAGGCCCGCGTACTGACGTCGTCGCTTGCAGAACTGGCGGCACTGGAATTCCGCGAAGAACCACTCGGGCGCTGCTCGGCTTGACGGTCGGCCTCGGCGGCCACGAGTCTAACATCGGGCTTGGCCCCGATCACGGCCGCCACGGCAGCATCCAAGACCGGCTTCTGCAAGTCAAGAGTCGCGAACCAATCATCGGGAGCGTGGACCGTCACAACTCGCTCTTCGCGGTCCACCTGGCAGGCCCGGACTGCATCAACCAGCGACTCGTTCTCAGCATCTTGCAGCGCGCGCAGAAGCTCTTCCAAAAAGCCTGAGGCTGGCGCAGCGGCCTCGGGTGCAGGCACCGACTCGGCGGCAGCCGGCGGCGTCGCCGCTGTCGGCGGACTCGGCGGCACGTCCGCAGGAGGCCTCGCCATGGCGTCGGCTCGCGGCCGCGCGGGAGCACCCTTGCCGAGCCCGCTCAAGACCTCCTCGATCGGAGCCAGCCGACCAGCATGCACCAGCTTGAGCAGCCCGATCTCTAAGCGAAAACGCTGATAGGTGGAACTCTGCAGGTCTTGGTACAAGCTGAGCAAGATCTGCACGTAACGGTTCAGATCGTCCTGCGAAAAGGCCTCGATCCAGTCCTTGGCGGCTTCTCGCTCGGCGTGGCCCGCGGATACGAGCCTAGTGTCGTGGCCGGCGACCTTCATCACCATTAGATTCCGAAACTGACGCGCGAGCTCGCCGCAGAAGTGCTGCGCGTTCCGGCCCTGTCGGAACAGGTCGTCGACAACCGCCAGCATGGCCGCCGGATCATTGTCCCGGATCGCGCCGAGAATCCGGCCAGTACCCTCTCCCGGGATTACGCCGAGCAGGTCGCGAACAGCCTGCGCCTCTAGTTTGTCGCCAAACGCTGCGATCGCCTGGTCCAATGTCGATAGCGAATCGCGGACGGACCCGTCACCAGCCAGGGCGACAGCCGTCAACGCGGCGGCATCGGCGGCCACGCCTTCGCTGGCACAGATCTTGTCGAGGTGCTTGACGACATCCTGCAGTTCTACGGCTTGGAAGGCAAAGCTCTGGCAGCGCGAGGTGATCGTGGCCGGGATGGCCTGAGGCTCGGTCGTGCAGAGCACGAACACAGTCCAGCTGGGAGGCTCTTCCAGCGTCTTGAGCAGGGCGTTGAACGCGTCATGCGTGATCTGGTGCGCCTCGTCGATGATGAAGACCTTGTAGCGGTCCCGCGCGGGACGAAACTTGACGCTTTCGCGCAATTCGCGGATGCTATCGATGCCCCGGTTCGAGGCGGCGTCGATCTCGACCACGTCCAGCGACGAACCGGCGGCGATCTCCTTGCAGACCTGCGAGTCGGGATCGGGAGAAGCGCTGGGGCCGTCTTCCCAGTTCAGGGCCATCGCCAAGATGCGGGCCATGGTGGTCTTGCCAGTCCCGCGGGGGCCGGAAAAGATGTAAGCATGGGCGATGCGCCCCTGAGCTATGGCGTTCTTGATCGTCAGCTTGACATGAGCCTGGCCGACAACCTCCTCGAATCTCTGAGGACGGTACTTGCGCGCAATGACCTGGTACATCGAGAGGGTCCCGAATTGCGCCTAAGATGGACTCCGGAGGCCCGCGGCACGCGGCAGAGGCCGCTACCGTTGCTTCCTCCCGGACCTGGCGGAGTTCACAGCATCCCGCTGCACGGATCCGGAGTCCACCCTCAGTCTATCACCGCCGCTCCGAAACACTTAGGCGGGCACAGCGGCAAGCACGGTTTCCGCAACACGATCCGCGACGATCAAGCCATCCACCAACTGGATTCGGCGACTCGCCATCGCTGCGATCTGGTCGTCGTGGGTGACCATCACGAGCGTTGTGCCGGTCTCGCGATTCAGCCGCAAGAGCATCTCGAGCACCAGCTCGCTGTTGCGGCTGTCCAGATTGCCCGTCGGCTCGTCGGCGAGCACGATCGGGGGATTGGTGACGAAAGCGCGCGCCAAGGCGACGCGTTGCTGCTCGCCGCCGGATAGCTGGACCGGATAGTGGTCACATCTCTCTGCCAAGCCCACCTCGCCAAGCAATTCGATTGCCCGCCGGCGGGACTCCCGGTCGGCGTGACCGGTCAGATCGAGCGGCAACATGACGTTCTCCAAGGCCGTCAGGGTCGGCACGAGCTGGTAGGCCTGAAAGACGAAGCCGATCTTGCTCCCGCGCAACAGCGCCATTTGGTTCTCCGCCAGGCCGGAAAGCGGCTCCCCGTTGATCAGAATCTCCCCGGAAGATGGCCTGTCCAGGCCGGCCAGCAATCCCAGCAGCGTGCTCTTGCCGCTGCCGGACGGCCCTTGGATGACCACGAACGTTCCGGCCGGAATCGTGAAGTCCAGCCCTCGCAGGATCTCGACTACGCGCGAGCCGCTGGGAATGGACTTGACGAGCCCGCGGACTTCTAGCACCGGGGCTGGATTCGACATATCGCGCGCCAGTGCTCCTCTCTCGATTCTACGGGCTGGCCGACCAACTGCCCGCCTCGGCCGAAAGCGCGCGGTCTTGCCGCACCGCGCTGCGCGGGGGCTCAAGGCGCTAGCCGGGCCGCGCACCCAAGGCCGCAATGGACTAGCCGCGGCGCTCGAGCGAGCATCCCGGCCACTGATTGCACATACTGAGGTTAGCAGGCCCTGACGATATGTCTAGGTTGTCCCCGCAGTGCCGCTTCCCAAGCCTAGCCATGAGCGTGGCGATTGTCTTGCTGGCCGCCTGCGGCACGAGCGAGACGAGCGCCCCAGCCCCGCGCAGCGCCGAGAGGGCAGAGAGCAGCCGACCCGCGGTCGCACCCGTCGTGTCCGACCCGCGACCCGTCGTCGTCGCTTTCGGCGACAGCCTCACGGCCGGCCAGCGGGTCGGTCGATCCGAAACATACCCGGCCTTCCTCCAGCGCGAGTTCGACAAGCGCGGCATGAGCTTCCGCGTAGTCAACGAGGGGATCAGCGGCGATACCACGGCGGTGGCTCTCAGCCGAATCGATGCAGCCATCGCGCACCAGCCGCAATGGGTGATCTTGGCACTCGGAGCCAACGACGGCCTGCGGGGCCTCCCGCTCGATGCCATGGAGGGCAACCTGCGTGAGATCATCGGCCTATTCGGGCGGGCCGGGGCGAGCGTCGTCTTGGCGGGCATGAAACTGCCCCGAAACTACGGCCCGGAGTACGTGAGCGACTTCGACGCGGTGTATCCGAGGCTGGCGGAAGAGCTGGACCTGCCCCTGATCCCTTTCCTGCTAGAGAACGTGGCAATGGTGCCCGAACTGAACAACGCCGATGGCATCCACCCGAACGCGATGGGCAACGAGATCATCGCTCGCCAAGTGGCGCGCGCTTTCGAGGAGTTCTTGCCGGACTGACTCCTACGCCTCAGCGCGGTTGATCATGAACGTAGCCGTGTCGGCGAAGTAACGCAGCAGCGCGTCACTGACGGCTGCTGGAAACCCGACCTCGTCAAGTGCCTCGGTCATCAACTCGACCCAGCGATTGCGGGCACGGATGTCGATGGCAAATGGCATGTGTCGCATGCGCAAGCGCGGATGTCCGCGCATCTCGATGTAGCGCTGCGGCCCGCCGAAGCGGCCGACCAGAAAGTCTCGCAGGCGCACTCGCGCCTGCTCGGTCTGCCCGTCCGGGTACATCGGGCCAAGGATCTCGTCAGCCGGCACGCGGTCGTAGAAGGCCTTTGTCAGCCTGTCGAAGCCGGCCTCCCCAACGATTTCGAAAACGCTGCCCTGCACGGCTCCTATTCTTAGCGCATCGCAGGGCCGGACCCGATCGCAGCATGCACGGCCGGAGCCTCGCAACCCAATCCGCACGCAGGGTGCTATGATTCCTGCCAGTGATGCGACGAACCTGCTTGCTAATCGCGTTCATGCTGTGCTTTGGCGGGATAGCCGTTGCAGAAGACGGTTTCGTCCAGCTGTTCGATGGCAAGTCCCTAGATGGCTGGATCCTGCTCGGCCAGCGCGGCGAGGGCTATGCGATCAAGGATGGCAGTATCGCTTGCGCCAAGGGCAGTGGGGGAAACCTGTTCTCTGCTTCCGAGTACGCCGACTTCGTGCTGCGTTTCGAGTTCAAGCTCGAGTCCGGCTCGAATAACGGCCTGTGCGTACGTTGCCCGCTCGGATGGAGCGACATGGCCTACGCTGGCAACGAACTTCAGATCATCGACAATTCGGCCGAGCGGTACGCGAACATTGAGCCTTGGCAGAAGCATGGGTCCCTGTACCATGTTGCTCCGGCCAAGACCGGTGCTCTGAAGCCGGTTGGCGAGTGGAACAGCCAAGAGGTGAGGGCCCAGGGATCGAGGATCTCGGTCACGCTTAACGGGACGAAGATCCTCGACGTCGACACCGCCGACGTGAAGGACCCGGCGCTGTTGGCCAAGCATCCGGGCCTGAAGCGAAGGAGCGGCCATGTCGGCTTTCTGGGTCACAACGAACCCGTACAGTTCAGGAACATCCGCATCAAGCGCCTGCCTTGACAGGTGCAGGCCGAACTCGGCCGGCACCTGACAGCGGGTTGCTTCAGCAAGGGAGGATTCAATGTTGCGCCGGCTCTTTAGCGATCGTCGCGGCTTCATCCGATCCGCATTGGCCGTACCAGGAATCGGCCTGACCGCGCAGACAGCTGCGGCCCAGAGGAAGCGTCGGACCGCCAACCGCGATGTGCTGGCCGAACTCGGCGTCCGGCCGTTTCTCAATGCAGCCGGGACTTACACCCGACTGACCGCGTCCCGGATGCCTCAGTCGGTGCTGGACGCGATGCAGGTGGCAGCGACCCAATACGTGGACCTAAACGAGCTGCACGAGAAAGCAAGCGACCGGATCGCGGAACTGCTCGAGTGCGAAGCGGCGCTTGTGACCGCCGGGTGCGCTTCGGCCCTGACTCTCGGAACGGCCGCTTGCGTGGCAGGGAGTTCCGCGGATCAAATCCGACGCCTCCCGGACACGGCTGGCATGAAGAATGAGGTCGTGCTTCAGAAATCGCACCGCAATGCCTACGACCACGCAATCCGCAATTGCGGCGTCCGACTCGTCGAAGTGGAATCGGCACGGGACCTGGAATCGGCGATTAACGAGCGCACGGCGATGCTTTTCTTTCTCAACCGTGCCGAACGGGACGGGGCCATCGGTCACGAAGAATTCGTCCGCGTCGGCAAGCAACACGGGGTGCCGACGCTGAACGACGCAGCAGCCGATGTCCCTCCGGCGGACAATCTGTTCCGCTTCACCAAGATGGGCTACGACTTGGTCGCGTTCTCCGGCGGCAAGGGCCTGCGCGGGCCTCAATCGGCGGGACTCTTGATCGGACGCCGCGACTTGATCGAGGCTGCGCGCTTGAACAACAGCCCTCACTCGGACTCCGTCGGCCGCACCAACAAGGTCAACAAGGAAGAGGTTGTCGGAATGCTTGTCGCGCTAGAAGAGTTCCTGGCTCGCGACCAGGACGAAGTCTGGAACGAATGGGAGCAGCGCTGTGAGCGGATAGCGAGCAACGTTGCGAAGCTGCCCGGTGTGTCGACGGAGGTGTTCACGCCGGAGCTCGCCAATGCTGTCCCGCACTTGCGGATCCGCTGGGACTATGGCGGGGCCCAGCTCACACCAGAGCAGGCGGCCGAGGAACTGCGCCAGGGAGAACCGGCCATCGAGGTACGGCCGAACCCCTCGGAAGGGCTCGAGGTCGCTGTGTGGATGCTGGCAGCGGGCGAAGACCGCATCGTCGGCCGACGAGTTCGGAGCGTCCTAGCCGCGGCACTGCGCCGGGCGGGCTGACGCAGGACCGTCTCGCCTTTCCTGGCCGGCGCTAGCCGAGCAAGACGAACCGCGCCACGAACAGCGCTGCAAGCGCATGGACCAGCCAGGACACCCTCCCCGCCTGGCCCCGTAGAATCTTGAGGGCCGAATACGAGACAACGCCCATCGCGAGTCCGTCCGCGATGCTGAACATCAAGGGCATCCCGGCCATCACGAACAGGGCCGGCACGGCGGTGTCCATGTCGTCCCATTCAATCTCCCGGGCCAAGCCAACCGTCGCCGCACCGACGATGATCAGGGGCGCGGCCGCGGCGAAAGGGGGAATCAGTCCTACAAACGGCACAACTGGCACAGCCAGCAGAAACAATCCGCCAGTGACTACTGAGGCGAGCCCAGTCCTGCCCCCAGCCTGGATGCCCGCCGCGCTCTCGACGTAAGTGGTCATGGTCGAAGTTCCCGCCAGGGCGCCGACGATCGTGGCCGTCGCATCCACTCCCAGGACACGGCCAAGCCCGGCGACTCGACCGTCGGAGTCTTCCAGGCGCGCTTTCTTCACCAATCCAATCACGGTTCCCAGCGAATCGAACATGTCGACAAAGAGCATCGCGAACACAATGTCGAGGACGCCCAAGGACAGGGCGGCATCAATTTCCAAGGCGAAGAGGGCATCGAACGCACCGCCCCCGAGATGGGATGCGCCACCGGTCAGGCCGAGCGGGATGCCGACTAGCGCGGCTCCGACAATGCCGATCGCGACCCCGGCCCGCACGCCGCGCGATAGGAGCGTGGTGGTGAACAGCAAAGTTGCGATCGCCAGCAGCGCCGACGGGGCGGTCAGGTCGCCTCGGGTTACGAGTGTTGCGTCGTGAGCGCGGATCAAACCGGCATTCTTGAGCCCGACCATGACCAAGAACATGCCGATCCCCGACGCGATGGCCGGCAATAGCTGCGGGGGCATCGTGCGCAGAATGGCGTTCCGAACGCCCAACACGGTCAGCACCATGAACGCTACGCCTGAAACGAAGACGATGCCGAGACCTTGCTGCCAGGCCAATCCATGACCCTGCACAACGGCATACGCGAAGAATGCGTTCAAGCCCATGCCCGGAGCCACGGCGAGAGGCATCCGGGCAAAGAACCCCATCGCGATGGTGGCCAAGCCGCTGACCAAACAGGTCGCGAAGGCGGCTGCGGCGGGCGGGATTCCGGCATCGGCCAGAATCGCCGGATTGACCGCGATGACGTAGCTCATCGCCAGAAAGGTGGTCGCTCCGGCGACGACCTCTGTCCGGACGCTGGATCCACGCTGTCGGACCTCGAAATAGCGATCCAGAAGATCCAACACGGCGATTTCGGCCAAAGCTAGGCCGAGTGCGGCAATCGACTCCGCCCGCTTAGTAGTAGCACAAGCCAGGAAGAGGCCCGGCCAAGCCAGTATATCGGCTACAGGCTCTCGTTGGGCTCAAGCCTTCGCCTTGGCTGGGAACTCTCGGCGCTCAAAGCCTCGAACCCGCGGGGCGAGCGCGCCCGGAGACTGGTTCCCGGCCGTTCGCCGCAGCACGGGATGGCCGCGGCCGAGACGGGCCGATTGCTAGATCAGGGCTGTGCGGCCGGCATTTCGACGGCCGGCATTTCGACGGCGCTCGCCGTGAACTCCCTGGTCTCTTCGACCTTGTGCATTTCGGCGGTCTCGCCCTCGGCTGCTTGCAGCGTCCACTCCGCGACCACCTCGAGGGTACGGGACTCTACCAGCGCGCCGCCAGTCTGAACCAGCACCTGCTCGGAACCGGACACGGTCGCGCTGGCGTAGGTCTCCGGAAGCGTCGACGCCAGCGTGCCCTGAGCCTCCAAGATGGTTGCCTCTTCCAAGCCGTCGAACTGCATGGCAAGGGCCGCGGCGTCGGAGTTGAAGGTGCGCGTGAGACGGATCTTGCCATCGTCTGCCAAGGACTCGATCGTCGAAACGGAATACAAGACCACAGAACCCTCGGACGGCAAGGCATGCACCGCCGCCGAGACCTCGTTCACAACCGGGGTTACGCTACCTCCCGTGAAGGGACCGTGGACCTCTTCGTAGCTGGCCCGATCTTGCTGCCGCAGCGTGTCGTGGTTGACCAGCTTGACCAGAGTCGCCGCCAGTTTGTCAGGTAGACTCGCAGCCATCGCATCGCCAAGGCCCTCGTATCCGGCGATCTCAAGCAGGTTGCCCTGGGAGTCTACGTGATACGTCAGTTCCAATCCGCTGAGCGCCGCATGCAGCGGGCTCGCGACGGCATTGTCGTTGCGAGTGAGGCTCTGGGACTGGATCACCACCTTGTTCGAGAATGCCGTGGAATCCGGAATCACGTCGACCGTCAGGCCCGGAGTGGTGATCACCGTATCCGGATCCGGAACGGTGGCAGCGGCGACCGTGACTACGCTCTCGCGGGTCCGCACATCGGTCACGGGATCTGTCGCGGGATCTGTCCCCGTTGCCGAAGTGACTCGGGTCACGGTCTCGACGACATCGAAGACTGCCCCATCTTGGGGGGCGTACTGCAGCTCGACCGACTGCGCCTGCGCTGTCAGCAGCGCCACAGTCCACAGGCAGGGGATGGAGAGCCATTGTTTGAAGGATCTTCGGTTCATGAGTCGGTTCACCTTATCTCGCATCGACGTTACCTCTGTGCCACCACGCGCTCAATCACCGAACTTGGTGATCTTCCACGTGCCGTCGCTCTGCTTCTCCGCAATAAGGAGATTGAGACCGAGCGGATTCAGCGTTTCTGCATCGCAAAACGGCGGAAGACCCTCTACTGTGACGCAGGCTTGGGTCTCTTGCACTTCAAACACGCCCGTGTATGCAGTCCCGAATACGTTCACGCTCCCGCTGCATGACTCGCCAGCGCTCAACACAAGGTCCGCTACGCAGGCCACACCGTCGTCGTCGGCTCCAGGCATGCCGATCGCGATCGTCGCGCCGGCCGGCGAAGCCTGCATGTCCACCATCAGAGAGACCGCAAACTCACCGGCAGGCATCGCATCCGGAATCCTCGCGCTCAACTGATACAGTCCGGCGACACCTGGCGTGGCGCCGGCGTACACGATGTGGTCGTCCGGAATCGTGGTCTCGCCAAGCATCAGCTGAACCGACTCGGCGGTCAGCACATGGGAGAGGACCGGTATCTCCCCCGAGGCCAGGGCAGGATCGGTCGGCCCGAATCCTGTTCCGAACAACGTGACGACTTCGCCCGGCACGGCCGGCGACATCTCGGGGCCGGCATCCCCTGCGTCGTCGCCCGGCGGCTCCGGCATCGCTGACATCTCCGTGTCGGCCGGAGTTTCCGGCTCGCTGGCGACCAGCGAGAAATCCTCGTGCACGGCGACCGCTCCCGCAGCGCTCTCCGAAACGTGCACCAGCGTCGGCTTCACGCTGGCGATCTCGAACATGACCGTGTTGCTAAGCACTGCCTGCCCGCCGTCCGCGTCGGGATCGCAATTGCCGATCACCTGCACAGCCGCGGGTCCTAGGCCAGTCTCAGCGGGCACCTGGACGTACACTGCCGTGGCGTCCGCGTATAGCACGGGGGCTCGCACTTGGTTGACCTCGACACAGACCCCGCCCACTTTCGTGGCGAGTTTGCCGTCCGCACCGATGGAACCAAGGGTTGCCTCGCCCATCTCGGCAAATCCGGTTCCGCTGATCACTGCGATACCGCCCGGCGCTCCTGTCGTCAAAGCAGGATCGGAATCACCGAGTGAAGTCACTCCGCCCTCGGTAATCATTGGGGAGATCGGTGACGCCGCCGCGCTGGGCTGCACCACTGCCTGCAGGGTGTAGATATTGTCGTTCCTAGTGTCTCTGCCACCGTCCGCACCGTTGACGGCCACGGCAATTGTCACCGGCCCCACGTCCTCAGCGGGCGCTGTCCAATCGATCGCGTATGTCGCGGAACTGCCGTTGCGGGGCGCCGAGTGAGTCACCCATTCGACTTGGGCGCCCGCCGGACCGCATGTCCCCGACTCCGTCTTGATGCCGCTGCCATCGTCTGATGACGCAGCGGCCAGAGAGCCCGGTTGACCACAGCCGTCGCCGGACCGCGCCGTCAGCTGAAAGCCGACGCGAAACTTGGTCGTGTCCTCGAAGGAGACGATCAGCGCGATCGTTTCGCCCGGCGTGTAGGTCGGAGGCGATTCGGCAGACGTGGCGACACCGCCGACCGTAAGCGACAAAGTTCCCGGTCCGGAGTTGACCTCGGAGCCAACATGGCACGCCGTGCAATCCCGTTCGCCGGGAAAAGCTCCGCCGCTGGTGCGCGCGGGTCCGCCTACCGATCGAGCAGCGACCTGTGGCACGCAGACCGCTGCCAACAGAAATGCCAGATTAATGACCCCTAGCTTTCCCATGTCAATCACCTCGCTTCCCTAAGGTAGCCCATCAAGAGTGTGCTGGCAAGTTAGCCAGCAGTGGCACCTTATGTTACAGCACGTTGCCGCTGCACGAATGCTGCGGCTTCGCGATAGCGCGAATACAGTGGCTCGTAGAGCTTGGAATGGTGCCGGTCGGGAGCGATCAGAGTGCCGCCGCGACCGTTGACGTCCTTGCGCACGCCGCCGATCGTGCGCACTGCCGAGCGCACCGAACTGAAGCCGCCCGCGCGCTTGCCGGCAGCCACCGCGCCCAAGATCGCGGCGCCCAGCGCCGGCCCTTGCTGGGACGGATGGATCAGGATGTTCTCGCCGAGCACATCGGCCGCGACCTGCACGAATAGGGGGTTGCGATGGGGCAAGCCTCCGGTGGCGATGAACTTCTTCACCGGCACGCCGCGCTCCCTGAGCAGGTCCACGATCCACCGCAGGCCGAGTGCGCTGGACTCGAGCAGTGCCCGATACAAATGATGCGGCTCATGTCGCAAGGTTAGACCGAGGAACCCCCCGCGAAGGTTTCCATCCATTAGGGGAGTCCGGCAGCCATTGAACCAGTCAACGCACAACACTCCGTCCGCGCCGGGCGGGACTGTGCGGGCTCTCCGCCCCAATTGCGCGAACGTCTTTTGGCCGGTCAGCCGCCGCAACCAGTCGAAAGCGTCGCCAACCGCTGCCTGGCCCGCTTCGTAGCCGTACATCCCGGGCAAGATGCCGTCCTTGACCACACCCGCCACTCCGGGCACGCGGTGATACTCCACCGCGTTGAGCATATGGCACGAACTGGTCCCGCAGACCATGACCAAGGTGCCGGGATCGGCCGCGCCCACGCCGGGCACGCCGGCATGCGCGTCAATGATTGCCGTGCTGACTGGAATTCCTTCCGGGAATCCCAGTTTCTTTGCCATCGCCTGCGATAGCCTTCCAGCCACTTGGCCCGGGGCCTTCATCCGGCCCGGCATCTTTCTGCGCACGACATCGACAAGTTCTGGGTGGACCGCCCGCAGGAACGGCTTGGAAGGGAATCCGTCCCGCGCTGTCCACATGCCCTTGTACCCTGCCTGGCATGTCGAGCGCGCCATCTCGTCCGCCGGGCACCCGATCAACTGCCACACGACCCAGTCGCCCGCCTCGACCCAGACCTCGGCGGCCCGGTAGACTTCGGGCGCATCGTCCAAGGTTTCGAGCATCTTGGGGAAGAACCATTCGAGGCCGATCGTCCCGCCGCACTGCTCCAAGAACTGCTCCTTGCGCTGGCTCGCGATCTGGTCGATCCGGTCAGTCTGTGTCTTCGCGGCGTGGTGTTTCCAGAGCTTCGGCCAGGCCAGCGGATTTGCCTTGTGCTCGGGCAGCAGGCAGAGCGGCGTGCCGTCCGCTAACGTTGGCAGCATCGTGCAACTGGTGAAGTCGACACCGATCCCGATGATGCGGCCCGATGCATTGCCTACGCGCCGCCAAGCGCTGCGCGTCGCCTTGGCGGCCGATTCGAGCCAGTCGCCCGGGTGCTGCAGCGCATAGTCGGGCGGGAGCGAGACGTTTGTTCCGGGCAGCTTGGCCGTGATCTGGCCATGTTTGTACTTAGAAGACGACCAACCGTGTTCATGCCCGTCCAAGTCTACGAACAGCGCCCGCACGGACTCGGTGCCGAAGTCCAGTCCCAGTACTAAAGCGTGCTTGTCTGGCAATTTCCTCTATCTCCAGAAAATAGTGCAAGCCCCCATCGTAACGTGATTTCAAGTTTTTTTCACTGTTTGCCGGACTGCCGAACGCAGCTGAAGACGCCCGGGGGCGGTTGAGCAAGATCCGCTCGCCCAAGTCTGCGGAACGCCTTCGCCCCCGCCCTCAGGGGCCGCGAACGGACTCATGCATCGGCACGGCAGCGACTGGGATCAAACGGAGCCCCGGCTATACTGACAGCGGTGAGGCCGCTCGGGATCACGTCGCTGCTTGTGCCGCTAGCGCTTGGCCTAGCCAGCGGCGAGCCCGGCGAAGAGCCCAAGTTCGCGGAGCGCCCGCCGGAGCATTCGGAACTGGTCGACGAGGACGAAGACTTTGTCCGACCAAAGCAGACCTATGCGTTCAACCCCGTCCAAGCCACCAAGGAACTCAAGGTCGGCAATTACTACTTCAAGAAAGGCAGCTACGCAGCAGCTGCCACGCGCTACCTGGAAGCCACCCGCTGGGACGAAAACTTCGCTGATGCGTTCTGGCGCCTTGGGATGAGCCACGAGCGGCTACAGAATCCACGCGAAGCGATCGACGCCTACACGCGCTACCTAGCGCTCGATCCGGCCGGCAAGAAGGCCCGCGAGGCACGGCGCCGAATTCACAGCATGGAGCAGTCGCTTGGCACCCTCCCGCTAGCAGCGGGCGCCGATCAGCCCAGCGACCCCAAGTAGCGATTGCCGGACACTTAGTTGTTGAGCAACCGCATGACTCGCCGTCGCCTGCTGGCTAGGAGCCTGCTGCACTTCCGCGCACTGCATGTCGCTGTAGCGCTGGGCGTGGGCGTTGGCACCGCCGTTCTGGCCGGGGCGCTGATCGTTGGCTCATCGGTTCGGGAAAGCCTGCGAGGCCTGACCTTGGATCGCTTGGGCGAGATCGATTTCGCGGCCGTGGGCGAGCGGTACTTTCACGAGACTGCGACGGAGGCGTTCGCGGACACTGGGCGAGCGGCGTCGGCCGTGCTCGTCCGCGGCAGCGCCGAGCATGCCGAGTCTAGCGCCCGGGCGTCGAAGGTTCGGATTCACGGCGTCGACGCAGAGTTCTGGGCCTTCTACGAAATGGAAGCGCCGGAAATCGGCAACCGCGAGATCGTGCTCAACCGCAGGCTCGCGGCAGAACTGGGCGCTGAAGAGGGTGACGACCTGCTTCTCCGTTTCCAGACAGATGCCCTGATACCGGCGGAATCCGTCATGGGACGGAAGGCCGACAACGTGCGCCTGCTGCGGCTGAAGGTTGTGTCGATCCTGGACAACAGCGGCCCCGGCCGCTTCGGCCTGTCCCCGCAGCAGCAATTGCCCTACAACGCATTCGTCAGCAAGCCCGTGCTTCAGCGCGCCTTGGAGCAGCCTGGAAGGGCCAATGCGCTGTTCGTGGCAGGCGGCACGCTGGAAGGGGCGCGAGCAGTTTGGCAGGAGAGCTTCGCGCCGCAAGACGCCCGACTTGTCATTAGGACCCTGCCGGAAGGGCGCGGAGCACTTGTAGAGTCGGAGCGCGTGGTGCTCGGCGCGGAGGCCGCTACAGCAATCGCGGGAGCTGCACAAGCCGTCGGGTGGCCCTCGCGGCAAGTTCTCACGTATCTCGCCAACACCCTGGAAACGGGCGGTCGGAGCGTCCCGTATTCCACCGTGACGGCGCTGGAGTCCTACCCCGACACACTGCTCCTCACCAACGGCACCAAGGCTCCGGAGCTCGGCGACAGCGAAATCTTGCTGAACCAATGGGCGGCGGACGACTTGCAAGCCCGTCCGGGCGACACGATCGAGCTGACCTACTTTGTGGTGGGTCCGGGCAGCGAGCTGCAAACGGCTTCGCACGGCTTCAGCCTCGCTGGAGTGGTCCGCATGCAAGGGGCCGCGCTGGACCGCGACTACGCTCCGACTTACAAGGGCATGTCAGACAAGACGCGGATTTCTGACTGGGATCCGCCGTTCCCGATGGACTTGCGACTGATCCGTCCGCGCGACGAGCAGTATTGGGACCGCTACCGGGCGGCTCCCAAGGCCTTCGTGAGCCTGGGGACCGCCAAGCGGTTGTGGACCAGCCGCTTCGGACAGCTGACCTCCTTTCGCCTCGATGCTGGAGCTGAAGCTGGTCCCGGCGAGAATCTCGCGGGCTTCCGTACAGAACTGCGCCGACGCCTCCACCCGGCCGATTTCGGCCTTCCCTTGCAACCGGTCAAGCAAGTCGGGCTGGATGCGTCGGCGGGCGCTACCGACTTTTCGGGGCTGTTCATCGGCTTCAGCATGTTCCTCATCGCGGCAGCCGCAATCCTGGTCTTCCTGCTGTTCCGGCTCGGCGTCGAACTGCGCACCAGGGAAATCGGCACGCTGCTGGCCACTGGCCACACCCTGGGCTTTGTGCGCGTGTTGCTCTTGTGCGAGGGCGCGGCCCTGGCCGCAGCCGGCTGCCTGATCGGGATCCCCGGCGCGGTTGCCTATGCCAGCCTGATGCTCTACGGCCTGAGCACGTGGTGGAGCGGCGCCGTCGGCGGCTCATTCTTGGAGCTGCACGTTGGTGCCGCAGATCCGCTGATCGGCGCAGTCTCGGCATTCGCTCTGATGCTGGGCTCGATCGGACTCTCCCTGCGGCGCCTGGCGGACCTCAGCCCCCATGCCCTACTCGCGGGCCAGACTGAAGCCGCGATCAGCTATGCGGCGGCCGAGCGCAAGTCACGCCATCTGCGACTCGCGGCCGCGGTAATGGCAGTCGCCGCGCTCGGATTGCTGGGAATTTCGCTGGGAGCCGATTCAGCGTCGCGCCTAGCAGCGTTCTTTGGCGCGGGCAGCCTGGCCTTGGCGGCGGCGCTCGTGCTGCTGCGGGCGGTGCTGCTGCGGCCCCAGCGCGGCGCATTGAACGTCTCCTCGCTTGCAGCGCTGGGATTTCGCAACGGCAGTCGCAACCCGACTCGCAGCGTACTGTCGGCCACCTTGGTGGCGTGTGCCTCCTTCATGATCGTGACGGTCGCGATGAATCGCCACGACGTGAGCGCACAGGAACCGGACCTCCACTCCGGTGACGGCGGTTTCCGCTTCCTGGCTGAAGCGGACGTGCCGCTGTTCAAGACACGGGTGGACGAGGTTGCTGCGGCCAGCGCGAGCTCGATGCGACTCGTGCCCTTGCGGGTGCGGGCCGGCGAAGACGCCAGCTGCTTGAACCTCTACCAGCCCTCGCAGCCCACCCTAGCCGGTGCACCGGCAGCGCTGGTCGATCGCGGCGGTTTCGCCTTCCAAGCCAGCTTGGCCGAGACCGAGGCGGAGCGCGAGAACCCCTGGCTGCTGCTCGAGAATGACTTCGACGGGGCCATCCCGGTCTTCGGGGACGCCAATTCGGTTACTTGGATCCTGCACCTAGCCCTAGGCGACGAACTGCTGATCTCGGACAGTTCGGGCCAAGACCGCCGCCTGGTGCTGGCCGGCTTGCTCTCGCGCAGTATTTTCCAGTCGGAGTTGTTGGTCGCCGAAGATCGCTTTCTCGACCTGTACTCCGACCACAGCGGCTACCAGGCCCTGCTCGTCGAGACTGACGAGGACAGTGCGGGCGGCGTCTTGGAGGAAGCCTTCGCCGACGAAGGCCTCGATGCGGTCAGGTCGGCCGACAGGCTGGCCGGGTTCTTGGTAGTTGAAAACACCTACCTGAGCACCTTCCAGAGCATCGGAGGCCTCGGCTTGCTGCTGGGCACACTGGGCCTGGCTGTCGTCATGGTCCGCAGCGTGCTCGAACGGCGTGGGGAACTAGCGCTGCTGGGCGCGCTTGGATTCTCCCAGGCAGCCGTGGCACGGCTGATCTTCTTGGAGAACTCCTTCCTATTGGTATTCGGTGTCGGCACGGGTACGATTGCCGCGCTGCTCGCCATCGCACCGCACCTTGCCAGCGGCGCGGCCGACCCGCCCTGGCTGCCCTTGATGCTCACTTTGGGAGCGATCGTCGGCTTGGGCCTGTCTGCAGGCGCGGTCGCCGCAAACATGGCGTTGCGCGCCCCGTTGCTGTCCAGCTTGCGGCGAGACTGAAGGCTGGGTCCGGCGGCCCTGCCGGGAACTAGAGTTCCCTGGCGTGCTCGACGGCCTTGAGCAACGCTCGCGCCTTATTCATGGTTTCGTCCCACTCGCGTTCTGGCACCGAGTCCGCGACGATACCGGCACCCACCTGCAGGTACGCCTTCTCGCCGCGCACCATCATGGTGCGGATGGCGATGGCCGAGGTGAGAGTCCCGGAGAAATCTAGATACATCACGCTGCCCGAATAGACTCCGCGCTTGGTCGGCTCGAGTTCCGCGATGATCTCCATCGCCCGCACCTTGGGCGCGCCCGATACCGTTCCGGCGGGAAAGCAGGCTTTAAGCGTCTCGAAGGCATCCTTGTCCTCGCGCAGGGTGCCGAGCACGCTCGAAACGATGTGCATCACGTGCGAGTAGTACTCGACGATTTCGAATTCCGGCACCCGCACTGAGCCGTATTCGGCCACGCGGCCAACATCGTTGCGGCCTAGATCGACCAGCATTACATGCTCGGCGAGCTCCTTTTCGTCGGCCAGCAAGTCGGCCGCCAGCGCCTGATCCTCCTCCTCAGTCGCGCCCCGAGGCCGGGTTCCGGCGATCGGGCGGTACTCGATGCGCCTGCCGTCGACCTTCACCAGCAGCTCAGGAGAGCTGCCTACCACTGCGGAGTCTCCGAGCTGGAGGTAGAACAGGAATGGCGACGGGTTGATGGTGCGCAACGAGCGGTAGATCTGGAACGGGTGGACTCCCGGCAGCATTTCCAGCCGCTGCGAGAGCACTACTTGAAGAATGTCGCCGGCGAGAATGTACTCGCGCGCCTTCTCCACCGCAGCACAAAAGGCCTGCTTGCCGATGTTCGAGCGGAGTTGCAGATCGGCCGTCGGCCGGGTTCCGTTCGGCAGCGGGACGCGCTTGGCCAGACGAGCCTCAAGGGCGTCGATTTCCGCGCAAGCTTGGCGGTACGCCTGCTCCAAGTCGGCACCATCGTCGATGCGGGCGTTGGCGACGAGATAGACCTGGTGCTTGACGTGGTCAAAGACCACCACCGATGTGAAGAACATGAACACCGCATCGGGTGCTTTCACGTCGTCCTCGCGGAACGCAGGCACGCGGGGCTCGATCTGCCTGACCAAGTCAAAGCCGGCATAGCCGACCGCTCCCGCGCTGAACGGAGGCAGGCCGTCGGTCCCGGCAGGCGTGAATCTTCGGGCATGCTCCTTCAAGACTGCGAAGACATCGGATTGACGGCGGGTCACACCACCGCCTTCGCGAATCTCGACCTCGTCGCCGTACGCCGTTATGACCGAGAACGGATCTGTGCCCATGTAGGTGAATCGCCCGATCCGCTCGCCGCCCTCGACACTCTCGAGCAAGAATGCGTGCTCCCGGCCCTCGGCTAGCTTCAGGTATGCCGATACGGGCGTCTCCAAATCGGCCGTGATCACTTTCCATACAGGAACTAAGTTGCCCTGAGCCGCAAGTTCGCGGAACGATTGAAAATCTGGCTTGACCATGTCCGGCGACCCCGCCCGCTTATCCCACTCTAGGTCCTAGGACAGCCGATCGCATGACATCGCGCGGGGCTTCCATCCCTGTCCAAATCCGAAACTGCTCGGCAGCCTGCTCGACAAACATCTCGATGCCACTGATCGCGACCTTCTTGTCTGCGCGGGCACGCTTGAGCAGGGCCGTCTCGACCGGGTTGTAGACAAGGTCGAAGACGACATCGGCTGGAACCCTGCCGGGGAACAGGTTTCCCTCGGCATCGGGCAGCATGCCGACGGAAGTCGCCTGGACCAGCGCGTCAAAGTACTCGCTTGCCAGGCGCTCGAACGCCACGGCGTCCGCACCGAGCTGGCCCGCTAGGCGGCGGACTCGCTCGGGATTGCGGCCGGTTACGGAGACCTTCGCTCCCTCCCGCCTGAGAGCGACGATGGCCGCCCTGGCGGCTCCGCCGTTTCCAACGACCAAGACCTGCGCCCCGTCGAGCTTGACCCGCTGGCTCAGCGGCTGGACGATACCCCGCGCGTCTGTGTTGGTGCCGCACAGGCGAGCTTGGTCCCAGTAGATCGTGTTGACAGCGCCAATCTCTAGAGCGGCCTCGTCGACCTGATCCAGATGGGGGAGGACGCTCTGCTTGTGGGGGATGGTCACGCTGGCACCGCGTATCGGCAGCTTCCGGGCGGTGTGGAAGAAATCAGCGATATCGTCGGGCTCGACCAGCATCGGAACATATAGGCCGTCGTAGCCCAGCGCATGGAAGGAGCGGTTGTGGATGCGGGGCGACATCGAGTGCCCGACCGGCTTTGCGATCACGGCGAAGACCTGCGTCTCGGCCGAGGCGGACTGGACGCGGTACAGATCGCGGACAGCAGTAGCCGAGATCTGCCCGGGCGCCGTGGGCGCAGCAGCGGGTTCAGTGCATCCCCGGTCGCTGGCTGGGGCATCCGGTGCGGCGTAGGCGAACAGGCCACGGCGTGCCGGAGAAACCAAGCGGGCCACGGAACCCGTCTCTCCCATTCCGGTAACGACGACGTTATCGCGATCCTCGCAGAGGGCAAGCAGCCGCAGGTTGTCGCTAGGTCGCTGCACGTGCGTGGCCACCTTGAGGATGTCCGCTCCAGTCGCTGCCAAGCGACGGATCACCGGTGCCAGCTCGGGCGTCCGCGCGAAGTCGTGGAATGAAGCCAGCGTCGTACAGATCCCCCGAAAAGGAGCCAGCAGGTCGGGGCTGTCCGCGAAGGCCTCGATCTCGACGTCCACAATCCCAGCACCCGCGGCAACCGCTTCGAGGAGAATCGAGACCTGCTGATCGAGCGGACCGGCGAACTGCCCTCCGTGCGGCGCGCGACGACAGGTCGCGACGATCATGGTCGCTGGGTGGCTGCGAGCGATCCTCTCTACAATTCCGGGGCCGGCGGTAGGATCGTCCAAATGGTCGATGCGAAGCTCCAAGAAAGTCTCGCCGCGGTCGCAACTGGCCACGGCTAGCTCTGCAGCCTGGTGGGCGTCAGCATGCCCGATGCATACGCAAATCTTGGGCAGTTGGAGCTGGACGGGCATCGCGCAAGCGACGTTCTGAGTAGGCTATCACAGGCACCTCGGATCGCTTGCCGTGGCTCGGGAGGTGGCTTGCCTCGAAGGCAACGCTGGTTGCTCGAGGCGTGCGCGGAATCGCATCCAAGTGAATCAAGGGACGATCGGAATGCGTTGCAGGAAGGACGCTCAGCTGAGCCCCATCCACTAAGCTAACGTCATGGATCACGAAATCCATCGGGTCAGCGGAGTGCGTATCGTCGGAGTCTACACACTTGAAGTGGAATTCGCCGATGGCACGCAGCAAGACATCGACTTCCAGCCCGTGATGGCAGGAGAGCTGTACGGCCCTCTACTTGATCGGTCCTTGTTCGGCAAAGTGCGGGTGGACCCCGAAGTTCACACGCTGGTGTGGCCCAACGGAGCTGACTTCGATCCGGCGACACTCCACGACTGGCCCATCTACAAAGAAGCCCTCTGTGAACGAGCGAGACAGTGGAACGCAGTCCCACCGGCAGAAGGCAGTTCCTGACAAGGGCCGCCGATTCAGAGTAGTAGCGGAGCCCACCTTAAATTGGCCGACCGGTTGCCTAAACAACCCGGCCCCCTTGCGCGATGAACGTGCTGCTCATAGACAACAGGGACTCGTTCACCTATAACCTGAGCCAACTCATCGCGAGGGTCACTGCCCACAAGCCCGTGGTCATCGACAACACCGCTTCGCACTGGCGCAGGGTAATCGCGGAGGTCAGCGCCGATGCGATTGTGATTTCTCCCGGCCCGGGGACTCCGGCACGCTCCGAAGACTTCGGGGTCTGCAGCGAAGTGATCCTAGAGTCAGGCATTCCGCTACTGGGTGTCTGCCTAGGCCATCAAGGTATCGGGCACGCGTACGGTGCGCGGGTTGTACCGGCACCCGTCCCCATGCACGGCCGGATTTCTCGGGTCTCGCACGATGGCAGCGACTTGTTCAAGGAAATCCCCACCAGCTTCGATGTGGTTCGCTACCACTCCCTCTGCATCGAAAGTGATTCCCTGCCGGCGTGCTTGACGGCAACGGCCTCGACGGCCGACGGGGTCGTGATGGCGGTGCAGCACGAGTCTCGTCCGCAAGTCGGCGTGCAGTTCCATCCAGAATCCGTGAGCGCGGATTTCGGCGAACAGCTGGTTCGCAATTTCCTCCGCTTGGCCGCACGGCACGCCCAGCACCGCACGGCCGAACGGACGCAGCCAACAAAGGGTGCTCCGACTGTCGGCGCAAGCGCAGCAACAGCGGTCTCAATCGCAGATCCGGCTCGCGTTGAGTCACGCGTGTTCGACCGCTGGATCGATCCTGAGGAGGCGTTCCAACGCCTCTACGCCGATGCTGAGCACGCGTTCTGGCTGGACAGCTCGGCGGTGATCCCGGGCCGCTCGAGATTCAGCTACATGGGCGACGCTTCGGGGCCAGGGGGCGCGGCCTTGCTGTACCGGTCGGCTGACCGCAGCCTGACTGCGAAGACTCATGCCGGCACCAAGACCGCGCAGATCGGGTCTCTGCTCGCAGAGCTGCGCAAGCGCTTGGGCCGTCCGGTACAGCTGGACCCCTCCCTGCCGTTCGACTTTCAAACCGGCCTGGTTGGATTTTTCGGATACGAGTTCCGCAACGAAGTGGGCTTGCCGACATCGCGCAGGTCTGCGACGCCAAACGCCGCATTCGTAGATTCCGAACGATGTGTCGTATTCGACCATGCTGAACGCCACGTGTACTTGGTCGCCCGCGTCGGAGCGTCAAGTGACGATCCAGCAATCTGGTTCGGCCGCACCGAGCGGGCCCTCTTCGGCAAGGAGCGGACCGGCACCCGGCGTGCATCGGAAAACAAGCCTGTGGTCGCGCACCTTGCGGACGGCCCCAAGACATATCTCGGCAAGATCAAACATTGCCACGCTGCGCTGGCGGCCGGGGAGTCGTACCAAATCTGCCTCAGCAGCGAGTTCTCCGTGACGTGTGATGTCGGGGCGTTCGAGGCCTATCGGGCGTTGCGGGCGCTGAACCCGGCACCGCATGCGGCATATCTTCGCTTCGGGGATTTAGCGCTTCTCAGTTCATCGCCGGAGAGATTCCTACGAGTCGATCCAGACCGAGTGGTCTGGGCGAAACCGATCAAGGGCACCTGTCCGCGCGGAAGCACAGCCGAGGACGACGCAAGGCTGGCAGAATGGCTGCAGAATGACGAAAAGACGCGGTCAGAGAACTTGATGATCGTCGACCTGTTGCGCAACGACATCGGGCGGATCGCCTCGACCGGCTCTATCCGCGTGCCGAAGTTGATGGACGTAGAGTCCTACGCCACCGTCCACCAGCTAGTGAGCACCGTCGTCGGGAAGCTGCGGCCGGACCGGGACTGCCTCGACTGCATCTCCGCAGCATTCCCGGGAGGCTCCATGACCGGCGCGCCTAAGGTCCGCACCCTGTCCATCATTGACCGGTTGGAAGAGCGCGCCAGAGGTCCGTACTCGGGCGCGCTCGGCTACTTGACCTATGGCGACCGAATGGATCTCAGCATCGTGATCCGCACGATCGTGATGGACGGCACGAGTGTCTCGGTTGCATCCGGCGGAGCCATCGTGGCGATGTCGAACCCAGAGGATGAGTTCAACGAAATGCTGCTAAAGGCGCGGGCTCCCCTGGCTGCCTTGGCACTCGCATCAACGGGGGATGCCAAAGCGTGGGAACTGCGTTACGCTTCGCCCTAACGGCGGTCGCCACCGCAGCGTCCCCGTGGCGAGAAGGTCGATCGCGGTTCTGCGCCGCTTGGCCTAGCCACGTAAATTATTGCTTGACAAGCACCTAGAGACCCTGCGCTGACAATATAATTGTCGCGTGAAACGCACTACGGCCGCATTCCTTGTCTCTCTGGCAATCGTCCTTGCCGCCTGCGGCGAACCTCCTGCGGAAACGCCGGAACTGCCGGTCTCCGAACTGCCACCCGCCGAGGTCGACGGCGAAATCGAATCCGAGCGTGTCTCGCCCGACGACACGACGGCCGACTGGCCGGCCTTGGCCGCAGCCGCCGATGGCAGCGTTTGGATGGCCTACGTGGAATGGAACGGCAGCGACGCCGACGCAGTCGTCGTGCGCCGCAGAAGCCCGGAAGGCACCTGGGGCGGGCCCATCGTGCTGCGTGATGGCAACTGGGACCACTATCTGCCCGCCATCGTGGCTGTGCCAGGCGGAGCAATGGCCTTTTGGTCCGGCCGCGACGACGGCGCCTTCCAACTCTACGGAGCCAGTGTCAGCGACTACTCGGAAGTCGGCAAGATCGAGACCGTCGCCGCATCCTCCCACTCGGACTTCCATATCCGCGCCGCCGCCAGCGCGGATGGCGACGTCACCGTCACCTGGCAGTCATTCCGCGACTTGCAGTCCGATGTCTACGCCCGACGGCGGACCGCCGCGGGCTGGGGACCCGAGGTTCGCATATCGCCCTCCGACGCCAGCGACTGGGAACCAGCGGTCGCCCTGGATTCTACGGGCCGGGCGTGGATCTCTTGGGACAGCTATCACGCCGGCAACTACGACGTGTTCCTCGCGTCTTTCGACGGCCAGAGCGCAGGCGAGCCGATCGCGATCGCTTCCGGCCCGAGGGCCGAGTTCCATTCCAGCGTCACTGTGGACGCAGCAGATCGAGCTTGGATCGCTTTCGACACCGCCGGCAAGAACTGGGGCAAGGACTTCTCCACTTCCAGTGCAGCGGAGGGAAGCGAAGGACTGCACGCGCGGAGGGGTCTCGGTGTGCGGGTGTTTTCCAACGGTCGCGTCTTCGAGCCCGTGTCGCAGATCGCTGACATCCTGACCGGCAGGATGTCGCGCTTTGCGGAACTGCCTACGGTGAGATTCGACGGCGGTGGCTCAGCTTGGGTCGTGTTCCGACACTGGACGATTCCGAAGCCTCACGAGATGTTCCACGTGTACGCCACTCGCCTGGGCGCGGACGGCTGGACGATGCCCGTGATGCTCTCCGACAGCTCGGGGCGCAATACGCAGAGGACGGCAGTCGCCGCCGGTCCGGACGGATCATTGCAGCTGGCCTTCGCGAGCGACCTGCGCTCCCCCGAGAACCTGTCGAAAGACCAATTTCACGCCCTGCACTACAACGTCTTCGCAGCCACATTGGAATCTGTTGAATCTGTCGAACCAGAACTCACAGAAGTCGCGGTGACGCAACCCAAGGCTGGCTTCGAACCGCGCCAGCGGGCAACCATGTCTGCCGGCGGCAAGACCTACTCGCTCCTGCTTGGCGATTGCCACCGCCACACCGATGTGCGCGGCCACAGCGCGGTTGACGGCTCTATCGAGGACACGTACCGCTACGCGATCGACGCGGCCAAGATGGACTTCGTCGGCCCGAGCGACCACAACGAAATCTTGGGCGGGCGCTGGCCGGACTCCCTGCGGGACTACCAGTGGTGGTACGCGCAGAAGATGGTCGACCTTTACACGCATGCCCCGAAGTTCTGGGGCATCTACACCTATGAGCACTCGATGGCCCGACCCGGAGGCCACCGCAACGTCCTCTACCTCAAGCGCGGCGGTCCGCTACGACCGATCGATCGTGAAAAGGGCCTAGAGGCCCCGGACAACTTACCTCCCGTGATGTGGCAGTGGATGGAGGATAACGCCCTGAGCCAAGCCGGCCAAAAGGTTGTAGTGGTGCCGCACACGTTCGCTGCCGGCCCTCTGGCCGACTGGAACTGGGAACCGGCGCCGTTTGACTGCCTGCTTGAGATCTATCAGGGCGCGCGCGGCAGCTACGAGAGGTTCCAGACTCCCGATGGAGAGAAGCGCGGGGGCACCCAGGTGGACGAGCCGGGGCACTTCGCCCAAGACGCGCTCAACAAGGGACACCGCTACGGATTTGTTTCCTACAGCGACCACGGCTCGACGCATAACTCGTGGGCCGCAATTTGGGCGGAAACGCCGACTCGGGACGCGCTGTTCGACGCCATGCTGGCGCGCCGGACGTTCGCCGCCAGCGACGAGATCTTCGTCAAGGCATCAGCAGGCGGGCACATGGTTGGAGAAGAATTCCAAGCCTCCGCATCGGATCCGCCGGAAATCCGGATTGAAATCGAGGCGCAAGACGAGATCCTGCGCGTGGACGTTGTCAAGAACGGCGAATACGTCTTCACTCAAAGCCCGGGCGGCCGCCAGGCCGAACTGACGTACAAGGACTCCGAGGCCGCTCCGGGCGAGTCGTATTACTATGTGCGCGTCTTCCAGCGCGACACCGAGAAGCCCGATGGCGACCCGGAAATCGCTTGGACTTCGCCCTTCTTCATCGACTACGAGTAGGTTCCTCCGGCACACCGCCGGCGTGAACTGGCGGGAAGGGCCGGAAGCCTCGCGCACGCCTGCTGCCGAGGCGAGCCCTCGCCGTTCCGCGCACCTCGCCGCAGCGGTCGAGCCCGGTGACGCACGGCTGCCTCAATTGGAGGTGAGCGTCACCGACATATCCACTATTCCCGGCGGACGCTGGTTCTTGCCAGCCCGCTTGCCATCGCCCAGGTCTCGTCGGGCCACTTCGGCCAAGGCCTGCAAGCGTTCGACCACCTGCGGGAACTTGTCAGCGACGTTGCGCTCCTCTCCTATATCGGTCTGCAAATCGTAGAGCTCGAGCACGGGGTTGGAGTCATAGTCGGGATAGCGCCCGCCCTTTCTGGCGACATGCAGTTTCCACCGTCCGCTGCGGACACCGTTGAGATGAGACATGAAGTAGTAGTAATACGCGACGTGCGGCGTCGGTTCAGGCTTGTCGTCAAGTAGCAGGCTGCGGATGTCTTTGCCGTCGATCACCCGATCTGACGGCACGGACGCGCCGGCCAGCGCAGCGAAGGTCGGCAGGATGTCTACCGATATCGCAATTTCGTCGGTTGTCGTTCCCGCAGGCACGCGGCCCGGCCAACGGACCACGAAGCAGACGCGGTGGCCGCCCTCCCAAGTCGTGCCCTTGCCGCCGCGCAGCGGGGCGTTGCTGGCCCCGTGCTGTACCGCGCCGCCGTTGTCCGACGTGAACACGACCATCGTGTTGTCGTCGATTCCGAGTTCGTCGAGCTTTGCGAGAATCTGCCCGGTCGACCAGTCGATCTCTTCCACGGAATCGCCCCAGGGACCGTTCTTCGACTTGCCCGCGAAACGCTCTGAGGCATACTGCGGCCAATGCGGCATGGTGTGCGGCAGATATAGGAAGAACGGCCCTTCCTTGTTTTCCTCGATAAACACCAAGGCCTCTTCGGTGTAGCGCTGGGTGATCAATCTCTGGTCGGGCTCCTCTTCGATCACCTCTTCTCCGCGCAGCAGCGGGAGCGGGGGGTAACGGTAAGGCTGTCTCCGCGAATCATGGCCCATGTCATTGGAAAACGGTATTCCGAAGTACGAGTCGAACCCGTGTCGAGTCGGCAGGAACGGACGCTGGTCGCCCAAGTGCCACTTGCCCACGCAGGCCGTCTTATAACCCACTGCCTTCAATGTCTCGGCCAGGGTGATCTCGTCGGGATTAAGGCCCTCTTGGTTGCCCGGAAACAGCACCCACTGCCCTTTCTCGCTTTCATCTAGTCCGACGCGCCGGGGGTAGCTGCCCGTCATCAGCGAACTGCGCGAGGGCGTGCAGACCGGCGCGGTCACATAGAAGCTGGTCAGCTTGCGTCCTTCGGCCGCCATCTTGTCCAAATTGGGGGTGCGATGCAGCTTGGAGCCGAACGGCCCGATATCGGCGTAGCCAAGGTCATCTACGAAGATCACGATGAAGTTCGGCTTGTCCGCGGCGGCGGCAACCATCGAACAGCAGAGCGCGAGGGCGAGAACGAACTTGGACATCGGGATTCTCAACAGAGGTTGGCGTCGGTCCGAAAGACCGACGGGTTGCTCACTCGTCTTCCCAGTAGCACGGGCGTGGCAACGCAGGCCAACATACCACAGCAAGCCGGTCGCTAGTACCAGATTGATGATCCCTTTAGATTTCTCTACAGCTCGCGGCGAAGCTCTTGCCCGTGCTCGGCTAGTTCGTGCATGCAGAGACCGACAGGGTCGCACACACGGCGATCCCGTGTTGGGTATCAGA
The DNA here is from genome assembly GCA_028819215.1 of Bryobacterales bacterium. Taxonomy (GTDB): domain Bacteria; phylum Acidobacteriota; class Terriglobia; order Bryobacterales; family UBA6623; genus VXMF01. Next base: position 111,384 of record JAPPMG010000002.1, read on the forward strand.
ATCCCGACCGCCGTTCCCAAGAGCAATCCTGGGGCGCCCCGCGCAGCCAATCCAGCGCCGGGGTGCCGATCGGGCTGCCCGGAGGCGCGACAGGCATGGGCGCGGCCGGACTCGGAATCGGTTCGTCCGGTCGCTCGAGGAAGCGTTCGATCTCGCGCCGCAGCAATCGATTATGGGTATCGTCGCCAAGCGTCGGGAGTCGAGAGCGGATGCGCTCCAACGCTTCCGTCGCGTGGGCGCGCACCTCCGCCATGGGAGCGCCCTCGCCGAGTCCCATCAACCGTTCGACGACGACCCGCTGCACCGCCCGCCGGACCGCGTGCGCATATGCGGATTCGGCCGGCCTGTCGAAGACACCCTCCACCAGCGCTTCCAGTACCTCCTCCAGGTCCGGCAGGATGGGGTCGAGCATGGCCTGCTCGACCAGGCGGGCGGCCCGGGACGGGACCAGCATCTGCGAGACCGTCAGGTCGGCCGCGACGATTGCCGGCGTCAGGGCATCGAATGCCGGACCGGTGCGGCGGGGGAACAACTCCCGGTGTGGGCCGTGCCCTGGTGGCCGCGGCGGAATCTGCTGCAGCACGCTTTCAGGCAGGGTCAGCTCGGCCGGATCGAGCGTCCGTAGCAGCGCCGCCAGCGCCGCTCGCTGCTGGTCGCCCGGCACTGGCGTCACCGGCACGCGGCCGTCGCCCCGCATGGCATAGACGTAGTCCAAGCCTCCGAGCGCGGATGCCGCGGCATCTATCTGGTAGCGGTGGTGGAGGTAGAGCGGCACGAGTGCTTCCTCCAGCGTCGCCAGCGGGCGTCCTGCGGGAATCGCGCTCTCGCCGAAGCGGTCTAGGGCGATGCGGCGCACTTGAAGCATCCGCTCGAGCTCGCGGGCGGGATCGGTGCCGTTAGCCCATTGGTGGACCCGCGGGTGCGCGGTCGTGTCCTGGTTGGTCAGGTAGCGCAGGTCCTCGCCCCACGCCTCGTCGAGCAGCCGCTGTAGCGCGAGCGCCGTGTCGGTCCCGTCCGGATAGTCTTGGTACCCATAGGCGATGGCCACCTCGTCCCATTCCCCGATGCCGACGTCGTAGGCGTCCGACAGGTCGATCTGCGCGTCCGGTCCCAGCGTCACGAGCGGGTGCGGGTAGTCCATGACCGAGATGCGCCCCTGGCGGCTCGCGTAGTAGTTGTGTCCGAGGCCCAGAGTGTGCCCTACCTCGTGCGCGGACAACTGGCGGATCCGCGCCAGCGCCAGCTCTGCCAGCTGGGGCACTTCTTCGTCACCGCGGAGATAGGGCGAAAGCAGCCCCTCGGCGATGAGGTAGTCCTGCCGGACGCGCAGGGAGCCGAGCGTGACGTGCCCCTTGATAATCTCGCCGGTGCGGGGGTCGGTCACCGAGCTGCCGTAGCTCCAACCCCGCGTGGACCGGTGCACCCACTGGATGACGTTGTAGCGCACGTCGAGCGGATCGGCCCCCTCGGGCATCAGCTCGACCCGGAACGCATCCCGATAGCCGGCCGCCTCGAACGCCTGGTTCCACCAGCGCGCGCCGTCGAGCAGCGCGGAGCGGACCGGCTCTGGTGTGCCCCGGTCCAGGTAGTAGACGATCGGTTCGACCGCCTCGCTGGCGGGGGCTGACGGGTCGCGCTTCTCGAGGCGGTGCCGGCGCAGGTAGCGACGGGTCATCGGCTCGCCCAGCGGCGCGGCGTAATCGACGTAGGAGACGGCACCGTAGCCAGCACGCGGATCGTAGGGACGCGGCGTGTAGCCGTCGTCCGGCAGCGCGATGAGCGACTGACGCTGGCGCACGGTGACCGCCTCGGAGCTCGGGACGACAGCCTCGATCGACCCGCGGCCGAAGCCGGGTCCGTCTCCGGGACTGTCGCGCGCGAAGGTCAGCACGGCCTCCATCTCGGTGTTCCGCGGAAACCCCTTGGTACGGGCGAGGTATACGGCGCTGCGTTGCCGGTCGAGCTGGTACGTTCCCGGCAGGCTGTCGGCGACGCCGTGGACATCGCGCAACAGGAACGCCGTGGCGTCGACGAGGAAGCGCTCGCCCGTGCGGGCCGCTACCGTGAACCCGAACAGGACGGATGTGGCGAAGGCGTCGTCCACTGCGCGCCGCTCGTCCGGGTTGGAGGTCGTGGCACGGTAGGCGTGGTTCGGTTGGACCATCAGGATCTTGCGGCCGATCCGCTCGAAGCGCACGATGCGCGTGCCGCCGAGCTGGCCACGATCGAGCCCGATATCGTTCGAGCCCACCCCGGCCGCCAGCGCGTTGACGTACAGCACCTCGACGCCAAGACGGCCGATTTCCAGCCAGAGCGTGCCGGCATCATCGTCCCAGTAGAGCGGGAAGAAGCCGTCGAGACGCTCGAAGCCGGCCGTGTGCGACTCGATCGTCGGAAGGGTGCCGTCGTCCTGCGCGCGGGCCGGCACGGGGAGGCCGGGCGCACCCGCAAGTATCATGACTGACACCGTCAGCAACGCGGCCTGCACTTTCGTCATCGGTCTCTCCTTGCGCGGACTCGGCTACTGTTTGCCCCACGCGGGTGGCCTTAGACCGCCGACTCCATCCTACATTTAGTCCCCGTTTCAACTGTGGCGGATCGCCAGCTGCGGCGCAGCCACGAGGATGCGAAGGTCGCGGACGTTGTTTCCCGTGGGCCCGGTCATGATCAGATCGTCGAGCTTCTGGAAGAAGCCGAAGGAATCGGACCGCCGCTCGAAGTCGGCGGGATCCAGTCCGAGCGACCGCGCCCGCGGCACCGTGGACTCGTCGGCAATGGCACCGGCCGCCGGAGAATTGCCATCGACGCCATCTGTTCCGGCACTCAGCACGGTCGCCCGCATCCCCCGCTCGGCGAGCTTGCGGGCAGTCCACAGCACAAATGCTTGATTGCGCCCGCCCCTGCCGTCGCCTTTGACCGGGCTACTGAGCTCCCCTCCGGTCGTCACCGCGACGGTCTTGCCGGGGTGGGCGAGAGAGAGGCGCTGCAAGCGGTCCAAGAGCGTATCGGCCGAGAGTTCGACGGGCTGGTCGTCGACGCTCAAATCACGCTCGAACTCCCAGCCCAGACGGCGGACTTCGCCTTCGAGAGTCTCCAGCACGGCGGCGTTGTCGAGCAAGCAGACCCACTGGCTTCGTGCAAACTCAGCCACGCCGGGCTTGGGCGTTTCAGCGAGAGTCCGCTCCGTAAAGAAGCAGCGAATCGAAGCGGGCAGCCTGGCAACGATGCCAAGCTCCTCGGCCGTCCGGTAGGCGTCCTCGCAGGTGGATGCGTCGGGCATTGTCGGGCCGGACGCGACGGAGGAGGGCTCGTCGGGTGGCACATCGGAAACGTACAGCGTCATCTGCGTAGCCGGGTACGCGGCTTGGCCCAAGCGTCCACCCTTGATGCGGGAGAGGTGCTTGCGCAGGATATTGATCTGGACTATGTTCGCCCCGCAGGTGACAAGGACCTCGTAGAACGCCTGCATATCGGCCAGCGACACCGACGGATAGAGCGGGGCCTCGCAAATCGCGGATCCTCCGCCCGACAAGAGGCAAATGAAGAGATCATCGGCACCCAAGCCGGCAACTTGATCCAGCAAGAACCGGGCCGACTCGTCGCTTGCCCGGTTGGGATAAGGGTGCCCCCCGACGAATTCCCTTGCGCCCGGCAGCGGTCGGTCCAATGACGTCGGCGCCACCACCGCCGCAGAAGTCCTGTCTTCCGGCAGTAACGGGAGCAGCGCCTCGCACATCGGACGCGCCGCCTTGCCGACACCCGCCACGAAGATCCGCCTCGCTTGTCGAAGATCGACCTGCGCGTCAAGGGCGGTCAACGCTTGCCCGCGTCGCGCGACGCTGGAAGACATGACATTGGCCAGGGAAGCCTGGTCCAGCGTCTTGAGAAACAGTCGCAGCAGGTTCTGCTTCATCGCAGGTCGAATCAGTCCAGCACTTCGGGATTGACGATATTGGCAGGTCGTTCACCGGCCAAGCCCGCCAGCATGTTCTCGGCAGCCATCACGCACATTCGCGTGCGAGTGGCCACCGAGGCGCTGGCAATGTGGGGCACGAGGAGCGCGCTCTCGCACTTCAGCAACTCTGGATGGACTTCGGGTTCTCTCTCAAACACATCCAAGCCGGCCGCCGCGATCGTTCCCGCTTGCAAGGCGTCGGCCAGCGCCGCTTCATCCAACACCGGCCCGCGCGAGGTGTTGACCAGAACGGATGTCGGCTTCATCGCCCGCAGCTCGGCGGCGCCGATCAGGTGCCGGGTCTCGGGCGTCAATGCGCAATGCAGGGTCACGAAGTCGGATTGCTTCAACACCTCTTCCTTAGGGGCGAAGTCGATGCCTAATTCCCGCTCGGCATCTTCGCTCAGGCGAAACGGGTCGTGGTATAGCACCCGCATGTTGAACCCACGGCCCCGCCGCGCGACCGCTTGACCGATGCGCCCCATGCCGAAGATTCCCAAGGTTGCGCCCCACACGTCCCAGCCCGTCAGTAGGTCCACGCGCCACTGTCGGTAGCGGCCCGCCCGCAAGTAGCGCTCCGACTCCCCGATTCGCCTGGCCGCCCCCAGGATCAAAGCGAAGGCCAGATCGGCGGTGGTATCGGTCAGTACGCCCGGGGTGTTGGTCACGATGATCCCGCGCTCGGTGGCAGCCGGAACGTCGATGTTGTCGAAGCCCACGGCGATGTTGGACACGACCCTGACGCTGGGGGCGGCATCCAGCAAGGATGCGTCGATACGGTCGGTAAGTTGGCAGATCACCCCGTGCTTGCCGTCCAGCCGGGCACGCAGTTGCTCGCCGGACAGGCTCTCTTCGGAGTCGTTGTAGTCGACAGCGACGCGCCCCGCCAAGTGGTCGATGGCCTCCCGGTAAACGTGCTTGCTGACGAGCACCGAACGCAGCACGGTTGGGTATTCTCGCATAGGCTCGCGAGCCCGCTGGACCGCGTCCGGGGAGTTCTGCCCCGTCCGATACAATCTCAATATGGCGAAACTTGGTTTTCTCGGACTCGGACTCATGGGCAAGCCCATGGCAGAGCATCTTCTGGCCGGAGGCCACGAAGTGGCGCTGTGGAGCCACACCAGTTCGAAAGCGAGGGATCTGGCGAACTCGCACGATGCCGGACACTTTTGCGAGACACCGGCGCAAGTCGGCGCGTTCGCCGACTGCATCTTTCTGTGCGTCGGGGACTCGGCGATGTCCGAGGAAGTGCTCACCGGCGAAGACGGCGTGCTGTCTGGAGTGACCTCGAAGACCGTGGTGGCGGATTGCTCCACGATCGGGCCGAGCACGGCGCGGCGTATCGCGGCCAAGTTCGAGGCCGAGGGCGGCCACTACCTAGACAGCCCCTGCACGGGCTCCACGCCGGGCGCGACCAGCGGCACGCTGACCTTCATGATCGGCGGCGACAAGGAAGTCTTCGAGAGCGTGCGGCCGTACTTTGAGTGCATGGGCAAGAACCTCTACTACTGTGGCGGGCAGGGCATGGGCCTGCACGCCAAGCTGTCCCAGAATTTGGTGCTCGCCAATACATTGCAGGGCTTCGTCGAAGGCATGGTGCTCTCCACCAAGGCAGGCGTGCCGCCCGATTTGATGTTCGAGATCCTTGACAACTCGGCCGCCAAGTCCGGGCTCATCGCTTTTAAGGCGCCAGCCGTCTTTGGCCGGAACTTCGACGCCGCCTTCCCGCTGAAGTGGATGCGCAAGGACATCAGCCTGATGCTCGAATCGGGCCGCGAACTTGGCGTCCCGCTGCCGTCTACCAGCCTGGTTCACGAACTCTTCAGCGCCGGGGTGGCCAAGGGCCACGGCGACGAGGACATCATCGCCGCCTTCAAGATGTTCGAAGAGCTGGCCGGGGTGGTTGTCGAATCCTGACCGCGCGGGCGGCCAGTGGCTAATCGGAGCCGAACACTCGCTCGAAGATCGCGTCAACGTTGCGCAGCTGCCGCTGCAGCGAGAACGCCCGCTCGTAATCCTCCGGCGCTAGCACGGCGCTGATGTCGGGGTCGGCTTCGACCAGTTCCCGAAAGCTGCCATCCTCCTCCCAGGCGCGCAGGGCGTTGCGCTGCACCCAGCGGTAGGCCTCTTCCCGCAGCACGCCCTGGGCGGAGATTTCCAGCAATAACTGGCCCGAATACACCAGCCCGCCGTTGGACTCCAGGTTCTTGGACATCCGATCCGGATACACCAGCAGCCTGCGCACGAGATCGCAAGCCTTGGCCAGCATGTAGTCCACCAGCGTAGTGGAATCCGCGAGGATCACGCGCTCCACCGAGCTGTGTGAGATATCGCGCTCGTGCCACAGCGCCACGTTTTCGAAGGCGGCCACGGCATTGCCGCGCACGACGCGAGCCAGCCCGCTGAGCTGCTCCGAGGTGATCGGGTTCTTCTTGTGCGGCATGGCCGAACTGCCCTTCTGCGTCTTGGAAAAGTACTCTTGGGCTTCCCGCACTTCGGTGCGCTGCAAGTGCCGCACTTCGACCGCGATCTTCTCGACGGTCGCGGCGATGTTCGCCAGCGCGGCGACGAAATGCGCGTGGCGGTCGCGCTGGATGACCTGCGTGGAAACTGCGGTTGCCTTCAGGCCAAGCTTGGCGCAAATGCGGTCCTCGGCCTCGGGGCTGATGTGCGCCAAGGTGCCGACGGCACCGGATAGCTTGCCCACCCGCATCTGCTCCCGGGCAGCGTCGAAGCGCTCGATGTGGCGCCCGATCTCGCTATACCAGTTGGCCAGCTTCAGGCCGAACGTGGTCGGCTCGGCATGCACGCCGTGCGTGCGGCCGACCATCACGGTGTCCTTGAACTCAAATGCCCGAGCGCGCAAGATTCCGTGCAATTCGCGCAGCTGCTCGGCGATCGGCTCAGACGCCTGCTTGAGCAGCAACGCCTGGGCGGTATCCACGACATCGTTTGAAGTCAGACCGTAGTGCAGCCAGCGCGAGTGCTCCGCCACGCCGGCCGCCGCCATCGACTCGGACACCGAAGTCAGGAACGCGATCACGTCATGACGCACTTCGGCCTCGATGGCGTCAATGCGCTCCACATCAAAGTCCGCGTGCTGCCGCAGCGCTTGGGAAGCCTCGCGCGGCACTTCGCCGAGTTCCGCCAGCGACTCGGAGGCCATCAACTCGACCTCGAGCCATTGGCGGTACTTGTTCTGATCGGACCAGATGCGGCCTAGTTCGGGCCGCGTGTAGCGAGCAATCACCCTTCTAGTTTCGCGCAGAGGCCGCCGTCCGCCGGAGCCGCCGAACGACTCCTATACATTCGTTAACTTTCGCGATACTCTAGTACTTGAGTACTTGGTTGCTGGGGTGGGCAATCCCGAAGTGGACCCGGCCGAGCGCCTGTGGGCAAACTGCAGGGCATCCAAGTTCCTATGCGGCCCAAGATCAGGATTGAGCCCTCGTTCCGGCAAGCGATCGGAGTCGCTGCTGTGGCGGGGCTGGCGCTGGCCGGACAGGGTGTCGCGGGAGAATCTGGCGAATCCGGCTCGTCCGAGGCAGCCGCCGAACTGCGCGCAGAGGCTGCTCCCGAAACTCAGGCTGCGCCTCTCGGCGAGGAATCCGAGGCCAACCGCGAGCGCACGGAGCTGAACCTGCTCGGCGAGGTCGACAGCGAATCGGGAGAGAGCCGCCGCAACGAAAACATCCAGCTGACGTTGATCGACAACAATGTCCTGAAGGAAATCAACATCCGCATGGGCACCACCGCGACGATCGTGCGCGAGTTCGATGCGGCAAGGGGCTACTTCGGCACCGAGTTTGGCAACCCGGCCAGCCGGCCGATGCATCTTCGCCCGGCAACCGGGCGCGCCTTCCACGGCTCCATCCACGAGACTCACGGCAACAGCGTCTTCTCGGCTCGATCGTTCTTTCAAGTCGGAGCGGTCCAGCCTGCGAACTCGAACGACTACGGCGTGCAAATGACCTTGCCGTTGCCGGGCCAGTCTGCATTTTCGGTCGAGCTGAACCACCAAAGAAATCGCGGCAACGTCAACGGCAACGTCTTGATGCCCCTGCCCGAGGAGCGGGTTCCGCTCGCGACCGATCCCGATTTGCGAGCGATCGTCTCGGAGATCCTGGGGTCATACCCAGACGAGGCGCCCAACCGACCCGACATCAATCCTCGCGCGCACAACACCAACGCGCCGCAAGTGATCGACAACGATATCGCCGGCGGACGCTACGACCTCCCTCTAAGCGATAACGACAGGCTCGCCCTGAACTACCGTTTTCGCAAGCAGCACGTTGACGCCTTCCAACTCGTCCAAGGCCAGAATCCCAACACGACCACCGGGTCCCACGACGGCAGCTTCACTTGGAATCGCACTTGGTCGCCGCAGACATCCAGCAATTTCTCGGCCGGTTTCCGCCGCACAACCTCACTCATCGTGCAGGACGAAACGGCCTTCGGCCCGCTGGTCTTCATGGGCAGGCAGTTGCAGTCGCTCGGTGGCACGAGCAGCGTTCCCTATGACCGGGTGCAGAATTTCTTCCGCTACGCCGGATCTGTCAGCACGACTCGCGGCGCCCACCGAATCGTGGCCGGCTTCGAACTGACCCGCGAGCATCTTAACGGGATCGAAAGTAGCGGGCACTTGGGAATGGTGATGTTTACCGCTAACTTCGGGCGAGACATGATGACGAATCTGCGCCTTGGCACGCCAAGCCGGATCACGCAGTCGATTGGCATGACCCATCGGGGCTTTCGGCGCTGGCGGATGCAGTACTTTGCCGGGGACACTTGGAAGGCCACTCGGGACTTGACGCTCGATTTTGGATTGCGATTCGAGCCCACCACCCGGCCGGTCGAGGTCAATGCGTTCTCGAACGTTCCGTTTCGTTGCGACTGCAACAATTTCGCGCCGCGCTTCGGTTTCGCATACCGCACCAAGCTGGGCGTCCTGCGGGGTGCGTACGGCACTCATTTCGGCGAGATCTTCACCGCCACCTACACGCAAGAACGGTTCAACCCACCGGGTAACGTCCGTGTAAACGTAGTGGCCCCAAACTTGCTGGACCCGTTGGCGGGCATCAACTTCGACGGTGCCACGGCCCGCAGCACGATTGTCCAGCTTGATCCCGACTTGGTCGCCCCCTACTCCCACCACTACAATTTCAGCTGGGTGGTCGCCAACTCGCGCGGCGCATTCGCAGAACTGGGCTATCTCGGGAGCCGCTCGCACAGGCTCCTGGCCGGCTGGGTCCTGAACCGCGCCCGCAACGTTCCGGGCATTCCGACGACGGTTAGGACGATAAACGACCGGCGCCCTGACCAGCGCTATTTCGACGTCCGCCGCATCCTCAACGGCTCGCGGGCATACTTCGATGCCGCCAAGGCCACGGTCGGGCTGCGCGATGTCGGCGGCCTGACGATGGATTTCTCCTACTGGCTGAGCAAGGCCATCGACCTCGGGGCACACTACGCCAGCAATGCCAGCTCGCGCGACGCGTTCTACGGCCGCAGCCAGACCGAGGACGACGTCCACGGAGACGTCAAGTCCCTGAGCGACTTCGACCAGCCCCATGCCGCGATGGCCCGGGTCAGCTATCTCACCCCTTCGGTCGGCTCGGCGGGCAGCGTCTGGAACAAGGCCCTGGGCGGCTGGTCGATGTCCTCCGTGCTGCTGCTCAAGACAGGGACTCCGTTCCTTCTGTACGCCGGCTCGGACGGCCCCGGATTCGGCAACGTCGACGGCGCGATGGGCGACCGTCCCAACCTGCTCGACGCTTCGCTGATCGGCCGCAGGATGGACCACCCGGACACGTCTAGGAAAATGATGCCGCGGTCGGCCTTCAGTTATGTCCAGGCTGGCCAGAAGCGGGGAAATATTGGAAGGAACGTGTTCCGAAAGGACGGCATCCAGAATCTCAACCTATCGCTGTCGCGAAGCTGGAAGATCGCCGGCGAGAGCACCCTGATGTTTCGCGTGGAGTCGATCAACCTTTTCAACACGCCCCAGTTCGCGTTCCCGGGCAGCGAACTCACCGGCGGCAATTTCGGGCAGATCACCAACACCCTCAACGATGGCCGCACGTTCAACCTCGCCATGCGGCTGTCGTTCTGAGCGGGGCATTGAGGGCATTCTTAGGTCGCTATCTTTAGTGACACGTCCAACACGGGACCGCCGTGATTGAACGTCGGAGGAGGGCATCCGATCCACGCGGCTGAACATGGGCGTCGCCGCTTTGAAGTGCATCGGGCAAAGTGACTGTGTCTAACTCGCGAGACTGCCCGTGGCGGGCACGGCCGCAGCTGGGCAGTCACCCTCCAAGCACCAATCATGGTTTCGGCCAAGAAACAGGAGTCTCACTGAAGAGCCCGGAACCCCGAAGGGACTTGGCGTCGGCCGCCTTGGTCGCCGTGCTACATTTTCGTCTGCTCCTATCGGGAGAAACGCCAATAGAAGCAATGCAAGAGGAGAGTGGATAACGAAATGAAAGTCGACATCATTCTGGCGAACGTGGAAGCGGGCAAGATTGCCTTGCCCGCATTTCAGCGTGGGTATGTCTGGAAGCGGAGGCAGGTTCGGCAGTTCTTCGACTCGCTGTACAGGGGACACCCAGTCGGGAGCCTTCTAACCTGGCTAACTTCGCGCGACGACGGTTCCGCTACGGAACTCCTATTGGACGGTCAGCAGCGAGTCACATCGCTTTACGGCGTGATCAAGGGCCGGGCACCAGACTTCTTCAGTGGGGACGATCAAGCGTTCACCGGCCTGCATTTCCACGCGATGGACGAGAGGTTTGAGTTTTTGCAACCGATCAAGATGAAGGATGATCCGAACTGGTTCGAAGTAACGAGCGTTATGCGGGCGGGGCCAAACGGGATTGCAGCCCTAATGGCCAACAAGCTAGCGGACAGCAACGGAACCCTTGATGCCGAATCCCAGATGCGCATCATGGGGCACCTACTCCAGCTTCTTGGCGTGACCGGTGTGGAGCTCCATGTCGAGCAGATCGCAGACGAGGACAAGCGCATCGACACAGTCGTGGACATCTTCAACCGCCTCAACAGCGCTGGCACCACGCTATCGAGCGGCGATCTCGCACTGGCGAGAATCGCCGCCAAGTGGCCCGAAGTCCGCGATGAGATGCGACGACAGGTCGAGACGTGGAGTGAGCACCGGTACCACTTCACGGTGGACTGGCTCCTCCGATGCGTGAACTCCGTCGTGAACGGAGAGGCGGCGTTTCAGTACTTGCACGACACTCCGGGCGAGGAGATTAGGAATGGCCTGAATACCACCGTCAAGTACGTCGACGCAATGCTGAATGAGATCTCCAGCAAACTTGGGCTCGACCACGACCGCGTCCTTTTCGGTCGCTACTCGATTCCAGTCTTGGTGCGTCATCTAACGCTACGCCCGCCTGGGCTGATGAGCAGCGATGAGCGCAATGCGCTCCTCTACTGGTTCTTGCAGGCGGGGATGCGAGGCCGCTTCTCAGGTACGACCGAAGCGAAGATCAAGCAGGATCTGCTGGTTGTGGACGGAACTGTGGATGGGATAGAAAAGCTGATCGCGGACATCGGGACGAAGTGGGGACGGCACCAAGTGACTGCCTCGGACTTCGACGCATGGTCGCTCGGAGCACGGCTCTACCCGGTGCTCTACTGGCTGACCCGAGTGGGCGGAGCCAAGAACCTATGCGACGGCACCGAACTCAAGACTGGCCTACTGGGCAAGGGGGCCGAATTGGAGGTGCATCACATCTTTCCCAAGGCAGTGCTTTATGACGCTGGATACGAGAAACCTCAGGTGAATGCGCTCGCGAACCTCTGCTTTCTCACATCCGCGTGCAACAAGTGGATCGGCGCAGCGTGTCCCGCAGAACCAACTCGATTTCCCAAGGGCAAGCACGACCCCGACCTTCACCGCGTCGGCCTCCAAGGCTACTTCGCTTTCTTGGAGGAAAAGAGCCCCGGAGTTCTGAAGTCCCAGTGGATTCCAATGGACGAGGAGTTGTGGAAGGTGGGGAATTTCCCGGCGTTCCTTGAGGCCCGACGCAGCCTCCTTGCGGCTGTCGCGAACCGGCACCTGGCCGCACTTTATCCGGGACATGGTGAGGTACTCGAAGCGATCAACGGGTCGCTTCGAGTAGCGGTTCCGCCCGTGTTGCCGGCGCATGTCTCAAGTGCGGACGAGGAGGAGCTTCTGGATGAACTCCAAGACTGGATGTCTGGGCGAGGGCTGCACGCTGGCGAGTTCGGCTTCGAGCTTCGCGACCCAGCCTCAGAGGTGCTCAAGGCTACGATTGATTTGGCTTGGCCGAACGGCCTTCCAGAGGGGCGGGGACGGCCCGTCGCACTTCTCCTGAATGAATCCGCGGAAACATATCGGACAGTCAGCCAGGCCGGATTCGACTGCCACACGAGCGTAGAGGCATTCAAGCACTACGTAGACGGCGAGATCGTCGGGGAGGCTGCCTTTGCAGTCGCGTAACGAATCCCGCGCAGGGAGCATGCCATCCTGAACGATTGGGGTAGACCAAGGAGAGCGACAGCTTGCCAGCTCGTAGCGGTTGTGTCGGTAAAGATGCCGAACCGCGTGGTGACTATGATCGAAAGACTGCGATTGAGCGACCGTGACCGCCAGCTCCAATGTGTATACTCTGGTTGACTCGGAATCTCGGCGGGACGAGCTTCCGTCGGCCAGTTGAACCGGATCCCGCAGGGCGGAGAAACGCGGATGTTGCGCAGAACGTTGTCCACAGCCTTGATGGCTGCTATGGCACTACTTTGCGGTGCGCCAGCGTCCGCCCAGTACGCCGCTGCACGCACACCTGACGGCGACCCCGATCTCAACGGCATCTGGCAGGCCATGGGCTCGGCCCACTGGGACTTGGAAGACCACGCGGCACGCCACGGACCGGTCGAAGCACTCGGCGCGCTCGGCGCAATTCCGGCCGGGCTCAGCGTGGTCGAAGGCGGCACGATCCCGTACCAGCCTTGGGCCGCCGAGCAGCGCGCGAAGAACCTAGAGAACTGGCTAAAGCTCGATCCAGCGGTGAAGTGCTTCATGCCGGGCATCCCTCGCGCCACCTACATGCCGCTTCCGTTCCAGATCGTCCAGACACCGACAAAGATCTTGTTCGCCTACGAGTTCGGCGGCAACAGCCGGGTCGTGCGCTTGGACCGTCCGGGCAGCGAAGCCTTGGCCCCGTCGTGGATGGGCTATTCGCTGGGCCGCTGGGAGGGCGAGACGCTGGTAGTTGACGTGACGGCGCAGGTTCCCGACACCTGGTTCGACAGTTCGGGGAACTTCCACAGCGAGGAACTGCGCGTGGAGGAACGGTACACGCCCACCGGGCCGAATACGCTCCGCTACGAGGCCACTATCGAGGACCCCAAGGTGTTCACCCGCCCGTGGAAGATCAGCATGCCGCTCTACCGGCGCCTCGAGCCCAACGCGCAGATTCTCGAGTTCAAGTGCGTGCCATTCGCCGAGGGCGCTACCTACGGACACCTCTACCGGGATGCCGGGGCATCGGAGGCCGAGCCCGAGGATTAGAAGAGGAGACGAGCCATGACCCAAGCCGGCGATCACACACTGCGTTCCATTACTTGGTTGCTGCGCACCTGCGCGTTGCCGACCATCGCGCTGTTGCTGGCGGCGCTGCCGGTGCCAGTCCTTGCGGCCGATCCGCCGACCACGAGCTGGGGCGCGCCGGACCTGCAAGGCACGTGGGACTTCCGTTCCATCACTCCGTTCGAGCGCCCGAAGGAACTGGCCGACAAGGAGTTCCTGACGCCCGAAGAAGCCGAGGCTTGGGAACAGCGCACGCTTGACGCGAGAGCCGCTCGGCGCAATCAAGACCCGGTTCAGGGACAGGGGGATGTGGATGTCGGCTACAACGCCTTTTGGCTGGACCGAGGCGAGAAGATGACCGGGACGATGCGAACCTCGCTAGTGGTCGATCCGCCCAACGGGCGGATTCCGCCATTGACCGATCTAGCCAAGCGGCGATCGGACGAGCGCTATGCCCGCTGGGGTGGCGTTCCGTCCGGCCCTGAGGATCGGAATCCTCTGGAACGTTGCATCGTGGGCTTCAACTCCGGCCCTCCCATGAATCCGGGTGCTTACAACAATTTCGCGGAGATCTTCCAAACACCGACGTACGTCGCCATTCTCAACGAGATGATCAACGACCACCGCATCATCCCGCTCGACGGAAGGGACCACGTTCCGGAGAACATGCGCTTCTGGAAGGGCGACTCGCGTGGCCGCTGGGAAGGCAACACGCTGGTCGTGACGACCAAGAACTTCACCAAGCACACCAACTTCCGCGGCTCGGGCCCGAACATGGTACTCACCGAACGCTTCACCCGGACATCGCAGGCAACGCTGCTCTACGAATACACCATCGATGACCCCGAATCGTTCGAAGCGCCTTGGTCGGTGGCGGTGGAGATGAAGAATTCGTCCGACCCGCTGCTGGAATACGCATGCCACGAAGGCAATCGAGCGATGACCCTGATGCTCTCCGGAGCCCGCGCGCGGGAAGAGAAGGGCCAAAGCAGCGACGACTGGCTGGCTTCTTGGTATGGCGGGGCAAAGGCGGCCAAGGCCGCCAAGGAAGCCGTGGAAAGCGAAGGGGCAGCCGCCCCGGACGACGGGAATTGATCAGGGCCGCTTCGGCTCGCTGGGATCAGCACCGTCGCGGGGGGCGCCGGTTCCGGATGAGCCCATGAAGAGCTTGCGCCCGTCCTGAAACGTGATGTCTCGACCGCTGCCCTTGCAATTCGGATCACACAGCCTGTCCTTGCTCTGGTAGCCGCGCACCGTCACAGCCGTCCCGGGTACCAACAGTGTCTTGGTGAGCCCGCGGCGCAGCAGCGTGTTGGGTGTGCCCGCCTCCAGTTCCCACGTAAGCGTCTCGCCGTCTTCACGCTCCATCATCACGTGAACCCATGCGTGAGGGTTGATCCACTCGACCTTGACTACTTTGCCGATCACCTTGATCGGCGCGTTCGCATCGAACTCGGCAGAGAACGCGTGGTGCGCGTAGGCGCACGGAACGAACGCGAGCAGAGCGGTCAAGAGCAGCGCGGACACTGTGTTGCGAATCATCGACCCTTCCTCGTCCTGTCCAAGGCGGACCCCTAAGAGTATATTCGACCTGCCATCCGCGGCGGCTGCGGATTTCTCTATCTTCCGGACGCTTCACGGTCGATGTTGGCCCGAGAGATGATGTACTGCCGGATCAGTTCGGTCTCTGTCTCGTCGAGGTCGTTGCCGAAACTGTCCATGCCCAGATCCAGCAGCAAGCCTTCTCGCACGACTTTCTGGAAGGCATCGTGGATGGCCCGGCTCATCAGGCGGAGGTCGGCATTGCGGTAGCCGCGCGCTGCGTAGCCATGGCACGAGGCGCAGAACTGGTGATAGAGCTCCTCCCCTTGGGCCAGCTCCTCCGCCGACGCGATCATGGGCGGTTGCGCGGGAATCGACCTGTCGCGCAGCGGGGGTTCCGGCAGGGCATGGTCCGCGCCGAGCGAGAATACGAGCAGCTTGCCGAGATCGAGATATGCAAAGCTGGCGCCGACTACTACTGCCACGTATTGCGTGTTCCCGACTTGGTAGGTGACGGGAGGGGCGATGATCGAACCGTAAGCGTCGAACTCCCAAAGCCGCTCTCCTGTCTCGCTGTCGTAGGCCGATAGCGTCCCGCTTCCGTCCCCTTGGAACACAAGCCCGCCGGCGGTCGAAAGCACGCCTCCGATCCGCGCGGACTTGTTCTGCACCTTCCAGACTGTCTCGCCGGTAAGCGGGTCGAATGCCTTGAGAAACCCCTTGGGCTCCGGCCGCGCACCCGCTTGCTCGATGAGCTCCGTGCGGTAGGCGCCCATCGCGACGCCCAAGTTCATGGTCCGCTCGCGCGGGCGGTACACACCGGTCTCGCGATAGTCCTTGGGCAGGGCGAAGAAGAACGGCGTGTCGTGCGTCGGGATGTACATCAGGCCCTTGTCGGCGTCAAAGGACATCGGCTCCCAGTTGTGCGCGCCAGTGTTTCCGGGCAGAATCCATTGCGGCTTCTCCTCCCACACGACATCGGGATTCTCGACCGGCCGCCCCGTCTCCATGTCGACGTGGGTAGCCCACGTCATCGCGCCATAGGGATGCGCCCTGAGGAGTTCGCCATTGATGCGGTCCAACACATAAAAGAACCCGTTCTTGGGCGCCTGCATGAGCACCTTGCGGTCTGCTCCGTCGACCTCCATGTCAGCCAAGACGATGTCCTGCGTCGCCGTATAGTCCCAGTTGTCGCCGGGGGTGGTTTGGTAGTACCACTTCATCCGGCCGGCTTCGGGATCCAAGGCAATGATCGAGGAAAGAAAGAGGTTGTCGCCGCCGCCAGGCGAGCGAATCTTGCGCGACCACGGCGTGCCGTTGCCCACGCCGATGTATACCGTGTGCAAGTCGGCGTCGTAGGTCATGCTGTTCCACACCGTGCCGCCGCCGCCAAGCTTCCACCATTCGCCGTTCCAGGTCTCGGCCGCCACCTCCATCTCGGGATGCTCGAACGGCATGGACGGATCGCCCGGCACGGTGAAGAAACGCCACTCCTTCTCACCTGTCTCGGCGTTGTAGGCGGTAACGTAGCCGCGGTGATCCCACTCCGAGCCGCTGTTGCCGATGAAGACCTTCCCCGCCGCAGCCAACGGAGCGCCGGAAATGGTGTACGGGACTCGGGACGGGTAGTCGTCGGTGCCCACGTCCCACACCTTTTCGCCTGTGCGGGCATCAATCGCCACCAAGCGGGCATCAAACGTGGCCGTATAGACCCGGCCGCCGTACACCGCCACGCCTCGATTGATCGGCCCGCCGCAGCACGACCAGCGGGCGCGCGTGCGGCGGGTCTTGGGATCAAACGTCCAGATCGTCTCGCCCGTGTCGGCGTCGACTGCCGAGACAACGCTCCAGCTGTCGGTGAAATACAGGACGCCATCCACCACGATCGGAGACGACTGCAAGCGATGGCGGACTTCGATCTCGCGTGCCCAGTTCAGGCCGAGGTCGCCAACAGTCTGGCGGTTAATCTGCTCGAGCGGGGAAAAGCGGTGCTGGCTGTAGCCCCGTCCGTATGCCAGCCACTGTCCGGGATCGTTATCGTCGATCCTGTCGATTCGCTCGTCATCGACGCGCCCAGCGGATGATTCGGTGGGCGAGTTCTGCGCGTAGGCCACAGCGACGCAACATGCGAGCGTCATCGCAACACAGGCGAAATCGCGCTTGAGGACGAAGAGGCTTAACGATGGGTCCACCGCTCGTTCTGGCTGCCACTGCCGGGCAGAGAGTATAGCGCAGGCTGGCCGGCTCGACTGCAAGTCCGGCAACCTGCCGCCAGGTCTGGAGCGGACCGGGTTCAAGCCTACTTGGGCGGAAGGAGACCGCCGGATCCCGGCGAAGGCCCACATGGAGCGAGGAACTCCCTGCATCCTGCGGTGCCCGGGGTTTCGCAGCGGCCCGAATCGGTAGTAGACTCTTCAAGGTGTTGCACGTGATTCGATCCCACGCCCGATTCTTGTCAGCCAGCGCGCCGGTGACA
This sequence comes from Bryobacterales bacterium, assembly GCA_028819215.1. Lineage (GTDB taxonomy): Bacteria > Acidobacteriota > Terriglobia > Bryobacterales > UBA6623 > VXMF01. Next base: position 128,931 of record JAPPMG010000002.1, read on the forward strand.
GCGGCGACTCTCTGCTTCGGTCTGGCGCTCGCGCCGGCGGTCGGCCTTGGACAAGACTATCAGGCCCCCCTCACTCCCGACAGGAACCCGAACTTGAATGGCATCTGGCAGGCCCTGGGCTCAGCCAACTGGAACATTGAGGGCCACTCGGCCGAATCAGGACCGGTCGTCAACATGGGGGCTCTGGGCGCGATTCCAGGCGGGTTGGGCATCGTCGAGGGCGGCGAAATCCCCTACCAACCCTGGGCGCTCGAAAAGCGGCTGCAGAACAAGGCAGACTGGCTCAAGCTGGATCCGGTCGTCAAGTGCTACATGCCAGGCGTGCCGCGGGCCACCTACATGCCCTTCCCGTTTCAGATCGTCCAAACGCCGGACCACATCCTGATCGCCTACGAGTTCGCCAGCGCCTCTCGGGTGGTCTACATGAACCGGCCGGACTTCGAGCATCCTGGCGACGCGTGGATGGGGCACTCGCGGGGTCGCTGGGAAGGGCAGACGCTGGTGGTGGATGTCACCAACCACGTCGGCGACACATGGTTCGACAGCGCCGGAAACTTCCATTCAGAGGCGCTGAAGGTAGTCGAGCGGTACACGCCCATTGGCCCGGACCACCTTTTGTACGAGGCCACCATCGAAGACGAGAACGTGTTCACGCGGCCGTGGAAGATCAAGCTCCCTCTATACCGGCGCATGGACGAGAACATGCAGCTGCTCGAATTCAAGTGCGTCGAGTTCGTGGAGGAGATGATGTACGGTCACTTGCGCAAGAAGGAAACGGAATGAGCTAGGAGGTTCGCCATGACACATCGGGTCTTGGGGCTGGCACTGATCACAGGCCTTGCAGCTGCTCCGCTGGCAGCAGCCGACGCCGCAGGGGAACAGCAAGAGTGGACTCCCCCTCGCACAGCTTGGGGAGCGCCTGATTTGCGCGGTGTGTGGGATTTCCGGACGATCACGCCGCTGGAGCGACCTAGGCAGCTTGGAGAGCAAGAGGTCTTCAGCGACGAAGAGGCCGCCGAGTTTCGCGTCGCAGAACTGGGTCGCCGCAACAAGGATCGCCGAGCTTCCGACGGCATCTCGGCCGAGCAGGACGTGCGCAACGCCTACAACCAGTTCTGGTGGGACTACGGAAACGAACTCACCGAGGACAAGCGCACGTCGCTAATCGTGGATCCTCCCAACGGGAGGATCCCGGCAATGACCGACCCCGCTCAGAAACGCTATGCGGGGATCCGCGCCGCTCGGGCGCGAGAGCCGCACGGGCCGGAGGACCGGGGAGTCGCCGAGCGCTGCATCCTAGGCTTCAACGCCGGGCCGCCTTACACGCCCAGCGCTTACAACAACAACGTCCATATCTTTCAGACACCGGGCTACGCGGTGTTGCTGATCGAGATGGTCAACGACGCCCGCATCGTGCCGCTGGACGGGCGGGACCACCTGCCAGGTCACATGCGACAGTGGCGCGGCGACGCGCGCGGACGGTGGGAGGGCGACACGCTGGTTGTCGAGTCGCGCAACTTTAGCGACAAGACCTCCTACCGCGGAAGCGGGCCGAATATGGTGCTGACCGAACGGTTCACCCGAGTGGCGCCCGACCGGGTCGTATACCAATACACGATCAACGACCCCGACTCGTTCGAACAGCCGTGGTCGGCAATGATACCGATGAAGAAGACGGACCAGCCGATGTTCGAGTACGCCTGCCACGAGGGCAACTACAGCATGTTCACGATGCTGGAGGGAGCGCGTGCGGCGGAGCAAGAGGGCACGCCTCACACCGGATCGAATCTGCCCTAATTCGGCCGTAACGGGGGGTCTGCTTTCGATGGCACGCATTGCCAAGCGTCAGGTCATCGCTCGCTGACCCTATCGCAGGCTCGTTAAGGTAAACTGCAACCGAGGAGAGAAGGCAACATGTCCAAAGGAGCCGCAAGCTTCTACGCCACCATCATCTTGATCGCCCTTTTGGCCGCAGCGCAGCTGCTGGCCCATCATGCGTTCTCGGCCGAATTCGACGCCAACCGGCCCGTGGAGCTCAAGGGCACCGTGACCAAGATGGAGTGGATCAACCCGCACGCTTGGATTCATATCGACGTGACGATGGAAGACGGCAAGGTCGAGCAATGGATGATCGAGGGCGGCACGCCAAACACCCTCTTCCGTCGCGGCTTCACCAAGCAATCCTTGCTCCCAGGCACGGTCATCATGGTCGACGGCTACCAAGCCAAGGACGGCACGCAAAAGGCCAACGGCCGGGATCTGACCTTTGAGGACGGCCGCCGGCTGTTCATGGGGTCGTCCGGCACTGGTGCGCCTCGGGACGGAAGGGACCCCACCGAGCGGTAGGCCGAGAACCACCCGCATTCGGGCGATCTTGGTGCTGCGCCGAAGCGAGCGTGCGTTCTTCGTCCACGGATTCGCGAAGAGCGCCCGAGAGAATCTTCGGCTAGCCGAACTTCGGGCAGTACGGGCGCTGGCCGATGAGATGCTCGGGCTGCACAATGCCGCCCTTAACGCGATGCTGGCGAATGGGACAATCAGCGAGGTGATCTGCGATGGCTAAGCGAGACGGTAGCGACGTGCTTGCCTCTGTGCATGAGACAGCGCCCGGCATCGCGGAGGCGGGCGCGATGTCCAAGCGGACGATGAAGGCGTTCGACGAGATGTGCCTGACTCCGGTCGAGGAGATGGCACCGGAGCGAATCCGCGAAATCCGGCTGCGGGAGAATGCGAGCCAAGCGGTGTTTGCCCGCTACCTCAATGTGACCACGGGTATGGTGAGCCAGTGGGAGCGCGGTGAGAAGCGACCGCGCGGTGCCTCGCTGAAGCTGCTGACGCTGGTAGCGAAGAATGGTCTCGGGGCGGTGGCGTGAGACCTTGCCGACCGAGACACGGTATCGCGACAGTGATGATGCTCAGCATGAAGGAGCCAGCTCCTCCGACATAATTTGTAGAGTTGGGGAGCGCACGGTGGCCTGAGCGAAGTAGCCGTTGCGGTCTTAGATTGCTCCTACGGATTTCGCCGAGAACGCCTCGCCAACAGTGCACGAGAACACCGCGTGTTACGTTCTAGTCGTCTTGCTCTCGACGAGATCAAGAAACGCCACAGCGCGTAAGGTCCGTTGCGGAACCGATGGCTCGTCTGCTAGCTGGCCACGCTGCGGGCCTGAGTGTGCCGCTACCTGTGGTCGCTGACTCCAGCGGCAGTTCAAGAGAAGATTAGGGGCACTGAGATGAAACAGTTTGTGCGACAGCTGCATTTCGAAACCAGAGGCAAGGGCTTGTCCGAGGTCACCCGACCGATTCTGGACTGGGTGGCAGGGCTTGACATTGAGACCGGCATGCTGACTGTGTACATACGCCATACGTCTGCGTCCTTGACAATTCAAGAAAACGCCGACCCAGACGTCGTCCATGACCTCGAGAGGTTCTTCGCCCGCCTCGTGCCCGAAGATAATCGCCTGTACCAGCACACGATGGAAGGGCCGGATGACATGCCGGCGCACATTCGGACAGCGTTGACCCAGACACACTTGGCGATACCCGTTGTCGACCGAAGGCCGACGCTCGGCACCTGGCAGGGAATCTATCTCTTTGAGCACCGACGCCGTCCGCATCGGCGGACCCTAGTGCTGCACGTGGTAGGCCAGTAGGCACGCCCGGCTTAGCTTGGCCCGATGGGCTGCTGCGTCTGTTCCCCAATTCTTCAATTGGGCGGGGCATTGGTGATGTGCGGTAAGCCCGGAGCAGCAGGCTCAGAGGAATGTCCTCGCCTCACCACTCGCCCGTGCCGCCAGCTTCTCGAAGAGGCGATCGCGATATAGTGTCCGCGCGATAGCTCAGATCGCCACCCGCATCGGGGCTACTCCGGACGAATCGAATGAATCGCTTCGGCGAAGCGTTTGCCGAGTTCGACGTACCCGTTCGTGTCGTAGTGATAGGGGTCGGAATAGCCGTACGTGTCAGTCTCGGTAACGATGGCGGCAGCTGTGTCGGAATCGACGAAATCCTGTTGGGCCTGCCTCACTACATCGCCGTGGTTCCAAACCTTGCCGTCCTTGTCCTCGCCCGAGTCGGAGATGCGTCCGATCACAACCGGTAGATCGTCGACCCGCAGGGCCGCCCGCATGAGGTCCATCAAACGCTTGAGATTGCGTTCGTAGCGCCCCGCGACGGCGGCGGTGACGGCGTCGCTCTCGCCCTGCATCCATAGGATTCCAGCGGGGATCAGTATGTCGCTCGCCCCATCGCCATCGATATCTCGTTCGGCGAACGCGTTCTTCAACGTGCTCAAGAAGTTGTCGTACTGGTTGACGCCGGAATACTGTTGGGGACCCCCTATGAAGTCAGCTTCCCAACTGCCAAACCAACGGGCCGCCGTTTCATCGATCGAGGTGCCACCGCGCGAATACTTGATCAGCGCAACCTTCTCACCGGGGCGCAGCTCATTCAGTCGGCGGACGAATGTGACCTCGATGCCGAATCGGTTCGAGTACTTGTTCGCAGTGCTGTCAGCGCTGAAGCCCGCGCCGTGTCCCGGGCGCAGCTTGGTCCAAACGCCCAGGCCTCCGCCTGCCGCACCATCTGGTTTGGGATTGCCGTGAAAGATGGGCACGGCGTTGTTTACCCCCTGGAGGTCAGCGGGTAGCTCACTGACCCTGCCATACCCGTCCATGTTCGATTGACCGCCGAGATAGTAGACGTGATAGGTCTCCGCCGACAACAATGTCGCGGCGACGATGGCTCCAAAAAGAACTCGCAACATTCTGATCTCATCGTAGTCGACGAGGTCAGCGTGAGGCACCACAGATTGCCCCGCTGGAGCTGAGCTGGAATTACAAGCCAGCGACCGGAAGGGTGAGCCCGACGAGAGTGATTAAGCCTCGGCGAATCCTAGCGCGGGCGAAATACTCGCCGACTAATAGAACGCAATCCAGCGGCCCGAGAAGCCGACGCAGAACCACAGGGCCAGCGAAGTAAGCGCTGAGAGTCTGCCCCAGAACGGGCCAAGCGCCGTCGCATCCGCCGCGGCAACCCGCTTGCGCACCGTGAAGGTGTACAGCAGCGCCACCGCGAAGAAAGACATCTTGTACCAGAACGGCGGGCTGTAGTAGCACTTGATCGCCTCGGAGAGGAACATTGGCACGCCCGTGGCGACCATTGTGATCAACCCGCCAACGAGCCACGGCTGCAGGCTCTTGGCCAATGCGGCCGATGACTGGCTGCGGATGCCGAAACCAAGCAAGCGCAGGTCCACCACCAGGATCATGCCCCCGATCAGAGCGAGGGCCAGCAGATGCACTGCCTCGATCACGGGAAAGAGCCACAGCGACTCACGGATTATGACCCCGATCGTCGTGTCCTCGAGCCACTGGAAGACCGGCAGAAGATCCATGTTCAAACCCTGTTAGTCGAACCAGTTGTAAGCCTGCATGCGCCCGCAGATGACGACGATGCTCCACAGCACGAGCGAGCAGATGCCAGCCATGCGGGCTCGTCTCGGGATTGTGTCCGCCTCGTCCCACTCCTCGACCCAGCGAAAGACCGTCCTGTGAAAGACGAACGCGTTAATGCCGGCCAAGGCGATCGTCACCATCTTGACCTGGAAGAAGATGTTCTGCGACGCCCGCACCGGCCCGGACAGAAACAGCAGCCCGCCGCTGATCACCATCAAAACGAATCCGGCGATTGCCCAGGGAAAGAGCCGGTTCACGACTTGGGAGACCGGGACGCTGCGCAAAGCGCAGCCGGCCAGGCGCAGGTCCCATGCCGAAGTCATCCCCAGGAAAAGGCACAACGTCAGCACGTGCGTGGTCTCCACCAACGGGTAGAACAGGATCGACTCCCGGATCGCGACGCTGGCCCACGACGCCTCGAGAGATTCCAACAGGACTTGCAGGGACATCGCGGGACTCGACTCTCCAGTCCCTGCCCGATCCAGAAAGCACGCGATCGGGAGCTTGGCGGGCCGAACCAGAAAACGACTGTATCAGAATACCGCGCGCGGCTTGCAGGTAGCGGATGCCGGACGCGGCCTCCAAACGCTCCGCCCGCCCTACCAGGCCCCTGCGACGCACCCGATGCAGGCGCTAAAGTGTATGCAACGCGCAGACGCTCTTGGCCCGCCGCCGACAACCGGACGGCGCGTCCAGAACACTGGGCATTGAGAAAGTCTGATGAAACCTGAGAACTCTAGGGCGCAGCAGGTGCTTTTCGTCGCGATCTGTACGATCGGGATCTGCGCAGCTTGCGGCCCGAGCGAGCAAGCGTCGCCGGCCGGTCCGCCGTTCAGACCCGTGGGCAGCGTGGAAGACGTAATGCACGATGTGGTCTACCCTCACGCCGAGGTCGTCTGGGACTCGGTCGGCACAATCATCACGATCGAGGGCACCAACGAGATCCGGCCCAGCAACGAAGACGAATGGCTGCGCGTCATGCAAAGTGCCCTCACCCTCGCCGAGGCAGGCAACCTGTTGATGATGGAAGGGCGCGCGCGGGACACCGAGGACTGGATGATCTACGCCAACGGGCTGATCGACGCCGCTACGCAGGTGATGGAAGCGGCTGATAACCGCGACGACCAAGGGGTCTTCGATACAGGCGGAGAGCTGTATGTCGCCTGCACTGCCTGCCACGAGCAGTATTGGGAAAAGCCGCCGTCAGCGATGCGGCCTTGACGGGCGGCAGGTCAGAACTTGCGGGACCATTCCTGCGGCCAGCGTTCGACCACGACCTTCTTGTCGGTATAGAACTCGACCGCATCTCGGCCCTGCCCGTGGAGCACCCCGAAAAAGCTGTCCTTCCAGCCGCTGAACGGGAAGTAAGCCATCGGAGCCGCGACGCCGATGTTCACGCCCACGTTGCCGGTCGGCACTTCGCTCCGAAACTTGCGCGCCGAGGCACCGCTGCTGGTAAAGATCGAGGACGCATTGCCAAACGGACTGCCGGCGATGACTTCGATCGCCTCGTCGAGGGTCTTGACTGGTGTCAGTCCGAGAACGGGTCCGAAAACCTCGGTCGTTGCGAGGTAGCTGCCAGGCGTTACTCTGTCCAGCACGGTCGGGCCGACGAAGTTGCCCTCCGAACATCCGTCGATCTGAATCCCGCGTCCGTCAAGGACAGCTGCAGCTCCGTCAGCGGTGCCGCGACCGATGGCACCCTCAATGCGCCGGCGGCTCTCGGCGGTGATGACCGGCCCCATTTCCACGCCATCCGACAAGCCCGGACCAACCTTCAGCGCAGCAGCGGAAGAGGCGATCGCGTCGCGAAACGGCTCGTGCGCATCGCCAACGGTCACTACGGTAGACACAGCCAGGCAGCGCTGGCCGGCGCAGCCGAAAGCACTGTCGCCGACGATCTTGGTGGTAGTCTCCATGTCGGCATCCGGCAGGACGACCACATGGTTCTTCGCGCCCCCTTGGCATTGCACGCGCTTGCCGTGGCGAGCGGCGGTGGCGTAGACGTGCCGCGCGACCGGGCTAGACCCGACAAAGCTGATCGCCCGAACCTGAGGATGCTCCACCAGGGCGTTGGCGGCAGCGACGCCGCCGTGGACTAAATTGACCACGCCCTTGGGCAGGCCGGTGCGCTGCAAGACCTCAATGACCCTGCGGATCGACAGCGGCACCTTTTCAGACGGCTTGATCACGACAGTGTTGCCACACGCGATCGCATACGGCAGGAACCATAGCGGGATCATCACCGGAAAGTTGAACGGGGTGATCACGCCGACCACGCCCAGCGGCTGCCGGATCATGGTCTCGTCGATCCCGCGCGCGATGTCCTCGAGGTTGTAGCCCTGCATCATCGTCGGAATGCCGCAGGCGACTTCGACGTTCTCGATGCCGCGCCGCAGTTCGCCGGCGGCCTCGGCGTACGTCTTCCCGTTCTCGCGCGAGACGACGCGAGCGATCTCACCGAAGTCTTCCTCCAGCAACTGCTTGAAGCGAAACAGGAACTGAATGCGCTCGCCCGGCGGGACGCTGCTCCATTCCGGATAGGCCTTCGCCGCGGCCGAGACCGCCTCAGCAACTGCATCGCTGCCATCTACCGGCACGGTGGCCAGCATTTCGTTCGTGGCGGGATCAATCACCGGGGAAACATCGGCCCCGGATGCTGGGCACCACTCGCCGGCGATGAAATTTGTAACGGCTTGCATCAAGTCGATTATGCCGAATACTCGGCGCGAACTGCGAAGCGGAGGGCCGCGATCAGATCCGGTCTTCGATCAGGCTCTCGATTGCGGCCCGACAAGGCTGCGGTGCCTTGCGCAGTGCCGACTTCAACGCTTCGTCGGCTCGCGCTGACGGCCGCCTGCCAATCGCGTAGCAGGAAGCCGCCACCAGCCTGGGATCGTCGTCCTCGAGCAGCTTGGCCAGCGCCCTTAGAGAAGCATCCGTACCGATGCGCCACAGTCTCCGGCAGACCTCCTGCTTGGCGGCCAAGCTCGCTTCAGACTCCAAGATCTGCGCCAGCTCGCCTTCGATCCACGACCGGGCCTCGCTGTCGCCGTGGGATGCATTGATCAGGCGGTCGAGCTCGAAGAGAGCAGCTGCGGTCCTGCCGAAGTCATACTTGGCAACGGCCTGCACGGCAGCCCTCACCTGGTCCCGCTGCATGCTCAGACCCTCCATGGCGCACGCATGGTGCGATACAGCATGTTGTTGGCTTCCGCGTCGCCCTCGAATCGCTCGGTCGCAGCATCCCATCGCATATTGCGCCCCAGCCGGAGGCAGATGTTCGCGCAGTGGGCGACAGTATGGGCCCTGTGGGCTGCCTCCGGATTGGACGCGGGCTGCCGCCGACTGCGCATGCACGTCAGGAAATCGCGCACGTGCGGCCCTTGGATGTTGTAGTTTGCGTCCGGCGGTTCCAAGCCCGCGAGCACCGAATCGGGCTTGGCATCGATCCCGCCTGTGTCCGAGAGGAAGATCCAGCCCTCGTCGCCCACGAACATCAGGCCCTTGCGCCCGGTGTCCATGTTGAGCCGCAGGCCGTCGCTGTAGCGGGTGCGAATCTCGTACCAGTACGGAATGTTGTTGATGCCCCCCTCGCCTCGGAACTCGGCCTCGCCCTCGTACTCCACCGGCGCGTCGAGCGGCTTTCCGCGCAGCCATTGCACCGTCTCGATGAAGTGCGGTCCCATGTCGGCCACACCCCCGGCACCCGTGTCCCAGTTCAGCCGCCAGTAGCGCACTCGGTCAGCCGAGTAGGGCGCCCAAGGCGCCTGGCCCAGCCAGCGGTCGTAGTCGAAGACCTCCGGATCCGGCTCGCTCTCCGGCACCGCGAACGAGTTGCGCTTCCAGCCACCGGTGGCTCCGAACGAGAGGCGCACGGTGTGGAGCTGGCCGATGCGGCCGCCGTGAATGGCGTTGACGACGAATTCGTAGCCCGGGTTCGACCGGCGCTGCGTGCCACACTGCCAAACCGTCCCATACTGGCGCGTGACTTCGACAAGCTGCCGGCCCTCGGCGATGGTGAGGCAAAACGGCTTCTCACAGTAGGCATCCTTGCCAGCCTGCGCCGCCAGCGAACTCATCACGGCATGCCAGCGATCGCCTGTGCCGATGACGACGGCATCGATGTCATCACGTTCGAGGACTTCCTCGTGAAACCGAGTGGCGGTGCAATCAGAGTCTCCGTAGTGGGCGTCCACGAGTTCCTTCGCGCCAGCCCTGCGATCCGCGAAGAGGTCACAGACCGCACGCACGCGCACGTCTTCCTGGTCGAGGAACTCTTGAATGTTCCTGCGGTTGCGGCTGCCCATGCCGATGCCCGCAACGGCGATTCGATCCGACGGGGGCGTGGCCCCGCCCAGTCCCAGCGTCGAGGCGGACACCACCAAAGGCGCGGCGGCAACCTTGGCAAACGTTCGCCGGGTCGTGTGCCGCGCAAGGGTCATGGCGGGCATTAGTGTACCTTTCATCCACGGCGCGCGGCGACCCCGCGTCGCCGACGGATCGGCGCTTTTGGACGACTCCCCATCGCGAATCGAGCTGCGGCAAAGAACGCTGTGCGGACACTCCGGATCAAATGAACGCATTGCCGAGCGGCTGGATGAACTGGATGCCACGGACGGATTTTCGAGTCAGGCGGTCATCGTTGGTGATGAATAGATCCATCTCGGCTGCGGCTGCGCACGCGAGCTGGATCGCGTCGGAAGGTCGAATCGACCGGTCCTGCCGGATCTCCGCGTAGTGCGATGCCGCGTCGATGTCGAATGGCAACACTGTCGCACCGCTGCCGAGAGCCTGCTCGTAGCGTCGCCGCAGAGCATCGTTGTTGCGTTCCACCGGCTTGACGAGAACTTCGCCGACGGTGAGAGCCGACGTGAACAGCGAGTCCCCTCTCTCCCTCATTCGCCCGTACAGCTCTAGGACCTGGCGGGATCGGTCGCCGGTGCCCTCGATCAGGTAGATGAACAGGTTGGTATCCCAAAACACCCGACTCATTCCCAGCGCTCCCTAAGGCGACGGACGTAGTCGTCCGGGTCCTGGCCGTCCCAGAGTTCCCTGCCCAGGCCGCGGAGGCTCAGAATCGGATCCTCGGCACTGTCTGAACGCTTCACGTCGAAATGCTCGCGGTACCAGTCCAGCAGGTGATGGTATTCCTCCGGTATCTCCTCACGCCGCGGCAAAGACTTCCCGGAGACTCGGTCGCGGTGCGGTCGATCCAGAGACGAATAGAGACGCCGGCGGCCGCGCGAGGTTTCCGCAAGCATCCGGTAGCGCCCCGGGCTTGCTGGCTTGCTCGCAACGCAGTGCTGAGCCGCGTGCGTGCGGAGCCCGGGACGCACGAGCACGGACTCGGTCAGATTCTCGCGCTGCGCCCTCTCGATGATTTCGGCGATGCTGAAGTCTTCGCGGTCACGGTGCTCGCGGTGGAGCAAGGCCGTGGCGATCCATACTTCGTCAGCGACTCGGATCCTGCGAGCAGCCATAGATATAACTTAGTATACAAAGTATATTTGTCGCGAACCATCGGATCAGACTCCCTCTGGTCTGTCAATCGCGCCACGAGGCCTGAAGTGGCCCGAATGCCTTGCGGCCCATGAGCGGCAGCGGAATGGGCGGTCAAGCGCATGCACACCCAACGAACCGTAGCCCGCGCGAATGGACTAACCTATTCAATGCGGGGCAAGCAGCCTCGAGCGAGGGAACCTATGCCAGACAGCAGAAGAGATTTCGTCAAGGCCGCGGCAGGCTTGGGCCTAGCCGCCAGTGCCGTCGCGGCGGATCCGATCCCGAGGCGGAAACTCGGCAAGACCGGGCTGGAGGTCACAATCGTCGGACTGGGCGGTGCCAGAGTGGGCACGCACCGAGACGAGGCCGAAGCCCTGCGGACGATTCGCCACAGCTACGAATCCGGGATCAACTACTTCGACTCGGCTGCGGCCGGCGCCTATGGCCTGAGTCAGCGCCGGTACGGCATCGCGATGGAGGGAGTGCCCCGCGATCGCATCATCTACGGCACGAAGACGCGCAACCGCACCTATAGCCACTGCGAGCTCGACCTTTCCCAGAGCCTGGCCGGGCTGCGGACGGACTACCTCGACCTGTATCAGATCCACAACGTCATGCACATGGAAGACATCGACCAGATCTTCGCTCCGCGCGGAGCGATGGAACTGGTCGAGCGGGCCAAGCGCGACGGCAAGGTCCGGCATGTCGGCTTCACCGGCCATATGGACCCGCGCGTGCTTGCGAAGATGCTCGGCGCGTACGATTGGGACACCGTGCTGATGCCATTGAGCGTGACCGATGGCGCGAACAAGGATCTCAGCTTCGAGCGCACCACGCTGCCCAAGGCGGTGGAAAAGGGCCTCGGCGTGATGGCAATGAAGACCACCGGTGTGGGCGTGTTGCACGAACAAGGCATCTCGTCGCTAGAAGAACTCCTCAACTATGTTTGGTCACTGCCGATCGCGACCGCGATCTTGGGGTGTAGTTCGCCGGACCAGGTTGATCGCGACGTCATGGCCGCCAGGGCACACAGTCGGCTCGACGAGTCCCAGATGAGCGCTCTGCGCAGCAAGTGGGCCGGCTCCGATTTTGCCGCCCTAGAGTCTTGGAAGGTCGATCAGGGAGCGACCCTGGCTTCGTCAGGACCGCGCTACTTCGGCGATTGACCGCGCAGTCACTTCGGGCGACGACCGCGAGTTTCGCTCAGATCAGCGCCCCTGGACAACACGCGCTCAAGCTCGGCACGCCGATTTCGGCGCTCAGGTGTCAACTGCCGAGGCTGTGGTTCCCGAGTCCTCCTCGTCGGCATCCTCGACCCGAACTCCCAGCCGACCTTTGTGCAGCCTCACTGCTAGCGGATCGCCGATCTCGACCTGGCCCGTGCTGCGGATCGCCACGCCATCGGCATCCTGCACGATGGCATAGCCGCGCTCGAGAATCGCGACGGGACTCAACCCGTGCAAGCGGACTTGCAGCGATTCAAGGCTGTGGGAACGGCCCTCCAAAACTCTCCGCATTGCGGGAAACAGCCGCTGGGTCAGCTCGCCCAGTCGCTGGGATTGGCGGGCGAGGCCGACCCTCAAGTCCATGCCTGCCAATCTCCGCTCCACCCTCTCCAAGCGCGAGCGCGCTACGCTCAAGCGCTTTCGCTCGGCCTCGTGCAGGCGCTGCAGCGCCTCGTCCAGCCGCTGTCCCGCCTGGCCCACGCGATGCTCGACGCTGCGCGCAGCCCGATGCAAGCCGCTTTCCAAGACCCGAGCCCTCAACTTGGCCAACTCCGCCCGCATCGCTCGGGCCAGGCGCCCTTCGGAATCGACCAACTTCTGCAAGATCGCTGCAGCTTCCGGCGCCACCAGCTCCGCCGCAGCAGATGGCGTGGGTGCCCGCAAGTCGGCCACGAAATCAGCGATCGTGTAGTCGGTCTGGTGCCCGACTGCCGACACGACCGGCACTGCGGAAGCTGCAATCGCCCGAGCCACGACTTCCTCGTTAAATGCCCACAGATCCTCCAGCGAACCGCCGCCGCGGCCCACGATCACCACATCGGCCCAAGGCTGCTCGCTAAAGTAGCGCAGTCCTTCAGCGATCTGTTTCGCCGCCCCCTGCCCTTGTACTGCCACCGGGAAGAGCCTGATGTGCAGCCCGCGATGGCGCCGCTCAAGGATTCTCAGCATGTCCGCGATCACCGCCCCTGATTGCGACGTGACGATGCCAATCCTTCGTGGCAGCGGAGGCAGCGATCTCTTGCGCTCCTCGTCAAACAGCCCCTCTGCGGACAGGCGCGCTTTCAGGCGTTCGAACTGCTCCTGCAGCGCCCCCGTTCCAAGCGGCTCCAAAGCGTTGACGTAGAGCTGGTAAGCCCCTTTCTTCTCGTAAACGCTGATGCGCCCGCGAGCCACCACGGCCAGCCCGTCCTGCGGCTTGGCCCTCAGGTAGGCCGCATCCTGGCGAAAGCAGACGCAGGAGATCTCGGCCTTCTCATCCTTCAGCGTGAAGTACCAGTGACCGCTACGAGCGTTCAGGGCGTTGGACACCTCGCCTTGGACCCTCACGTCCGGGAAATTGCCGGCTAGCAGGCTCTTGAGGGCTTGGGTCAGCGACGCGACGGAATACACCCGCGGGCGGTTGCTCGGCAGCGGCTCGTTCACTGGGCTGGCTCTCGGCTACTGGGAATCAAGCGATTGAGGACGACAACGAGAAAGATCCCGAGGACGATGCCAACGATTGCGACCATGTGCAAGTACGCCTGAAACACCGGTCCGAGCGCTACCATCCAGCGTTCCATCAGCAGACCGTGCTCGAAGTGCGTCCACGTCACCAACAACGCTGCCACCGAACCGATCAGCGTTGCCAATCGGATCGCCGCCTCGGAGCGGCGTCCGACAAGCCGGAATAGAACCACAGCCGCGATCCCTAAGGCCGCTGCCGCTGCGGCCACATCCTTGGCCAAGAAGGCGTACAGATACTCCTGGCGCACGACGGAGCTGATCGAATACCCGACACCGAAGGCATAGAAAAGCGCGAAATACGCAAGAACGAAGCAGGCGGAGGAGATGAACAGAGCCGTTGCATGCTGGCGCTGTCCATAGACAGAGCCGATCACTCCCGCCACCAGGCAACAACCGATCAAGATCGCCGCGGGCAGGCGATCAGACCGCTGCGCCTTTAGCGACGCCGCGCGGTCAGGCATATGCGCCTGCACGGCCGTTCGCTGCTCCTGTTCAAGCTGCTTCAGATCTGCGTCGTGCTCGGCCGGCACATCCAGCGCTTCCCATAACACCTTCCCCTGGCTGTTGGCTGGAATCGGCAGCCCGAGCAGGGTACTGATCGTGGGAGCAATGTCGACGATTTCCGCCTCAATCTGAGTCGCATGCCGCACTCCCGGTCCCGCCAGAACGAATGGTGCGTAGAGCACCTCGGGCTCCAGCCCGCCGTGCCCACCACGGCTGCGGCGGTGAATGTGTCCGTGGTCGGAGAGGGCCACCAGAGTCACGTGCGGGCCCAATTGATCTGCGATCCGGCCCAAGCAGCCGTCGACTGAGGCTATCACCTCGCGATAGGCATCGGAGGCTCCGCCGTAGGTATGTCCGGCCTCGTCGCCGGCCTGCAAGTCTACGACGCGGATCGCCGCATCAGAGTCCGCCAGGTGCGTCAAGGCCTCGTCGCAGTACTGCGACTGCCAGCGCACCAATTCCGAGACCGCATACGAGGAATATCGCCCGGAGGGACGGCCACGCTCGATAGACTCGCCGAACGCGCGGGGCCAGAATCTGGACCCGAACACTGACGATCGCAGGCCTCGCTGGTCGGCTAGTCCGAAGAGCGACTGCACCGGAACCGATTCGAAGGTGGAATTGTTCGTTACTCCGCTGACCTCTGGCCAAGCACCGGTTGCGAATGCGGCGCGAGCCGGGTTCGACAAGGATGGTACGGTGACGCGCATCGAGCCCGAGGCACCTGCCTGCGCCAACTGCCCAAAGGCGGGCAGGCCCGCAACGGCGTCAACGCGCAAGCCGTCGAGCACGACGATGACGACATCGCTGGCGATCGCAGGTCCGGCGTCGAAGTCCCTTTCGAAGGCATAGTCGCTCCGGTACTGTGTCACGCTCGTCCACGAGCTGTCCGCCATGTAGAGGCTGCCAGCGGCCAAGCAGAGCAGATAGGCCGGCCAGCCGAGATTCCGCAGGGCGCGCATAGGAGTCCATTATGTCGACTCTGGGAGACCCTGAGAAACCGTCGGTCGCGGAAGCACAGAACGGATTCGGACTGTGCCTTCAACCCGACCGTTGCCCTTCGAAGGTGCAGCTTGGAATAATGGTCAGACATGGCTGCCGTAAGGGACTTCCAGGAATTGATCGGACAAACTGTCGACCGGCTTGACCTTGCAACGCGCGAGGCGGTGGTAGGCAAGGTGATTGCGCTGCAAATCTACACGCCGAGCAACTTGGCGCTGCAGCGCATCGCGGCGATTGGGGATTCAGTGCAAGAGTGCGCCCAGCAGCTCGAGGCCGCGGGTAGCGATCCCCTCGACTACGAGTTCTCTTGCCTCAACCCGCCATTCCTCGCCCGCTAGGCAGCGAACCTGTTCAGATGCTATTCGGCTTGTTGCTCTTGGCCGGGGCCGCTCTGCTCGCGGTCATGCTCTGCAAGGGCGGCTTCCAAGCCTCGTGCCGCCGGTGCGCGCACCAAGCGGACGCACGCCCCGAGCCGCGGCCCGCTACGGATCGGTAGGTTCCGTATACTGGGGCGGCTATGCCTGACAGACGAGCGTTCCTCATCGCATCGGCAGCCCCGATGCTGCTGCCCTCTGCGGCGAAGGGCGCTAACGAACGTGTATCGGTCGCGTTGATCGGCGCGGGCGGACGCGGACGCCGCGTACTGGCCGCGTTCCGAGAGCTCGGCTCGCCGGCACCGGCCGTCTGCGATGTCTACCAACCCAACTTGGCCAAGGGCCTCGAGGAGGCCGACGACGGCGCGCAGGGATACGGAGACTACAGGCAGATTCTGGAGCGCGACGACATCGATGCCGTCCTGATCGCGACGCCCGATCACTGGCATGTCCCGATGATGCTCGACGCCGTCTCGGCCGGCAAGGATGTCTACTGCGAAAAGCCCATGTCGCATTCGATCTCCGAAGGCGTGCGGGCAATCCGGGGCGTGCGTGCGACAGACCGCATCGTCCAGATCGGCATGCAGCGGCGCAGCACGCCGTGGATCGTTGAGATGCAGAAGGAGGTTGCCGACGGCGCGATCGGCACCATCACCATGGCCCGGGCGGAATGGAACTGGGCGATCTCGCAACCACTCGACAACTCCGGCCTCGAGGGCGAACTGGACACGGCGGGTTTCCTAGGCGGCGCTGCCAAATCCCTCGAGCCGATGATGTTCCGCAAGTGGCGCTACTTCTGGGCCTTCTCGGGCGGCAACATGACCGATCAAGGCACGCACCTGATGGACGTGATCCAGTGGTTCTCCGGCGTGGGGGCGCCCCGCTCCGCCGTCTGCCACGGTGCGGTCATCGGCATGGCCGGCTCGGAGACACCCGACTGCTTCTCGGCTTCGTTCGACTACGGCAGCTTCTTGGCGAGCTGGAACCTGAACTACAACAACGACTACCAGTCCGGCTGGACCATCGAGTTGCTGGGGGACAAGGGCACGCTGGTCATGAACGGTGCCGGTTACAAGCTCTACGGAGCGCCGTGGAGGGGCAACCCCGAACCGATCAAGGCCCACGAAGACCGCTTGCCGACGATCCCGCACGTGCGCAACTTCCTCGAGTGCGTCAAGAGCAGGGAGCAGCCCAACGCGCCCGTGGAGGTCGGCCACAGCGCGGTGTGCGGGCCGCATCTGGCAAACATCGCCTTCCACCGGCGCTCGATGGCGTTCCTCAACCCCGAAGCCACCGAGGTCTTCTAGGGCCCCGCCGCAAGCGGGCGCCGCAAGTCGGTACGATCAGAGAGATGGCCGCCTACCTGGCAAGCCTGGTCGATCGCGCGCGGGCCCGGCAGTGCCGCATTGTCTTTCCCGAGGGCGACGACCCTCGCGTGCGCGAGGCCTGTGCGCGCCTGGCCCGCGACAAGGTCGTGCGGCCGGTATTGGTCAGCACCAACACCGAGTGCGCGCCTGGCGTGACCTGCTCGCATCCCGAGACGTCCGGCCACAGCGAACGCTACGCGCAAATCTACTACCAGCGGCGCCGCCATCGGGGGCTGACCGAGGCCGAGGCACAGCAGATCGCCACGACCTCCCTGTACTACGCGGCGCTGGCGCTCGAGAACGGCGATGCCGACGGCTTGGTCGGAGGAGCCAAGAACACCACCGGCCAGACGGTGCGCGCCCTGATCGAATGCATCGGCGTCCGCCCGGAATACAAGCTGGTCTCCAGCTTCATGGTCCAGGTGCATCCGGACAAGCAATACGGCTCCGACGGCGTGATGGTGTTCGCCGACCCGGCAGTGGTACCCGCCCCGAACGCAAGCCAGCTCGCGGACATCGCTATCGCCACCGCCTTGAACAGTCGCAACCTGCTCGCTGCCGAGCCGTACGTCGCGCTGCTTTCGTTCTCGACCAAGGGCAGCGCCAAGCACCCCATGGCCGACCAAGTCATCGAGGCGCTCAGGATCGTCCGCGAGCGCCGTCCGGATCTCAAGATCGACGGCGAGCTACAGGCCGATGCCGCCCTGCTCGACAGCGTCGGCGCTTCCAAGGCCCCCGGATCCCCGGTGGCAGGTCGCGCCAACGTGCTGATCTTCCCCGATCTCAATGCCGCCAACATCGGCTACAAGCTGGCAGAGCGCCTGGGCGGCGCACAGTCGCTGGGCCCCTTCCTGCAGGGCCTGAACAAGCCAGCGAACGACCTCTCGCGCGGGTGCTCGGTGGACGACATCTACTACGTGGCCGCCGTTACCGCCCTGCAGGCGGCCGGCGAGGCGTAACGCTGCCCCAGCCCGACCGCATCTCGCCGACCCAGCGAAGGTAGCGCCAAAGGCTGCTCCGCTCGCGCCAAACGAACTGCCGGAAGGCCCTGGCATCGACCGCCTCGGCGCTGATCCCCGAGTACGTCTCGATGCGCCAGCGCAGATAGGGGCTACGCCACGGCCGCAACCGATGGCCGCGGCTGGCATGCCACAAGAAGCGCAGTGTCTCCAAGCACGCCCTCGCCGCGCTAGCTGCCGGCCTAGTCGGCATAGTAGCCGGGCCGGTGGCGGACCTTGTTGCTCTTGGCCCCGCCCTTGAGGTCAATTCGGATGCGCCGGTAGCCGGGCCCTTTGCCCTGGGGCCGGTTGTACTCAAGGATGTACTGGTTGCGAATATCAGCCGCAATCCGCTTCACCAGCGGCTCGACCTCACTAAAGCTGGTCGGGAAGTAGGCGGGCCCGCCGGTGGGCCGGGTAATGGTGCGCAGGTGGCGCTCGGCCCGCTTGGCGGCCCTGCGCTCCTCTTCCGAGAGCAGCCCTATGCCATAGATCGTCACGTCCGAACTCTGCAGCTTGCGCACCAACAGCTCCAAGTCCATCCGGCTGGAGGTGTCCTCGCCATCGGTGATGATCAGCAGCGCCCGCTTGTTGTAGTCCTTGTTGCCAGCCTTGACGAGATGGTCCAGAGACAGGCTCGTGGCATCGTATAGAGCAGTGCCGCCACGGGTGTCGATCCTCTGCAGGGCATCCTGCAGGCGGTCGATATCGCTCGTGAAGTCTTGATCGATGTACGACTCGTCGTTGAAGTTGACGACGAAGACCTCGTCCTGCGGATTGGAAGCCTTCACGAACTCCAAGGCGGCCGCGTTCACGTGGCGGCGCTTTTCGCGCATGCTGCCGGAGTTGTCGATCACCAGCCCGATGGACACGGGCACGTCTTCTTGGGCGAAATAGGTCAGGCTCTGCTGCTGATCGTCCTCCACGACGGAGAACGCGCTCTGTGAGAGGTCCGTGACGAAGCGATCCTGGCGGTCCACGACCGTCACGTGCAGCACGACGCGCTGCGTCTCGACGCAGAACGCGATGCCGGGAGGGCAGCCGCCCGTCTGGCCGCGGGCCGCAGGCACGGACGGTGCCATCGCCGCCAGCCAAACCGTCGCGGCCAAAGCTGCGGATAGAACCGGCCACCGTCCGACAGCGCTGTTGAGCCTAGCGAGTCGGCGCATAGTACCCGTTGCGGTAGTACGGCCGTAGCTCTGGCATGCCACGAATCTTCTTGATCTCGACCTTGACCCGACGCCACTTTCCATCTTTCTGCGTATTCTCTGGGATGTATCCCAGCACGTACTGGTTGCGCAGCTCGATCCCGATCTTCTCGGCGATATCGGGCAGCTCGTTCACGTTCTGCACGGCGAACTGCCTTCCGCCTGTGGATTCGGCGATTTCAGTCAACAGCCCCGGACCGGCGGCCTCCTCCGGCGTGCGCCCCCGCGAAGCGTACGGCTCGTAGATGCCAATGGCGTAGATCTGCACGTCAGACTCGCGCACTGTCCGCTTGATCTCCCGCGGCGTGTAACGGCTGGAATTGTCGCCGCCGTCGGAAATGACCAGCAGGGCTTTCTGGGAGTTCTTGGCCTCTTTCATCTGGCTCAGCGCGAGGTAGATCGCATCCAAGAGGGCCGTGCGCCCTTTCGAGCGCACGAAGGTGAGCCGGTTCTGGATCTCTTCGAGGCTGCGAGTGAAGCCCGTCACCATCTCGGGCCGGTTATTGAACTGGACCAAGAAAAACTCGTCCTCCGGATTGACGGTCTTGAAGAATTGCGCGACGGCCTCGCGCGACTTGGTCATCTTGTAGCCCATGCTGCCGGAGGCATCGAAGACGACCGCCAGCGACAGAGGCGCCTCCTCGGCACCGAACTGCTCGATGACTTGCGGCTTGCTGTCCTCCTTGAGCACAAAGTGCTCCTTGTCGAGACCGGTGACCATGCGCCCGATCGGGTCGGTCACCGTCACGTTGATCAATGCCATCTCGACATCGACCTTGATGATTTCGCGGCGGCTGAACTCCAAGTTCAAGTCGTCGCGGGCAGGATTCGTGCGCAGCGCAGGATCGGCGTCACCTGTCAGCGCGACGGGGCTCCACAGAACGGCGGCGGCGATCAGCAACAGACCGCCAACAGGCCCCCTCGCTCCCGCTCGTTGCATCAACTGGCTCCCGCCATCAGCGTCGACAGCGCCACGACCGCCGGTAGTCGGCCTAGTGCGCGATTATCACGATAGCACCACGGCCCGCATTTGTCTCTCCGCACTTCCGCGCCCCGGCCGCTTTCCACGCCAATTATGACCCTCGCGCGGGGCAAGAAGGCGGCAGGGCCGTGGTACGCTAGAGCTTGCCACGAGCTGCGCCGGAGGCGGGACGGTAGTGGCCCGTCCGAAGTACATATTCATCACAGGCGGCGTCGTATCTTCTCTTGGCAAGGGCATTACCTCTGCCTCGATCGCCAATCTGCTCGAGTGCCGGGGGCTCAAAGTCACTCTCCAGAAGCTCGATCCCTATCTCAACATCGATCCGGGCACGATGAGCCCGTTCCAGCACGGCGAGGTGTTCGTGACCGATGACGGCGCCGAGACCGACCTGGACCTCGGCCATTACGAGCGCTTCACGCACGCCGTCCTGACGCGGGCCAACAACGCTACCAGCGGCAGCATCTACGAGCGGATACTGGCCAAGGAGCGGCGCGGCGACTACCTCGGCAAGACCGTGCAGGTCATCCCGCACGTGACCGGAGCGATCCGCGAGCAGATCGAGCGGGTCTCCACCAAGGACATCGACGTGGTCTTGACGGAGATCGGCGGCACCGTGGGCGATATCGAATCGCTGCCGTTTGTCGAGGCCATCCGGCAAGTTCGCCAGCAGGTCGGTCGGCGCGGGTGCGTCTTCGTGCATGTCACATTGGTGCCGTACATTGCTGCGGCCGGAGAGCTCAAGACCAAGCCCACGCAGCACAGCGTCAAGGAGCTGAGGGCGCTGGGCATCCAACCGGACATCCTGATCTGCCGCACGGAGACAGGCTTTTCGGCCGACATCCGCGAGAAGATCGCCCTGTTCTGCGACGTCGACAAGGAAGCCGTGATCGCCGCTCGGGACGTCGATACCGTTTACCAAGTTCCCGTCGAGTTCGCCGCCCAGAGGGTGGACGAGATCGTGCTGGACCGCCTGCGCATCGAAGCTGGACCGCGCAATCTCGAACCTTGGAAGCAAATGGTCCACAACTTGCGCAATCCGCGGGACGCGGTCGAGATCGGGGTCGTCGGCAAGTATGTCGACTACGAGGACTCATATAAGAGCCTCAAGGAAGCACTGCTGCACGGCGGCCTCGCGCACGGGTTGGAAACCAAGGTTCGCTGGGTCGAGGCCGAGGACATCAAGCGCGAGACTTGCGCCGAACAGCTTTCCGCCTACGACGGTATCTTGGTGCCGGGAGGATTCGGCCTGCGCGGTATCGACGGCATGCTCGAGGCGATTCGCTACGCCCGCGAGAACGATGTGCCGTACTTCGGCATCTGCCTGGGAATGCAGACGATGGTGATCGAGTTCTTGCGCAATGTGTGCGGGGTCGCCGGGGCCCACTCCACGGAGTTCGACCCCAAGGCGACCGAACGAGCGTTCTTGAAGTTGCGCGAACTGAAGGGTGTCGAGGATCTTGGCGGCACGATGCGCCTAGGCGCTTGGCCCTGCAGGCTCGAGCCCGGAAGTTTCGCAGAGCGCGCCTACGGCAGGCTGGAGATCAGCGAGCGGCACCGCCACCGGTTCGAGTTCAACCGCCCGGAGTACGAAGGCATCGTCACCAAGCATGGAATGCGCATCTCGGGCGAGACTCCCGAAGTCGATTACGTGGAGATCTGCGAACTGCCGAGCCACCCGTGGTATCTGGGCTGCCAATTCCACCCCGAGTTCAAGTCCAAGCCCTTGGAACCGCAGCCTCTGTTCAAAGCGTTCGTGGGCGCCAGCTACAAGCGGCGCACCGAGCGAGGCCAGACCGACGAGCAGGCCGAGGCCGAGAAGTTCTTGCGCCTGCCGCGGTCACGTTCCCTCGGACCGATGCTGCAGTGGGCCGAGCCCGACACATAGCCTGAGCTAGAGCCATGATTCGATTCGCACAACTGGGCGCCGGCCGCATCGGCAGGATGCACGCGCGGAATCTGGCGGCCCATAGCCGGGCCGAACTGGTGGGTATCTACGACGTGGACTCGGCTGCCAGCGCGGAAGCAGCTCGTGCCACCGGCAGCCTGGCGTTCGACTCGGTCGATGCGCTGCTGGACGACGACTCGATCAATGCCGTCTTGATCGCGACCTCGACGGACACGCACTGCGAGTTGATCGAGCGATCCGCGCGAGCGGGCAAGGCCGTGCTGTGCGAGAAGCCGATTCACTTGGACATCCGTCGTGTGGACGAGTGCGCAGAGGTCGTCAAGTCGACAGGCGCGCGTGTCCAGATCGGCTTCAACCGTCGCTTCGACCCCAGTCATGCGGCACTGGGGCAAGCCGCGGCCAGCGGCGAGATCGGCAACTTGGAGCTTGCCGTGATCACGAGCCGCGACCCGGCCCCGCCGCCGCTGGACTACCTGCGCGTGTCGGGCGGCTTGTTCCGGGACATGATGATTCACGACTTTGACATCGCGCGCTTTCTGTTCGCGCAAGAGCCCGTCGAGGTCAGCGCGATGGGCGGGGTGCTGGTCGACCCCGCGATCGGCGAGATCGGCGACGTGGACTCTGCGGTGGTGACCATGCGCATGTCCTCTGGCGCTATGTGCCAAATCAACTGCTCGCGACGCTGCGCCTACGGCTACGACCAGCGCATCGAGATGTTTGGCGAGAAGGGCATGCTCATTTCCGCCAACCCAGCCATAACGAACCTCCAGCGTTACAGCGCCACCACCACCGACGCGGGCGAACGGCTGCACCACTTTTTCATCGAACGCTATGCCGAATCCTACGTCCGGGAGATCGACGCCTTCGTCGATGCCATCGAAGCCGGGCACGCTCCCTCGCCGAGCTTTGAGGACGGCCGGCGGGCGTTGATGCTAGCAGATGCGGCCGTGGAGTCGGCCCAGAGCGGCCGCGCGATCCGAATTCGGCCGTGAGCACCGGCCCGCGGGATTATACTGGGGCGCGATGCGCCTACTACTAGCCTACGCATTGGCATTTCCCGCGCTGCTGGCGGCCCAAGCCCCCGCCTGGCAGGTAGGCCTGGCCACGACGGATATCACGCCAACCGAGCCCTTGCCGATGGCGGGCTATGCCGCCCGCGAGGCCCCGTTCGAATCTGTCGCGGATCCGCTGTTCGCCAAGGCCCTCGCGATCCAGGACAGCTATGGGGCCCGGGCTCTGCTGATCACGGCGGACTTGCTCGGCTTCACACGGCAACGCTCCGAGGCTATCTGCGCGAGGCTGCAGGAGACCACGGGAATTCGGCGGGAGCAGGTCCTGCTCAACGCGTCCCACACGCACGCGGGACCGCTGGTGGCGGGTTCGTTGCTCACCCGCGCGACGCCCGAAACGCGCCGAAAGATCGAAGCCTACATCCAAGCGATGGAGTCGAAGATCGTCACTGCCGCCGAGAAGGCCTTGAACGAACTGCGCCCGGCGCGCCTTTCGTGGGGCCGCGGAGTGGCGGGCTTCGTCATGAACCGGCGGGAGTTCACCGAGCGCGGGGTGATTCTGGGCACTAATGCCAGTGGGCCAGCGGACCGCACCGTGCCGGTACTGCGCGTGGAGGCAGCGGATGGCCGGCTCCGCGCGATCGTCTTCGGTGCTGGTTCTCACTGCACCACCTTGACGGGGGGCAACTTGAAGATCAGCGGCGATTATGCCGGCGTCGCGCAGGGACTGCTGCAAGACAGGCTGCCCGGTGTGCAGGCCATGTTCATGACGGGCTGCGCCGGTGACGCCAACCCCTACCCCCGCGGCACGCTGGAGCTGGCTCGGCGACATGGCAGCGAACTGGCCGCGGTCGTTAGCGAAGTCCTTGAAGGCGAACTCGCTCCGGTGCACGGGCCGCTGCGGACTGAGTTTCGCACGGTAGATCTGCCGCTCGAATCTCACACGCGAAGACAGATCGAGGCGATGCAAGCCGGTGCACGTTCGTATCGGAGATTCTTCACCGAGGGCGCCCTCGGGAAGCTGGACAGGGGGGAGTCGCTGCGCCGGACCTACGCTGCGCCGTTCGCGCTGTGGCAGTTCGGCCAGGATCTGACACTGGTCGCCTACAGCGGAGAGACCGTCGTCGACTACGTCCGGCTCGCCCAAGAACGGCTCGGCCCGCTCAAGCTCTGGGTCAGCGGCTACAACAACGACGTGTTCGGATACCTCCCAACGGCGAGGATCCTGCAGGAGGGCGGCTACGAGACACGGGGGCTATACGTGGATTACGGGCTATTTCGCCCAAACGTGCAGGAAGTCGTTATGGAAGCCATCGCCGATATGGCCCGCGCTGCGGGGCGCATCCAGTAGGACCGCGCTTCCGAAACTGAAGGATCGGTCCGGACACCCTTCTCGGCGGACCGCTGCAACGCCACGGGTCGCCTTGACGCGTGTCAGTCCCTTACTGCCCGGAAACGGACGGGTAGGGCTCCAGTCGATGGTAGTCTGGACTCCGAGACGCGACGCAATCTGCACGAAAGCGCTTTCCCCGCGCTCGAATGTCGCCGCCGAATTTGCCATGACCAGCACCCGCCGAACGTTCCTCTCCACTGCCAGCGTTGCGCTGGGCGCGGCCAAGGCCGTTGCCGCACCGGTCCGGATCAGTTCGATCACGCTGACAAGGATCCGAGGCAACTTTCACAAGTTCGTCGCGATGAATGCCTACGACAATCAGCCCAAGGGCACCAGTTACGAGAATGTGCTGGTGCGCATCACGACCGACGCGGGTGTCGAAGGCGTCGGGGTGATGGGTTATACCAGGCCCGATGCCGAGTTCCTCCGGGACATCCGATCTCTGCTCGGTGCCGACCCCGAAGCTGCCTACGAATTCCGAGATGGCCTGATTTGGGGGCGGGCGGGCGACTTCGGCACGCTGCTCACCAAGTACAAGCACTTGGACGGACCACTGTGCGACCTCATCGGAAAGTTGCGGGGAGTGCCCTGCTGGAAGCTCTTTGGCGAATCCGTCAAGGATCGTGTCGAAGTCTACGACGGGACGCTCTACTTCAGCGATCTCTGGTATAGCGACCGCGGCGTCCAGGCGGTCGTGGACGAGGCGAGCGAGGCCATGCAGAGCGGCTACCGGGGGATCAAGCTCAAGATCGGCAGAGGCAGCAAGTGGATGCGGCGGAGCGAGGGGTTGCGGCGCGACATTGAGGTCATCCGCTCCGTGCGATCGGCGATCGGCTTCCGGCCGAGGCTGTTGGTCGACGCCAACAACGGGTACCGAGATGACTTCGAGGGGGCGTGGCGATTGCTATGGGAAACCCGGGAACAGAGGCTGGACTGGCTGGAGGAGGTCTTCCCCGAAGACGCCGAACTCTACCGTCGATTGCGCCATCGGATGCAGCAGGCCGGTATTGAAACGCCCATTGCCGATGGCGAGAACATGCGGGCCGCTGAAGACTTCCGGCCCTTCGTCGAGCCGGAGCGCCTGTTCGACGTGATGCAACTCGACATTCGCACCGGCGGAATCTTGGACTGTCGCGCCATGTCGCGATTGGGTGAACCGCATGGGGCCCAGGCAGTGCCGCACAATTGGGGCTCGCAAGTGGGCTTGCTGATGAGCCTGCACCTTGCGAAGACCCAGAAGAACATCATGGCGGCCGAGGATGACCGATCCAACTGTGCCGCCCTCGCCGTGAGCGGCTACGAGTTCAAGGACGGCGCATATTCCGTCTCGGACGAGCCCGGCCTGGGGATTCGAGTCAACGAGGATCTGTACGAAGCGCCCCCGTTTCCTGCCAAGACAGTGATCGCTTGAGCCCGGACTCCGCTCGATCCCGAGGCGCTCAGTCGCCGATGTGGAGTTCTGCGATAGCGATCCCAGACTCGCCCGCTACGGCGTACAGCAGGAACACGCGCCCGTCCTCCTCGAAGATGGCGGGATCGCGCAACTGGTTGACGGGACCGTAGGCCACGCTGCGGATCGACGGCTCGTTGGGCTCGTGCGCGCCTTCCCACTCCCGTTCCGGGCGCATGATCTCCTGAGCGCCCGTCTCCTTCCATTCGGTCCAAGCCGGAGCGAGGTCGATGGTGCTCAGCAAGATTCGCTCGGGCGCGTGCCCGACCTGGGTCCAGAAAACATATAGCCGGTCGCCCCGCTTCAGGAGTGCACAATGCCGCATGTCGGGATTGAACAGCAGCGGGCCCGTCTCGAAATCGGAGAGGCCGTCGCGGGAGCGGTACACCTGTCCCGGCATGGCGATCCCATAGGTCAGGCCCTCGTGTTCAAACACGCGCAGGTACGTCCTGCCAAGGATCTCGGGCCGCGCCTGGAAATCGATGCCATCGCGCGACAGGGCGACTCGGCTGACTTGCCTTCCTGCGGACTCCAAACCGTGGAAATACATCACGATGCGACGGTTATCGTGATCGACGTGTACATCCGGCGACGCGATGTGGGTGGCCGTCAATTCCTTGCGGAGCGAATGCGGCAGCTTGCTGCCGCCAGAGGTAACGGCCCTCCGGGCGGATTCTCGATCTAACTGTTCCTGCGTGAGCGGGGGTGGCTCGCTGGGAAAGTGAGACTTCTCGATCTGAAGGCTGCCCGACGGATGCACCTGCCAGGGACCGAGCAAGCTATCGGCGTAGGCCAGGCGGATGTAGCTCCCCTTGTGATCGGCAAAGTACAGGTAGTACTTGCCCAAGGAGCCGGAAACCCAGTCGGGGACGCGGATCAAGGACGGGCCCTGAATGTTCTCGCCGACGCTTGGGTGCGTGTCTGGCGTGATGATCGGGCGGTCGAGCAACCGCTCCACCCGGATCGAGGGCTCAGCTGCGATGCCCATCGCAGTCACCGTCAGCACGAGGACAACTGGAACCGCCAGAGAAAGCACGCGAGCCCCGATCTTTATGCGCCCTGCTGCGGAAACGTGCATGGAACCTAGCATTGATATGACTCTGGCGAGTCTCTCCGAACTCGCCAACTAGCATAGTCCAGCACGGCGCCAATGCCTCGCCAGGCCCACCTGCGGGTATCGACCTAGGGCAATCAACGCATTCAAGCGCAGCGTCAACGACTCTCCGGAACACGCCCTTGCGTCAGAAGAAGACCTGAATCATCTGTCCGTGCAGGTCATAAACGGTCGATCGGTTGCTGGGCCACATGGGCTCGGCAAGTTCCGCGTTCCATGCTTCGAGCTCAGCCTCGAGCCGCTCCACGATCTCGGGATGCTCTTCTGCCAAGTTTCGGCTCTCCCCGATGTCTTCCGATAAGTCGTACAGCACCGTCAGTTGGCCCAACGGCGAATCGCCGGGATATTCCACCTCGGGCAAGCGCCGACCGCCGATTACGAGAGCCTCCTCGGTCAGGTCCGTCTTGTTGACCTTCCACATCTTCCACTTGCCCGAACGCACCGCGATGTTGGGCTTGAACCTCCAGAACAAGAACTCGTGCGGCGGCTCTTCCCGTTCGCCGCGCAGGTAGGGCAAGAGATTCACGCTGTCTTGAGCAGTTTCGCCCGCTCCGGCCGCAGCCGCTAGGGTCGAGTAGAGATCGAGCGAGATGATCGGTTGCTCGTAGGTCTGTCCGGCCGGCAAGCCCGCCGGCCAGTAGAAGATGAACGGTACCCGAATGCCGCCTTCAAGATGGAACCGCTTCGATCCACGCAGCGGATCGTTGGAACACACGTCTTGCGAGAGGTACTTCACGCATCCGTTGTCAGAAGTGAACACGATCAACGTGTTCTCCTCCAAGCCGTTGGCTCGCAACTCAGCTACGACGTCGCCGACATAGTCGTCGACCGACGACACCATTGCCGCAAAGATGCGGCGGCCCTCCGGTTCCAGATCGGCATAGCGCTCGGTGTACTCGGTCGTCGCTTGGAGCGGCGTATGCGGCGCATTGGGCGTGAGCATCAAGAAGAACTGTTCGTCCTTGTGCCGCCGGATGAAGTCCACGGCCCTGTCCGCAAACACATCGGTGAGGTACTCCTCGACCTCCACCTGCTCGAAGCCATCGAAAATCGCGTTGGCGTCGCGCCTGGTCGTCGGGGCGTTGCGCGCGGGCCACGACTGGACCCCTTCCTTGCGCGAGTCGATGTACGAGGTGCCACCGGCCAGCACGCCGAAATACTCGTCAAAGCCCCGATTTAGAGGGTGATGTTGCTCCGACTTGCCCAAGTGCCACTTGCCGATCAGCCCGGTTGCATATCCGGCATCCCCCAGCATGTCCGCCAACGTGCGCTCGTCGGTGGGCAGGCCCACCACAGTGTCGCGCCCGGAAGTGTTGTACTCGTACCCAAAGCGCGGCTGGTAACGGCCGGTATAGAGCCCGGCCCGAGACGGACTGCACACCGCCGCGGAAACATAGCCGTCCGTGGCGCGGATCCCGCCACTGCCTAGAGCGTCAAGATGCGGAGTCTGAATGAACTCTGACGCATAAGATCCGAGATCGTTATAGCCCAGATCGTCTGCGACGATCACGACGATGTTCGGCGGGCTCTCCGCTTGCTCCGGCGTCGGTGCCGAGCAAGCGGTCAAGAGCGAGAAAGCCGTGAGAAGAACAGCGCTGCGCATGATCGCCGCTATTGTAGTCCGCCATGCATGCCACTGGCCGGAGCCTCGGGCTCACTAGGAACCTGCCAGAGGACGGTCAGCGGCTTCAGCCCAAGGACTCCTTCGTCTCAGCAATGATCAGGTCTACGACTTCCCTGAGTGCCTCGTCGTGCGATGCCCCCTCGAGTCGGCGCAGACGAAACAGATCCACTTGCCGGTCAGCGCCAGAGCCATTGCGGACGATTTCGAGAACGTGCCGCAATTCGGCCTCGCAATCGAGGGCCTTAGCGTCGTCGGCCAAGGCGCTCACCAGATCCTGCGCATAGTCGTCGATGTCCATCCTGCCGCCACCTTCCAAGTTCCCGAAGAACGCCAGCACTCCGTAGCGCTGGGCTAGCCAGCGGTTCTCGTTGATGATCTCGGTGGGGTGGTCGGGAGGCAGGGTGCCGTTGATGTCGCGGCGCCAGAGATTGCGCACCAGACAGCCGTACAACGCAGTGATCGCTATGGCATCTTCGATCCGAGGGCATATGTCGCAGATCCGCATCTCGACAGTCGGGTAGACATGGGAGGGACGAATGTCCCACCACAACTCGCCGGCATTCTCGATCAAGTTCAGGCGGCGATAGTCCCGGGTAAGCGCATCGAACTCTTGCCACGAATTCAGCGGCCGGGGAACGCCCGTCCTCGGCAGGGTGCCGAAGATCGTCATTCGGTATGACTTGAAGCCGGTTTCGCGGCCTCCATGAAACGGGGACGAGCCCGACAGCGCATGCAACAGCGGCAGGTAACGCCGGAGCGCCGTCATGACGCGAATGCGCGTGTCATTGTCTCCAAATCCGACATGGACGTGCATGCCGCCAATGATTAACCTGCGCACCGTCTCTTGGTACGTCACCGCGAACTCTGCGTAACGCCGGCCGACCGAAATGACCTGAGTGCTCCAAGCCGCAAATGGATGGATCGAAGCCGCGATGGCGTGTGTGCCATGACTCTCAGCTGCATTGACCACCGCCGAGCGAGTCCGGGCCAATGCCTTGCGCACTTCGGCGATGCTGCGGCAGACTGCTGTAGCGGTCTCAAGCTGCGAACGCAAGAACTCCGGCGCTACCTTGTGCTCTCCGGCCTGCCGGGCGCATTCGTGGAAAATTGCCTGATCGGGCTCTGCTACCAAATCACGCGTCTCGGGGTCGACGAGGAAGAACTCTTCCTCGACGCCGAACGTGATGTCTAGATCTTCACTGCGCCTGTACGCGACCACTCCAGTCAACTCCTGATCCGACCCGCAGCCCCAACGAAACTGGTCTGGTCGCTTCTAGAATGTTACCTTTGTCTGCTAGCGATTCCCCGACGTTTCTACATTCCGAGAGCGCAGCTGTGCCGCGGCTGCCTCCGCCCGCAACTTGAAACAGTCACCTTGATCGGAATCCCGCTCCTATCTGGCGGCAAACGACTCGGACCGCACCACCGCAACGATCAGGTCGCGGAAGCCGTCGCCTCGCTCCACCGCTGACTTGGCGATGCGCTCGGCGGAAAGCCGGTCTCCAAAGCTGAGTGGGCGGCCAGTGGCGTAGACCATCAGCTTTTCGGTCAAGCAGGTGGCAAAGACATCCAAGCGGGCCAGCAGGTACCGCTTCAAGTCCGTTACGTCCTCGAGCCTCGTCCCGTCACTCAAGACGCCGACAGAATCCACTGCCGGTCCTGGCAGAACACCCTTGCCGACCGTGGAATAGAATTCCTCGGTAAGGGCTGTTTGGCCGTCAGGCGGCTTGGTGTACAGCGGGTAGTGGTCCCTCCAGCGGCCGACTGGGTCGAAGCTCTCCAAGACCATGCCGAGCGGGTCAATCTCGTTGTGGCAGCTGGCACAAGTCGGATCTGACCGGTGGGCGGCCAACTGATCCCGTATCGAAGTCGCGCCGCTGGTATCGGTGGCGATCGCTGGCACGTTGGCGGGCGGCTCCGGGGGCGGCGCTCCGAAGACATTCTCAAGCAACCACACTCCGCGCAGGACGGGCTGTGTGTCGACGCCGTTGGCCGTCGCCATCATGACCGCGCCGAGTCCCAGGACCCCGCCGTGCCTGCCTCCGCGCTCGAACGTGACGCGACGCATTTCGTTGCCCTCGAGCTCGCCGCCGTAAATCTTGTTCAGGCGGGCGTTGCGGTAGCTAAAGTCCGGGTCGATGAACGTCTCCAGCGGCAGGTTCTCATGCAGGATCTCGGCGAAGAACATTTCCGTCTCATCGATCAGCGCCCGACGGTCGGGATCGTAGAACCTCAGCAGGCGAGGATCGGGCATGATGCCTTCGAGCAATCGCGTGGACAGCCACTGGCCAGTGAAACTGCGCACGAAATTGTCGTTCAGCTTGGTGGCAAGCAAGCGGTCAACCTGTTCCGCCAGCACTTGCGAGTCTGACAGCCGACCCTCCGCCGCGATTCGGAACAGCTCGTCGTCGGGGGGGTGCGAAGTCAAGAAAAAGCTGAGCCGAGTCGCCAGATCGAAATCGTCGAATTCGTCGGCTCGCAGTCCCCGGTAGAGAAACAGCGGCGACACCAATGCGCGCCGCACCGCTAGGTGCAAGCCATCCTCCACGCGACCGCCAGGAGTCGTCGCGACGTGGCCCTCCGCGATGTCGGCATACGTGCGGACCTGCTCGTCGCTGGCGGGACGTCGAAACACGCGCGGGAGGAACCGCCTCAGCACGTTCTCGATGCGCTCGCGATCGGCCAGGCCAGGCCGCTCCGGTCCCAAGAACCGCTCACTGCGAGCCCGGCGAGCCCGCGTCTCGTCGTCTTCGACAAGCCGCAAGGGGCCAACCACCTCGAAACCCGACAGATCAATGGCTGGGCCGTAGCGCTCGAGCTCTTCGTGAACAAACGCCTTGATCCAGTTATGCGGGCCGCTGCCCAAGCCACCGCCCCAGTCTTCCGGCAGCTTGTCCAGCCTTGGATCCTGCAAGTCGAGCGTCCCGCTCTCCATCAGCGCCTTGGTCGCCTCGTAGACCTGAACTTGGGTGGTCCCTCGCGATCCTCCGCCGTACTGCAACATGGCGGCATAGTAGAGCCGATCCCGCTTCAGGCGGTCGGCCAGGAACGCGGGCGAATAATCCCTGCGCGGCGGATCTGAATAGGCTGGGCCGTTTTCCCAGCGCACGCCGAAGAGATCTCCCGCAAAGAGCTCAACCTCGGCAACGAGGCGCTGTGGCTGCTCGCGCCCCGGCAAGACCTCGAATTCGGCGAGCTTGCGGAGCTCGCCGAACGGCGCATAGTAGCCGTCGATCTTGGGACGTGCATATAGACCGACGCGGGCTGGCTCGCTTCTCGGCGCGTAGAACATGCTGTCGCTCTCGAAGACCCTGGCATGGAGAACGATTCGATACACGCCGCTCTGAGTCGCCTCCCACCGCGAAGGCCATGCGGCGGCGCTGGCCATGTTCCTAGACGAAACGATCCGGAAACGAGGGCCCTCCACGGAGCGGCCAGCACTGGAATCGAACGCGGTGGACGAGAGCTCGTAAGTCTTGGCATCGGCCTTATACGAGCCGCTGTCAGGCGGCAGCAACTCGTCGGCGATACGAGTCGCTAGCTCCAAGTACTGGGCCATGACCGGCGGCGACAGGATCAGTCCCGAGCCGACGTTGTCGAAGCCGTGGGACGAGTCATCCGCCGGGAACGAATGCGGCAAGGCGAAGTCGGAGATCCCGAACAGGTCACGAATCGAGTTCTCGTACTCGGCGCGATTCAGCCGACGGGGCACGCCGCCACCAACCCCCGAGTGGGCCAGCAACCGGCCCTTCAGCCACTCCACCATTCGCCCGCGCTCCTGTGCAGTCGGCTGGCTCGCACCGATAGGCGGCATCTTTGCGGAGGAAAGCGCCTCGAACACCCTCTCCCACTGAGCGACAGCTTCACGGCTAGTCCAGTCGGTATCGGGGGGCGACAGATCGACGGCTGCTTGGGCTTGGTCGCCGGTATGGCAGGCTACGCAGTTGCGGGCCAAGAATTCGCTGGCCGGGCGCGGCAGGGACTCGGCCGAACCGCCCGCCGACAGGAGCAGTGTTCCGCCAGCGAGCAGGAGTCCCCGTCTTGACACGGCGAGCCTCACGTCAGGTGCTCGCTCAGTCCGCTGCGGGCATTGGCAAAGCTGTCGGCTTCCATCCCGAACCCCTGCATGAGCGTGATAAACAGATCTCCCAACAGGCGCGGCGCCGGCGCGTCACGCTCGTATTTCCGGTGCCATCCGTGGCGGAACCCGCCGCCGGCCAACACGGTCGGCAGGTTGCTGTTGTCGTGCGTGTTGGCATCGCCCATGCCGCTGCCGAATACCACTGCTGACGTGTCAAGCAGCGGCCGACCGTCGGCATCCGTGGCAGCCCGGAGCTTCTCCAAGAACCCCTTGAAGCGCTTCACATGCTCGACCCCGACCAAGTTGTAGTCGGCGATCCGAACCGGATCGTTGCCATGGTGGGAGAGCCCGTGATAGCCGGCGCTCAGATTGCGCCCGCCGATGTTGAAGACCTGGCTCCAACCCGGGATGAGGAACGTGAGCACTCGCGTTGAGTCGGTAGTGAGTGCCAGCGCCATCAGATCGTACATGATCGACTCGCACTCCAAGGCCAGATTCGGCGAAACCGGATCGAATTCGGGCAGTGGGTATTCCACTTTGGCCACGGGCCGGTCCAGCCACAGCTGCTGCTTGCGCAAGCGCTTTTCGACATCTCGCACGGCGGAGAAGTACTCGCCCAGCTTTTCCCGGTCGGACCGCGTCACGCTGCGCTCTAGGGCTCTTGCCTCGGACACTGCGCCGTCCAACACGCTGCGATTGGATGCCAGCACGTATTCCATACGGGCGCTGTCAGCACCCGACCGGAACAGCGTCTGGTACAGCACGCTGGGCCGACCGATCATGGGCAGAGCCACGCCCTCCTTGGTGAAGCTCATCCGGGCCTCGCCGGGCGGATTCCCGCATGTGACCTGCAGAGAGTCCAATCGGGTTTGATGGCCGACGTGCTCGGCGACCAACTGATCGACCGAGATGCTCCCGGACGCCGATCCGCTCAGCCACGCTTTCCAGCCGTGGTGGCCGTTCCGGCCACGGTGGTCAAGACCGGAGAACACGGTCATCTCGCTACGGAACGAGGCGGCGGGCTCCAAGACTTCGGAAATCTGGTAATCGACCCCGACCTGTTCCGGGAAAAAGTGCTTCTGGTGGAAACCTAGGTAGGTGCCGATACAGACCAGCCTCTGAAGCGGTGGTTCATCGGCACGCGTGCCGAAAGCGGGACGCGGAGAGAGTGACTCCAGCATGGGGAGGGCGATGCTTGCCCCCATGCCCTGCAAGAAGCTGCGACGATCCTGCCTTTGCACGCCATTGCAATCATAGCGCCGAATTCGGCCGGCGGGCCGTATCGAAGACTGCCAGCTCGCAACGTGGAGGAGGAATGGGCTGGCTGGCCTGTTTGGTGACGCGGAGAGGCGTTGCCTCTCTGCCGCGACTGGCGTCGCTCGTTCCTTTCCTGCTAGCAGACTTCGATTTGGCCCCGCCGGCCGAGTTCAGTGCTGCTTGCCCAACAGGTGAGTGTCAAACCACTCCCCGGCCCAGCGGCCCATGTCCGGCGCTTGTTCGGCTCCCGGAAAGCCAGGACCGTGGCCAGCGCCGCTCACCTTGATCAGATCCGTCTTGACGCCCGTCTCCGCCAACCGCTCCCGGAAGCGCTCCGAGAGGGCGTACGGGACGATGTCGTCTCGGTCACCGTGAACCAGCAGCAACGGCGGATCGTCCTCCGTGACGTGCGTGATCGGCGAAGCTTCACGGGCGATCCGCATCTCGCGGGAGCTTGGATCGGCACCGGGGCGCAAACGGATGCCCAGCAACAGCGAGGAAGCCCCGCTAGCGGTCGCGCTGGCGACGAAATCCGAGGGTGTCGCCCTGGCAACGACGCACTGTACCTTGGCGCTGACGCGATCAATCTCGCTCTCGGCCTGAGTATCGCCCTGCCCAGGCAGCACGCCGAGCATGCTCACCAAGTGACCGCCAGAAGAGCCTCCAATGGCACCGATTCGGTCAGGATCGATTCCGAATCTCCCAGCATGGAACCGGACGAAGCGCACAGCCCGCTGCACATCCTCTACCGGAGCCGGGTACTGGAATCGCGGAGTGGCGCGATGATTCACCGTGAAGACGGTGTAGCCACGCTGCACTAAGGGCAGAGCTTCGATCCGGACGTGACCCGCTTCCTTCAACGGACGCGCATCCAAGCCCAGCGGGGCGCTCCACCCACTGCCTGACACATGAATGAGCCCTATACCGTTCGGCTGCTCCGGATAGTGGATGTCCATCAGCAGGGCAAGGCCCGAGTACATGCCATAAACCACATTCCGGTCCACGCGCGACTCGGCCAGCGATCCAGACGCAAACAACGCAACAGCAAGGGCAAACTTGATCGCCGCTGTTCGCACGGTTATCGGCAGCCTGCTGCAGCGGACGCCAGCCCTGTTAGTTCGGCGGCCAGATAGATTCGAGGGCCGAGGGCAGTCCCTGACGCATCCACAGGATGACGCGCCTCAACGAATGAAGCGGGCGGAATCCACCGTGGGCGATGGCGAGGTGGCCAAGGACGATGAACGAACCAAGGCCAAAGGAGGTGATCCGCCATCGCCCAACGGTTTGACTATAGCCCATCCCCGCGACGATTGCAGCGGAGAGCGGCCCAACTGCGTATCAGTCGTTTAGCCGGACCCGGCCGTTACAGATCGCTGTATATTGTTGGCAGGCCAAAGGAGCCCGAGCCCGTATGAAAGTCTCACTCGCAACCCTGTTTTCGATGTTGGCGCTGACGCTGCAAGCCGCCGACCTGAAGGTGGTCGTAATCGGCCAGTCGCCAGATCTTGTTGCCGGGCTGCGCGCCGGCAGCCCGGAAAATGTCACCATCTCGCACGTGACGAACCGGGGCAGTGGAGATGCCAACCTGCTTCGAGAGGCTGCCGACGCCGACGCCATCATCGGCAATCCGACGCTTGCAGTGGTCCAAGCCGCGAAGCAGCTGAAGTGGGTTCAGATCACCAGTGCCGGAGTCAAGCCCTACCTGTATCCGGAACTCGTCGAGAGCGATGTGGTCATGACCAACGCGCAAACGCTCTCTTCGGCTGCGATCGCCGACCACGGCTTCGCCATGCTACTGGCACTGACGCGCAAGCTGAACCACTTCATCCCTGACCGGACGAACGAGACGTGGAAGGGCGGCAATTACGGCCTAGTCGAACTGGAGGGAATGACTGCGCTTGTCATCGGTACCGGCGGCATCGGATCCAACGTGGCACGCCGCGCCAAGGGATTCGGCATGCGAGTGATCGGCGTGGACCCGGAAGAGTTCCCGCCGCGGACGAGCTTCGACCAGATGGTCTTTCCCGACCGACTGGACTCCGTCATCCCAGAAGCAGACGCCATCTTCGTGTGCGCGCCTCACACGACGGACAGCCAGGGCATGCTCGGCCCGGCGCAGTTCGATCTCATGAAGCGCGGCAGCTATTTCATCGCCCTCTCGCGCGGCAAGCTCTATGACATGGGCGCCTTGGTCAAGGCACTCGATAGCCAGCATCTTGCCGGCGCGGGCGTTGACGTGACGGATCCGGAGCCGCTGCCGCCAGGCCATCCCCTGTGGAAGTTCGACAACGCGGTCATCACGCCTCACATTGCGACGCAGGGCCTGCTCGGCACCACGCTGCGTCATGAGATCTACAAAGACAACATCGCGCGCTTTGCCGCTGGCGAGCGCCTCCGCAACGTTGTTGACATGCGCAAGGAGTACTAGAGCGCTATCTTTCGGGGAACTCCCCTGGCACAGCTGCTGCGGACGGCAGTGCAGTTGCGGTTCACGGCTGATGACTCTCCGCCGAAACCTGCACGGTCAGGCCGTTGACGTCCTTGAAGTACGTGCGGTCCTCGCGTCGCACGGAGTCAATTCCGTGCCGGGCTAGCTTCTCCCGCACGACGTCCGGGTCATAGTCCTCGACGGAGAAGCAGAAGTGATCGGCACCGCCGCCCTGGCGGCGCTGGAACAAGGCGAGGAAGTTCGGACCCAGCCCGAGGAAGGCGTTGCTGGCGGTCCTGCTGATTACGTTCAGCCCCATCAGCGCTTGGTACCACTCGACCGAGCGCCCCACGTCGGTCACCCTGATGGCGACGTGATTGACGTCGACCCCATGCAGGATCGAATCCGGCCGGGGATCCTTGCGGTACGCCTCGGCTACTTGATCCTCGCGGCGCATTGTCTCGGAAAGATGGTTCTGAGTGCCGTCGGGATCGAGGCAGGCCCAAATGTTGGGAGCCCGCTCGAACGGCTCGTAGCCATGCCGCTCGAGAATCGCGCCCACGCCTGCTTCGTCTAGCCCGTCGACGCCGGGCGAGAAGTGGTTCAAGCCGGCTTCATCACCTTGGAAGAGCGCGAGATAGTTGCGCTTGAGCCCGCGCATCTGCCCGCGGCTGCCCATGTCCTGAATGATGCGCGTGCCAAGCACCCGCGCATAGAAATCTGCCGCACTCGTCACATCCGGCACTGTCAGCGAGATGTGATTCAGCGAGGTAGCGTGGAACAGTCCCTCAACAGCCTTGAGTCTGCTGGCAAAGGCCAAACCGCCAGCCGAGGCGAACCATTCCCTCCGTGTCGTCTGCATGCCAACCCTCCGTTCGCGACCAGTCTAACGCCGAATGCCTGAACAGTACTGGAATTTCCTTGCTGCGGATCTCGGCTAAGATTGACGCCATCATGCCGAGGAACTTCAGGCTCGTGGCGCTGCTCGCCATTCTGTGGACGGAGCTTCCGGCGCAAGATCGTCCCAACTTCGTCGTCATCCTGAGCGACGACCAGAGCTGGGTTGGCTCGTCCGCAGCGATGGACCCGGCAGACCCTCGGTCGGGAAGCGACTACTTCCAGACTCCCGCTCTGGAGCGCTTGGCCCGACGGGGCATGACATTCACGGATGGATACGCGCCAGCCCCATTCTGCTGCCCGACCAGGCGGAGCCTGCAGGTGGGCCAGACGCCGGCGCGGCACCTATATCAGCAAGACCAGCTGAACTGGCCGAAGGTGTACCGCCAGCAACTCAATATACCCAAGCTGCTCAAGGGCGCGGACGCGCGATACAAGCTCGCCCACTTTGGCAAGTGGGACCACCGCTTCGACAGGCCCCTGCCCGAGGAGATGGGCTACGACTTCAGCGACGGGGACACAGGCAACGGCACCGGGGGCGGCAAGGGCTCCGGCGGACCGGCACCGTCCGACGACCCGAAGCTGATTGACCACATCACCGGCCGCGCATGCCGTTTCCTTGAGGACCAAGCGGGGACCGGAGGACCGTTCTACCTCCAGATCTCACACTATGCCGTGCATCTGGACATCTTCTATCGCCAAGCGACCTTCGATCTCGTACAGCCTTGGAAGGCCGGCAAGAAGCACTATTTCCCGCCGTTCGCAGCCATGACGGCGGATATGGACGCCTCGATCGGGAAGGTGCTAGACAAGATCGACGAACTGGGCCTGGACCGCAACACGTACATATTCTTCCTCTCGGACAATGGCGGGCGGGCGACTCTTCCCGGTGCAGGCGATCCACCGGTGCCGAGAAACCACCCCCTGCGTGGTGCCAAGGGGTCGATGTACGAGGGCGGCATTCGAGTTCCCTTCCTCGCGGCTGGTCCCGGGATCAAGCCTGGGAGCGTGAATCGCACGCCCGTAACGGGGCTAGACATCCTGCCGACGCTGGCGGACCTATCCGGGTATAGCGAAGGCCTTCCCGCGGCGGTGGACGGTGGCACACTCCGCGACGTGCTTCACGGCGGGACCGCTGTTTCCAGACAGCGCGACTTCCTAGTCTTCCACCAATCCGTCAGCCGCCGGGCTCAGAGCGCGATCCGCCAAGGAAGTTGGAAGTTGGTCAAGACGTGGGCGCGGAACGAAGTCGAGCTGTTCGATCTGGACGCGGATATCGGAGAGGCGAATGACCTCGCCCGCGAAAGACCGGCGATTGCCGGCAAGCTGCATCAAGAACTAGTGGGATTCCTTTCCGACGTCGGAGCGGAAACACGCAAGACCGAGAACTAGGCGGCAGCCCGGGCACTGACCGCGACAGGGATTCCCCCCAAGCACAGGGTCGGATGACGATCCCTTTGCAATTCCGGAGCGGTGCCGCGGACTCGACGGACCCACGCCGATGGCTGGACCGCTGCGTTCGCTACCTGCGCGAGCAGTTCGCATTCGAGACGC
The DNA here is from genome assembly GCA_028819215.1 of Bryobacterales bacterium. Classification (GTDB taxonomy): domain Bacteria; phylum Acidobacteriota; class Terriglobia; order Bryobacterales; family UBA6623; genus VXMF01. The sequence continues at coordinate 167,770 of JAPPMG010000002.1, forward strand.
TATGCGGTGTCGAACAGCGAACTAACGCCAATTGAATCGGATCGGTTCAGCGTTAACCGTCGGGAGCAAGGACCGCAAACGTGCCTTGAGGTCGGTGTACTCGGGTAAGAGCGCTAGGTTGTGCCACTCGTGCGGGTCGACGCGGTGGTCATAGAGCTCCTCGTCCCCGTTTTCGTAGCGGATGTAGCGGTAATGACGAGTCCGCACCGAGTGATTGCCGAACTGATATGTCGTGATCGCGTGGTGGGGCCAATCCGATTCCGCGTTCTCAAGTAGCGGCCGCAGGCTATGACCCTGCAAGTGACCGGGAGGGTCCAGGCCGGCAAGATCGGCAAGGGTCGGATAGAGATCCACCGTCGACACCGGTGCTGACGACCGGGTCCCTGGCGTGGTGATTCCCGGCGCGACCACGATCAGCGGAACGTGAGTCGAATCTTCCCAGAGCGTGTATTTGCGCCACTGGCTCTTCTCGCCCAAGTGATATCCGTGATCGGAGAAGAGCACGACGACCGTGTTCTCGGCGCGGCCGCTCGTATCCAATGCGTCGAGCAGCCGACCCACCATCGCGTCGGCGAAACTGATGCTCGCCAAGTACGCTTGCACGCCTCGCTCCCAGTTGCCGCTGTCAAGGATCCACTGGTGCACCCTCTGGTTCGAGGCGTAGCGATCCGACCCCGGCACATCTTCCAGATCGTCAGGCAAGGTCGCAGGGAGCTCGATTCGATCGATCGGATGCATGTCAAAGTAGGACTGCGGAACGTACCAAGGAATGTGCGGCCTGTAGATTCCGACTCCGAGGAACAGGGGCTTGTCGCGATTCTCCCGGAGCTGCCCGCTCGCCCACGCAACGACCTGGCCGTCACCCATAGCGGAATCCTCTGCGGTCACGGGTGCCCAATCGAAGAACCCGCTAATGAACCCTGGATTCTTGTTGACGGGGCGCCCCAACGGCCGAATCTCGTCTGGAAGCTGCCGGTTCGGAGCCGGATAGTAGTCATCGAATCCTTCCTTGGGGAGCAGGCCGTAGAACTGGAGCGGATTCACCGTCGCCGCGTGAAACAGTTTTCCGCCCCCTAGAGTGCGATAGCCGTTCCATTGGAAGAACAGAGGCAACACGGGTTTGCCTTGCAGTGCCGGAGCCTCCCTCCAGTCCTGACGATTGAGGTATACCCCGAAGGAGGATGTCAGCATTCCGCTCATCAGCGATGCTCGTGAAGGATTGCAAAGTGGCGCCGTAACGTGCGCGTTCGCAAACGTCATCCCACGTCTGGCAAGACGGTCGATATTGGGCGTCTTTGCCTGGGGATGTCCCCCGAGCGGACCGACCCAGTCGTTGAGATCATCGACAGCGATCAGGAGAATGTCCGGGCTGGCGCCTGCTGCCTGCATGGCAGCTAACAGGCACATGGCGAGAGCTAGGGACAGCTTGGGTATGGTCACTGGCGGGCCTAGACTCCGCGAGATGAGAGATTGCTGATTATAGTCATGCGGGCCCGCGCGGGTTCGCCAATGGCAACGAGGTCGTCGAGACTACGACGGCAGCGGGATGCGTCGTACGCCTCGTCGTCGCCAGCGGACTAAGGCGCGTGCTTCTCCCAGCTGGTTTTGGTTGTGGGGCGAATTGATAGTGGAATGCTCGATGTTAAATCCGTAATTATCAATGGGTTGGACTTGACTTATGGCGGTGAGGGTGTCTGCCACGAATTCGTTCCAATGAGTCTCATAGCGTCTAAAAAATGGACATAACCCTATTTTCTCCAAATAGTTACCGTCGCTTGACTTATCACTTAGTATCTGGTAGTCTCAAATTAAAAGGTGGACAGAAAGGGGGATACAATGGCGAGACATGGCATCAAACTCACGGCGGCGTTCGTACGGAGGATCAAGACGCCGGGGAAGTACCGAGACGCTCACGGACTAATGCTTCGGGTAACATCATCCGGGTCCAAGCAATGGACCCAGCGCATCGAATTCCAAGGTCGGCGCCGCGAGTTCGGATTGGGTGGATACCCGATCGTTTCGCTCGCTGAAGCGCGGGAGACTGCGCTCGACAATCGCAGGCTTGTCCGAGCGGGAGGCGACCCGTCAGCGGCGAGACGGCCGACCGTACCAACCTTCCAGGACGCCACGGCAAAGGTGATTGAGATTCACCGCCCGAACTGGAAGAACTCCAAACATGCGGCTCAATGGCAGACAACGCTCCAGCAGTACGCATTTCCTAGGCTCGGCAGGAGGCGCGTTGACCTTGTAAACACCTCGGACGTCATGGCGGTGCTCCTGCCCATCTGGAACGATAAGCACGAGACAGCCCGCCGCGTGCGCCAGCGGATTGGTGCCGTCATGCAGTGGGCTATGGCTCAGGGATACAGGCAGGACAATCCGGCGGGCGAAGCGATCATTGCAGCCCTGCCAAAGAATGGCGCTATCCACCGGCACCAAAAGGCACTGCGCCACACCGAAGTTGGAGGCGCGATTGCCGCAGTTCACCAGTCGGGCGCAACTCAGGCGGTCAAACTCGCCTTCGAGTTTCTGGTTCTGACCGCATGCCGATCAGGGGAGGTCCGTCTTGCTCGATGGGAAGAAGTCGATCTCGCGGCCCGTGTTTGGACGATTCCTGCGGAACGGATGAAGGCGAAGCGCGAGCACCGAGTGCCTCTGTCGGCTCGCTCTCTTCAGATCCTTTCGGAGGCGCGGGCGGTCACCGGCACTTCAGGTCTCGTTTTCCCGTCCCCAACCGGTCGAGAACTCTCCGATTCAACGTTGAGCAAACTGCTTCGCGAACTCGAAGTCCAAGCCGTGCCCCATGGGTTCCGGTCCAGCTTCCGGGATTGGGCGGCGGAATGTACGGATGCCCCGCATGCGGTGATGGAAGCAGCGCTCGCGCACACGATCAGGAACAGAGTGGAGGCGGCGTATGCTCGCTCCGACCTATTTGGCCGACGCCAGGATCTCATGCAACAGTGGGCGGACTATCTGGCATCGTCACATTGATGGCTGGCCTTTGTGGGGGCCCAATCGGTCCGCTCACCGTAGCTCAAGGAACGATATGGAACGTCTGTAGGATGTAGACCGCTGCATGCAGGGCAATAGCTGCGTCTGTCGAAGATGCTGCTTTTGCGCGCCATTTCGTCAGTGTTACTCCCTATACTTCGACTGGCTTGCCGTCCGAGCAGATCTGGCCATACTTGTAGTCAGTCAAGCGTTTCAAGTCCTCAGACTCAACGTCCCTCGAATACGGAGTTTAAGGCCAACGCGCCGGCTCTGGTTCCCCCGTCCATGTCCACTTTCCAGACCGGAATCCGCCGGACTATCCGAGTCGTTGCCGAACCCCACCGGACCGCGGTTCGTTCACTGCCCGCAGCCGTTCAGCGTCCCGAACGGCCCGCCATACGACGTATCCTGACCCGGCCGTAGTGATCATAACGGGCGGGTATAGCCCACTTGAACGATGACCTCACGCACCCCAACCTGTGGTCGATGCGCGGCATCCAGAGCGCCAACCCATCCCCTCCGGTGGGAACTCCAGCACGACCCGGTTCGCCAAGCTCCCCGATTCCACGCCCGCCCGGCAATCCAGGCCGCAACGTGTGATCGGCCGCGACTCGGATCGATTCTCCGCCGATGTCGGAACCGAACCGCGCAGTCCCCCGCTCCCTTCGCACGCCGGTGACGAAATAGCCTCTCCACCTTCACCCAGCAGCGCGCCCGGCGCGTATCTCAGCCGGACGTTCGCGCCCCAGCCACCGGTCTTCTCCTCGGCGTCTGGGACCCGGCCAGCGGAATCCGCAGTTTTGGGCTCAGGGCTGGCCAATGCGCTGCCATTGCTCCTCGAACGCATCCACGGCGTACTGCTTGAGCGGTAGCCAGTACGCCCGCTTTCCGCCGAGGTTGCGAATGGCCAAGGCCCGCACCTCGTGAGGCAGCAAGACGTACGCTCGCGGATGATCCGTGCCAAGCGAATTCACGATGATCCAGAAGTCCCCCATGATCTTCTCGATGTCCGTGCCTAGCGGAACGGTATCCGCCTTCGTCAGGCTCTTAACCTGGATAGTGCGCACAGTCTTGCCATCGACACTGAAGCAGACGACATCGATTCCACGGGTATTGCGCGCCGTCGGCATGACATTCCAGCCGAGCGCGGAGAGCCTGTAGCAGGCGTAGTACAGACCCGTATTCCCGACGATCCCTGTTGGCAGTTTCGTCACCGTCACCTCCCTCGGGTGCCACTCCCCCGCAAGTTCGCAGCGCGGCGTCATAGTAGCACCCTGTCCGTGCCGGTAGCGCTTCCAGGACTAGCGACATCTCGGCGACCGGAGCAAGGCACATCTCGTCGAACGCCTTCATCGTGCGCTTCACCATCACCCCTGCTTCCGTCATGCCGAGCGCGGTTTCGTGCACCGACGCCAGCACTTCGCTCCGGTATTCCTTAGCCATCGCAATCCACCTCCTTGATCGTCCCGTTGGCCAGCATCGCTTTAAGGCCGGACTCGTCCAACGCGAACGTCTCGTCCGCGAGTCTTCGCAGCGCCTCGGTCTCGCCGCTCCGCAAATCTTCCCGATCGATATCGACCTACATGATCGGATCAAGGACACCGATTGCGTCTTGCCTCCGAGGGCATCTTGACGCCGGACTTGCCGTTCGGCATGGAGGCCAACCTCGAGCGAGGTCCCCACCTAGCACTTTTGGCGGGTGCATCTAGCAGCCACATTCGGCGGTCGCGATAATGAACTCTCGTTGGTTGCGGCCCAATCCGGCCGTGGTTATCCGCCGCAGAAACAAGGTCACTGATGGCAATTGAGCGCTGGCGTGATGAGGAAGGTGCAGGGAAGCGTCTGGCGGTGCATCGCTTCGCCGGCCTGCTGTCCATAGACCTTGAGGGCAGCGGGCGCATCGGGGCGATCGGGGCAATACGAACCGACCGCTCGACCGCATTTACTTGGCGCGGATCTAGCGGTGGGTTGCGCGCGGCCCTTGCGGCACTCGATGAATTCGCCGAGGGAGCGCTTTATCTCGTCGGCCACAACATCATCGAACACGACCTTGAACTCCTCTCCCGGCACGCGCCGGACCTGAAGCTGCTCGACCTGCCCGCGATCGACACGCTTTACCTGAGCCCGCTGGCGTTTCCGGAGAATCCTTACCATCGCCTCGTCAAGCAGTATCAGGAACCCGCGCTGACGAGAGTGCAGGTCAACGATCCCTTGCTGGACGCGGCGCTGACGCTCGTCCTCTTCGCCGATGTCGCCGATGCACTGCAATCGAAGGCCGCAGACCTGCTACTGGCTTGGCACGCACTGCTTGCCGCGGGCGTCAAGGGACACGCCTTTGACCATCTATTCCGCACGATCCGTGGCACCGATGCGACGCCGCTTGTCGAGGATGCAATTCCGGCGATAATGAACCGCCTCGGGGAGCATGGGTGCCCCAACCGGGCGGCCAGCATTGCCCGTGACGCGCTCTTGCATCCTCTCGCGCTCACCTATTTGCTCGCGTGGCTGCCGACGACCGGAGGCAACTCCATCATCCCTCCTTATGTCGAGAAGCGGTTCGAGCCGGGCACTCTCGCAACGAAGCTCCGCGACACGCATTGCGGAGACCGAGGCTGCCTGTGGTGCTCGGAACGCCTGGATGCCGGGAAGGCGCTAAAGCGTTGGTTCGGTTTTTCGGACTTCCGGGAGCAGCCCCAGAGCCGACACGGCGAGAGCCTTCAGCGCTCAATCGTCGAGAAACACCTTGCCCGCGAGCACGTCCTCGGGATCCTTCCCACCGGCACCGGTAAGTCCCTTTGCTATCAGCTCCCGGCGCTGATGCGCTACGAGGCGACGGGGGCGATCACCGTGGTGATTTCACCGCTGGTGGCGCTGATGGCCGACCAGATCGCGGCTATGCGGCGCCAGCGCATCACATGCGCCACCACCATCAACGGCCTGATCTCGATGCCGGAACGGGCCGAGGCGCTTGCCCACATCCGTCTGGGGGACGCAGGGATCGTTCTGGTCGCACCCGAGCAGCTTCGCAACCGTTCCTTCAATACGGCGATCGCGGGACGCCGCATCGGCGCCTGGGTGGTAGACGAGGCGCACTGCCTCTCGAAGTGGGGACACGACTTCCGCCCCGACTACCGCTACGTCGCGCGCTACATCGCCGAGCATCACGGGAAGGACTCGGCGCCGATCCTGTGCCTCACCGCGACCGCAAAGCACGACGTCGTCGCAGACATCCGCCAGCATTTTGAGCAGACCATTCAGGCGCGGCTCGAAGTCATCGATGGCGGGGCGGAACGCCGGAACCTGGAATTCGTCGTCATGCCGACCTCGGCATCGCAGCGGATCGAGCACATCCATCGGGCAGTCGAAGACGCGCTCGGGAGAGCGGGGTCGGGCGGTGCCATCGTCTACTGCACGACCAAGCGGAGCACCGAGGAGACGGCCCAGTCGCTCGCCGACAAAGGGCTGTCCGCCCAGCACTTTCACTCCGGCCTCTCGCCGGAGCGGAAACGCGAGATACAGCGCGGCTTCCACGAGGGCGACATCGACGTGGTGGTCGCCACGAACGCGTTCGGCATGGGCATCGACAAGCCCGACGTTCGTGCGGTCGTGCATGCTGAGATGCCGGGTTCGCTCGAGAGCTACCTCCAAGAAGCCGGGCGGGCGGGAAGAGACGGCGCACGCGCTCATTGCTTGCTGCTCTTCGAGCCCGGGGACGCCGGGCAGCAGTTCTCTCTCACCGCGCGGTCGCGGCTGGAGCGGCGCGACATCCAGGCGGTGCTGCGTGCGATTCGCCGCCTCGACCAGCGCCGCGGGCGTCACCACGGCGACTCCGAGGATTCGGTCATCGCGACTGCGGGAGAAATCCTTCTCCAAGACGATGACGGCGACTTCGCGCGCGACAGCGCCACCGATGACGACAGAGTGCGCACCGCGATCGCGTGGCTCGAGGAATCGAAGCTCGCGCGGCGCGACGAAAACCACACTTCCGTCTTCCCCTCGTCTCTGCGCGTCCCCAACCTAGTCGCGGCGCGCGAACGCATAGAGGTGGAGGGCCGCAGGCGAGACATTCGAAGCGACGTGCGCAAGCAGATGTTGCGCGTCGTGCAAACCCTGACGCATGCGGAACCGGACATCGGCGTCTCCACCGACGAGTTGATGAACGAGTGCGGCTGCACGATGGGACAGCTTCGCAAGGTGTTCAGCACGCTCGAGGAGATCGGGGTCGCGTCGAACGACATGCGCATCA
>JAPPMG010000006.1 GCA_028819215.1 Bryobacterales bacterium
CGGCGGCCAACGCGTTTCTCGACCAGCTGGCGCGGCACCGCCGGGCGCTGGGCCTGCCCGGTCAGGCGATTGCGTGGGGGGCGTGGTCGGGCGTCGGCGAGGCCGAGGAGCAGCGCGAACGCATCGCATCGAAGCTTGCCCGCTACGGCGAGGAGTGGATCACTCCCGAGCAAGGCATCCGTGCCTTGGCGCGGCTCGTGCGAGAGGATGTCGGAACCAGCGTCGCGGCGTTCGTCGACTGGTCGGCGCTTCCATTGCGGGCACCTTGGCTCGCAGAAGTGGTGGGGCGCGAAGAGGACCGCTCTTCGGCCGCTCCGACCGATCTGCTCACGCGGCTCCGGGAACTCGCTCCCGGAGAGCGCCGGGATGAACTGATCCGGTTCCTCGAGCTACAGGTGACCGAGATTCTGCGCCTGCGCTCCGCCCCATCGCCCTCGACTGGATTTTTCGAGTTAGGCATGGACTCGCTGATGGCGGTCGAGCTTCGCAACCGCCTGAACGAGGCCTTCCGGGGAGCGTTCGTCGTCTCGAACACCGTGGTGTTCGATCATCCCGACATCGCCCGGCTGGCGGAACACCTTGCAGGCAAGCTTGCTGGCGTGTCACTAGGGGCGTCGCGGGCGCGTACCCTACCGGCCGTCCGGCACCGGGAAGACGAACGCATCGCCATCGTTGGCATGGCCTGCCGCTTTCCTGGGGCGCCGGACACCGACGCGTTCTGGACGCAGCTTCGCTCCGGGGCCGATTTGGTCACGAGGGGGCGTCCGGACGGGCTCTTCGTGGATGCCGAGACGGAGACGGCACGCCACTTCGGCTCCTATGTGGAGGGGTTAGACCGCTTCGACGCAGGCTTCTTCCGGATCGCCCCGGTCGAGGCAGAGCTCTTGGATCCCCAGCAGCGGATGCTGCTCGAGACCAGCTGGGCGGCGCTTGAAGACGCGGGGATCGCTCCGGAGGGGCTGCGCGGGAGCCGAACCGGAGTGTATGGAGGAGTGTGCGGCCACGACTATGAGGCCCTGATCGCGACTCTGGGCGACGATCCGTCAACCAATCTCTACAGGTCGACCGGTGTCGCCGCCTCGACTGCGGTCGGCCGAGTCGCTTTCGCCCTCGGCCTAGAGGGTCCGGCCATCACGGTGGACACCGCTTGCTCCTCGTCGCTGGTCGCGCTGCACCAAGCGGCGGCGGCGCTCCGCGCAGGCGAGGCCGATCTGGCCTTGGCGGGAGGGGTGAACGCCATCCTGTTATCGGCTGCCACCCGGATCTTCACTGACGCCGGCATGCTCGCCCCGGATGGACGCTGTAAGACCTTCGACGCCGAGGCCGATGGCTACGTACGGGGCGAGGGATGCGGGATGGTTGTCCTGAAGCGTCTTGTGGACGCGGAGGCGGCGGGAGATCAGATCCTTGCGGTTGTGCTCGGTTCGGCGGTGAACCAGGACGGCGCGAGCGCCGGCCTGACCGTGCCGAACGGCCCGGCGCAGGAGCGGGTGATCGAGGAAGCGCTGGCGCGGGCGGGCGTGGAGGCTTCCTCGGTGGACTATCTGGAGGCACACGGTACGGGTACGGAGTTGGGTGACCCGGTCGAGGTGGCGGCTGCTGCTGCGGTGTACGGTCGCGGCCGGAGCCCGGAGCGCCCGCTGCTGATCGGATCGGTGAAGACGAACGTGGGCCACCTCGAGGCGGCGGCGGGCGTGGCCGGACTGATCAAGGCGGTGCTGGCGATCCGCTCCGGGGAGATTCCGCGGCACCTGAACTTCGAGCGGCCCAACCCGCGGATGGACTGGGAGCGGCTTCCGATCCGGGTAACTTCCGAGGCAACCGCGTGGCCGGAGGCGGAGCGGCCGCGACGGGCCGCCGTGAGCTCCTTCGGATACTCGGGCACGAATTCCCACGTCGTGATTGAGGGATACACGGACGAGCGAGAACCGCCGCGCATCGAGGTTTCCGCTTTGCCGGAGTCGGGTGCGGACGACCGCGTCCCGCAGGCCGGCGCGCCCCGCCAGCACCGCCTGCTCCCGCTGTCCGGCAAGTCCGAGGACGCGCTCCGTGAGCTGGCGGACCGGTACCGGGCCGCCCTCTCGGAGGACACGCCGCTGGCCGACGTGGCATGGACGGCGGGGGTGGGCCGGAACCATTTCCGCTACCGCGCCGGACTCGCCTTCCAAGATCGCGACTCGCTACAGGAGCAGCTGGACGTGGTGAGGGAAGGCGTCGTGGCCGCGCCCGCCCAAGGGCCGGTCGCCTTCCTGTACACGGGGCAGGGGAGCCAGTGGGCGGGCATGGGCCGGGAGTTGTACGAGAGCGAGCCGGTCTTCCGGGCGGTGCTGGAGCGGTGCGAGCAAGTATTCCGCGCAGAGCGGGGCGCGTCTTTGCTCCAAGTGATGTTCGAGGATGCGGAGCGTCTGGACCTGACCGAGTGGACGCAGCCGGCACTGTATGCGCTGCAGAGCGGTCTGACCGCGCTGTGGTCGAGCGTGGGGATACGGCCCGATGTCGTCTTTGGACACAGCGTCGGAGAGATCGCGGCGGCAGCTGCCGCTGGTGCATTCGACCTCGAGGCCGGGATGCGGTTCGCCACGCGCCGGGGGGCGCTGATGGGATCGCTTCCCGCCAATGGCTCAATGGCGGCGGTGTTCGCTTCGGCGGACCGGGTGCGCGATGCGCTCCGGGAGGGTGTCTCGCTGGCCGCCGACAACGGTGCGCACCAGGTGGTGAGCGGCCTGCGGGATGCGGTCGCCGCTCTGGGCAAGGAACTCACCGAGGCTGGCATCCGGGTGGAGCCGCTCAGGACTAGCCATGCCTTCCACAGCGAGCTGATGGAGCCGGTGCTGGCGGAGCTGGAGGAGGCGTCCCCCGAGGCCTCGGACCCATCGGTGAGGCTGGTGGGCGATGTGAGCGGGGGCGTGCTGGAAGGGGCACCGGACGGAGCCTACTGGCGGCGCCAAGCGCGCGAGCCGGTCCAGTTTGCCGCGGCCGTGCGGACGCTGGCGGCCTTGGAAGCGGGGTTGCTGCTGGAGATCGGACCCCACGGAGTGCTGGGATCGATGGCGGCGCTCGGCTGGCCGCACAGCGAGGCTCCTACCGTGATCCCGAGCCAGCGGCGCGGCGGGAACGGGGACTTCGTCGGCGCGGTGGCGGGTGTGTATGAGGCAGGTCTGGACGTCGCCTTCGAGGGTCTGTTTGGCGGGGAGCGGCGGCGGCGGGTCTCGCTGCCCGCCTATCCGTTCCAGCGGGAGCGCTACTGGATTTCTCGCCCCGCGCGTCCGCACGCGCCAGGGGAGCACGCGCTGCTCGGGGTGCAGCGGGATTCCCCGGACGGCGGCCACTCCTTCGAGAGACATCTGCACGGTCGCGATCCACTGTGGCTTGCGGACTGCCGGGTGTTCGGCGAAGTCGTTGCGCCGGACGCACTCTACGTGGCGCAGGTGAGTGAAGCGCTTCGGGAAACGCAGCACGAATTTCCCGTCGTCCTCGAGAAGACCTCGATCACGCGCCCGCTCGTGCTGTCGGGCGAGGAGGGCCGGCTGGTCCAAGTGGTGCTCGGCGAGGGCGGCGTGTGGAAGGTTGTCAGCAGGGATGCGATAGGGCGATGGGAGACGCACGCCGAAGGTCGCTGGGCACCACTTGCCGCAGTTCCGTCCGAGCCGACAGACCTCGACACGCTGCAGGGGGGCCTTGCCCAGGCGGGCGCGGATTTCCAGCCAAGTCTCGCTGGCCGAGAGTACGGGCCGGCCTTCGGCGGTCTAGACCGGCTTTGGGCGGGCTCCGGGGAAGCATTGGGCGAGGTGCTGCTTCCGCCGGAAACGGAGAACCGGAGCCTGCTCGTGCATCCGGCACTGCTCGAAGCCTGTTTCCGGGTACTGGGAGGTGTCCCGGACCTAGCCGGAGCCCGGGGCACATGGCTGCCGATCGGCTGGGACCGCTTCGTCCTGTACGACGCAATGCCGGATCGCGTCTTCTGCCGGGCGCTCGACCGCGGCGAAGACGGGGAGACGAAGCGGGCGGACTTCCGGCTGTACACGGAGACGGGCGAGGAGCTGGCGCGCATCGAAGGCTTCACGCTCAGGCGCACTAGCCGGGCCGCCCTAGCGGGTGACCGGGTGGAAGATGCGCTGCACGAGGTGGTGTGGCGCGAGGGAGCGGCGGTGGGGCTCCGGGAGGCGGACTTTCTCGCCGTTCCGCAGGAGATCGCGTCCGGTCTGGGGACGTCTGACGACTACCTCGTGGCAGAAGGCCGGGACGGGGAGTTGACCACCGCCCTGGGACAGGAGCTAGAGCACGAGTCGCGCCGACTGCTGCTCCGCGGACTCCGGGAGCTGGGATGGGAGCCCAGCCCGGGAGAGCGTTTCGAGACGGACGAGTTACGCCGTCGGCTCAGGATAACGGAGGATCACCGCCGGCTCTTCGGGCGGTTGCTGGCGCTGTTGGAGGAGATGGGCATCCTCGACCGGGAACCGGCCGGTGGCTGGCACGTGGCGGCCCTGCCGGAAACGCCCGCGGTGCCCGAGACGGGGCCGACCGACTCCGCGAATGAATCGATCGAGCTAGGCGTGCTGCGCCGCTGCGGGGAGTCACTTGCCGAGGTGCTCCGCGGTCGCGCCGATGCGCTGGACCTGCTCTTCGGCGGCGAGCCGGGAGCGGCGAGCCTGT
>JAPPMG010000046.1 GCA_028819215.1 Bryobacterales bacterium
CAGCGACTTTCAGTCGCACTCGAACCCACCGACTTTCAGTCGGTGGTCGTTCAGTGAAACACTAGAAAAGGCTGCATAACTTGCTGATTTCTCGAGGACTTGCCCGGTTTGTACGAATATTCGGGAGAAGACTCGACCAGTGGGTGGTTGCCTGCCGTCCCGACGAAATACAAGACTGGATCGCGAGTCATCCCCGCGCGGCAGGCTGGGCGCGCGCGCAGTGACCACGGGGATTTCGGCATTGCCGCCACTGGACGGGAGTGGGGGCTCGAAGAGTCGCTAGCCAAGCGAGGCCCGGCCCAATCCCAAGGCCTCAAGCACGTGTCCCGTGCTCGGTAGCCGGGAGCGGGACATCGCCGCGGAATCGGCGAAGAGGAATGGCGTGAGTCACGGGTCTGCCTTGCCCGCAAGCAGCGGCCGCAAGGGAATCCAAGGCTCGATGCCCTGGATGGATTGCGCCGAATCCGGTTCCCGTCCTGACGATCCCTCGTTAAGGTAGCGCCTGGGGCCGCGGGACGGACTGCCGCGAGGTTACGTTCCGGGACGGCCGATGGGCTCACCGCAGGCCCTTTCCCGCTCCGCAATCGGAAGCACGAGCCGGTTGCGATCGCCGACGGCCCGCGCCGCGTCGAGAATCTCCAAGCGCCCGGCCGTGTGCATCTCGTCCCACGTCGGCAGCCGCACCTCGGCGGACCGAGCGGCCGTCAACGCCAAGAACTCGAGCGCCAGCCCGACCAGCCGTAGCGACAGTGACGGTCTTCCGCTACCCGGAACCGCCCACCTTGCGTCGATTGGGCTCAAGAGCCGCGTAGGCCTCGTAGGTCTTCGGTCCCGGCACCGACTTGATGCACTCCCAAGCCGCCACGGCGCTGGCCCGGCCTTTGCCCCTGTTCGCTGGGTCCGCCATGAAATCCGTCACGAAATTGTTGAACCGAGCGGCGGGGATCCGCGGCAAGCGGCCCTCCGAGCGCATAAGCTCCAGTAATCGATTGCCGAGATCCGCGTAGGTGATGCGCCGGCCTGCCTGAAGTTGCGTGCGGCGCCACTCGTTGAGCCAGTACCACTGGCCTGACTTGTCTCTCAGAGACGGGGAGCGCGCGTGGACGATGTCTCGCAGGAAGGCCTTCGTTCTCCGGTCGTCGACGTAGGTCTGGACGATCGTTTCGGCAGCCAGCCTGTCGCGCTCGTCGCCGGACCGTCGATCAGGCACGGGTTTGGCGAGCGGAACTATCCCCGTTCGAAGAACGCCACGGATGGGCGCCTCAAGCTCAAGCTTGCGCCGTCGGCCAACAGAGATGCCGAGTTGGCGCGCAAAGGCCTTGAGATCCACGGCATAGAAGTAGCCGTCGTCGAACTCCTCGACCGACATTGAGGCACGGAGCTTCGCCATTCCCCCTCCGGCAACTGGCAGGCGTGGTTGACGCCGAACAAGTGGCCACCATCCGTGACCGGAACCCGCGCATTGTACCAGTGTGGTTCAGGTCACCGACCCCGGAGCGGTCTTCAGAAGCCCGGCGTGTCGTCCGGTCGCGGTTCGCCGACGAGATAGGCGGCCCAGTCGTCCATCAGCCGCCGTCGCCACTCGAGCAGGTCCAGGCGGGCGGAGGCGGACTCAACCTTTTCTGGACCACGTGGGCGAGCACCGCCTCGATGACCTCGTGCGGGTGGTCCGTCTCCTTCGCCGCCCAGTCCCGGAGCGACGAGCGGAAGCCGTGACCAACGGCGGCGATCTCATGGTATTGGAGCATCTTGGGCAGCGTCGAGGCCAAGATCAGCCTCACGCTCCGCATTGGGAACACAAGCGGCTCGTCGTCGCCGAGCGCACGCTACGCGTCGAGTGGGCTCCTGACCCTGCGCGACGTTACGGCGGCCACCGCGCTGTCCCGCTCGGCCGTCTACACGCTGATGGCCGAGTCTCGCTTCCCGAAGCCGGTCCGCGTCGGCAACCTGGCTGCCCCTGCCTCGGCAGCCGACATCAGGGGGCATAAGTGCCGATCACCCGTGGAGCGAGTGTCGTAAGCTGGCAGATCGTGCGCGTGCGCCATAAAGTCCTAGGGTACCTGTTCGTACTGATGCTCATCACGTACTTGGACAGGGTATGCTTCAGCACCACCGCCAGCGCCATGGCGGATGAGCTGGGCCTTTCGCTGGAGCAGATCGGGATGGCCGGTTCGTTCTTCGTCCTTGGCTACGTGCTGTTTGAAATTCCGGGCGGCTGGCTGGCCGACCGATACGGTGCGCGGCTGATGCTGACGAGAATCGTGATCTGGTGGTCGGCCTTCACCGCACTGACTGGCGCGGCCTGGAACTTCGCGGCGCTAGTGGCGATCCGATTCCTGTTCGGCTGTGGAGAGGCCGGAGCGTTTCCGGGATCGACCTCGGCCATCGCGCGCTGGTTCCCACGGCACGAACTTGGCCGCGCACAGTCGATCGTGATGTTCGGCAGTCGAATTGGCTTTGCCATGACCTCCTGGGTTGTGATCGCGCTGATGACCGCCCACGGCTGGCGCAGTGTGTATTGGATCTTCGCGGTCCTGGGCGTCGTATGGGCGATCGGATGGGGAGCATGGTTCCGTGACACGCCCGAGAGCCACCCCGCAGTGGATGAGGCAGAACTCGCTCTGATCCGAGAACACCGCTCCGCTGCAAGCCATGGGCCAAAGATCCACTGGGGCACGTTGCTGACGGACCGAAATGTATGGGCGCTGTGCGGGATGTACTCGGGCTACACCTGGGGCCTGTACTTCTACATCCAATGGCTGCCCACCTACTTGGAGAGCGCTCGCGGGGTCGAGCTTCCCGAGATCGGTCCGATGGCCGCTGCCGTGCTGGTCTCCGGCGCCGTAGCTAACTTGCTCGGAGGATGGGTCAGCGACAGGTTGGTGCCCAGGCTCGGCATCCGCGCGGCGCGAAGGACTCCGGCAATTGTCGGCTTGCTTGCCGCCGCTGTCTTCCTTGCGCTAGCTGCGACCACGAGCGACAACACGCTGTCGCTGGTCTTCCTTGGTCTCAGCTTCGGCTCGGCCGAGCTGATTCTGGCAGTGACCTGGGCCACTTGCCTAGACATTGGAGGCTCTGCCGCCGGCGTCGTATCCGGGACCATGAACTCGCTAGGTCAGATCGGCGGCGCACTAGCGCCTTGGCTCATCGGCCTAATGGTCGACCGCACCGGGAGTTGGCAGCCGCCGCTGCTGGTGTCATCGGCATACTATCTGGCGAGCGCATTGCTCTGGCTACTGATCGAGCCGAGCCGTCGCTTGAGAATCTCCCATGCCCAGCCCAGCGTTTGAGGACGCGCCCTATGCCGCGCCGCCGGACGAGACCGACGTCAACCTGCGCGCCTACTTTGACGCGATGAGCGAGAGCAAGCTCGATCGTTTGGATCCGGACTGGGACGATGCAGCGCTGCAGGAGTGGGACGGGAACTTCCGGAGCGACGGATCACTGATGATGGTCTGCTGTGACCGTGACGTGGGAATCGACGAGTATCGTCGGGTACTGCAGGACTTCCTCGCATTTCGCCGCTCACGACGGCAGCGATGCGACTCTGCCGGGGATTCGGCCCGCGAGGGTTAGACTAGTTTCAGGAACCTCCTATCCCAGCGCCCAGCTACATCAACACCACGATGACTACGTCCGAAGCCGCGCTTTGGGCTCAGCTATGAATTCCCGCCCGCTCATGCCATGCGTGCTCGTCGCACTAGCCCTTGCCCAGGCGCTACTGCCAGGCGTGCCGGCCGCAGCCCAGATCTACGACCCCGTGCAGTGGCGTCTCGAACTCGCCGCAGAGGAGTACCCACCGGGCGCAACCGTGCTGGCACGGCTGACTGCGGAGATCGAGGACGGCTGGCACTTCTATTCGACTACGACTCCGGAAGGCATACCTCTGGCCGTGGGCGTGGCCGAGTCAGACGCGGTGAGCGGATGGCGGGCACACCAACCGGATCCCGAGATTGTCTTTGACCCTAACTTTCAGGCCGAAGTCGAGTGGTACACCGACGAAGCGGTGCTCTTGGTCGAGATAGACCTAGCCGAGGACATATCAGGGGAACACACCGTCGAGGCCTTGGTCCGGTACGGGGCTTGCGACGATCGCCAGTGCCTTGCCCCCAAGCGCAAGAGCGCAACCGCAGTCATCAGCGTCAACCCTGCTGCCGAGGCATCAGCGGTGGCCCTGCCAGCAGGCTATCAGCCCGTTCAGGTCAACCCGGTGGGACGCCCCCGCTCTCGCGACGCAGACAGCCTTGCGACTGCTGCAGCGGGGGGCGAGGTATTTAAAGCATCTAATCAGGGATTTCTAGGTTTCTCTTTGTTAGCGCTTGGCTTCGGATTCGTGGCAATTCTGACTCCGTGCGTCTTTCCCATGATCCCGATCTACATGGGCTCGTTCATGAGTGACGCGAACCGCCCCTGGGGCGCAGTGTTGCGCCAAGCGGGAACGTTCTGCCTCGGAGTGATCGTGCTGTTCACGGCCTTGGGAGGTGTGCTGAGCGCTACCCTGGGGCCTTTCGGGCTCAGCCAGATCGGCTCCAACGCATGGGCAAACCTACTAATTGCCGCCGTAATGCTCTTCTTCGCGCTCAGCATGCTCGGCGCGTTCGAGCTCACTGTTCCCAGCGGCTGGACCACGGCCGCTAGCAAGCACTCTGACGGGACGGGCGTGGTGGCCACGCTGATGCTCAGCCTGGTCTTCACGCTGGCGTCGTTCGCTTGCACGGGCCCGTTCATCGGATCGCTCTTGGCCGGCTCCGTCGCCGAAGGCAGCAGCGTCTATCCCATACTCGGCATGACGCTGTTCGCGACCGGCCTGTCCGCCCCGTTCTTCGTGCTCGCAATGTTCCCGGCATTGGTGAACAAGCTGCCGCGAAGCGGAGGCTGGCTGGCTGTCTCCAAACGGACAGCCGGAATCTTGATCCTCGCCGTTGGCCTGAAATATCTCGGAAACGTCGATCAAGTCCTTGGCTGGGACGTCCTGTCTCGTGAACGGTTCTTAGCGATCTGGATGGTGCTTTTCGTTGCGGCAGCGCTGTATCTATGGGGCGTGCTGCGCCTTGGAGACGACGCTCCCGCGCAGTCCGTCGGACTTGTTCGATTCGGGTTCGGCGCGGCCTTCCTGGCGCTCGCCCTCAGCGTGTTGCCCGGCATGTTTGGCGGCTCGCTAGGCGAGTTGGAAGCACACATCCCAGAGGCCAGCGGTCCCGGGTTGGGCGCGGGTAGCGACGGCTCGCTCGTTTGGATCAAAGACGACTACGAAGGCGCTGCGGCTTCGGCCCGCAACGCCAGCCAGCCCCTCTTGGTCAGCTTTACCGGCTACGCTTGTTCGAATTGCAAGTGGATGAAAGCCAACATGTTCACCAAGCCAGAGATCGACGAGTTGATTCGCGACTTCGTGCTGGTCGAGTTGTACACCGACGGATTCGACGAGGCCAGCGAGAGGAATCAGGCGTACCAAGTAGAACGCTTCCGCTCATCCAGCATCCCCTTTTATGCGCTCATCCTGCCAGACGGCTCTGTGGCGGCCACGTTTTCTGGCCAGACGCGCGACGCGCAGGAATTCCGCACGTTCTTGATGAGTGTTGGCTAGGCTTCGGGAAGGCAGCCGTGAGTTCGCGTCCCGCTGCGCCCAACGCGAAACAGCGACTGTACGCCAAGGCGCTACTGCTGCTGATAGCGGCGGCCGCGCAGTCCAGCGCCCAGCAGCAAGGCGCGAACGCACCGAACCGTGGCGAGCGGCTCTTCGAGAGCCACTGCTCAGCTTGCCACCAATACGATGACCAAGGCATGGGCGAAGCCCCTCCCCTGGAAGACTCCCCGTGGGTGGTCGGTCCAAGCGAGCGCTTGGTGCGTATCCTCCTCCACGGGATCAGCGGTCGAATCGAGCTTCGCGGGCGCGTCTATGACCGCGAGATGCCTGGATTCGGGAGAGTCCTTTCCGATGCAGATGTGGCTGCGCTGGCAACTTACACCCGATCTCGCTTTCGTGCCGACAATCCGCGCGTGACACCCGCCGAGGTCAAGCGCATACGCGACCAGCATGCCGGAAGGACGGCCTACTGGCAGGCCGGCGAACTGCTGGAACTGCGCTAGTCGGAGTGCTTGCGCCCTAATCCGAATTCGTGGCCAATCTTCACGACCTTGCCGTCGCGCATATGGACTTCAATGAACTTTGAGCCGCTGACCGGGGTGCCGGTCTCGTCGCGCAAGGTGGCCACGAGTTCCTTCGTCTTGACGTCGAAGACATCGGGCGTGTGGCTCCACGCGTAGACGCCGTCCAAGCTGAAGGCCACCCAGCCATGCCCGCCTTGCGAAAGGTCCACGTGGCCCTTCGGCGCCGGCGGCATCTTGGTCGTGTCGAAGATGAACAACTTCTTGCCCCTCTGGTCGCTGATCCAAAGCTCGGTCTCGTCAGGCGTGAGACCGGCACCGTGAGTGCGATGCGGTATCTTTTCTTCCCCCGCAAACACACGGTGGATCCTCTTCCCCGCATTCAGGTCAACGACATCAAAGCCGACGTGATTGCCGAGGCAGACATAGGCATAGCGCTCCCGACTGTCGATGGTGAAGGGGAAGATCCCGCGCTCGCCGACATCCTTGACTTGCATCAAGAGGTCCTCTGTCTGGGTGTCGAACACCGACAGCGTGGTAGTGGTACCGAGGTAGAGCTTGGTTCCGGTTAGGTTGACGATGCTGTTATGGGCTTGCGGCCCAACTGTGATTCGCTTGATGATTTCGCCTGTCTCGCCGTTGACGACGAGCAATCCGCTATCTTCGCCCTTGTACCACCAACCAGTGGGGACGTAGATCTTCTTCCCATCCAGCGTTACCGACGAACGGTCGCAGCCTGCGTCGTAGACCTTTTCCCAGACAGTCTTCTCGCTTTCGATGTCGAAGCGGCCAAGCCGGTGGTTGGTCGAAGAGTAGTAGACGCTGTGCTTGGCGAGATTCCCAGCAAATCCACGCAGTCCCTCCTCGAATATCGGCATGTCAATCCGCCGGACGAACTTGTGCCCGTTGTCGATGTCAAACACCAGGATCCCGGCATTGGAGCGCCCTTCCTTCTGCGCACCGTCCGGCATGCTGAGGTAGAGGTAGCGCTTAACTTCTCCGGAGTCGGCCCAGGCCAGCGCCGGGACCGCAAGGGCAAGTGCTAGTGCAAATTGAAGGCGTCGCATGGCGAGAGTATTGCAGGCATGGCCGACTGAGTCAACACGAGATCTCGGATTCCACCCGGTCGAACCGCAAATCCGGTGGATTCAACGTCTTGCGGTTTGACAGACTAGCGCTCACTCGGAATCGAGCGCGGCCTGATTCGCCAACGGAGGCAGCGGGTTCCGAGCGAAAATGTACTCCTCTACCGGCTTGCCGTCGCGCAGGTGTTCCACGAGAATCCGCTCCAGGACTTCCCCACTCGCAGAGTGGTACCAAGTGCCGTCTGGATAAACGACGGCAATGGGGCCCTTGTCGCAGACGCGCAGACAATTCACCTTCGAGCGATATACGCAGCCGTCGCCCTGGGCCAAGCCGATTTCTCTGAGGCGGTCTTTGAGCTTTTGCCAAGCGCGGATCGTGACGTTGCGAGGGGCGCACTTCGGATTGGATTGGTCCGCACACAACAGGATGTGCCTGGAGTACGAACCAGTTGGGATACGCAGAGGCTCGGCCATCATGCAACGCCAATCAGCTGGTGCAACTCGGCGGTCAATCGGGCCACATCGCTGGGCGCGCTCTCGGCCAAGTTGCGGTTCTCGAACGGGTCTTCCTGTATGTCGAACAACAGCGGTGCAGCTGCCGAATCGCCTTCAGGGTAGACCGGAATGCCGCTGCCGCCCTGCGCCCTACCGCCTGGATAGCCGCGGACCAGCTTCAGCCTTCCATCGGTGACGCAGCGCCACGGGTCCAGGCCACTCAGAAGGAATTCACGGTGATCGCCTGACCCACCCTCCAGCACCGGCCGCAACGAACGGCTGTCCATCTCAAACGGAGTGTCGAGTCCGGCGTAATCGAGGAAGGTCGCTGCTAGGTCCATCACGCTGGCCAGGGCTGCTGTGGAAACGCCGCCCTGCACGCCGGGCCCGGCCACCACCAGCGGCACACCCACCGAGGCTTGGTGTGGCAGGCGCTTCATCCACAGGTCGTGGTCACCCAGCATTTCACCGTGGTCGCTGGTGAATACCACCAAAGTGTTCTCAAGCTCACCGCGTGCTTCAACTTCGGCCAGTAGCCTCCCCATCCACTCGTCAATGTTCTCAATCATCGCGGCATAGTTTCGGCGGATTTCAATATGCTTCTCGGTCGTGAACTCCGTATTCTTGAACGGCTGCGGAAAATCGACATCGCGATAGAGGTTATCCATGCTCCTCGTGATGTCCACCGGCTCATGCGGCCCTGCGAAGTTGACAACCAAGTGCCATGGCTGATCGCGCGGAGCCTCACGGAGCAGGCGCACGCCTTGGGCTGCTATCCAGTTATCGCAGTACGACTCTTCTGGCAGCGGCGTCGGGAAGGTCGCTGCAAACGTGCCAATCTCGCGCCGCTTGAGAAAGTCTTCATGATGCGTCTCGGCCCGGTCGGTGGCATGTAAGTGCGCAGTGTAGGGATCGCACGGATCATCCATGCCCCAGCGGATCGCGTCCCATTTGCCGGCGCTGTCGATTCCAGCGGAAAAGCCCCACTCCGGCAGCAGGTGCTGTCCCTCGACCCCCCAGCTCGGCTCGGGCTTGTGCAAGTCGAACTTGCCACACCCCATCACGTGATAGCCCGCTTGCCGCAGCAGCGTGTAGTAGGTGGTCTGGTCCAGCGGGTAGTTCAGGCTGTTGTCGGGCACGCCGCAGCGGTCGTATTCCCTGCCCGCGGCTAAGCAGGCCCGCGACGGCGCGCATAGCGGAGAGGCGCAGTAACAGCGCGCGAAATTGACTCCCCGGGCAGCGAGCGCCTCGAGGTGAGGGGTGCGCACGCCAATGGCGGGGTTCAGGCTCGTCCAGTCGTAGCGGAGCTGGTCGGGCACGACTACCAGGATGTTGGGAGGGGCCTCAGGTGCGGTGGATTCGCTGCCGCAGGCAGCAGCGCCAGCCGCCGTCGAAGCGGCCAAGAAGTCTCGTCGCGTAAGTCCCGCCATCAACACCAAGTTTAGCCTTGCCTACGTTTGGATCCGACGGGGAGACACTGTTGGACACGACATTGCTGCTGGCATCGGCGAATCGCTAGCGGCCAGCGCGACTACTCCGGTCTGGATTGTCCTTGAGGTCGAAACCGGAGCCCGCTCGCGGAATGCAACCTAGAATGGTGCCATGTCGCTTCGCCTTGCGCTGATCTGTGTTGTGCTGCCGATTGCCGCACTGGCCCAAGACCGCCCGAATATCCTGCTGATCGCAGTTGACGATCTCAACGACTGGGTCGGTTGCATGGGCGGTCATCCCCAGGCGCAGACACCCAACATTGATGGCTTGGCCCGGCAGGGCGTGCTGTTTTCAAACGCTCACTGCGCCGCCCCGCTGTGCAATCCGTCCCGCACGGCCCTGTTGTTCGGCAAGCGCCCGACGACCACGGGGGTAGTCGGCAACATGGACGACTGGCGTGAGTTCGACTCGCTGAAGAACTCCGAGTCCCTGCCGCAGTTCTTCCGCCGCAACGGCTATTTCACCGCCGCGGCCGGAAAGATCTTCCATGCCAATCACGGGGGCTGGCGCGGAGCCCTGACGCACGCCGAGGGAGCTCCCTATGCCGGGCGCAGCGGATTCGGCCAGCCGGCGGCCTGGGCCGAGCGCTTTCCCGCGAAGACGATCCAGTTGCCCATGGCGCCGGTCCTGATCGACACGCACAGGAACGGCATCAACCACCATTGGGACTGGGGCCCAATCGACTTCAAGTCCGACGTGACTGAGGACGGGCAGGCCTCGCGCTGGGCGGAACGCCAGCTGCGGGCTGAGCACGAAAAGCCGTTCTTCCTAGCAGTCGGGATATACCGGCCGCACGACCCTCAGTATGCTCCGAGCGAGTATTTCGATCAGCACCCGCTGGCAGACGTTGAGTTGCCGACGATTCTTGGGTCAGATCTGGAGGACATTCCGCATGTCGCGCAGGGCCACATTCGTTCTCGCAACAACTACGAGGCCATGATTCGAAAGCACAACGCACTCCAGTCAGCGACGCGGGGCTACCTCGCTGCGGTGACCTTTGCGGACGCGATGATCGGGCGCGTCCTGCGGGCACTGGCCGCCAGCAAGTACAACGACAACACCATCGTCGTGCTCTTCTCGGACCACGGCTATCACATTGGCGAGAAGCAGAAGTACCACAAGAGCACGCTCTGGGAGGAATCTACCCGTGTGCCGCTGATTGTCCGCTCGCCAGGGGTGGGAAGACCGGGCACCGTCTCTAAACGAGCGGTCAGCCTAATCGATATATATCCATCGCTGGCAGAATTAGCGTCACTGCCCTCGCCCTCTGACTTGGACGGCGAGAGTCTCGTTCCGTTGTTGAAAGACCCAGAGGCGCCACGGAATGCGCCGGCGATGACCACGCGACAAGGCAGGCACCACGCCATCCGGACGGATCGCTGGAGATACATTCGCTACGCTGATGGGAGCGAAGAACTATACGATCATGCCGCCGATCCGATGGAATGGAAGAACCTTGCCGGTGACCGGACACACGAAGCCACACGGCAGCGCTTGTCAGCACAGCTAGATCGAATGCTGGAGTGAGTCCGTAACCGGCCTGAGATCAATGGATTTCAGGGCGATCCTTCGAGCGATAGGGGTGCTCGGCCTCCTGCTGCTTCCTGACCAATTTGGCAACAAAGGCGGCTGCAAGCAACACACCGATCACGACCAGGATGTCTTCGATCCCGCGCAGTGACAAGAACAAGGCCCCGAGGAAGGAAAAAAGAAGCAGCAGGGCCGCAACGCGGATCACTACCTGGCGCAGAGTCCAACTGCCTTCTTCGTCCGAGTCCTCGTCGGCGTAGACCGGCTCGTCTTCCCAGTCCTGCTCCCAGTCATTCATCGGTCGCAAGGGCGGCCTCCGCCTTCAACACGCCGGTCATGCGGCCACGTCCGGCTCTGTCGAACGCTTAGTACTCGTCTCCGGTGTAGATCTCGGAGACGAACGCCTCGTACCCGTTGTACATCAAAGTGGGACGCATCGAGTACATGAACGAACCGCCCGGCCCCAAGGCGAGCAATTTCTCCTGTGCTTGCGACCAGCGCGGATGGGGCTTCATCGGATTGACGTTGGAATACCAGCCGTACTCCGTCGGAGCGGCTTTGTTCCAGAGTGTCGGCGGACGCTTCTTGGTAACCTCGATCTCCACGATCGACTTGATGTTCTTCAGGCCGTATTTCCACGGCATGATCGCCCGGATTGGCGCCCCGTTCTGCTTGGGCAGCGGCTTGCCATACAGCCCAGTGCAGAACAGTGCCAGCTCATTCATGGCCTCATCGAGCGTTAGGGCCTCTTGATACGGCCAGTCATAGTGCGGTTGCGAGGCGATTCCGGGCATTTCCCGGGGCTTGTAAGCCGTGACCATCTTTATGAAGCCAGCCTCGGGTTTGGGATCGACTTCCTTGAGCAGGGCGGCCATCGGAAATCCGGTCCACGGAACGGCCATCGACCAAGCCTCGACACAGCGGAAGCGATAGAGACGCTCCTCTAGGGGAAATCGCCGCACTAGGTCGTCAATGTCGTAGGTCTTGGGGTTGTTGACCAGACCTGAGACCTTTACCTTCCACGGGTCAATCTTGAACTGGTCGACTTGGTGCCGGACCTGCCCTTTGTCGAGTGTGAACTCGTAGAAGTTGTTGTAGCCGGTTGCGATCGCCTCGGCGGTCAGAGGGCGGTCCAAGGTGTACTTGGTGTTGCGCTTGGCAGGATACAGCGACTCGTCTCCCACTGCCCCGCGCAGAGCGCTTGGCAGCAGGCCCGCCGCTCCTGCGAGGCCCATGCCCTCAAGGATCGCGCGGCGCGAATGGAACAGGTCTTCGGAAGTCGCCTGGCTCTCCGGGATTTCCCAGCCACGCGGAGTCTTGATGAGCATACCGGCCTCTCAATCGAGCCGCCGCTGCGGCTCATTGAAGCGCAGGCCCGACGGCAACCTCAGATTAGCACAGGGTTTGACCGCTCAGGACGCGACTCGGTTGCGGCCGCACAGCCTCTAGGCGGCGGATTCTAGGCTCCAACGGCAGGATCTTGCCGGAAGACTAGCGTCTGTGCTGGCGATGAAAGCCGCGCACTTTCAATTGAATGCGATAGAGGCTCTGGTCCACGGTCACGTACAAGACGTTGGCCCCTTCCCCGAGGCCGAATTCAACGTTGCTCGGCAGTCCGCTTGGGGGAACGGGCGGCTCGTCCAGGGCCTTCTTTTCGTTCTCAGTGAACGGCGTCTCCTCCTCGTGCACGCCCTTTGATGTAGGCAGGAAAGCGATCTGCTCCCCGCTGGGATCCAGCACGAGGATTCCCGGCTTGGATGGCTCGCGGGCGGTCAGATAGACGTTGCCGTGCTCGTCGACAGTCATGCCGTCGCAACCGAATTTCGGCCCGAAGTCGTGGAACAGCCGCCGCGGGCCAGAGACTAGCCCGTCCGATCCGAGCGGAAAGGCATACACTCGCATCGGACCGCGATTGCCTGGCTCGACGCCCGGCAGGCCGTCGCTTCCATTGTTGGTCTCGGCAACGTACAGAGTCCTGCCGTCCGGGCTAAGCGCTAGGCCGTTGGGCTTGGTGACGTCATGGGTGATCTCCGCCACATCGCCCTTGGGCGTGACGCGGTAAACCGCCCGCCAGCGCAGTTCGCGCGGCTCGTGTCCCACGTAGCGCGGGTCCGTGAAGTACAGATTGCCCGCGTCGTCGGCAGTAATGTCGTTGGGCGAGTTGAAGCGCTTGCCCCCGAAGTTGTCGACGACTAGCTCGCGCCGCTTGGTCTCAACGTTCCAGCGCGAGATGCGCCGTCCACCATGGTCAGCGCCTTCGGCGGCGTACAGATGGCCGTCCGGGCCGAACGTCAGGCCATTCGACTTGTGGCTGTTCGCAGCGAAAGTCTCGACCGTGTTCGTACCGGGATCGAAGCGGTGAATCCGGCCGTGGTTCTCTCCCCGCAGGATGTCCGAGAAAAAGATCGAGCCATCCGGCGCGACCGCGGGACTCTCCGTCAGCCCGCCTGCCTCGGTTTCGGGGCGGGTGTAGAGCAGTTCGAAGCGGGCGCTGGAGTCGACGATCGTGTCGCCCGTCGGAGCGGGCGCGTCTTCGGCGGGCAACGCCGGCCAGCAAAGCGTTGCCAAGGCAGCCAGTTTCAGCACTTTCACGGCATCACCTCGCGTAAAACTTGTAGACTGTGGAGGTCTTGTAGGTCTCGCCGGGCCGCAGCACTGTAGACGGGAAGTCCGGTTGGTTGGGCGAATCCGGGTAGTGCTGGGTCTCGAGACAGAGCCCGCTGCGGTGCTGGTAAGCCACCCCGCCCTTGCCGATATGGTGGCCGTCTAGGAAATTGCCGCTATAGAACTGGACCCCGGGCTCGGCGGTGAGCACGTCCATCACCCGGCCGGATTCCGGCTCGCTGACCGTGGCCGCGAGTGCCAGCCCGTCGGCACCGCGGTCGATGACGTAATTGTGGTCATAGCCCGCCCCAAAACCTAGCTGTTCGTCCTCCTCTTCAATCCGGGCGCCGATGGCCGTAGCTTCGCGGAAGTCCAGCGGCGAGCCATCGAGCGAGGCAATCTCGCCAAGGGGAATGGAGGTCGCGTCGACCGGCGTGTAGTTGCTGGCGTTGATCATCAAGACGTGGTCGAGGATGGAGCTGGCACCGCCGTCCTTGAGGTTGAAGTAGGAATGGTTGGTCAAGTTGACAACAGTCGGCTTGTCGGTGCTGGACTCGTAGTCGATCCGCAACTCATTGCTGTCGGTCCAGATGTAAGTCACGGTGGATTCCAACGTTCCGGGAAAGCCCTCTTCGCCGTCCTGGCTCACATACGCAAACGACACGCCGTCCCCGGACTCGGTGGGGGTGCCCTTCCAGACCACTTTGTCGAAGCCCTTGATGCCGCCGTGCAGTGAATTGGGCCCGTTGTTCACGGGCAGTTCGTAGACCGTGCCGTCGATCTCGAACTTCCCGCCCGCGATCCGATTGGCGTACCTGCCCGTGATTGCGCCGAAGTACGGCGTATCTGCAACATAGGCATCGAGCGTGTCGAACCCGAGGACGACATCGCCGAGTTTGCCGTCGCGATCCGGAACATTGAGACTGACCACGATGCCGCCGTACTCGATGACGCCGACATTGGCACCCGAGGCGTTGGTCAAGGTGAACAGCGTGACTGGCTGGCCATCAATGGCGCCGAACTCGGAAGCCTCGATCGAGCGCATGCTTTCGGGCTCGGATTCAGTCGGGGCACAGGCCCAAGTCAGCAGCGTCACTGCAACAATCGCAGCCAGGGTTGCGCGGGGGTGCTTGAATCGCATCGTGAGCCTCCAGCAGTTCTCCAGTGTAATCTGAGGAACTTCCGGGCTGCGGAGCGCTCGAGACACCATGGTCCTAGTCACAGGCGCCACAGGTTTCATAGGCAATCATGTGGCGCGCTTTCTCGCTGCTCGCGGCGAGTGCCTGCGCCTTTTCGTGCGGCCCTCCAGCGACCGAACCGTCGTGGCCGGCCTCGACGCCGAAGTCGTCGTCGGCGACTTGCGCGATGCGGCGAGCGTGGCCAGGGCTATAAGCGCGTGTGTCACGGTCTATCACGTTGCGGCCGAGTACCGCCTGTGGTGCAGGGACCCGCGCCAGATGTACGAAACCAACGTCGAGGGCACTCGCAACGTCCTGGAAGCTGCGCTGCAAGCAGGAGTCGAACGGGTCGTGCACACCAGTTCCATCGGCACGATTGCCCCCAATCAAGACGGTTCCCCGGTAACGGAGGATTCGCCGACCTCGCTGGAGATGATGACAGGGCACTACAAGCGCTCGAAATACTTGGCGGAGCGCGAGGCCGAACTCTACGCCGGCCGCGGACTGAACGTGGTGATCGTGAACCCCACCGCACCGATCGGCGAGGGCGACTTCCAGCCCACGCCGACGGGCCAGATTATCAAGGACTTCTTAGAGGGGCGAATGCCGGCCTACGTCAACACGGGCCTGAACCTAGTGGATGTCCGCGATGTCGCTCGCGGCCACTGGCAAGCCGCACAGAGGGGGCGTCCCGGCGAGCGCTACATCCTGGGCTCTGAAAATCTGGCGCTCCGGCAAATCCTCGCATTAGCGGGCGCCGCCGGCGAACGACAAGCACCGCGACTGCGGCTGCCGTACTTCGCCGCGTGGGTCGCTGGCGCCTGCAGCACGGGATGGGCGCATGTGGCAGGGACACCTCCGCGGGTGCCGCTGGATGGTGTGCGCATGTCACGGCGAGCGATGTTTGCCGATTGTTCCAAGGCCCGGAACGATCTGGGCTTCGACCCCGCACCCATCCAGCCAGCTTTGGCGCGCGCGGTGGACTGGTTCCAGCGGACCAGCAGTTGAACGGCGCATGAGTCGCCGCTGGGCGCGCATCAATGGACGGTTAGCGTGCGACGCACGTAGACGCCGTTCTCGAGCCGTTCGAAATAGTAGTCCACGGCCGGATGGTCAATCGCCGCGTTGCTGCTATCGGCTTCGAGATTGCGCTCGGCGACGTATGTGTAGTGCTGCGCTCCATGCGGCAAGACGTGGTACCAAGGCCGGTCCTTGGGCGGCCGCGAGCGCGCGACCTGCTGGTACCATTCCTCGCTCCCGCTGAACTCCGGGTCTACGTCGAACACCACGCCGCGGTAACCGAACAGCTTGTGATGGACGAGTTCGCCGATGCCGAACCTTGCTTCCGGGCCCGCTTCCGCCATGACTCTTCCAGCAACGCCCTACACG
The DNA here is from genome assembly GCA_028819215.1 of Bryobacterales bacterium. Taxonomy (GTDB): domain Bacteria; phylum Acidobacteriota; class Terriglobia; order Bryobacterales; family UBA6623; genus VXMF01. The sequence goes on from JAPPMG010000046.1 coordinate 15,878, forward strand.
GCCCGCATCATGATGCCCTCGAGGGCCTTGTTGAACGGTCCCGGGTCGTCGATCTCCGCGCCCTCGGCCAGCATCGCATAGCCATACAGCAGCTCGGCGTAGTCGCGCAACAGCGGGTCGGCTTTGTCGGCTTCGAAGCGTTGCTGCAGTCCCTGCACGAGGTCGTGTGTTCCGTTTACCTCAAGGATGCGCTTCTGCCTCGGAGTGTCGGGGCCAGCCATGCGCAGCATGCGTTCCATCTGCGGGCTCATGTCGTGCTCGTCGACAGTCAGGCAAGCTGGAGAGGTCGTCAGCCGATTCGAAAGACGCACCTGCTTCACGTGCTCTTCGAGATGCTTGCCAAGCAGACCGAACAGATCCCCATATCGCTGCTCTTGGTCCTTGCGCTCGTTCTTGGCTTCTTCGGCGGCGCTGTCGGAGCTCAAGTCTAGATCGCCCTTGCCCGCCGAGCGCAGCGTCTTGCCCTCGAAGTCCATCAGCCGGGTCACCAAGAACTCGTCGACTGGATCGGTCAGAAAGAGCACCTCGTAGTCTCGCTTGATGAATGCCTCGATCAGCGGGGAGTTAGCAACGATGGAGCGCGACTCGCCGGTGATGTAATAGATGTCCTCCTGGTCCTCCTTCATGCGGGAGACATAGTCCTTGAGGGTTGTGAGCTTCTTCGGATCGTTCGAGGATTCGAACATCAGCAGCGGCACGATGCGGTTCTTGTGCTCGGCGTCGAAGTCAACGCCCTCCTTGAGCACGCGTCCGAACTTCCCCCAGAAGTCGAGGTACTTCTCCTCGTCGTCGCTCTGGAGCTTGGCCAGGGTGTCCAACACCTTTTTCGCCAGGAACTTGCTGATGCGTGTCAGATGCCTGTTTTCTTGCAGTGTCTGGCGAGAAATATTGAGCGGAATGTCGGATGAGTCCACCACGCCCCGGACGAACCGCAAGAAGTGCGGCAGCACTGCATCGCAGCGCTCCATAATCATCACGCGCCGAGCGTACAGTTGCAGCCCGTACTCCGCGCCCCAAACGAAGAGGTCTTGCGGAGCCTCGGACGGCAGGAAGAGCACGGACTCGTATTCGGAGACGCCCTCGGCCTTGAAGCGGATGTGCAGCGAGGGGTCGTGCCAGTCTCCGGTAATGTGCTTGTAGAACTCGTTGTACTCCTCTTCGGTGACCTCGGACTCCTGGCGCGTCCAGATCGGCTTCATCGAGTTCAGGGTCTTGTCTTCGACCACGTAGGTCGTCTTGCCATCCGGCTTGAGGATGCCCTTTTCGTCCGTTTCGCGCTTCTCCCTTCGCACCCGCTGGCGGATCGGGTAGGCGATGAAGTTGGAGTACCGCTTCACGACGCTCTCTAGCGCCCACTCGTTGGTGAAATCCTCGATTCCTGCCTCTTTGTCTGCTGCCTTGAGGTGCAGGGTGACGCTGGTCCCGGGCCCGCGGCGGTCACCCTCCGACAGCATGTAGGTGCCATCCGCTTCGGAGCGCCACACTGTCGTGGTGTCAGTGCCGGCCTTGCGAGTCTCCAGCATGACTTGGTCAGCAACCATGAAGGCCGAGTAGAAGCCGACACCGAAGCGCCCGATCAGATCGGGCATTTTCTCCGCGCCCTTTTGCGAGCCGAGCTTCTTGAGCATCTCCTGAGTGCCCGAGCGTGCGATAGAGCCGATGTTGTCAATCACTTCCTGACGCGACATGCCGATACCGTTGTCGTGGATCGTCAAAGTGCGAGCGTCAACATCGACATCGAGGCGAATCTCGAGATCCTCGCCCTCCGGCATCAGACCGGGCTCGGTCAATGCGCTGAAGCGCAGCTTGTCGAGCGCGTCCGACGCGTTGGAGATCAGTTCGCGCAAGAAGATCTCCTTGTTCGTGTATAGGGAGTGGATCATCAGATCCAGCAGTTGCTTTGTTTCGGCTTCGAAGTTGCGTGTTTCGGTTGCGGTGGACATGTTTTCGCGTAGCTTGGCTCGACGGACTGGCTGAACCGTCCGCCGCGTGTATGAGGTAATTCGCTTCCTGTCTTGAATTTATTGCGATGCCGATACGGCCGTCAAGTGGACCAATGGGGGGGCGCGTGAACGAGACCGGACGGACCAGGCAGCGATATGGCGCCGGTCGCCCTCGCCTGCACAGCAAGCGGCCGAACCCGAAGACTCTCGCACGCCCCCCAGCTCAGAGGCGCGAAATTGAAGGCAGCATTCTGAGACCAGCAGGCGCCAGGGTCGTTGCGTCATCGACTATTTTCGGTTCGCCTGCGTCTGTTGGCGCCGCTAATCGTCCCAGGGCCCTCGAATGGGTCAGTGCACTGGCGGCAGGCGGTGGGTTATCAGACGCACAGCCCGCTCTGGCTGTGGCGGCGATTTCGACCCAGAGAGAACGCGCGGTGAAAGCCGAGCCGCAGAAGCGATGAAACGAGCGTTGGATCCGTCTGTCGAGGTACTCGATCCTCAGCTCGAAGAAGGTTCTTCCGGACCACAAGGCGAGCATCCTTGAGTACTAGGCTTGACGCTCTCGGTGGACCCATGTCGGCCCGCCTGTGCCGGGATGCCGTCACCGAGTTCCCGCCTTACCAGAGTCAGGCGGCCCCGCTGACGAACTCCCGGGCTGTTCCTGGAACAGCGCGATCGCGCGGTCTAGGCTGTCACGGTCGCCCACCAGCACTACCGTGTCGCCGGCTCGGTAGTGGAAATCCGGTTCCCGACGGTAGATTGGCTGACCATCCCTGACCACAGCGATCTGCACGGCACCTGTATGTCGTCTCAGCCTCACCGATGCCGCGCTCATCCCGATGACCTTGGCTCCGTCCACGATTTCTACCAGTTCCAGAGCATCGTGAATTCCCAGGTGTTTCAGCGAGTCGAGCCGCAGGTCAGGCTCCGCTGTGCCGCGGAAGAGCCCGTAGTGTTCCTCGCGCACCGTGGCGGCCTCCTGCCAGATGCGGTTGATCGGGATCCGGTAGCTTTCGAGCGCCTTGGCGAACAGTTCGATGGAGACCTCGAACTCTTCCACTACCACGTCGGTTGCACCGAGCGACATCAGTTCGTCGATGGAGCTCGTGTACCTGGTGCGCACGACGATCTGTGCAGTAGGATTCAGTTCCCGAGCCAGATGGACACCGCGCCTCTCCTCGGTCGGCGAGGAAATCGCGAAGACGATGATGCGGGCTCGTCCGGCACCGACGTGCTTCAAGACGGCGGGCTGTGTCCCGTCGCCGAACGTCACTGGCAACCCGTCTTCGCGCGCTCTGCGGGCCAGACCCGCGTCGTGTTCGACGACGATGCATGGGATGCCCGTCGCATCGAGTACTCTTGCCAAGTACCGGCCGGCGACGCCGTAGCCCACGATGATGGTGTGGTCAGACATCTCGTCGCCCAAGCCGGGATCCGTGGTTGCGAGCTCACGCGATCCCTTGACCGCCCGAGCAATGCGCCCGGCGGCGGACCCCGCAGTGCGAATCAGAAAGGGCGTGGCCATCATCGAGAGGACGGCCGTGCTGAGGAACAACTGGTAGTGACCCTCGTGGAAGAGTCCCAGCGGAAGCCCCAATGCGGCGAGCAATATGGAGAATTCGCCGATCTGAGCGAGGCTGAGGCCGCTGATCAACGCGGTTGTCAGGATCCCGCCTGCCGCGCAGACTGACGCCGTCACCAGCAGGATCTTGAGTGCAAACACGACAGCCAGGACGGGAATGAGCAGATCGAGCTGCCCGACCACGGCGGGAACATCGAGCAGCATGCCGGTGGAGATAAAGAAGATCCCGCTGAACACGGCCCGGAAGGGCAAGACATCCGACAGCGCCTGCAATCCGTATTCCGACTCGGAGATGACGAGGCCGGCGATGAAAGCCCCGATGGCGAGGGAAAACCCCGCCCATGCGCTGACAACAGCCGTCCCGATACCAAAGAAGCCGACGCACAGGGTAAACAGTTCGGGGTCGCGGAAGAGCACGATCCTGTCCAATGTCTTCCGGACAATGAATTGTCCGCCGATCACCAGCGCGGTGATGATCGCGAGTCCCCGCGCGAACTCTATGCCAACCGCGCCCATGTCGGCAGCCTCCAGGCCAGCCAGCACCGGCAGCAGCAGAATCAGCGGCAGCACGCACAGGTCCTGAAACAGCAGGATGGAGATGACCGACCGGCCTTGCGCCGTGTCGAGTTCAGCCCGGTCGCCGTAGGTCTTGCTGACGATTGCGGTCGAGGACAGCGCGGCGAGCATGCCGTAGAAGATCGACTGGCTGAGCGGAATGCCGAACGCCATTGCCAGCGCCGCCACGCACAGGAGTGTGCTGCTCATCTGCAATCCACCGCCGATCAAGACCGTGCGAGCCCATTGGCGGACGTAAGAGAGCGATAGCTCCAGTCCGACCTCGAAGAGCAGCAGGGCGACGCCGAGTTCGGACAGGACCTCCACCTCTTCCGTGGCGCTGATCAGCGCGAATCCATTGGGGCCCACTAGGACTCCGGCAACCAAGAATCCCACCAGAGGTGGGGCCGACAGGCGGTGCGCCAGGGCAACAATGGGGATCGCCATGCCCACGAGCAGGGTCAGGTCGATCAGCAACCTGCCTTCGTGCACGGTTCCTCCAGCCTCTAGCTCGCCGACGGGGGATGGGGCGGGGATTCAGCGAATGGTGGGCGCTGCGGTCGGCGAGCGCCGAGTCCCGGTTTGCTGTTGGCAACGGGGATCGCCCGCGTTCTCTTGGCCGAGCCAGATCCTGACGTCCCTGCTTGAGTCGCCGCGCAGATCCACACGGGTTTGGGCTTTACGTGAACAGCGCAACGAGTTCGAGAGACTGGCTGTTTCGGTAGTCTTGCCGATTCCATACTCCGCCCCCTGCACAATGCGCACCAGTGGATGTCCGCCGTCACTGAACAGACCTCATGATAGGGGCCCAGCGGACTGCGGCATCCGGGGAAGCCATCGTTACAAGCCCGCGAGGCTGCGAACGATTCGGGCCCCGATCTGGTGGAAACGGAAAGGCTGGCCTGGGCCGGGCCACCTCCGTAAGCGCTCAACTGCAACCAATCGGTGCGTCCGGAACAGGCCGGAATGCGTGCGGTGGGATACACTGGGGCGTCGGGTTCGAGGCCGCGCCGTTCAGGCAGAAGTGCCTCGTGGATCCGAGACTTGATTGGAGGCTCCATGAAACGGACCTTTGCCTGCCTGCTGCTTGCCCTGCCCTCGCTTCTCGCGGACGTGCCACCACCAGCTCAGCAGATCGCCGCCAGTGTTCATGCCGCGCCCGAGGAGCTCCGCGCCGGAGCCGCGGTCTTGGGATACGACTCCTCCGGATCAGTGCGTGTCCTCCGCAAGGGCTCCAATGACTTACACTGCCTCGCCGACGACCCCAGCAACGAGAGCTTCTCGGTAGCCTGCTACCACAAGGACCTGGAAGCGTTCATGGCTCGCGGGCGCGAGCTGTCGGAGCAAGGCTACCAGGGCAAGGAACGCCACCAGATCCGCTGGAAGGATGTCGACGAGGGGCGCGTCAAGATGCCTCGCGAGGCGCGCATCCTCTACGTGTTGACCGGCAAGGGCTACGACTCGGACAACGACGAGGTGCTTGAACCCTATCTGCGATGGGTGATCTACACGCCGTATGCAACCCCAGAGTCGACCGGAATTCTGGCGAAACCGGGCCCGGGTCCTTGGCTGATGTACCCCGGCACGGCAGGTGCGCACGTGATGATCAGCCCGCCCAGGCCGTGAGAACCTGCCCTGAGTCCACGGGCGCTTCCACTCTGGCCGGTTTGCGCAGCGTGTTGCGCCGAGCGACTCCGCCTATTGCCTAGCGGATCGAACCGGTGGAAGATTATCGACGAATCCAGCCCCGTCTTCCCGTAGTTCGGCGATCGCGGATGCGCGCAGACGCTCGAGCGTATCTTGGAATTCGGGCTTGATCGCGAGGTTGTCGAGCTCTTCGGGATCGTTCTTCAGGTCGTAGAGTTCCTCGAGGTCCGGCACCATGGGGCGCACGTACTTGTAGCGACCGTCAACGAGCATCACGTACCACGGGACGTTGGAATGCACTGCGTCCTCCCCTTCAGGGATCGTGTCCGTGTCCGACCCGTATTTTCGTCCAGTTGCTGTAAGGAGCATCGGATGCGGCCATTCGCGCTGCGGATCTTCCAAGAGCGGGGTCAGGTCCTCGCCGTGCATCTCCCACGGCAGGTCGATGCCCGCGAAGCTGAAAATCGTGGGAACCAGATCCACTCCACCCACCGGGCGTGGGCAGGCTTCGCCTTCCGCGACTCGGCCCGGCATCGAAATCACCAGCGGTGAGCGAATCGAGGCGTCATACGGCGCGACTTTCTGTCGCATCCCGTGCTGCCCCCAGGCAAACCCCTGGTCCGAGGTCCAGATCACCAACGTATTCTCCCGCTGGCCCGATTCTTCAAGAGCCGTCAGGACGCGATCGATACCCTCGTCCAGAGCAAGGACGCCCTGGTGGTATTGCCGTGTCCAGGAAGTCAGGGTCCGGCCTCCGTACATCGGCGTGCCATCCGGTCCACGCTCCCAGAAAGCGATCTTCTGGGCCCAGTCGGGTTTGCCCGGGCGCGGCGGGAAGACATCTGCGGGGGTATCGAAGTCGATGCCCGGATACGCTTCCAGATGTCGATCAGCGGGCGTGAACGGGCCGTGGACCGCGCCGTAGCAGAGCCACAGGTACCACGGCTTGCTCTCGTCGCGGCCGTTGCCGTTGATCAGGTCCACCGCCCAGTCCGTGTACTGGTCGCTTGAATAGCGCTCCAAGACCTTGGTCTCGCCGCCCTGGTAGGTGATCGGCTGGTCGTAATAGTAGTTCCCGCTTGTGGTCGTGTACTTAGGCCGGTTCCACACGATCTGGAAGTCCCAGTCCCTCCCGTATCCCGTGTCCGTCCCGGTGTGCCACTTGCCGATCTGGGCGGTGAAGTAGCCGTTCTCGCGAAACACCTTCGGCCAGAAAGGCAGGACTTCCGGATCGTACGTGCTGCCTGGATAGGGCCCCACCATCCGCATCGATTCGACACCGAACTGGTGGAATCCGGTCAGCAACGTAGCGCGGGAGGGCATGCACCACGTGCCGATGTAGGCATACTCGAATCTCACTCCCTGCGAGGCCAGTCGGTCCATTGTGGGCGTCCGCACCCACGGGTATGCCTCCGGATATGCCCCCACGGTCCTATGGGAGTGGTCATCTGTGTAGATGAACAGGATATTGGGGCGTTCCGGAGTGGCCGCGGCAGAGGCAGCGGCCACCGCTGTGAGCGCAAACAGCGCTGCGGAAGCCATCATTCGAATCGAGTGAGTTGCTGGCATGGTAGTCCTCATTTCCGGTGTTCCGGAGTGCTTGGATTGTACATCCCTAGGCCTGCTGCTCCCGCCCGAAAGTGTTCTTGAGTCTTATGCCCCCTAGGCTGTTCTCCCCAGTCGTCGCCCGCGGACTGTCTGCGTGATGGAGGAAAACGCTGCGGAATGTCAACAGGGGTGATTTGCTTGCCACCCGTATCGGAGGGGTCACATACTTAACGCCAGTGGATTCGCTTGATTGCAGGCAAGGATCATGGCGCGACTAAGCGACCGGAATATGTCCCCACAAGTGATTCGGTCGCTGAAGAGCAGAGCGGCCGCCGATGGTAGTTCCGCCGAGGCCGAGCACGGCGAGATGCCTCGAAAGGTGCTGCTCGAAGGAGAGCAGAACTTCGCTTCGCGGGCCAAGGAGTTGCGAGAACGCCTCAAATCTTCGATCGACAGCAGTGAAACCATACGCGCCGACAGGGATCGGGACAGCGCGACCTGAAGGGCTATGTCGTCGATGCCAGGATTCTTGTGCGTCGCTTTGCACAGGAGCACTGGTCCGACGAAGCGTCGCGCCTGCTCGAGGCCGAAGCGACGGTGATCGCTCCGGAACTCCTCTTCGCCGAGGTCTGCAATGCGCTGAGGGCCGCGCATCGCCGTGGTGACATCGGTCCTCAGGATCTTGCCGACGCTATCGATGCGCTGAAAGCGGCACCGATCGCAGTCCCCTTCTCCACGCGTCAACTCGCGGCATCTTCTACACGGCTTGCGGTAGATCTCGACCACCCAGTCTACGACTGCTTCTATCTCGCGCTCGCCATCCAAGAGCAATACCGGGTCGTCACCGCGGATGCCCGTTTCCATAGGAAGGTGAGCGGCCACCCTTACCTAGCGGACCGGATCACGCACTTGGTGTCCATAGATCTCGATTGGCACTCAAAGACAGGACTCGTGCGAAGTAGACTATGCGGCAGCTGAATTGTCGCCGCAGGCGCTTCGGCGACGCGTAGGCGAACCGCATTCAGCTGCCACCATCGACTTGCAAGCTCGTCTGGCGATTTCAGCGGCTGAAATCGGCGTTCGGCAGTGATTGACCGAGCCGCGGCCTACTTGCTAGCGTAGAAGTTCTGTCCAACAGATTTTGAGGAACCATACATGAGCAGACAATGCACCTTGCAGGGCAACCCACTCGATTTGCAGGGGGACGCGCTGAATCCTGGCGACCCGGCCCCTTCCTTCACGCTGGCCGGCAATGACTTGTCCCCCGTGACGCTGGCTGACACGAGCGGTGTGCGGGTGATCAACGTCGTGCCGTCTCTCGACACACCGGTCTGCGACCTCCAGATCAAGCGCTTCAACGAGGAAGCCGCCGGCTTGGGGGACGTCTCGGTCTACTGCGTGAGCTGCGACCTTCCGTTCGCACAGAAGCGCTGGTGCGGCGCGGCCGAGGTCGACAAGGTCACTACCCTGTCGGATTACAAGGACGGCAACTTCGGACTTGCTTGGGGCACCATGATCGATGCCCTCCAGATCCAGTCCCGCGCGGTGTTCGTGGTGAGCGAGCACAACACCATCGTCCACGCCGAGTACGTAGCAGAGGTCACGGACCATCCGGACTACGAAGCTGCCCTCGCAGCAGCCCGCGGCGCGGCCTAAACAACCCTTTCCAAGGCCTGGGCCGGAGTGCAGCGGTATTGTGCTCCAGCCGTTGCCGTCGTCCCTACATGGGTCAGGGCGGCTGGCCGGGCTGTGCAGCCGTCCTGAATCGGCGCGAGCGTCAGCAACTGGAGCCGTCGCCGCCAGGCAGGGTCTCGCGGAAAAAGCGCAGCCAGTTTCCGCTAAAGACTTGGTTCACTTGCGAGTCGCTATATCCTTGTTGAATCAAAACTTCTGCGATCTGGTGGAGGTCAGCGATGGTGTCGAGGCCGACAGGGCTCTGCTCGGTACCGAATCCGCCGTCAAGGTCGCTGCCAATCGCGACGTGGTCGACATCCCCGGCGACCGAGCAAATGTGGTCGATGTGCGCGACCACTGATTCGAAGGACGCGCGTTGGCGCTGGCTGTCGTCCCTGACATAGCCGGGCACAAGCATCCACTCGTCCATCACCACGCCGATCACTCCGCCCCGATCCACGACAGAGCCTATTTGCTCGTCGCTGATCTGGCGATCATGCTCGACCAGCGCGCGGCAGTTGCCGTGGCTGATGAAGACGGCCCCCTCGAAGAGATCGAGCGCCTCCGCAAACGCCAGGTCCGCAGTGTGGACTAGGTCCAAGATCATTCCCAGCTCGTCAAACGCAGCAAGCAGTTCCCTGCCCTTGGCCGTGAGCGGGCCATCGCCACCCGTACCCATCGCATACGCACTTGGCCCGTAGTGGGCCAAGCAGGCCGTGCGGAGCCCTTGTTGATACCACCAACGAGCTTGCGACGGCTCGACGATTGGATCACATCCTTCCATGCTCAGAATCAGTCCCAGTGGAGCGTCGCTCTCGGCCCAAAGACGATCTAGCTCCTCAGTGGAGCGGATCATGCGGACGTGCCCCTGTTGCTCCAAGAGGCGGTAGTAGGCTAACTGTCCCTGGGCCGCCGCACAGGCGATCGTCTGGTTGGCGAAGTCGAGGTCCTCACGCAGGATGACCGGTCCGTGGCTGCGGTCGCCGGTTTGCCCAAGGTTCTCAACCGGTTCGGGCAAATTGTCCGGCAAGGCGCGGCACAGCAACGTTCCGAGGCACACGCGCACGTTCGCACGACGCATCTCCGGTAGGCTGACGGTGCAGTTCCCGCGGTAGCTCCCGCTCATTCCGGACTCGACTTCTCGCATCCGGTCCAACTCCAAGAGCTGGTCGCGGTCGTAGGACAGGGCGTTCCACGCTATGTCCAAGTGGGCATCGATAATCGGTCTCATGGTCGCGGTCACATCACCTTGGGAATAGAGCTCCACCAAGCGGTCAGAGCGCTCCTGAGCCTCGCCACAACCTCTGCGTGGCGTTCGGCTACGTTGTCGGTCTCGTCGAATCCTGCACTGAAGTCGTAAAGTTCCAGACGCCTGCCATCAGGTTCCATCAGCAGCTTCCAGTTCCCGTCCCGCACGGCTAGGGCCGGGCTGCGGTCCGATTCCAATCCGGGACGCAAGTAGCTCGGGTCGCGCCCGTACTCCCAGAAAATCGCCTGCTCTCGTAGCGGCTCTTCCCCCCGAAACGCCCGGCTCATGTCAACCCCGTCGAACTTCGTGTCCGGCAGAGGGATCCCCGCCAGACGACAGAATGTCGGGAACAGATCAACCGCAGTGACTACAGTCTTGGAATTCGTCGCGCCAGCGGGCGCTTGGCCCGACCAGCGGACGATCAGGGGCTCGCGAATGCCGCCCTCATAAAGGCTCCACTTGCGCCCGCGCAGTCCGTTTGTCTTGCCCGGCGGATCATAGCCCTCGTCGTAGTATCGCTTCCATGCAGTAGGGCCGTTGTCGCTGGCCAGCACCAAGACGGTATCCTTGCCCAGCCCGAGACCGTCGATCTCGCGGAAAAGCCGCCCCAACTGGCGGTCCATCTCGTCAATCACCGCAAAGTACTCCTGCCTGTACGGATTCGAGGCAAACTTCGCGAACTTGGCGAGGAGTTCCGGCTTCGGAAAGAACCGGTCGTGGACATCGTTGAGCCAGACATGGAAATAGAACGAACGGTCTTTGTTCCTGCGGATGAAGTCGATCGCACGGTCCACGTAGATCTCGGTCATCTCGTGCTTGGGCACATCGCGGATCGTGCCGTGGCCAAGCCGCTTGCTCTGCTCCGACAAGCCGCCAGGAGGCAGGATACGATCCCCGAGCCCCTCAAACGACACAAGTGACTCATCGAAACCGTAGGCCTGCGGCAGCGGTGCGTCGTCCACGTCTCGGCCACCGCCCATGTGCCACTTCCCGAAATGCGCGGTGGCGTAGCCCGCATCTTGGAACGTCCGGGCAATGGCGGGAACCGTCGGATCCAAGAAGTTCCGCATGCCGCGCTCCCTGTTGCGCTCTCGGGAGTTGAGATACGAGTGAATCAGGTGCCGCGCGGGGTACTGGCCTGTTGTGATCCCGACCCTTGACGGCGAGCAGATCGGCGAAGCAACGTAGAACTGCTCGAATTTGACACCCTCCGCGGCCAAGCGGTCAATATTTGGGGTCGCGACGTCAGTGTTGCCGTAGCAACTCAGGTCACCGTACCCCATGTCGTCGATGAATACGAAGACGAAGTTGGGCCGGTCCGCAGCGGATACGGCAAGCCCACTGCCAACCAGGGCGAGAAGAATCCGATACAGCATGCGAGTCGACCCGGCCGCGGATAGCAGCGGCGCCGGGGTCTCCGCATGATACCCTGCGCAACACCGTGGGTCATACGCGGGACGCCGCCCATTCGCTGACGCACGGCTACACTAGAATCCCAGCGGGCGGCACAGAAACAACAACTCAGTGCCCGCCATCCTAGGCCGCCATGAACCGCAGACACCTACTGACCGCCGCAGCTGCCACAGCTGCCTCCTACGAGAAGATCCTTGGGGCGAACGATCGCATCCAGCTTGGGATCATCGGCACGGGTAACCGCGGTGGCCAAGTCTGGAGGGAAGCCCTTCAGCAGCCGGATGCGGATCCGGTTGCCGCGTGCGACGTGTACGAACCCCATCTGGAGAGTGCTCTGAGTGCCTCTAAGGGCCAGGCCAAGGCGTACAGGGACTTCCGGTCGCTCTTGGAGCACCGTCCCATGGACGCCGTGCTGATCGCAACGCCCGATCACTGGCATGCGATTCAGACGATCATGGCGTGCCGCGCCGGGTTAGACGTGTACGTGGAGAAGCCGCTCTCCTTGACGGTTGAGGAGGGTCGCAAGATGGTCGATGCGGCCCGCCAGTACGACCGCGTCGTGCAGACTGGCAGCCAGCAGCGCTCGGGCCCGCACTACATCGAGGCAATCGAAATTGTTCGCTCCGGCGAAATCGGCGACGTTCACCACGTGGAAGCAGGAATGGAGCGAAATTCAATGCCGGGCTTCGGAACGCCCCAAGACGCCCAGCCGCCGGCCGACTTCAACTACGACATGTGGTTGGGGCCCGCCCCAGCCCATCCGTACAACCCACTGCGAGGCCACTACCACTTCCGATGGTTCTGGGACCAGTCCGGCGGCCAGATGACCAACTGGGGTGCCCACAACATCGATATCGCTCGCTGGGGCATGGGCGTCGAGTCCCCGACCTCCGTAATGGGCTGCGGCGGGAGGTTCGCCATCCAGGACAACGGCGAGACGCCCGACGTGCAAGAAGTGCTCTACGAGGTCGATCAGGGCATTCTGACTTGGTCGGTTCGCGAACTGAACGGCACCCGCGGTTCGTACCTCGTCTTCCATGGCACAAAGGCCGACCTAGACGTCGACCGTAGCGGTTACGCCTTGCGGGGCCAGAAATGGCAGCGAAAGGATCCGGCAATGGCTCAGGACCGCGAATCAAGGCCAGAGAACGCATCTCGTAAGCTGACAGCTCAGCACATTCGCAACTTTCTCGACTGCGTCAAGAGCCGCGAGCGTCCCTCTGCCGACGTGGAGATCGGCCATCGCACCGCGGTGTTCTGTCACTTGGGAAATATTGCTACCCGCCTGGGTCGGTCCTTGCAGTGGGACGGGGCCAAGGAGCGGTTCTTGGCAGACGAGGAAGCGAACCGCTCGTTGTCAAAGCCATATCGCAGTCCTTGGACACTGGACATCTAGCCAAGGCGCGACCGGCGAGCCGCTGCGGCCGCCTCTGGCGAGCAAGGCGCTGCACCTGGCCGCCGAGCGTTCACCCCGGGGACGTCACGGTCAGGGCGGTGAGTTGTCAGCTGTCGTTTCCATCCTCTCGAGCACCCGCCTGACAGCCTCCACGATCACATCTGGCTGATCGTGCTGGATGAAGTGACCCGCACCAACTACGACCTGCCACTCGCTGTTTGTCGACAGCCGAGACAAGTCTTCCTGCATGGCCTGCCAGGACTCCGCTCGCCTCTGGCCCTGGCTCAAGACCACGAGCGGCTTGCTCCCAAGATCGACAGCGCTCTCGGCAACCTGCCGCAAGCTCTCGCGCAGACCGGACATTTCCCTTATGGCGGTTCGAAGTGTCCGATTGGTCATCAATAGTTCTCTCTCCTGCTCTCGTACCGAAATGTCGCGCGACTCTGGATTGCCAGCCGGCACGGGAAACAGCAGCCGCACGATTCCAATCGGTCCAAGGGTCTTCATCGCAAACGAGATCGTGTCGATCTCTCGTAGGTCCAGCGTGCGATGGGCTTGGCCTGGATGTGACGAATCCACTAACACCATGCCCACGAAGTCATTCGGAAACCGCATGGCGTACAACTGCATCACCAAGCCACCAAACGAGTGTCCCGCAAGGATGTAGGGTGGGCTGATATCAGCTCTTTGCAAGACCATTCTCAACTCTTGCGCGATCGTCTCGACAGTCCGTGTCGAGTCAGTCGATTGGCTCCAGCCGTATCCCGGTCGGTCGTACGTGCATACTCGCGTCAGTTCGGCAATTTCGGAAAACACCGACATCCACGTCAGCGAACTGGCGGGCAGGCCCGCCTCGAGGATCACGGTCGGGGAGCCCTCTCCGGCACAGAGCAGATGAACGTTCCGACCATCCAATTCGACCAGTCTGCCTGGCGGAGGGTTGTTGCGCAGGCTGATGTGCGACGACAACGCCTGATATCCCGTTGTCGCGACGACGCCAAAGACGACCCCTGCGCCCACCCACAGAACGACGCGCTTCAACGACTTGTTCACTCGATCAGTTAGACGCCGACTGAGCGGAGTGAGTTCCGTTCCCAAGTTCCGCTAGGGCCGCTTGCTACGGGAAGACCCTCACGGCGAACGAGCGTATCTGACTTGGGATGATTGGTACCGGCGATTGCGGCGGCCAAATCTGGGAAGAGGCCATCGAACAGCCGGAAACGGACGCGTCCGCTCCCTATGAGGTCCGCGAACCCCACATCGAGAGCGCCTTGAGCGCGCCCAACGGCCCGGCCAAGGCGTACAGGGAATTCCACCCGCTCTGGGGTACTCTCCTGCGGTGTTCTCGCATCTAGGCAAGATTGCCACTCGTCGCAGGCGGTCCTTGCAATGGGGAAGTGACACCGAGTGGTTCGGGGCAGACAAGGGGGCGAGCCATTCGGTGCCAAGGGGTATTCCCTACCCCTTGGACCCCGGGACAATTGGCCGCGTTGCGATGGGTTGGGCTTGGAACGGCGGATCTCGCAAGGAAGACTCCGCACACCTCCAGCGAGCGTGCGAGTGGCGGACACCGGACTCAAGGCGATGAACCGTCGGCCGTAGCCGCCGACTTCTCAATCACCCTTCGGACAGCATCCACGACCACATCTGGCCGGTCATGCTGAATGAAGTGGCCAGCACCCTCCACCAACTGCCACTCGCTGTTTGTCGACAGCCGAGACAAGTCCTCTTGCATGTGATGCCACCACTCGACTCGGCGCCGTCCTCCGGTCAAAACCACGAGCGGCTTGTCACCAAAGTCCACAGAACTATTCCCAACCTCCCGCAGGCTTTGGCGCAGGACCGACATTTCCGCCACTATGGTCCGGAGGCTTCGATTGGTCATCAATAGTTCCCTTTCCTGCTCTCGTACCAAGATGTCGCGCGAATCCGGATCGCCGGCCGGCACAGGAAGCAGTATCCGGGCCAATCCAAGCGGCCCGGCGACCTTGAGTGCCAGCACGAGACCTTCGATCTCTCTCAGATCTGAGGTGCGATGGACCTGGTCGGGATGCGACGAGTCCACCAACACCACACCTTCGAAGTCAGTCGGAAATCGAGCGGCGTACAACTGCATCAACAGGCCTCCAAGGGAGTGCCCTGCGAGAACATAAGGTGGTTTTATTTCAGCGACTTGCAAGAGCAGATTCAACTCTTGCACGATCGTCTCGGCAGTCCGCGGCGAACCGGCGGGCTCGCTCCAGCCATAACCCGGCCTGTCGTAAGTGCATACCCGCGTTAGCTCGGCAATCTCGGAGAACACCGACATCCATGCTAGCGAGCCAGCACCGGCTTCAAGGATCACCGTCGGGGATCCCTCTCCGGCACAGAGCAGATGGACCTGCCGTCCGTTCAATTCGACTAGTCTGCCTGGCGGAGGGTGGTTCCGAAGGCTGAGATGCGAAAGCAGGGATTGCAGCCCCGCTGCCGCGATGACCACGACGACGAGTGCCCCGGCGACCCACAGAACGATACGCTTCAAGCGCTGCGGCCATCTGCTCACTGGATCAGGTAGACACCGTCCACGAGGAGCAAGTTCCCAGGCTCAGCGATCACTGGCGACGCGGCAACGCAGTCGCATTCGGGCAAGACTCCCCTGAGAGGCATCCGTCCTAGTTACGACCCCGCTGCGAGGGGCGCGGTCGAATAGAGATCACGGTCGACCCTAGGATGCGATCTTGTACAGCGTGGAGTACGTTCGGATGAGCAGTCCGGAATCAACGATCGCGGGCGTGGCCATACACATCTCCCCTAGTTCGTTGGCCCCGAGCAGCTTGAACTCTGGTCCGGCTTCGACGACGAACGTTGTACCGGCCTCATCAAGGCAGAACAGCTTGCCGTTGTAAGCCCACGGCGACGCTGTGAAGTTCATGGAATCACGCGATACGCGCTGCTTGCCGTACACCTCTTCGCCGGTCTTCGCATCATGGCAAGTGAGGAAACCCCGGTCGAACAGCGTGTAGTAGTACCCCCTGTAGACCAATCCGGACGGGTGATACGGCCCACCCTGCGGAACGCTCCAGGCGATGTACTCGTTCGACGTCACGCCTTCCGGCAAAGTGATGTTGCCTGAGGCACCAGGACGGATCGCATAAATCGGGCGGTCCTGGCTGCTCATGTAGCCCGAAGTCACGTACAAGAGCCCGCCAGACGAGAACGGCGTCGGAATGGCAAGCGACGACAACCGGCTCAACTCCCACAGCACTCTCCCGTCAAGGTCGTAGGAACGAAGCTTTTCGCGCCCCATCGTGATGATCTCGGTCCGTTCTCCGCTCTCCCAGATGAACGGAGTGGACCATGTGGTGGGTTCGTCACGATCCACGCGCCAGATCTCTTGCCCCGTCATCTTGTCCAGAGCAACCAGATAAGACTGGTCTTCGCTGTCATTGGTGATGTACAGCCGCCCGCCGTGCAGGGCTGGCGAGGAGGCCGTGCCGTAGGCCCAGCGAGTGCGCACCGGTGGCCATTCTTTCGACCACAGCAGTTTGCCGTCGTAGTCGACACACCATGTCCCGAGGTCTCCAACGTGCCCGTAGAGGCGCTCTCCATCCGTGACGCAGGTCTCCGAAGCGTACGAGTTCTTGCGGTGGCGGCCGACTTTCGGAACGCCGCGATGCAGCTCGGTCTGCCACATCTCCTTTCCGCTGCCGAGTTCGATGCAATGGGCAAGCCAGCGGTGCTCGTCCTCCGGTCTCGGGCTCTCAACCGCCCCCTGATAGAAGCCCCCCTCGGGAGTCGCGGTCATGCTGGCGGCATGAGCGGACGTGAGAAAGACCCGCTCGCCCCATGTGATCGGCGACGACCATCCGCTACCACCGATGGCCGCTTTCCACGCGACGTTCTCGGTCGCGCTCCAAGTATCTGGCAGTCCCGCCTCATTGGCCGGCACACCGGTCGAATCCGGCCCGCGGAACTTCGACCAGTTGGCCCCCATTCCCGGCACCGCGAGCGGTGCCGACGCCACTGAAAGAAAGCCCCTTCGACTCAGCATCTCCTCACCCTCCTCGACTCGGCATGGATCATCGCCCGCACAGCATTACCTCTCGGCATCGCTCAATACTGTAGCGTGAAGCGAAGCCGGCACACCGGCAGGTGCCGCAACGGCCCTCTCGCACGCGCCGCTCCTCCACGGCCCTACGGGTCGTGTCCGTCTGAGCAGCGCCTAGCAAGCTCAGCACATGCCATGTTCGGGCAAGTCGCTCCGTCGGACAGCTCGAGGGGTCGCTACGATAGGGCATGCATCGCTAGATGCGAAAGGAAGAGTTCACTATGTCTTGCAGATCTGCTGTCGCGATTCTATTTCTTTCCTTCTCCGTCGGCTTGTCGCAAGCCGCCGAGCCGGAAATCTGGGAGCTGTGGCCTGGCACGCCGCCAGGCGATGTTGGCGACATCGGAGCGGAGCACGACACAACCACGCCGGACGGCCGCATGGTGGCTGGCCGCCGGGTAACCCGCCTGACCAATGTCTCCAAGCCCCAGCTTTCTATCTTTCGTCCGGCACCCGAACTCGATACCGGTACCGCGGTGATCATCGCTCCGGGTGGTGGGCACAGGATCCTCGCCTACGACCTCGAGGGAACGGAGGTTGCCGATTGGCTGAACTCGATCGGCGTGACAGCCATCCTGCTCAAGTACCGCGTCCCGGCCCGCGACCAGAACAAGCCCTGGCTAGCGGCCGCACAAGACGGCCAGCGTGCCGTAAGCGTTGTCCGCGGAAGGGCCGGAGAGATCGGAATCGACCCTGGCAAGATCGGGATCATCGGGTTCTCGGCCGGAGGTACGCCCGTGCGCTATGCGGCGCTGGTTCGGCAACGCCTCTACGGGCCGGTCGACAAATACGACAGCGTGCCGTTTCGCCCGGACTTCGCAGCGCCGATCTACTCCGGTGGCATCCCCGAGGGAGCGGCAATCTCGAAGGACAGCCCTCCGTTCTTCATGGTGATTACACACGACGATCAAAACCGCTCGATCGCCGTTGCCGAGCTATATATCGCGCTGAAAAGGGCAGGAGTTTCGGCAGAGCTGCACATCTATGAGAGCGGAGGCCACGGATACGGCTTGCGTCCGACCGAGTTGCCGGTGACTCGCTGGCCAGATCGCATGGAAGAGTGGATGCGAAAACTCCAGTTCCTGATGCCACGGTCTCCTGAGCAGCAGTAGCCGCTCACTGACGCAACCACTGAGGCAGGTGTCGATCGCAAGAGCTTGTGGATGGGGACTTAGGCACCCATTGACCGTAGAAGCTCGAGCAGTATGTGCTCTGCAGGCCCTTGACCATCCCTGCGCTCACATCGTCGCGCCTGCGGAAATCGGCTAGCGCGCCAGCACAAGTAGCAGTCGGCGAGCAGTCCGGGCTCGACGCAACCGACCGCGATTGCGGTAAAGACCCGGCCCTCCAGCAGGACGAGTTGGTGACAGCTGCAATCTGATGCCTCGTCGCCTATAGCAGCTATGACATCGTGAGGTCACGAAACAGTGCCGATCACCGCACGCGATGCGAACGACAGTCACCATTGAAGACGCTCTCGCCAAGGAACTGAAGGAAATCGCTCAGCGGTCAGGCAGGTCGTTCAAGCAGGTCGTGAACGATGCTCTTCGCGCCGGAGTCCGTGACGAGCACATTGCCGACGCTTCGAGACCATATCGCTTGATGCCGCAATCGATGGGCGTTGTCGATAGCCGTCTTGACCTCGACAAGGCACTGTCGTTGGCAGATAGTCTTGAAGACAGGGAGCTCGCCGGCAAGCTCATGCCGAGGAAGTGATCTTGTATGACGCAAACCTGCTCGTCGGCACCTTGAGCAGGGCCGTGATCCATCACGAGGCGTCACGCAAATGGCTCCAAATAACACATAGCGTGTCCTGTCAGGTCGACCTGTCTTGGATCTGAATACTCGCTCTCGTACATGTCACGACCCACCCGCAAATCCCTCCGGCCCCGCTGGGTCCGAACCAAGCGCTCGGGTCCGTCAAGGATTTCCTCGCCCAGCCGTTTTTCGATGCAGTAACTCCGGGCGAAGGGTGCTGAAGTGACTTCCACAACCTGCTTCGCACTACAGGCAGCGCGGGAACTCTACTGAGGCGGCATGTTCGCTCCAACCGACTTCAGATACTCGAACAGCAACCGTTCCAGCTCCGCCGCCTTTTCCGGCATCTCAGCTCCGAGATCGCTCTGCTCGCCCACATCGCTCGCGAGATTGAACAGCTGCTTTTTCGCCGGCTGTCGCGAGCTGGCGTAGTGGAGCAAGAGCTTGAAATCCCCGCGGCGGATCGCAGACGCCGGAACGGAGCGGTGCAGCGGCCGGTGGAAGACCAAGCCCTCGAAGCCCCGCTGCACGTGCCCTGTCCCCCGGTTCTGCAACACATTGCGGAAGCTACCGCCATCGATTTCGGCGGGCAGCGGCTCTCGCCCACCGGCCAAGTCGTACAGCGTTGGCAGGAGGTCGTACCCCGTGACAGGAACGTGCGAGACCGAGTTCGGCTCGACACCCGGGCCGGCCACCAAGAACGGCACGCGGATGCCTCCCTCGTAGAGCGTGTGCTTCGCGCCGTTCAGCGGGCGGTTCGGCGCCGACAGCGAATTCATGGCTCCTGGGATCGTGCCCCGCCCGCCGTTGTCAGCCATGAAGATCACATACGTGCTGTCGCTGATGCCAAGCCGCTCCAGTGCATCCAGGAGTCGGCCGATCGAGTCATCCAAGTCGTAGAGCATGCCTGCGAAGGCATGCGTCACCGCGCGGTCCGGAGAGCCCTTGGTTTCGAACATGTCCAGCGACTCCGGGCGCGTCTGCACCTGGAGATGTGTCGCATAGTGGCTAATCTGGACGTAGAAGGGGTGCCTGTCAATCTGACGCTCGATGAAATCGACCGCCCGCTCCGTGATGGCAAAGGCAAGCTTGGGGTCATCCTTGACCACGCTGCGCCCGCGCTCCTCCATCGGAGTCGGCATGCCGCCGGTTCGGTTAGTCGTCCAGCCGTCGCTCTCATCGAAGCCGACCTCGTCGGGGTTGGCGCCCATGTCCGAGCCGAACTTGCCGAAGTGCGCCGTGCGGTAGTTCGCATCGGCTTGCTTGAGCGCTTGAGGGAGAGTCAGCCGTCCAGTCCAGTCGAATTCCGACTTGAATTCCGTGCCGCGCTGGCGCGCCGGCGTCATCCCGCAGAATATGCTGCGCCTGGTGGGGGTGCATAGAGGAGCCGGCGAATAGCCACTTGTGAAACGCATCCCGCGTTCGGCCAGTCGCGCCATGTTGGGTGTGGCTAGATAGGATGAAGCCGCTTCAGGAACCTCAGGATCCATGGCGAACGAGAGCTGGCTCCAGCCTTGGTCGTCGCTCAATATGAAGACGAAGTTAGGCCGATCCTGTCCCGCGGCAAGCGCCGCCGTCATGCTGGCGAGCAGCGCAAGCAGAGTGAGCCTCTTGACAGATTGTTTGGTAGACATCGTGCTCGCGCCATCGTACCAGCTAGCCCACGGTACGTAGGCTCCCCGCACATCGCAGGGATTCGGGTACATCAGCTGCCGTCTCAAGTGCCAGGTGCCGCCCTGACGACTCAGCCGCCGAATGCTGTGGAAAGCTGCTTGTAGAAGGCGATCCCAGAAATACCCAAGAAGAAAATGAAGCAGGCAACTTGGCTCAGTTGCATGATCATCGGCGGACGGAGCGGCTCGGGCAACAGCTTGCGATTGACGTACAGGGCGTGCAGCGCGGTCGCGCTCAATCCGAGGTTGCGCAACGCGCCAGTAACGATTGCGAGGAACAGCGGGTCTGGCGTGAGCCGCAAGGCAATCAAGCCCCACAAGAAATACAACCCCATGATTGTGTAGTAAATCAATTTCACTTGGTTGCCGCCTAGGTGGCGCACGTGCCTGCTGCCCGTCCAGATCACCTCGGTCCATCGCCGCACGATGTTGTCGATGTCCGAGATCTGGCCGGGCGACAGAACGATGAAACCGCACAGCAACGTCAGAAACCAGAACACCTCGCCAGAGCTGTCAGCTATGCCCCGAGCGGTCATCGCCGCCGCCGCGTGTCCTTCGACCTGAGCGCCGGCTATGTACTCGAGGGAGAGCATCGAAGGCAGCGCCATTCCGATGATGCAGGCCCCACACCATATGCCCAACTGGTCCCTGAGCAGGTGGCGCATCCATCCCCTCCAGCGCTTGAGTGACTCCTCGCTGATGGGAAACACCTTGCCCACATGGGCGAGTTCTACCTTCTTGCCACCAATCATGCTGGGAATCGCGCCCACCAGCGGCCCCATGCCCCAGCCCTTGTCTCTGGCGTAGTTCGAGAAGCTCGTGTTCGAGATTCCGCCCATGCCCGCGATAGCCGCGAACGCAGCCAAGGTCGGCCAGTCAATCTCTTGCTCCGGCATCGAGCCGACCCTGAGAAATCCCGTGAACACAGCCACCCAGGTATCCCAGCTCACCAAGAACAGGCACACAAAGCCTAGGTAGCCGAGGACGAGGAAGATCTTCGTCACCATGACTTTCTCGACGGTGTTGTAGACCTTGCCGCCGAAGATCAGCGGCAAGAACGCAGCCGAGAACACGCCGTACGACACCCAGCGCAGGATGTCTGCATGCTCTTCGCCCGGCAGGTCGCCTAGAAAGGCCGCCACCAGCGGCACAGCCGCGTTTGATGCCAAGTAGGGCCAAATCCCGCCCAGGTCCAGCATCAGGTAAAAGAAGACCCAGAATCTCGGGCCGGGGTTGGAACGGAAAAATCCGACCAAAATCGGCTCGCCCGTATAGAGCGTGTAGCGCATCATGCACAGGTTGTGGCTGACCTGCAGCAAGATGCTGATGGCGGCGATCCACATCAATTGGCCGCCGTAGCGAGCCGTGACGATCGGGCCGAAGAGCCACTCGCCACCGCCGATTGCGCTTCCGGCCAGCAATAGGCCCGGGCCGATCAAGAGCTTCCACTGCTTCCAAGTGAACTCCGGGGCCTTGGGCAGATCGGCGCTCTCCCAGAGCGGAAAGTGCCGACCTGCCCTTGCGCGAACTTCCCCGGAGTCGTCAACGGGCATGGCGTGAATCATACCCCAACGCCGGGCGTTGACCTGATCAGCACACAGGCATCGCAGCGTGTCCGACGCTCGAGCCAACCGTACGTCCGGCGTCCACGCTCTCGATGCGCACTCGGGTCAACAGGCCGGGCTCAGTCGCTTCCGAGTTCAGGTGGATTTCTACGAAGTTTTCGCTAAGCGCCCGCGGGGTGCCCTCACCTGCCGCCAGGGTGACGGCCGAAACGGTACTGCCCAATAGATTGCGCCGGAACTCAAGGTTCTTGCGGTCGATCAGTTCCCGTAGCACGCGGTTGCGCTCCCGTTTGACGGACTTGGGGACCTGGGCGTCCATATCCGCAGCTTCGGTGCCCTCGCGCGAGGAGTAAGAGAAGACATGCAAATACGTGAATGGCAGGCGTTCGACGAATTCCCTCGTCTGCTCGAATTCGTAGTCGGTTTCGCCGGGAAAGCCCACCATCACATCCGCGCCGATGGCTGCGAGCGGCATCCAGCGCCGAACCAAGGCGAGACGGCTCTCGTAGTGACGCACTCGGTATTTCCTCCGCATGCGGCGCAGCACAGCATCCGACCCGGACTGTAGCGGGATATGGACATGCTTGGCGATCCTGTCGGAGGTCGCCATCAACTCGATCAAGTCCTCGCTCCAGTCCATGGGCTCGACCGAGCTGAGGCGGATGCGTCGAACAGCGGTCTTGGCGAGAATCTCTCGCAGCAGCTCGACAAGCCTTAGGCGGCCATCGAGATCGCGTCCCCAGCGGCCAAGGTTGATGCCCGTCAAGACGATTTCGGGGAATCGATCCTGCAGTGCTCGAATCTCACGAATGACGGATTCAGCAGTCGCGCTGCGGCTCCGGCCGCGCACCGAGGGGATTACGCAGAAGGCGCAACGGTTGCTGCAGCCGTCCTGAACCTTAACGTTCGGCCTGCTCCGCCCCATCGGATCTCCGACCGGCATGTTCGGCACGGTGCGCAGGGCGGCAACATCTCCCACCAATGTCGTCCCGGCGACAATCTCGCCGTGATACGCATGCCTCTGCTGCAGCGCGCCATCAATTTGGACGAGCCGCGGTGCGATCATCTCGCCGATCTCGTGCTTGTGGGAGTTGCCAACCACCCACTTCACGCCTTGGATGGTCGACACTTCCTGAGGCGAGCGCTGTGCGTAGCAACCTGTCACCAACACCTCCGCACCCGGGTTCTCGCGGTGGACGCGGCGGATTGCCTGGCGTGCGTCACGATCAGCTTCGGCGGTGACCGTGCAAGTGTTGAGCACCACTACGTCGGCTGCCGTGTGGTCCTCGGTCCTGTGGAGTCCGCGCGCCGCTAGGTCAGCCGCAATTCCAGCCCCGTCGGCCTGGGTGGCGCGGCACCCGAAGTTCTTGATGTTGAACAGCCTAGGCACGCAAACTTTATTTAAGCATCGCTCGGATCCGCGATCTCTTCCAACGCGAGACGAACCCTAAAGCCGGAGACCCCGCCCAAATCGGATCGATGACGGAACAGTCGGAATTCAGTTGATTGCCATGCATGCTGTACCATGCGTCTTGGAACGGTCCACCACCTGACACCCTTCAACCTCAGGGAAGAGGGCCGCGGACACTAGGCGAGGTGGCTAGGTTGCCTCCGCAAGGCGTTTGGCATGGCACAGCGATCACAGGACTGGTGGCTGCAGGCACAGCGCGACATGGAGACGGCCGCCGAGAACCGAGCCAACGGCCGGCACGAGTGGGCCTGCTTCGTGTCCCACCAAGCAGCCGAGAAGGCTGTCAAAGCCCTCCACCTAGCACACGGACAGGAGGCATGGGGGCATGTTGTGGCCCGCCTCCTCTCCGATCTGCCAGAACCCGTCCCCGAAGAACTCATCTCCAGCGGTCAGGTCCTTGACAACTTTTACGTTCCGGCCCGGTATCCGAACGGACACCCCGAGGGCGCTCCGTTCGAACACTACGGCCCAATCCAGAGCGAGCTAGCACTACGCCATGCCCGTGACATCCTCAACTTCGTCAATCAAACGCTGGCCGAGCGCTGAAGCTGTTCTCAGCGCTGTGAACGCATGGGCCAGAGAGACAACCGAACGACGCCCAGACGTGCTTGCGCTTGGCTACTTCGGATCCTATGCCCGAGGCGAAGCGGGCTTCGGCAGCGACCTCGACCTGATCGCGGTCGTACGGACCGACAATCGACCGTCCAGGGAAGCGAGCCGCGACTGGGGCACGGAGACGCTGCCAGTTCCTGCGGACCTTCTCGTCTTTACCGTGCGAGAGTGGAAGCGCCTGAAGGCGGAAGGCGGCCGCTTCGTGCAAACGCTTCGGTCCGAGGCCCAATGGCTTGTAAAGCGTGGGGCGTTGTAGCGTCCTTCCGAAACTGTGTAAGACATGCCCGTCGCAAACCCGCACGGAGCGGAGAAATGGCGCGACCTAAGGGAGCGCTGGCCACGCGATGCAAGACCCGCGCCTGCTGGGGTGGTGCGCTAGCTCGGCAGTCGAACGCGTGCCCACCTCTTCCCCAGCTTCAGCACCAGCTCCGACACCCCCTCCGGCACCTCGTAGCTCATGTCGCGGTGTTTGGCGCCGTTGACGCTGACGGAATTCTCCCTGAGCTTACGATTCGCTTCCGCACCGGAGCTGGCCAAGCCTGCCGCTCGCAGCAGCTTGTCTAGGCGGATCACGCTGGCGCCGCGCATTTCCACGGGAAGGCTCATCTCCGGCATACTGTCCGGGACCTGCTTGTCTTGCACGACCCGGCGGAAGGCGTCACCGCCCTTGGAGGCTCCTTCTCGACCGTGGAAATCAGTCACGATGCGCGCGGCCAGATCGTGCTTGAGATCCATAGGGTGCTGAGAGCCGTCGGCGGCACCTTGCTTGAGCTTCGCGATCTCTCGCAACGACAGGTCGGTCAGCAATTCGTAGTAGCGGAACATCAGCTCGTCCGAAGCTTGCATGACCTTGCGGTACATCACCTCGGGAGGCTCGTCGACGCCGATGTAGTTGCCCAGTGACTTCGACATCTTCTGCGTCCCGTCCAGCCCTTCGAGGATCGGCACGGTTGCCACGATCTGGCGGGGCTGGCCGTGGGTGGCCTGGAACTCCCGTCCTAACAGCAGATTGAACTTCTGGTCGGTTCCGCCGAGTTCCACATCGGCCTTGAGCGCAACCGAGTCCTGGGCCTGCGTCAGCGGATACAGAAACTCGTGCAGGCTGATTGGCTTGCCTTGCCTGTAGCGTTGCGTGAAGTCTTCGCGTTCAAGCAATTGAGCAATAGTTGTTTGAGAGCATAGCTCGATCATGCCTAGCGTTCCCAATTCGAGCAGCCATTCGCTGTTGAAGCGGATCTCGGTCCTGTCTGGATCCAAGATCTTGAACACCTGCTTCTTGTAGGTCTCGGCGTTCTCGAGGATCTGCTCGCGTGTCATCGGCGGGCGCGTTGTGTTCCGCCCGCTTGGATCACCGATCAGCCCGGTCACATCGCCGATCAGGAACACAGCGGTGTGACCCAAGTCTTGGAAGTGCTTCATCTTCCGCAGCAGCACCGTATGCCCCAGATGAAGGTCCGGCGCCGTGGGGTCAAATCCTGCCTTGACGCGCAGCGGGCGCCGCTTTCGAGCGCACTCTTCCAAGCGGGAGCGCAGCTCCTTCTCGGAGATGATCTCGGCGCAACCCTTGCGCAGGTATTCGAGCTGCTCGTCGATCGTCATCTCGTGCGCACGACCCTTCGGCCGTCGATCCGGTAGGCTCCGCTCAGCACCAGGCGAATAGCCTCCGTATAGGCCACGTGCTCTTGCTCCAAGATCCGGGCTGCGAGCGACTCCTCGTTGTCGGAGTCCAAGACGGGCACGGCCTTTTGGATCAGGATCGGGCCCGCATCGAGGCGCTCGTCCACGAAATGCACGGTGCAGCCGGTGTACTTCGTGCCGTGTTCGAGCGCCTGCGCTTGCGCCTCCAAGCCGGGGAATGACGGCAGCAGGGATGGGTGGATGTTCAGGATGCGCTGCGGAAACTCCTCCACGAAGTAGGCGCTCAACAGCCGCATGAAGCCGGCCAGGCACACCAATTCGACCTCCGCCTCGCGCAATTCCGCCACCACCAAGCGGTCATAAGCCTCCCGTTCCATCGCCTTGGACGGAATACAGACAGCCCGCAGGCCGCGCTGCCGCGCACGCTCTAAGCCCTTGGCACGGGGACTGTTGCTGATCACGATCGCGATCTCGGCATCCAGCCTGCCGGCCTCGATGCTGTCTGCAATGGCCTCGAAGTTCGAGCCCCGACCGGAAAGGAGAATGCCTAGCCGACTCATGATTCGTACACGACTCCATCCGCACCAGACTCCACTGCGCCGATGTGGAAGGCTGCTTCCCCGCTCCGCTCCAACAGCCCGACCGCCTCCGCCGCCCGTCCGCGCGGGACGCTGGCAATCAGGCCCAAGCCCATGTTGAATACCCGCCGCATCTCATCGGCCGGGATTCCGCCCAAGCGCTCTAGCGTCTCAAACACCGCCAGAACAGGCCAGCTGCCAAGCCGCACTCGCGCTTGCAGACCATCGGGAAGCATCCGGGGCGTGTTTTCCGTGATTCCGCCTCCGGTGATGTGGGCCGCCGCTTCGAGCAGGCCCGTGTCGGCTAGGCTGCGCAGCGGCTTGAGATAGCTGCGGTGCACCTTGAGCAGTTCGTCCCCGACCGTCACGCCAAGCCCCTCCACCTCTTGATCCGCCGTATAGCCGGCGCGCTCAAAGAACACCTTGCGGGCCATCGAGTAGCCATTGGTATGCAGTCCCGTCGACGGCAGGCCGACGAGTTCACTGCCCTCCGAGACTCGTGAACCTAGCAACAGTTGCTCGCGCTCGGCCGCACCCACGATGAATCCGGCCAAGTCGTATTCCCCGGCGTTGTACAGCCCTGGCATTTCGGCGGTCTCACCGCCGATCAGAGCTACCCCGTTCTGCTGGCAAGCGAGGCTGATGCCGCCGACCACTTGCTCGGCGACATCCGGATCAAGCCGGCCAACGGAGAAGTAGTCAAGGAAGAACAAAGGCGTCGCGCCCTGAACCGCGATGTCGTTGACGCAGTGATTCACCAGGCACTGGCCAACGGTGTCGTGGCGGCCGGTGGCGAAGGCGACCTTTAGCTTGGTGCCGACGCCATCGGCTGAACTGATCAGCACCGGGTCGCGAAGTTGGCGGCCCCGCAACGAGTAGGCCGCACCGAAGGCCCCGACTCCCGCCAAGACGTTCTCGTCAAAGGTGCACTTGGCCAGCCGGCGAATGCGGTCAGTGGCACTGTCCGCTGCGTCGATGTCCACGCCAGCATCGACGTAGGTCAGGGACTGGTCCAGCATCGCTTCACGCTCATTATCGCAAGTGGCAGATATCGCCCGGAATCCGGTCCGCCTTGTCCTTACATGGCCGTGGAACTCGTTCCGCGCCAACCATTCACGCCGCCAACGCCCCGCTCTCGCCACGATCTTGGGGGGATGGACTAACCTAAGCAGGAGAGTGATCGGCCCGCGCTACCAGATCAGCCTGGCCAAGGCCGCTTCGGCATTGGTCTACCTCGTGCTGGCCACCGAGCCGGCTCAGGCTCACCAAGGCGACACTACGGTCGTGTCGGCCGCGAGCCTGGACGCCTCGGCTCCCGTGGCACCGCTCTCCATCGCGTACCTGCGCGGGGAGTTCGACGAGCGCACGACCAAGGCCCCGGATGGCGTTCCCCAGCCCGAGCTGGCTTCGTACACGGCGGTGATCGAGGGCTCGGACGGCGTCGAGCACACTGCGGGCATCCTTGCCGTAGAGCCACAACGTCTGGCGATCTTGGTCCCGAACATCCCTAGCGGCACGGCGCACCTGTCGGTCAAACACCACGGCTTGGAAGTCTCTGACGGCGAGTTCACGGTGGCCTTGGTCAGTCCAGGCCTGTTCTCGGCAGCTGGCAGTGGCGGCGGACTGGCGGACGCCCACGCGATGCGCGTAAGCACGCTCGACGGGGCCGTGACGACCGAAGAGGTCGTTTTCTTCAATCCAAATCGCGGAGCCTACGAACCGATCCCGCTCAATCCCGCAGCCGAGGGCAGCCAACTGTACTTGATCCTGCGCGGCACCGGCATCCGCAACGCCTCGACACTAGCCGCTTCGGTCGGCGGTATCAGCGTGCCGGCTAGCTTTCACACCGTCGAACAGCCTTCCCACGGGGTGGACGCGATCGTGCTCGGACCGCTGCCGCTCGGCCTGGCCCAGCGACAGGTAGTCGATATCAACCTATCCGCCGACGGGATCGGGGCCAACGTCGTTCAGGTCGCGTTCTCTCCTTCCAGCGGCGAAGCCGTGACCTTCAGCAACCAGATCGTGCGGCTGTTCCAGGGCGAGTGCCAGACCTGCCACCGTCCCGGCCAGGTGGCGCCGTTCTCGCTACTCGACTACGAGTCCGCCAAGCCGTGGTCCCACGCCATCAAGAGCGCCGTGCAATCCGGCTACATGCCTCCTTGGCCGCCAGTCGCTGGCCACGGCGAGTTCATAGGGGAACGAAACCTAAGTGCCGAAGAGATCGGCCTAATCGCGCGCTGGGTCGACGCGGGCGCTCCTGAGGGCGATCAGGCCGACCTGCCCGAGCCGCTGGTGTTCAATCCTGATTGGGCCCTGGGCGAGCCCGACTTCGTCATCGAGACCCCGGCCTTCGCACCAGATCCGAACGGCGACGACGAGTACCGCTGCTTCAGTGTCGCGCTCCCACCTGAGATCACGGAGTTGCGCAACATCGTCGGAATCGAGATCCAACCCGGAAACCCGAAGATCGTCCATCACCTCATCCTCTTCGGCGACCCCAAGAGCGAATCCGTACGGCTCGAGGCGGCCTCGAGCGATGGCAAGCCCGGCTACGAGTGCTTCGGCAGCGCAAGAATCCCGACCGGCGGCTTCAACTTCGCTGCTGACTCGTACATGATCGGCGGCTGGGCTCCGGGCGTAGCCCCCGTGGTGACCCCGGAGGGCTCGGGCTACCTAGTTCGGCCGAGATCGCACATCGCAGTGCAGCTTCACTATCACCCCGACGGAACCGAGCAGTCTGACAGTACTCGCATCGGCCTGCACTTCTCCGAGGGGACCACCGAGGATAACCTCTTGCTTCTAGGAGCGATCAACTCCCAATTCCTCATTCCGGCGGGAGCGGAGCGCCACGAAGTCACAGCCAGCTTCAGTCTGGATACCCTCCTCGGAGGCCCCGCCAACGCCGCCCTGCGGGCGTTTCTTACCAGCAGCGGGATTTTCCCTGCAGACATCATCTCGGTGGTCCCGCACATGCACCTGCTCGGCAGGGAGATCAGCATGGAGAAGGTCTCACCGTCCGGCGAGCGGACCCCGATGGTCTACATCGATGATTGGGACTTCGACTGGCAGGGGTTCTACGATTACGTCGAGCCGATCCCGTTCCATGCCGAAGACCGCCTAGAAGTGTTGGCCATCTACGACAATTCGGAAGCCAATCCGTCGAATCCGAACAGCCCTCCGATCCCGGTCGGATGGGGCGAGCGGACCACCGATGAGATGTGCATAGTCTTCGCGATCTTCAGGGTCCGGAGCCTTTGCGGCTTGGGCCTTTGCGAGTAACGACTGCGTCGGCAACCCGGCTCGAAGCGCGCCAGCTGTGTGGGTCAGGGCTATTTTTTTGTTCGTCGCTAGCCGCTGCGATCATCGGTTTCCCTCTG
>JAPPMG010000100.1 GCA_028819215.1 Bryobacterales bacterium
CACCTTGGCACCGCGATCACAAAACGACTAGGTTATTCAGGCTAAACTCCTAAGCGCAGCGCCGCTCCATCAGGGGCAAGGGCGGAAAGGTCCGGTTCACCTGCCCATCGTTGGTGCCGGAGCGCCTTAGACGTGTGTTGTATGCTCTCAGAAAATGTGCCCAAGACCAGTACGAATACGGTCGCACCCGGAGCATAGGTCTTACTGCGGAATTGTGGCGCTGCCTGCAGGGACCTGGTGCGATTCCCATGGCTAGCGATCCTGTAGACGGCTCGGACGGACAGCCTCGGCCGACAGCGCCGGGAGTGGCCAGGGCTCTTGAAACGTTGCGCGTGGGCCTGCTCGATGTTGGCAAGCGCAACCCCCTAATCAACGCCCCGGTCGGCAAAGGGCGCGGCAAGCGAGTCCAGCTTGAGGACGAGCGCTCCGATCAGATCTTCGACATCCTCGCCGTCCGAGGCAAGCGGATGGCATTCGAGCCGTCGCAGCGTGAGGCTGACGAAGAGGTTGGTGGGGAGATGGTGCCGCTACCCTTCGCTGAGGAACTGCCGGTGGCCGCGCTGGCCGAGCACCATACCGACACGAAACTCCGCACCAACCTGACGCAACAGGGGCTCCAATCGAAGCTGCTCTCGATCTACCGGGACGCCCGAGAGATCGAGGAGGAGCAGGGCGTCAACGTATTGTTCCTCGCACTGGGGTTTCTGCTTTGGTATGAGAGCGAGTCCTCTGATGTGAAGCGCTACGCCCCGCTCGTGCTGCTGCCCGTGGATCTGCAGAGGGACAGCAGTCGTGGGCAGTTCAAGCTCGTTCACCGCGACCAGGACATGGAGCCGAACCTGTCGCTGCGGGCAATGCTGGCGGATGACTTTCAACTCACGCTGCCAGACTTGCCGGAAGGCGGCGACTGGCGGCCAACGGCGTATCACGAAGCGGTGCAGGAAGCGGTTTCGCTGAAGCCCCGCTGGCGAGTCCTGCCCGATCTGATCGAGTTGCGGTTCTTCTCGTTCGCCAAGTTCCTGATGTGGAAGGATCTTGCTCCCGATGGAGAGTTCGGGGAAGCCGGCAACCCGCTGCTCGACCGTCTACTGGTGGGTGGTGCCGAGGACCGGACCAGCATCATTGCACCGGACGAGAATCTCGATCAGCGCTTTGCCGATCCGAAGGAACTCGGGCACATCCTAGACGCCGACGCCTCCCAGACCCAAGTCGTTGCCGCTGCTCGCGCCGGTCGCAATCTCGTCGTACAGGGGCCGCCGGGAACGGGCAAGTCGCAGACTATCGCCAACATCATCGGCGGGGCCGCTGCCGATGGCAAGCGAGTGCTTTTCGTGGCTGAGAAGCGAGCCGCATTGGACGTGGTTCACGACCGTCTCGAAAAGTGCGGCCTCGGCCCTCTGTGCCTGGAGTTGCATTCGCACAAGGCCAACCGCAAGCACGTCTACGAGGAGCTGGGCAAGACCTTGGGGCTCGGGCGCCCGACCGCGCCAGACGCGGAGACATACGAGCAAGTGCGCAGCGTGCGCGACGACCTGAATCGGATGTCAGCTCTATTGCATGAGCCCGACCAGCTTAGCGGGGACACCCCCTACGGGATCATCGGCATGATCGCCGACCTAACCGAGGGAGGCTGCCCAGCGCCGGACTTCAGCATCCCGAATTCCGATGCGTGGGGACGCAAAGAATGCGCCCAGCGTCTCGAGGCTACGGCCGCGCTGGCGGCTCTGACCGATGAGCACGGCAGCGAAGCGCGCCACCTCTGGCGCGGCGCGACCAAGCGGCTCAACCCCATCGAGCGCCGTCGGCTCGAGGGGGCTTTGTCACAGGCAGCGACCTGCCTGGAGACGTTGCGAACGAGTCTGGAGCGAGTCCCCTCGCCCGCGCGGTGGGCGGGCTGCGAGCGGATTTCCGATGTTGGGGCAGCACTGCAGCAACTTGAGGCACTGCAGGCGATGCCGCCATCCGTACACGCGCTGTTGCGCGAGCAGGGCTTGGTTGATCGGCCCCGCGCAGCGCTGGAACTGTGCGAGCAGATTCTGGTTTGGCAGCAGGGCCAAGCGGACCTGCTAACCGAAGTCATAGAGAGCGCGTTGGAGATCGAGTGGGATCAGGTGCGGCTTGTGATTGCCGCTCGCGGCAGGTCGCTGTTTCGCTGGTTGAATGGTGGCTACCGTGACGCGGTAGCGCGGCTCAAGTCGGTATTCCGGACAGCGCCCCCGAACGATCTCCCCGGTCGTCTCGCGGTCTTGGATCGACTGCTCGAATCCCGGGCCGGCCAGCGCGCCATTGCCAAGCAGTCCGAACTTGGCCGCCAAGCACTCGGCACGGCTTGGAGAGAGGAAGACACGGACGTGGATTCTCTTCTGCCGCCGCTGCGCTGGATCGCCGAGCAAGCCGAGCGCATGGGCTCGGGCGAGCAAGTGCGAAGCCAGTGTGCCTCGATCCGTCCGGAATGGGATTTTTCAGACATCGCAGTCGACTTGAGCGGAGTTCATCAGGGCTGGGCCGCGGCCTGGCAGAATGTCGCCGACGCGGTGGGCTTGGACCTCAAGACGGCCTTTGGCCAAGCGCGTATCGACGATGTCGCCTTCGAGGCTGTAGCTGGCCGCTTGCGACTCTGGATCGGCGGCCCCGAGTCGATCGAAGGATGGCACCGGCTGAATTCCGCGGCTAGGCATGCGTCCGAGCTCGGCCTGGATCAGATCCGGGCACGTATCGCAGATGGCAGGCTGCCTACCGATCACGCCCGTCAGACGCTCGAGTTTGTCCGCGCCGAGGCGGTGTGGAACCGGATGTGCCGCGAGCAGCCGCGCCTGAACGAGATCGATGGCGCGGACCGCACCAGCAAGGTCGAGCGGTTCAAGGACCTTGACCAACGCCTCCAGGCCCTCACCTCGCACGAGATCGCCATGCGGCACTTTGACGCGCTTCCTCACGGATCGTCGGGCCAGATCGGCATCGTGCGTGGCGAGATCGGCAAGAAGACCCGCCACATGCGCTTGCGCACCCTGCTGGACAGGGCCGGCGAGGCCGTGGCGACCATCAAGCCCGTGTTCCTGATGAGTCCGCTTTC
The DNA here is from genome assembly GCA_028819215.1 of Bryobacterales bacterium. Classification (GTDB taxonomy): domain Bacteria; phylum Acidobacteriota; class Terriglobia; order Bryobacterales; family UBA6623; genus VXMF01. The sequence goes on from JAPPMG010000100.1 coordinate 3,074, forward strand.
GGTGGCGCAATATCTGAAGCGCGGCGGCCTGACGTTCGACATGTTGCTGATAGACGAGGCCAGTCAGGTGCGCCCCGCAGACGCGATGGGCGGGATCCTGCGCTCCAAGCAGATCGTCGTCGTGGGCGACCAGAAGCAGATGCCGCCGACCTCGTTCTTTGACCGGCAGGTCGGCGGTGCCGATGAGGCCGGTACTGAAGAGGACGAAGCCGAAATCCAGGCTGCGCAAGTGGGCGACATGGAGAGCATTCTCTCGCTCTGCGACGCACGGGCAATGCCCGGGGGAATGCTCCGCTGGCACTATCGATCCCGCCACCCGTCGTTGATCCAAGTCTCGAACCACGAGTTCTACGACAACGGCTTGGTCTGCCCGCCGAGCCCGGACCAAGCCGGCAAGACCTCGGGCCTGACGTTCTCTTACGTGGATGGTCAGTACGACCGGGGCAAGAAGCGCAACAATCCCATCGAGGCAGAGGCCGTGGCGGAGGCTGTTCTCCAGCATGCCCGGCGGCGTCCCGAGCAGACCCTGGGCGTCGTTGCGCTCTCGGTTGCCCAGCGTGACTCGATCCGCAACAAGCTGGAGTGGATGCGTGGCGAGTATCCGGAGTTGGAAGCCTTCTGCAAGGAAGGCAGGGAGGAACCCTTCTTCGTCAAGAATCTCGAGAACGTGCAGGGCGACGAGCGAGACGTGATCTTCATCTCGGTCGGCTATGGCAAGGATGCCGGCGGCTACATGTCGCAGAACTTCGGCCCGGTATCGAGCGAGGGCGGCGAGCGGCGCTTGAACGTCCTCTTCACGAGGGCGAAGCGGCGCTGCCGCGTATTTGCCTCGATTCGCCACGGTGACATACGCGTCGATGTCACAAAGCAGGCCGGCCCCCGCGTGTTGAAGCGATTCTTGAAGTACGCCGAAACAGGCGAGCTGGACATTCCAGTGCTGACCGGTGCCGAGATGGACAGTCCGTTCGAGGAAGCCGTAGCCAAGGCCCTGCAGGGCCATGGCTACAACGTCGCTGCGCAGGTCGGTTCATCTGGATTCAAGATCGATCTTGCGGTCTACGACCCCGACGACCAGGGACGATTCCTACTCGCTATCGAGTGCGACGGCGCTCGCTACCACAGCTCAAGCTGGGCACGCGAGCGTGACCGCCTGCGCCAGAGCGTGCTTGAAGGGAAGGGCTGGACCTTCCACCGCATCTGGAGCACGGACTGGTTCTACGGCCGCAGCGCCGAAATGCAGAAGCTCTTGGATGCGATTGACCGGGCTCGATCTGCGGACGGACCGAAGATCCGGCCGCCCGCCAAGGTGGACGGTCCAGTGGTAGTCCGCGAGGCACCGATAGACCGTCCCCCTCCTGAAAGGGTCAAGTACGTCGAGGCGTCTTTTCCCGTCAAGGAGCGCGCGTACGGCGAGTTGCACGAAATGCAGGTAGGCATCCTCGCGGGCTACGTGACCAAGATCGTGGAGGCCGAAGGCCCTGTCCATGTGGATGAGATCGGCCGCAGGCTCAGCCGGCTCTGGGGGTACAAGCGGGCGGGGTCGCGTATCAGGAATGCGGTGGACGAGGCTGTCCGACGCGCCATCCGAGCAGGCGAGATTTGCCACAGCCTGCCCGATCAGGCCAGCTTCCTAGAGAGCTGCCACGCTCCGGGGCCCCCCAAGGTGCGGGACCGTTCAGGCGCGCCCTCATCTGTTCGGTCGCCGGAAATGCTCCCTCCTGCCGAATTGCGCCAGGCGGTTGTGGAAGCTGTCACAGCCAGCATCGCGATCAGACCCGGTGATTGCGCGGCGGACGTCGCCCGCATGCTGGGGTTCAAGTCGACCAGCGCCCAACTCAGGGCTTGCATCGAGCAGGAGGCGAGCGCGTTGACGGAAATCGGCACGCTAGCGCTGATCGACGGCGAGTTGCGCCTTCCGTAGCTTCGCGGCCTGGCGCCGGACGCTAATAGACGATGAATTCGAGCAGGTTGCCATCGGGATCCCGCGTATAGCGGCTCGTTCCTTGGGCCGTGCCACCACTTCGGCCGCCGGTCCGGGGGACCGGTCCAGTCACGACTTCCGCACCGGCACGGGCCAGGGCCTCGGCCAGCGCTGACTCCGTGCCGTTCCACACGAAACAGAAGTCGCCGCAAGGTGGCTCGGCAGCCGGCGCCCGCAGCGTGAACTGCTCGCTCTGCCATAACGCGGGGCGGTGGAGGTTGATCTTGTGGTCCCCGAAGTGCACCGAGCAGATTCGCTCGCCCTCCTGCACGTCGAAGCCCAGATCGCGGTAGAACCGCAGCATGGCCTCGGTGTCGCGCATCGGCACCGCGACATGGTCAAATCCGCTGACCATTCCAGCTTGGCCCTCGGCGCGGCGGCGACCGAGCACTGCCAGGGCGCTGAGCGCAGCGCCGCCAGCCTGCAGGGAGCGCCTGAGGAATCCTCTTCTACGCTGAACTGCCATATCGTCTTAGCCGCCTTGTACTGTTCCGTTGACCGTGAATGCAGATGGATTCCAGTGCGCCACCCGCATCTCGTAATGGTAGTCATCCGAGACTTGCGTGTAGTACGCCGTCACGGCATTGCCGTCCGCCGTTTGCACGGTGCTGGGGTACCCGCAGTCGGGCCGGGGGCAGTCCGCGATCCTGAATGGCGGGCTCCAAGACGCCCCGGCATCGTCGCTCAGCCTGACGTCGACGCCATAGTTGTTCCAGCAGCGGTTGCCGTGGCTCAGCAGGACTCTCCCGTCGGCCAGTCGAGTGAGGTGGCCGGTCACCTGCAGCGGCAGGGTCAGGGGTTGCCGGCGTTTCCAGGTGCGGGCGTCATCGTTCGACGAAAACAGCTCGAGATGGACATCACGCCTCTCGCCGAACTCGCGAGCAGCCGCCAGCCAGCGCCCGCCGCCCAAGTGCAAGATGTCGGTTTCGTTGCCGCCGGGATGGAGTGACACCGCCTTGCCCCAAGTCCGCCCGCCATCCGAGCTCCTGAGCAGGTGGCAGGCTCGCGACTGCTCCCTTCTCAGATAGGCCGCCACGCACATTGAGCCGTCGTCCGCCGCGCGTATGTTGCCGAAAGGGATGAACTCGTTGCCTGCTCCTATCCCGTCCTGCGGCGGGGCGGGGAAATCCGTGCTGACTGACCATGTCCTGCCTTCGTCCGATGACCTGCAAACCCACGGGCGCAAGGGCTGGCGATGGGGATTGACCGGCTCTCCGCGCCTATTGCGGTCCGCCCAGCCACTGCACAGAACGATGAGATCGCCGTTGGCGGCGATCCCGGCTGCGCAGTTCATCCTGTTCGTGCCGGGCTCGTGCTCGGCCGGCCGGCCGCGAAACCTCCATGTTCGCCCTCCATCTTCGCTTGCCCAGCAGTCCAAGTCGCCCTCCCACAGGCCGTGGTAGGGCTGGTTGAAGATCAGGGCAAGGATGGTGCCGTCGCTCAGGATCTGAAGATTGGGCCATGCGCAGACTCCTTGAATGGCCGTGCGTGTGGCGATGCTGGTTGACTGGCCCGTAGTCGCGGCAATTGCCAGGTGCCGGCTTCCGGGAATCGTTCCCGTCAACCACGCGGCCGCGGTCGCCGGAATGCCGGCGAGTAGGTCACGGCGTCTGCAATCCATGGCAATACTGTACTCGCCGCAACGCACATTCGGCATAATGATCAGCGGGGGACTCGTCTTGTCCCGTATGCAAAAACCGATCCGAGCGCGCCTTGCCTGGTTGCTCGGGTTGGCCATCGCAGCGCCGGGCGTTTGCATTGGCGCGTCGGTGGATTTCGGACAAGACGTGCAACCTCTGCTGTCCGACCGCTGCTTCGCCTGCCATGGCCCCGACGCGGCTCAGCGGCAGGCCGGGCTTCGGCTGGACTTGCGCGATTCGGCTGTGGTGCCGGGGATGTCCGGCAGAGTGCCGATCGCGCCCGGGGACCCGGCGGCCAGCGAGCTGATACAGCGGGTAGCTTCGGCGGATCCGGCCCGGCGAATGCCTCCGGCGTACTCCGGTCACGCGCCGTTGGAGCCGGGTGAGGTCGAGGTCTTGCGGCTGTGGATCGAGGGCGGTGCCGAGTATTCGACCCACTGGGCTTTCGTTCCGCCCGAGCGCCCGGCGTTACCAGATGTTTCGGAACCCGGTTGGTTGCGCCAGCCGCTCGATTCGTTCGTGCTGGCGCGCTTGGATGAAGAGAGCCTAGCTCCGTCGCCCGAGGCGTCGCCGAACGCGTGGCTGCGCCGGATGATGCTCGACTTGACCGGTCTGCCGCCGTCTATCGAGCAAGTCCATGCTTTCGAGCGTGCTGTCGAGCGCGACGGCGAGGCCGCCTATGCCAATGCAGCCGATCAGGCTCTGTCATCGCCGCGCTACGGCGAGCGCATGACGATGGATTGGCTGGACGTGGCGCGCTACGCCGACACCCATGGATTCAACAACGACTCCGAACGTTCGATGTGGCGTTGGCGTGATTGGGTCATCGAGGCGTTCAACCGCAATCAGCCCTATGACCGGTTCCTTACGGAGCAATTGGCTGGCGATCTGCTGCCCAGCCCGACGATCGACCAGCTCATCGCCACGGGCTTCAATCGCAACCACGTCATCAACTCCGAGGGCGGCATCATCGAGGAGGAATACCGCGTTGAGTACGTCGCCGACCGCGTGCGCACGCTCGGCATGGCGTGGCTGGGGCTGACGGTGGAGTGTGCCCGCTGTCACGACCACAAGTTCGACCCGATCTCACAGGCCGACTACTACCGGCTATTCGCGTTCTTTGACAACGTCCCGGAGCTAGGAGAGGCGGGCCGTGTAGCGAACGCGGTGCCCATGATCCCGGCCCCGACAGCCGGGCAGCGAGCCCAGATCGCTGACCTGCACTCCCGTATCGAGGAGTTGGAACGAGCTGACGAGGTCAGCGCTGCACGGTTCGAGCCAAGCGCGGATGCCTTGGCTGCGCTGGCTGCCCCTGAGTATCCGTATAACGCCGACTTCTTCGTTGGCTGCGAGGACGGCCCCGATGCGGGCATCGCGGGGCGCGCCTGTGGTGCGAAGGAGATAGATCCGGAGACGGAGATCAAGCTGGAAAAGCACGGAGCGTTCACGCTGAGCATGTGGTTCCGCGCCGATGCCGAGCATTCCGATGCTCCGCTGTTCTCTGCGATCGACTACTCCGCTGACCCGGCTTCGTCAGAGTATGGCCGAGGCGTCGGGCTGCGGTCTACCGGCAGCGAGGTGGAATTGCGGCTGAGTAAGCGCTTCCCCTCGTACTCGATCACTGTCAGCAGCAGCGGGGCTTCGCTTCGCCCGAGCCAGTGGCATCACGTCGCGGCAGTCTACGAAGGCTCTGAGGGCAAGCGCTCGATGCGTGCCGAAGCCGCTTGGGTCCGCCTGTATGTTGACGGCCGCGAGGTCGGGACCAAGGTCTTACACGATGACGCCCAATCGGCGGCTAGCTTCGTGGCGCCGTATCGGCTCGGTCGTGACAACAGTCCCGCAAAGCGCGAGTTTCCCGGGAAGTTTGACGAGGTCGCTGTGTGGCGGCGGGCCTTGACCGAAGACGAGGTCCTTGAGGTATTCGAAGCGGCGGCGCTTCCGTGGGCCGTGGCGCGTTCTGGCTCGCGACTGGAACGCCGCTGGCTCTATCGGAAGCTGAATCCCGCAAGCGAACTGACCGACTCGCGCCAGCAGCTGTTCGCCTTGGAGCGTGCGCTGCCGACCACGATGGTCATGCAAGACATGGACTCCGCGCGGCAGACGCATGTGCTCATGCGCGGGCGCTACGACAGCCCCGGTGAGCCGGTGCCTCCAGCCGTGCCCGAGACATTGCTTGGACACTGGCCCGAAGCGGCGCCCAAGAACAGGCTGGGCCTGGCGATGTGGCTGACCTCGGGCCGGCATCCGACGACCGCTCGGGTGGTGGTCAATCGATTCTGGCAGCAGATTTTCGGCTTGGGCCTTGTCAAGACCAGCGGAGATTTTGGCCTGCAGGGAGAGACACCGAGCCATCCTGAACTGCTGGACTGGCTAGCGGTAGACTTCGCCGCTTCCGGCTGGGACGTCAAGCGTTTGATCAGAAACATAGTTCTGTCAGCGACGTACAGGCAAGACTCGGCAGCGGGGCAGTCCCTGCGCGACAGGGATCCCGAGAATCGGCTGTTGGCGCGCGGCCCGCGCTTTCGCCTGCCTGCCGAGAGCATCCGGGATCAGGCCCTAGAACTCGCGGGCTTGCTGAGCGGACAGCTCGGCGGGCCGAGCGTGCGTCCGTACCAGCCCGAGGGGCTGTATGACGGCGTGGTGGTCGGTGCGGACTATCCGGGCACCAAGTGGGAACAGGACGAAGGCGAGAGCCTGTACAGACGAAGCCTATACACGTTTTGGAAGCGCACCCTGCCGCATCCCACGATGACGGTCTTCGATGCGCCCGACCGCGAGTTCTGCACGGTGCAGAGGTCGATCACCAACACGCCGCTGCAGGCTTTGACACTGATGAACGATCCAACGTTCGTGGAAGCGTCTCGCAAGTTGGCCGAGCGCGTGCTGCAAGAGTCCGGCCCGGATCAATCTGAGCGACTCGCGCATGTGTTCGAACTCGTCATGGGCCGCAGTCCGACCGACGACGAGCAGCGCGTCTTGGACGAAACACTGCGAGCGATACTCGAATCGCTGTCCGCAAGGGGTGCCGACCCAAGCGGCTTTCTGGCGGTCGGCGCATCGGCGCCCACGGCTGGTCTCGATGTCCGGCAGTTGGCGGCCTATGCCATGGTGGCAAGTATGTTGCTCAGCGCGGACGAGGCGATTACGAAGTCATGACACCCAACTCACAGTACGGTCTTGTTTCCCGCAGGGATCTGCTGGTCCGCTCCGGCTATGGCTTAGGAGCGATCGGCCTGCATGTGCTTGGCGCTGCCGAGAGCCCGGCGGCTCCGGCGTTTCCGAACTTCGCGCCCAAGGCGAAGAGGGTGATCTTCCTGTTCCAGTCCGGCGGCCCGTCGCATCTCGACCTGTTCGACCACAAGCCGATTCTGCAGGATCGCTTCGGCGAGGATATCCCCGAATCGGTGTTCAAAGGGCAGCGCGTGACGGGGATGGTTGCGCATCAGGCACGCTTTCAAGCCATGCCGTCGAAGTACGCGTTCCAGCGACATGGGCAGAGCGGGATTTCTCTGAGCGAACTGCTGCCACACACCGCGGGAATCGCCGACGACATCTGCCTGATCCGTTCGGTGCACACCGAGGCGATCAATCACGATCCTGCGATTACGTTCTTTCAGACCGGCAGCCAGCTGCCGGGACGGCCGAGCATGGGCGCGTGGGTGGACTACGGTCTCGGCAGCTCGAACCGTGACCTGCCAGCCTTCGTGGTGTTGCACTCGGTAGCCAGCGAGGGCCCGGGCGGGCAAGGCCTGCTGGCGCGTCTGTGGGGCGCGGGCTTCCTGCCGAGCCGCCACCAAGGGGTGCAGTTCCGCTCCAGCGGCGATCCGGTGCTGTACTTGAACGACCCGCTCGGCATGACCCGGCATCAACGCCGTCTAATGTTGGACGGCGCGGCCCGGCTGAACAAGCTGCAGCACCGGCGGGTCGGCGATCCGGAAATCGAGACTCGGATCGAGCAGTACGAGATGGCCTATCGAATGCAGGCGTCTGTGCCTGAGCTTATGGACGTCTCGGCCGAGACCGAGGGAACGTACAAACTCTACGGTTCCGACTCGCGCAAGCCGGGCACGTTTGCCGCGAACTGCCTGCTCGCTCGGCGGCTCGCTGAGCGCGACGTGCGTTTCGTCCAGCTCTATCACCGCGGGTGGGACCACCATGGCGAGTTGCCCAAGCGTCTCCCGGTCTCGGCGCGAGACACGGACCAGCCATCGGCGGCGCTAGTGCACGACCTGAAGCAGAGGGGCTTGCTGGACGACACGCTCGTCGTGTGGGCGGGCGAGTTCGGTCGCACGCCTTACGCGCAGGGTGACCCGAAGCCAGACGACTATGGCCGCGACCATCACGGCAAGTGCTTCTCAATCTGGATGGCGGGCGCCGGTGTCAAGCCGGGCCATGTCCACGGCTCGACCGACGAATACGGCTTCAATGTCGTCGAGGGTGCGGTCTCGATCTACGACGTGCAGGCAACGATCCTGCACCTGCTGGGGATAGACCACGAACAGCTGGTGTACCGGTTCCAGGGCCGTCGCTTCAGGCTCACCGACACCGAAGGTCGGGCGGTTAATGAAGTGCTCTCCTGACGGGTGACCGCCTGCTTAGCGCCATTGGGTAAGCCACTGACGGTAGGGCTGGAAGAGGGGTAGATATTGATGACAGACATTAAACTGTTCGAGCTAAATGGCGGAGATGCTAAGGAGATCCCCGGAAGCGCGATGGCTCTGGAGAAATCCCTTCAGCAACAAATTGAAGGGAATCTGGAGACCATGCTAGGAATCCGACTCCTCGGAAGCGAGTACGTGATCGGGCCGAAGTATGGCGGAAGAATCGATACGCTCGGGATTGACGAGGACGCAAGCCCTGTGATCATTGAGTACAAGCGCGCCACTAACGAGAATGTCATCAACCAAGGACTCTTCTACCTAGATTGGCTCCTGGATCATCAGGCTGAGTTCAAGTTGCTTGTGATCAAGAAACTAGGTGCCGAGGAAGCCGAGACAATTGATTGGACGGCCCCAAGGTTACTTTGCATAGCCGGAGGGTTCACGCGCTACGACGAGCATGCCGTGCAGCAGATGGACCGCAACATCGAGTTGATCGGCTACAGGCGATTCGGTGCCGGGTTGCTGATGTTGGAGTTAGTCAATGCGGCCTTTGCCAAGCAGGGCGCTCCGACGGATGGGAAGACTGCATCACCAAGTGACTACAAGACTATCTCCAAAAAGTTAGCAACAGCGGGGGCCGATCTTCAAGACGTGTATCAAGCCCTTCGCGATCATCTGCTCGCACTAGGAGACGACGTCCAAGAGAAGACACTCAAGAGATATGTTGCTTTTAAGAGGTTGAAGAATTTCGCATGTGTCGTAGTCCGCCCTAAGCAAGGCGTAGTGCTTGTCTATTTGAAGGTCGATCCGAAATCGATTGAGCACAAGCCAGGTTTTAGCCGCGACGTCAGTAACATCGGTCATCTCGGTCGCGGTGACTTAGAGCTGACCCTGCGGACGATCAAAGACCTTGAGCGCGCGAAGCCTCTCGTGCAAGCGAGCTACGAGGTGGGCTAGGCGCTGAGTACGGCAGACTCGGTAGCGACCTCCCCTCTGCATCCGAGGCGAATCGCCCACAAAGTGAGCGCGCCTGCGACATGGGCAGAGTGGGATTTCTCTGAGCGAGTTGCCGCCAGGCGGACCGGGGTCAGGAGAGCAGGCTGGCAATCACGGAGACGAAGAGCGCGCCGTAAGCAGCCGAGCAGATCACGAGCGCGACCCGCCTCCACAGCGGCGGTCGCAGCTCGCGTGGCAGCAGCTTGGTGTTGACGACAAGGATGTGGATGCTGGAGACCGCGAGGACGAACCCCGCGGCGTTCCCGAGCCACTTCATCATTTCCATCGCCGTGCCCCAGCGAACGACGAAGCCTGCCCAGACTGTGTACGCAAGAAAGAGCGAGTAGTACAACGTCCGCGCATGATTCCGAACGAGGCCACGAATCGCCGGGCTTCCCGTCCAGCCAATATCGGTCAGCATCCGGACCAGGATCTCCGTGTTACCGAGATGGGTAGAGAACAGGATCCAGAATCCATTGAGCAGGGCGAGGTACCAGAATCCGTGCCAGAGATTGCGGCCCAGGTAGTCCGCTTGGTACGCACCCGCCCCCAGTTGCGACAAGTCTGTTCCGTGGGGAATTACGCTGGCCGCCAGGTTCACGTTCAGGAACATCCCGACAAAGCAGCCGACGGCCCAAAGCCACACCTGGTCTGCCGCGACATACTTCCACCAACGATGCCACCGGCGCAGGTTCTCCCCGCTGATCCGAAACACGCTGCCGGTCGCCGCCAGCCGGATCTCACGGCTGCTGGTGGCCGAAGCGATTGCGCCCGAGTGAGCGCTCATTCCGAAGCCCTTGTCGCGAAACCAGTTGGTAATCGCGAGGTTGCCGAAACCTCCAGAACCTGATGACGCCGCGAGCGCTCCCACTAGGGCCAAGTCGACACCGTCCGGCAGCGAGCCGACAGAGAAGAAGCCCGTTAGGGTGGACATCCAGTCGCGCGCCGGCACAAAGAACACATTGACGAAGGCCAGGAATCCGAATATGAACGCCACCATGATCCAGGAGACCCGCTCCAAGGTGCGCTCGATCGTCTCACCGAACAGTAGCAGGACAAGAGCCAGAACAAGAACCGCATAGGTCGCCCAGGCCAGCTCGCCGGTGTCGTCTGGGCCTGGCATCCGGCCCGCAAAGGTAGCGAACACGGTAGCTGCGCTGCCAGCAGCCACCGCAGGGAGGGCTAGTTGGACCGTGCACAGGAGAGCGTACGCGGGGGCCCAGAACCGCGGTCCGGGCCGAACGCGCATGAAGCCCGTGACAATCGGCTCGCCAGTGTAAAGGGTGTATCGGATTGCCTCCAGGTTGAAGAGAAGCTGAAGCAGGATCGCGACAGGGGCAATCCAGAGCAGGTTCCGGCCGTACTGCACGCTGATCGCCGGTCCCACCAGCCATTCACCGCCCCCGATGGACGAGGCAAGCAGGATGGCGCCCGGGCCGATCACTCGGAACAGGTTCCGGACCGAGAAGGGTGGGGCCTCGGGCATTTCCCGGGTCTCCCAAGGCGGCAGGCGGGTCATTCGCACTTCTTGGGCGTGCGTTGCCCGTGCGGCCGGACCACTGGGCTCATCCGTCACTCCGATACCGCATTTGCGGTAGCTGCCCAGCCTCACGCTTACGGTCGAGGATCTCGTCGTACCGCAGCAGGGCCCCGAGATCTTCGCCGCGCATCACGGCCCCGGTTATGCCGGCCTCGACCTCCAAGAGGCGCTCGGCAACCTGCAGCGTCTGTTCCAAGCGCTCGGCCGGAACGACCACGACTCCATCGGCATCGCCAATCACCCAGTCGGCCGGTCGCACGGGCAGGCCCCCGCAGTGCACCGGAACCTGCAGTTCGCCCGCGTACTCGGCCCCGCCGGCATTTGGCACGACAGACCTCGCATACACCGGAAACGGATCTTCGGCTATCTCCGTACTGTCCCGAATGGCGCCATCGACTACGACCCCAGCAATTCCCTTCAGGCGTGCCGCTCGGGTGATGATGCTTCCCCAGAGGGCCGTGTTTCGGTCTCCCCGGCCGTCCACGACCAGCACGTGATCCACAGGGCACCCGGACACCGCTTTCCCCACCATGAGGATGTCGGCGGAATGCACCCGCACGGTGTAGGCCGGTCCGGCCATGGAGGCGCGTGCGGACCAGCACTTGATCCCGTGATCCATCGCACCAGCCTTCCCGAGAGCGTCAGACACCAAGCCAGTTGACAACTTGAGGAATCGCTCACCAACGGAGCCGACTTTCCGCGGGAATGGTGCCGATCGTGGCTGCTCTGTCTTGCTGTCTGGCATCCCCGGCCCTACTCCTAACAATCGCCCCTGAGACTCTCGCCGCTAGCTGCCATCGATACCTGGGCTGGGTTGATCGCTCCGTACTTGGCCTTGTTCGCCGTGATTTCGAACGCCTCCTGCACGGACTCGATCCCGTGCAGGAAATGGGTAAGCATCGGACCAAGCCGGATGCGACCCGAGGCCACCAGCCGGACGGTGTGCTCCAGGTGCGCGAGCGAGCTGATGTCCGGAAAGATCAGGCGCAAGCTCCGCTCGCGCAGGCCGTCGACATCGATCTCGAGAGGTGCCCCGAACCAAGAGACCACCACCAGCTTTCCCCCAGACCGCACGGCCTGGATCGCCTGGCCCAGAGTACTCGACCCGGCCAGCCCTTGGTGCGGGCTTCCTCCCGCGCACTCGAAGACCACATCGGCCCCGTTGCCGCCAGTAGCGTCGCGGATCTCTTGGACCGGATCCCGGGAGGTCGCATTGATCGCCGAGTCCGCCCCGAGTTGCTCCGAGACGAGGCACGCCTCGTCCCGCACGTCCACCGTCAGGATCCTCCCTGCTCCGGCCGTCCGGGCAGCCTGCATGCACTCGAGCCCCATGCTGCCTTGGCCGAATACGGCCACCGTGTCACCGAGTCGGATGTCCGCAGTGTCGACAGCTGCAACGCTGTCGCTAAGGGATTGGAGGCACGCACCTTCGCGGTCACTGATCCCAGATTCGACTTCCACTAGCGCGATTTCGGGCAACACGGCGAGTTCGGAAAAGCAGCCCGGTAGATGGAACCCGATGATTGGGCCCTTGCGACATTCGTCGGCCCTGCCGTTGATACACAGCGGACACTCCTCGCAGGGCAACTTGGCCCGCGCAGCCACCCGCATCCCGGGGCGGAAGCGCGAGCCACGAGGACTTTCGAGCACCCGCGCGCAGAACTCGTGCCCGAATAGTTGCACGGGTGCCTCCGCTTGGAGCCTCCTCTTGATTTCCGCGTATGCGAGAGTCGGCACACCGAATGCCAGCTGCGCCTCCGTCACGCTCGGCTGGACACACAGGATCTCAACAAGAGCGTGATTAGGCTTCGGCCGGGGATCGGGCACCTCGTCGAGGCGCATGTCTCCGAAACCGTAGAACCTCCACGCCCGCATGATCCTAGCCCGGGTGTCGAGGGCAGTGTAGCAGGCCTCGGTTGGCCTCACCCGCGAGCCTGGCCCGCATGATGGCAGCCGCGTAGGGCTGGCCCGCTGACATCTCCGCCGAAGACGTTCTGCGCGAATTACTAGCTCTGAATTGCGGCGAACAGTGAGCATCTGGTGGAGACTACGGTGGACCGGGATAAGCCGAGGCAGCCGAGTGTTGCAGGGCGCGGAACACTCACGCCCAGTTCCGCTCGTGAGCAATAGGATTCATGGGGCCCTTACGATGCGTTGTGTCATATTTCTTCGCCCAGTGCCAGCGTGCAGCCAGCATCTCAGAAACGTGTAAACAGTGTGGAATTCAGAAACTTGCACACCGAAGATTGTGATTCTGGGATGTCATCGAGACGAGCTGATTTGAATTTTCGGCGATAAGCGGCTATCCTAACGCGGGTCACGGAGGTCCAAGAATGTTTCACATGCGGCAACTCCTCGTCCTTCTGGTCTGCCTGGCAGCTGCTGGTTCGGCAGCAGGCGAACCTGTCATCACGTCCCGCAGCATCGTAAACGGAGTCACGTTCGGCGACGGCCCGGGGATAGTGCCGCGAGGCGGCATACTCGCGATCGTAGGCGAAGGCCTCGCCGCCGAGCAGGTCAATGCAGAAACCCTGCCATTGCCGACATCGCTCGGGGACCCGGCAGTCCAGGTTCTCATCAATGGCGTAGCAGCGCCGCTCTTCTTCGTCTCCCCAACACAGATCAACGCGCAAATCCCCTGGGAGACTGAGGCCGGGCGGGCGGCGATCGTAGTCCGGCAAGGCGAGTCGGACAGCGCCGCAATCGACTCTATTGTGGCCGACATCAACGTGGGCCTGTTCCGGCACAGCGGAACCAGCGCGCCGATCGCGGAAAGCTGGGCCCCCTCGGCGGATCCCGCGGCCGCGAGTTCGGCGCCGATCGGGCTGGGCGGACCCGCAGAGCCGCCCGCTGCCACCGGGACGGTGGTCGAGCCGGATGCGACGATCAGCGCGGGCAGCGTTCTCCGGGTATTCGCTTCCGGAGTCGGCGATACAGAGCCGGCGCTCGTGTCCGGATCCGCAGGCGCGCAGGACACCACGTACGAGTTCGCCGAGGTGCAAAGCGCGTTTCTTGGCGGGATTCCGGTCGTGGAGCCGTCCTTCGGTCCGTCGACGGAGCTGGTAGGAGTGTACGAGATGACCTTCACCGTCCCGGATCTGGCGGGTTCCACGGAGGTATTCCGCTGGGTTTCGGGCGGCGGAGGAGCGTCAGGCGTCATGGGGCCGGTAGGAGCGCCCATGGCGCGCTACATGGCCGTGCCGGAGGGAATCAGTTCTTCGGAAGTCATTCAGATGACGGACCTCAATCCGTACTACGTCGCCCTTAGCGGGGACCTCGACGTGGAGCAGGGCTGCTATCCAAACGTGCACGTACTCGATTTCCGCCGAGAGGCGACAACCGCGATCAGCGATTGCGTATTCCCTTCGTTCCCGAACAACCCCAACCCGGCGCAGTACCGCCCGTTCGAGGCGGCGAGGAACAGTGGTGTGCTGGCGGCGATGATCGCACCGGACACCGCCCCTGCGGCGGGCTTGAGTGAGGGGCTGCTGCTGGTTGACAGCGCGGCCGGCACGACACAGACGGTCGCGATCCCGGACGGTGCGGACCGGCTCCAGATCGGTCTGGGGAACAGTGCAACCCTGCGACTGCAGCGTCCCGAAAGCGATTCGGCGGAATCGGGGAACGCCGTGATCGACCTCTCCGGCTCAGCAGTGGACGACGCCCCTGCGTTCGCCGAGTTGCCCGAAGAGGTCGACGGCCTGAGCATTGATTTGGCACAGGGGAACGCCAATTTTATCGGCGGGTACCGCGTGCGGTACTGGGGCCCAGCCTCGGCCGACGACGGCATGCGTCCGCATGCCATCCTATTCGACGGCGACGCAAACGTCGTGACCAAGGTGGCGTTCCCCGATGGGTGGGACCCGATCGCGCCGCCGCGCCGCCGCAACCCGCAAGGAGCCTTCCAGGGAGGGCCTTCGTTGGCTCCGGCCACCGGGGGCTTCGCGGGAGTCACCACCTCATACGTGGGCATTCGGAAGACGGATGGCACCCAGGACGGCCTAATGGCTGTTCAGCTGACCCTGCCTGATCCGGACAGCACGACGGCGGAGAACGCTGGCGACGCCGAGTCCCAACCAACCGTGACGATGACGGTAACTGCCATTGAGTTCGGGCCAGGGGTATACGCGGCCAACTGTGTCACCCAGGTCCGTTGGCTCCGGATTCCGGCGACCCGCACGATCGCGATCGTAGGCTCCGGCGAAGCCCTGTCGGAATTCGGAGAACCCCGCGATGGCGGGATCTGTGCCGGCGACCGGCTGGTCCTCTTCGACACGGTAACGCAAGAAGTCCGCCAGGTCGCGGTTAGCGAAGGGGAGAAGCTCGACGTCTGGCTAAAGGGTGCCTCCAACAGCTACCTGTACTTTGGGGACGGTACTCGCGAGGTGCCGTACCAAGCGTCAACTAAGATTCATGTCTTTGACGGTACGACCGAGGCCTTTCGGGAGATCGCGCTCCCCAGCAATGCGGCCGAGCCCCCCGCCGCCATCGGCATCCCGTACAACAACCAGCTGACACAGAGCATAGACGGCCAGAGCTTGATCGTGGCGCTGGCGACCAGCGGCCCACCGAGGACCAATAACCAGGGGGTTCTAGTCCAACCATTCCCTGGCAACGAAGGACTCTTGGCAGTAGATCTGGAAGCTGGAACCTCAACCGTCTTGGCCTTGCCGGAAGGATTCCAACGCGTGGAACTCGGGTCAGGAGCCGGCCAGCTTGCCCAGCAAGGCCGTCGCCCCTTTGGCGTCATACCGTTGATTGGAAGGGCGTTCGCCAACGCAAGGCGACCTGGCCAGCCGCCCTCAACGCGCATCGTGACTTGGGATGTGGCCTCCGGCGAGGCCACGGTGGTCGCTCTGCCGGAGGATGCGCATTTCACGGTTCGACCAGTGGGACCCGGCCAAGGCCAGGCACCTTTCCTGTGGGATCTGAAGGCACCATCCGCATCGTTCGCTTTCGGGGTCTACAACGAAGGCAGAGACCTGATCGGCGTGGCCGTAGTCGGTCCGGAAATGGGGACTTCGGACGAACAAACAATGGAGCAATGAGATTCCAATTGAGCAACTTGCGCCGCAGTTATCTTCGAGCAGTTGCAGTCCTCGCGTCTGGACTTGTGCTGGCTGTTGCGTCGGCCGATCCGTACCGGTCGGAGGGTTTTGTCAAGATCCCTGACGACGTTGAATTGGAAGCGGTTTCGGCGGTAGCTGTCGGGCCCGCTGGACAACTCTACGTGCTGCACCGCGGGGAGCCGCCCGTGCTGGCTTATGACGCTGCCGGGGAATTTTCTCACGGCTGGGGCGGGGGAATGTTCGGTGTCGCGCACGGCCTACGCGTGGATGCCGAGGGAAACGTCTGGGCGACGGATAACAAACTCCACGTTCTGTGGAAGTTCTCGCCAGACGGCGAGGTGTTGGCAACGTATGGCGAGTCGGGTGTCGGCGGGGATGATGAGACCCACTTTCGATCCCCTGATGACATCGCCTTCGCTTCGAACGGCGACATCTACGTTGCAGATGCGGGCAATGGCCGCATCGTGCACCTCGCCGCGGATGGCAGCTTCAAGGGACAGTGGGGTCAGAAGGGCAGCGAGGAGGGTGAATTCGCTGCTGCCCACGGTATCGGCATCGATGCGGATGATCGAATCTATGTCGCGGACCGCGGCAATAACCGGGTCCAAGTCTTTTCCAAGGACGGTACCTTCGTGGCCGCGTGGAGCGACTTCGGCAATCCGTTCGGCGTGCAGGTAGTGGGTGACGAATTGATCGTCACCGACGGCGATGCCCACACAATCAGCCACTTGAGCCTAAAGGACGGCCGGATGACCCATCAGTGGGGTGGGCCAGGTGCCCTGCGGCTGCCGCACCTGACGGACCATGACGGGAGCGGCCGGCTGTTTGTGACGGAGGTTGAAGGACGGCGAGTTCAGATATTCAGGCGGGTCAAGTAGCCGCGGGACTTCTCGTGGGTGCGAGGCAGAACTGCTTGCTAAGGTATTGTGCTGCGGTGCCCAGCAGCCGAACCCGGCGCACCGGTGTGCGCCGGTAGTTGCTGGATAGGACGTTAACGGACTTCGCATGCTCGCCCGTTGTGCTCTAGACCTGTACTGGATGGCCCGTTACCTTGCTCGGGCACAACACCTTTGCCGGTTGCTGCAACTTCAAATCGAATCGCTCGCCGATCGATCTGTCCGAGAGATCCACTACGGCTGGGTGCGGATCTATCTCTGCTTGGGGAGGATGCCTCCGGTTGGCGGATTGGAATTTGACTCCGACGAAGATTTCACGTTGGCAGATTCTTACACCTTGGCGGGGGACCTGACTTTCGAACAATTGAATCCAGCTTCGGTCTGGAGCTGTCTCCAATGCGCGCGCGAGAACGCGCGCCAGACTCGCAACTACATCAGCGGTGAGATGTGGCAGTGTATCAACGAAGCCTTCCTGCGCATACGCGATCGAAACATAGAAGAGTTCTGGGAAACCTCCCGCCCGGCGTTCTATATCGAGACCCTTCGGGACATCGATACGTTTACAGGCGTTGCCGAAGTAACCAAGCACTGGGACGAGGGCAAGCGGTTCATCGACCTTGGCCAGTGCGTTGAGCGGATTCAACTCCTTGCCGCGCTCTTGCTTGCGCAAACCGAGGGGGACCGTCGGTCAGGTGGCGCGATTGATTCTGACTGGATTAGCTTGCTGGATGTATATCACGGCTATCCCGTCTACTGCCAGTGCCACGGTGTGGTGGTCGAACCCAAGAATGTTGAAGATGTCCTCGTCAACAGCGAGCTGCTACCGCTGTCCTTGGTGCATTCGTTGGAACGGCAGGTCGCAGTGCTGGAAGGAATTGGTGAGTCGCCTGTTCATGGTCGACGCGAGCGCATCGTCACGCTGGCCCAGCAGGCGCGTCGGGCAGTTGCGCAAGACTGGCCGGGCTGCGCTGATCGCGAAGAGTTTCTACGCCAAGTCCAGCGAGCAAGTTATGGGTTGAGCGATCTCGTCGTTGACAGTTACGTGAACTACGAACTCGAAAGCGCTTGATTTAAAGCAACTTGTGCCAATTTCCGGAGCGAACTTGTCCTGTAGGCTCCAAGGCTGCATGCCAGCTTGACACGCTCTGTGAAGCTGTTGCACAAGCCGCAAGTACCTCAGTTCGACCCTCCGTTGGCGGCAAGGGCTCGTCGAAGATCGAGCGCCTGTTCAAAGTCTGGTTCGGAGCGCAGAGCGGCCTCAAGCTGCTCCAAGGCCCTGTCGTAGTCGCCGCTTGAAGCGAGGACGACTGCGTAGTTATAGCGTGCGCCGGAATGGCCCGGCTGGCTGCGAATCGCAGCGAGCCAGTGGCGCACACCCTCTTGTGTGCGGCCTTGGGCGGCCAAGATGTTGCCGAGGTTGAATTGCGCATCGGCAAGGTCGGGTTGCAGGCGAATCGCTTGCCGAAGTGCATCCGCTGCCTCGTCGAATCGTCCCAACTCTCCCAGCGCGCCGCCGAGGTTGTTGTGGAACTCGGGCAAATCAGGATCCAAGGCGATACCGGTGCGGCTAGCCTCAGCCGCTCGTTCGTATAGCCCTTGACGGGCGTAGTGGAGGCCGAGTTCGCGGGCGATGCGCGGATCGTCGGCTGCCAGCTTGGCGGCTGCCGACAACACTTGCTCCGCTTGTTGGAAATCCCCGGCCTGCGAGAGGACGGATCCCAAGCGGACATGCGCCAAGACGAAGCTCGTCTCGCGCGCTACCGCTTGCCTAAACCAGTGTGCGGCTTCTTCGAGTTCCCCCGCGTCCTGATACGCAGCGCCGAGGTCGAAGTAGAACTCGGCATCGTCTGGATTGAGATCAGTGATCGCGGCCTCGAGTCGCTCAATGCCTGTCGAGAGATTCGAACCTTGGGCAACTTGCGCGACAGCGGTATAGAGGGCGTCTGTAGTGGGCGGGTAGTACGGTACTACGGAGCCTTCATAGGACACTTCTCTGAGAGTGCTTCTTTCGGCCTTGGGGCGAAGCAAGCCTTGGGCTGGACGCGCTTGGATCCTGTGGTCTGTCATGACCGCGTGAACGACGTCATCGGTGCGGCGCTTAGGCATGTGGCAGGTCGCGCAGTTCGTTCTCGAAGAGTGCTGGCCGTCAGCCCATAGCACCTGCATTCGTGTCTGATGGCATTCCAAGCAAACAGCGTCGTAGCGTTCAGACGCCTCGGTGCCTCGAGAGGGCTTATGGGGGTCGTGACAGTTGATGCACGATAGCGATTCGCCGCTCTCTACGAAGCAGGGAGATTGGCGCAGCCTGTAAGCGGAATGATTGATCTCAAACTTGTCGTCCCAACCGGTTCCGGCGGCGTGGTCAAAGTACAGTGCGTACGCACTAAGCGGCTCGCCGGCACGATACGAGAAGTACCCGCGTCCGTACTTGTGCACGATGTTGGGCAGGGGACGGCTAGTCGGCTCGAGGTGGCATTGCATGCAGACCTCCATTGCTGCATCCGGGGAAAGATTCGCCGGGTTGACGATGGATGCCTTGATTCGCTCGACTTCGGGAGCGCTCGCTGTGGCAGCCGCCACATGGTCCGATCCAGGGCCGTGACAGCGCTGGCAGTCAATGCCTTCCGGGATCTCGCCGGTATAGCGCGGAAGCCTGCCTGGCCGGTCCGATTGTGGCGCAACTGTCGGATATGCGTTGTGGCAGAACATGCAGTCGTAAGCCACCACCCGCTGGAAGCCGTCGTGGTTCGGTCGGTCGTAACCGGGGCTCATGCCCCATCTGCCGTCGTCCTCGGCGTACCAGCCCAGCGGCAGCTGCGTTAGCTTTCCGCTCGGCGCCAAGTGGAGGTAGCTCCGCGCGTGTCGACCCGATCCAAGCACGAAGTGGACCTCGCGCTCCAATACGTTGGTTTCTGCTCCGCTCGCATCGACTTGATGGCGGCGCTGGAAGTAGCGCCCGTCGCGGAGGATCATGCGATAGAGGCGATCCGAAGCTTCGTGCCGGAACTCCTGGAACGCTCCGTAGTCCTCGATGGTGTTCTCAGGCCTTGGTCGAGAGAACGACTGCGCCATCCCGGTCTGCTGATACGAGTCCCAAATGTCCGAATGACATGGCTGGCAAAGCTGAGGATCGGTGAACTTACTCGGCTCTGCGAAGTCGGTGGATTGCAAGAGGGTCGCGTTCTGTTGGCTCAGCCAAGGGTAGGTCAATGTGCCGGCGCCGATGATGGTTAGAGCGATGGCTGCCAGTACGAAGTACGGTCGTAGGGATCGTGGCGGCTCTTGGGATGGCCGGGCGTCCCTCGCGCGCTTTCGTCTTGCTGATTTGCGCCCCATGTGCCGAATACAGCCCATCGCGGTTGACGGCCGCCGCTGGTGCTAGTCTAGACGCGAACCAGTCTGCGACATAATTCGTGTCGTCCACTTGAGACTGTAGTGCTGATTGTGGACGGGGCTGGTTGACCTCGTCGATCGGTCAGGTCAAGCGCTCTTCGAACTCTGCTCACGTCTGACTTTGAAGCATGGCATCAACTCCTCGCGGCAGGCGATCTAGCAACACTTGGGCGTTATGGAAGCCGCCGGGCTGATTCGCACGAGGCGCGAGGGGAGGTCGACGCTCCACTCCTTCGTGGCCGTCCCGCTCAAGGCTGCCGGAGAGCGGGGGCCGATCTCGACAGATAAGAGCATTTCAAACCCAACAGAGGAGGGCATCCCCAAATGAGGATTCACCTAGCCAGCGTCTTCGTAGACGACCAACAGAAGGCACTTCGGTTCTACACAGAAACCCTGGGTTTCCGCGTAAAGCACAACATCCCTCTCGGAGATCACGCCTGGATCACAGTCGTATCTGAGGAAGATCCAGAGGGGGCGGAGTTGCTGCTTGAGCCTGATGACCACCCCGCAGTCCGTCCGTTCAGGAACGCGCTTGTGGAGGACGGGATCCCAAGTACCTCCTTCGCGGTCAACGATATCGGAGCCGAGCACGATCGTCTTGTGGCAAGAGGTGTTCGATTCGTCCAGCCGCCAACGGACCTCGGGAGTGTTATTACCGCAGTGTTCGACGATTCGTGCGGCAACTTGATCCAGATCACAGAGGAGAAGCATCAACCGTGACCATCGCAACTGCGCCGGTCGACCGATCCGTGATCAGGGCCCGCACGCTGACCCTGCCAGCAACCTGATGCCCGACCAGCCTCTGCTAGACCAGGTGTCCGTCGTCGCTGGCGCCACCCGAGGCGCCGGCCGGGGTATCGCCCGGATGCTGGGCGAGGCCGGTGCCACCGTCTATTGCACCGGCCGCAGTGTGAGCGGGCGCCCCGCCACCGCCGGGCGGCCTGAGACGATCGAAGAGACGGCGGAGATGGTAACTGCGGCGGGCGGCCGAGGCATCGCCGTTCGCACTGACCATACCGTTGAGGCGGAGGTCAAGCAGCTGTTCGCGCGCGTCCGTACGGAGCAGGGCCGGCTCGACTTGCTTGTCAACGACATCTGGGGCGGCGACGCGTTGACCGAGTGGGGAGCGCCCTTCTGGGAGCTCTCCACTGCTCAGGGACTCGAACTGCTGGAGCGCGCCGTCCACAGCCACATCACTACGAGTCGGCATGGCGTCCCCCTGATGGTCGAGCGTGACGCGGGCCTCGTAGTCGAAGTCACGGATGGAGACACCCTCGGGTATCGCGGCAATCTCTTCTACGACTTGGCTAAGAACGCGGTCATTCGGCTGGCCTACGCGATGGCGGCGGACCTGCACGCATACCGCGTGGCGGCAGTGGCGCTCACGCCAGGGATGATGCGATCCGAGGCGGTGCTCGACCACTTCGGGGTGACCGAGGCGAACTGGCGGGACGCCATCGAGAAGGATCCGTATTTTGCCGAGTCCGAGACGCCGTGCTACATAGGGCGGGCGGTGGCGGCGCTGGCCGCCGACCCGGACATTGGGGCCAGAAGCGGCGGCCTGTTCTCGAGCTGGGGTCTGGCGAAGGAGTACGGCTTCACCGACGTGGACGGGCGCCAGCCGGATTGGGGCAGCTTCTTTCCTCGGAAGGTGCGGGAGATCATCGAGAGGGGCACGCCGCCCAGCGAGGAGGACATGGACCTGTTCGTAGTTCGGACCCGCCTGTACCAAGTCGAAGACGATCCCCTGGCGTCCGACGAGGCGGCGAGGCTGCGGGCATACCTTGAGCACCATCGCTGAACCTGCCGCATCCGCGAGATCCAAGCTCGTCCTGAGCAGGTTCGTTCGAACCTTGACCAACCCCTGATCTAGCCCAAGGCGCTGTCTTGGGACCTGGCGAGGGAGTCCGGCCAAGAGGCCTTAGCTCCCTAGCCGAACTCCGCATTCAGGCAACGTGCGACCACCTCTACGGGATCGCATCAGAGCCGGTAGACAACCGGGCATCACGCTTGCAGATAGGCCGCAGTCCCAGTTGGATGCTCCAAGTCATCCGGAGTGCGAGCAAACGCGCTGCCATGCACGATCACCCCGTCCAGGGTCAACGCCTGCCCCACGATCCTCCGGTCCTCCACTCGCTGGTCCATTCCGAGACCAACCCCCGGTGCGTTTTGTGACTTGAGCGACCCGAAGCGCCTGAGAATGCGGAGCACTCTCGTCGGAGACGGGCGCCCCACTGCCCTGACGCTCTCTAGCAGGTACGACCGAATCAAGGCCTCCCAATGCGCCTTGAGCAGGTCCGGCGAACCGAACAGCTCGATCGCTGCTACCCAGCGCCCGTGAGTGACGGCGATCCCGCTCTGGCGCGGAAGAGGCCCTCGCTGGACCAGGTCCGCGAGTGCCTCGCCACGCTGGCTCTCCCGATGGTACACGTCGTCGATGACAGACGCCGCCGAGGTCTCCGAGTGAGCTTCCGCAGCCTGCAGCACGTCGGCTACCTCGTTCCAGACTGCGCCCTGATCGCCCTGTCGCGACCCTCTGTGGCGCATGGTATGGTTGACAAACTCCTCCTTCCGCAGGCGTACCGTGCGAGGAGCGAAGGTCTCGGCTTGCCGATACGCCTCCGCGCGTCCCCAGCGTCCCTCCTCAAGACACGAGACCGGGATTTCCAGCTTGGTCATAGCAGGAACGAGTACGGTCCCATTGATCGTCCGGTTCTGCTTGCCGCCCAGGAAGTGCTGGCCTTCGACCACCAAGATCGGCGTGCGAGTGGGGTTGTGCGTCAGCAGGGTCGGAACTGTTGGGCATTCGAGTTCCTTGATGACGAGGCCCGAGTCGTGCCCCGTCGAGATTTCCGGAAGGTCGGCATCCATCAAGTAGATGGGGAAGAACGAGACCCCGAGCCGCGTGATCGGACTGCCGATGGCGGCGGTTTCGAGATTTGGAAGATGTGAGTGGTTGGTCATGGCTTGCCTCCTTTGCATGCGCTTCAAGATTTATTGTCAGACTGATATTATCAATCTGACAATAAGTATGCAGGATTATTGTTATGATGTCAATAATCAACGGAGAAAAATTTCCGCGACTGGTCTGCGGGCGTCCGCTCGCGGTCGCACGCGGAAGTTCGGGTGTGTAAGTATTCGAGTGGAAGGTGTCCGATGAGTTCCGACGGCGGTTTCGACTACAACCCCGGCGACTACCCTCCGGTCGCGGTCACTGTCGATGTGGCGCTGTTCGCGATTCGACGGGAAAAGCTCCATGTCCTGCTGATCCAGCGGGGAATCGAACCATTCGCGGGCGCTTGGGCCCTGCCGGGAGGTTTCGTTCAGCCTGACGAGGGACTGGATGCTGCGGCAGCACGCGAGCTTGCCGAAGAGACGGGCGTTACCGAAGACTCCGTCTACTTGGAACAATTGCGTAGCTACGGCTCACCGGGACGGGATCCGCGCATGCGAGTGGTCACTGTCGCCTACTGGGGAGCTTGTGCTGAACATCCCTCGCCAATGGGCGGTAGCGATGCTGCGCAGGCGGAACTCGTGCCCACGGCAGAGATCGAGGATGGCGACATCGAGCTAGCGTTCGATCACGGGGCGATCGTCTCCGATGCCTTGGAGCGCGTCCGGGCGAAGCTTGAGTACACCGCACTCGCAGCGAGATTCTGTGCCTCGGAATTCACCATCAGCGAACTCCGAAGGGTCTACGAGATTATTTGGAACACGAAGCTCGATCCTGGAAATTTCCAGCGCAAAGTACGCGAGAACCGCTCGTTCCGGAGAGTTGGCCTGTCAGCGCCACCGGTGCTCGAGCAGGCAGCGCCAGATCTTAGCGCTAAGGAGGTCTACTTCGAGCGGGCTGAAGAGGGTTGGGACCCGGCGGACGGGGTAGTGGCACGCGCGGCGATGGATTCTGCTTGGTCCGAAGAGGTGTTCCAACGCGTACCTAGCCGGCCGAGGACTCGCAGCGGGCGCCCGGCCTCGCTGTGGACCGCCACTGACTCCGAACTGACTCTAAATTCTCCGATCCCAAGGCGACGAGCATCGCGCAAGGCCTGACTTTCGGCGGTACAATGCCAGCCACGCGTGAGCCATGTCGTCTGGTCGGTCGAATAAGCTGTTCGGATTGGCGTCGCTGGCGGCGGGCACCCCGGCGGCCACGGGCCCGACCCCCGAGATTGCCATCAGCGGTCTGGATGCGTGGGCGATCCGCTCGAGCCCGGAAGCCGTCCCGCGGCTGGTCATCGCCTTACGCACCAATGCAGGCGTAACCGGCTACGGAGAGACCAGCGCCGGTGCCGATCCCGCTTCATTAGTCGCCGAGGTACTGCGGCACGCCGGCACGTTGGCTGGCAAGGACGCTATGGCGAGCATCGCTGTCCGGGCCTCGCTGTCTGCGGCCGCTCCGCCAATCCGCGGCGCAGTCGACATCGCTCTTCTAGACGTTCGGGGGAAGGTTGCGGATGCCCCCGTGTACGACCTGCTTGCGGGGCGGACCCGCGACAAGGCGCGGGCCATGGCCTCGCTGCGAGGAAGCAGCGAAGCGGAACTGAGCCAGCAACTCTCCGCTGCCCGGAATTCCGGCTTCCGGGCGTTCTCGGTGCCTGTGCTGCTTCCTCAGGGGACTCCCACTCGTGGAAGGGAGTTCTTCGCCAACACCGAAGCGACACTCCGGCGGCTGCGCCAGGCCGGCGCAACCGACCTCGTTCTCGACTGTGCCGGACGCACCACCGCGGCAGAGGCGGCCGGACTGGCCGCCCGCCTTGAGACGTTCCATCTGATGTGGATGGATGAGCCGACCAGCCCGATCAGCGACTCCGCGCTGGAGAAGATCTCGCACGAATCCGTCACGCCAGTCGGATGGGGCAGGTTTCTCACTTCCAGCGGTCGATTCCAGGATCTGCTGCGCATGCAGGTCATCGACGTGCTCAGGCCGGACATCGGACTTCATGGAATCAGTGGCGTGCGCCAGTTGGCTTCGCTGGCGGAGGCCTATTACACGGCGGTGGCACCGTTCCACCGGGGCGGTCCCATCGGCACCGCCGCAGCGCTGCAGGTCGCAGCGTCGATCCCCAACTTCGTGGTTCAGGAAGTGGCCTTTTCGACGGACGAGGCGGAGGGGAGGATGCACGCCGCGATTGCCGGCGAGTCCGTGCCGCAGGTCGTGGACGGATTTTTCGCCCTGCCGACGGGCCCGGGACTTGGGCTCGAGATTGACGAGGCCGCATTGCAGGAGTACGCCGCATGAACCGACGTCAGTTCTTCGGAGGAGCCCTGATGGCGGGCGCTTCGCCTGCGGTCGCGGGACGAGGCCGACATGCGGCGGCGCTCACGGGGTGCGGGTGTGCGCCCGGTGCCGCCGCGGCCCTCGCGGCAGCGCCAGGTCCAATTCGCATCACCGGCGCGAAGACGTTTGGCGTCACGTGGGAGGACGACTCCGACCGTCCGTACGTGTTCGTCAAGCTGGAGACAGATCAGGGCGTCGTCGGTTGGGGCGAGGCCACTCTCGAGGGCAAGGCTGGCGCCGTCCTGCAGACCATCGACGACCTCAAGGAGTTCTACCTCGGCCAGGACCCGATGCGTGTCGAGCACATCTGGCAGAGTATGTACGTCCATGCGTTCTATCGCGCTGGACCCATCCTCGGCTCGGCGATTGCCGGCATCGACCAGGCACTGTGGGACATCCGCGGGAAAGTACTCGGCCAGCCGGTGTACCGGCTGTTGGGCGGGCCCGTCGATCCCCGCGGCGTCCGCGGCTACTACCATGCCCGGGCGAACACACCTGAACAGCTCGCCGCGCTGCGCGAGTCCGCGGAGGGTCTCGGGATCACCGCGTTCAAGAGCGGGATCCCCGGATACTACGAGTGGATCGAGACCAACGAGCGGATCAACGACGCGGTCCGGCGAATCCAGATGCTCCGCGAAGGACTCGGAGACGGGATCGACATCGGCATCGACTTTCACGCCAAGACCAGCCCGACCGTAGCCTCGATCATCTGCAGGGAGGTCGAGCCGCTCCACCTAATGTTCATCGAGGAGCCGTGCCCCCCGGAGAACTACAAGGCGATGGCTCGGATCGCGCGTAGAACCACGGTCCCGATCGCCACAGGCGAGCGCCTCGTGGCGCACTACTCGACCCAGCAGCTGCTGGAGGACGGCACTGTGGACATTCTCCAGTGCGACATCAACCATGTGGGAGGAATCACTGCCCTCTGGAAGGTGGGCGCGATGGCCGAGGCCTCGGGATGCTACATGGCCCCGCATGCCTGCGAGGGTCCCATCGGGGGCATTGCTACTCTGCACGTGGACGCAGCGATGCCCAACTTCATCGTCCAAGAAATCTGCTCGGGCGTAGAGCCAACGTTCAAGGAACTTCTGTGGCAGGACTGGTTGGGCTTTCCGGCGATGCGAATGGTGGACGGGTATTTTCCCCTGCCAGACAAGCCCGGCCTCGGATTCGAGGTCGACGAACGGGCACTGGCGAGGCATCCGTTCAAGGGCACCAAGCCTATGAGCCGCGTCTGGCACGAGGATGGGAGCGTAGCCGCTTGGTGAGCGGCGCCGATTCTGTACCACGACGGGGGCTCGCAATCGCCAATCCCTGAAGGGCGCGGATCTGCGGGTCTTGGGTGGCAGAGCCGCCCGCCTCCGGCGCTTGGCGGACGCTTCACTGTTCAACAGCCTCAGCCCGTTCCTCCCGACTCGAACGTCGAATCGCGGAATGACAGGGCCCGTCGGTCGATGTCCGCCAGCACGTCCGCCGCGCTCAGTGGTCCGCGACACCGCCGTCCGGGAATCGCAGCTGCTGGCGAGTCACCGGGACGTACGGTCGGCGCTCGCCGACCTTCTCGTCGAACGTTACGCCCAGACCCGGACTGTCCGGCGGCAGCGCGAAACCGTCCTCGTAGCGCGGTCCGCCGCCGAGGAAGAAGTCGTCCCAGAACGGAGCCCTCTTCCCCGTCGAGATCTCCTGGATCGCGAAGTTCGGCGTTGAGAAGTCCACGTGCAGCGAGGCCAGCGTCGATATCTCGCTCTGCGGATTGTGCGGGCATAGCTCGATGCGGTTTGCCTCGGCGATCGCGGCGATCTTCTTCAGCTCGAGAATCCCACCGCAATGCACCACGTCCGGCTGGATGTAGTCGACAAGGTGCCTGTGGCAAATTTGGGAGAAGCCGTACTTGGTAAACAGCCTCTCCCCTGTGGCGAGCGGTATGGTTGTCATCGAGCGCAGCCGCGCCAGCTCCTCCAAATCCTCGATCTGGGTCGCCTCCTCCACGAAATAAGGGTCCAGCGGCTCGGCCTGCCTGCAGAACGAGCTCGCCATGGTCGGCGTTGCCTTGCCGTGCACGTCGATGCAGATCGCGAAGGTATCGCCGACCGCCTCGCGCACGGCCCTCAGGTTGGCGATGCCTTCCCTGACGGAACGCACCGGCTCGATCACGTCGTCGTGAGTTGTGACAAAGCCGCCCTTTCCGGCGGTCCAGCCAGCCTCGCGGGCCGCGAGCCATCGTTCCGCGTAGGCTTCGGGCGTCGGGCCGCCGCCCGGGTGGACGTACATCTGGACCCGGGTCCGGGCCTTGCCCCCGATCAGCTGGTAGATCGGCTGGCCGACGGCCTGGCCGAGAATGTCCCAGAGCGCGATTTCGACAGCGCTGATCGCGGAATTGAGGATCGGGCCACCCCGCCATCTCGGCCAGCGGTACATCGCCTGCCAGTGCATTTCGATGTCCGTCGGGTCCCGGCCGACTAGGTATCGCCGGTGCTCGTCGATCGCCGCCTTCATGGTGGCCGCCTTGGACGTGACCGATCCCTCGCCGACACCGACTATGCCCTGGTTGGTGTAGATCTTGCAAAAGACGTAGTTCTTGCTTGTTGAATGGTTGACAATCCACGACTTCAGGTCCGTGATGCGCAAGTCGAGGGGCTTGGCCTTCTCCCGAGCGGCAGCGAGCGTGCCCTGGGGGCCTAGCACGGGTGCCGCCGAGACAGCCGCGACCCGCAGCAAGTCCCTTCTAGTGAGCCCGGCCGGATGGAGAGGAGGCTTCAGGCAATGCATGGTTCATGGATCAGTCTATAGCGCGCGCGATCTGGATAGGGATGACGACCGGAAAGATTCAGTGACGGAAGTGTCGCACCCCCGTGAACACCATGGCCAAGCCGAGACGATCGGCCGCTTCGATCACCTCGGCGTCGCGCCGCGAGCCGCCAGGCTGGATCACGGCTGTGGCACCGTGCTTGGCAATCTCCTCCACTCCATCCGCGAAGGGGAAGAACGCATCCGACGCAACCACGCATCCTTCGAGAGGCAGAGCGGCCTTCATGGCACCGAGGCGCGCGGCGTCCACGCGGCTCATCTGACCGGCCCCCACTCCTAGGGCCTGCCCATCGCGGGCGTAGAGGATGGCATTGGACTTCACGTGCTTGGCGACCTTCCACGCAAAGCGCAACGCTTGAGCTTCGGCGTCGGACGGCGGGCGCTGGCTCACGGCTTCGAACCGATCCGGACTGGTCTCGTGACGATCCTCGCTCTGAACCAGGAAGCCGCCCGAGATGCTCTTCACGACGGTGCCGGGGGCGGGGGATCCGATCTCGAGCAGCCTGATGTTCTTCTTCGCCTGCAACAGTTCCAGGGCATCCGGGTCGAAGCCCGGCGCTGCAATGGCCTCGACAAACAGCTTGGACATCTCTTCGGCCGTTTCGCGGTCTACCGCCCGGCTGACGGCGATCACCGACCCGAAGGCTGACACTGGATCGCACGCCAAGGCCTTGCGGTAGGCCTCTGCCAACGAATCGGCCTCGGCGCAGCCGCACGGATTGGTGTGCTTGATGATCGCCACCGCTGGCTGGTCGAACTCGCTTGCCAGCTGCCAGGACGCGTCTAGGTCCACGAGGTTGTTGTAGGAGAGCTCCTTGCCGTGTAGCTGGCGAGCGCCGCCGACGCCAGAGTGGCCATCGCTGTACAGCGCTGCTTGCTGATGGGGGTTCTCGCCGTAGCGCAATACCTGCTTGCGCGGCACGCGGAGATCCAAGACCGGCGGCGCCAGGTCTCCGGCGATGCTTGCTGGGGCATCCCCGGCCTGCAGGGCGCTGAGCGTTCCGGCGATCGCCCGGTCGTAATTGGCCGTCGCTTCAAATGCCTTCTGGGCTAGCCTCCAGCGGGTGTCTTGGGTTAGGGATCCAGCCGCGGCGAGTTCCGCACCGATCGCGTCGTAGTCAGACGGGTCGGTGACCACCGCGACGTCGCGGAAGTTCTTGGCGGCCGCCCGGATCAACGAGGGGCCGCCGATATCGATGTTCTCGATCAACTCGTCGAAGGTCGCGCCCTCCTTGGCGGCTGTGGCTTCGAACGCGTAGAGATTGACCACCACCATGTCGATGGATTCGATCTCGTGCAACCTCAAGGCCTGCATGTGCTCGGCGTTCGAGCGCACGGCCAGAATGCCGCCTGCCACGCGCGGATGGAGGGTCTTGACGCGCCCGTCCAACATTTCAGGGAAACCGGTTACGTCCGCGACGTCGCGAACCGTCAGGCCGGATTCGCGGAGCACTCGG
This sequence comes from Bryobacterales bacterium, assembly GCA_028819215.1. Taxonomy (GTDB): domain Bacteria; phylum Acidobacteriota; class Terriglobia; order Bryobacterales; family UBA6623; genus VXMF01. The sequence goes on from JAPPMG010000100.1 coordinate 32,733, forward strand.
GCAGTGCCCCCCGTAGAGATCAGCTCCACTCCGAGATCAGCTAGTCGACGGCCAAATTCGACCACGCCGTGCTTGTCGGTAACGCTAAGAAGGGCCCGCCGAATCGCCGCCATAAACGACCATTGTAGGGCGCACGAATTCGGTATCCCGGCCTTGTCGGGATAGGCGTGGAGGGCTGCTGGTGCCCCTACGCTGGAAGCGTTTCAGCCTTGGCGTGGAGGTCCTGTAGCGAGAGCACGCCGGGCTGGCCATGCTTCCGTGCGGCGATTCCGTTCACGGCGGCCTTGGCAGCGTTGAGAGTGGTCATGCTCGGAATTCCCTGCTGAATCGCCGCGCTGCGGATCTTCTTCTCGTCTGCAAACGCGTGAGCACCAGATGGCGTGTTCACGATCAGGTCCACTCTGCGATCCGTGATTAGATCCAGTACGTTTGGCCGCCCCTCCGCCACTTTCAGGACGGTGCGGCAACGCAGGCCCGCGTTGCGCAGCGCTTTCGCCGTCCCGCGTGTCGCGTAGATCTCGAAGCCGAGTTCCGCAAACTTGTGGCCCATTTCCACGCCAGCGGCCTTCTGTCGGGAATTCACGCTCAGAAACACGGATCCGCTGTCCGGCAGCATTTGGCCGGCGCTGAGCTGCGCCTTCGCGAAGGCTTCGCCGAAGGACGAACCGATCCCCATAACCTCGCCCGTCGAGCGCATCTCCGGGCCGAGCAGGGGGTCCACGCCGCTGAACTTGTTGAACGGGAACACCGGGGACTTGACGCACACCTTCGTCGTCGCCAGAACACCTTGGCTGAGCCCGTAGTCGGCGAGCTTGCGCCCGGTCATCAGTCCCACCGCAATCTTGGCCAGCGGTACTCCGGTAGCCTTGCTCACATAGGGCACGGTTCGCGAGGCGCGCGGATTGACCTCGATCACATAGACCCTGCCTTCGTGCACTGCGTACTGCACGTTCACCAAGCCGATGACATTGAGGGCCTTCGCCAGCCGCACCGTGTAGTCCGCGATGGTCTCGAGCGTGTTGTCAGGGATGGTCTGCGCCGGCAGCACGCACGAGCTGTCGCCAGAATGCACTCCGGCTTCTTCGATATGCTCCATGATCCCGCCGATCAGCACTTCGTCCCCGTCACAAAGCGCGTCTACGTCCACTTCGAGGGCGTTCTCAAGGAACCTGTCGATCAGGATCGGCCGATCTTGGGAGTACACGACCGCATCGCGCATGTAGCTTTCGACGGTGGCGCCGTCGTACGCGATCACCATGGCGCGCCCGCCCAAGACGTAGCTGGGCCGTACCAGCACCGGATACCCGATCTGCTTGGCCGCTTCCAGGGCGCCTTCTTGCGTTGTGGCCGTGCTGCCTGCCGGTTGCGGGATGTCCAGTTCGACCAGCAGCCGTCCGAAGCGGTCCCGGTCCTCCGCGAGGTCGATTGATTCCGGATCCGTGCCGATGATGGGAATGCCGTGCGCTTTCAGTGGCAACGCTAGGGTCAACGGAGTCTGGCCGCCGAACTGAACGATCAGCCCGTCGGGCTTTTCCTCGTCGCAGATGTTGAGCACGTTCTCGAGCGTGAGGGGCTCGAAGTATAGCCGGTCGCTGGTGTCGTAGTCGGTCGATACGGTCTCCGGATTGCAGTTGACCATGATCGACTCGTAGCCCAGGTCTTGCAGGGCAAACGAGGCGTGGCAGCAGCAATAGTCGAACTCGATGCCTTGCCCGATGCGGTTAGGCCCGGAGCCCAAGATCATGATCTTGCGGCTGTCTGTTGGCTCTGCCTCGGATTCTTCCTCGTAGACCGAGTACAGGTACGGCGTGAAGCTCTCGAATTCGGCCGCGCAAGTGTCAACACGCTTGAACACGGCCCGAATCCCCCATTCCTTGCGCCGGTTGCGCACGGCGGTCTCGGTTTCGTCCCACAGGCGGGCCAGGCGGTTGTCGGACAGGCCGCAGCGTTTCGCCAGGGTCAATTGGGCGGGGGACACCTCGTCAAGGCTGGTCTGGGCCAGATCTTGCTGCAGATCGACTACGGACTTCAGCTGGGAGACGAACCAAGGGTCGATGCCGGTCATCTCGCAGACATCATCGACGCCGTAGCCGTCAGCCAACGCGAAGCGGATGTAGTTGAGCCGATCCGGGTGGGGAGTGATCAGACGCTTCGGGATCAAGTCGGCGCTGTAGACATCGCTTCCCGACTTCCGGCCAGTCTCGAGGGACCGGATGGCCTTCCACAGCGAGTGCTTGAACGTCGAGCCGATTGCCATGACCTCGCCGATCGACTTCATCTGGACGCCAAGCACGGGCTCAGTGCCCGGGAACTTCTCGAACTGCCACTTAGGCACCTTGACCACGACATAGTCGATGCTGGGCTCGAAGCTGGCCGGCGTCTTTTGCGTGATGTCGTTGGGGATCTCGTCCAAGCGCAGTCCGACGGCCAGCTTGGCCGCGATCTTGGCGATCGGAAAGCCGGTGGCCTTGGACGCCAGCGCTGAACTTCGGGAGACGCGCGGATTCATTTCGATGATCAGCATGCGGCCCGTGTCAGGGTCGACGCAGAACTGGACGTTTGAACCGCCGGTGTCGACACCAATCTCGCGCAGGCACGCAAGCGAGGCGTCGCGCATGAGTTGGTATTCGCGATCCGTCAAGGTCTGGGCGGGCGCCACCGTGATCGAATCGCCGGTATGCACGCCCATGGCGTCGAAGTTCTCGATGGAGCAGATGATGATTGCGTTGTCGGCCAGATCTCTCATCACCTCCATCTCGTATTCCTTCCAGCCGAGCACGCTTTCCTCGACCAGCACCTCGTGGACAGGCGAGAGCTCGAGGCCCCGGCGCAGCAGGGAGTGCATCTCCTCGGAGTTGTAAGCCAAGCCGCCCCCAGTGCCGCCAAGGGTGAAGCTCGGTCGTAGCACGACGGGATAGCCTACCTCGGACGCGAAATCGAGGCCGTCTTCGACGTCGGAGACGAGTCGCGAACGTGGCACCTCGAGCCCGATCCCGGTCATCGCCGCCTTGAACGCTTGGCGATCCTCGGCCTTGCGGATCGCGTCAAGGTTGGCCCCGATCAGTTCCACTCCGAATTCGTCCAAGACACCGGCTTCGGCGAGCGCCACCGAGGCGTTTAGGCCGGTCTGGCCACCAACGGTGGACAGCAGGGCCTGCGGCCGCTCGCGGGCTATGATCGAGCGCAGGTATTCCGTGGTCAGGGGCTCGATGTAGGTCTTCTCGGCCAGTTCCGGATCGGTCATGATCGTGGCGGGATTGGAATTGACCAGCACAGTCTGGTAACCCTCGTCCCGCAATGCCTTGCAGGCCTGCGTGCCGGAATAGTCAAACTCGCACGCCTGCCCGATGACGATGGGCCCAGAGCCCACGATCATGATCTTTTCGATGTCAGTGCGTTTCGGCATTGCGGAAGGCGAAGAGGAGGAGCTGCGAGAGATCCTGGGTATCAGCGCGCGGCATCCATCAATTGGCGGAAGTCCTCGAAGAGGTACTGGGAATCGTGTGGCCCGGGCGCCGCTTCCGGGTGGTACTGGACGCAGAACAGCGGGTCCTTGCGGCTTCGGAAGCCCTCGACCGTGCGGTCGTTGAGATTGATGTGGGTGAGTTCGATGGCCTCCCGGGCAAGCGAGTCCGGATCCAGCGCGAAGCCGTGGTTCTGGGAGGTGATCTCGACCTTGTTGGTGATCAGGTTGAGCACGGGATGGTTGCACCCGTGGTGCCCGAACTTGAGCTTGTAGGTCTTGCCGCCCAAGGCTTGGCCTAGCACCTGCAGCCCCAGGCAGATACCGAAGATCGGCACGCGCCCGACCAGCTTGCGGATCTCGGCGGCCGGGCCGTGCAGCGGCTCGGGATCCCCTGGGCCGTTCGAGACGAACACTCCGTCCGGGTTCATGCTGAGGACGTCTTCGGCGGATGTCCCGCACGGCACCACGGTGATGCGCGCGCCGATATCTGCCAGTTGCCTCAGGATGTTGCGCTTGATCCCGAAATCGTACGCCACGACGTGAAAGCTGCCGCGCGTGGCGGCTCTCGGCAGGGAGGAAGGCAAGCAGTCCGGCGGGCCGGAAGTCCAGCTGTAGCGATCGACCGTGGACACGCCGCTGGCTAGGTCTTGGCCAGCCATGCTGGGAATCGAGCGCGCCTTGGCGACCAGCTCATCGCTGGCGGTCTCTTGCGTGGAGAGCACCCCTCGCAGGGCTCCTTGCTTGCGGATATGGCGTACCAAGGCGCGTGTGTCGATCTCGGTGATGATCGGAATGCCCTGCGAGGCCAGGAATTCGTGGGCTGACTGCGAAGAGCGCCAGTTGCTCGTGACGGCCGAGAACTCTCGCGCCACCAAGCCCTCGATATAGGGCCGCTCGGACTCGCTGTCTTCGGGGTTGGTGCCGTAGTTCCCGATATGCGGATAGGTCAGCACCACGATCTGGCCGCTGTAAGAGGGATCGGTGAAGATCTCTTGGTAACCGGTCAGTCCGGTGTTGAAGACCACCTCGCCGGATGCCTCGGCGCGAGCGCCGGCTCCGCGGCCTTGGAAACAGCGCCCGTCTTCGAGGGCGAGCGTGGCTGGAAAACTCATGGGTCGCGTTTTCCGGGCCTAGCGGACCGCACCAAACCTTTCGATTGGCCAGTAGGCGAAGACCGCCTTGCCTGTAATTTGCGACCGCGCTACGGTGCCCCAGGAACGGCTGTCCTTGGAGGTGTTGCGGTGATCGCCCAGCACGTAATATTCGGCCGGAGGGACCGTGACGCTTGGATGGCTGGTGTAGTCGCGGTAGTGTGGCGGGACGTGCTCCTCGTTGACCAGGCTGCCGTCTACGTAGACCTTCCCCCTGCGGACCTCGATGGTTTCTCCGGGCAGTCCGACGACGCGCTTGATATACGAGCGCCCCGGATTCTCGGGCAGCCTGAAAACGACCACGTCGCCGCGCTCGATGTTGTCGAGGCGATAGACGAACTTGTTGACGAAGATTCTCTGCTCATCGACCAGTTGCGGCAGCATGCTCGTGCCCTCGACCTTGACCGGCTGGTACAGGAATACGACTACAGCGGTCGCGATCAGCAGCGAGAGTAGGATATCCCTGAGCCAAGCGCGCAGGTTCATGCCCAGGGGCGGATGACACTGTGGCAAGGGCCGCGACATCTCGTGCGGCCCGTTCGAGTCAACATCCATGGTGACAGGAAGGTGAGTTCCAGGACAGTCGTCCGGCCTATCTCCAATTCTAGCCATGCGCGGCGCTAGATATCGGGATGCTGGGTGCGGCGGCCAGAAGCCAAGCCCTTGTCCAATCTGGGCCGTACTGGCCTCGTGCCCCGCATAGAATTCGATCTAATGCAACAGTATTGCAACAACGTCCGCACGGGCAAAGCATTGGAGGAGTGACGATTTTGAGACACTATACGTAGACAACTGATCTAATATCTCTTATTTCTCAAGCTAAGCTGCCACAGCCGTTCTGGGTAAAGTCATTATTGACAACTGATTGCGTTAGTGCTATACTCCTGAGCGTACTCAAGCGGCGGAAGAGATTTTACAGCTTGACATGGCGGGGAACGATGGAGGTTCGAAAGATGTCACCTAACACGAACATTTTGCGACAACTGGAACAGCGCAGGCCCACGCCGCGGAAGGCCGGCCTACGTGGAGCGATCGGCATCGCCTTGCTGGCGTCGGCGATGATCTACGCCTTCGGTGCCTTGCTGTCGGTGAATGCGGGCAGCCGCGCGGCAACCGATCAGGTTACGGCCGGCGAGCTGTTGCAACAGGCTCGGGAGAACCGCGAGGTCTTCTCGGAGGGCTTCGTAGGATTCCGGAGCACGTTGAGCGTGCGTGTCGATGGCACTCTGATGCGCGGCACCTGCACGTTTCGGATGCCGGACCGGCTTGAGGTCGATGTGGAAGACGGCAAGATTCCGGAGGCGGTCGAGGCAACCATCCGGTCCATGCTGATGCACCGCGTGCCCTCGGATCGCGACTCGACTGACGAAGCCGTAGGCTACGCAGCCATGGACTCCGACCCCATGGGTCGCCAAATCGCGATGGCAGACAGCTACAGGTCGGTATACCGCATTCGGGACGGACAGATCTTGAAGGTCAGCCGAGGATTCGGGGACAACAGTCGACTCGTCTTGAACGTGATGGAAACGGAAACCACCGTGAGTGGCCGCTACTTGCCAAGGCATGTCTTTGCGGTCCGTTTCGACGAGGAAACGGGTGCGATCCGAGAAGCTTGGAGCTATTTGAGCAAGTTCCAGCGCCTTGGCGGCGAATACTTGCCCCTTTCGCGTCAGGTTGTCCGAGCCGGGACGGGCGACACTGGCGCGACGTTGATCGAGTGGGAAGACGTTGAATTGCTCGATGCGGAGTCCAGCGACTAGCCGACGCTTCGGGAGCCCGGCAGCTGACCGCCGTGCGCCGTCCGGGGCGTCGTTCCGACCACGAGGCCGTCGGTCAGGCGGGGAATTCGAGAGGCCAAGTGATGCGAGGAGGGACCATGACAGAAATCAAGTCGGCGGCAAGGACCTCGGCGCGGATCTTTGCACTGCTAGTTGCGGCGCTTGCCAGCGGCGTAGCCCAGAAGAGGATCGAGTTGCGGGGGTGGGTAAGGGACGTCACCGGTGCGGCGCTGGCCGGCGCGTCTGTGTTCGTGCGCGACCTCGCTAGCGGGCTGGAGACCGCTCACCGGGCCGACTCGATGGGAGCCTTCGCCATTGAGATGCGAGCTGGCGCCTACCGAGTCAGCGCGGCTCAGACCGACTTTGAGACTGCTTCGGAGACGGTTGAACTCGTGGATGCCGGGCGAGCCCCGCTCGAGCTGGTGCTCTCTCCGGCGACCTTAACCCAGTCCATCGTGGTGACGGGATCGCGCGAGGAGGTCTTGCGCGAAGATTCGATCGCGAAGGTGGAGGTGATCGCTCGCAGCCAGCTGCTGGACTCCGGCTACGAGCGGGTGACCGACATCCTGTCGGAAGAGCCTGGCATAGTCACGCGCACGGCCCGCTCTCCCGGTAGCCGGGGCGGAACCCAGATACACGGCATCGATTCCAGGCAGTCACTGGTCTTGCTCGATGGCTTTCCGATGGTTGGCGCCAGGGGCGTCAAGAGCGGCATCATCAACATGGACCGCCAGTCCACCAATCGCCTAGACCGGGTCGAGATCGTCAAGGGAGCCTCTTCGGCACTGTACGGTTCAGACGCGATCGGCGGCGTGATCAACTTGATCACACGAGAGCCTCAGCGGCGCATCGATTCGAACGTAACGGCATCCGGTGGATCTCTCGGCGCGGTCGACTTACGCGCCGACACAGGGTTTGCGCGGGACCATTGGTCCGGCTTTCTGGCGGCCGAGCGCCACAAGCGGAACCCGTACGACTTGACTCCTCAGGATCTTGACACAACCGGGCCGGGATTCCGCCGTTACGACTACATGGCGAAGCTCAGTTTCGAGGTGTCCGAGATGTTCAAGGTCGGCTTGTTGGCGAACGCCTTCGACAACCGCGAGAGGAGCATACTTGTCGGACGCGGCGGCTCCCAGACCACTACGCTCAACGACAGTGCCCAGAACTATGGCATGACTATGAGCGCTGGCCTGACACCGCGCACCCAGCTGCAAGCGCGAACCTACTACGGCAAGTACGACGAGAATTCCGCCGCAGGGATTGCCAATTTCCCGGGTCTGGTCAACTCCACCGCCAATCTCAACGAGCGCCTCTACCGCTTCGACACCAGCCTTTCCCACGTGTTGGGCAATCGTCAGTTGTTGCAGGGCGGCTTCGATTGGACGAGCAACGAGTATCGCGGGTACAACCGCCTGCTCGGTGACAACGCCGGCGTGTCGATCCGGATGGCCGATGCGTGGTTCCAAGACCGCATCCAAGCGCATCCGCGAATGAGTTTGGCCATCGGCGGGCGCCTGACGGACCATTCGGCATATGGCTCGCGCATGGTCCCGCGGGTCGGGCTGCTGTTCCGGGTCTCGGAGAACTTCCGGGTCAAAGCGTCTTACGGGCAAGGCTTCCGGGCTCCCGACTTGGGCCAGCTGCACTACCGCTTCCTGGCGCCTTCCGGGTTGTACCAGATCATTGGCAACCCTGCCTTGAGCCCAGAGTCCTCCACTACCACCCAGGTCGGTGTGGACGGCGGGCACGGTCGGGTGCGGTTCAGCGCGACCTACTTTTGGAACGGGGTCAAGAACTTGATTCAAACTGACCTGCTCGGTCGGCCTCGGACTCCGGAACAGTTGGACCAGATCCTGACGCAATACGGTGTGGACTCCGCATTCGCTCCGGGGCTCAACCGCCTCACCTACCTGTATCGCAATATCGAGAACGTCTACACGACGGGAGCGGAGGGCAGGGTACAGCTGCGCTTGACGCAGGAATTGGTAGTCACGACTGCGTATACCTATCTTGATGCCCGCGACACGGAGACCGGAGCGTTCCTGAGCCAGAGGCACAAGCATCACGGCAACTTCCGCATCTGGTGGACGTCGGACCGGCTCGGTGGGCTGCGCACGAACTTTCGCGGCACATATCTCGGCAAGTGGCCGATCGTAGGACGGAGAGCTACGCTGATCGCAGACGGATATCAACTCTGGGACTGGTACTTGGCCAAACCCCTGCGCAAGGGAATGGAAGTCTATGGAGCGGTCGACAATGTCTTCGATTCGATCGATTCTGCCCTTGATGGACCTGACCCAACCTTTTACCGTGCCGATCCGGGGCGGACGTTCCGCATCGGGATGCGCTGGTCGTTCGGCGTCGACTAGACACTTCCGGCGTAGACAGTCGAGACCGGGCGCTGCGGGCCTTCGCTCACGACCGCGTCGTACAGTTGGGGCTACCATCCCTGCCGCAGATGTCGCTACACTGTTGTGACGGAGGACACCCATGGAACGGATCACACGTCGGGACCTTGGCAAGAGCGCGGCTATCGCTGGGGCGCTGGTAAGCGGGGTAGGAGCCCAGGCCGCACAGGTCGGCAAGCGCCAGTTGGGCAAGACCGGCTTGGAGGTCGGCGTGCTTGGCATCGGCACGTCACCCCTCGGGGCGAAGGGCGTGTCCCAAGGCGAGGTGAACAACGTCATCGCGGCCGCAGTCGACTACGGCGTGAACTACCTCGACACTGCACCGATCTACAACCAATCGGAGCGTCGTCTTGGGCCGGCCCTGAAGGGCAAGCGAGACAAGTTTGTGCTGGTCACGAAGGTCGAAGCGACATCCAAGCAGGATGCCACTTGGCAGGTCAAGGAGAGCCTGCAGAAGACCCGCGCCGAATACTTCGACCTGGTCCATCTGCACAACGTCGGGCGCACTGACAGGTTCCCGAGCTTGGACATCCTGCTAGGCGACGATGGTGCCTTGGCAGGCCTGGAAGACCTCAAGCGGCAGGGGCTGGTGAAGCACGTCGGCATGACGTGTCACCTGCGGCCGCGACGCGCCCTGCCGGTGATGCGGTCAGGCCGCGTCGAGGTCGTCATGGCGGCAGTCAACTGCATCGACCGGCATATCTACGACTTCGAGGGCACGGTCTTCTCGGAGGCAGCAGAGCGTGGCATGGGGGTCGTCGCGATGAAGATCTTGGGCGGAACGCAGGGCGACGGCGCGATTCTGTCCGACGAGCCGCACTACGGACGCTCTGTCCGCTATGCGCTGGGGATTCCCGGCCTGTCCGTGGCGATCATGGGCATGAAATCGCTGGCCGAGCTCGAAAAGGCCGTGGCAACGGTCAACGCCTTCAAGCCACTCGAAGGGGCCGAGCTCAGCGAAGCCATGGCAGAGGGCAAGCGCAGGGCGGCCGAACTCGGCGAACACCGCGGGCCTGTGGTCTGAGGCATTTCCTCGCAACAGGGCAGGGGGCTTGCGGGCCCCGGGGATCTTTTCGCGATCGCTTGCGGCGCTGCGGTCGAGCTACATCTTGTACTCGCCGAGATCTTCTTCACCGAGATTCTCGAGCCACTTGCGGAGTTCTTCGCTGTTGGCCTTCTCGTTGAGCGTGGGCGAGAGCTTCGAGGAAGCGATCACATCGTCCGTCACCCAGATCGGGCAGTCCAGCCTCAGCGCCAGCGCCAGCGCGTCGCTCGGTCGCGAGTCGATTCCGTAGAGCTGTCCCTCGCGCTCGACCCACAACACTGCGAAGAAGGTGTCGTCTTTCAATTCCGTCACCACGACCTTGCGCAGGCGGGCGTCGAAACCGAGCAGGATGTTGCGCACCAAGTCGTGCGTCATCGGCCGGGGGGTGGCGACCTTCTCGATCTCCAAGGCGATCGCGTTTGCTTCATAGACGCCGATCCAGATCGGCAACACGGTCTCGTTCTGGAGATCCTTGAGCACCACGATGGGCATGTTGGTGATGGGATCCATCATCAGGCCGCAGATTCGCATCTCGATTTCCCGCATCGCTTCCCCCTTTTAGTTGAGAACGTGGAGCCCTTCGAACGCTGGCTGGGACACCGCATCTGCCAACTCGCCCACCAGCGAGTTCGGCCCCGAAGCAGTCACGCGCACTTGGCAGTAGCTGCCGCGGAGGTCGCGCTCGCCAGCTAAGCCGGACGGATCCGTAAAGTTGAGCACCCGGTTCTGAGTTGTCCTGCCCACCCACTGCTCGAAGCGCTCCTTGCGACCCTCGACCAGGGCTTCTTGCAACCCTCCGATGAGGGCGGTGTTGCGCCGGAGCTGGATACGGCGCTGGCGCTCTTGGAGCACCAGCAGGCGGCGGCTCTTCTCCTCTTCGGGCACCTGCGGCATCTCTGCCGCCGCAGTTCCCCGTCGCGGCGAGTACTTGAACGAGAAGACCGAGGCGTACTCAACCTCGTCGAGCAGCGATAGGGTTTGTTCGAAATCCCGCTCGGTCTCGCCCGGAAATCCGACGATGATGTCCGTGCTGAGCTCGATCGTGCGAGCGGCGCCCTTGAGCATCTCGACGCAGCGCAAATACTCGTCCCGGCTATAGGTTCGCCGCATTCCCCGCAAGACATCGGTGGAACCTGACTGGACCGGCAAGTGGACCCAATCGCAGAGCGAATCGTTGCGATCGATGGCCTGCACGATGTCTGGAGTGAAGTCGGCCGGGTGCGATGTGGTGAACCGCACCCGCCGGATGCGCGGCAGGCGGCCAATCTCGTCCAGCAATCTCGCAAAGCTCCAGCCTGCCGGAGACGGGTCCCGATAGCTGTTGACCGTCTGCCCGAGCAGCGTGACTTCGGTGTACCCACGGGCTGCGAGGTCTCTGGCCTCGCGCATCACCGATTCGCTGGCACGGCTTCGTTCCGGCCCCCGGGTGAACGGCACGACACAGTAGGTGCATTCCTTGTCGCAGCCTTCAATAATCGTGATGTAGGCGCTGTACGGGCGGTCGCGTTCCACGAACGGGACGTCAAATGTCTCGTCGGTGTCCAGTTCCAGTCCCGTGACGCGCGATTCGCCTGCTTCTACGCGGTCCAAGATCGCGGGCAGGGAGTTGTAGCTGGCTGACCCGCACACAAAATCGACGTGCGGGGCGTGGTCGAAGATATCCTCGCCGTTGTGCTGCGCCACGCAGCCCAGGACGCCAATCGTCTTGCCGCCGGACTTGCGCTTGAGGCCAGCCAGCCGCGAGAACACCTTCTGCTCGGCCTTGTCTCGAATACTGCAAGTGTTGTAGAGCAGCATTCCGGCCGAGTCGGGAGTCGGCACTTGGGAATAGCCCCGTGTTTCCAGCATGCCACGCACCTTCTCGCTGTCGTGGACGTTCATCTGACAGCCAAAAGTCTCGATGTAGAAGGTCTTCGACACGATTCCAACCGCCAACCGAGCCGAAGCAGCGGCTTGGTAGCTTGACGGATCCTCGACAGCTTAGGGCGACTGCGGCTTAAGCGCAGTATAGCAATCGCACTGTGACACCCAACCCGGGTGCTAGCGCAGGCGACGCCAGCCGAGGGCGAACACTCCCAGCAGCAGGAACACTGCCGTCAGAGCGGTCCGCGCGTTGACGTTCAGGCGCCCAGAGGTGCTCGGCCCCGCGTGCTCGACCAGTCTGCGGCCCTCCACGCGAGGGCTGGAGCCGTCCCTGAGCTCTTCGCGCAGCGTCGAGATCAGGTCCGGCTCCGCCGATGCCGCGACCAACACCTCCACGAATTCCTCGAACGGACGGTTTCCCGTCGTGCGCGGGCTGCCTGATGCGCCGTGGCGCTCCAGCGAGCGGGCGTAGTCCAGTGCGAGCGAGTTGAGGGTCTCGGCTCGGGCAGTCCAATATCCCTTGCGCGCCGACTCGAGCAAGACCGCCATCATCTCTTGGAAGGCAAACGGATTATTCGCGTCGAACCACTGCGGCAGTTCCAGGCCCAGCGAGTCGTCCACATAGATCGCGTGAACCCTCTGCCAAGCCTCGCTGCCGACCGCCGCTGGCTTGGTGACCTGCCATCCGAACAGGTTGGTCGCCGTCTGAGCCAGTTCCACGGCCCCGGAAAAGCCTTCGGCTTTCAGGGCTTCGATCCACTTGGGATTCCAGAACTTGCCGCGCAGCCCGCGGACTAGCCCTTCCCGCACTGTCTCCATCCGTGGCTGGCGGGCGTCGCGCACGTCCGCTAGATAGGTTTCGGGCGCACTGCCGGTTGTGTCGCGCACTGCCATGGTCATGCCCCCGAGGTATTCGAAGTAATGGTCCAGTGTCAGGGCGCCGACGACATTCGTGGAGCGGCTGAGCGTGACCGCATCGGTATGCTTCAGGTGCGCGCGGTAGGCATCCGGCGCAAGCTGGCCCCATTCGAAGCCATCGGTGTATACGGCTCCTGTTCTGGCCAGATACGCCTCCGTGAGCCCCTCCGACGATTCAAAACTGCCACTGCGCTCGATAGCGGCGACCAAACCCGTCCCGTAACCTCCTGCGGAGTTGCTGAAGATGCGCGCCAACGCCAGGGTCTTCGCATCCTTGGCCGCCATGCCGGACCGCTTGAGTTCGCGCTCGGCCTCTTCGGCATGCTCGGCGATGTAGTTCTTCGCGTCTGTCGCGCTTGCAGCGAGCCGGACCGCCTTGTCAAGAAGCTTCATCCGATCTGGGAAGGTGTCTCGAAATAGCGATGCCGCTTGAATCACCACATCCACGCGCGGACGCCCCAGCTCGGCGCCGGGTATCAGCTCCACGTCTTCCACCACGTCGTTGTGGTCCCAAACCGGGCGCACCCCGAGCAGGTGCATCACATGCGCCAGGTCCGTGCCATGCTGGCGGATCAGTTCGGTGTTCCACAGCGTGAAGCCGATCTTTCTGGGCCAGCGCCCAAGACGCTCGAATTCTGCTTTGAGCTGTGCCTCCGCAAGGTTGGCGCCGATCTCCCAAGCGGCCGTGGTCGGCACTTCCGCCGGATTGATTCCGTGCAGGTTTCGGCCGGTCGGCAGGGCCTGCGGATTGCGCACCGGATCGCCGCCGCCGCCAGGCGGCACGTAAGCCCCCGCCAGAGCGCCCAGAGTGTGGCTGATCTCGTCGGGAGTTTGAGCTAGGGCCGCGCCGATCTGTGCGATCTGGGGGCCGAGCGCTCCCAAGGCCGGAACCGGGGCATCGCCGGCCAGAGCGCGTCGGACCGCGGCCTCGGCTCGCTCGCGGGCTTGGGTGGAGCAGGTCGCATCCGCGTCCGGGCGGCATGGCGAACCTGCCAGGACATCCTTGCCGAGCATGGCCGTGACCATTGGCGCTAGCTCGTCCGGGGTGTTGGGCTGTCCGTGCACGTGCAGACCCATTGGGATGCGGTCTTCGTTGATGAGGTGGATGTGGTTCGCGAGCCTCTCGACCTCGAGGTCCGTGGGGGCCGCCGTCGCCCAGTCGGACTCGATATCGCGGTCCATTCCGAGATCCGTGCCCGTGGTGCGGACCTGTCTCCGCAGGCGTTCCTTGAGCGCGCCGGGTGAGGCATCCAGCAACTGCCGGGCAGCGCGGTAGAGAGCCGCGATCTCCGGCTCCCCGTCCGTGACTTCGGCAGCTTCCACCGGCGGAATCTGGTGGCTGACAGTCACGGCCGCGCCCCGGCGCTTCGCGATCAGGGCCTCGCCCACGTTGTCCATCACGTAGACATAGAGGTTGGGCAGAGGGCCAATCGTGCGGTCTGACCAATCGTCGGCCAGTTGGCCGAGCGGCCGCCCGGGCAGGAATTCGTGCGTGCCGTGCGTGCCGTAGTTGACGATGGCGTCGGCCTGCCAATCTTCGCGCAGCCACCAATACACGGCAAGGTATTGGTGGGGCGGGGGAACCTTGTCGTTGTGCTGGAGCTTGGCATCCATTTGAGCCCCTCGCACGGGCTGGGGCAGCACGACCACATTTCCGTAATCCAGCTTGGGCACTACGAAGAACTGCCGGCCGTCTCGTTCGACCGTCATCAGATCACCCGGCGGCGGCCCGAAGGAATCGATCACCTCGGCCCGCATTGCCTCTGGCAGTCCCTCGAACCAACTCAGGTAGCCTTCCACCGGGAGCAGCAGAACGCCCTCGCGTTCGGCCAGCCGGTCCAGGTCGCGCGGCCGGCCCAAACTTACATTGCGGCCCTTGTCGAGCATCTCCGCCAGCAACGCCTGCTCGTCCGAGGGTGTGTCCGAGACGGCATAGCCGTCTTGCCGCATAGCGGCCAAGAAGCGCAGCATGCTGCGCGGCACGTTGAGGCTGGCCGCGGTGATCCGACCTTTGCCGATTCCTGACACGTAGAAGATCGCGACTTTCTTCTCCGCGTTGGCAAGCTTGCGCAGGCGGACCCAGCGCCGGGCGCGCTGCACTAGCAAGTCGATGCGCTCGGCGCGGAAGGCCTCCGAGCGGCGGCCGTACCATGCCGAATCCAGGCCCTCGATCAGAGTAGGCTGAATCGCTCCGTCCAGTTCGGGCACCATCGTGCCCATGATCAGGCCGGCGTCGCGGATGCCGGCACGGGTCTTCTGGTAGTCGCCGAACGTCTCGCCGGTGAACAGCAGCGAGAGACCGCGCAAGATCGGGACGTCAAGTCTTTCTTCCAGCACTTCGACGCCCTGCTCGCCAAGCCACCAGCGCCCGTGCTTGCGCGAGATCAATATGTCTGGCTGGTACTCCAGCGCGAAGGGAGCGGCCTGGGCCGTGCCGAAGATGGCGGCCGTGTTGAAACCGCCATCTTCGAACGCCCGCACGATGGCATCGGTTGCTCCGCTCATGCCCAGCCGCCAGCCATCGGCGAAGTCGATCAGGGCCTTCGGGCTGCCTCGCTGGAAGCGGCCGGAACGGGCATACCATTCTTCGTAGTCCGCGGTCGTCGTGAAAAGGTTCGGAGACCCGGGATGGTAGTAGCCATCGTCAGGTGTTGGCTCCGGCGGGAGTATTTCGGCGTCTTGGCCCGTGTAGCGAGCAGCCGACGTCTGCAACAGACGGGCCATGTTGCTGACGCCGCCGTAGCGCCAGTAGTCGTCGATCCAGCGGTCTTCCGCTTGGAAGTCCGCGTTCCCCACGCCGAGCCGAGCCGTGTCGTGGGCTGGCAGTACGATCACCTTGGAGCCGGACTCTCCAGCTTCTTGGAGGGCGCGGCGCACCGGCCGGCTCAGCGGGTCGGAGCGCCGGCCGCTGATATAGATCACCTTGTAGCGACTGAAGTCCGGCTGGCTCGCGTTCGGGTTGTCCAGCTTCTCCGGGCTCCAGTAGTCGTAGCGCACGCCGCTCTGGCTGGCGCTCTCCGCCAGCAAGAAGCGGTACATGCTGGGAAAGCCGAGGAACAGGATGTCGGGGCGAGCGTTGAGGTACACTCCGACGGAGGCTAGGACGGCGAACGCCAAGCCGAGCAGCCAAAGCGCTTTGCGCGATCTAGGGAGGGGCAGTGACATAGGGCTCTGAGCGCGGAGCCCAGGACGGATGCTGCCGAACCCCTATTCTAGCTGGCGGGTGGGAACTCTGGCCGATTCCGACACTGAACCATGAAAACTGACTTCACGAGCGTTATCACGGGCTTCTTGCTCAGAGCCCTGCCTGCATTCCTGCTGGTTTCGTGGGCGAGCGCGCAGCAGCGGCCCAACGTCCTCTTCATCCTGGTCGATGACATGGGGTGGGCGGACCTGGAGGGGTACGGCTCCGATCTGCACCGCACGCCGCGCATCGATGCGCTGGCCGACCAAGGGATGCGCTTCACCAGCGCATACTCGGCGTCGCCCGTATGCAGCCCCACTCGGGCGTCCATCATGACCGGCAAGCATCCGGCCAAGTTGCATATGACGATATGGAGGGAAGCCGCCAAGCGGCCCCCTCTCGACCGGCCCTTGCTCCCGCCGATCACTCGGGACAGCCTGCCCCACGACGAAGTCACCATTGCAGAGGTCTTGCACGATGCCGGATACATGACCGCGCACGTGGGCAAGTGGCATCTCGGAACGGCCGAGTACTACCCGCAGACGCAGGGTTTTGACTACAACGTCGGCGGCACCTTGTGGGGCGCCCCGCAGACATTCTTCTACCCCTACAGCGGATCGCAGACGTTTTCGGGGCTGCGATACGTGCCCCACCTTGGCGGCGGCCAAGCGGGCGAGTATCTGACAGATCGGCTCACGTCCGAGGCCATTCGGATTCTGCGAAACGAGCGCGACAGGCCCTTCTTCCTGCACCTGGCGTTCCACACCGTGCACACGCCGATCGAAGGCAAGCCTGCAACTGTCGACCGCTACCGGCGGCGAATTCGCGAAGGCATGCTGCACCGCAACCCGCACTACGCCGCAATGGTCCATGCTCTCGACGAGAACGTGGGCAGGGTGCTCGACACGCTGGACGATCTCGGTGTCGCCGACAATACCCTGGTCATCCTCACCTCGGACAATGGCGGATACGTCAACAGGTTCGATGAGATGCAGGTTACCGACAACACCCCGCTGCGCTCGGGCAAGGGATCACTCTACGAGGGCGGAATCCGCGTGCCGGCGATCGTTCGCTGGCCCGGTGTCACCCAGCCCGGAGCCGAGAGCGACGTTCCGATCAGCAGCATCGACTACTACCGCACGATCCTGTCGGTGGCTGGCCTGCCCGGCGACCGCGAGCACAACCGAACCGTGGACGGCATTGACCTGACGCCCCTGCTCAGGGACCCTGACCACACCCCTGACCGGGCGGCGCTGTACTTCCACTATCCGCATTACTACGCCACGACATCTCCCGTAAGCGCGCTGCGGGTGGGGCGCTGGAAGTTGTTGCGCTACTACGAAGACTCGCGCGCCGAACTCTACGACCTAGCGGACGACCTCGGCGAACGGAGCGACCTTGCTGGCGAGAAGCCGGAGATCGTGGCGGCCCTCACGGAGCGGCTTGAGGCATGGTGGGGCCGGATGGATGCCCAGCATCCGTCGCCAAGGCTGGCGGACCGGTAGAGGAGGCCTCAGCGCCAGTCGAAGCGTGCGGCGAGGTCTTCCACGCTCCCTTCGGCGGCGATGCGGCCACTCTCGAAGAACACTGCCCGATCGGCTAGGGCCGTCGCGAGGCCGATCTCGTGCGTTACCAAGATCTTGGATTGGGGCAGGGAACGCAGCGTTTCCACGAGGCTTCTCTTGCCGGGCGGGTCCAGAAACGTCGCCGGCTCGTCAAGCAACAGGATTTCGGGCTCGGTCGCGAGCACGCCAGCGAGCGCGGCGCGACGGCGCTCTCCGGCGCTGAGGTGATGCGGGGGCCTCTTGCGCTGGCCGTTGAGTCCGACCTGCCGGAGACAGCGATCGACGCGCTCGCGTACCGCCTCCTCATCGAGTCCCAGGTTGAGCGGGCCGAAGGCCACGTCCTCCTCGATCGTCGGCATGAAGATCTGGTCGTCCGAGTCCTGAAACAACATGCCGACCCGGCGGCGGATCTCGGCCAGATTCGAACCTTCGGCGGGCATGCCGCAAACGTGGACCGAGCCGGTGCCGTGCAGCAGGCCGACCAAGTGGTTGAGGAAGGTCGTCTTTCCGGAACCGTTGGCGCCCAGGACGGCCACGGTCTCGGACCGGCGCAGCACGAAGCTCACGTCGCGCAGGGCCTCAGACCCGTCGGGGTAGCGGAATGACAAGTCCCGCACTTCGATGAGCACGTCGCTCACTTCTGCCCATTGTATTGAGACAGGGCATCGAAGTGCTCTGGAGGGGGCACAATCTCACGACTTGCGACCCGCTCGGATTCGTCCACGCACGCGCAGTCGGAAACTGCGGGTCACTGCGCGATGTGCCCCAAAGACCGACAATTCGGTAGAATTCACAACGATATGCGAATCCTTGCCACGATTGCCGTTGCACTTGCGCCAGCGCTGTCTTTCGCGAACGACAAGCCGAACATTATTTTCGTCTTCACGGACGATCACGCCTATCAGGCGATCAGCGCCTATGGGTCGATGATCAACCACACCCCGAACATCGACCGAATCGCCCGCGAGGGAATGCGCTTCGACCGGGCCTTGGTCACGAACTCGATCTGCGCGCCGAGCCGGGCTGTGATTCTGACGGGGAAGTACAGCCATCTCAATGGCGTCTTGGACAACCGCCTGCGCTTCGACGGCTCGCAGCAGACGTTTCCGAAGCTGTTGCAAGCGGCCGGCTACCAGACTGCCATTTTCGGCAAGTGGCACCTCAAGACGGCTCCGACAGGATTTGACGCTTGGGAAGTCTTGCCGGGCCAGGGTGCCTATTACAACCCTGACATGCGGGTCGGTCCGGACGACACGCGGCGCCGCCACGAGGGTTATACGACGGACATCATCACCGACCTCTCCTTGGAATGGCTCAAGGAGCGGCGCGATCAAGACAAGCCGTTCATGCTGATGAGCCAGCACAAGGCGCCCCACCGCAATTGGATGCCGGGCCCGGAACATCTTTCGCTCTACGACGGACAGCACATGTGGGAGCCGCCGACGCTATTCGACGACTACTCGGGACGCGCCTCGCCAGCAGCGGCGAACCGGATGGAGATCGGCCGCCACATGGTCTCGGCGCATGACCTGAAGATCAATCCTCCGCCCGATACGCCGGAGGACGACCGCGTGCTGCGACAGTGGATGAACAGCTACGGGCGGCTGACCCCGGCGCAGAAGGCGATGTGGGATGCCGTCTACGGTCCCAAGAACGAGGCGTTTCAGAAGGCAAACCTCCAAGGCAAGGACCTGATCCGCTGGAAGTACCAACGCTATATCAAGGACTACTTGCGCTGTATCGCCTCCGTCGATGACAACATCGGCAGGATCCTGCGCTACCTCGACGAGACCGGATTGGCTGAGAACACGGTCGTCATCTATAGCTCGGACCAGGGCTTTTACCTGGGCGAGCATGGCTGGTTTGACAAGCGCTGGATGTATCGGGAATCACTTCGGACGCCGCTAGTGGTGCGCTGGCCGGGCGTTGTCAAGCCCGGTTCTACCAGTCGAGAGCTGGTCTCGAACCTGGACTACGCCGAGACGTTCCTAGAGATCGCCGGCGTGGACGTCCCGCCGGACATGCAGGGCCGCAGCTTGGTGCCGCTCCTTCAGGGCAACGTCCCGAGGAATTGGCGCGACTCGTTCTACTACCACTACTACGAGAGCCAGGTCGCGCACGGCGTGCCGGCACATGAGGGCGTCAGGACCGACCGATACAAGCTGATCCGGTTCTACGAGAGCGACGAGTGGGAGCTCTTTGACCTAGAGCGCAATCCTGAGGAGACCCAGAGCGTCTACGGTCAGGCGGGAATGGAGAGCGTTACCGCTGAACTGAAGAAAGAACTTGGGCGATTGCGGAAGACGTACGGGGTGAGCGAGCCAGCCTACGAGGAGTGACTGCCGCCTGTGGCGTGAGTCGAATAGCTAGCCGCGCCCTGAGGCGTGTCCTCCGTCACTCGCTTCAGGGGCAATTGAAACGTCGGTCGCAAATTTCGCGTCACTGATTGCCCACAACCGAGACCGATTCGCCGACTTCGATAGCCATCAAGTCATGGCCTGCAACAACCGGCCCGGAGTAATGGGTCTTTACCCGAGCTAGGACTTCGTCCTTGGTCTCCGGTGGGATACCCGGGCCAGACGTCAGCACGTAATGCGTCAGGACTCCCAGTCGTGGCTGTGCCTCGGACATCACGGTACCGACCTCCTCCGGGGTGGTGTGGTGAGCCTCGACCCGCTTCATCGCCGGGTTGACGGCGAAGAGCGCTTTAGGGATCGCGACCACTTCGTGAACGAGCAGATCTACGCCCTTGGCCGCCTCGATCACGTTTCGGTCGAAGCGCGTGTCCCCTGAGATCACGACAGATCTTCCGGCGTAGTCGACCCGATAGCCGAATGCTGGCTTGATCAGATCCCCGTGGTTGACTTCGAATGAGGTCACCTTGACGCCCTCATGCTCATAGATCACTCCGCCCTCGGCGTACTCGTTCACATCGAACTTGGCGGCCGAACGCGGTAGAGCCTCGTCCTTGACGCGGATCGCGATGTCGGTCGCGTACGCTTGCTCCAAGCCCGCCGTAATCTTTCCCAGCCCGCTCGGACCCCAGATGCGCAATGGTGCTTGACGGCGCCCGTAGTTGGGCGGCAGCCATCCGATCAACCACAGGTCCGCAAGACCCACCAAGTGGTCGGAATGGAAGTGGGTGACGAAAACCGCGGTGACCTCGCGCATCGCAATGCCGAGCTGGTTCAGACGAATCGTGACGCCCCGTCCGGCATCGAACAGGAGCCGCTGCGAACCGGCCTCCACGAGTGTTGCCGGCCCAAATCGCTCGGGGTGCGGATTCGGCGTGCCGGTGCCGAGCAACGTAACGCGCATGGACTCCGCCTGCAGGCCGGCAGGCGCGGCGAGAATCATTAGGACCAGAACTAGGCAGGCCAAGGCCCAACCCGACGCAGAACGTTTACAATCCATGCCGTCCCCTGATGCTGCTTGGCCAGCCAGTACTCCTGCTCTCAGTTCCGCGATGCCTTCAATGAGGACGATCCCGGATTTCCTCGTCACGCTCGACGACCTTGACGATTACGTAAGTGACGGACTCGCCCTCGGTAAGGTCCCATTGATGGGGTGTCTTCACAGGGATGTTGATGAGATCGCCCTTGCGAGCCTCGATGCGGCGCGGGTTCTCGAGACGCGGTGCCCGCCACTCGCCAGGACGCCCCTCGGCTTGAATCGCGTCCACCATATTGCCTCCCAGCAGCAGCGTGCCTGATCCCTCAAGCATGATGTAGAAGTCAGCCTTCTGGTCATGCGACTCCGCCCAACTGTTGCCTCCGCGATGCAGGATCGACAGGTAGTGGTTGCGGTCTGAGGCCTCTCGCAATGGGGTCCAGCCTCCGACGCCGCCCGAGACCCCTTGACGGTAGACCTCGCCGGTCTGGTTCGGGTTCTGCTTCAGCAGCTCGACGAGTTCTAGGTGATAGTCCCCCAGTTCCTCGCGGGTCAGGTGCCGGATTTCCGACTTGCCGAACTTGCCGATGAAGAAGTCCTCCGGGGTTGCATAGAGCGATTCCGCACCCGGGTAGTGAAGAATGTTCTCGACACCGAGCGCATCGAGCTTTGCTTTCAGTGCCATCCCGAAATTGACGTGGTGGACTTTCCACCCTTGAGCACGATCTCCGTCGGGAACTGGATCACCAGGAGCCATTCCATAGCGCATGAACGTCGGAGGATCATCGGCGGACACCAGTCCGATTGCCGAGATTTTCGCGGCGATAGCCGCCTGTTTGCCCTTGTCGGGTGTGCCGAAGATCTCCGCTGGGTCGCGATGTAACTCGTCGTAGCCCGGGAGGTTCTCCAGCCACCAGTCGAAGTCGTTCGTGCTCTGGCCGTTGAGCGGTGCAACGTATGCCAGCCGAGTCGACTCGCGCGCGATCGGATCGTTGCTCGATGGATCGGCATGGTCGTCGCTGTAGGCCAGCCACATGCACAACTGAGCCCCGGCTGATCCTCCGAACGCACCGACTTGATCCTTGTCGATATTCCATTCCGGAGCTTTCGCCCGTAGCGTCTGCACGGCCCGTTGGGCGTCCTCGTGGGCTGCTGGCAGCGGGACCTGGCCAGCGAGCCGATAGTTGATCGCAGCGACGGAGATCCCGGTAGCCAGCAGTGCCTTCAGGGTTTCTTGGTTTACGGAACGCTTGTCACCCCGTGTGAAGCCGCCCCCGTGGATATAGAGCACCAACGGTGTCGGAGCCGCAGACTCAGCTTGGTAGAAATCCAGCACGTGGCGCACATGGTCGCCATATGAAAAGTCAGCGAACGTGGGCTTCACTCGTTCTGCTTCACCCCCTCCGGCTTGAGCCGATAGGGGGGATACGGAAAGCAAAACGCCGCAGGCGAGTGCGGCCAAGGAGATAGGGTGGCGGGGCATATCGCTTAACTCCTGTGAATTCATCCGGTTTTCCCGGCAACGGCGACCCGGTGAGGAAAATAGGCGGTTCAAGTGTAGCCGATGGCAGCATGAGCTCATAGGGCTACGCAGCAGGGCCACGGCTTGCGCTCGGTTAAGGAGCTTGCCCACTGGCCGATCCGCGATTCGGCATTTTGGGGACTCGGACTTGGTGCCTTAGCGGCGCTGCTCCAGCGTGAGTCTGCCATAGTGCGGATCTGACTCCCATGTGGGCGGGTGTCCGAGAGCTCGCGGATCAGCTGTTGCAAGTAGGTGTTGGTCTAGCTTTGCTGCCAACGCGCTCTTGATCTCGGCGTGCGCTTCGTCGGCTGCGACATTGTTCATCTGCCCGGGATCCCGCTCGATCTCGTACAATTCCTCGCTCGGGCGCTTCGCGAACGCCGCTTCGTAATAGCGCTTGAACTCCGGTTCGTCCTTGCGAGCGCGCATCAAGTCCTTGGTGGGCGACGGATCGGCCTCCCCTAAGATCGGAGGATCGCCCCCTGGCCAGCGGTCGGTCTCGTAGTTCCGGATGTACAGGAATTGATCTGTGCGGATCGCGCGCTTAGGGTATCCCACCCTGCCTTCGCGCCACGGCGTGTGGCGCTCGAGGACGGAGATCACGTGGTCGCGAGTGGAGTCGACGCGGCCATCTTCACCGGACTGCAGCAGCGTCAGCAGGCTGCGGCCTGTCATATCGCTTGGAATCTCGATTCCGGCGGACTCCAGGATGGTCGGGGCTATGTCGACCAAGCTGACGAAGTCGGTGACCACGCGGCCGCCCGGGACACTTTCTGGCCAGCGGACGGCCAGCGGAACCCGCGCCCCGTAGTCGTAGAGGTCTGCCTTGGCGCGCGGAAACGGCATGCCGTTGTCACTGGTGACGATGACGATGGTATTGGCGAGCTGCCCCCGCTCTTCCAAGAACGACAGGATTTCGCCGAGTTCGCGGTCGAAGCGTTCGATTTCGAAGTAGTAGTCGAGGATGTCGCTGCGAACCTCGGGGTCGTCAGGGAGAAATGGAGGCACAGGCACATCCTCCGGGCGCAGGCCGCTGGCTAGGCCCGAACCCTTCTTGTAGGCGCGATGAGGGTCGTTGCTGCCAAACCAGAAGCAGAACGGAGACCCGGACGGATTGGCCTCGTAGAAGGACTGGAAGTCCCCGTACCTTGGACCTGCGGGATTGCGAGAGCGGCCCCCGGCCTCGATGCTTCCAGGGCCCCACCCCTTGCGGGTATAGCCAATGTGGTAGCCCGCCGCTTCGAGCAGGTCTGGGTAGGTGACGAACTTGGCGGGCAGGGAACTCCACAGGTTGACGCCCTCTTCGAGGCGGTAGCACTCTTGTCCCGTCAGGATCGCTCCCCGCGACGGGGTGCATGATGGCGAGTTGCAGAATGCGTGTTCGAAGCGGACTCCCTCGGCGGAAATGCGGTCAAACACAGGCGTGCGGACGACAGGATCGCCGGAAGCGCCAGTATGGGCGAAGGACTGGTCGTCGGAGATCGCAAACAGGATGTTGGGACGAGGCGCAGCGTCCTGCCGACAGCCGACAAGTGCCGTGGCGGCTCCCAGCGCGAAGAGGTCCCGCCGCCGAAGTGTGCCGGCGCCGGAGTTGGAGTTCATGTTGATTCCTAGGCGGAGCTGCGCAAGCCAACCGTTCCGGGGGTGCGGCGCGAATCGTGCAAGTAGACCACGCCTTGCCTGAGGAGCTGGATAGGCAGCAGGATCTCTACTCGCCCACAATCTCAACAAGCCCGGAGGACTTTGCCTCAGTCATTCGCATTCCCATGTCGGCCGTCCGCCGCGCCAGTTCATCGATCTTCCACTCCTCCGCGCCCTTGACATCAGAGCGAAAGATGTTCGCGATGGGCGCGGTCCACTTCTCGGCGATCGCTCCGGGCCCCAGGATGACCCCCATGACCGGCCCGACGTCGCCCGCGTTCGTGTCCGTGTCCCAGCCGGCCATGACAGCGATCGAGATCGTCTTGTCGAAGTCACCCTCGCCGTATAGCAGCGCCAGGGCGTTGACAGCGTTGTTCGGGAACACCCGGCGCTGCTTCTCACTACCCTCGGGAGCCCACTTGGCATCGATTTGCTCGTGGGTCTTTTCCCAGTCGTCGGGCCACTGCCCATGCCAAGTCATCACGTCGCGGATGCAACGGGCGTAGTCGCAGTCCTCGGGGATGGTCGCGAGACCGGCCTCGAGCAGTTTTGTCGGATCCGACTCGAAGAACGCCTCGGCGGTGAGGGCAGCCATGAACATCTCGCCGTAGACGCCGTCGGTATGGAACGAGACTTCGGCATCGATGCGCCCGTACTCCGCTGCCGCCGCGGGATTGCCGGGCAGCATGAAGCCCCAGAACTCACCCTTCATCTGGCCGCCCATGAACTCGCCGAGTTCGTGCTGGCCGGACTCGGGAGGCTTGACACCTTCCTTCAGGAGCTTCTCGGCGACCCTGACCGCCCGTCCGCAGTTCTGAGCCTCGAACACAGAGAACGACGCTAGCCACTTGTCGGCGATGTCTTGGCTCGTGATGTCAGGGCCCTTCTCCTCAAGCAGAAGGAGGTTCGCGATCTGGTACAGGGAGTCGTCGTCTGGCCCGAATCCGGTCGGGCCCCAGTTGTCCGCTGTATACCATTGCTTGCGATCCGGATCTCTCCGGGAATGCAACGTCTTGATGTAGTCGTTGAGCGGCCACTGCCCCAAGTCAGTGAGGAAGGGCTTGAGGTCGCTGTGGTGCATGCCCTCCACGCTCATTCCCAATGCGCCGGCGACTGCCTGGCCCAGCCAAGCACCGTGGATTTTGTCGTAGTACTCCTCCGCGGTCAGCGATCGGACAGCATGGCCGTCGCCGCCGGTCTCGGCGGACTGATCGGTTCCGCCGCATGCGGCAAGCACTGCGATCGCCAAGCACGCGGACAGAATTAGGCGGGTTGAGAGCATGTCATTCTCCTGTGGGCACCTGCCGTCAAACGAAGGCAGGCCAATGCGCAAAGCAAATGGGGTCTCCGAGCGTTCTGGCGGCCGGAGAGTGCAGGAAGGGGAGCACGATCCGGGCCGGCCGGAGCCATCGGCGACTCGAACCTACAGTACTACAAGAATCGTGCCAGGTTGCCCTTCGACCGTGCGGGCACAGCAGTTCTAGCTCAGGACTGTATGAGTCAAGAGCGGCAATCGTCTCTCAAGCGAGACGCGTTTGCACGTCACCTCACGGTCCGGGACGGGGACCTCGTGGCCGCGGACCCCGTGGTCGCCCGCCTTGGCCGGGCGGCCCTGCGCCACGTCTGCGACCGCCCGGACCGCCCCGAACACCGGGCGGAGGCAACTGTGCCGTCACCACGAGCGCCTCGTATAGGTCGCGTGCGTCGATACCGAGGGCCCGTGCGGCCGCGGCATAGTTCATGGGCGCGACGCGACCATTGGTCAAGCGCAGTGCCTCCGCGAGCTTCGCCTCGTCAATCCCCAGCTCAGCCGCCGCTCGAGACAGTTGCTCGACCGTGGGCCGGGGATCGTCGCCCGGAGGGGGGGCCCTACGGCCATCGCGACGGCCAATTTGGCGGTCTGATTCACGGCCTGCATCCGCCGAGGGCGTGCCGGAGAAGCATCCCATGATGTACGGCCATGTCGCCGTGGCGTGATAGTGGTAGGCGCCGCCTTGGTCGTCGCCGCTGTGCCCGTTGCAGCGGTCCAAGTACTCGATGCCGTCCTTCGGGACGAAGCGATACGCGTCCCATGCGTCAATGCGCGGCGCGCGCAGTCGCTCCCAGCTGCTCCGGTACTCGATGATCTCTGAGCACTCTTCGTCGCGGCAGCCGAACGGACCGTAGACCGGGAAGCCGTCCCATCCGAACGCCAGGATTGGCGACGGCTCGCTTGACTCCCTTGCGATGTCGAAGCAGGTCTCGATCAGCGCGTGGTAGTGGTACTGTCGCGCCGTGTGCCCCATGCACGAATCCATGATCGCGTTATAGACCGGATCCCCGAAGCCGGGAGGCGGCGCCGGGCCCTCGTTCGGTCCGAACAGGGGAATGCCGTTGATCGCGACGCCGGACGGCCCAAGCAACGGCAGCGGACTCGGCTGCTCGGCCAGCTTCGGGTTGAGCGGCATGTGGTAGTCGCGATTGAGTTCGACCAGCGGGTTGGGAGTGATCTGAACAAACTCGTAGTGCGGAATGGCGTTGCTGCTCACGACCAGTTCGTCCCCATCGCACCTGACCTCTAGGCGTGGACGGGGATAACCCTCGCCCGCTCCCGGCGAAGTGCTCACATCCATGAATGCAGCGCTGGGGCACGGGTTGTTGGTTGCGGCAGCGGGTACTGCCAGCAACGGACCGACTAGCCCGACGACAGCGAAGACGAAAGGTCTGGCGGGCATCTCATTCAACCTCCCGAGGTTGGCCGACCGAATCGCTCAATGGAACACTCCCGCCCAACTGCTCTCCAAGACGATGGCTAGAGCCCCGTTGTTTCCAAGCCAGAGTCCGATCGCAGTTACGGAGCGCCATTATTGCAAGCTCTTTACCATTCAAAGAGCGCCAGCGCTAGGGGCTTCGACCTCGCTGACTAGCACTGATGTGCCTGCCACTAGGTTTCGCAAGACCTGCATGCCGTCGGAGTCTGAGGTGTCGTCCGCGAAGTCGATTCCGTTGAACAGCGTGTCCAGAGAGCGGCGCACCCTGGCGTCGATCCCACCCACGATCAGGCGCCGGCCCAGCTTGACACCGTCAGAAAGCTGTAGCGGCTTGAACTCCCCGTAAGCCGCAGCAGACTTGATATTGAACGGCTTGCGTGATTTCTCAGAAGACTTGCTCCAAGTGCCTGAAATATCGAGTGTTAGAGACCCCGGAGGGGATCCTCGCTCCCTAGCCAAAAGGTAGTGCGCTTGGCAGTACTCCGGATCGGTGACGACCCGCCTCTCAAGAAACATCTCCTGCGGAGTTGCTAGATCCTCCACGTATGAAGCAGTGATCTTCGATTCGTTCGGGATCAGGCTGCTGTGTCCTGCAAACACCCGGCTCGGCGAGGGCCAGCCCAATATCGACGCCTGCGGAGGCGGTGGCGGAGCCACATGGCACGGAACCAGTTCGAGATTTCGGCTGACGATCTGACCGCTGTCGACTTGCACGTGGTAGCCCCTGTCTGTCCGAACCGTCCAGCCGCCGTCCTGATGCGGGCTCGCCGCCCCCCAATCCCAGTCCAGCGTATATCTGACATCCTCGCGAAGGATTGGATCGCCTTCCATCACGGCTGTATCGATGAGTACATCCGCGCCGATCGGTACGCCGGCCACAGCCCAGACCGAATGGTCGTTGGTGCTGAACTCCACCTCCAGACGGTTGATCCCGTCGCGAAGCAGCTTGCTGGAGAGGTGGTGCCAGGGCGAATACATGCGAGCCACTTTCTCCCCGTTCACATACAGGTGCGCATGGCCCTCGTTGGAGACCGGCAGCGTGTCCACGCTCTGAGGAGTGAAGCGGAAGTTCTGCGTTTCCAGGAAGATGTTGAAGCCATCCATGGAATCGGCGTCCATGTGGATCCGCATCGACGGTGTCGGTTCGGCATCGTCGACCTCGATCATGGGGTGCTGGGAGTGGTCAACCGCCGGCAGGAAGGGTTCCTGCGGCCAGGCTGCGATTCCAGCGATGATGACCAGCGCCAACAGCGCTGGGCGGATTACCCGCACTTGTTGTCGTCGCAAGGCCGGTAGCACAGCACCTTGTAGTCCGGCGTCAGAGTGCAGCCGACCGCATCCTCTTCGCTCTGGCCGCAGCGGAAGAAGCATTCCGGCTCGCCGGGCGGGGCTTGGTTCTGTCGCTGACGCGGTGGCGGCTGGGTCCTTCCCATCGACTCGATCAGCTTGGCGGTGTCCACCTCGAGCGTCCGGGCGGACGCGGCAAGATTGATCGGCTTGATGCCGCCGGGCTCCACCCGGAGGGCTTTGGCCACTTCGCTCGGGTCCTTGTTCAAGGCTGAGGCGACGGCCTGCACTTCGTCCGGCCCGGGACGGCCGCCACCGGGCGGTGGGCCGCCCCGCCGTGCTGCCCCGCGAGGTCGGTTCCCGGCTGGGCCCCCCGGCGGGCGCTGGCCCCGTTGTCCAGGGGGCGCTTGGCTGATCTCAGGCCGGCGGCGACCGCGGACGGGGCCGCCCGTAGGGGTGCCGGCATAGCAGCCAATGATATACGGCCAAGTCTCGGTCACGTGGTAGTGATAGTCGCCGTCACCGTGGGCGTGCCCGTTGCACTCGTCGAGGTACTCCGGCCCCTCCTTCTCGACGTACTCGTAGGCGTCCCAAGCATCTTGATGCGGCTCGCGAACCTCTTCCCAACTGCTGCGGTGGCGCACCACCTCGGTGCAATCGGCGTCGACACAGCCCCACGGACCGTGGATCGGAACGCCGTCGTAGGCGAAGCCTAGGACGGGCGACGGCTCGCCGTCCTTCGCGCCTACGCTCAGGCAGCGCTGCACCATGGCGTGATAGTGGTATTCCAGCGCCGTGTGGCCCATGCAGGCATCCATGATGGCGTTGAACACCGGATCCCCGAATTGTTCCTCTGCTGGTACGGGACCTTCGTTCGGGCCGAATATGACAATGCCATTGACAGCCACGCCAATGCCGCCAAGCAGGGGGATCGGCACTGGCTTCTCTGCCAGCGCGGGCTTGGCAGGCAGGCGGTACTCGTTGTTCCTCTCTAAGAGTGGGTTCGGGGTGACTTGGACAAACTCGTAGTGCGGGATGCCATTGGAACGAACTACCAGCTCATCGCCCTCGCAGGTAGCTTCGACTCGGGGGCGGGGATAGGCGGGGCCGGCTCCGGGTGCCTCCGAAACGTCAAGGAAGGCGTCCGCCATGCAAGGTCCTGACTGTGCCGCAGCAACGCTCGCAAAGGCAAGCAGGATCAATGGAATTCTCATCATCGCTATCATCCTCAGTGCGCATCATACCTTGAAGCGATACGGTCTCGTGAGATTCGAGCGGGCTACGGAGTAGATCGGAGAAGTGCAACCAGTCCTGAGAAGCATCAACGCAGACGCGGTCGGCAGCTGCTAGTGGAACGGACGCAAGAACGTTGTGCGGTCGGTGTGTTGGGTGGGGCCACAGCCGAGCCCGACAATCGCGTGGGGGTCGTCTTGTTCACGAATCGGGCTCGTACTTGGCTGCTATTCTTGCCCCCGTAATGCGTTTCGCGGTTATCTGCCTCGTGCTCATTCCGGGAGCCCTGCAGGCCCAGCGACCGCTGCCCGGAACCAAGCCGAACATCGTCGTCGTTCTGGCGGACGATCTCAGCTACCGGGATCTCAGTATCTGGGGACAGACCCGCTTCTCGACTCCAAACCTCGATAGGCTTGCGGCGGAGGGAGTTCGCTTCACACAAGCGTACGCCGGCGCCCCAGAATGCGCTCCTTCCCGAGGGACCCTTATGACGGGACTCCATACGGGGCACGCATCAGTTCGCGATAACCGCAGCGCCCGAGGACAGGATCATTTGGCGGACTCGGACGTGACGATTTCCGAGGTGCTGAAGCGATCCGGGTATGCGACCGGCTTCTTCGGCAAGTGGGGCATTGGCCTTCCCGACACTCCGGGGACGCCAGAAAAGCAGGGTTTCGACGAGGCATTCGGATTCTACGATCAGCGCCGCGCCCACACATTCTTCCCTCGCTACCTCTATCGCAATGGACGCAAGGTCGACTATCCGGGGAACTTCGGTTTCGACATGGGCCACATGTACGAGGACAACCAGACACCGCCCGGATCCAGAGACTCCTCAGCCCACTACGACAGCGACGGCCGATTGATTCCGCCCGGCGTGCGTGACCGCTCGCAGGCAGTCTATTCCGAGGACGTGCTCGAGGACGCAGCCATCGGCTTCGTGCGTCGCAACCGGGACCGACCGTTCTTTCTCTATTTCGCGACCCAACTGCCCCACGGGCCAGTCGTGACCGATGCCCTCGGCCCATTCCTGAATCGAGCGGACTTTCCTTCGACTGCACACAAGGAGTGGGCTTCCATGGTGCTGCGGATCGACAGTTTTGCGGGCGAACTGGTTGGCCTGCTTGGAGACCTCGGGATCCGGGACCGCACTCTCGTGGTCTTCGCGTCGGACAACGGCTACTCGATGTGCGGGTATTTCGCGCGCGGGAACCAGTCCGCGAATTGGCCGGACGATCCGTTCTTTCAAAACAAGGGGCCCTTTCGGGGAGGGAAATTCTCCCTGCTGGAAGGGGGCATCCGCATCCCCTTTTTCGTGAACTGGCCCGGCGCGATCAAGGCCGGCGTGTCCAGCGTGCCCGTATGGCTCGTCGACTTGCTTCCGACATTCGCTGAGCTGGCGGGAACCAGCCCTGTCCCACCGAATGACGGGTCCAGCCTTGTCCCGCTGTTGAGCGGCGATCCGGCGAGGTTCTCCTCAGATAGGCCACTCTATTGGGAGAACGCGAGGGAGCAGGCGATCCGAAAGGGTCCGTGGAAGGCTTACCGCCCAACTCCCGAAGATCCGATGGAGCTGTTTCTGATCGAGGAAGACGTCAGCTGCGAGCGAGACCTTGCGGACGCATACCCAGAGGTCGTCGCCGAAATGGAGCGGATCATGCGCGAAGAGCACGTCGACCACCCTTGGTACTGGAACCCGGCAGAGACATCTGCGGACTTTCGGCGCAAGGAATCGCTCGCACGCGACCTGGGTCAGTTGCAGGTGGCCAGACAGGGCAATTCGAGCCCATGACCTCGTGGCTCGAGTAGATCACGGCGTGGGAGTGGCAACGCCACACACCTCCCTCCCTGAGCATGGCGCTGAGCTTGTGTGGCGGCCGCGGGTCCGTTCCCTGCTTGCCTCGGATCGTCGATCGACATAGTCCAATCAGTCTTCTCGTGCGGACGTGGCAACCTGTAGCTGTTCGGCGATGCGCCGGTCTGCTCTCGGGCCCTCCGGATGCTTGGGCCTCGTTGCCAACCGCGCGATTGCAAATCGGCTGCGGCCGCTTCCTAGGCCACACACTGAGGAATTGGCCTTGCGGTGCCGTCAAGGTGTCTCAGAACCGTTCAGCCAACCGCTGTGCTTGCCGGAGATTGCTTCCGAAAAGGTCTAGTCGTTGCTGCGAGGCGACTGGTCAGGTGCTCACGAACGATCTGCCGACTCATCCGGGGACGCTCTTCGCTCCCAAGAGCTTCACGCTGTCGGGCACGAGCCGGGTCATGGCTGGGCGCGACCGTGAAGCGCGCTCGAACTAGGACGTGGGTGTCAATGAACATGCTTTGCTCAACGCCCTCGGTCGTCGTAGAGATCCTCGCGTCGCAACGGCAATTCGGCTGGCCAACCGCCAGGGTTGTGTGGCGGGAACACGCGGTCAAGATCGATTGCATTGCCGCCTGCAGGAGCTGGCGAAGTGTCCGGGTGAGCCTTGTCGCCGATGGTCTCCTCACGTTCGAACACCAGCGATTCGTGCTCAAGATCTACCGCAGCCGTCCTCCATCCGGCGAGTTGCCAGGCCAGCGAATGCGCATAGCCGCGTCTGTTCCGCTGATTCGACCACCATGGTCTGTGCAGCCGCGCTGATTCTGGAAGTTTGAAACCAAGCACAGCCTCGATATCCGTGAACGAGACCGGCCATCGCCGGTCTGGCCGCATGCGGAGACTTCGATACAGCGGGGCGTATTTCCCGCGTTCCACGACTTTGCGAAGGTGATCCTCCCCGGGCATCACACGCTTCCAATTCTGACTGACCTACTTACATTGGCACGATCGACTGGGTACGGACCGCGATCTCACTACTGTGGTCGTGCAGTCTTGGCCTAGTCCGAGGTCTCGGACTAGGCCTCGTCGGTTCCGAGACCATGTTGGTGTCGAGTAGGCACTTCGCCAGCTACAACGACACATCACGCCCCGCAGATTCGTCGCGCGAATCGCGGAACACCTCATCGGGGTCGATGTCGAGGTCTTCGACAGGATAGGACTCCAAGAAGTGCTCGTATGCTTCGGCGAAGTCTCGCGGCCCCGACGCATGCCGCTCGAACTCCCGGTTGCCGATCAGTACCGCGACGGGCTGGCCGCGGCGAGTAATTCTCACCGCCCTGCCGTTCTCTGCCTCTCGAACGAGCGAAGAGAAGTTTCTTCGAGCTTCGGCGATCGAGAACTCAGACGCCTTCAAGTTGATCTTAGTGGTCATCTAGACGTACATCATCCAAGCCTCGGAGACGCTTCCAAGAATCTCCCGAGGCACCGGGTGCGACAGGTGAGCGAGCCACGACTGAGATCGGCTCGGTCTACGGTCACCGATCAGCCGCTTCGATCCAAGGGGGCTTGGTGATTTCCTTCCAGCCATCGACCGCTCCACCGCCGCGTCCTGGCGGCGTTCTGGCACCCTCGCCACCAGCATTAGGAGGTGGCCGGCCTCCCGGACGACCCCGCCTAGGGCCGGGAGGAGGAGTCACGTCTGGTGCGATCGTGGCTGTCCGGGGGAAACTGCGCAACTGCTCTCGCATTGCCTCGAATCTTTCCGGCTCCACTTCTGCCAGATCTTCACGCTCTTCCGGATCTTTATCTAGGCGAAAAAGATGTGCGACGCCACTGCCACCTCTGGGCAGGGGTTCAACGTACTTCCAAGACCCGTCAATGAGCGCTACGCTGTCGAACACGCCGGCCACGTAAGGCTTGGTACGGCCCACGACCTCGCCGTTCGTGAGAGCCGGCCACATGTTGAGGCCATCTAGCTCGCCGTCTGAATCCAGATCGATCCCGGCTGCGGCAGCAATGGTCGGGAACCAGTCCGCCACAGTCATCATTTGCCCGAGAGTCTGACCGCCCTCGATGCTGCCGGGCTTCCAAACAGCGGCGGGTACTCGAATTCCGCCTTCGAAGGCTCCACCCTTGCCTCCACGGAGCGGGGAATTGTCCGCTCCGAGGCGAATTGCGCCGCCGTTGTCGCTACACCAGACGATCAACGTGTCGTCAGTCAGCCCCTCTCGCTCCAGTGCTCCCAAGATCCCGCCGACTGCTCGATCCATCTCGCTCACCATCGCTGCATAGGTCCGGCGGCGCGGATTCTGGATCGAATCGTATGCGGACTCAGATTCAGGTGGAGCTTGCAAAGGGCCGTGCGGCGCATTGAACGCGACGTACAGGAACAGCGGTCTTGCCGTGTCGCGCTTTGAGATCGCGCGCTCGGCTGCCTTGCCAATCAGCTCGGTGGTGTAGCCTTCCTCGTTCAGCACTTCGCCATTGCGGTGCCAGTCGAGGCCGCCGTCCCAGATATGCGTCCAGTAGTCGACCGCGGGGCCCAAATGGCCGTATGACGTGTCAAAGCCGCGGTTGTAGGGGTGGTATTTGACATGCACCAGCCCCAAGTGCCATTTGCCGACGATCGCGGTTTCGTACCCGGCAGTCTTGAGCACATCCGTCAATAGCCGTTCTGTCTCCGGAAGACCGCCCATCGTCTCGATCGGGCGATCGACTCCATACCGCAGCGGGATGCGGCCTGTCAGCAATGCAGCTCTCGTCGGACTGCAAAGGGGGGTTGCGTAGTATCGGTCGAGTTGGATGCCGCGCTGGGCGATCGAGTCGATGTTCGGCGTGCGGATCTCGCTCCCGTGGTAGCCGACGTCGTTCCAGCCAAGGTCGTCGGCCATCATGAACACCACACTGGTGGCCGACAGCGCGGGCATCGAGAACACGGCTAGGCCGATTGCGAGCTTTGTAGGAGCAGAGAGACTTGGGCGCATGGGTCGAGCTCTACTTTTCGAGGTGTTGGCGGAAAAACTCGACGGTCTTGGCCCACGCCGCCTTGGCAGCGCTCAGGTTTGCCCCGTCCCGAGCGGACTGCTGCCGAAGGAAGCCGTGTCCAGCCCCATCGAACTGGTGCGGTTCATAGAATTTCCCCAGACGTCGCATCTCGCGCATCGCGTCTGGGATGGTGGCGTTAACACGGGCGTCGTCGCCGCCGTACAAGCCGAGGACGGGGGCTTCAACGCGGCCCAGCATCGTGCGGCTCGGAGAACTGCCGTAGTAGACGACAGCCGCGTCCAAGTTCTCTTCGTTGGCCGCGAAATTGAAGCTCGTGCTCCCGCCCCAGCAGAACCCAACGCCGCCGAACCTACCGTTTGACGCCGGCAGCGATATGCCATAGCGGGCAACCGCCGACAGCCGCCTAGTCGTGTCCTCGACGCGCAGGGATCGAACCAGAGCGACCGCCTCCTGGCGATTCGCTGGAGTGCCGCCGCCGTCTGCACCATGGCCGCTCAGCAAGTCCGGCGCGATTGCGATGAAGCCCTCTGCGGCGAATTGATCGGCCACGGCCCGGATCCAGTCCGTCAGGCCGAAGATCTCGTGGATCACTACGACGACGGGGGCGCGGGTCGCTCGTTCGGGGTACACGATCCACGAGCGAATCGTGTCGCCCCAGCGGTTCGCGCCAGAGCGCCCTTCGCCAATGTCGATCCATTCCCCGTGGCGTGGCGAGCTGTTCAGCGCATCCAGCGCGGATTCGGCATCAGCGGGAATGGCGACCGTCTGGGCAGCGGCCGGCCCACCGAGAAGGAGAGGAACAGCCCAGCAGAGTGCCAGACAGTTGCAGAGTAGGAGTCGTGGTTTCATGGCTTGCAATCGTGATCCGCCCGGAACCCGCATGTTGGTCCATTCGGGACAGCGCGTCCAACATACAACAGGCGGGGGGCAGGATGCCAGACGCTGCGCGGGCTCCTGCCTGACCTCGTGACTTCGGCTGCACCGAACGCTTCGCCGGGGGCTAGGTCTTGCACGGACACAAGGGGTCAAAAAGTCCGCCCTGTGCTATCATTCCGTGCAGACAGCGAGCAGTGAGGCTGGGTATTCGGCCTTGACTTGCAACAAGCTTGGCGTAAGCCGAGCTGGTCCGCTTAGGCCCGTAGCTCAGATTTGGTTAGAGCGCTACCTTGACACGGTAGAGGTCAGCGGTTCGAGTCCGCTCGGGCCTACCATTGCGGCAACGGTCCTCGCCGCGATCAGACTCCTGTGGTTACGGTACCCAGGTAGTCCGAGACCGAGTCCTTGCAGGACTTTGAGGTCCAGTAGGCGTCTTCGGTGCCCCAGCTATCCATTTGGAACCAGCCTTGGAAGCCGCCCTCGTAGAGGATCGAACACAGGCCGGGGATGTCATAGACACCCTCGCCGCAGGGCAGATGCTTCGATGTGCCCGCACCGCCGTTCGGGAACGGGCGTAGCGTGGAGTCTCCGTCGCAAAACTGGACGTAGCCGACCCGGTCAACGCCAAGGTCGAGCAGCAGATCCTCGGGCCGTCCGGTCGCGCCGCCCAGCACATCGAAGTGAGACGGGTCGAAGATGACCTTGAACTCGTCCATCCCGACAGCGGCGAAGAGCTTGTGGTAGCGCTCCACGGAGTTGATGATCAACGGCGGCTCGCCTTCAATCGCTAGCACGATCCCGTGATCGACCGCATATTCGCAGACGGGCCTGACGACCCCAGCCAACCGTTCGATTACTTCATCCTCGCCTGCGTCGTCGGGCGGCCGGCCAGCGGACCACAGGCCCATGCACTCGCAGCCGAACTTGAGCGCTAGATCGACCTGTTGAGTGAGTTGGTGCGTGTATTCTGCTCGCTCCGACGGTTCGTCAGAGACCGGATTGACGCCTCTGACCCCGGCTTGGATCGAGAACACCTGCAGATCGTAGGACTCGATCTGCTGGCGAGCGGCTTGGATCGCGTCGTCGTCTTCGGGATCGGGGTAGCCATCGCGCCAATTGCGCCAAAGCTCGATTCCGTCAAAGCCCTCGTCGCGGGCGAATTGGAGGATTTCCTCGTAGACGTAGCGTTTGCCGTGATGGGTCTCTGACGAGCCGAAGCCGTTGAGGCCGATGGCAAGTTTCCATGGCAACGAGGCTGTCGATGGCCTAGTGGACTCTTCAAAGAGTCCTGAGCAGCCGCAACAGGCCAGCTGTGCAAGCACGGTTCTACGGGTTGGTGTCAGCATTGCGACCTATCTTGGCGGCCAACGTCAATTGGGCGCCGCTGGCCTAGCGTGCTGCGCAGGCACTTCAACACGCGCTGGTCCATGCCGAGCGTGTTGCTGAGCATGATCGCACATCCTGTCCATCCGGTCGGATCTAGTAGGTCCTCGAATACCGAATCACGTTTCGATCCATTCGATACCGCATGGAACCGGCCCTCAAGGTGGATGCGAGAACGTCCCGATCTCTCGACCGGCGCTGGGGCCACGCTCTCCCCGAAAGGTGGCTTGCGCGGGGACGCTCTAGTCGACAGCCGCTTCGAGGCTGCGCCGCAGAAGTTGAAGCTCCTCTCGAAGCGCACTGACTTCAGCTGAGTAGCTCGGATTCTCGTATTCGTTGCGATATTCCAGCGGATCCGACACAAGGTCGATCAGCTCCCAGATGCCATCGCCGACTTCGTGGCGGACAAGCTTGTGGCGCATCGTGCGGACGCCATAGTGAGGAGCGACATTGTGGCCTCCGGGCGGTTCGAAGTACTGGAAGTAGAACGAGTTCCGCCAGTCGGAAGGTTGCTGCCCTTCCAAGAGTGCCCGCAGGCTGCGGCCCTGCACGTCTTCAGGCACGGCGACACCGCCATAGTCGAGGATTGTGGGAGCAAGGTCGACGTTTAGCGCAAAGGCATCTGTTGCACCTCCAGCCGCGATCCTTCTTGGATATCGGATCGCGAGCGGAATCCGGAGCGATTCCTCATACGCCAGGCGCTTGTCGAACATCGAATGATCGCCGACGAACTTCCCGTTGTCAGAGGTATAGATCAAGAGAGTGTCGTTCGCGAGGTCTTCCTCCTCGAGAAAGTCCAGAAACCGCCCTACGTTTTCGTCGACCGAGACCATCACACGCTTGTAGTCCTTGACGTATTGCTGATACATCCACTCGGTGAGCTCCTCTCCTTCGAGGTTCCCGGGATCCTCTTTCGCTAGCGCTGCACCCCACGTTCGCCAGCGGGCGAGCAGGTTCGGAACCAGCCGGTTCGTGGCATTGCGGATGGGACTGGCCCGCCCGGCATAGCTGTCGTCATACGATTCCGGCCGAGGAACATTCTCATTCGCGAACAGGTCTTCGTGCTTGTTGTCGGGCACCCACTGGCCATGGGGTGCCTTGTGGTGGAGAAATAGCAGGAACGGGCGTGTCGTATCCCGGTTGCGAATCCAATCGATCGCGAAATCGGTGATGAGTGTTGAGACATAACCGGCGTGGCGCCGCTCCGTGCCCATCTCGATCATTGACGGATCCCGGTAACGCCCTTGGCCGGGAAGTACGTTCCAGTAGTCGAAACCGGTCGGCTCGCTCTTCAGGTGCCATTTGCCGATCATCGCTGTGAGGTATCCGGCTTCCCGCATTAGTTTCGGAAGCGTGGGCTGGCTTCCATCGAAGGTGTCTCGATTGCTGCGCTGCCCGTTCTTGTGACTGTATTTGCCCGTGATCAGCGTGGCGCGACTGGGCGCGCAGAGTGGATTCGTGCAGAAGCCGTTGCGGAAGATCATCCCTTCGTGCGCAATCCGATCAAGGTTCGGCGTGGACGCGCGGTTGGACCCGTATGCCGACATCATCTGCGTGGCGTGGTCGTCGGTCATGATCACGACGACATTCGGGCGGCTGGGAGGTGTTTCACATCCCAGCCCGCCTAGGACCATCACTGCCGCGAGCAACGCTGTCGGTGCTCGGGAGTCCGCATAAAGGGAGAGCGGTATTGTCCGACGCATAGCCCGCTATTTTATCGACAGTCCTTGCCCGGCGAGGGCCAGGAACGGAACTGGCTTCGTCCGTGAGAGCCCGCTAGCGCCGTAGAAGACAGCGCGACGATCCGCGAATGGGCCCCGGGACTGGACTATGAAGCGAGCCACTCCTTGATCAGGCGGAGCGCCCGCAGGACCGGCCCGCAATGATCGTCCAAGAACCGCACCGAGAGGGTCTGGTCGAGGGGGACGGATTCCGCTGCGACGAGCGCCGATGCTCCGTCGAAATCCACGTAGGCGAGCCTTGCTGTCATCTCCTCCTCCGAGCGGCCGAAAGCGCTGCCTGGGAGCATCGCGACGCCCGCTTCCTCCAGAAGTCGCCGGCAGAGTTGGGATGACGTCGTAATGCCGCGGGCGCTGAGGGTGTTGCGGTGAGGCTCGAAATTCGGAAAGAGGTAAAACGCTCCCTCGGGATCATCGACAGCCACCCCGGCATCCCGCAGACGCACCGCGCACTCCAAGCCCAAGGCGGCGAGAATGCGCCGGGCTTGGACGAGATAGCGCTCGATCGATGGATGTGGCATGAACGCGGTGACCGCGGCGTGCTGTATCGGAGAACTGGTGGAAGTGAACGTCTCGCTCGCGACACTCGCCATT
This sequence comes from Bryobacterales bacterium, assembly GCA_028819215.1. Lineage (GTDB taxonomy): Bacteria > Acidobacteriota > Terriglobia > Bryobacterales > UBA6623 > VXMF01. Next base: position 71,336 of record JAPPMG010000100.1, read on the forward strand.
GCCTCCAAGAGTTGGCGCTGGCCGGGTGGGAAGGTCATGGTCCCAAGACGCCAGCCACCCGCCCCGCACCACTTGCTCAGCCCGCTCGACACGATTGTTCCGGTCGGGTAGTAGCGTGCGATGGACACGTGGCGGCCTTGGTGATGAAGCTCCGCGTAGATTTCGTCCGAACATACGATCACTGCATATTTCTTGGCGACCTCAGCGAGTTCGCCAAGTTGGTCTGGATGGTACGTGTTGCCGCAAGGATTCGACGGGTAGTTGAGAATTGCCAGCCTCGGTCGATCCGGGTCGTCGCGGCAGAGTGCATCGAGCTCGCGCGCTGTGAGGTGCCACTGGTTGGCAGCGTCTGTTCTGAGCCAGCGCACGTGGCGCCCGAGGATATGAGCCTGGGGCGCGTAGGACACCCAGCTAGGGGTGGGAATTACGAGGTCGCCGTAATAGCAGAGCTGCAGCAGGAACATCAGTTCCTTCGAGCCGGGGCCGATGATCACATCGTCGGCAGTGCACTCGAAGTGCTGTCTGCGTCTTCGGTGATAGTCGGCCACGGCTTGCCGGAGGTCCGGCAGTCCTCGCACCGCTAGGTAGTTCCGCTGGTGGGCGTTGGCGCGAAGCGCCTCTACGACGGTCTCCGGTACCGGGAAGGGAGACTGTCCCAGACCTAGGCGGTATATTGTGCGTCCGGCTGCCCGGAGGAGATTGGACTCCTCGTTGATCGCGAGCGTAGCGGACGCGCCAATACCGCGCACGTTGAGATTGAGCGAAGTGGACACAGAAGGTACTGATTCAGCATAGAGGGAGGGCGAGCGCACGCCTGTCGGAGCTCAGGCTCCCGCACTTGACTCATTCCTAAATCTCACAGCGGCCCCGGGGTGCCCGTGGAAGCAGCGTGGCCCGTCGTAGTCGGCAACTCTTACTGACTGGAGAACACGCCCAGTTCGGCGCACGGTATCAATCGGGCACCGCTGATTGCACGCACACCGCCAGATTCTCGGTTGATGCCGATCTGTGATAAATATAAACTTAAATGCAAATTCACTGAATAGGGCTATGGATTCGGGCTTAGGAGATCCCAGAATTCGCCTTCGGTCAGGATCTCGATCTGCTGGCCGGCCGCAATCCGCCTCTCTGCTTGGAGCTGCTTGCTGCTCTTGGACCGGCCCTTCATCTGGTTCAAGTTCGCCTCTGTGTGGCCACCCACCACAAGAATCGTGGTTGCCGCCTGCACGTTAGCATGCACTTCGCCGCCGGCTTCCTCCGCCGTCCTCTTGGCTTCTTTCCGCGAAACTGCGAGCGTGCCCGTGAACACGATGCGTTGGCCAACGAGCTGATCGGCGGCGCTGCTCTTCCTAGCTTTCTCTCTAGGAACGGTGGAACTCCATTGAGTCCGGGCCTGCGTTCTGACACGTGGACTCGGCAGCTCTTGGACCCACTCGCGAATGGACGTCCCGGAGTCCTTCAGGGCCTCCAATGTGATCGAAGCTGTTGCCCTTGCGTCCTCAAGGGCGTCGTGATGCTTGAATTCGATCTTGAAGTCGCACGAAAGGTCTGCAAGACCGAACCCCCTCCGACCATACCGATCCGGCCATGTCTGCCGCACGATGCGAGAACTGTCGACCCACTCCACTTCGAGCCGCGGCAGCCGGTGCTTTTCCGCAGCCTGGGTCAAGGCATGTCGGTCAAACCATGCGTGGCTGTGGTAGACCAAGGGCCGATCCTTCGTGAGTTCCCGCAGGGCGTCCCAAATATCCGGCAGTTCAGGACTTTCGCGGACATGGTCGGCAGTGATGTGATGGATGGCAATGTTCCGACTCGAGAAGTCGACTTTGGGATTCACGAGACTCTGCCAGGCTTCGGCAAACTGCCCCGAGCGAACAACAACCAGCCCGATCTGGCAGATGCTCGACCACGAGCTGTTGGCCGTCTCGACATCGATGCAGTTGAAATCGTTTTCCATCATCAATCTGGAGCCTGCATATCCGGCAAGCAGAATTGCAGGCAAGTTGCGCGGCCGTGCGCTAGCGGTACGAGACCCAGATCGGGCTGCCCCAGGCTAGAGAACCGTCAGCTTGCTCCGCCCGGATGTAGTAGTAGCTCTCGCCGGGTTGGGCTGAATCGTCGCGGTATTCGAAAGCGACCTCCTTGGCCCCAGACGTGTCGGTGTAGACGATCTTGTTGTTCTTGATCAAGACCACCCGCTTGATCGGCCCGGTTCCGACAACGTTGGCCTCCACAACAGGCTGTTCCGACATGGCGAAGGCGTCACCCATGATGTGATCGCCAATGCGCATGTCCAGAATGATGTTGTCGGTTGCGGCGTAGGTGTGGCGCCGCTTCATTGCGTCGATCAAGTCCTGCCGGGTGATGTCTTTGTCGCCCGGGACCAGCACGCAGGCGTACGAGTCATGCGTGCCCACATGATCGGAACTTGCCTGCACGCCGATTTTGATCCCTTTGGCCCATGCGTTCCAGACGAACCCCTTGGGCAACCACGGCTCGCCGTGGTGGTAGTAGCGCTTGTCGGGCGTTTCAGCCCGCGGAGCGCCGGGGTATTCGTACGAGGCGTGCAAGCTCTGGTAGATCTCCACGATCGGCTCGACCTCTTCGTCACTCTCGCGCCAATCCGTGCCTTGCTCGGAGCCCGAGGTGTGCGGTGTCGAGATGCCGCCGTAGCGCCGCAGGTAGGGAAACAGCACTTCGCCGGTGTTGATCGAGCCGTTTCGCTCGCCAGCTTGAATCGGCATCCAGCGGACGCCTCGCTGAGCGAACACAGTATTGCGATGGCCGTTGGGGTAGGTCACGCTGCGCTCGGTGCCGAACAGCGGCCAGAACCTCCCGTCTACCAGAAAGATGTCCTCGGACTTTTCGGTCCTCCACCAGTTGTATTCCACGCCCGGGACGCTATTGCCGCCGTACTGGTGGTCGCCCACCATCATGAAGTCGAACTGACCGGCGGTGAAGGCGTAGCGGTAGAAGTCGATCAGGCCGCCCTCGCCAATGCCGTCGGCCGAGATGTCGGTATGCCGGTGCAGGTCGCCTCGAAGAATCCTGTAGGTGTTGCCACCGACTTCGTAGCGGTAGGCCCGGATGGCGGCGGTGTCTTGCTCCTCGTTGGCGTGGACCGGCAGGGCGCCCAATTGCGGCTCGCTGAACTCCGACCGATTCGGTTCGCCCGATCCGCGCCAGGCCGCCTGCGATGGGTCGATTACGCTATGCGAAACGTGGGTGGTCTGAGCTTGCGGCGATCCCCGGTTGACAGAGCGCCGCGGGGAGCCGAACGGCCGCGCGTCGCGGGACCACGCGAACCATAGTTTGCCAGCGCCATCGGCCGTAGCCGCCGCCCAGACGTCGTTTCTGCCGTTCGTAGCGTGCAACTTCGTCACCGGCGACCAGCCGTTCTCGTCCAAGCGGGCGAGCAGCATTTCCCAGATGCCGCCGGCACCCCAGTTGTTGTCGACTCGGGTCGTGGTGCTGGTCAGCGAGCGGGCCATGGCCCAGACATGGCCGTTGCCATCGACGATGAGGCGGGCCTGCTGCATGTAGTCCTTGGAAGCTGGCGGCACCGCTCCCATGAAACCGGTGGCCTCGGCGACCCGATCCCCTTCGAGCACCGCCACCTTGACGGATCGCACGCGGTAAAGGCCTGCTCCGCCCCCGGGCCGAAAGCGTTGGCTGCTCCAGTCCTTGCCCCAGTTCGCTTCGCCGTGGTCCCACGCTATCCAGAGCCGGTCCGCAGAATCGCACGCCAGTGATAGGTTGGCGTCAAATCCGAGCGAGCGCGTCACTTGGCGTTGCGGCTGCCACGCCCCGCCGGCGTCGCGGTGCCTTACGTAGACGTTGAAGTCGCCGGAGTGGTAGCCGTCCCAACCGGCCCAGATGCCGCCCGTAGAGTCGGCGGCGATGGCGGGAGCCCAGCTGTCGGCGCTCGAGTCAGAGATCGCCTCCTCTGCGGACCACCGGGAACCGTCCCACTGTGCATGCAGAATCTGAGCGACGCGGTCGCGGAAGCCCTGCCAGACCACGTGCACCTTGCCGAGGCTGTCCGCCGCGGCCTGTAGGTAGAGATTCGGTCCCTCGCGCGCAAGGCTGGTGACCGCTGAGAGTGCGCCGCCACTCAGCCTGCGCGAAAAAATGCCCCACGATCCTCCCGGCGAATTGCCCGTCCAGACAACCACCAGTCCCCCCGAGGCGTCTGCCGCGATCGCCGTGCGGAAGTTGTCGATGTAGCCGGTTGGAGAGACCTGCATCGGTTCGACCCAGCCTGAGCCGCCCCAGCGAGCGAGCCAGACGGCATCTCGTTCGTATTGGTATGAAATCCAGGAAATCCAGACAGTACCGTCAGCAGCGGTGGCTAGGGCAGGGTAGTCGTTTTCGGTCTCGCCCGCTGTGATATCTGCGGTTGTCGGAATGCGCTGGGCGGATGCCGTGCCGTCGAGGAACTCCAAGGTTTGGCCAAACGGCAGCTGGCTTAGCGGGAAGGAGAACGCTCCCTGCTCGGTCGTGACTTCGACTTCAGACGCTTCCGCGGCCTCGACCGTCGCAACGACGCCATTCGGAATCATGGCGAAGGGCCGCGTGTGGACCGGGTCGTAGCCACGCTGGGTGGTGGAGTCTGCATAGCGCGTGACGCGGTTGGTCAGCTTCCATCCGTTCTGCCCTACGATCTGATCGCGGCCTTCGAAGTGGACCCCGCTCACGTGCAGCACGCGACCACCGGTGACCGCCACCGATCCGTCCCAGCGTTGCGGCGTGTGCCGGTCAGTGCCGAACATCAGCCGGATCGAAACCGGCGATTCACTCGGAGACGCGTCGACGAGCTCGGGTGACTGCGCGAGGCCCGGTGCGGTCAGCAGCGCCGCTGCCAGCGTCGGATACAAGGCTGAGAGCTTCATGGGGTTGGGATCGCTAGCGCTCCGTCGCCTTGAGCCATTCCTCGTGCATGCGGTGGAGGCGCTTGACCAAGTCCGGCCGATCGGCCGCATGGTTGATCGATTCCGGAGGCCCGTCAGCAAGGTTGGCGAGATAGAGTTCGCCCATATCCTTGCGCGGTGCATGGCGGGACTTGAGGCCCGTGGTGTCCCGCCCGTTACCGATCAGCTTCCAGCTTCCTTCACGGATGGCCCACTGGTCTTGCCACATCCAGTGAAACACTTCGTGCTGCGTGGGAGCATCAGCTGACTTGAGCACCGGCCAGAGGCTCTTGCCGTCCAACTCGTAGTCGGGCGGGTCGATACCGCACAGTTCCAAGATCGTGGGGAAGAAGTCCATGTTGGAGATCGCTTGGTCGCGGACTTCGCCTTGTGGGATGCGCCCGGGCAGGCTGATCACCGAAGGCACGCGAATGCCACCCTCGAACATGCTGGCCTTGGCTCCGCGCCAATCCCCCGTGTTGCCGCCGCCGCCATTAGCGCCGTAGTTGACGCCCCAGTTGTTGAACTGCTCGGTCGAGTGGCCGTTGTCGCTCATGAAGATCACGAGCGTGCTGTCGCGCAAGCCCCATGTTTCCAGCGTATTCAGCACTTGCCCGATGCGGTCATCGGTGGTCGTGATCATCGACGCGTACGACCGTCGCGGCATGGCCATGCTGTCGTACATCTTGTCGAACTTCGGATCCGACTGCTCGGGATAGTGCGGCACGTTGAAGGCGCAGTAAAGGAAGAAGGGCCGGTCCTTGTTTTCGACGATGAATCGCGTGGCTTCTCGCACCACTAGATCCGGGAAGTAGCGTCCGGTCTCGTCGATCTCCTTTCCATTGCGATAGAGGTCGTGAAATGGCGGTCGCCGGGGGTTCGAGTGCAGGAACTTGTGCTCATAGTTGTCGATGAATCCGCCCAGGTGGCCGTAGGCCTCGTCGAATCCTTGGTCCAACGGCTGATGGCCGGGCTTGGCGCCCAGATGCCATTTGCCCGATAGCCCCGTGCGGTATCCGTGGTCGCGCAAGATCTCCGCCAGCGTGATCTCGCTGGTGTACATGTTGCGGCCGTTCTCGTCGGCCGGGTTGTTCGACAGCCAGTTCGTCACGCCACCCCGCTGGGGCACTCTCCCGGTCAGCAGTTGCGACCGGGACGGGCAGCAAACCGTGTGGGCGTAGGCCTGGGTGAACCGTACGCCGCGCCGCGCGAGGGCATCGATGTTCGGAGTGTGGATGTCGTCCGAGCCGAAGCACCCTGCGTCCAGAGTGCCCTGATCGTCCGTGTAGATGATGACCACATTCGGCTTGGATGCTTGCGCGTGAACCGAGCGGCCGGCACACACTGCTCCGCCGACGGTGCCCAGGAAGGATCGTCTCGTCAGGTCAGCCATCGCCCTATGCTACCCGACCGGCAGCAGCGGTCGGCAGCTCGGAATATTGCCCGCTGGCGCTCGATCAAGTCCAGTTCCGCCGACAATCCGACTTTCGCTTTGTTCCACACCCATCGGTGGATTGAAAGCGGCCGGCTAGCATGGCAACAGGCCCCACTTCATGTATCGGGCGCGGAGTATCAGGCCGCTTCCGGGATCCGCGTCACGGAGCGCTGGCCGGAAGTGCCTGCCTTGGCTCAGTGATAGTCACGATCTGGTTGGCTGCAAAGGTTCCGGCGCTCCTGCTAAGGCCGGAGGGCCACAAGACGTTGATCTCCACCGAGCTCAGGTCCCCTAGGCCGAAGCTCAGGCGAAGATCGCTTTGCGACAAGTACCCGCCGCCGCTACGAACATCCGAAGTGCGTTGGAAGCTGCCTGCCCGGACTGTCACTCGCGCTCCGATAGCATCCCCGCCTGCCTCAGAGACCGCTCGCACTACCAGCCAGTTCGAAGAACGCTCGCTGCGGTCCTGCAGCAGGGAAGGGGACTGGCCGACATTGACAACCACGATCTCCATGTCCCCGTCGTTATCTAGGTCTCCGGTAGCCGCTCCCCGTGATGGGTGCGCCGCGCTGAAGGCGCTCCCCGCCTGAGTCGAGATCGGATGAAACTTGCCGTCGCCTCGATTCCAAAACAGAAGGCGCGGCTGGGCGAAAGTCTCACCGATTCCCGCCCCGTCCACGCTCGGCGCAACATGCCCATTGGCGACGAAGATGTCTGGCCAGCCATCGAGGTCGAAGTCAAGGAATTCTGTTCCCCAGCCGACAAATGCTGTCGCCGTAGCGAGGCCCGCCATCACCGTCGCATCACGGAACAGGCCGCCGGACGTATTCCGATAGAGCGTATTGGTATCAGCAGCGAAGTTGGTGACAAAAAGATCGCTTCGTCCATCGCCGTCGTAGTCCCCGGCAGCCACGCCCATTCCGGCCTGCTCGTGGCCGTCCTCGTCGTAGGCGGCGCCCGAAACGAGGCCGATCTCCTCGAACGTGCCGTCACCCACATTGCGGAACAACAAGTTTGCGGTAGAGTCGCAGGCCACAAACACGTCAGGCCAGCCATCGCCGTCGAAGTCTGAACTGAGCACGCCCAGCCCGTGATAGCGCTTCGCTGTCGCCACGCCGGAGCTTGCCGAGACGTCTTCGAAGTGGCCCGACCCATCATTGGAGAACAAGGACATGGACTCGGCGGCCAGTCCTCGCGGTCCGCACGGAATCGGCGCTCCCTTCCACGCACATTGGGGGGCTTCACCCGGCAGCGGGGTCGTGGATTGGTCGAATTCGACGTAGTGTGCCACGAAGAGGTCCAAATCCCCGTCGCGATCGAAGTCGAGAAAACTGCAGCCGGTACTCCAGCGATCCGGCTCGCCCGCAATGCCGCGCTGCTCGGCTTCGTCGCTGAAACCGCTGCCGCCGAGGTTGCGCAGCAGGGAGTCCGCGCCCCAGTTGGTGACGAAAAGATCCACGTAGCCGTCTCGGTCGATATCTCCTGCACAAACCCCCTGCCCCCAACCCGCGCTCCGCAATCCCGCATCGGAACTGACGTCATCGAAGCGCAAGCCGCCTCGGTTGCGGTACAGCCGGTGCGCTCTCTCCGCCGCAGGCCTGTCTGAGTTCAGCGAGCCGACAAAGAACACGTCCAACAGGCCGTCGTTGTCGTAGTCGATCAGAGCTACCCCGCCTCCCGTGGTCTCGGTCAGGTAGGTCATCTCGTCCGATCCAGTTGGATCCCGGCCCAGTGCCAAACCCGCCCGCTCTGCTATGTCGACAAAGTCGGCTCGTGGCGGCACCAAGCCATCCGGCAAGGGCAGCGGCGGCATCGCTTGCCGTTCGGCCGATGCCATGCTCTGGGTGGTGCCGTGTTCGGGTGCTAAGGCTAGGCCAACCGCCGCTGCAAGCAAGCACGCTCCAAATTGTGGTTTGGGCATTGACGCCATCTGCGATGCCGTATATGCTTAACGGCGTGTGGATTGGGGTTGCGGGGCTCTTAGGCAAGCCCCGCTTTTATCTTGGCAGCAAAACCAAAGGAGAAATCATGTCAATCCTTCATCGATCTCGCAGCTCGCGGACCCTCAGGACGGCTCTCGTGCTGGCTTGCGCGCTCACCGTCTTCGCGGGCCTTTCCTTCGGCCAGGCCTCGAGTTCCGCCGTGAACGGAACGATCACTGACCAGCAAGGAGCTGTCGTGCCCGGGACGGAAGTTGTCCTGACCAGCGTCGAGACCGGCATCGAGCGGCGCGCGGAAACCAACGCAGTGGGCCGCTACGGCTTCGTCAGCGTCCTGCCGGGCTACTACACCATTGAGGCGACGGCGGAGGGCTTCCGCACATCGGCGGTTGAACCGTTCTCACTGGTGGTCAACCAGACGGCGACGTTCGATCTTGTTCTCGAGGTCGGAGCCGTCACGGAGTCCGTGACGGTCGAGGCCATCGGCGCCCAGGTGCAGTCGTCATCGTCAGAGCTGGGCACGGCCATGACCGAGCAGCAAGTGGTAGACCTGCCGCTCAACGGCCGCAACTTTACGCAGCTGCTGATGCTCACCCCCGGGGCCTCGCCCGTGAACGTGGCACAGAACCGGGGCGGCTTCGGCAGCACGTCTGTCGGCACGTTCAGCTTTCCATCGATTAACGGACAGAACAATCGCAGCAACCTATTCCTCACCGACGGCGTGAACAACCAAGGCACGATGACAAGCACCTACGCTGTGCCACCGATCCTGGATGCCATCCAAGAGTTCAAGGTGCAGTCGCACAACGACCTCGCGGAGTTCGGAGGCGTCACCGGTGGCGTCGTTAACGTTGTCACCAAGTCGGGCAGCAACGAGTTGCACGGCAGTCTGTGGGAATTCATGCGCAACGACAACTTGGACGCCCGCAACACGTTCCTGCCGGAGAGAGCCTCGTTGGCACAGAACATGTTCGGCGCCACAGTGGGCGGCCCAATTGTCAGGAACAAGACATTCTTCTACGGTGCCTTTCAGGGCTTCACTAACCGCGCACCCGCGAACCGCAACTACCGGGTGCCCACGGCCGCGAATAAGGCTGGCGACATCAGCGACTCGGCGCGGCAGATCTACGATCCGTACTCAACCCGGATCGGACCCGATGGTAACGCCGTCCGAGATGCGTTTGCCAACAACATGATCCCCGCCAGTCGGCTAGACCAGGGGTTCCTCTACTACTTGGACCAGACGGTGCCCGCACCGATCGACCTCGGCACCGACCTCGGCAACCTCAACCAGCGCGACACTACCGGCACGACTCTGGATCAGTATGAGTTTTCCGGACGTGTCGACCATCACTTCAGCGAATCCGATACCGCTTACGTGCGCTACAGCGCCCAAGAAAACGATCAGATGGGCTCGGCGGGGCGCCAAGCATTCACGAGCTTCGTGGACATTGACAACCTGAACGTGGCCGCGAACTGGGTGCACACGTTTGACCCGACCAGCATCATGACAGTCTCCTTTGCGAGAACCGACGTCAAGCGCGACACCGGCCGTTCATTTGTCAACATCCCAGCGGACTTCATTTCGACGGTCGGCTGGAATCCCGACTTCGCAGGGGGCTTCCGCGGCGGAACATCCTTCGTCCCCAGCGTTGGCGTTGCCCAGTATTTTGGCGGCGGCGAGCGAATCGGCTACACGCGCACGAGCGACACCTGGCAATACAAGGGCGACTACACCAAGATTGCGGGCAGCCACACGCTCAAGTTCGGTGCCGAGTACAACATCATCGGCCATTTCGGCAGGACCAACGACCATTCGAACAATTTCTCTACCGTAGGCACGGCTAGCCCTGACAATCCTGGCGGTACCGGGCATCCACTGGCGTCGTTCCTGCTGAATGTGCCTAATGCTTGGTCTAGGCGCGACTTCCACAAGCGCGCTCGCGGCGGGGCTCTGTACTCTTTCTTCGGCCAAGACTCGTGGAAGGCCACGTCGAGGCTGACGATCAACTTTGGCGTGCGAGTGGACAGAACTGTGCTCCCGCAGTTTGGCAACCCCGAAGAGAACACGGTCGAGTTCGGCAACATCGACTACAACGAGGGCATTTACTGGATCACGGCCGCGCCCCCCACATGCGCGGTCAAAGGCGTGGCACCTTGTTTGCCGGACCCCGACGGGGCGTTGCCGGACCGAGTCCGGGTCGCGACGGGAGGCTACGTGCAGGATCCCTGGCCGATCAGCTGGCAGCCGCGCTTAGGTTTCGCGTATCGCTTGAACGAACGCACAGCGATTCGCGCGTCCTCCGGCATCTATTACGACAACTTTGCCGGAGTGACGCAAAACACCCAGAACCTCGGCCACACCTGGCCGGATGTCGGACGCAAGCTGCAGAACGGCACAAATCCGCCCGATTCGATGCCCGATGTTTCGGCCAAGAACCCGGCACCTACCGGCATTCTGCCGACCGCGACGCCCTACAACCAAGGAGCTTGGTATTCCGACCCACGGATGGACAATGCCTATTCGATGCAGTGGAACTTCGGCATCCAGCGTCAACTCGACGACGCGACGATGCTGCAGGTGAACTATGTCGGTTCAGGCAATCGGCGCCAGCCCCTCGGCACTTACTACAACGTGGCGCTCACGCCGGGGAAACGCTCAGAGGCGCGCCAGAGGGCTCCGTTCCCACTCTTCCGGGCCAACAATTACCTCACGTCCTGGGGGCGAAGCAACTACCACGCGTTGCAGACCCAGTACAACCGACGGTTCTCGAAAGGGATTTCGTTCATGGTCAACTACACCTGGTCTAAGTCGATTGACATCGGATGCACTGGGTGGTTCGTAGAGAATTGCTCGGTGCAGAACCCGTACAACTTCAACATGGACCGCAGCGTGTCCGGCATCGACCTCACCCACAACCTGAACTTCAACTGGGTTGTCGAACTGCCGTTCCGCTCGTCCAGTGCCGCGCTCAACGCGATTCTCGGCGGTTGGAAGTTCAACGGGTTGGCGCTCTTCACGTCAGGCCAGCCCTACACTCCGAATGTCAATGGCGACATTGCGGGCACGGGCCTTCCGAACGGGCGCTACCGGCCAGACTACGTGGGAGATCCCAATCCCACCAATCCCACGACGGCACAATGGCTGAACGAAAGTGCGTTCGCTGTGCCGCAGCCGGGCACATTTGGCAACGCTGGTCGCAACACCTTGCGGGCGGACGGTATCAACAATGTCGACTTTTCGTTCTTCAAGATCTTCTCGATCAAGGAAGACCTGAGGGTCGAGTACCGCGTCGAGCTCTTCAACAGCTTCAATTCGCCGCAGTACCGTGCGCCGGCGGCGAATATCAGCAGGGGGAACTTCGGCCGGGTGCTTGGCACCGCGAACAGGGCCCGCCAGATCCAGATGGGCCTTAAGGTGTACTTCTAGCTGCGGCAGACTACGCCCGGAAATCGATGAGCCCGCTGGCACTGGCTGGCGGGCTCATCCAATCGAAGCTGGTGGCACCATGCGGCGCTTGGCCGTAAGCTACTCAATGGCGTCTCCCTAGATCTGCAATTGCCATCCGCTAAAGGTCCATGCCGCGTGTCGCACTGATAGCTTGGGTTCTGGTCGCGGCCCAGCTCGCGTTGTGCCCTGGTGGCCTTCTTGCCCAGGAGCCCGAACAAGCGCTAGCGGAAGCGGCCCGCCAGCGTGCGGCTGGCAATCCAGTCGCCGCCTTGGCTACTTTGGACGAGGCGCTGGCCACCTACCCGGCGAATCCTCTATTGCATTTCAACCGCGGCGTCGCCTTGGTCGACGAGAAGCGCTACGAGGAGGCGATCGCGGCCCTGCGCAGCGGGCTCGCACTCGACGCGACCCATGCCGAAGCACGCCTGACCCTAGCCAAGGTTCTCGTCACTTCCCACCAATACGAGCCGGCCTTGGCCGAGATCGACAGGTACGCGGAATTGGCTGGCACCGTCGCACAGAGCTTCGATGAGCTGTATGTGCGAGGGCTGGCACTGCGCCATTTGAACCGCCTGGATGAGTCCGAGGCAGCGTTGCGGGCGGCGCTGGCCGTCGATCCGGGCCACGCTGACGCGCTGTTCAACCTTGGCGCCGTGCTTGTCAGGAGAGGGGTCTCTGAAGAGGCCGTAGCGTACCTACACAAGGCCGCTGGCCTGGCCCCCTCCAAGGCGGATGTTCGCTACCAGCTCTCGCAAGCTCTAAGGAGAGTCGGTGACAGCGCGGGAGCACAGAGGGAATTGGAGGAGTTCCGGCGCTTGAAAGCGGGCCAGCAGCAGGCTGCCCAAGTCTCGAACCTGATGCAGCGCGCCGAGCGGAGCATATCGCTTGGGAGGGCGGACGAGGCCAGAGAACTCTACCAGCAGGTAATCCGCCAAGACGCCGACAACATCGCGGCGCACCTGAACCTTGGCCTTGCGTACGAGCAACTGGGACAGGGACCACTGGCCGAAGCGATGTTTCGCAAGGTGCTGGATTTGCAGCCAGACCACGTGGATGCACATCTGAACCTAGGCCTGAAGCTGGCCGCAAGCGGCAGGTTTGAGGCTGCGCTTGCAAGCATTACGGAGGCGCTGAGAATTGCTCCGGACAATCTCAGGGTGCGCCAAGGCTTGGCCATGGTCCTGACACGTTTGGACCGCCCGTTGGATGCTGTGCCGCACTTCGAGGCCGTTGCGCGGCACGATCCTGACTCTTCCGAAGCGCGTCTCAACCTAGGTATCGCGCTGGCCGAGGCGGGACGTCAAGAGGACGCATTGCGAGCATTCCGCGAGGCCGTGCGGCTCGCCCCCGAGATCTCGCGCCCTCACTACAACGTCGCTCGCGTCTTGAATGACATGGGACGCGTTGAGGAGGCCCGCGAAGCGCTCCAGCAAGCGCTGCGAGTGGACCGTGATTTCGCGCCCGCTCTGCACCTCATGGGCCAGATCGAGAGGGCGGCGGGCCGTGACGAGCGAGCGGTCGAATTGCTGCGGTCAGCGGCCGAGGAGGACTCCGAGAATTCGTTGGTGCACTATGACCTAGGGCTGGCGCTGGCGCAATCCGGGAGCCGGGAGCTGGCCGTGCCGCACTTTGAACGGGCATTGGAGCTTGATCCGCGCCACAAGGAGTCGCTATACAACTTGGCCCAAGCCGTACAAGCGGTTGATCCGGAGAAGGCGCGGGAGTATCGGGAGCGCTTCGCGGCTCTGAAGGCGGAAGAGCAGGATACCGATCGGGCCGGAACGCTTTGGAATTTCGCGTTGGCCGAGGCGCAGAAGGAGCGCTGGGCCGAAGCCTTCGACCTTTTCCAGCAAGCGCTAGCGGCATGCGGGCAGTGTCCTGCCCGGGGACAGATCCACAAGAACTTCGGACTCACCTACGGGCATGCGGGAGAACTTGAAGAGGCCGAGCGCGAGCTACTGCAGGCACTCAAGTTATTGCCCGACGATCCCGAAGTCCAACAAGCGCTCCGAATCGTGAGGCAGTCGCGCCGACCGCAGTGAAACTAGAGCCAGTTGGGCCGCAACCCGGTTTCGCAGGGCCCTAGCTCAAGCGAGTGCGCGCCGAGTCACGTCGCTCTCTTGGTTTCCGTAGCGGATGGCCTTGGCCCGAAGGGTCTCGGGTTCGCGGAATTCGAGCGGTTGCGAGTACAGCGACCAGCGGGCCCCGTCTCAGTCGTGTGGCCAATCGCGGCGCCCTCTGCCGGGCAACTGAGGTGGCATGTCGTTCTGAGCTTGAAACATTCTGTCTAACTAACTCAATACGAACTGGTTGTGTCCGCGCACATCTTTCCAGGACGCACCCTTCGCAATATGGCGAACTCTCGCTCGTCGCGACGCCGAGGCGGCGGCTCTGCTGCCGCCCAGGCCATGCATCAGGACGATGGCCGCCCAGCCGTTCGGTGCTGCGGTGCCGTCCGGCATGAACAGCGACGTATTCAGGCGGACGCCGTCGTCCATTCGCACAAACGTCGACTTCTCAATCGCCCCTGCTTGGCCTAGGGCAGGAGCCGCGGGCAGAGGAACTGCAGTCAGCGCTCGGCGGGCGCACATCTTAGTTCTGGCGCCCTGCCGTGGCTCGAGCTCCATCGATGCGCAACCCCGGCGCAGGCTTGGAGTGAGCCGCTCCGGCCGAGACCGGCTAGTAGCCGACCGACTTGTCTACTAGGTGCGTAAGCTTCTCGCCCCTGGAGAAACGACCCACGTTGCCCACGATCAGGTCAAGTCGGCGGTCGTCCGAGCCCTTGGCGTGGGAGGCCACGTGCGGAGTGATCACGATGTTGTCGAAGTCCCACAGCGGATCGTTCGCCGGAAGCGGTTCCGGATCCGTGACGTCCAACCCGGCACCGGCCAGCTTCTGGCTGTCGATTGCCTTGATCAGATCGCCCTTGTCGTAAAGGCGGCCGCGCGAGACGGCGATGAAATACGCGCCCTGCTTCATCGCGTCGAACTGCTTGGCCGCGATCATGTGCTCGCTCTCCGGCGTCAGCGGGGCGGCGACGAAGACTACGTCGCCCTTCGGCAGGACTTCGTCAAGCCGGTCCGGCGGCACGATGGTGGGCGCGTACACGCTCACCGGTATGTTCTTTGGGTCAACGCCGATCACGTCCATGCCGAACGCGTGAGCCCGCTGGGCGATCTGGGTGCCGATCCCGCCCATGCCGATGATGACCGCGGTCATGCCTGGCAGTTCGGTCATGCCCTTGGGGGCGTCTGCGCGAGATTTCCACTGCCCCTTGTTGGGGAGGTACTCGTGCAGGCCGCGCGTCAGCGAAAGCAGCAGCGCAAAGGCGTGGTCTCCGATCGTGGGACCTTGGACCACCTTGCAGTTGGTCAGCATCACGTCGCTGGCCATGAACTCAGGCCAGAACGAATAGGCTTCCACGCCCGCGCTGACGGACTGCACCCATTCGAGATTCTTGGCAGTGGGGAATTGCTCCTTGCTGATCCCGCCAATGATGCCGTGAGCATCGACGATCTCCTTGGCGAACTCCTCGGCATTGCGAGCGGAGACGACGGTGGCGTCCTTGCCGGCCGCCTCTTGGTAGAGCTTGATCGCGGCGTCGTTGTCGGCGAAGCCGTAGCCCGACCCTCGGACCACGATCTTCTTGTCGGCCGCAAAGGCTAGGGCTGCGAACGTGAGTAACAGCGCAAGGATTCGCTTCATGGGATTCCCTCCTATGTTTTGGAGAGTCTAGCACTATTCTGAGTCCGCAAACGGTGCGTTTCGCTTTACTTTTCACCGAGTGTTCGGCCAGATCGACCAGACTTCGGCATTCGTGCTGCCGGGAGTGGCCGTGCACATCCGACGTGGTCACACGGGCGGGACATCGTCGGGTCTGCCATCGGTCCTGCAGCTTGCCCGAGGGCAGGGCGATCGAGCGGCTTGAGTCGCAGCAGAATGCTTGACAATTCTGTGAGACTCTCGCCACGGCCCGGCCTTCCGCAGCATCCATCCTTGCGCTGGTCGACTCATTTTGTTTCAATAGATACCCGTTCGACGCGTCAGGTAGCCATTGAAACGGAGATCGAGGCAGCTGTATTGCTGGTCAGCGCCGTTCTCAATGAAGGCTGCTCAGGCCATCTGCAGAGGAATCGCCCGTGCCCAAGCCGAAGTACATTACGTCCGTTAGCAAGATCGCAAGGCTGACCCCAGAGGAGCGCAAAGCGGCAGCCAAAGTCAGCGAGCGATATGTGTTCCGAACCAACGAGTATTACCAGAGTCTGATCGATTGGGATGATCCGAACGACCCGATTCGGCGGCTGGTCATACCCGACGCCCGCGAATTGAACGAGTGGGGCAGGCTGGACGCCTCATTTGAGGAATACTACACAAAGGTCCCGGGCCTCGAGCACAAGTACTCCGACACCGCCCTGCTGCTGTGCAACGACGTCTGCGGCGCCTATTGCCGCTTCTGCTTCCGCAAGCGGCTGTTCATGGACGACAACGACGAGGTCGTCCGCGACGTCTCGGCTGGCATCGCGTATATCCGGGAGCATCCCGAGATCAGCAACGTGCTGCTGACCGGCGGGGACCCGCTGATCATGTCCACCTCGAAGCTCGAGCCGATCATCGCCCAACTGCGCGAGATTCCCCACGTGAAGATCATTCGGATCGGGAGCAAGATGCCGGCCTTCAACCCGTACCGCATCTTGGATGATCCGAAGCTGCACGCGATGTTCGAGCGCTACTCGACGCCGGAGCAGGGCCGGATCTACGTCATGTGCCACTTCAACCATCCGGTAGAGCTGACGGCGGTGGCCCGGGAGGGATTGCAGTGCCTGCAAGCCCATTCGGTGGTGACGATCAATCAGACCCCCATGATCCGCGGCATCAACGACGATCCGGGCGTGCTGAGCGAACTGATGAACGAACTCTCCTACCTGGGGGTGCCTCCCTACTACATATTCCAGTGCCGCCCGACCGAGGGCAATGAAAGCTACTCGGTATCTGTCGAGAACGCGTACCGCATCTTCGCCAAGTCGCTCGAACGGATGTCCGGGCTAGCCAAGCGGGCGCGGCTTGCAATGTCCCACTCGACTGGCAAGATCGAGATCCTCGGGCTTACCGACGAACAAGTCTTGTTCAAGTACCACCGTGCGGCGAATCCGCGCCTTACCGGAAAGCTGATGATATTCAGGCGAAACCCGGAAGCCCGCTGGTTCGATGACTACATTGAAGCTCGCGAGTATTTGCCGACCAACCTGGTGCATATCGAGCCCGTCCTCGTGGCGCAGTGAGGTGATCGCGCTCGTGCGAGCGAGTCCCTCGCCGACACTGAATTCTAGCCATGCGTTCGATTCAGATACTG
Organism: Bryobacterales bacterium; assembly: GCA_028819215.1. Taxonomy (GTDB): domain Bacteria; phylum Acidobacteriota; class Terriglobia; order Bryobacterales; family UBA6623; genus VXMF01. The sequence goes on from JAPPMG010000100.1 coordinate 88,422, forward strand.
GCACTCGCGCATTCTGGCCGGAACGACTCGTTTCTTGGACTTGTACTCGTGCGAGTAGCACTGGTTGGATTGGCCCTCGCGTTGCTCTCCGCCTGTGGCCACGAAGCAGGCCAATCCGCCAATCCAAGCCCGCTCGCCGACTGCGAGCCCGGCGAGGGGCCGCGTAACGCGCTGTGCGGCTGGATACCCGTATATGAAGACCGCAGCGCGGAATCCGGGCGCCAGATTGATCTTCGCGTGGTAGTGTACCCGGCTCTGAGCCGGGACCGGGAACCGGATCCTCTCTTCGTGCTAGCCGGCGGGCCCGGGCAGGGCGCCGCTGAAATCGGATCCCTGCTTGTCAGCGTGTTTGGCGATGTGCGCCAGGAGCGCGATATCGTCTTCGTCGACCAGCGGGGGACGGGACGCTCGAACGGACTTCCGTGCGACCGAGACACCGATGATCTGGACGCGTTCCTCAGCGACGACCACGCTGTCGAAACGTTCTTGAATTGTCTCGATGAAATTGAGGCTGACCTGCGCTTCTACACCACCCCTTTGGCAATGGACGATCTCGACGAAGTCAGGGCCGTCCTCGGCTATGAGCGCATCAATCTTTGGGGCGGCTCCTATGGCACTCGTGCCGCTCTGGTCTATCTCCGCCGCCATGGCGAGCGCGTGCGCAGCATCGTCTTCGATGGTGCGGTACCAATGACCATGACCCTGCCCGAGGGGTTTCCTCAGGACTCCCAGAGGGCGCTCGACCTGCTGCTCGACGATTGCGAGCTCCGGCCGGCTTGCCGGGGGCGCTTTCCCGATCTTCGCCGCAACCTGGACGAAGTCTTGGCTAGCCTGGGCCGCGATGGCAAGCAGTTCTTGCTACGGCACCCCCGAACGGGTGCCAACGTTGAGGTCAGGCTGCGCGCAGAGGTCGTCACTGACACGTTGCGGCTCGCGTTGTATAGCCCGGAAGCAGCCGCCCTCGTACCGAAGCTGATCGAGCAAATGCATGGCGGGGATTTTGCCGGATTGCTCGCGCTGGCCGTCGGAGCGGAGAGTTCGCCGCGAGAGACCAAAATCAGTTGGGGAATGTTCTTCTCGGTGATCTGCGCCGAGGATATTCCATGGATTGGAGAGGAAGTCCGGAATGCTCCACCGGCCGGCGTGTTCAGCAACGACGAGACATTCGAAGCATGGGACAAGATCTGCGCCGCTTGGCCGCGAGGCGAGGTCGGGCCAGAGTACCACGAACCAGTGGTGTCCGGTGTTCCAGCGTTGGTCTTGTCGGGAGCGCTGGATCCGGTCACGCCGCCGCGCAGGGGAGAGGCGCTGGCTGCCGGTTTCTCTAGCGCGCTTCATGTCGTGGTGCCTGGAACAGGCCACGGCGCGACGGCCCGCGGTTGCGTGCCCGAACTGGTGGCGAAATTCGTGCAAGCCGGATCCGTCGACGACTTGGACACATCGTGTGTGGACGAACTCAAGCGGCCGGGGTTCTTCGTTACGCTCGGTGGCCCCGCGATGGAGCGCGAACCATGATCGAGGTGCGCGGTCTCCGCAAATGCTTCGGAGAGGTAGTCGCTGTGGACGATGTATCGTTCGAGGCCCGAGACGGGGAAGTCACCGCCCTGCTCGGAGAGAACGGGGCAGGCAAGACAACCACCCTGCGGTCCATCTACGGGCTAATCCAGCCCGATGCCGGAGAAGTGCGCGTGGATGGCGTGGATGGGATCGCACAGCCCCTGAGGGCTCGGAAGGGGCTAGGGGTGCTGTCTGAGGCTAGGGGCCTGTATCCGCGGCTAACGCCCCGCGAGCACATGCGCTACTTCGCCCACCTCCAGGGGCTCGGACGAGCCGAGACCGAAACGCGCTGCGAGGACTTGGTCGACCTGCTCGGCATGGGAGACTTCGCCGACAGGCGGGCTGCGGGCCTATCGCACGGCGAGAACACGAAGGTCGCGTTGGCACGTGCCCTGCTGCACGAGCCGGCAAACGTCTTGCTAGACGAGCCGACCACCGGACTGGACGTGATGAGCACCCGAGCCGTGCGGGAACTGATCGTCCAACTGCGGGAGCGCGGCAAGTGCGTCGTGTTCTCCAGTCACGTCATGCAAGAAGTGGCTGCTGTGAGCGACCGGATCGTCGTTGTGTCCGCAGGCAGGGTGATTGCTAGCGGCACGCCTGCAGAACTCAGGCAGTCAACTGGCCTGGAGGACCTTGAGGATGTCTTCGTCGCGCTGACAGGGCGCAGAGGGGCACAGGGATGAAGAGGCTAGTAGCGGCGTTCTCGGTGGTCCTGCGCAAGGAACTGGTCGATGGTTTGCGGGACCGGCGCTCGTTGCTTTCTGTGTTGGCGCCGCTTGCGCTTCTCCCCCTCATGTTGTTCGTGGCGATGAGCCAGGCATCTGAGTCGGTGGAGCGGGCGCGGCAGATCAAGGTTCCGGTCATCGGCGCAGAGCATGCCCGCGAATTGACCGACTGGCTGGATCAGCAGGCGGGGATCGAGATTGAGCAAGGCCCGGACCAGCCTCGCGAGGCGGTACGCAACGGCGACGTCGATTTCGTGCTGGTCATTCCTGAGGATTTCGCAGAGCGCTTCGCTGGCTCGCGGACAGCTGAGGTCGAGATCATCCTGGAGGGCATGGATCGCAGCCTAGATCGTGCCGTCGGCCGCGTGCGCGATCTGGTTCGCGGGTATGGGCGGGGAATCGCTGACCAGCGACTGATCGTCCGCGGGATCAGCCCGGAGGTTGCCCGGCCTGTGCGCGTCGAGACCATCGAGCTGGCGACCCAACAGCAGCGCACCGCGATGCTGATCGGCTTCATGCCCTTGATCTTGGTCATGGGCATTTTCGTTGGGGGCTTGCAGGTTGCGATCGATTCGACCGCTGGGGAGAGAGAGCGGGGTTCGCTCGAGCCGCTGCTGGTCATTCCAGTGCCGCGCCTGTCGATTATTGGTGGCAAATGGCTGGCTGCTACTGCCTTCTCTCTGGCTAGCGCTGTGCTAACCGCAGCATTGATGGGGATCGGGTTGGAATATAGCCCGTTGCAGCGACTAGGTTTGCGCCTTGAACTTGATGGTGGCGTGATGGCTCTCATGGTTGCTGCGATCGTGCCGTTGGCGTTTTCGGTGACGGCGTTGCAGATGGTGGTGGCCACGCTGGCCCGATCCTACAAGGAAGCGCAGTCTTATGTGTCGTTTCTGATGTTGTTGCCGATGCTGCCGCTGGCGCTCACGATGAATTCTCCTATTGAAGATGCAAGCTGGCGACTGCTGGTTCCGGTGTTGGCACAGCAGCAGCTGATTCAGGGCGCTATCGGAGGCGAGGGGGTGGCCTTGGTCGACTTCGTTATCACCGTACTCGTGGCGGCGGCCTTCGCAGGAGTTTGCCTGTGGCTGACAAGTGACCTGTTCCGCCGGGAAAGAATCGTATTCGGAAGATAGGTCTGAACTGCCCGGCTTCACTTCGGTGGCTGGCGTAGGCGTCTAGCGTAGAGTCCGTGCCGAGGTCGCCCTTCGGTTCGGCTCCGCGGGCATGTAGCGGTACGACGCCGCGAGACGGCAGATCGGCGAAACGAGTGGAAACACCCCGGCTCCAGTGTGTCTGCGCCGGCACTTGCCCGGATCAGTGGCCCGGCGTTTGGTGGCGAAGCGGTCCCGCTGCGATCAGTCGATCAGCGGAATGGGAGTTCGATCAAGAGCTGCTTTACCAATGGCCCGAGAAGCGTTTCCGGCGATCAGGCTTCGGACTCGCCAGACTCGTATGAAAGCCCCCAGCCCACTTTGAACAGGGGGTTCTCGGTGTCGCCCGGAACGTCGGTCTGACTGGATTCGACCGCGGCCATCGACGACGGCAGGTCCACGGGCAACCTACCCGTTGGCGAAAACTCGCCCAACAGTGCGTCTAGCAGCACCTTGTCCTCGCATCCGAACGAGACGAGAACTGCCGCGGCGGCGCTTGCGATCTCAGTGATGATCGCCGGCCGGTCCAGGCGCACGTCTACCACCGTCGGTACGGTGCGGCAGCAGGCCAGCACCCTCGCGAGGCGCCCGGGCTTGAACGCGAGCGAGCCTTGCGGCACAAAGTACTCGAGCAAGTGCTTGCTCCACTTGAACCGCCTAGGCGAGGCGAGTCGCAGGACCGCGACGTCTGCAAGGCTCGGCGACGAAACCACAGTTCCGTAATTCCGCGCCACGCTCGGGTCGACGCCCTCGACATACAGCCTCACGGGTCTCGAAAGCGGCAGCATCGGCCGGTCTCCGACGACGGGAACGGGATTGTTGCTGAGAAGAACCAAGCTCCGGCGCTGAGCCTCAATCCCCGATTGGACGAATTCGGCAGTTCCTGTCGAGGTAGCCGCAGCATCTGCGTCTGCGTAGGGATCGTCGAACAACCCGAGCTCAAATTTCACTCGCAGGATCCTTCGGGCCGATATGTCGATGCGTGATTCGGGAATGCGGCCGGCCCGAACGAGCCCTGCGACGGCTTGCGCGTTGCTTTCGCCGCCGAACTGGTCCACTCCTGCCTCAATCGCCCGCGCGTACCTCTGCGGGACCTTCAAGTGCTCGACTCCCCATGCCGACGCATCCTTCAGTTTCAGAATGCCGAGCACGCGGTGCGAGTCCACGGTCAGCCAGTCCGTGCTGACCACGCCATCGAAGCCCAGTCGGCCGCGAAGGAGGTCAGTTACGATCTCCGAGTTGAACGCCATCGCGACATCCTCGGATGTCTGGCCGCCTGGAATTCCGTACGACAGCATGATTTTCCGGGCGCCCGCAGTAATTGCCGAACGGAAGGGCCCGAGATGGTATTCGAAGTGATTGCCAGGATAGAGCTGGCGTTTCCCGGTTGAGAAATGCGGGTCCAAGCCGTTGCCGGCCGATCCGCCGCCCGGAAAATGCTTGACCATTGCAGCGACACTCGACGGGTGGAGACCGGACGGGCCGCCTTGGAGCCCCCTGACGAACGCGGCGGCAAGTCTCCCCACAAGCTCCGCATCCTCTCCGAACGTCGCTCCCGATCTTCCCCAGCGCGGCTCTGTTGCGACGTCAGCCATCGGCCCTAGGACACTTCGGAGGCCGATGGCTCGGAATTCCCGGCGCACGATGTCGCCGAAGCGCTCGGCCAGTCCTTCATCAGCCGCCGCTGCGAGGCCCAGTTGCGACGGCCACTGGCTGAAGCCCTCCTGCTTGATTCCGGTCGCGGGATTAAAGCCGGCGGCATGCCGCGGGTCTGAACTTAAGGTGATCGGAATCCCGAGGCGGGTCCGCTCGGCGATCTTCTGCAGGGAGTTGTGCCAGCGCGCCACCGATCCGGGGCCGGGGGCCATGAGGATGTTGAAGTGCGATAGATGTCGTCGGGCGATTGACTCGGTGGTAGGGGCGACGCTCAGCGGATGTATGCCTTCCACCACCGCCCCGTTGCGTCCAATCGCGATTGGCGGCTGGAACATCAGTCCGGCCTTTTCGTCAAGGGACATCCGCCCAAGGAAGTCTTCGACTCGGTCGACCACCGGAGCCCTCGGATCCTCGTAGGGATCCATCTTCCCGTTCCCATTGAGGTCCCGGTAGCAGACGCCCCGCTCGACAAGCCGTCGAACCGGGCTCCGCGCCCCCGCCTCCGCGGCGCTTCCAGTTGTGTTCAGCACTGCAGCAACTCCGATGCGGCCGCCGACGCGCCGACAGGCGTCTCAACGCCGGCCTCGCTGCGGCACCAATGTCCGCACATGAAAGCCGGGAAGGGCTGGCAATGATCCGCCATGCTCAGTAGCTAGGCTAGATGATTCGAGCGTGCACGACGGTGGTGTCAGGTTCCTATCGGGCTGGTTGTGCGCGAACACGTGGGCAGTGGGGGTGCGAACAGGACCAAGCGCGATAGCATTCTGGCCGAGAGCTCTGGTCACCACTCTGGCATGGTTCCTTGACGATTCCGGCGTTTGCTCCGCTGAATCATCTGTACATTTCTAGGAAGAAATCAAGCGAGACGGTGGTTGTCGTGCTCACTCCAGCGGTGTCTCAGGGCGGTTTGAGGGTGATAGCAAAGGGTTCCAGCGGCCGGGGCCACCTCCGGGAAGCCGCACTTGGTAACCCGTCCCGAACTCCGGATTCGGCAAGTAGTAGTCCGTGCTGATGAACTGAGCGCCCGAATCGAACGCTGCCTCCATTCGCCGGTAGTCGCCCTGCCGGGCCTCCTGCGTGTTGGCGTCCGCCCGTGTGCGCACCAGATAACCAGCACGCACTAGACGCTGGATGTACTGGAAATCCTCGTTCGGACTATTGACGATGCGAAAGGCCGCCTCGGGACGACCCTCCATCGCATTGACAAACATGACGCGTCCGCGCAATGAAGAATGCCCTTGCAAATATGTGTCGAGCTTCTCTCCGGTCTCATCGAGCACAAAAAGGAACCGTCCACGGCTCTCACCCAGCGTCGGCCAAGCATGATCCAGGACGGCCGCCTCGAGGGTCAGGTACGCGCCGCGAACGTCGTCGGGCGTCAGCAGCTTCTCGTCCGGCAGAATCTCGCGGATCTCAGCGTCCCAGGCGTCAAAGGCCTCTTTGTCGAAGGGCAGGGCGGGAGTGGAGTTCGGATCTCTTCCCCTGGAGTCCTTGGCGTTCATGGTGATGACGATCGGCAGGTGACGAGGGTGAGCGTTCGACCAAGCCCGCAGTTCGAGCAGCGCCTGCCTGAAAGTGTAGACATGGGACCGAAAGTCGATGTCCTGTATATGCAGGACCTTCAGTCCCGGCTCCTGCATAAAGCCTTGCGGATCGTAGGGGGGCTCGGGTAGCAGGTTGGCCTGCCGGAGCATCTCCAGCCCGTAGGGTCGTCGGTAGCGGCCGCCCTCGGGGTCGTGAAATACGTCGAGCTCGAGCTTGCGCAGCCCCAAGTCGAGCTGGCGCGGCAGCGAGACGTGCGCATACTCGAGCCCCTTGTGACTATCTGGGTTGTTCTCCCGCAGCAGCTTCAGCAGTGGCGGGTCGATCGCCTTCTTATAACTGTTGTGGCTGCCTAGGACCTGAATCTGATTCAGGAGCGCCTCGTCGGCGGACCCTTGTGCGGACAGCGCCGTCGAGATCAGCGCCAGAAGCAGCAATTTCCGAAAGCCTTTTGCGACTGGACGGTGGTACCACTGCCGGCGATTGGTCATCGTGAATTGCTCCTGCGTTCTGGAATCCTCTACCAATAGAGCCCCCGTGCTCGTTCCACACCGCTAGCCGTCGCGAGGGCAAACCCGCAAAGGGGCATGCCCCCTGACGCGACCAAAGCTCTCAGAAGTATAGCTTCAACGCAAGCTGGGCCTCGCGAGCTGGGAAAGTGCTGGAAATCCCTCCGAAACTGCTGGCATCCCTCCTGCTCTGGGGCGCTCGAAAGTTGGTTCGGTTGAATAGGTTGAAGAACTCCGCACGGAATTCCACTCTCGATCCCTCTCTCGGCAGGGCGAAGTCTTTGTGAAGGCCGAAATCGAGCTGTGCCAATCCCGGTGCCCGGCCCGTGTTGCGTCCCATGTTGCCAAAGGGAGCGGTGAACGGCGGGGTCACGATGTTTTCGTCGATGAAGTAGTCGTTTGGGTCCGGGTCGGGGCTCTGGAACGCTCCGACCACGTTGGGCCGCGTGTGGCAGGCACCGCAGACACGTCCCCGCGACGACGGATTGTAATAGGTGTTGATCGTGTTCCCGCTGCGAGCGCTGTTGATCACCGTCGTTCGCCATCCCCCCAACACGGGACCTCGGCCATGGACCTGAAGCGCCAGCTGGGGGTCAGCTACAACAGCGCCTGGATGATCAAGCACAAGTTGATGCAGGCGATGCGCGAGCGCGAGGACAGCCAGCCGCTGCGCGGCATCGTGGAGCTCGACGACGCCTATAGAGACCAGCGGGGGCAAGCGGGGACGCGGGGCGGCCCGCAAGACGCCCTTTCTGGCCGCGGCACAGGTCAGCGCGGAGGGGCGTCCCGAACGGCTGCGCCTGAGCCCGGTGAGCGGCTTCCGGCGACGGGCGGTGGAAACATGGGCGCGCCAGCCGTTGCACCCGAGGACGGTGGTGCGTTCGGACGGGCTGCAGTGTTTCCAGGGCGTGCAGGCGGCCGGCTGCGAGCACCAGCCGCGGCTCGCCTACGTCGCCGTGCGCACTCCGCCGCTGCCCTATCGGCTCCTAACTTTGGCTGGAACTGCTGGGTAATCAGGTATATGAATGTGTCCCTTCAGCACTTCATTTCGTGCGTGAGCCCCGAATAGGAGGGTGCCATCCACCTCTAAAGAGGAGAGGTTCGGAGCGATTACGGAGTGGCAACAATCGAATCCGAGTAGCCTTGAATCGCATCGTTGCTGTAGCCGAGCTCGGCCAGAATCTCTTCGGTGTGCTGGCCGACCGTGGGAGGAAGATGACGTAAAGTGGGGCGCTCTCCATCGAAACGTACGGGCGTCTTCAAGTCCCGGTAATCCGGCACCCGTGGGTGCGGGACTGGATCGAAGATCCGGTTGGCCCTGACCTGCGGGTCATCGACGACTTGGTCAATGCTTTGAATCGGAGAGCATGGTACGCGGTGAGTCTTCAATAGCTTGTCGAGCGCATCGGTGGTCAGCTTCCGAGTGCGGGACGAGAGCAGTTCCCGGAGGGCGGAGTAGTTCTTCACTCGCAATGGATTGTCCAAGAACCTAGGGTCGCTGGCTGCTTCCGGAATCTCCAAGGCTTCGCACAGCCGCCTAAAGATCCCGTCGTTGCCGCCACAGATCATCAAGTCTCCGTCCTTGGTTGGAAACGACTCGTACGGGGCGATCATCTTGAGCCCCGTTCCCATCCTTTGCGGAACGTTTCCGCCCGCAAGATAGGTCATCATGTGGTACCCGATCCAGCCGAGCGAGGTGTCGAGGAGCGAGCATTCGACCAGCGAGCCTACGCCCTCCACGTCCCGCTTGCGCAGTGCGGCCAGTACGCCCAGCGCGATCAAGTATCCCGATCCGATGTCCACGACTGACCCACCGACCCGCGCTGGCGGTCCGTCCGGCTGGCCCGTGATCGACATGATCCCGCTGTATGCCTGCAGCAGAGGGTCATACCCCGGCGTGCTCGCATAGGGACCCACCGATCCGTAGCCGGTGAGCGAGGCGTAGACGATCTTGGGGTGTTTGGCTTTCACGGCTGCGTAATCGAACCCCATTCGCTCGATCACGCCTTTGCGGAACGCCTGCACGACCACGTCCGCACTGGCCAGCAGGCGGTCGATGACCTCGCGGCCCTCCGGAGCCTTCATGTCTACGACGATGCTCCGCTTGTTGCGATTGAAGGCCAGGAACAGGGGCGCGTCGCCCCCCCAGAATGGCGGCCCCCACTGCCGCGCTGGGTCGCCGCCAGGAGGTTCGACCTTGACTACGTCCGCGCCTAGGTCGCCAAGCATTTGGGTTGCTTGAGGCCCGGCGATGTATTGGGACAGGTCGAGGACTCGGATTCCGTCCAGCACAATACCGTTATACCTTTGCCGCAGGTCTATTTCGGCTAAGCGAGAATCTCTTCGATGACGTGGCCGTGTACGTCGGTCAGGCGACGATTGATTCCGTTGTGATACCAAGTCACGCGTTGATGGTCCAGACCGAGCAAGTGCAGCATCGTCGCGTGGAAGTCATGGACCGTTGCGATGTCCTCCACAGACCGGCCTCCTATCTCGTCTGTTGCGCCGTAGCTCGTTCCGCCGCGGATGCCGGCGCCGGCGAACCAAGTCGTGAATGCATTGGGGTTGTGATCACGCCCGACAGTGCCCTCTTGGTGCGTTGGCATGCGTCCGAATTCCGTCGCCCAGACCACGAGCGTGTCCTCCAGCATGCCCCTCGAGCGCATGTCTTTGAGCAGTCCCGCCGTTGGCTGGTCCAAGATCGGGCAGTGGCGCTCGTAGTCGGCCTTAAGCGTCTTGTGCGCGTCCCAGTTCAGCAGCCCGTCCACTCCTGACGCGCGCGAAGCACAGAAGAGACTGACAAACCGTACGCCGCGTTCCAGCAGTCGGCGTGCCAGCAGGCAATTGCGCGCGTAGGCGACCTTGAGGGGGTTGGGGTCATCCACTCCGTAGAGGTTCCGCGTCGCCTGGGTTTCCTTCGACAGGTCGGTGACCTCGGGGGCGGAGAGTTGCATGCGAGCGGCCAATTCGTAAGCTGCAATGCGTGCCGTGAGTTCTTCGTCCCCCGGATGAGCCGCCGCATGATTGCGGTTCAGATATCCAAGGAAGTCCCGCGTCGCGGCATCGCGTTCGGGTGAGATGCTCGGAGGACGCTCGAGATTTCGAATCGGCTCCTGCGCGTTGAATACGATCGCTTGGTGTTCTGCGGGCAGGAAGCCAGCGCCCCAATTGGCAGGGCCTGCGGGTGGGATACCGCGGATATCCGGGATCGCGACATACGTGGGGAGGTTGTTGTTCTCCGAGCCGAGGGCGTAGCTCACCCACGATCCGGCCGATGGAAAGCCTTCAAGGACAAAGCCTGTGTTGAGCAGAACGCATGCGGGGCCGTGAGTGTTGGTCTTGGACTGCATCGAGTGGACAAATGCGATTTCGTCCGCCAGGCCGCCAAGCTCCGGCAGTAGCTCGGAGATCATCTTGCCGCTCTGTCCGCGCGGCTTGAATTCCCACGGCGAGCCCATCAACGCTCCGTTGCTGCCTTGAAAGGTCACCGCGTCCAGTTCGGCCGGGGCCTGCTGGCCAGAACGCCGCTGGAGTTCCGGCTTGTAGTCCCATAAATCGATGTGGGATGCGGCGCCGGGACAGAAGATCTGCAGCACGCGCTTGGCCTTTGGCGCGAAGTGCGGGGCCGGGGCTGCAACAGAGCGCCGCTGCGGCAGCATGGCTGCCAGCGCAACGCCCTGCAGGCCCGTGACAAACCCTCCCAGCAAGTCCCTGCGTGTGTGCACGGACTCCATCGGCAGTACGTCCCGAGCTGTCGGGGGAGGGGAGGACAGCGGGCCTGCGTCACCCCATGTGTCTGGCGGCGTTGACAGGGCCGAAGCGGTACGTCGAGGCGCGGCCATCAGAACACGTGTAGGAACTCGTTGGAGTTTAGAATCGCCCGGCTGAGCGCTTCTAGGCCGTGCTGCTCAAGGAACTCAGTCGCAGCCCGCCTTTCCGCGGCGCTTGGCTCTCTGACGTAAGCCCGTCGCCAAGCGGCGTCGACGAAGCCAGCTTCGTCTCCGCCGGATCGGGTTTCGACTAGTGCCGCGAAGGATGAGGCTTGGTCCACTACGAAGGTGCTGTTGAGCAAAGTCAACGCCTGTAGCGGAGAGGTGGTCGTGATGCGCTTGGGAGCGGGAAGGGACGTCTCTGGGCAGTCGAACTCACCTAGCAATTCCGGCTTCACTGAGCGAGCGTGCTGGTGGTAGATCCCGCGACGGTATGTGTCCGGCGAAAACTCTCCGAGCGGGTAGTAGGTCGCCACGTTGTCGACGGTATACCGATATAACCGGAAACCCGGACCGCCCATGCGCCGGTTTAGATTCCCGCTCGTCTGCAAGATGGCGTCGCGCAACTCCTCGGCCCCTAGGCGTCTGGGCGGGAAGCGCCACAGAAACAGCCCGTCGCTGTCTATCTGGGCCGCATCCCTGCGAAACGTGCTGGACTGTCGGTAGGCCGCCGAGAGCACGATTTCTCGGTGCAGGGGCTTGAGCCGCCAGTGGTGGGTGTGGATCAAGCGATGGGCCAGCCAGTCCAGCAGCTCGGGATGCGATGGCATGCCCCCGTTCACACCGAAATCACTGGGGTTGTGCAGGAACGGCTGCCCGAAGTGGTGCATCCACACTCGATTTACGATGACCCGTGCGGCTAGTACGTTGTCGTCTGAAGCAATCCACTTGGCCAGTGCCAATCGCCGCTCCCCTTCGGGCGCGTCCACGGCCAGTTCGAATCCCGCCAGCAGGCCCGAGAGCGTGCTGAGGCTTCCCGGTGCGACTTCGGCACCTTCGTTCATGGGATCACCGCGCACCATCACGAAGGACGGCCTGTCCGGTTGCTGAAACCGGCCCAAGAACGCTTGCTGGGGCTTGGGGAGCCTTGCCAAGACCCGCTCGGCCTTTCGTTGGACTTCCTCCAGACGGTCCCAGCGAAGCCTCTCGTCGGCGCTGAACACGGCGCGTAGCAAGAGGCGCTCTTGGTCAGCCTTTGCATAGGGTAGGCGGCCCTCGGAAGATGCGACGGTGCTCCACGAATCTCCGTCCAGTGACACCGAGATTTCGTATTCTTCTGGCTGGGGTGGTCCGAACCGCCCGCCGAAACCACCTAAGCGGTCCGAGGACCACTCGATCCGATCAATCCGCTCCGGCTGCGCCAGTTCGATCTGAATCCAAGCTGGCATGCCGTTAGTCGAAATCCAGCGCCTGTCGTGCTTGCCGTCGACGAGGTTCGCCGGAGAGTATGTGTCCGGGCTGGCAGAATCGACCCGCGTCCCACTCACAGCTACGTTCCTGTCGAGTGCGACGTTGCGGCCGGAGTCGTTCGCGGCAAAGATCGCGATCTCATCTAGGTCCACGCGGTTGCGATTGCCAGTAGCCCGGTCGACCCGCATCCGCACGAACCTCGCCACAACGGGGTCGAACGTCTCTTCCGTGCCGGACTGGTCGACTCGTGGCCGGTACTGACGAAGAATGGCTTCCCGGCTGGCATCGACGCGCTCAGCGACCGCCTTGCGCAGGGCCTCAAGTCCAGCCTTGGCGTCGTTGATCTGCTCGTCAAGGCGCTCGCTGGCGGATGCGAACTCTGCCACCCTTGCCGGATTGTCCCAAGTGCGATCACCGTGCGACACGCCCGCGAATACCGCTTGCATGCGGTAGTAGTCCTCGTTGCTGATCGGATCGAACTTGTGGTCGTGGCAGCGAGCGCAGTGGACGGTCAGGCCGAGAAACGCAGAAGCGGTCCCCATGATCATGTCGTCGAGGTGATTGGCGCGTTTCTGGGCTTCCCCGGCAGGGTTCTTGATACCGACGGTATCGTGCGGGCCGGCCACAAGGAATCCGGTTGCCGCTTGAGCGAGGCGATCGTCCGGAGCAAGCTGGTCGCCCGCCAGTTGCTCCAGGATCATCCGGTTATACGGCTTGTCCTCGTTGAACGAGCGGATGACCCAGTCGCGGTAGGGCCAAGCGTTGTCGCGCAGATGGTTCTGCTCGTAGCCATTGCTCTCCCCAAAACGCGCAACGTCCAACCAGTGCCGCCCCCAGCGCTCACCGTAGGCCGGCGATGCGAGCAGCCGATCAACCAGCTTGGGATAGGCTTCGGGATCGTGATCGCTGGCGAACGACTCCACCTCTGCGGGTTCGGGCGGAAGCCCGGTCAAGTCGAAACTCAGCCTTCTTATTAAAGTTTTCCTGTCAGATAGGTCGGATGGCTTAAGGCCCTGCGACTGCATGGCGCGAAGCAGGAAGCCGTCGATGGCGTTTCGTTCCCAGTGGCCCGCTGGCGCAGGCTCGCTTTCGACGCGGAACGGTTGCAGCGACCACCACGTTTGCTCTGACTCCGCCTGCGATTCGCCGGCATCGTCGGTGGCTCCTGCGGAGATCCAGTCCCGAATTAACGCTATCTCAGAACTGGTGAGGTGTTCCCCTGCCAGGGGCATCTCCGGCTTGTCGCCGACCACCTTGGCCAGCAGCAGGCTGCCTTCAGGGTCGCTTGGGGCGACGGCGGGGCCGCTCTCACCGCCAACGAGCAGTCCTGCGGCGCTGCCGAGGCGCAAGCCCTTCTGCGCCTGGGTGCCCTGATGGCACACCACACACTTGCGTTCCAGAATGGGCAGGACATCCTTCGCGAAGGAGGCTTCATCCGCACGTGCCGGCGCAGTCGCCAGAGTAATGATCGGCAGGAATGCGCCGGCAATCGAGCGCAATGCCTTGCGGTCGGTTAGTGCCACCGCGAAGCGGTACAGAGTCTGCAACGGAACAGCCGCCAGAGCACACATTATAGTTTGAGCGGAGCGGCTCCAAGCGCCGCGCGGCACGCCTTTCCGAGCGGCGAGATCGGGGCGAGAGTCGGGTCAGAACACGAGGCGGAGTCCGAATCGTGCCGTGATCGGGTCCAAGAACCGGTTCCTCATCAGGAAGCGGGGATCTTGGATGGCGCCCTGCGAGGCCGCGATGGCCTGATAGTCATAGCCGTTCAAGACTTGCGAGACAGGATCGCCGGGCTGCCACAGCGGCAGGGTCTGGCGGTACAGGCTGCGGAATGTCCGCAATGCAGTCTTCTGGTTGAAGGCGTTGATGACATTAAAGTTCAGCTCGAACCACCTGCTCTCGTCAGAAAACGGGTAGAAGCGCTGGATCACGGAGAGGTCGGTCTGCGTCCAAGCCGGGTTCCTGCCATCGCTGCCGCGATTGTCCACCAGGACATCGACATGCTCCAGATCGACCGTGCGGCTGATCGGCGTACCGCTCATGGCGCGGAAGAATCCTCCGATTTCCATCTTCCATGGCGTGATGTAGGCCCAGTTGGCCTTGAACTGGTGTGGTCTGTCCGTGCCCAGCGGCCCGTCGACAAAGTTGCCCTTCGAGTCGTAGTTCAGAAACCACAAGTCGAAGTCCCGGTCCACGTTCGGACTCAGACGCCCGTTCTCGTCGGAACTTCCCAAGCCCGAGTAGAGGCCGCGCAGCCGCGAATACACATAGGCGAAGTCGGCCAGCCAGTTGTTGCGGAAAGCCTTCCGAAGACGGGCCTCCAGGGCGTCATAGGTGCGTTTGGGAACGGGCGTGGGCGGCAGGCCGACCTCGGTGAATCTGTCGACCGAGAGGCCTCGGCCCGGATTGGTGATGTAGTAGGCCTCCCCTGCCGGAGTCTGGCGGCCCACGTCCTCGATTGCTGTGTCAAGGTTCTTGCGCGTATACCGGAACGACAGCACGGAATTCGCCGCGACCTCGTACTCCAGCCCGAGCACAGTCCCCGTCATGCGCATCGGCCTGAGATCGGGATCGAGATCTTCAAACGACGGAATCCGCCAATTCCTGGTCTCCAGAAAAGTCCCCGGGTAGCTCGCTTGGCCCGATAACCCTCCGATCCGGCTCCAGTCCAGCGTGCTGTCGTCCATCAGGTAGTAGTGGCTCAGCCACTTAAAGCCGCCGAACGATCCTTGGGCCATTTCCAGCTTCATGGCATCGTAGAACCTTCCCCAACTGCCGACGAGCTTCAGCTTGGCGTTGCCGAGCACGTCATAGGCGAACCCGACGCGGGGTGCGATCTTGTCGAAGAAGTTCCACTTGAAGGCTGCTCCCGAGAATTCGGGCAGGTCGCTGAACGATGGGATTTCCTCCCGCTCCATCCGCAAGCCGAGATTGAGCGTGAGAGCTCCGCTGACCGTCCACGAGTCCTGCACGAACAGCGCGTGCCGGTTCGTGCCCACCTTGGCGACGACTCCGAAGGGAGAACGCAGCTCGTAGTATCCGCACGGCTCGTGGACCATGCCGTCCGGGCCGGTGCAGCTGCTGGTGCGGATGGTACCGTCCACCATGGTGTACGGGCGGGTGTAGCGGTACAGCAAATAGTCGTACTTGTAGGAATCGTTGATGTCATGCGCGAGCCCGCTGAGCTGCCAACCGAAGCGCAGATTGTGCTGCTGGCCGGCAACGTTAGCCAGAGAGCTGGCGGTGACTGACACCGTGCTCTTCTTCTGGAAGTCTTGCGACGTTTCGAAACTCGCCCCGTGACTGATCGAGTAGAAGCCCCGTGGCCGGTACAGCGGACTGTCCGCCGCGAAGCCGATCAGTCCCGGCGATTCAACGAACCTGTGGCGAACCTGCTGCGGTCCGAGGAGCTGCTCGGTCTGGATCGCGTTCAGGCCCCAGCGGACATCCAACACGAAAGTCGGTGTCGGCGTGAACAGCGCCGCCCCGGCAAGGGTGTAACCGGGGTATTCGTAACCTTCTTCTGACCACTGAAAGTCTGGGTTGGAGGTGCCGTCGAGATTGGGCAGCCCGCCTTTCCATTTCGCCGAATCCGAGGCCCACGAGGCCATCAGGCGGACGTTCTGGGCGGGCTGAGCGTCGATCTTCGAAGTCGTGCTGCGCAATCGGTCGTTGCGCTCGAACACGCCGGACTCTCCCGACGTGAACGTCACGGCTCGCGACCGGTTGCGCACTTGCGGCAGCAAGGCGCCGAAGAACCAAGCCCGATTGCGCCAAACTGGGCCGCCAACGGTGAACCCGAACTCGTTGGTGACCATCTCGTCTTCCGGGTCGTAGACGTATTCCGCGACGGCAGTGTCTTGAGCCGGATCCAGACGCAATCGCTGGTTGGGTGCCCCGTTCAGGGCACTCCCGCTGCCGTACCACAGCAGGCTCCCGTGAAACTCGTTGGACCCGCTCTTGGTCTGGACGCTGAGCACTCCACCCATCGCCCCGCCGAATTCCGCCTCGTATCCGGCAGTCTTGAGCTGGAATTCTTGCACCGTCTCAACGCGCAAATTCTGGTTGTTGAGGCCGTTATACATGCTTGTGGTGTCTATGCCATCGACATAGAAGACGTTCTCCGCCCCTGACGATCCGTCGACCGAGATTCCGCGCACATTCCGCCCTTTGTGGCTGACATTGCCTGCCAAGGCTTCGATGTTGACGCTTGGGGTGTAGCGCGCGTAGTCCGTGAAATCGCGCCCGCCGGCGGCATCGGTCAGCCGGTCGCCTGAGAACACAGTGGACTGCTCGCTCTTGAACGTATCGATGACTGCCGTGCCGGCCTCGACCACGATCGTGCTGTCGAGCTGGCCGACCTCGAGCGGCATCTCTACCAGAAACGTACGGCCGATCTGGACCGAGGCGTTCGCGTTCACTGCCGTTTGAAAGTCCTCGGCTTGGACCGTCACCGTGTAGTCGCCCGGCGGGAAGTTGCCATTGAAAACCATGCCCTGCTCGTCCGTAGTGCCTCGGGCAGGGCGGATCAAGGCCGGGCTGCGGAACTCGACTTCGGCGCCTGGAATCGCGCCGCCCGTCTGGTCGGTGACCAGAACGCGCAACCCGCCCACCTGCTGCTGGGCTACTCCACGGCCTTGAGTCGCAATTAAGCAAATAGCGAATACTAGGAATCGTGCAATCGTTAGACGATACATTGATTGTCAGATGGTATTACACCTGTCCTTGTAGGGACTCAGGTCAAGTCTTGTCTGATAAACCAGCAGCGCCAGCCAAGGTCAGCCGGTCGGGCAGCGGAGGAGTGCGCATGCCGAGACAGGCTAGGCGGGGCACGCGATTGACTAGCTGGTGGGCCGGCTGTTTCCTGCTCGGGATGGCGGCGTCGCTGGCTGCTCAGCCAGTGCTCGTGCTGGACCAAACGAAGGAACCTCCGTCATGGGCAGTTGCCGAGCGCCATCTCCTCGAGGCTGCGTCCGACGGTGTGCAAGCCTTCTTCGACCGCTTCGTGGACTCCCGCGGCTACCTGAAATGCGTTGAGCGCTGGGGCGGAAACGACGGGGCCGATGACGCGATGGAGAATTTCGGGGGCTGGACGCTGTTGTATGCGCTCGGGGGACGGGAGTCAGTACTCGACCTTTACAAGCGAGCTTGGGAGGGCCATATCCGCCAGTACACGCAGGCTCGTGCCCCCGGCATCGAAATGGCCGAGAACGGCATGTACTGGCGGGAGTTCGTCACGTCATTTGACTGGGAGCACACAGGGGAGGCGCTGGCCGCGTTCCACTTATACGGATTGGCTGCGCCCGGGGATCCGCTGTACCGGACTAGGACGACGCGGTTCGCCGACTTCTATACGGGAGACGATCCGGACGCCGATAACTACGACCGGGACCTAAAGATCATCAAGAGCCTCCATAACGGCAGCAGGGGGGCCAAGCTGACTCCAGCGACTGAGATGGATTGGGGTGGGTTGCCCGTCGACGGCGCACCAGAGCGCCTGACCCGCTACTCCACTGCGTCGAACATCCGAGGCGATCACTCGCTGAACCTCTGTGCCACCGCCCTAGGCTTCAACGCCTTCGCACTCACGGGAGAGCAGCGGTATCGCGACTGGGCTGTGGAGTATGCCCGTGCGTGGCATGACAGGGTCAACGAGAACGGCGGGAACATCCCGACCAACATCGGCCTGGACGGAACGATCGGCGGGGAGTGGGACGGTAAGTGGTACGGCGGCGTGTTCGGATGGAACTTCTGGCCGCAGTCCGATGGACGCAACTACTTCATCCGCGGGCCTCGCATTGCCTTCGGCATCGGCGTCATGTTGACGGGAGATTCTGGCTTCGTGGAGCCGCTTCGCCGTCAGGTCGCCAACTTGTACGCGGCAAAGAGAACAGAGCGTGGTCGCGTGCTGTTGCCGAGAAAGCACGGGGACGACGGCTTCTACGGCTACACGCCGAGCCAGCACCTGGATGTCCAGCGCGACGTGTACCTCTTCACATTCGATCGGTCCGACCTTGAGGGGCTCGCCGACGATCCATGGATCCGGTACCTCGACGGGGACAACCCGAACTATCCGACGCAAGCGCTGCAGGCCGACCTGAGCGCGATCCGGGCGCGGCTCGATGCTATGCGGAACGACGATTCAATCGACTACGAGCGCCCCTCGGACTATACGCAGCGATTCAATCCAGCCGTCACCAATTCGCTCTTGGAACTCGCCCTCGGCGCGAACCCACCTGGACGGGCAGGCAATATCCTGCATGCCCGATTGTTCTATTACGATCCCGCTCGGAAGCGGCCCGGCTTGCCGGAGCAAGTGGCCGCCCTCGTTAACGCCATCACTCCGTCCAGCGTTCGCGTCCATCTGGTGAACCTCGACCCGACTCGGGCGCGTCGCCTGATCGTGCAGGCCGGGGCGTACGGCGAGCATCGCTTCGCCGACGTGCGCACTCGAGACGCTTCCGTTCGCGTCGGGGGCGATCGATTCGAGGTCCTCCTCGAGCCGGGGGCCAGCGGCATCCTGGAGATTGACATGGCTCTGTTTGCAAATCAGCCGGCTTTTCGCGACCTTCCGTGACCGGGGCCAGCTGGAAGGACGCATGCGGCGAGCCACGAATGCACGTTGCTAGCTCGGCTTGACCGTTGAGGCGCCCCTCTCCGTGCCTGCCGTCGGCGGGACTGGAACTGTCTGCCGCAGGCGAATTGCCAGCAAGCCGGCACCGACCCTTGTCGCGAGCACTTACCCCTCATCCGGCGGTCGGAGCAAGTAAGGCCACTTTCGCGTAGTCCGTTGCGGTGCCTGTGCCACACGCCCCCCGGTCGGGATCGCACTCCTGCGTGCGCTAGGCACTTCGGGGTCGGCAGGCACGTTTGGATTGTGCCCGCATGGCGTTGAAGCGAACGCCCGTCTCAGTACACTGAGACGAGATGGGCTTCCGTCTGGCGTCCGACTACAGCCCTCGCGGCGACCAGTCCACGGCGATTGACCAGTTGGTTGCCGGCGCGAGGAACGGAGACTGCCATCAGGTCCTGCTTGGCGTCACGGGCTCGGGCAAGACCTACACCGTCGCCAAGGTGATCGAGGCGCTGCAGCGTCCCACGCTGGTGCTGGCGCACAACAAGACTCTCGGCGCGCAGCTCTACCACGAGTTCCAATCGTTCTTTCCGGAGAACGCCGTGGAGTACTTCGTCAGCTATTACGACTACTACCAGCCCGAAGCGTACATGCCGGCCAGCGACACCTATATCGAGAAGGAGTCCACGATCAACGACGATCTGAACAAACTCCGGCTCGCGGCGACGAAGTCTCTCTTCGAACGCCGCGACTGCCTGATCGTGGCCAGCGTCAGCTGCATCTATGGTCTCGGCTCCCCCGATGCCTACTACGACATGCTGCTCATGCTCGAGCAGGGCCAGCGCATCTCGCGCGAGCAGATCACCCGCCAGCTGGTCAAGATCCTATACAGCCGCAAGGACCTCGGGGACTTCGAGCGCGGCTCATTCCGTGTCATCGGCGACGTAATCGAAGTCTTTCCTCCTTACGACGACTTGGCATACCGGATCGAGCTGTGGGGCGACGAGGTGGACGCCCTACTGCAGTTCGACCCGCTCTTGGGAGAGGTCAAGCAGACCTACCAGCGCCTGCCGATCTATCCTGCCAGCCACTATGTGATGTCCAACGAAACCATGCTCCGGGCCCTCGACAGCATCACTGAAGAGCTGGATTGGCGCACGGCCCAGCTCAAGGAGAGCGGCAAGCTGCTGGAGGCGCAGCGCCTCAGCCAACGGACCCAGTTCGACATGGAGATGATGC
Organism: Bryobacterales bacterium; assembly: GCA_028819215.1. Taxonomy (GTDB): domain Bacteria; phylum Acidobacteriota; class Terriglobia; order Bryobacterales; family UBA6623; genus VXMF01. The sequence continues at coordinate 108,564 of JAPPMG010000100.1, forward strand.
GAGAGATTGGCTATTGCCACGGCATCGAGAACTACTCGCGGCACTTCTCCGACCGCCAGCCCGGCGAGCCCCCTCCGACCCTGCTTGACTATCTTCCCAAGGACACTTTGATGTTCATCGACGAGAGCCACCAGACGATCCCGCAGCTTCGCGCCATGTACCATGGCGACCGTTCGCGCAAGGAGAGGCTGGTCGAATACGGGTTCCGCCTGCCGAGCGCCTTGGACAACCGGCCCCTGAGGTTCGACGAGTTCCAGGCACGAACCTTCCAATTGATCTATGTCTCCGCCACGCCCGGCCCGTACGAGCTCGAAAGAGCCGAGGGGGTGGTGGCCGAGCAGGTGATTCGGCCGACGGGGCTGCTCGACCCCGAGGTCGAGGTGCGGCCTGTGAAGGGCCAGGTCGACGACTTGCTGCGCGAAATCCGCCTGCGCGCCGAAGCCGGGGAGCGAGCGCTGGTCACGACCTTGACCAAGCGCATGGCCGAGGACTTGGCCGAATACTACGCCGAGGCCGGCGTGCGCTGCCGCTACCTGCACTCCGAGGTGGACACCCTTGACCGGGTCAAGACCCTGCGCGACCTGCGGCGGGGAGAATTCGACCTGTTGGTGGGCATCAACCTGCTGCGCGAGGGGCTGGACCTGCCGGAAGTGTCACTGGTCGCGATTCTAGACGCGGACAAGGAGGGATTCCTGCGCTCGGAAGGATCCCTGATCCAGACCATGGGGCGCGCCGCCCGCAACGTGCATGGCAAGGCGATCCTGTATGCCGACCGCATGACCGACAGCATGAGTCGCGCCATCGGCGAGACCACGCGGCGCCGGAAATTGCAGCGGGCGTACAACGAAGCCAACAGCATCAGCCCCGAGACGATCGTCAAGCCGATCTCGATGACCCTTGCCAAGATCGTCGATGCGGACTATGTCGATGTGCCGGTTGAGCCCAGGTCAGAGGACGTGCCAGACACGCCCGAAGACCTTGAAGCCATGATTGCCCGGCTGGAGCGCCAGATGCGGGAGGCCGCGCAGAAGTTCGAATTCGAGCGTGCCGCGGAACTGAGGGACCGCGTGCGAGCGCTGCGAGCCGATCACTTGGATATCCCTGTGGCCGGCTGAGGCGGTTGCAGCCTACCTATACTGAGAGTGGCAGGTAAGGTCGATGAGCGACCAGAGCACAGTATTGCTGGGCGTCACCGGCGGGATCGCCGCATACAAGTCGGCTGAATTGGTGCGGGCTCTCCAAGCGGAGGGGCACGCAGTGCAGGCAGTGCTGACGAAGGCTGCCACCAAGTTCATCACTCCTCTCACTATCGCTTCCTTGACTGGCAACAAGGTCATCACGGACCTGTTCGACGAGAGTTCTCCTGACGAAACGCTGCACAGCGCCATTGCCCACATTGATGTCGCTCAGCGCGCCGATGTCCTGCTTGTCGCGCCCGCGTCGGCGGACATGCTCGCAAAGTTCGCGCTGGGGCTCGCCGACGACTTCCTCAGCACGGCCCATCTTGCCTTTCGAGGGCCGCTCGTGCTGGCACCGGCCATGAATACGAACATGTGGGAGCATCCCGCGACTCGCGAGAACCTTGCCGCCCTCCGGACGCGCGGCGCTCGGATAGTCGAGCCGGGCATCGGAGAACTCGCCTGTGGCACGGTCGGGCCCGGTCGGCTGGCGGAGTTGGGCGACATCGTCGCTGCCGTGCGTTCGGTTCTGCAAGCTAGGGGCGATCTTCAGAACGAGTGCGTATTGGTCACTGCAGGACCCACGCGAGAGGCGTTGGATCCGGTCCGCTATATTTCGAATCGCTCTAGCGGGCGGATGGGCTTCGCTCTCGCAAGCGAGGCGGCTAGGCGCGGAGCGCGGGTGATTCTGGTCGCCGGCCCCGTAGCCCTGCCAACACCTCCTGGATGCGAGCGCATCGATGTGGAGAGCGCTGCCGAAATGCACCAGGCCGTGATGCAACATTTGGGAGAGGCCAGCTTCGCGGTGATGGCAGCCGCCGTGGCGGACTATCGACCCGATCACGCAGCCGCCAGCAAGCTCAAGAAGCGAGATGGGTTGCCACAGCTGTCGCTCGAAGAGACCCCCGATATCCTACAGTCGGCCGCCGCCCACAAGGGCGACCGCGTCTTGGTTGGCTTTGCCGCAGAGACCGACGATTTGGAGGCTAACGGTCGGCGCAAGCTCCGCTCTAAGGGCTGCGACCTCATGGTGGCGAATCCCGTTGGTGGAGCCACGGGCTTCGATACAGAGCTCAACCAGGGCATGCTGCTCGCGGCCGATGGCTCGGTACAGCGACTCGATCCCATGTCCAAGGCCGAGATGGCCGGTCGGATTTTCGACGAGGCGATACGCTTGCGCAAGCGCATGGCGGCCTGAAGCGGCTTGGGACATGTCCGAGCAAGCGCTTCGCAAGCACCTGGAGTTCTATCGGGATCTGGGCTTCGAAGAGCTATTCGTCCGATCTTCCGAGGCCGAACTAGCGCGCGCGCCCGAGGATCCGGACACGGATGCCGCTACTAGCGCAGAAGTGTCTGTAGAACGGGCTCCCGCCCCAGCGATATCTTCGGACGAATCCCCGGCTCCGCTGCCTCCGGCCTCGGACGCAGGTTCTGAGCAGCTATCTCCGTTGCAGGTCATTCAAGCAGACATAGGCGACTGCACCCGCTGCCGCTTGCACAAGGGTCGCAAGACCATCGTGTTCGGCAGCGGCAACCCCAACGCCAAGCTCGTGTTCATCGGCGAAGGCCCCGGGGCCGACGAGGATGCTCAGGGCCTGCCGTTCGTAGGCCGGGCGGGGCAGCTGCTCACGCGCATGATCGACGGCACGTGCGAACGAATCGGGCTGCCAATCCGGCGGCCCGATGTCTACATCTGCAACGTTGTCAAGTGCCGCCCGCCCGACAACCGCGCGCCAGAGCTGGACGAGATGGAAATCTGCGGGCAGTTCCTGTTCCGGCAAGTCAAGGCCATTCAGCCCAAGGCGATCTGCGTTCTGGGCGGGACCGCCGCCAAAGCTCTCCTCAGGCCTGGCGTGGGAATCACGAAACTGCGCGGCAACTGGACCGAATGGGGCGGGATCCGGGTGATGCCGACCTATCACCCGTCCTATCTGTTGCGCGGGTACAACCCTGAGGGCAAGCGCCAGGCGTTCGAAGACCTCAAAGAGGTCCTCACCTACGTCTACAAGTGACGCCGGTCCCGGCGGAGTCGGTCCCCGGCTCGTCACGCATCTTCACGCCGACCGAGGGATTCCGCCTCACGTGCTGCGACAGCCGTGGACCTGTGTCGACCGCGCGTCGCACTCAAACGCGCGGATTCACGTCTCAGGGCACTCGGCACGATTGGATCGGGGCGACCGAGTTGCGCGACGAACCTCTTGGAAGCCGCCACCGCCCGCGTTCCACCTCAAGCAAGAATCTTGTGCAGGACCTCGCCTTCCACGTCGGTGAGCCGATAGCTCCGGCCGTTGTAGGTGTACGTGAGGCGCTCGTGGTCCAACCCGAGCAAGTGGAGAATCGTTGCGTGGAAATCGTGCACCGACACCGGATCGACCGCTGCCTTGAAGCCGAGTTCGTCGGACTCGCCGTAGGACGTTCCTCCCTTGATGCCGCCACCCGCCATCCAAGCCGTAAAGCAGTGCGGATTGTGGTCGCGTCCGGGCCTTGAAGTGCCGATCTGGGCGACCGGCAGCCGGCCGAACTCCCCGCCCCAAATCACCAGGGTGTCGTCGAGCATGCCGCGCTGTTCGAGGTCAGTGATCAGGGCTGCGAACGGCTGATCGGTTTCGCCAGCAAATTGCGAGTGGTTTCCGAGGATGTCGATGTGGCCGTCCCACGCCCGCTGGTTTGCCGTCCCGCCGGAGTAAATCTGGACGAATCGGACGCCCCGCTCCAGGAGCCGCCGGGCCATGATGCATTGGCGGGCGATATGCCCGCAGCGCTCGCTGTGCAGGCCGTAGAGTTCCTGGATGTGCGCGGGCTCGCTGTCCACGTCGAGGGCCTCGGGTGCCGCCGACTGCATCCGGTAGGCGAGTTCGAAGCTCTCGATTCGGGCTGCAAGTTGCGGGTCAAGCGGATTGCGTTCCATGTCCCGGGAGTTTAGGCTTGCAATCAGGTCCAGCTGCGACCGCTGGTGGACATCCGACATCTCCGACGGGGGCGTCAGGTTCTGGATGGGGGCGCCCTTCGGGCGCAGCCATGTGCCTTGGTATGCCCCGGGCAGGAAGCCCGCGCTCCAGTTGGAGGCGCTGCCCTTCGGCAGGCCGCGGTCCTTGGGATCCGACATCACCACGAACCCCGGCAGGTCGCTGCTTTCGCTTCCTAGTCCATAGGTGATCCAGGACCCCAGGCTCGGAAAGCCCATCCGAGTCTGCCCGCTGTTGATCATGAAGAGAGCCGGGGAATGGTTATTCGAGCCCGGCAAGCCCGAATGGACGAATGCCATCCGGTCGACATGCTCGCCCAGATAAGGGAATATCTCGGACACAAGCTTGCCGCTCTGCCCCCGCGGCGTGAACTTGAAGGGAGACTTCAGCAGCGCGCCGACTTCCCGCGAGAAGAAGCCGGTGAACTTGTCGAAGCCCTCGAGTTCCTGACCGTGCCGCGTTGTGAGTTCAGGCTTGTAATCCCATGTGTCCACGTGGCTCGGTCCGCCGTTGATGAAGAGCCAAACGACGCGCTTGGCCTTGGGGGCGAAATGTGTTGGCCGAGGCGCCATCGGATTGAGCGCTCTGTCCGGAACCGAAGCGGCCTGAAGCAGCCCTTCGTCCGCGAGGATGCCGGCTAACCCGAGCATCCCCAGGCCCATCCCGCAACGTTCCAGCAGCTCGCGACGCGATAGCGCGGGCAGTGGGGTGGTATGTGTGTCTCTCATGCTTCTCACCGGATGTAGAGGAATTCGTTCAGGCTCATCAAGGACTGGCAGAAGTCAACCAGCGCGAGGCGGTCCGGCTCGAGCTCGCCGTCCTTGCGGTACAGGTCCACCTGACGCTCCAGGAATGCCACTCCTTGGGCAGCTTCCGATGGCCCGGGCGGACGCGCGAAAGCGGTCCGGTAGGCCTTCTCGACCGCTGCTTGCGGCTCCAAGCCAGCCAACCGGGACGAGAAATTCCTCGCATAGCGGCGCGTGAACGGGCTGTTGAGGAAAAGCAGCGCTTGGGGGGCGATCGTCGTGGACGGTCGGCGGCCAATGCCGACGAGGTGCTCGGGCCAGTCGAACAACATCATCGAAGGGATTAGCTCGCTACGCTTGACGAAAAAATAGACGCTGCGCCTAGGCATGCTCTCGTTCTGCACCCCAATTCCATACATGGTCGGGTCGAGCGTCCCGGACACCGCCAGCATGGAGTCGCGAATCGCCTCGGCTTCGAGCCTCCTCGGCGTCCAGCGCCAGCGAAGTCGGTTCGACGAGTCGACGGCGGCCTTCGAGCTGTCGACGGTCGAATCGACCCTGTAGACGCTGCTGGCCATGATCATGCGGTGCAGGCGCTTGAGCTGCCAACCATTCTGAATGAGGTCCCCAGCCAGCCAGGCAAGGAGTTCCGGGTGGGTCGGACGCGCGCCCATTGCCCCGAAATTACTCGGAGTGGCCACGATTCCGGTACCGAAATGGTGGTGCCAGACCCGGTTGACGATGACACGCGCCAGCAGCGCGCCCGCGCCGGATTCGGAATCGGTGAGCCACTTGGCGAGCGAAGCTCGATGAAATCCACTGCGCTCCCATCCGGGCGGCGGCTTCTCGAGCCAGTGCCCCGGTTCCGCGTCCCGGCGGGTCAGAATCGGCAATGCCCGCGGCTCGGCTGGCTCCAGCTTCAGATTCGCATCGCCACGTCGGAGAACGTAGGTCTGCTCGTAGAAATGCGGATAGCCCCTCCCGTTGGCATTGTGACGTGGCTTTGCGAACCCTTCCGCTGTTGCCTGGATTTTCGTGAACGAAGGCTTCGGTATGCGAGCTTCGTGGTCACGGATCGCCGCGCTCGCCTCCATCCACTCTTGGTTCTTGCGGGCGAAGTCCTTGAGCAGGAGGACCTTCTGGCCGTCCGTCAGGGACTCGACCCCTGTCTCCCGGAGTCCGGCCAAGCCCTCGACGAGGCCTTGCGAGACACCTTCTCCAACCGCAAAACCGGGTTCGGTCGAGTCCGTCACGGACAGGCGAAGACGCCCCAGGCTGAAATGCGAGTTATAGCCGAATACGAGCTTGATTGCTAGCCGCAATCCGCCGTCGAAACTCGCGGGTTCCTCGAAATCAAAGATGGCGGCGTGGTCCGAGCCGACCCCGGCCGGGGGGAGTGCCCAGCCGCTTCTGTCGCTGTTGTCCTCGATAGCCAAGGAGACGGAGGCGTAGCCCGCTTCCAGTTGGTCCGTTGCCCGCGCGTTCCGCAACTTGAGCTTCACGGGATCGACTTCGGGTTCCGACATCGGCCGGGCCTCCGCCGAAACGCGGCCGAGGAGGAACTCCCCATCATGCGAGCGGCCAGGGCCGTTGAACGGTAATGACGGGTGCGTCAAGGCCTCGACCCTGAGGGCTCGCAGATCTCTTGCGGAGATGTTGGCGACGAGCGTGTAGGTATCAAAGTCGACATTGTCGCCACTGAACAGGATCGAACCGTCGTCGAGCTTGTCTGCCGTAGCTCGGCTGGCAGTCTTGATGTCGACGATATCCAGGACCTGCCATTCACCGGCGCCGGAACCGGGAGCCCCGTCCCTGAGCCATTGCTCGAATGCCTCGCCAGCCAACTCGCGCTCGATTTCCTCTCGTTTCTGGCGAAGCTCCTTGAGCCGACCCTCCCACTCAGCCCTTTCGGTTCTGAACTTTCCAGGATTCGGATCGTGCTCGATGATCGACCGCGTCGTGCGACCGAAGATCGCCGCCATCTGGTAGTAGTCACGAGCGGATATCGGATCATGCTTGTGATCGTGGCAGCGGGCGCAGCCCACGGTGAGCCCGAGCATCGCCGTTCCGAGAGTGCCAATCATGTCGTCGAGTTCGTCGTAGCGCGAAATCTCGAACTCGGCGTCCGAGATTTGCGTCGGGAAGGGGCCGTTTCCCATAAACCCGGTCGCCATCAGGGCAAGGGCATTCTCGGGTTCCAGTTCGTCCCCGGCGACTTGCAGCCTGACAAATCGGTCGTAGGGCATGTCGCGGTTGAATGCCTTGATCAGAAAGTCCCTGTAATGGTAGGCGAATGGCCGGTCGTAGTCCTCCTCGAAGCCGTAGCTCTCGGCGAACCGAGCGATGTCCATCCAGTGGCGTGCCCACCTCTCACCGTAGTGCGGCGACTCGAGCAACTCGTCGATGAGTCGTTCAAACGCATCGGACGCCGAGTCGTTCGCGAATTCCTCCACGCGCTCCGGGCTGGGCGGCAGACCCAGCAAATCGAGCGATGCGCGCCGGATCAGGGTGCGCCGGCCGGCCGGAGAATTCGGCTCGATTCCAGCAGCCTCAAGTCTGGCCAGTATGAACCGATCGATCGGAGTCCTTGCCCAGGTTTCGTCGGCGACTGCCGGGGGGGCGGTCCCCATCAACGGGCCGAACGACCAGAAGCGCGCACGGTCGCCCGCCTCGGAAACCGGTTCGCCGGTGCTGGTAAGGGGTTGATCGTACGGGGCGCCGAGATCCACCCAGCGGCCCACCGCGTCGATCTTTTCGTCGGGGAGCTTGTCCTGGCCGAATGGCATGAAGGGCTGGCGCTCGTGCCGCAAGACGGCGAGAAGCGCGCTCGACTCGGCCGATGCTCCCATCTTGCCGCTCGCAACCAGGGCACCTCGGGACCTCAAGTCCAGCCCGCCCATGACTTGGCCGTCCCCGTGACATCCAAGGCAGCTGTCTAGAAACAGCGGCTGGATCTCGGAACGAAAGACCGCGAGACCCTCGGCCATGCGTTCTGGGTGCTCGTCATCGACTTGCTGCGCCAGTGCTGAAGTGCCGACCATGCAGCAAACCAGGGGGATATTCCAGACGGCACGCCGACGCGCACGCAAGGTAGGACGGCCCGTGCGTAGTGCGCCGCAATGACTGCCGCCGGTTCGGTCAGGGACCTTGCGAACGGCTGCTGGTGGCTCGATGGAGAGGCGTTTCGCGAACCCGTTGGCCATCCCCATTCGCAGCATTGCGAACCCAGTATAGTGTTGCCGCGCTCGAACGGAGACCTTTGAAATCAAGGCCTCGGGGGACGCCGGGTCCGAGCGCCGGCGTACCGTGCGGCCGTATAGCACGGCCACCTGCCCTAGCCCGCATCCGTCACCAACTTTGGCGAGGATCGGATTCTGGCGTCCTGGATCCGGAGAGTGGGCTGTCGGGAGGGGGCTCGCAATTGGTTTCCGGCCTGGTCGTGCGGTAATGCCCTCGTGTAGCCACCTCTTCCTCGAAGCTCGACCGGTTCCGGGAGATTATTGGCGCTCCGATCGGTCACCAGGCGCTTCGCGCACACACCCCCTGCCCAGCCGTCCCACGCAACGGCTTGACGGACTCTTCCTCGGACCCACCGCCTATCCCGACGCAACCTCCCGGAGTCGTGACAGGCTGTGCGCGAACAGCTCCTGGCGCGGAAACACCGAGGACAGGGACACCCAGATCCTCCGCACGCTCATCCGTACCGTCGCGGCCACCTTCAGCAGCAGAGCCCGGATCGTCCCGAACTGCGCCGTCGCCAGCTCCGTCCCGGCCAGACCCACCTGCCGCAGCACCTCCAGCAACGCCGCGGCGAACAAAGCCCAGTACAGCCGCAGCTGGTTCGCCCGCAGCGTCGCCGCCGAGGTCCGGTCTGCGAACAGGTCCAGCTGCTGCTCTTTGATGCGGTTCCCCATGTCCCCCCGCGCGCAGCACAGCTGCTCGTACAGCGCCTGCCTCCCGATCCGGCCCCGCTGCAGACTGGTCACCACGAAACGCTGCTTGTCCCCGCGCACCTGGTCCGGCAGCCACTCCGCCTTGCCCACCACACGCCGCTTGCAGCTCCAGCTCGCCAGCGTCCGGTAGCGGAAGTCCCGGTACCGCCGCGAGGCCCGCCCGCTGGCCACCCCCCGGCTCCGCGACCGCCGCTGCTGCCGTGCCAACGCCCGCTGCAGCCGTGGGTTGCGGGCCAATCCGGACACGTAGTCGACCCCCGCCTGCCCCTCGCACCACGCCATCAGCTCCTCGCGGCAGAAGCCCGAGTCCCCCCGCACGATCACCCGCACCCGCGGCCAGCGCTGGCGGATCTGCCTCACGATTCGCTTGAGCTCCTTCAGCGCCCCGTCCGCCCCGTCCCGGTTGGCCGTCCGCAGCCGCCCGCACAGGATGTGCGGACCGCAGGTCACATACGATGGCCCCGGTCGCGTTCGCGCGCGCGGCTCTCGCCGGTGACGTCGTCGCGGCCCACGGCGAGCGCGAGCAGGCTGTCCTCGCGCAGTCGGTCGTGATCGCAGAGGTCTTCATAGCCGAGCACGAGGCCGAACAGGCGCTGGGCGAGCAGGTGCGGGGGGGCATGCTCGCAGCGGCCGGGATTGCGGTGATCGGCGAAGCAGGCGGCCAAGCGCTGGGTCAGGCCGATGCGCTGGTCGACGGCCCGTAGCAAGAGGGCTCCGCCATCGGAGGACATGCGGCCGCCGTCAAAGCCGGCGCGAACTTTGCGGCAGCCCTGCTTGGGGAGGTCGATTGTGATACAGCGTGTGGGCATGGGGTGTGTTTGTTGGTAGCACGTAAATTGATGATAACAAACATGTTACCACAAATTCACACCTCATTTCACCCCCCTTGGTGAGATACCCGGGCTAGCGCTCCACGCGGCCAGAGCCGCCGCCCTGCATCAGCGCCAGCACCTCCTTGGCCGAGAAGCGGTTGAAATCGCCGGGCACGGAGTGCTTGAGGCAGGAGGCTGCGACTGCAAACTCCAGGGCCTGTGACTTGTCGTCGGGAAACAGGTGCAGCCCGCCGATCAGGCCGCCCGAGAACGAATCCCCGCCGCCGACGCGGTCTACGATGTGCGTGATCTCGTACTTGCGGCTGAGGTAGAACTGGTCTCCGTCATATAGGCAGGCTGACCAGCCGTTGTGCGACGCTGACACAGATTCCCTCAGGGTGATGGCCTGCATCTTCAGGTTCGGGAAGCGCTCGAGCATCAGCTTTGCCAGCTGTTCGTAGCGTTCGACATTCAAGCGGCCCGATTCGACATCGACATCTTCCACCGACACGCCTAGCGACTTCTGGCAGTCCTCTTCGTTGGCGATGCCGACGTCCACGTGCCGCACGATGCCCTGCATGACTTCGGGAGCGGTCTTGCCGTATTTCCAGAGCTTCTTGCGGAAATTGTAATCGCAGGAAACTGTCAGGCCCTTGTCCTTGGCGGCGCGAACCGCCTCCAACGACAGGTCGGCGCAGCCTTGGCTCAGCGCAGGCGTGATGCCGGTGATGTGAAACCACGTGGCCCCTGCCAAGATCGCATCCCAATCGAAGTCCCCGGGGCCGGCCTGTGCGATCGAACTGTCTGCACGGTCATAGAGCACCTTAGAGGGGCGCTGGTTGGCGCCCGTCTCGAGGAAGTAGACGCCGACCCGCCCCGGCTTGCGCACGATGCTCTCGCAGTCGATGCCGAAGCCCCGCAGCTGCGCAATGCAGTTGTCAGCGAGGAAGTTATCGTCCGGAAAGGCCGTAACGAACGAGCTCGGGATCCCGTAGTTCGCGACCGAGACTGCGACGTTCGCCTCGCCGCCGCCGAATGTCGCCACAAACGCGGGAGATTGGAACGGACGCTCGAGGTGCGGCGGTGCGAGACGCAGCATGATCTCGCCGAACGTGACTACTTGGGCCATATTCCGATCTTAGCTCGCTGCATTTCGTGGCCCGACACAGGGATTTCGAGGCGATCAATCCGGATGCTCCGAGGCGCCTCACGGAATCGGGGCCGTGCCCCGTCAGCGGGGAGGCGCTAGAGAACGGGCGCAGCGGGTGGGCCACTCAACGCGGAGGTGTTCCGCTTGCATCGAGTGGACGCAGGGGATTGTCTGGGTCGTATATGCCGATCCAGTGGTTCGTGAACCGCAGTTCGTCCTGTGGCCGCACCGGAGGCATGTGGCAGGCCGAGCACGCCCGATCGCTGGCCTGGCGGCAGACCGGAGCTGGCGGCACGCGGCCCTCGTGACACTCTAAGCAGCGCCGGTTGTCGCGCGCCTCCTCCGCCGAGAGCGGCCCGTGCGGATCGTGGCACCGCATGCATGCCAAGGGTTGGCCGCCGGGCTGCGCACAGGCGCTCCGCGAGAGATAAACGGGCTGGTGCCGGACGTTCCACGGATCGCTCCAGTCGATCACCTGGCCAGAAGACGCTGGCGGCCTGTGGCACTGGCCGCAGCTATCGAGCAGCTCGTCGCCAGCCAGTCGCGCTGGGTTCCTGATGGCGGCGCTTGCCTGTGCCATCTGGCCGGATGCCACGGCCTCGACATGCCTCTGGCCTGGCCCGTGACAGGCCTCGCAACGCACGCCCGGCTCGTGCGGCCGTAGCGAGAAACCCTCGCCTAGCGCCAGCGGCCCGGTCGAATGGCACTGGAAGCAGCGCATGATCGAGGGCTGCGGGCCGAATGTTTCGTAGTACACACCCAGTGCATTTTCGGCCCCCCGTGCGGGAGCGTTGCGATGACCCGGAGTAGTTCCCAGCGCACCGCTTGCGGCGTAGTAGCTGAAATGGTGCTCGACGTAACGACCCTCGTCGACCTGCCCGACGAAAGTGACCGCCTGCTCGCCTGCACCGAACGCCCATTCGAGGCCAGATTCGATTCGCTGTCCCTGCGCTGTGATCTCGACACGGAGGCCGCCTTCGTCGGCGCGATAGGAGTACGTAGCGCCCCCCGTCCGCACCAACGGTTGCGACGGTGCGAACGATGCCGCGGCCGGATGATCGGCTGTGGGATGCAGCGACAGGGCGTGGCCGCTGGCTGATTGCTTCGCGAACTGCTCGGCGTGGCAGGCCGCGCACGCGTCCGCCCCGAGATACGTCTCCGGGGAGTGATCGAAGACGTCTAAGGGCTGGGAGAATAGTCGAAGCGCTGCCGATACGAGGCACGGCAGCGTCCACTTCAGCGCTCTGTTCCTAGTCATCGGCGCGCTGCCAACGTATCTTAAGGACTATGGTACTCCGAGCCCAGCCGGGTCTGAGCCGGGGACCGCGGCGACTCTCCAACGCAAGTTGGCGACTGGCGGGAGCGGCGTCGCCGGTCCTGTCCGCACTGGTGCTGGCAGGGATCCTCGCCGCAGCCGAGTCCGAAGAATCGGCCGTAGCGCGCGCCCGGCCGGTCTGGGCTGACGAGCAGACCAACACGCTAGGCGCTCCCTCGCCGGACGGGCGCTTCCTTTCCTTCGTCGACGCCGCAGGTAACCTCGCGGTTCGGGACTTGGCAACAGGTGCCAGCCGTGCGCTTACCGGCGGCGCGGGCGGTCCTTCCTCGGGGCAGTTCGCCTACTTCTCGGTCTTCTCCCGCGACAGTCGGGAGATTGCCTATGCATGGTTCAACGAGGAACGATTCTACGAGCTGAGGATCGTTGCCATGGACGGCTCAGCTCCGCGCACCCTGTACCGCAATCCCGAGTCCGGCTTCGTACAGCCTACAGCGTTCTCTCCGGACGGCGACCACGTGCTCACCTTGCTGTTCCGGCGCGACAACGTCAGCCAGATCGCCTTGGTGTCGACAATCGACGGGACGGCGCGTGTCCTGCGTTCGCTGGACTGGTTCTATCCCAAGAAGATCGACCTATCGCCCGACGGGCGTTTCGTCATCTACGACTCCATTCCCGCTAGCGAGTCGGCGGCCCGAGACATCCACATCCTCGCGGTGGACGGGTCGACTCAGGGTGTGCTTACCGACAGCCCGGCCAACGACCTGTTCCCGCTCTGGACCCCCGATGGCGAGGCGGTCGTGTTCGGCAGCGACCGCGAGGGCGAGATGGATGCCTGGATGGTGCGAGTGGAGCATGGGGAGCCCCGCGGCGAACCTACGCTTGTCCGGAAGGGACTCGGACGGGCGCTGCCGATGGCGTTCACGAACGAGGGGAGCCTGTTCTATGGGCTGAGGGCGGGACGGAGCGATGTATACTTGGGCCGCTTCGATGCCTCGAGCGGCGCGCTCGCGGGTGGTGCAAGGGTCTTGCCGAGCCGCTTTGCCGGAGCCAACAGGAGTCCGGAGTGGTCGCCTGACGGCCGGTTCTTGGCATACCTGTCCCGGGTCGGTACGGAAAACTACGGGCAGGAGCACCGAGCGGTTACGGTGCGCAACATGGCCTCTGGCCTCGAGACGGTGCACGCGCCGCGCCTCACGTTCGTAGAGCGGCTCAGGTGGTCGCCCGACGGGGGTTCTCTGCTGCTGAGCGGCGGGGACGCTCAAGGCCGGTCCGGACTCTTCGTGATGGACCTGAGCACTGGCGAGGCAACGCAGGCTGTCGTCGAACGGACCGGCGACTTCCGCGGCTTGGAAGGCGACTGGTCGGCGGATGGCGCTCGCATCTTTTTTGCACAGCGCACAGATCCGAATCGCTTCGTGATCCGATCCCACTCCTTGGAGTCGGGCCGGCGGGAAGACGTGTACCACCCGCCGGCAGGCCGGGCGATCATCCGCTCGCTGCGCCGCGCGCGGGCCACGGACCGGCTCGCCTTCGTGCTGGAAGCCGGGCCTGATGACGGCACTCAGGCAGTGCAGATCCTCGATGTCGAGGAGGAGCGGTCGACTGAGGTCCTCCGCTCGCGCTACGGGGACATTTCCGGCGTGGACTGGATCAAGGGCGACGATGAGTTGCTGGTGAGCGCTGAGTCCGGAGGCGGGTCTAGCCTGTGGATCGTCGCTGCGGGCGGCGCGGAGCCCACGCCTCTGGAAGCACCGTGGAAGCGTCCCGGACCTGTCCGCGTCAGCTCGGACGGAAACAGCCTGGCGTTCTCGCTCGAGGAGGCGAAGGACGAGGTCTGGTCGCTCGAACTTCCGGCAGCGGCTCGATAGCGTGCGACCGCTCCCCGGAAAGAAATTAGGGGCGGGACCCTGCGGTCCCGCCCCGTGGAGAGCTCCTTCCGGTCGCGGGAAGCTACCAGATGAAGCGGCCGCTGTACTGCCACTCGCGACCGAAGTGCGTGCGCACCTTGCTGGCGACACGGCCAAAGTTGCCGCTGTTCACGTTGGTGGTCGGATTGGCGCCCATGAAGCTGTTCGTGAGGTTGTACGATTCCATGCGGAACTCGAACTCGAGCCTCTCCGAAATGCGGGTCCGCTTTGCGAAGACCATGTCGAGGTTCGAGAAGCGGGGCCCGTGGACACCTGGGTAGCTCCAAGGGTTCGACCGTCGCGTGAAGGGTGCTAGGTTCGAGAAGGCGTCGGTGTTGAACATTCTCTCCCTGGTCGGGTTGGAGATGGCCGGGTCGCCGCTGACTTGCAGGCCACCGAATCGGAGCAGTTCGCCGCCGACGTAGGTGTACAGCCAACTGAGCTGCCAGCCACCGATGATCTTCTCCGCCACGCCGCTGAGGTTCGATCCCACGGGCTTGTTTCGCCCGATCGGCAGCTCGTAAATGCCCGCCAGGGTGAACTTGTGGCGGCCCCGGACGTCGTCTTGGAAGGTGAAACGCTGGTCAACTTCGTCGACTTCGTCGTAGAAGTCCTCGTTGCGGGCCCGGTGGAAGTTGTACCCCATGATGAAGTTGAAGCCGTTGGCGAAGGGCCTTTGAAGCTGCAACTGCAGGGAGTTGTAGCGCTCCCGGCGTCCCGGGAAGACGTGCTCGATGATGCCGCCACTTAGGAAGTGCGGGTAGGGAGTGAGCAGATCTCTCACCCGGATGTTCCGCCGGCTTGCCAGAGGGCCGGGCATGATCTCTTGGGGCACCCCGTAGAACGGGTTCGGCGTGGCCCTGTTGATCGCGCTGCCGTGCTGGAAGCCGATCCGCGGGTCCAGCAGGTTGTGGCGCCGGTCGTAAGGCTGGTTGCTGCCGAAGTTCGTAAAGAAGGTCGCATCCAGAACGATGCGGCTGACGATCTCTCTTTGCAGAGAGAAGTTAAACCGGTCATTGACGCCCGCCGTCCAGTCTTGGTGGAAGAATCGCGCCTCGTTCGAACCTAGCGTGGCGAAGCGGCCGAAGCGCTGGCCGAACGGTTCCGGTAGCGGATTGGGGTGGGCACCGCCGGTGGGGAAGGGGTCGCCGAAGTATGCGCGGGGCGTGCCGTTGATCGACGAAAGCGGACTCCCCTCGATCTCGTAGCCCGGATAGGGCGTACTTCCGAGAATGTCGAGGCCGCGGTCGGAAGCGCCGCCGCCCTTCTCTTGGATGGGTGGCGTGGCGTATCGCGAGTAGCCGATGCGCAGGGCCGTGCGCTCGTTCAGCCTGATGGCTAAGCCGGCGCGTGGCAGGAACAGATTGGTCTGGCCGCTCCATGCGTAGGGGTGGCTGGAGTCGGTGAACACCCAAGCTCCGAGCAGGTTGAACGGAGTGGTCCGCATCGCCAATATGTCTGACGGGACGTAGTTCATCGCCCCGGCTAGCTCGGGAAGCCCCTGGTTGAAGTCGAGGTATCGGGAAAGCCGGTACTCGGGATCCCGCATCGGGGTCTCGTACTCGTAGCGCAGGCCCAGGTTGAGGGTGACGCGGGAGTTCAGCTTGTAGTCGTCCTGGATGAAGAAGCCGAACACATCGATCCGTGGGCGGTTGACCGCTACCGTCCTTGCCCTGCTCCAGTTGCCGTCCTGCATCACGCCGAGCAGCATCGAGGCCCAGGCGTGACCCAGTTCGCCGGTGTTGGGGCTGTTGGCCGTGTCGGCCGTGGGGTTCGCGTTGAAGCGGAACCGCATGCCGCGCGGGCGCGCCGCCAGTACCAGCTGCTTGCGGTACTGGCCGCCGATCTTGATGTAGTGGCGGCCCATCTGCTTCGAAACCTTGGCTTCTAGGTTCCATGTCGAGGGCTCCTGGAACCAGAAGCCCGAACGTCCGAACGAGGTGGTCGCGTCGGCGTCGACCCGGATCTCCGGGAAGTGCACGGCGGGGATGTCCCGCACGTGCGACGCGTACCAAGGATTGTTCGGCCACAGGTCTGCCAGGCCCGCCTCGCCGATCTCGGCCTGAGGCGTGTAGAACGAGTCGGTGATCTTCGACCATGAGCCGCGCATGTTGAACACGGTCGTCGGCGAGATGGTCCAGACGATGTCGCCGGATGCCTGCACGCTGTTGCGGGCGCTGCCCTGGCGGCGCTGGGCCACCGAGCCGGAGTAGTCCGGCTCGCTCTGGGTGGTGTGGAAGCGGCTGACGCGGCCGAAGATCTTGACGTTGTCACTGACGTTGTAGTCGGTCCGGTTCGTGAGGTTCCAATAGTCGAACGTGATCGGGAAGACGAGGCGGAAGTTGTTCGCTCCCGAGGCGTTGTCACCGGCGTTGTTCGGCTCCCAGGTCTTGTCCAGAACCCGCAGCGATGTCGGATCGAACCGGCTTGACGGGATGCGGTTGTCCGGGAACTGCGACCGGTTGTTACCGTCCGGATCGGTCGTCAGCGGGTCAAAGATCTGCCGCAGACTCCCCCGGCGGTTCAGGCTGTTGGAAAAGTCGCCGCCGCGCTCTCCAGCACGCGGCAGGGTCAGGCGGACCGTGCTGGGGGAGCGCACGTCTTGGGCCTCGTACGCAAAGTAGTTGAACACCTTGTTCTTGACGATCGGGTTTCCGGAGCTGACGCCCCAGACACTGCGGCGCACCACGCTCTTCTGCGAGCTCAGGGCGTTGGGTCGCGCGTTCAGGACGGGATTCCGCCCGAAGTAGTAGGCGGTTCCGTGCCAGTCGTTGGTGCCGCTCTTCATCTGCACCGAGACGATTCCGCCCGCACTATGGCCGTACTCGGCGTCCGTGGCGTTCTGCTGGACGTTCACCTCCGAGACCGCGTCCATCGGCGGGGTGTACACGCCCTTGGCTCCGACGAGCTGGGGCACGCCGTCCATCAGCACGTTGTTGCGGGTGGACGTGTTGCCGCCGACGTCCAGCTGGCTCATCGCCCAGTGGTGGTACGGCGCGTTCTCGGCGCCTCCGCGGTAGTTCACGGCCGGATCGAGTGCCGCCAGCATGTAGGGATTGCGGTTGAGCAACGGCAGTTCCTGCGACATCTTGGTGTCGAGCGTGGTTTCCATGGTCGTCGTAGTGAACTGCACGGCGACCGGTGCCTCCTCGACCGTCACGGTCTCAGTGACCGCACCCAGTTCTAGGGCGGCGTCGACCGTGATGTCGGCCCGGGTCTGCACCAAGATATTCTGCTGCTGGAATGTGCGGAACCCTTCCGACTCGACGGTGATCGTGTACGTGCCGGGCAGCACGAAATCGAATAGGTACTGGCCAGCCGCGCTGGTCTGTGCCGACGAAGCGATGTTCGTGTTGTCGTTGGACAGCGTAACGTTCGCGCCTGGGATGACCGCTCCCGATGCGTCGGCCACTGTGCCGCCGATCTTCCCGCGCAGGTCTTGGGCGGGCGCGACATGCACCCCCACCGCAATCGCTACGGCGATCGCCGCAGCGAGAAACGAATGCCTAGTCATGTATTTACCCCCGTTGCAAGCCATGGCCGCACGTGCGCGACCTAAGCCACCATCCATTATAGGGGAGCCGTCGCGACTCCCTTCCAGGACCCCAGGACCCAGGCGGCACTCGCTGGATCGTACACGGCGATCCCGCATCACCGTCTTGCCCTGGGATCGGGCGGACATCGCGGTCTGCTAAGTGCAGAGGCGTCAGGGAAGGGCCCGCAGCGCGGCACGGATCTCGACCACGAACGGGTCATCCGGCCCGTATGCGACCGACAGGATCTCGGCTGATCGCTCGAACGCGTCCCTCGCGCCAGCGATGTCCCCCAGAGCTCGCCGGAGGTGTGCGAGGTTGTAAAGGGTCTCGCCCACGTCCGGATGGTCCGGTGCCAAGGACTCCTGCTGAATCCCGAGTGCCCGGCGATACAACGGCCCGGCACCTGCGAGGTCGCCGCGCAAGTGCAGCACGCCGGCCATGCCCACCAAGGACAAGGCCACGTCCGGGTGGGACGCGCCCAGTTCTCGCTCGCGGATCGTTAGCGCCTTAGACAAAATCGACTCGGCCTCGTCCAGCCGGCCCGAAGCGCGGAGCACTGATCCGTAGGAGTCGAGTGCCTCAGCGAGGTCGACTGCCGCGGCATCCCCGGCAGGTTCGAGCAATCGAATCGCCTCGGCTAGCGCCGCCTCGGCAGCCGCGGAATCGCCCTGGACTCCGGCCAGGCGGCCTAGGTCCGCCAGCGCCAGACCGCGGGCAAGCGAGGGCTCTTGCCAGACTGTCAGGGCAGCAAGATACTCCGCCTCGGCGTCCTCCATGCGGCCCAGCACTTCGAGAATCTCCCCGAGCCGGTTGTGAAGCCTCGCAGCCTCGTCGTGACCGCTCCCGAACGCTGCTCGAATGACGGCTAGGGACTGCTGCAGCAGGGCCGCGGCTTGATGCGTCTCTCCCCGCATAGCGAGCGTGCTGGCCAGGTTGGCGCGAACGGCAGCCGTGGCCGGGTGCCCGTTCCCGAACTCCTCGGCATGGACCTCCGCGGAACTCAGGTACGCTTCCTCCGCTTCGTCGAGCTCTCCCTGCGCCTCCAGCAAGAGGCCTAGGTCATTCAGCGCCGTCGCACGGGACTTCCGTGCGTCCGCCTGCAGAGGGGCACCCTCCTCGAAATGCTCCAGTGCCTCGAGATACGCTTGGCGAGCGCCACTCGCGTTTCCGTTGTCCTGCCGGAGCCTAGCGATTCCCAGCAGAATCCGTGCGCTCTGCGCGCCGGACTGAGTGAGCTCCAGCGAGCGACGGAAGAGATCCTCTGCTTCCGTGTTGCGGCCCAGAACAGCCAGGGTCTTGGCCAACTCGGTGGTGGCGTCCGGGCCGACCGAACTTGACGCGCCCTGGGTCTCCAGCGCTTTCCGGAGCAGCGGCTCGGCGGACTCGGCGCGACCGTGGGAGCGCAGAAGCGCTCCGAGCCGCACGAGACTAGCGATCGTGTCCCGATGCTCCGGCCCGGATTCGCGAAGCCGCCGCTCATAGGCTTCCCGATAGAGAGCCTCGAACGGGGCCGCCGTCTCGGGCAAGCTCTGCGCAGCGCAGAGCATGGCAGCGAACCAGCCCGCACACGTCGCGAGCAGTCGCAGTCCCGACCTCACCGGTTCCCCCAGCTCATCCCGGTCGCATACTACCCTAGCCTATGGAGACGCGCCTTGCCGTGACGCCTCGAAACTGCTTCCTGCTAAGTGTCGGAGCGCTCGGTACAGGGCTATCGGCGCTCGTTGCGGCCGACCTGCGCTTCCAGGACCGCAGCAGCGCGTCCGGGATCGGATTCCGGCACCACGCTGGTCCTACGCCGGAGAAGCACCTCGTCGAGACGATGGGCGGCGGCGTGGCGCTGGTGGACTTCGACAACGACGGATTCCTCGACATCTTCTTCGTGAACGGCGGGGCGTTGGCCCGAGGCGACGATGGGTGGCTCGTCGATCGGTCGGACCCCGAACTCCACGACCGGCTATACCGCAGCCGAAGAGGGCTATCGTTCGAAGACGTGACCGAGCAAGCCGATGTCAGCGCCGCGACCAAGCGCATCTACGGCATGGGAGCCGCCACTGGGGACTACGACAACGACGGTTACGTCGACTTGTTCGTGACCGGCTACGGGGGCACCATCCTCTATCGCAACCTAGGCGGCCACGCCTTCGAGGACCGCACAGAGGCCGCTCGAGCCAATATCCCGGGATGGTCGGCCAGCGCCGGATTCTTCGACGCGGACCTAGATGGCGACCTAGATCTCTTCGTCACCCGCTACCTCGATTGGAGCCTCGAGACGAGCAGAGCGTGCGGAGAGAAGATCCCGGTTTACTGCTCTCCTCGGGAATACCCTCGGGTAGCGAGCGTCGTGCTCCGCAACGAAGGTGATGGGACTTTCTCGGACGTCTCTAGGGAATGGGGCGTCGCCGAGTCGCCGGGGAAGGCACTCGGGGTCGCGTTCAACGACGCCGATGCCGACGGGCTGCCGGACGTGATCGTCGCGAACGATTCGACGGCTCAGCAATTGTTCCTGAACCGGGGTCCGGCCGGATTCTCGGACGAAGCGCTCCTAGTGGGCTTGGCGTACAACGAAGACGGCGGGTCCTTCGCCGGAATGGGCGTGGACTTCGATGACTACGACAACGACGGGCTCCCGGACGTGGTGGCGACGGCGCTCGCGAAGGAACTCTACCCCCTATTCCGGAACGAAGGTGACGGCACCTTCGGGTATGTGACTCGCCAGACCGGCTTGGCCGAGATCACTGCCCGGCTGTCCGGTTGGAGCGTGAAGTTCGCAGACTTCAACCACGACGGATGGAAAGACCTGTTCGCTGCGCAGAGCCACGTGCTGGATAACGTCGAAATGATGGAGCCGGGGCTGGTTTACCTGCAACCACCGCTGATCGCGCTCAACGTGGAGGGCCGGTTCGTCGACATCGGCGCGTCGGCGGGCCCGATCTTCCAGACCAGCATCGCTGGTAGAGGCACGGCCTTTGGCGACTTGGACAACGACGGCGACATTGATCTTGTGGTGGGTGTGCTCGATGACGGTCCTAGGGTGCTCTACTCGAACGCATCCGCGGGCGATAGCCATTGGCTGCAGATCCGGCTGGTTGGCCGCGCAAGTCCCCGCGACGGCCAGGGGGCGAGGGTCAGCATTCGGACGAGTTCCGGCGCGGAGCAGGTACGCTATGCGACGACATCGGGAGGCTACTTGTCTGCCAATGATCCCCGCGTTCACTTCGGGATCGGGTCTGAGTCGGTCGTGTCTAGGATCACGATCCGCTGGCCCAGTGGTGCTAGGCAGATCTTGGAAGACATCGAAGCGGATCAGGTGATGACGGTTCGGGAGCCGAGATCGTGACGCTCCGACTCGCCGGATTCTTGATGCTCTGCGCATCGCTCGCCGCGCAGGTGCCCGGCGAGGTTGCCGACCACGTGAGGCAGGGTGTGGCCGCAAGGGAAGCCGGGCGGCTCCAAGAAGCGCGCCGGGAACTCGAAGCCGCTGTCCGCGCCGCTCCGGGGCTTGCCGAGGCCCATCTGTACTTGGGGCTGGTGCTGCACGAGAGTGCGGATTTTTCCGCAGCGGCTGGTTCGCTCGAAAGGGCACTGGCGCTGAAGCCGGAGCTCCCAGGGGCGCGGGAGTTGCTCGGATATGACCTGCTGATGCTGGGACGGGCCCAGGAGGCCGTCCCCCACCTCGATGCCGCGCGGCGCGAGAATCCGGGCAGGTGGGAGCTGAGCGCGTGGCTGGGGAGAGCCCACCTTGAATCCGGAGATCCGCAAACAGCTCTCCAGCACCTGCTGGCCGCGCAAGCGGCGGCGCCGATGGATCCGGAACTGCTCTACCTCGTTGGCAAGGCGTACTCGGATCTCGCCCTGCACTCGCAAGCGCAATTGCTGGCCAGCGCACCTGAGTCCCCGTACGCTCACTTAGCGACGGCCGAGGACCACGACCTCAACGGGAGGTCCTCCGAGGCCATCGCTGCCTATCAGAAGGCACTCGCCGGCAATCCGCCGTTGCCTGACGCATGGCGAGCGCTCGGCGATCTGGAGCAGGGTCGCGGCCGGCACAGAGCCGCCGCGGACGCCTATCGGCGGGCACTGGAGGTCCAACCTGATAACGGAGCCTTGCATCTGCGCTGTGGTGAGGCACTCCTCGCGCTCGGCCTTGCGGGCGAGGCCCTGCCCCATCTGGATTCCGCTGCCGCCGCCGATCCGCCGTCGCCTGCCGCGTTGGAGGCGCTGGGCAAGGCGCTGCTTGACCTCGAGCGGTTCGCGGAGGCGCGGGCGGCCTTGGCCAGGGCGCTGGACGGTTCGGCCGAAGAGCAGCAGCGCATGAAGATCCACTACCAGCTAGCCCGGGTCAGCCGCAAGCTCGGCGACGCCGCCGCGGCTCGCGAGCACCTCCAAGAATTCACTGATCTGCGCGCCAAGCTCACGGCCGGCGACAAGTAGCCAGCTCGCTGCGGCGCCGGACCGGCGGAACTCTGAATCGGTGTCTCACGGGCGCAATCCTTCCTGCACAGTTCCGGTCAGCGTCTCCAGGAACGCGGCCAGCGCAGCCTTCTCGGCATCGGTCAATCCGAGCTTCCGGATCTCGCGGTCAAGATAGGGATTCTGCGTGCCGCCATTGTCATAGTCATCGATTACGTCTTCGAGGGTGGCCAAGCTCCCGTCGTGCATGTAGGGAGCGGTTTGCGCAACGTTCCGAAGTGTCGGGGTCTTGAAGGCACCGCGGTCGCTTTCACGCCCCGAGATGGCAAAGCGGCCGTCGTCGGCGAAGCGGCCGTCCTTGTAGCCGACTCCCGTGTTGTGGAACCGCTCGTCGGTCAGGTTCGGGCCTAGGTGGCAGGTCACGCAGTTGCCCTTTCCCCGGAAGATCTCGAGGCCCAGCCGTTCCGTGTCGTCGAGAGCCTCCGCGGCCCCGGCGACGAATCGGTCGTAGCGGGAGTCCCCGGACAGGATCGTGCGCACATACGACGCCAGGGCCCGCGCTAGGTCCTCCGCGTTTGGCTCCCGGCCGAAGGCCTCCTGGAACTCCGCGGGGTAGCTTGGATCGGTCGCGAGGCGTGCGACGGCTTCGGGAATCTCGAGATCCATTTCCAACGAATTGATAACCGGCTGGAGCACCTGTTCCTCGAGAGTGGGAATACGGCCGTCCCAGAAGAAGCTGCGCCCGTACCCTCGATTGAGCAGTTTAGGAACTCTGCGGGGACCGACTTGGTCGAACACTCCGACGGCCTTGGGCCGCTCGTCCGTGAAGGATCTTTCGGGATCGTGGCAGCTCGCGCACGAGATCGATCGGTCGGCGGAGAGAATTGGATCGACGAATAGCTTGCGCCCCAGTGCCGCCTTTTCCCGAGTGAGCGGATTGTCGGCGGGGAACGGCATGAAGGCGTCCAACCCCAGTGGCGGACGGAGGGCGGACGCCGCCTCCAGGCCAAGGGCAGCTGCGAGCAGGAACAGCGTTGCGACGATCAACCGCCTGTAGGCCATGTCTCTGGTGATGATACGTGCTGCCGGGCAAGACTGCCGCCATTGCCCTGAATCCGTCCTTTGTCGAATCGCGCGCCTTCGCCGGGGCTCGGTAGAATCTAGCCGATGCCGCTGACCCGCGCCTTGGCCTTGGGCCTCCTTCCGCTGCTAGCCTTCGCAGCGCCAAACATCGTATTCGTGATGAGCGACGACCATGCCGTACCGGCGCTGAGCGCATACGACAGCAAGCTGATTTCGACGCCGAATCTGGACCGGCTCGCCAACGAGGGCGCGCGCTTCGATGCGGCGTTCGTGACGAACTCGATCTGCACTCCTAGCCGGGCTGTGATCTTGACCGGCAAGCATAGCCACAAGAACGGCGTCCTGACTCTGTCGGACACCTTCGATGGTTCGCAGCAGACGCTAGCCAAGCTCTTACGGTCAGCCGGCTACTACACCGGCATGATTGGTAAGTGGCACCTCAAGAGTGAACCAA
Source organism: Bryobacterales bacterium (assembly GCA_028819215.1). Lineage (GTDB taxonomy): Bacteria > Acidobacteriota > Terriglobia > Bryobacterales > UBA6623 > VXMF01. The sequence goes on from JAPPMG010000100.1 coordinate 132,035, forward strand.
CCGGCTTTGACGAATACGCGGTCCTGCCCGGTCAGGGACTGTACTACGATCCGTTCCTCCACAAGACGGGCAATTGGCCCGAACAAGAGAGGAGCGAAGGCTATGTGACGGACGTAATCACCGACGAGGCGCTGCGATTCCTAGAAGGGCGTCCGGAGGACAAGCCGTTCTTCCTGATGTACCACCACAAAGCCCCGCATGACGTGTTCGTGCCGAAACGCGAGCACGAGGACATGTTCGCGGATCCCATCCACGAACCGCCCACGCTCAACGAGGACGTGTCCGAGCGTATCGCGCTGCGGGAAACGCTCGAGACGATCGGGTTCCGGCACACCGCCTACGGCGTGCCAGAGTGGACGTGGTTCCTCAGGCGCGTGCGCTACGAGCCGGAGGATGTGGAGCGGTGGATTCGCGATCTTGCCGGACTGCGAGGCGCGGCGCTTCGCAAGGCGCAGTACCAGATCTACATGCGGCGCTACCTGCAGTGCGTGTACTCGATTGACGAGAACATGGGCAGGCTTCTGGAGTATCTCGACCGAAACGGCCTCGCCCAGAACACACTGGTCGTGTACACCTCCGATCAGGGCTTCTTCCTAGGCGAGCACGGCTTGTACGACAAGCGCTTCATGTATGAGCCGGCCTTCCGGATCCCGCTGCTGATTCGTTGGCCGGTGAAGATCCCCGCCGGCACGGTCGCCGGAGAACTCGTCCAGAACCTCGATTTCGCCCCGACTCTGTTGGAGGCGGCCGGGCTGGCGGTTCCTGCCGACATGCAGGGGCGGAGCTTCCTCGGGATCGCCAGCGGCTCGGCCCCGTCGGACTGGCGTGAGGCCCTTTACTACCGCTATTGGATGAACCGTGCGCACTTCAACATCCCCGCGCACTTGGGAGTCCGGACGCGGCGCTACAAGCTGATCTATTTCTATGACAACGACGTCGGTCCGGACGGAGAGACAGCCGTCAAGGGAGCGCGCCCGAACGTGCGGGATCCGTTCTGGGAGTTCTACGACTTAGAGTCCGACCCGCTCGAGGTGAGCAACATCTACGATGATCCAGCCCAACAAGGACGAATCAAGGCGCTCAAGCAAGCGATATTCGAGTTGCGGAAACAGCACGGCGACGATCGTGACGGGTTGAACTTCACGGATTGAATCAAAGGCCAGCTTTCGTCCGAGGTCTGCGTCGGACGTTGCACGTCAGGCCTCAGCCCTCGGTGTCCGGCCGGGCGATGTGGTGCTGACGCACGTCTCCTATCACGCCGTACGACCGATCACACGCGGACCTGCGGGCTTGCTCGCAGGATTGCAAGAGGCAGTGGGCCCGCAGGGTACGCTCGTCATGCTGTCGTATACCGGAGACGACGGCCGACTGTTCGATCCTTCGGCCATGCCCGCTGACCCGGACTCGGAATCGTCGCGGACACGTTCTGGAGGCTCCCCGGTGTATTGCGCAGCGACCACCCGTTCGCCTTCGCGGCCCGAGGGCCGGCCGCGCCTGAGATTACGGCGGATCCGATCGCGTTCCCGCCGCACGGGATTGCCAGCCCAGTCGGTCGCATCCGAAGGCGGGACGGCCGTGTCCTCCTCGTAGGGGTCGGGCACGAGGCCAACACGACGATCCACCTTGCAGAACTTCTCGCCGGTGTCAGATACCGTCGGCTCAAGCACTGTACGGTTCTCGTGGATGGCCAGCCAGAGCGAGTTGACTACGACGAGAACGACCATCGCTGCAGGCGCTTCGGCCTGATGGACGGATGGCTTCGAGCGGGGCGGCTTCAGGCGGAAGGATCGGTCGGGCACGCCCATGCCCGGCTGGTAGACGTCAGGGACATCGTCGATTGCGCGTTGCCACGCCTCGGGCGCGACCCGACACTCTTTCTTCACGAACAGGGATCTGGCTGCGAAGAATGCGACGAAGCGTGGCAAAGCCTGCCGTAGCCGGTCCCATGTGTCCGCTCAGGAACGATCATTCGATGGTCGATCCAGATCATGTGCTCCGAGCGGTTCTCACCGGCTAGGCCGAACGGCGGAGGTCTGGCGGGCTGCACAAGCATCCTCTGAACTGAAGACTCCCGCTCTCTTGCGGACACAGTGGGTCGAGACAATCGAGGACCCAGGCTTTGAGGCCGCCCGCCAACGCCGTCGTGGCTAAGGTCTACTTCGAACTCGCCTCCGGCCCGGGCCGGAGCAGCATGGGTCGCTGCATCCGGACGCTCGATTCGAATGGGTTCTTCGGTGCGCTGTGCCGCACGATTCCTGGACTGGGTTCGGGGACACTTGCGGATCCAAACAGATGTTGGATGATGCCACGGGCCCGAGGACACGGAGTTCGCATCTACCACTCGCGGGCCTCCTCCCTTGGCCGCGAACGGCTGGCTCCGCTACAGGGCAGAACAGTGCGGTACCATCTGAGTGAAATGCGTCTGGGAGCCAACCTACTTCCGTTGTTAGCGCTGCTGGTGTGCCTGGCCCCCCAGAGTGCATTCGCGGAGAGCGTTGCCGGGAAGTGGAACCTGACCTGGGACACCGAGGGCGGCATCCGCCACACGGTGTGGGAAGTCGAGCAGGACGGCGACGCGCTTTCTGTGACGACGGATGGACACAAGCTCGAGGGCACATTCAAGGACGGGCGCCTCGAAGTCAGCGGCAAGTTCTATTCTTCAGAAGCCGGATACAGCGCTGAGTTGAAGGTCGAAGCGACGCTAGAGAATGGCCAGCTAAAGGGCAGGGGAAGCTGGGATGCGTATGGGATGACCTTCTCGGGGAAGCGGGCGCAGTAGCTCGTCCCGCCTCGGCGACCTATCGGATCACCCTGAGCCCGAACCAGCCCAATCCGCCGACGAGCAACAAGATCGCGCCCAGCTGCTCCATCCGCGAACCTACGTAGCGCAGTCGAACGCTTCCCAGCAAGGCAAGCGCCAAGCCCTCCCCTCCAAGCGCTCCGGGCAAGAAGTAGGCCGGGCTCATTTGAGCCGATCCCAACAGCGACCCGAAGAACAGGCCGTGGAACGTCCCCATCGCTCCGCAAGCCAGCCACCGCATGCTGGCGTCGGGCAGGAACAGGATTTCCGCTGCTAGGTACGCTACGGTCAGAGCGGCAGCAGCTTCAAGGAATCGCACCGGCGGTGCCAGCCCGGTCATGCCGCCCACCACGGCTACGAGCGCTTGGGCGGCTAGGAACCCGCCAGCGCACGCCGCGAACTCCTGCTTCGTGCGCCCCGCTAGTGCGAGCGCCAGCAAGAACAGCAGCAGTTCCGGGCTGGTCAGCGCTCTTCGAAAGCCTGCGCCGGATTCGGTAGCCACGGTCTCCCGCCACGTTGGCGGAGTGAATCGGATCTCGGCTTCCGTATAGGTGATGTCGAATACCGTTTGGCGCACCATCTCGCCAGCGCCGGAGCGGAGCACGTGCACGTGCTGCGGCACGGTCACAGCAGGGAACTCGCATTGGACGGCGACCGCCTTAGGCGGCTCGGGAAACCGGTATGTCGCTGTACATAGGAATAGGCCTTGGCCCATGTCTTCGTTGCACTTGGCTTCGACTTGGTCGCCCGGCTGGTCGCCATCGAGGACGAGAAAGGCGCTCAGCAGGATCCGCGCTCGGTCATCGCCCTGAGGAGCCTCCGACAAGGGCATGCGGAGTTCGTAAACCAAGTCGTTGCCGTCCTGTAGCAGAGATCCGTGACTGACGCTGAGTACATGGCCTGTGACCGGAAGCGAGGCTGTAGCCCCGAGCAGAGCCACTCTGGCTAGCAAACCCGCCTGATGACTAGGGAGGGGCGAGAGGGCGAGCTTCATTGCAAGCCGAAGCTGTACATGGCTTGCAAGCTGCGGACGTAGATTCGTCCGTCAACGATCGCAGGCGTTGCGAAGCACGTGCCATCCAGCGTGCTCGTCGCGAGCACTTCCCACTCCGCTCCGGGAGCGATCGCGCTGATCATGCAGCCTTCGCTGACGGTGTAGATCTTGCCATCGCCGACCACGGGCGAGGCCCAGTACTTGTCGATCGCGTCCCGCAGTCGATCTACCTTGTTCGCGCTGCCCTTGGCCGGGTCGACGCTGCTGAAGATGCCGCCGTCCTTCACCAGATAAATCGTGCCTTCGTAGAGCAGCGGAGAAGGAGTGTTCGGTAGTGACTTGGTGTAGCGCCACAGCACTCCGGACTGCGTGATGTCACCCCGCAGGGAGCCTGGGCGGATCGCCACCAGATTGTTGACCGGGGCACGGCGCGCGGCGTAGAAGTACCAGTCACGCTCGTCCAGCTTGCCGTCGCCGCCTAGATCGGCTTCCGACCACGGATGGTCCTGCTTGAGCCGCTCCTCCGGGGCTTCGTCCTGAGACAGCGCACCATCGCCGTCTTTGTCGTGCTCTGCGAGCACCTCGGCGAACGAGGGCGTCTGCCGCTGTTGCCCCGGATCTCCGCCGATCTCCCAGCCGTTGATGTAGACGGTATCGCCGTCGAATAGCGGGACGCACTTGAGCTGCCATGCAAATCCGTCGACCCACCACAGCTCTTCGCCCGATTCCAGCGAGTATGCCGAAACCCTGTAAGCGCCTGGAACCACGACCTGCGGTCCGCCGTCCGCCGTCCGGAACACGCCCGCCGTCCCGTAGCCCCGCGTGCTGGCAGGGCGCTCGGTCTTCCAGACCGTCTCGCCGGTCTTGGCGTCGAGCGCGAGCAGGTAGGAGCCCACCTGTTGGTCGCAGACGATCAGGAGCTTTCCATCGGCCAGGATTGGCGACGAGCCGTGACCGTTCTGATTAATGAACGGACCGAGAGGATGCCGCCAGCGCTCGTTGCCGTCTGAGTCATAGGAGATCACTCCGAAATCGCCGAAGAACACGTATACGTTCTCGCCGTCAGTCACAGGCGACGGTGATGCCGGGCCGTGTGTGCGCTGGAACGGCTCCCGGCGCGGCCGCGGTACCTCGCGGATCCACAGCATTTCACCCGAGTCGCGCGCGACCGCCAATACGAGCAGCTTTTCGCCTTCGAACGCTGTCAGGTAGATCTTGTCTCCGGCGACCACGGGCGAGGAATGGCCGCTCGGCATCGCCGTCTTCCAGACCAGATTCGTGTCTTCCCCGAAGTGCGTCGGCAGGGGCCCGCCCTGCGCGATTCCAGTGCCTTCCGGCCCCCGAAACTGAGGCCAGTCGGCACCCTGCAGCACGGCTGTCAGAAAGACCAGCGATACCGGTACGAACCAGAACATGCCCACACTATAGCGCGGGCCCAAGCGGGGACATGCGCCCAGTGCCGATACGCTTTCAGCGTGATACAGTGGCAGCATACGTAGCCCGTGGATGAAACAGATCGGACGGTACAGGATTGTCTCCGAGCTGGGCCGCGGGGCGATGGGCGTCGTATATCGAGCGCACGACCCCCAGATTGATCGCGAAGTCGCGCTGAAGACCATCCGGCTCGCCGCGCACGCAGACCCAAGCGAGATCGTGGGCATGCGCGACAGGCTGGTCCGCGAGGCCCGGTTGGCGGGTCGGCTTTCCCACCCCGGGATTGTCACGATCTTCGACGCCGGCGAAGAGGACGGTCTCGCCTATGTCGCGATGGAACTGGTGGAGGGGCGCAGTCTCGCCGACATACTGGCTGGGCCCGTCGTGCCGGATCGCAAGCTGGAATTCCTAGTAGCGTTGCTAGACAAGGCGGGCTCGGCTCTCGACTACGCCAGCGCCAACGGGGTTGTGCATCGCGATGTCAAGCCGGCCAACATCATGGTGTCCGGGCGGAGTGTAAAGCTCCTTGACTTTGGCGTGGCGCGAGTCGCCTCCGGGCAAGCGACGCGGGCGGGCACGGTATTCGGCACGCCGAACTATATGTCTCCGGAACAAGTGCAAGGCGGGCAAGTCGACGGGCGTGCCGACCAGTTCTCGCTGGCCGTGATCGCCTACGAGGTGCTGTGCGGCGTCAAGCCGTTCGAGGCCTCCACCGTCCCGGCCACGCTGTTCAAGATCGTTCACGACGATCCGGGGCTCTTGCGCACGTACGTGCCGGACATGCCGGCGCCTCTCGAGCGAGTCGTTCTTAGGGCGCTGCAGAAGTCCCCGCAAGACCGATTCAGCAGTTGCCAGGAGTTCGCCCGGGAGTTCGCCGACGCCGCGCAGGGGCTGCCGGGGCTGGCACCTCCGATCAGCTCGGACCGAGACCAAGGCCAGGCCGGCTTCGACTGGAGCTCGGACCGCAATGCAGATCCGGATGCCGAGCCAGCCGAGTCGACCGGAGGCGAAGTGGGCTTGCCGAGCCCTGTCGGTCGAGGGCTGCCGGTTCGCGAGGACGCAATGTCGCGGCAGCCGCCGGAGCTGCCCACGGAGGGGGGCTTGACGGGCCCGGGAACCGGTCCGAGCGAGCCGATTCTGCCCGTTGGGAAGCCTCCTGTCGAAGACGGCGATCTGGTTGCCGAGCCAAGGTCGCGTTGGCCGAACCTGATTTTCGCCCTGCTCGTGCTCGCTATCGGTGCATTGGCACTATTGCTGGTGCGCTACCCGGGCTTGCTCGAAGACCCGCGGTCGTTGTTGGACGCGATTCTCGGAAGGGCGCCCAGCGCGACCGCGATTGCTCCAGCCCTTCCAGAGACGCGGATGGCCGGAGAGGCTGAGAGTCAGCCAGAGGAGTTCTCGGGGCCGGCGAGCGGCTCGACCAGTGCATCGGCAGATGCGCCGGAAGCATTGAACGGTCAGGCCGAGCTAGGGTCTGCCGGACAGGGCGCGGCCGCCAGCAGCTCAGGCGGACTGCCGCGCCAAGACGGCCTCGTGTCGCCGTCCGCCGCCGTGCCGGCGGCTTCCCCGCGGGGCGCATCTCCGACATCCGGGCAGGGCGGGATCGTGTACTTCCGAAGCTCGGTGGATGGAGTCGTCGTGACGCTGGACGGGAATCAGGATTGGCAGTGCATGACCCCTTGTCAGCTCGCCGGTGTCCCGCTGGGAAAGCGCAGGCTGGTCGCCCGCAGAGACGGCTACAGCGAGTTGCATCGGACAGTCGATGTCTCGGAGGCTGCGCTGACCGTGAATCTGCCGATGGAGCGGACTGGCGCTGTTCTGCTCGTCAGCAGCGAGCCGCCAGAAGCCCGCATCATTCTCGATGGACGCGATACCGGACGCACGACCAACGCACGTTTGGCAGTCAGTCCGGGCAAACATGCAGTCCGCATAGTGTTAGGCCAGCTCTCGTCCGAACGTTCCATTGAAGTCGCCAAGAACGAGACCAGGTACCTGCAGTTTCGCCTGGGGACGCAGTAGGCGGGCTCGTTCGCATGACGGATACGATCGAAGTTCGCGGCGCTCGCCAGCACAACTTGCAGGACATCACGCTGAGCATCCCGCGCAACTCGCTCACCGTTGTCACGGGCCTCAGCGGCTCTGGCAAGTCTTCGCTGGCGTTCGACACCATCTACGCCGAGGGCCAGCGCCGCTATGTCGAGACCCTGTCGCCGTATGCCCGGCAGTTCTTGGAGCAGCTGGAGCGGCCAGACGTCGATGCGATTGACGGACTGAGCCCCGCGCTGTCCATCGAACAGAAGACCTCGAGCCGCAACCCGCGCTCGACCGTTGGAACGGTTACCGAGGTCTACGACTATCTGCGGCTGCTCTTCTCCTCCATCGGCACCCCGTACTGCGTGGACTGCAATCTGCCGATCGAGAGGCAGCCCTCGGAACAGGTTGCGGCTCGCATCCTCGAACGGAACAGAGGCGAGAACATCATGATCCTGGCCCCCTGCGTTCGCGGCCGCAAGGGGCACTACAGCAGGGAGTTGCAAAGCTATGCTCGCAAGGGCTTCGTCACCGCCCGCATCGACGGCCAGATGGAGCGGTTGGACGAATTTCCCCTCGCTGTCAAGCTCAGGCGCAACGTCGAGCACACCATCGAGGTCGTGGTGGACCGCGTCGAAGTCAAGCCCGAGAGCGAGAACCGCATCCGGGAATCGATCCGCACCGCTTCGGGCCTGGCGGGTGGCTTGGTCTTGATCGTCGCCAACGATGGTGCCGAGACCCTGTTTTCCGAGAGCATGGTGTGCGTTCAGTGCGGTGCCAGCCGGCCCGACCTCGAGCCGCGCTCGTTCTCGTTCAACAGTCGCTTCGGGGCCTGCGAGGGCTGTCGCGGGGTTGGCCGGTCGTGGGAGCTCGATCCCAAGCGGCTCGTGCTGCATGGCGGCAAGCCTCTGTTTCGCGGAAACTGGCCGGAGACGGCTGACTGGCGGGAACCCGTTCCCTTGGCGAGGGGCGTTGCGCGGCGGGCGAAGATCAAGCTGAGCACGCCTTGGCAGGAACTCACTGCCGATCAGCGGGAATGGCTGCTTTACGGCCAAGACGGAAAGCTGAGCCCGCAGTGCAGCCTGCGCAAGATTCCCTTCGCGGGCCTGATTCCGTATATGACCAGGCGCCTCCGCATTGGCCCGGGCTACCAGCCGGCTCTTACGCTCCAGCAATACATGTCCAACATCCCTTGCCGCGACTGCTCGGGGCACCGATTGCGCCCGGAATCCGTCGCCGTGCGGATCGCAGGTGATTCCATTGTCGATATGTCCGGCTGGCCACTGAGCCGCTTGTCCAGTCACATGTGCCGGCTGGAGCTGGACAGCCGCAAGCAGCTCGTGGCTGAACGCATCCTAGGAGAGATTCGCGAGCGGCTTGAGTTCCTCTGCAATGTCGGCCTGGGCTACCTGTCGCTGGACCGCTCCGCCGCGACGCTGTCGGGCGGCGAGGCCCAGCGAGTGCGTCTCGCGACCCAGATCGGAACGCGCCTGAAGGGTGTCCTTTACGTCTTGGACGAGCCTTCGATCGGGCTGCATTCACGCGATCACGGGCACCTCTTGGACACGCTGCTAGGCCTCCGTGACCTCGGCAACACGGTCGTCGTTGTCGAGCACGACCAAGCCACCATCGAGCGCGCCGACCACGTTGTCGACCTCGGTCCCGGGGCGGGCCGGCTCGGTGGCAAGGTGACGGCCGTGGGCACGCCGGCGCAAATCCGCGGCAGTGCCGGGTCGCTGACCGGCGATTACTTGGCCGGACGAAAGATGGCGCACGTGCCGCACGCGGGACCGCCGCCGAACGGGCGTAGGGTGATAGTCCGCGGCGCCCGCCAGCACAATCTCAAGAACATCGACGTGGAATTTCCGCTGGGCAACTTGTGCGTCGTAACGGGAGTTTCAGGCAGTGGCAAGTCCACCCTGATCAATTCGATCCTCTACCCGGCCTTGGCCAAGCAGGTTGACCTGAATGCGATTGAGGCAGGAGACCACGATCGTATTGACGGCATCGATCTGATCGACAAGGTCGTGCGCATCGACCAGACTCCTATCGGACGCACGCCCCGGTCCAATCCCGCCACCTACACGGGTGCTTTCACGCCGATCCGCGAGTTCTACTCGATGTTGCCGGAATCACGCGCACGCGGCTTCGCTCCCGGACGCTTCAGTTTCAACGTGGCAGGCGGTCGCTGCGACGACTGCTCCGGAGACGGGCTCAAGCGGATCGAGATGAATTTCTTGCCCGACGTGTTCGTGGAATGCGAGACCTGCCACGGGCTGCGCTACAACCACGAGACGCTGGAGGTTCGCTACAAGGGGTATTCGATCGCAGACCTGCTGGCGGCTACGGTCGATGAGGTTCTGAGCGTGATGGCCAACTTGACAGCGGTCCGCAGAAAGCTCGCCACGCTGGTCGATGTCGGGCTGGGGTACATCCAGCTCGGCCAGTCCTCGACCACGATCTCGGGAGGAGAGGCCCAGCGCATGAAGCTTGCGCGCGAACTCAGCAAGCGCAAGACCGGCCAGACTGTATACGTACTGGACGAACCCACGACTGGCCTGCATTTCGATGATGTGCGCAAACTCCTGCTGGTATTGCGGCGGCTGGTCGAGAACGGCAACACGGTGATCGTGATCGAGCACCAGCTGGACGTGATCCGCTCCGCCGACTGGATCGTGGACCTCGGTCCGGAGGGCGGGCAGGAGGGTGGCAGGGTGGTTTGCTGCGGGCCGCCGTCCGACATCGCGGCGGTCGCGGGGAGTCACACGGGCGAAGCGTTGCGCGGAATCGGATTGTAGTGGGCGACGAATTTCAGTTCCGCATTGAATCGGAGACGGGCCACGCGCCTGCGCAAGGTCCCCCGGTCCGTCCGGTTGCGCCCTGGGGCTATCGAGAGATCCTGTCGCTTGTCGCCGTGGCTCTGCTGGCGCAGCTGCTGGTCACGTTGGCGGCCGTTTCCGTATTGGGGCGAATCCGCGCCTTGGAACCCGACGCCGCGATGGAATTGCTGCGGGGGTCGCCGCACATAGTGGTGCCGCTCCAGATGTTGACTTGGCTGCCAGTGCTGGCCAGTGTCTGGTACACGGTTGCGGTGCGCCATGGCCTTCCGCTGCGCACGGGGCTGGCCTGGAAGCCGCTGCCGCGCTCGGCTACGAGCTATATCCGCACGGGTGCGCTGCTAGCGTTCGGTTCTGCACTGGTGAGCATTGCCATCGGAGACCGGACTGCGTCCAGCCCGATGACGGAGTTGCTGTCCCATCCGGACTCGTTGTGGCTGATCGGAATCTTCGGAGTCTTCGTGGCTCCGTGGTTTGAAGAGATCGTGTTTCGCGGGTTCCTGTTCGGAGCATTGGAACGCATGCACGGAACCGCGATTGCGCTGCTGGGCAGCAGTGCCATCTTCGCTGCTCTACACGGGGCTCAATACAGCTGGCAGTGGCCGCAGCTCGTCGTGTTGGCCCTGGTCGGTTGCGCCTTTGGCGTCGTCCGCATCCGGAGCGGATCGACGATTGCCAGCACCACCGTGCACGCCGCCTACAATGGCATGCTCCTAGTGGCCCTGATCGCCGTGGGGCGGTGGCTTGGATAGACTTGGATCTACGCGGGCAGATACGCGCTGCCCCAGCACTGGGTAGGTATGGTCAACACAATCGAATGGACACCTCAAGGCGTGGTCATGATCGATCAGACCAAGCTGCCTTCCGAGGAGACGTTTCTCGTCTGCCGGGACTACCTCGAAGTCGCAGACGCGATTCGCGGGATGGTGATCCGGGGCGCACCGGCAATCGGCTGCGCTGCGGCCATGGGCGTGGCCATCGGTGTGCTCAAGGCCGACGACTCCGAACTAGACGATAGCTTCGACGAGATTTGCGACACGCTCGCGGCGACTCGTCCCACGGCGGTCAATCTCTTCTGGGCGATTGACCGCATGCGAGGGGTTTACAACGGCCTGCGTGCCCGCGGGGCGGACCTGTCCGAGATTCGCCAAACCCTGGTGGACGAGGCGCGCCGCGTCCTCGAAGAAGACATCGAGAGCAACCGTGCTCTGGGACGGCACGGCGCAGGCTTGCTTCCCGCTGGCGGCACGGTGATGACGCACTGCAATGCGGGGGCGTTGGCGACGGGGGGGTATGGCACGGCGCTGGGCGTGATCCGTGCGGCGATCGAGGCGGGCAACAGCCTGGACGTGCTGGCCAACGAGACTAGGCCGTTCATGCAGGGATCGCGGCTGACAGTCTGGGAACTGCAGCAGGACGGCATTCCGGTGACTCTGCTGACCGACAACATGGCGGGCCACTTGATGCAGCGCGGCAGCGTGCAAGCCATCGTGGTGGGCGCGGACCGTATTGCTGCCAACGGCGACGTGGCCAACAAGATCGGCACCTACTCCTTGGCAGTCTTGGCCAAGGAAAACGGGATCCCTTTCTACGTCGCCGCGCCGACCACCACGGTAGACCTCCAACTCGCGTCGGGGGCGGAAATCCCTATCGAAGAGCGCTCGGCAGACGAAGTCACGCAGATCCGCGGGCAGCAGATCGCGCCGCTGGCCACGCAGGCCTGCAATCCGGCCTTTGACGTGACGCCCAATCGCTACGTGACCGCCATCATCACCGAGAAGGGCGTGGCGCGCGCGCCATACGTCGCGGCCTTGAAGGCCCTGTGCGAAGCGCAGTCGGTGCCCGTCGAAGCCTGAAGGTGTTGCGATGAAGTTCTCCGACCTGCTCACCGACACCGTTCGCAACGCCGAGATTCCGTTGCGTTTCGAGCCCGGAGCGGAGGAGGCCGTCGTCGAGCCAGTCACCGACCTGCTCAAGCGTTGGGTGGCGATTCACGATCCAAACAGCCCCAAGGATGACTTCGAGTACGGCCAGCGGGCCCTGGTGCTGCGTCTGTTGGAAGAGCTGGACGACCAGCACGAGCTCCCGGTGTCAGACGAGCGGGGCGGCTGAGCGCGACTGCTCGGGTGCAGGCGCCAACGGTGCGAAGATAGTGAGAACCGGGTATGGCGAGGACGCCGGGCTTCGCCCGTGCTTCGGCGATACCGCAAGGAAACCTCATGGAACGCAGAACTTTCGTCGCGGCCTCGGCCGCGCTCGCCGCCAGCGGCGTCGCTCGCGGCGCCAACGACGGTGACAAGATCCGGCTGGGAGTGATCGGCTGCGGCCGCCGCGGGCGCAGCAACTTGCGCAGCGTGCTCAGGCTGGCGGACGACATCCAAGTTGTCGCCCTTAGCGAGGTGTTCAAGCCGAACCTCGAAGAGACCCTGAAGATGGTGCCGGACGCCAAGATCTACCCGGACTTCCGGGATCTGATCGCGGACAAGGACATCGATGCGGTCCTGATCGCTACGCCCGACCACTGGCACGCTTACATGTGCGTGGAGGCGTGCAAGGCTGGCAAGGACGTCTATGTCGAAAAGCCGATCTCGGTGACGGTCCACGAGGGCCAGATGATGGTCAAGGCAGCCCGCAAGTACGACCGGATCGTGCAGGTGGGCACGCAGCAGCGCTCGGGCAAGCACTTCGCGGAAGCCAAGGACATCGTGCAGAGCGGGCGCCTGGGCACGATCAGCTTCGTGCGCACATGGAACTACTCCAATCTCTTCCCGGAGGGGATCGGCGTGCCGCCTGACACGGATCCGCCGGCGGACTTGGATTGGGACATGTGGCTGGGGCCCGCCTCGGAACGCGCGTTCAACAAGAACCGGTTCGGCGTCAACCCCTACCAGTTCGCTCACTTCCGCTGGTTCTGGGACTACGCCGGCGGCATGATGACGGACTGGGGCATCCACCTACTCGACATCGTGCTGTGGGCCATGGCCGAGCCCGGCCCGCGCTCGATTTGTACGTATGGTGGCAAGTATGCGTTGACCGACAACCGCGAAACGCCCGACACGATTCAGGCCACCTACGAGTTCCCGACCTTCGTGTGCACCTACGAGAACCGCGTCGCGAACGCCTTCAGCGGCGGGCAGCCTGGGTACGGCATACTGTTCCACGGCACTGAGGGCACGCTGTACGTGAATCGCGGGTTCTGGGAGATCACTCCCGAAGCGCGCCGCTACCGCGAGCCCGAGCCGCGCGTGGAGCGGCGCATGGAAGCGGCGCGCGGCGAGTCGGCCAACAACAGCACGGACGACCACTGGCGCGACTTCATCGCCGCCGTTCGCAACCGAAATCGGCCCATCTGCGATATCGAAATTGGGCATAAGTCGACCGCGATGGCGCTGCTCGGCAACGTTTCATTGCGCAGTCGAGAGCGGGTCGACTGGGATCCGGTCAACGAGACGACCGAAAACAAGGAGGCCCAGACCTACCTCAGAAACGACTATCGCGAGCCCTGGAAGCTGGAACTCTAGCAGCACCCGGCGTCGGTTCGCAGGCGGCCCGAGAGCACGTCCGATACTTGCGCCCTGCTTGCTTCAGTCCGGAAGCCGCTTCTCTTACGTCTGCAAGCCCTTGATTTCTTCGTCGGAGAAGTACTTCGACAAGAGCGCGACTGGCTCCGGCTGACCGGTTCTCGACGCCAGTACGCACGCCGCCGCGCTAGCGGCCAGTGACCATACGAACGGATCCAGTCCAAGAAAGCTCCGTGTGCCGAACAGCGCGTACTGGAGTAGGAATGAGAGGAAGCCCGCCAAGATTCCGGCGATACAGCCGGTGCGGTTCATGCGCGTCCAGTACACCGCCAGCAGAGTTGGGAAGAGGAACGTTGCCGCCAGCCCCGTCCCTGAGAAGACCACGATGTACTGCAGATAGTCGGGCGGGCGAAGCGCGAACAGCCCTGCGACGATGCCGGTGAGCGCGATGGAGAGATGCGTCACACCCTTGGCCCGTCCTTCGCTGACTTGGCTACGCGCGTTGCGCTGGTACAGGTCGCGTGCCACGGCGCCTGCCGCTACGAGCAGGAACGAACTGATGGTGGACATGATCGCTGCCATCGGAGCGGCCAGCACCAGGCCAGCAAGCGCCGATGGCACTGCGGCGACGATCGTCGCCGGCATGGCATGATCGCTCGCGGAGAGCTCCGGCACAAGGACGCGGCCCAGGATGCCAACGAAGATCACTGCCGGATACAGGAGCAGGATGTAGCAGCCAATCAAGAGCGAAGCCCGGCGCAGCGAGGCAGCGTTCTTACACGCTAGGAATCGCGTGATCAGCGATGGCTGGCCGGCAACTGCCAGCGGCCACACGAAGAAGAACGAGATAGCGGCTGACAAAGGCAGGAATCCTTCGGGACCGGTCGGCGTGAGCAAGTCCGGCGACTGCGCCGCCAAGCCATCGTGAACGGCTTGCATGCCGCCGACCTTGTAAAGCCCGAACCCGGCCGTGAGCAGGACTCCGACAAGCATGACGATGGCCTGAAAGCTGTCGGTCCAGGCTACTGCCCGGAAGCCGCCGTATGCCGTGTATAGCCCGACGATCACCGCGAAGCCGGCCACGCCCCAGACGTAAGGCAGGCCTAGGGCCGCTTCCAGAACGCGCGCGCCAGCGATGTACTGAGCGACGATGAAGCTCGTGTGCAGGATCAGCATGGCGACGCCGGAAATCACCCCGATCGACTTGCTCTGGAAACGGTCGCGCAGCAGGTCCGGGAAGGTCAGCGCTCCCGTTCTCTCGCCCAGTTCGGCAATGCGCCTGCCGAGCAATCCGAACCCGGCCGTGGCGACCACGATGTAGCCGGAGATCCACAGCATCACCGACCAGCCGTAGGAGTGGCCCAGAGAAGGGGTGCCGATGAACGTCCCGCCGCTGGCCGAAGTAGCGATCCAAGTCAGGCCCAGCACCCAAGGCCCGATCGTCCGGCCCCCAACAAAGAACTCGCGCAGGAAACCGCTCCCGCTGGACTGGCGGCGGGCAAGATAGGCCAGCAGGAAGGTCAGCGCAATGTAGACCGCGAAGGCGACCCGTGCCGATGGCGCTGCCTCGTACATCGGTTGTCCGCCCGTTTCCGTTTCAGCTGCGCCTGCGGCAGAAGCGGAGGTGCAGCAAGAAGAACAGCAGCCAAGGGCCGAACACGCCGTAGGCCGCCCAGCGCGGCACGCCCCCGACCGGGTCAGCGTCCGCTGATCCTAGCCACGAAGACAGGCCCACCGTCGTGACAAGGGCCAACGCCCAAAGCAGGCCGGCTTCGAGGGCTTCTCGGCGAGCGGGCCTCGAGTCTGGACCGCCCGTCTCGCTGTTAGGCATCGGCGCTGTCGGTTCAGCCTGCGGCGCTGCCTACTCTTCGAATGCGGCGTCGAAAGCGACCGCTGACGGCTGGAAGTCGACGCTCTTGGTGAACTCGCAGGCCTCGGCTGCGCCCGCTTCCCTCTCCATGCCGCTGTCCTCCCACTCGATCGACAGGGGCCCGTCGTAGCCGATGTGGTTCAGCGCGCGGATGATTTCCTCGAAGTCAACCCCGCCCCGGCCCAGCGATCGGAAGTCCCAGCCGCGGTCTTGGTGGCCGAAGTTCAAGTGCGACGCCAGGATGCCGGACTTGCCATCAAGCTGCAGGGCCGCGTCCTTCATGTGGACGTGGTAGATCCGGTCCTTGAACTCGCGGATGAAGATCACCGGATCCACCTGCTGCCAGTGCAGGTGGCTGGGGTCGAAATTGAAGCCGAACGCCTCGCGATGGCCTACCGCCTCCAAGGCGCGGTGCGCCGTGTAAATGTCGAAGGCGATCTCGGTCGGATGCACTTCCAAGCCGAATCGGACGCCGACCTCGTCGAAGACGTCTAGGATTGGATTGAACATTTCCGCGAAGTGCGCGAAGCCGGCATCGATCATCTCGTCGGACACCGGTGGGAAGCTGTACAGCAAGTGCCAGATCGATGAACCGGTGAAGCCGTTGGCGACCTTGAGGCCTAGGTTGCTGGCCGACCGGGCCGTGTCTTTCATGGCCTGTACCGCCCATTGGCGCTTGCCTTCCGGATCGCCCGCAACTTCGTCCGGAGCGAACAGGTCGGAGCGCGCGTCGTCGTTGGGGTCGCACACGAGTTGCCCCGCCAAGTGGTTCGAGATCGCGAACAGTTGCAGTCCGTTGTCCTCGAGAATGGCCTTCTGCTTGGCGCAGTAGTCCAGATCCGTCGCAGCCTTGGAGACGTCCATGTGGTCGCCCCAGCATGCGAGTTCGAGGCCATCGTAGCCCCACGACTTCGCCTTTGGTGCGAGCACCTCGAGTGGGAGGTCGGCCCATTGGCCGGTGAACAGGGTGACGGGTCTAGCCATGAAGAGTGAGAGTCTCCTTGTGATGGGAACGCGAGAACTGGAAGTTTAGCAAACAGCTGTCCCGGCTTGCCCGCCGTAACCCCGTTGCGACGCGGCTATCGTCGCTCTCAGCCAGGGCGCTGTCTCCGTGGTACTATCACCAAGTCTCTAGTTTTCCCCGAATCGGCATGAGGCTGACGTCGTACTTCAGCTGTCCGGTGCTGGCCGGACTGCTCTTGCTGTTCGCTCTGCCCGCAACTGCGATCGAGATCGCTACGGGGTCCATGCTCGGGCCACGCTACGGGGCGGATCGCTTCTACGTGCGCGGCGGTCCGTCCGCAGACTGGAGCCCGACGTATGCGGGCGGTCGTTTCCGGGGCAAGGTCAGGGGCAGCCTCGCACTCGTTCGCGTTACCCAGGCCATCTTCGATGACGAGTGGCTCAGCGAGCGGCCCTTTGATCCCGATGCGAACACCGATCGAGTGATCGAGCGCCTAGATGTCTACAAGCAGCACGGCGTGGCCGGCATCGTGGTTGGCCTGCAAGGCGGAAATCCCCGCTACGAGGGCGAGTCCAACGGCGTTCGGAGGGGCATAAGCGCCGATCTAGGCGAGAAGGCCGGAGCCTTGGTCAGCGCCTACAATCCTGACGGATCGTTGAAGCCAGAGTGGACGGCTCGGCTGGACAAGCTGCTCAAGGCGGCTGACCAACGCGGTCTGGTCGTGTGCTTGGTCCTGTTTCAGCAAGACCAAGACGAGGTTCTGGAGTCTCCCGAGGCCATCGTTGCCGCCGCAGGCAATGTTGCTCGTCACCTGATCGAACGCGATGCGCGCAATGTCATCGTTGATGTTGCCGACGCGTGGGACGAGCCCGAGGGTCGCTGGGACCATCGCCGCTTCGTCCCGCGCTACGTAGAGTACTTGATCCGCGCCGTCCGCGAGCAGTTTCAGCACGCCTCGTTCAGCTTGCCGATTGGCGCTTCCAGCGGTTCGGGGATGCTCTACCCGATGTCCCTCGCGCGCCTGTGCGATCTAGTCCTGCTGCAAGGCGATGGCCGGACGCCTTCGGAGAAGCTGGCTCGTTCCAAGCAATTCAAGCAATACGGGCGGCCGGTGTTGATGGTGAGTGACAGCAATGGCTTGGACGCGACCAATGCCGAGCTGGCACGCGAGGCGTCGATTGCGCAAGCCTTTCTGGAAGGGGCGGCCGGATGGAGTTTCGTGCCGGCCTTGACGGCGAATCGGTTTCCGTTCGACTACGAGCTGGCGGACAGCGCGGTGTTCGAGGACTCATGGCCGGCCGACACGCGGCGTAGGGCGTACTTCCGGGCCATGCTGGAGGGAATCGCGAGGATCGTGTTGAGGCGACCGCCGTCTACCTCCGGGAAGCGTAAGAGGAGATAAGGGACTGTAGTGCGCTGAGGCTTGCCTTGGCCCGCCACGGCTCCTTCTCCAGGCTGCTCCGAGCTCCTGCACGACCTCGGCTTGGGCGAACTTGAGCGGCTGACGGCGCTCCGAAAGAGGCCCTGGCTAGGCCCGAGGTGCGCGTGCTCCAGTAGGTGGAGCCTCGGGGGCGCTCCCGCAGGGCGCGGTTGAGCGGGGAGGCGACCCGCGGTTCGTCTTGGATGCGCGCCAGTTCCTCGTTCCACTATTCGAGTGGCCACGTGCGCCGTGATATTCTCGGCTAACGGCGATGATCGAATGGATTCGCAGCCGTCAAGAAAGCTGCCTTCGGTTGCGAAGCGTAGCAACAAGCGCAGAACCAATGGACGAGAGCTCGCCGCAATCGATTGTGATCGGCAGGCGCTCTGTCCGCGCCGGGACCCGTGAGTCCGTTTCCGAGGCATGCAGCGAATGAGGCTCGCGCCGACAGCTAGCGGAGGAGCTTGGTGAGCGGCCCAGTCGCATGGTGCGCGCGGAACGGCGTCGTCGGCAACCTGCTGCTATTCGTCATCGTTGCAGCAGGCGCGCTTTCGATCGCCGGTCTCAACTCGACGCTATTCCCCGATGTCACTCTTGATGTCGTAACGGTATCGGTTCCCTATCGAGGCGCCTCTCCCCCAGATGTGGAGGAATCGGTATGCGTTCTGGTCGAGGAAGCGCTTCAGGGAATCGAGGGAGTCAACAAGATCACGTCGACAGCTGAAGAGGGGATTGGCGTTGCAGTGGTCGAGGTTCGATCTGGTTACGACGTTGATGAGATCCGTGAAGAAATAAAGTCCAAAGTCGATGGTATAGAGGCCTTTCCGGAAGACGCGGGGAGACCCGTAGTCCGCTCGATTCCGCTGCGCGTCGAGGTGATCGGCGTGGTCATATACGGGGCTACGGACTTGCCCACGCTCAAGAGAATCGGCGAGCAGGCCCGCAGGGATCTCGAATCTCTCCCCGAGATTTCTCAGGTCGAAATGGCCAATGTTCCCCCATACGAGATCTCAATCGAAGTCTCGGAACAGGCAATGCGGCGCTGGGGCCTGACGTTCGATGACGTCGCATCCGCCGTTCGTCGGTCGTCGGTCGACTTGCCGGGAGGATCCGTCAAGACCCCTGGCGGCGAGATCATGCTCCGGACGAGCGGACGGGCCGACACCGGAGTTCAGTTCGAAGCGTTGCCCGTCGTCAGGCGCCCTGACGGCACCATGATTCGCGTGGGAGACGTGGCACAGGTGGTCGACGGCTTGGAAGAGATCGCGAGTTCGACCGCGCTAGATGGAACGCCAGCCGTAGTTCTCAATGTCTACCGGGTCGGGAGCGAAAGCGCAACCGATATCGCGGACGCCGTGTATGCGTACGTGCAAGGCGCGACCGCCAGTCTGCCGGACGGCATCAAGATGGCCGCGTGGCAAGACTGGGCCTACACCCTTCGGAGCCGAACCCGCCTGCTCGTCGAGAACGCCCTGTCGGGACTGCTGCTGGTGTTCGTCGTGTTGGCCTTGTTCATGCGCTTGAGACTCGCGTTATGGGTTGCGATCGGCATACCGGTTTCGTTCATGGGGGCGTTCGCGCTGATGCCGGCGCTCGATGTGACGATCAATATGATCTCGCTCCTGGCGTTCATCTTGGTGCTGGGCATCGTGGTCGACGATGCGATTGTCGTTGCGGAGAACATCGACAGCAAGCAATCCGAGCTCAAGCAAGGCGTGAAAGGGGCCATCGAGGGGACGCGGGAGGTGTGCGTGCCCGTAGTCTTCGGAGTACTGACAACGATGGTCTCTTTTGCGCCCATGTTCTTCGTTCCGGGCACTAACGGGAAGTTGATGGTGGCGATCCCATTGATCGTCATACCGGTCCTGTTCTTCTCCCTCGTTGAATCAATCTTCGTCCTGCCCGGCCACTTGGCTCACCGCCGGTCCGACGATGAAGGCTCGGGCGGCTTGGTGGTCCGTGCTTGGGATCGCCTGAGTGACCGGTTCTCGACCTCGCTCGCA
Source organism: Bryobacterales bacterium (assembly GCA_028819215.1). Lineage (GTDB taxonomy): Bacteria > Acidobacteriota > Terriglobia > Bryobacterales > UBA6623 > VXMF01. Next base: position 151,909 of record JAPPMG010000100.1, read on the forward strand.
TGGATCGCCGAGAGACTGTACAGGCCTGTTCTTGCCGCCGCGCTCCGTTGGAGGTACTTGACTCTTGCGATCGCCCTGACCTGCATGGTCTTGACCGGTGCCTTCGTTGCGAGCGGGCACATCAAGGTCATCCTGCTGCCTACCGACGAGTCAGACAAGGTGGTCGCGTTCGTGACGATGCCGCAGGAGGCCCCGGCCGACGCGACGAGGGCAGCGGTTGGTCGGGTAGAGCGGGCCGCGTTCGCGCTTCGCGAGGAGATCGCTCGGGAGGAAGGCAGCGACCAGTTCCGGCACATCCTCAGTTCGATCGGGGAGCAGCCGTACCAGCTTGTGCTTGGCGGTCCTACTGCCCGAATCAACCCGCCCAAGGGCGAGCATCTAGCGGAAGTGAACATCGAGCTGAAACGAGCTGAAACCCGGACGGTTCGGGCTGAGGAGATCGCGCGGCGGCTCCGAGAGAAGATCGGGCGGATACCCGGGGCCAGCGAACTCTCGATCACTCATGCCTTATTCGGAGGAGGGAAGGCGATCGATATACAGTTCAGCGGAGCGGACCTAGAAGAGATGCAGGCGGTGGTGAATAAGACGAAGGAGCGGATCGAGCAGTATCCAGGGGTCTTCGACGTTACCGACACATCTCGCGGGGCAAAGCCTGAAATTCAGCTTTCACTCGCTCCGGAAGGCGAGACCATGGGCCTTTCGTTGATAGAAATCGGGCGACAGGTAAGACAGGGATTCTTCGGGGAGGAAGTCCAGCGAATCCAGCGAGGCCGGGAGGACGTTCGCGTCATGGTGCGCTACCCAGAGACGGAGCGGCGTTCCGTCGGCGACCTCGAAGGCATGCGATTTCGTGTCCCAGGCGGGGACGAGGTTCCATTCTCAACGGTGGCGGAAGCAACGCTTGGCCGTGGGCCGGCGTCGATCACTCGAGTTGACCGGAATCGGTCGATCAATGTCTTGGCGGCGGTCGATACGTCAGTGACGACCAGCCAGCAGGTGCTAGCGGACCTCGAAACAAGCTTTCTTCCGGCATTGCTGGAAGACCACGATTCAGTGCGATACGCATTCCTTGGGGATCAAGCCGAGTTGATCGAGGCCACGGAGGCTCTGGCAACCGCGCTGGCGATTGCTCTCTGCGTGATGTTCGTGACTCTCGCCGTTCCCCTCAAGAGCTATTTCGCACCGGTCATCGTGCTCTCTGCCGTGCCGTTCGGGGCTGTCGGAGCGATATGGGGCCACGTGATCATGGGAATCCCACTGACGTTCATTTCCACCTGCGGTGTGGTAGCGCTGGCCGGAGTGGTTGTGAACGACTCGCTAGTGCTGGTGAGCTTTGTCCAAGAACATGCCGGGCGAATGGGGTCGCGTTTCGAGGCCGTTCGCATAGCGGGCGAGTCGCGCTTCCGAGCGATCATCCTGACGTCCTTGACCACAACTGCCGGCGTATCTCCGCTGATGTTTGAGAGCGACCTGCAAGCACAGTTTCTGATTCCGATGGCAGTCGCGCTCGCCTACGGAGTGCTCTTCGCAACGCTCGTGACATTGCTGCTGGTGCCCGCTCTCTACCTGATCCTTGACGACTTCCGGCTCGCAGCCCGTTGGCTCCTGCACGGCAGCGTCGAGAAGGACCTGAACCACGAGTCATCACACACGCTTCCGGAATGACGCAGGCCTTTCCGCCCCCCGCACGAGGCGGAAACTGGCGAGGAACCCGCCCTTTCGGCTGAGCCCGGCCGAAGCCTCCACCGCGTGTGCCGCCGAAACGTGCTCCGGTCCACCGGCTGTCGCCTGTTCTTGGCGTCGCCGCCACTCGCCCCAGACAACGTCGGCAGCCTCGACGGCCGAGTAGCCGGATTCCGCAGTCTCTGCCACATGCCCGCAGTTTGTTCTCAAGTCCAACATCGCTCTTGAAGGACACCCGGAGACCGCCATGCCGGTAGCGATGGTCGCGTCTGGCGCGTTCGTCGGGCCAGCGGATCCTAATCGGGCCGGGCCCAGTCTTCGCAGGACGGAACTGTCATTAAGGCTGGCAGGGAATTGTTGTGATAGAATCGCCCTGTAAAGAACTTCCGTTCGTGCCGTGCATACGTGGGCCCCGTCCATAACCACAACGGCAGGAACCTTCGCTGTGAATTCCAAGCGTTTCAAGAAGAGCGCCCTTCTGACAGGGGTTCGGTTACGTTTGGAGCGTAATCCGGATAGGGGCCGCATGCGGGTATCGAGTCGACCGGCCCGCTTTGGCCGTGCTACCGCGGTCGACATGGCACGCTCCAGGAACGCCATTCCGGTCGGCCTTGCGCGGTCGCCCGGGATCCGCATCGAAGAGCGAAACCTTGTGTCAGCTACAGCTTCGGTCGGAGCGCAATCTGGAGCATTCGGCGAGCATCGCGATGGCATCCTGCCTCTGCTGTCGCGCGACGCGGGTCGGCATAGAGTCGTCAGGGCTCCGGACGGGGCTTGACATGAGCATGCCATCCGAGCCGAAGCGAATGCCGACGTGCTACGTCGAAGGGTTTCGGAAAGCATACAAGATCGATCCGGATATCGCTTCCAACTACATTGCACACACTACAGTTGCGGATCCCGAAGCAGATGCCGTAATCGAAAAGTTGGCGACACTCGATCCGACTCTTTCGACGCAATATATCAATGCTGCGATGGATCAAGATAAAGATAATCTAGTAGGTGCCCCATCGATCTTGAAGGATTTCTTTGCGAGCATAAATACCGTCCCTGACTGGGTTGATTTTGAATCATTGATTCCCGGAATCAAAATGTTTCACCGAAATTCAAGAATTGTCTTGGCCGCATTCGTGGGAGGTGTATTAGTCGAAGGATTTTCGACAAACATTAGCAAATCGTTCTTCATTACCGGACGTGTCCGCGACACAGGAGTCAGACGATTAAAGCAGAATAACCGACACATGATCGAGATTTTCATGCCTGGTGGATTGTTACGGGATGGGGACGGATGGAAGCTCTCTGTCCGCGTACGGCTCATCCACGCACAAGTCAGGCACCTCTTGAACAATTCCGAGGACTGGGACACTGAGGCGTGGGGAGTACCCTTGAGTGCAGCACACGTGGGCTATTCAATCACGGCTTTTTCGGCGCGGTTACTGCAGCACATGAAGAGCCTAGGAGCAAAATTCACGGAGGAAGAGGGACGGAGCTTCTTGGACATCTGGCGCTATTCAGGTTTGCTGATGGGCATTCCTGAAACGATCTTGTTTCGCACCAAGGAAGAAGCATTGAGAATCTTCGAAATCGGCTACCTCTGCGAGCCAGACGTCGATGAAGATTCAATTGCTATGGCCAATTCTCTTGTCAATTCTGCTCCACTGGTTGCCGGGATAACGGAGCCTAAGGCTCGACACAGTCTGTCGACCTACGTTTACAGTGTGTCGCGTGCGCTCATTGGTAACGAACTCGCTGACGACCTAATGTACCCTGCCCAATCGACCTTCGGCGTTCTGCCTTGGTTTCGCGTGCAGGGCCACTACAACCGACTCATGGGCAAGCTCTTCCCCAGACTCGCGCGGCAGAACAACTACACCAATTTCACTGGTCTGATGGAGGTGTCCGAGTTCGACGAGGAGGGCATCAGTTACAGGCTGCCCGACCATGTCCATGCGGAACGCTCCACCCCGTGGTGAGACCGTTCCGGCGACGCACGGAGTCAGAGCTCTTGGATTGCGCACGCGTGGTAGTGACCGCAGTCCGGACGGCAACAATCGATGCTAGGAAACCGCCTCTCCAGCACCTTTCCGCCACCAGCGATTGACCCTCAACACAGAAGCTATAATCCCGAAGAGATAGGGTGAGCCGCCAAGTTTCCGAGACGCCGGTCCTGCTGATAGGGGCGGGCATGATCGCTCACGACCAGATCCTGCCCGCGCTGCTGCAGATGCGGCGGGAGGGCGCGGTCGGGGAAGTCACTGTCTGCTCCCAGCGCAACAGATCGGTTGAGGCGCTGGCGCGGGCCCCCACGCTGCAGCGCGCATTTCCGGACGTAGGCTTTCGGGCAGCGCTAGATCCGACAGCCTCATCGGACGAGCCACGCCCTGAGCACTACCGGTCGCTGCTCGCCGAGCTGCCTGAGCGCAGCGTGGTCGTGGTGGCGGTGCCGGATCAGCTACATCGACAAGTGGTGCTTGACGCACTGTGCGCGAGCCAACACGTCTGCTGCGTTAAGCCGCTCGTGCTGCGAGTTTCGGACTCGCTTGAAATCGAACGCGAGGCGCGCGCACGGGGACTGCTCGTGGGCGTGGAATACCACAAGCGCTTCGATCCAAGGAGCATCATGGCGCGGGATCGCTATCGCAGCGGCCAGTTCGGCGAGTTCAAGCTTGGGACGGCGCGCCTGATGGAGAAATGGCATTACCGTGACTCGAACTTCCAGAACTGGTTCACCGCTGACGCCACCGACTCATTCGTGTACATCGGCTGCCACTACGTGGACTTGGTGCATTTTGTCACCGGATTGTTGCCCACCGCCCTCTCGGTCTACGGCATTCTCGACGAACTGCCAAACGGTGACCAAGGCTACTTGTGGACCGACGCGCGCGTGTTGTGGGAGAACGGCGCCTGCCTGAATGTCCAGAACTCGCTGAGCTTCCCCGATGCCGCGCCGGGTCCGAACACCCAGGGCATGACCCTGTACTGCACCGGAAGCGGCAGGGGCGCCCTGCTAGAGCACTCGGACCAGTATCGAGGCATCGCATACAGCTTTGGCGAACCGGCAGGCGGACCTGGCGGAACGCAGTACGCGGAGCCCAGCCCGGATTACTTCCTGTATCAGGATCTTGGCGGGCCGGGGCTTGTGCCGACCGGCTACGGGGTGCGGTCGGTCAGGCACATCGTGGAAGAAGCCATACGCGTTGAACGCGACGCTGGCTCGGAAGACCAGCGGAAGGCCATCATCGCCGAGATCGAATCTGCGGGGATCCTAGCCACGCCTTCGAATAGCAGGTACAACGAGGCAGTCTGCGAGGCTGCGCGGGAGTCGATTGCGAGCGGCGGCCGGCTCGTCAAAGTCCCGCAATTGGGATGACGGAGACGATCTGCTTCGAGCCGGAAGGCGGGTTGCCTGAGATCCGTCAAGCCAGAGCTCTGATCGACGATTCGAAGCGACAGGGATCCCGTCCCGGGCTATTCGGATCCCGTGTCCGGTAGCTCTTCGGGGACCAGCCACCAATCCTGCAGTGCTTCGCTGAGTTCCGCTACCAGATCGGGGTGTTCGGCGGCCAAGTCACTCGTCTCGTGCTGATCCTCGAGCACGTTGTAGAGTTCTGGCTCGAATCGCATCCAGTCGGCAACTTGCCCCCGGATCATGTGCATCACGTCCCTGTTCAGCGCGTAGGGCAGAACAAGCTTCCAGCCGTCCTCCCGCACGACGGTGCGGTACTTGAGGTTGGCGACCGGATCCAAGACGTTCACTGCTGTGTGCGCGAATGTGGACCCGAAGACTTGCTTCCGCTGTTGCAGTGCCTCGCGGTCCAAGAGGCTGATTCCCGGCAGGTTCGCTGAGGGCTCGATGCCGGCAGCCTGAAGCATCGTCGGAACGAGGTCAATGCTGCTGACCAGCGTCCGCTCATCGCGGCCGGGCTCGACCTTTCCGGGCCAGCGGATCATGATCGGCGTACGGACGCCCATTTCGTAGGGGGACATCTTCGCTCGTGCGAGGGGCTGATCGGCGCGGTCTTCAGTTGTGATCCAACCGTTGTCGGCAACGTAGAGAACCACGGTGTTCGAGAGGTTCTTCTTGTCCAGAAAATCCAAGAGCTCTCCGACGGTTTCGTCGAGCCACTCCACCATGGCGAAGTACTTCGCGATCCGCTCGGGACGGTCTGGGGTTAGATACTGCCCCAACAGCCGTTCGGGAGGGTTGTGCGGCGTGTGGGGCAAGAACACGCCGTACCAGATGAAGAACGGAGAATCGACGGGCTCGACGAACCACTGGCCCGCGTGCTCGGTCTTCTTCGAAAGAACCGTGGTCGAATCTATGAAGTCGAAGATCGGGTCCATTCCTTCGCGTCCGATAGTCAGCCCGTCGTCGCCGTGGCGCCCGCCTCGGGTGACGTCACCGTGCGTCATTGCCTCAGTGAACCCGTGATCGAGAGGATTGCCCTCCCACCACTTCCCGGACTGGTGACTGACGTACCCGGAACGCCCAAGCAACTCCATGACGTTCTCGTTCCGCGAAAAGACCCGTTCCATCGAAGCCCGGCCCTCGACGTCGCGCGCGATTGCTGGCCATTCGCCCGGTGGATCGTTGCCGGTGATCTTGTGCTGGTGGGGGTACAGTCCCGTGGCTAGCGTCGCCAAGCTTGGGCGGCACACCGGAGCAGGCACATAGCCCCTCGTATACACCATTGATTCCGAAGCGAGGCGATCCAGATTTGGAGTTCGGATCACGGGATGGCCCATGAAGCCGTAGTCGGGCCAGCCGTGGTCGTCGGAGATGATCAGGACTATATTCGGTGGGCGTTCAGCAACATCGCCTGAGGGTTCAGCAACATCAGCTGAAGAGCAAGCAAAGCAAGCCAGGAGAGCGCCGAACGCGAGTAGCCAGAGCCTCACAGGCATCATTCTCGCACTGCGGGGATTGGAGCCCGACCCAATCGCTCCGCACCAAGTGCCCGCAGGACTTCGTGTTACGCTGCCGCTGAAGCTCGGCCAGCCGCACACGTCTATTCGCAACGGGCTTGTGTGGCGGTGGCGGGGAGGAATTTGGAATGAGAGTCTCGGTTATCACGAAGATCGTTCTATCAGTAACGCTCTGGGGGTTCACAGCTTCGTCAGCGGAGCTCCCGGAAAAGTTTGAGAGGGCCGCTAGGACGGTGGCAGCGGCCCACCGCGTCGAAATCACAGCCCCGGTCTTGACTGGCACGGAGGGGCTTGACGTCGATGGAGTGCGGCAACTGTTTGGCGTGAGCGGAGAGCTGGCGATTCCTGGGTTCGAGACGGCTCAGGGTGTCTTGGACGGTATCGCCGGAACATCCACGGGGGCTTCGAGACTGACGTCGCTCGAGATTGGCTTGGCAGCCCTCGAGTACAACTGGTTCGTCGCTACCTTAGTCGGAGACCAACCGCTGTCGAGCAGGCTCGCAGCCGAAATCCGCTCTCTGATAGCGGTGTACGACACGATCGCTGACGACGTGGTCACGCCTACCATCCTGCCCGCGTTTGCAAGCGTGTTCTACCCGAGGATTGAAGCGGGCCAGCTCGTGATGTCGCTCAGGAGGATGGCCGGATCTGCCATATTTCGCATGCACATACCGCAAGTTGTCGATCCCGAGGGGTACCTGCGTCAGCGAATGAATGCAACATATGCAAGGCTCGCGAACACTGCGGACCTAATTATGGATGCTGCGGAGGCGTACAGCCTCTATTAGCCAGTATCAGACGCATGCGCACAACCATCAATCTCGACGATGATGTGCTCCGCGCCGCCAGAGATCTCGCGCGTCGCAATCGGACCAGCATCGGAGCGGTAATCTCGGAACTGGCCCGGAAGGGATTGAAAGGTGATTCGTACAGTGACGCGGAAGATGCGCACGTCACCTTCCCCGGCTTCTGTCCGCTTCCGAAACGCGGAAGTCCCGTTACTAACAACTTGATCGATCAGCTTCGAGATGAGGGCCCTTACTAGTCCGGCGTGATCTCTCCATGCGTGCGTCGCTGGATTTGGCTCATCACGGCCGGCATCTTGTCACCGTTGCTAACGATTGCTCTGTTGGCTGCTAAGGCGACGGGCGGGAGCAACCCCGCAGTGCCGTGAGGAGCAATTGCTGGCGGTAGGCATGCAGGTCGGTTGTAGCAGGGCTCTCGCTTGAAGAGGCTGGCCGTGCTGCACTTGTGACGCTGGCACTGCCGTTGCCCGGCATTTTCGTCCCGCTGAATCCCACGCTGTTCCGGTATCTCGGTCATCCGGGAGGCATGCCTCCCGAGAGTCGCGGCTGAGCGGCCAAGTTTCTACAAGTCTCGGCTTGCCACGGGGCCCGCGCGTCGTTACACTGCCAATGCCACAGTGGTTGCTGTCCAGACGTCATGGCTGGGCGGCGCCGTCTATTGCTGACCGGGAGGGCGAATCCTATGAAAGATCTCGTTGGCAGGGTTGACCGGCGCACCTTGCTCAAGACCATGAGCGCCGCTGGTGCCACCGCGACCGTGATCACGGCCTGCGGAGAACAGTCCGCTAGCGCGCGAGGCGTAACAGGCGCGGAGTTCGACAAGACCGTTCGGCTCGCCACAGCCGGTCCGGGCGGAAGCAATGCTTGGAAGCCGGGCTACGCCTTGGATTTCTTGCCTCCCGAGGACATGCCCACGCGAGGCGAGGACTCGTCTGTCCTTGCGGGTGAGCCCAAGGAGAAGCTGCTCGAGTTCTATCGCTTGATGAGCACGAGCCGAAAGTGGGAGACCACCATGAAGGACCTCTTCCTTGCAGGCGAGGACGGGCTCTATGGAGCCTTTCACACCTATGTCGGCGAGGAGGCCGTTGCGGTTGGCGTGATCGGCGCGCTGAACGAGGACGACTACATCGCCAGCACTCATCGCGGGCACGGGCACTTGATCGCCAAGGGGGGCGATCTGAATCGGATGTCGGCCGAGATCTTCTTCAAGGAGTCCGGATACAACAAGGGCTATGGCGGCTCAATGCACATCACCGACATGTCCAAGGGGATCATGGGCATGAACGGCATCGTCGGGGCCAGCTTCTACATGGCTGCGGGGGCCGCCTTGCGCGGCATGATTCGCGGCACCAAGCAGGTCGCGGTCGCGTTCTTCGGGGACGGCGGGGCGGCTTCCCCTTACTACTTCAGCGCAGTCAGGAGTTGCAAGAATCTCGACATCCCGGTGATCTTCGTCAACGAGAACAACTTTCAGTACATGGCCATCCCGGTGGCCGACACGGCACCGACGAAGTACATCTCCGACTACACCAAGGGCCTTGACCTGCCGCACCATCTGGTGGACGGCAACAGCGTCGCGGCGGTCTATAACGCCACCAAGAAGGCCGTCGAATGGGCGCAAGCCGGCAAGGGCCCGAGCGTGATCGAGGCGTTGACCTACCGCTGGTACGACCATAGCGGCTTCGCTGGGGCACGGATCGGCCAAGAAGGCGCGGTCGGCCTTCCCTATCGCACGGATGACGAAGTGCGCGGTTGGATGACCCGCGATCCGATCCCGCGTTACAAGCGCTGGCTGCTGGCCAAGGGCCTTGTGGAGGAAAGCGAACTCGCCAAGATCGAGGAGGAAGCGCAGTCCGCCGTGGACGCCTCGGTGGAATTCGCGCGCAACGGCGCCGATCCCGATCCGGCCGCCGGCGTGCTGAACACACACGCAGAAGGGGCTGTCCTCGCCAGCCAGTTCTACAACCGCAAGAGTGCGGTCGCAACCTAGCCGAGAGGAGGAAGCACCATGGCCAAGAAGTCGTACTACTACGCCCAGCTCGAGGCGGTTGCACAAGAAATGCGGGCAGACCCCGACATGGTCTACTACTACGAGTACCAGAAGCCCACCACAATCGGTCCCGACGGGAGAGTCTTCGATCTGGTCGGCGAATTTGGCGACTTGCGAACCTCTGGCCGCGGCTGGCCTATCGACGAATCGTGGATCGCGGGCGTCGCCATCGGCGTGGCCGCAGCGGGATCGAAGGCCATCGCTCGGTTGCCCTCGATGGCGCAGATCTTCGCGATCGAATACGTGTACAACCAAGCTGGCAAGCTGCGCTCGATGACGGGTGGCCAGGCGAGCATGCCGTTCGTTCTCTGGGTGGATGGCTCGGGCCGCCGGCGCGGCAGCGCCGGGCAGCATACCGACGTAGGGGCGGAGGCGATGTTCGCTAACCTGCCCGGCGTTAAGGTCGTGGCACCCAGCAATGCCTACGACGCCAAGGGATTGTTGATCTCGGCCATCCGCGATCCAGACCCGGTCGTCTATTTGGACTACACGGAAGTCAAGTCAGGCAGCCAGCCGGACGTTCCTGACGAGGCCTATGAACTGCCGCTCGGCAAGGCTGTCGTGCGCAACAAGGGCAGTCATCTCACTTTGGTCGCTTGGGCGCCGGCGACAGTGGATGCCGGACGTGCCGTTGCCCAGCTGGCCGAGACGGGGATCAGCGTCGAGTTCATCGATCCTCGATCCCTGAAGCCGCTGGACGTGGACAGCATCGTGGCCTCGGCGCGCAAGACCAGACGCCTGCTCGTGGTCGAGCACGGGCACTATACAGCGGGCTTTGGTGCGCATGTCGTTGCCGAGGTGGCACAGGCGTTGCCCGGGGTCAAGACGCGGCGCATTGCATTCCCTGACGTGCCGGGGCCCGGAGCGGCCGGCATGATGTCGTGGTTGCGGCCCGACGTGCCCAAAATCGTGGATGCTGCGAAGCAGCTGGTGCGGGCCTGAACCAGGGCGGGGGAGTGCAGCCGCTGAGATCTCCGGTAGGCGCTATGCTCTTGACTCGGCGGAGCAACGCGGCTCACGCCATCGGATTTGGAACCAGCCTTGCCGGAAAAAACAATAGCCGACGCCGCTTGCCCTCGCTGTCAGGTCGCCATGGTCGCGAAGACCATGAGAACCGCGATCTGGCAGGGAGACCGGGTGGCGATCGTGGAAGATGTCCCAGCGCTGGTGTGCGGCAACTGCAACGAGCAGTTTTACGACGAGCCAGTCAGCGACGCCCTCCGGCGGCTCGCGGAGGATGGCTTTCCGACCGACGCCGCGACTTCCGAGATGGTGGTGCCGGTGTTTTCCCTCAAAGGACGAATCCGGGAACCGAAGCAGATGCCGGAGGACGTGTATCTTGACTGACGCGAAAGCGCTCTCGGGGCTAATCGTTTCGATTGCCTTGTTCCTCTCTGGGTGTAGTGGTGCGTCCGGACCGGCTGAGCAGCAATCCGATGAGACGCCGGAACCCCCTGCCGTAGCCGCTCAGCCGACCTCGTTGGCGGACATATTCCCGGAAGGGCTGGGGCGACCCATGGTGCTGGATAGCTGCGGGGCCTGCCACGCCGCGGCCTGCGCTGCGATCGGCCAGCGGACCCAAGCTCGCTGGGAGAGTCTCAAGCAGGACCACCGCGACAAGCTGTCCGACATGGGCGATGCCGACTATGACGTCCTTTTCGCGTACCTGAGCGAAAACTTCAACGATGCCCGCCCCGAGCCTGTAGTCCCACCTCAGTTTCTGGAAGGGGGATGCACGCCGTTCTGATGGCCAACCGGAATGTGAACCAAGCAGAGCCCCAGCCGCAACGCTTCATTGACAAGTTCCGGATCAATGCGTCGATGGCCGCACTCGGGCTCGGGGCCTGGCTCGCTCTTTCCGCCTGCAATCAGGTTCAGCCCATTCCGCCGGAGACCGCTTCCAGCGAAGTGGAGGCCGAGGACTGGTCCGCGTTCAACATCAACGATGTCTTCCCGGAAGGCGCCGGACGGCAGCTGGTGCTTGACAACTGCCAGAGCTGCCATGTGCTGGTGCCGATCCTGTTGCTGCCGCTTGACGATGCAGCTTGGTACCGCAGCAGCCTGGAGCATCGGGAGCGGGTCGAGGGGTTGACAGACACTGAGTTCGAGGCGCTCTACGAGTATCTCGCCTCAAATTTCACTCCCGACAAAGAGCCCCCTAAGCTTCCTCCCGCTTTGTTGGATTCTTGGACGACCTACTAGCGCCCGGACGCCGCACCGGACGGGCGCGGCCCGAGCCATGCTCACTTGCAGGGTGGCGGAAGCGATTCATGGCGGCCGTTCTCATCGGCGGTCAACGCCGCAGTCCGGCCACGTCGAACAGCGATGTGTCTCGCGTCGCCACCATCATTCTGTTGGCTGTGGCAATCGCCGCGATGTAGCCAACGGATGCTGAGCTGAGCAGACCGAGTCTTGGCCATCAGGTTCGCGCACGCCTGTGAAGCCACCAGATCGAAAGCCAAGACCCTCCCCACGAACATCGACAGGATCGGCCGCTCCAAACCCTCGTGAAGGCGGCTGCGGCTGCAGCCGACCGTCCCGACATTCGAGGATCCAGCTGTCGGCCCACGATGTGCGAAGATGGGCGCGGCTGCACATAGACAGCGCCGGGAAATGCACTTTCCCACGACTCCGGGATTCAGAAACAACTGGCTGACACTGCGCGAATAGCGGCGGAGCGGAACCCGACAGGGCAAGGTCATGAAGCTGATCACAAAGATCTATGTTGTTGTGAGCGCAATTCTGGAGGCACGCTCCGGCCTGTCGGACACAATCCTCAAGGTAGGCGATGAGGCACCCGACTTCACCCTTCCCGGCTCAGACGGGAAGGAGACCACGCTGTCGACCTTCAAGGGCGAGCGGAATGTGGTGCTGGCGTTCTTCAAGGAGGCGCTCACCGGCGGTTGAACTCTTGAGATGAAGGAATACCAGGCTGGTATCGAGGCGTTCGCGACCACCGACTCGGTCGTGTTCGGAGTGAGCACCGATTCCCAAGAGACCAACAGGAGATTCGCGGAGTCGCTGCGCCTCGAGTTTGCAATCCTCAGTGACGTGGAAGGCACGGTTTCCAAGAAGTACGATGTTCTGAACGGTGAGATGGTGTCCAATCGCACTACGTTCGTCATAGGCAAGGACGGGTTCATCAAGTACGTCGAGTGTGGAAGCAGCGCGCTGGAACCGGCAGGAGCCGCGAAGGCTTGCAGCCTCCTCTAGCCCGGACTTGGTTGTCTGCCCGGCCTGCCGCCCTCACGAGTACCGTTCCATCGCAAAGCACTGCCTCAGTTCCCATCATGTGGTCAACTGCAGGGCGGCGGAAGCGATCCATGGCCGCGATCCTCAGCGGCGGTCAATGCTGCATTCTATTCCTTGATCCTTATCCTCGATAACGAGTTTGTGCTAACCGGGAAAGACCTACACCTCCCACGGATCGACGGTCTTTAGTCCGACTGCCTCGAACGGAGACGTGTCCCGAGTTGCCACCATCATTCCGTTGGCTGCGGCGATCGCCGCAATGCAGCCATCGGATGCTGATACTGCCCGCCCAGCAGACCGAGCCTTGGCCATCAGGTCCGCGTACGCTTGCGAAGCTGCCGGATCGAAAGCCAAGAGCCTACCTGCGAACATCGGCAGGATCCGTCGCTCCACACCCTCGTGAAGGCGCCTGCGGCGGCGGCCGACCGGCAACGACTGGACGCCGAAACGCAACTCTGCGACAGCGATTGCGGACAGATACAGCGTCTCTAGTGACTGAGAGTCAAACCACTCGGCGACCTGCGGATCCGGAACCCCGCGTAACGGTTCGAAATTACGTTGGTATCTATCAGAATCATTCGAGATCGAGCGGTTGGGCCGGAGCCGTGTCGCGTTGACTGAAGGCTGCGAACTCTTCATCCGATAACGCTGCGCGCCTGCCGATGGCGGTCAGCAGTGACCCCAGTCCGACCCGCCCTTCCGGGAGGACCGTTTCTTGCAATATGGCGCGCACCTCGGCTTCCGTGCTGCGGCCGCGCCGGGCCGCGCGCACGCGCAAGGCACGATGCACCTCGTCGGGTAGGTTGCGTACAGTCAGCATGGCCATAGTCAATCACCTATCGCGCATTCGTTGCATTCATTATTCTCCAATGCAGGCGAACGGGCGATCCGACTCTGCGGTTTCCGATCCAAGGCCGGTTCTTGGAGCTAGCTTGACCAGATCAATCTGCGACTCGCGACCGCACGCGCGTAGCGAAGCTGTCTGAGCCAGCGGCGTTGACGCCCCAAGAACGGAGCGTTAGCTCGTTTGCGGCCTGCAGACCTCACGAGCGCTATTCCCTGGCAAAGTACTGCAACAGTTCCCATCGATTCCGCATCTTGAAACGCAGAACTCGCTGATGCTTGCCCTCGCGCCGCGAGCCTGCGGTCGAATCAGACGGAGTGAGTCTTCAAGAGCGCAACACACCGGCCTGGATCACCATCACAGCCAGCCCCACGCCCGATCCGATCGCGGACTGCTTTACGCTGGATGTTTATGGCGGACGACAAGGACTATCGCATTGAAATCGATTCGATGGGGGAGGTGCGCGTGCCGCGCGCTGCCCTCTACAAGGCGCAGACTCAGCGCGCGGTAGAGAATTTTCCCATCAGCGGGACACGCTTTTCGCGGACGTTCATCCGCGCTTTGGGCCTGGTCAAGTCTGCCGCCGCAGCGGTGAACTGCGACTTGGACCTCATGTCTGCGGATATGGCGCAAGCGATCCAGGCGGCCGCGGCCGAAGTGGCGGCCGGCGAGCACGATGACCAGTTTCCGATCGATATCTTCCAGACCGGCTCGGGCACGTCGACCAACATGAACGCCAACGAGGTCATTGCCACTCTGGCTAGCGCCAAGCTGGGCCAGCCCGTGCATCCGAACGATCACGTCAACATGGGGCAGTCAAGCAATGACGTGATTCCAACGGCCATCCACGTCGCGGCGTACTTGGAGACCTCAGAGGTGACGCTCCCGGGCATGACCCAGCTTTGCTCGGCCCTTACAGCCAAGGCTGAGTCTCTGGACGACGTGGTCAAGATGGGCCGAACTCATCTGATGGATGCGCTGCCGATTCGACTCAGCCAAGAGTTGGGGGGCTGGTCCGAGCAGATCGCACAAGGCCAGCAGAGGGTGCGCGCGGCGCTTTCGCGGATTTCGCCGCTCGCCCTCGGGGGCACTGCGGTTGGCACGGGAGTGAACGCCCACCCGGAATTCGGCCCGAGGGTAGCGAAAAGACTATCGGCTCAGACTGGCCTTCCGTTCATCTCCAGCCGCAACTACTTCGTTAGCCTCTCCAGCCAGGACGCGGCGGTAGAACTGAGCGGACAGTTCAAGACGGTGGCGGTCTCTCTGCTCAAGATCGCCAATGACCTGCGCTGGATGAACAGCGGCCCGATCGCGGGCATCGCCGACATCGCCCTGCCGTCCCTGCAGCCGGGCTCTAGCATCATGCCCGGCAAGGTGAACCCCGTGATACCAGAGGCTGTCGCCATGGTCTGCGCCCAGGTCATCGGCAACGATGCCACGATCACCGTGGCCGGTCAGTCCGGGAACTTTCAGCTCAACGTCATGCTGCCAGTGGTTGCCCACAATCTGCTTGAGAGCGCTCGGCTGTTGGGCAATGCCTCCGCTGTGCTGGCAGAGAGGGCTATCGAGGGCTTCGTTGCAAACGAAGGCCGGTCCAGAGAGCTGGCGGAGCGCAATCCGATCTTGGTGACCGCGCTCAACCCCGTGATCGGTTACGAGAAGGGGGCGGCAGTGGCCAAGCGGGCATATGCCGAAGGCCGGCGCGTCAAGGAAGTGGCGGCAGAGGACACCGACCTTAGCCCTGAGGATCTCGAGCGGCTCTTAGACCCGCGAGCCATGACCGAGGGCGGGATTGCCGAGTAGGGCCGCTGCTCGCGTCGCATGTCAGGCCTTGCGCAGCGCGAGGACCTCGTCCAGCAATTCTTCTTCGTCATCGACCTCCAGATCGATGCGCAGCGCGTGAGTCGGAATCGGCAGAGTGGCCCCTCCTAGGTTCATGACGTCTTTGGACGTGGTGAGCAAGCCCTCGGCTCCGGCGGCATCAGCGGATCGCGCCAGTTCCTCCAAGTCGCGGTGCGAATAGCGGTGATGGTCTCTGTACGCCCGTTCCAGCACTATGTCGTATCCCAGGTCCCGACCTTGCCGAAAGAACGCCGGAGCGTTCCCGATCCCGCAGAAGCATGCGACACGCTTGCCAATCAGGCCGTCGACCTGATGGACTCTTCCACTTCCCACTTCGACCAAGTCCTTGACCACGGTGCGGGAGCGGAAGATCTTCGCGCCGGGGTTGGCGTCGTGGATGGCTTCGTATAGGGCCGTGTACTCGTGCCGGGCATTGCTGCGAGTAATGATCACGATGTCCGCATCGCGGAGGCTGGACACAGGCTCGCGCAGACGTCCCAAGGGCAGTGTGTGGCCATTGCCGAACGGCCGTCGGCTGTCGAGCAGCACAATATTGAGCGACCGCTGCAGCTGCATGTGCTGGAAGCCGTCGTCGAGTATCAGATACTCGGAGTCCGCCCGATCCTCAACCATGCGGCCCGCTGCGTATCGATCGGCGCCCACGGCGACCAAGGTGCTGGGTGCACTCCCGGTGAACTGACCGGCCAGCATCGCCGGCTCGTCGCCGCACAGGGATGGATCGGCTGCCTCGCCGGCGCGCACGAGCAGTGTCCTGTGGCTTTCTTCGCGCCCGTAGCCCCGCGTCAGCACGGCAGCGGGGAATCCCCGCTCAGCCAGTCTCTCTACCAGCCATGCCACCATGGGCGTCTTGCCCGTGCCGCCCGCTGTCAAGTTGCCGACTGACACGGTAGGAAGCGCAAGCCGCCGGGCCGTGAGCAGTCCTCGGCCGTAGGCCCAGCGGCGAACTCTTGCGGCGGCGGCCCACGCCGCCGAGGGCAGCGCCAGCCCAACACGTGCGATGAGGGATGGCGCGTGAGTCGGCAGAGCGCTGTGGTACAGGCGGATCGCCTCGGCAGCCGTGCGGTCCGAGGCACCGCGCTGCCGTTCCGACAGCTCCTTGCCTGCGGCGCCGATCCTTAGACGCCGGGACGGATCGGTCGCCAGGCTCAGAACGGTCTTGCGCAAGTCTTCCGCGTTTTGCACTTGGACCAAGCCTCCAACGCGCAACAGTTCCGATGTGATGTCTCGGAAATTCTGCATGTACGGGCCGACGATGACGGCTTTTTCGTGGATGACCGCCTCGAGTACGTTATGGCCGCCCCAGCCGTTTAGCGAGCCGCCGACGAAGACCAGGTCGGCCCTCTCATATAGCGCCGCCAGTTCCCCCAAGCTGTCCAGCACGAGCACCGCTGCGTCGTGCGAGATCGGAACTGAGTCTAGACGGGAGCGCCGGTATACGGGTCGGCCGGCCGCTTGCAGTGCTGCTGCGGCCTCGTTGAAACGATGAGGGTGCCTCGGTGCGACGACGGCGAGCAAGTCAGGCGCAGCCTCTGCCAGCGCTCGAAGCGTCGGCACGAGCATCTCTTCCTCGCCCTCGCGGGTGCTTCCCGCGATGAACAGCAGTCGTCGATTGGACTGGCTGAGCGCCGACTCAAGGTCAGCCGGCAGTTCGCTTCGGCCCGTGGCAATGTCTATGTCGTACTTGAGGTTACCGCCGACGCGAGTGGTCGAAGGCGCAGCTCCGGCCGCAAGGAACCTTGCCCGATCCGTCTCTGATTGCGCCAGTATCAAACGGGCGCAGCGCAAAACCGGTCCGAACAACACGCGCGACCTTCGGTATCTTGGTGCAGCCCGGTCGGAGATTCGGCCGTTGACGATCACAGCCGGGACACCCAGGCTGTTGGCTTGAAAGAAGTAGTTCGGCCATAGCTCCGTCTCGGTTACCAAGAGCAGGCGCGGTTGGAGTTTGCGGAACACTCGCGACACGCACCACGGCAGATCAAGGGGGGCGCGGAAGACGAAGTCCACGAGTCCTGCGAGCTGGGTCTCGGCCAGCTCGCGGCCTGTGGCGGTGCCGGTGCTGACCACGATGGGAACGGTCGGCTGGGCCTCGCGCAGACGCTGCAAGAGCGGCAGAGACGA
The DNA here is from genome assembly GCA_028819215.1 of Bryobacterales bacterium. GTDB lineage: Bacteria > Acidobacteriota > Terriglobia > Bryobacterales > UBA6623 > VXMF01. The sequence goes on from JAPPMG010000100.1 coordinate 169,454, forward strand.
CTGCACTTCGCCGACCGATACGGCATGAAACCAAATCGGATCGTCGTCGGTCGTACTAGTCTGGAGAGGCAGGAAGCCGAGGGCTTCGCCGAGACTGCTCCAGCTGTGCCCCTTGGCTAGGCTGCGCACGATCCAGTAGGGAAACGCGAGCGGCGTTACGAGCGTAATCAGCAGGTTGTATAGAAGGCGGATCAAGCGGCAGCAGACAGATGGGTATTATGGCAGCAAGCATGCGACGCACATTGACTGCAATGGTGGCTCTCGTGGGTATCACTCTGGGCTCGGCAGTGGCCGCGGGCGAGTTTCGCGCCAAGACGGCTGACAAGTATTCGGCCAGGCAAAAGCAAGGTGATCTCATCGTCGCCGTCAAGCCGTTCGTCTCGAGCAAAGACCAGCAGAGCGCGTTCGGCAAGGTGCGCCCGTACCAGCACGGGATCATGCCCATGCTCGTCGTGCTATCCAACACGGGAACCAATATCTACTCGTTGGAGAACATGCAGGTGCGCTTCATCGCCTCCGATCGACAGAGTTTAGACCCCATCAGCGGGGATGACCTCGCGAGCTTCAATCCAGACGGACACCAGCCAACGCGGCGGAACGTTCCGGGGGTGCCCGGCCTTAGCAAGACGCGGGTCAAGAAGGGCCCGCTGAACAGGCCGCAGATCATCCAGAGTGAGTTCATGGCTCCCATCGTGACTCCCAAGAGCACGGCCAGCGGATTCGTGTACTTCTGGACCGGCACGGAAGCGTCTCTGGCCGGTGCATCGGCCTATATTTCCGGAATCTACGACATTACCAACGGGCGGGACCTTTTCTACTTCGAGATCCCGCTCAGAAAGGGCAAGTAGCAGCGCTTGCACTTGGGCGCCGCCGGAGTTCAGGGCCCGCCTCTCAAGCCAGTCCGAATGTTGCCTCGCGGCCGGGTGCCCGATGCATCCGGACCCTTCGCCTGTCGAGTAGGGCATCTGAGCAATCCTGCCAGCGTCCGATCGTCGAGGTAGTGCTTGTCGAGCATGACTGCTCCCCGCCAGCTCAAACTAGCCCGACACAGCCTTGAGTCCGACGCATACGATCGCCGCGATGCTGGCCCAGAGCAATACGTCGTAGGCGCGGGATGGGCGGAGGGCCTGCGGCAGGCGCCGGTAGCGGAATTGCTGGGCCGCGAAGACCACTTGCAGCAGAAGCACGGCCAAGGCGATACCGCCTAGGCTCACCATGAACAGCGGGGCGCGAACATACAGGAACAGGACCGTCCAGATCAGCGGGAGAGCCCACGCCAGTGCGCCGATCCACCGCCTTCGCGACTCAGGGCTTGCGTATTCGAGCAGGCCGAACTGTGCGAACGCATCCGTGAACATGCGGGTGCTGGAGGCGCATGCCACGAAGAGCGTGGAGTACAGGGCCGTCACGGAGCCGGTCAGAAACAGACCCATCGCGCCAGGTCCGAGTGTCTCGGTATAGATGCCAGACAGCGCTTCGATGATGCCGGGCCCCTCCGGTACAGGGCTATTTTTTTGTTCGTCGCTAGCCGCTGCGATCATCGGTTTCCCTCTG
>JAPPMG010000097.1 GCA_028819215.1 Bryobacterales bacterium
GCATGGCGGCCGCAGCCTCAATTAGGTTCCTATTTTGAAAATGAAAATCGGTGATCACGCTGGAATGACCGGGATTCCCGCCAATCGAAGCGGTCTCGGGCGCAGCTGCACGCGTCGCCGAGCTTATGATGGGGGCGGCCGGGCCGGTCTGGCGGGCAATGCGATGTGTGGACGATTCACCCAAGATGTCGAAGGGGATGAACTAGTCGATCTGTACGAACTGGATTCCTTCCTTCCCCAAGTCGAGCTGCGCAAGCGCTGGAACGGCGCGCCAACGCAGATCTTCGCCGTATGCAGAATTGGCCTGGACGGAGAGCGCGAACTGGCCGCGCAGCGCTGGGGCCTGGTGCCGGCATGGTCGCGCGATGCGAAGATCGGCGCTCGCCTGATCAACGCCCGCTCCGAGACGGTGGACTCCAAGCCGGCGTTTCGCAGCGCGTTCCGGAGCCGTCGCTGCTTGGTGCCGGCCAACGGTTGGTTCGAGTGGCAGAGCGATGGATCGCGCAAGCAGCCTTGGTGGATATCGCGCGGCGGGGATCTGTTCTCCTTCGCGGGCCTGTGGGAGACTTGGGACCGCGGCGGTGGCCGGATCGATTCCTTCACGGTCGTGACATGTCGGGCGGGTCCCTCTCTGGAGTGGCTGCATCACCGCCAGCCGGCGATCATCGCCCGTGACCGCTACGGGCAATGGCTGGATCCTGCCGCTCGCGAGCCAGAATTGCTCGAGCTGGTGCAGACTCCTCTGCCGGGGCCGTTCGACTGCCGCAGGGTGGGGCCGGAAGTCAACAGTGTCAGGAACGACTTTCCCGAATTGCTGGCCGCGGTCTGAGCTCTGAGACGCGCCGCAGTCAGGCCTCGGGACTCGGCAGCGTCTCCGGCATCGGCATGCCGGCCTGCCTCATCAACTCGATTGCGTTGCCACGCATCGCCGGGCCGTGATGCAGCCGGTAGTCGAAGTGCATCTCTCCCTCGCTGAAGACATCGCGGAAGTGGGCGTTGGTCACGCGCTCGGGTCCCTGCTCCGCCCATCGCGTCACATTGCGGTCATGTGTTGACAGCACGGCGAGCGAGGAGTCACACCCCAACAAGAACTCCGCTAGGACGACCGCACCGGCATAGCGGTCGTAGGAGTTGGTGCCGGCGAAGAGTTCGTCGATCAACACCAAGGTCGGGTGGCCGGACCGGATGCTCTCCAGTACCAGACGGATCCGGTTGAGTTCGGCGGCGAAACGCGACTCGCCACGTTGCAGCGAGTCCTTGACGCGGATGGAAGCGACCACGTCCATGGCCGAAATCGTCATCGAACGAGCACGGACCGGGGCGCCGGCGTACGTGAGGGCGACGCTGGTACCGATCGTCCGCAGGAGCGTGCTCTTGCCTGCCATGTTCGCGCCGCTCACGACCAAGATCGGATGGGCACGGTCGAGATCAACGTCGTTTGCCACAGCCTTCTCCCCCAGCAGCGGATGGGCCAGTCCCTCGGCCTTGAGGACGGGCCCCTCCTCGACCACGCTCGGAAAGCTGTACAGCGGATGCTCGAAGGCGAAGCAGCTGATGGAGGAGTACGCTTCGAACGCACCGATGGCGTCGATCCATCTCGGCAGCTGGTGGGCGTGCGCGACGCGCCAGCGTTCCAGCGCGAGCGCGGCCTGGGTTTGGTAGAGCACGAGCGGGCCGAACATGGCGACGATTTGGTTGTGGCGGGCCTCGAACAAAGAGACCAGGCGGCAGAAGCCCCGCAGCAACTGGCTGGCCCTCTGGCCGTCGTGCCCCAAAGCGTCGGATAGCTCTCGCAGATTGCGGGAGTGGAATTCTCTCTCGTCCAAGACCTTTACAAGCGAACGTAATTCGTTGCAGTCATGGTGGATGCCTTCGGAAGTGACAACCTGCATGGTCAAGTAGCGCTGGCCGAATTTCCACAGCACGAGTTCGGCCAGCAGTATGCAAGCGATGGCGAGAAAGCCGGCCGGGGTCGGACTGAGGGCCACTAGCACGGCTTGGACCACGAAAGCGACGCTCAGCGCGAAGCAGCCCGCCGGGAACCAGCTCGGTGCCGCGACGGGCTGCTTTTCAGCCCAGGACTTCAGCAGGTCGGTCCGGATGTAGGGCAGCTTCTTCGAGCCCTCCACGAAGAGCCGTTCCCGGAGGTCGATCTGGGACTTGAGTTCCTTCACTGCCGCTTGGCGTTCGATGATCTGCTCCCGCGAGGCGGGCTTGGCCAGCATGTTCGATAGGATCAGCAATCCGTCTTGCGTCGAGCCTAGGTTGAGAAAGTCGATCAGCCCTCCGTCCTCGGCGAGGTCCACATCGCGTGCGTAGGGATGCTCTTCCGGCAGGGTAAGGGCGTCGGACTGACTCGAGTCAGTCTTGCGCTTCTCGCCGATGACGGGGGTGGCGTAGAACATCATCGCGATGCCCGCGGACCGCCTCAGATCTTCCAGCCGGGAAAAGAACTTGGAGGAGGCGAGGAACGCCACGACAAGCAGGCCCACTGCCCACCACGTAAACGATGGGAGTGTGCTCTCGATCCACCACAGCCCGAGCAGGCACAGTCCGGCCGCAGCCAAGCGGAGGTTGCCGAACAAGCGGTGCCGCTTCTTCCAGAGCCTGTACTCACTGTGGCGGCTCTCTAGCCGCTGTTTGCAAATCTCAACCGGGCCCATGGGAGAATTCCGTCTTGGTCACGATGCCGTACGACCGGTGGGTCGTGTGCACGAATTAGGCTGCCTCGCACGGAACGGCAATCCAGCGCACGCAGCCGGACTGCGCCAGTTCGAGCGCAGACGAGCGAAGTCAGGGGTGGTTCTAGCAGTCATTCGGTAGTAGGAGCGAGGCTGACGCTCGCATCAAGGTGCGCCGTTCTCGGCAGCTGCGCCATGTCCCTCCGGTTCGTCCGCATCCATCCACTGAGCAGCGTCAAAGCCCCAGAAGTTACACAGCAGCACACCATCGGCTGTCTCCAGCGCATCGCCAACTTCGATAGGTCGCGGAGAGCCCGGCTCGCCACCATCGGATTGCTCGCGGAGCCGGCGCCACAGTTCGTAGGGGCCTTCCGCGGTCAGCTCCGGACCGCTCTCGTAGTGGGACCTGCGCGATACGAAGGGAGGCTTGCGCGGACTTCTTTCCCGGAACCTCTCGCCCGCGTCCGCGGTCAGGTACAGGATGCGGAAATTGGTCATCGCGCCGATCCCTTATTTTGCCGGAAGCGACCGGCCAGTACAAGACTGGCGGGAATGTTCGGGTCCGCTCTCGGTTCGCCGTGCCTCACGGTGCCGAATCGTCGGCCGTGCGCAGCACAGCTTGGTCGGCCGCGCGTGCGTCGGTCAGCATGGAGAAGCCGGCGTACGAGAACCCGGCCAAGAAGAGCGCGATCACGGGCAGGCCGAGCCAGTGTTCGATGTCGACTGCGATGCCTAGACAAACCGCGAAATAGGTGGCTGCCGCCAAGTTGGCGATCACGCGCCAGCCGCCGCGACGACCGTACGCCCTGCGCGCCAGCGCCGCGGCGTTCCGGTCACCGCTGTATTTCGCCGTACGCTCGAAAGCCGAGCGCGACCCGCGCAGGGCGCCCAGCACCGCCCGCGAGTTGCTGATGGACAGTGAGATTCCGGCGAGCACCAGCGGAGGCACCAGCTTTAGGTGGCGATGGACTCCGCCGCGACCTAGTTCTGCTTGGGACAGGGTGTAGAAGCTGGAGAGAGAGCAGAAGGTGAGCAAGAATGCAGGCAGGTCCAGCCAGAGCAGCCGACCGTCCAGGAATTCGTGGCGCACCAGCATCGAGGGCAGGATGAGCGCCGCCAGGAGCAGCATCATCGGGTAGGCGATGTTGGCGAGTAGGTGAAACGCAGCCTCGAGCTTGATTCTTGCGGGCTGGCCTGAGCGCAGCAAGCCGGGCAGCAGCTTCAGCCCGGTCTGCAGCAGCCCCTTGGCCCAGCGGAACTGCTGGACTTGGAAGTCGGCCATGGCGGCGGGCAGTTCCGATGGTGCCTGCACCTGTGATGCGTATAGGAATTTCCATCCGCGCAACTGCGCCCGGTAGCTCAGATCGGTGTCTTCGGTAAGCGTGTCGTACTGCCAGCCGCCGGCATCTTCGATCATGGCCCTGCGGAGCATCCCGGCTGTCCCGTTGAAGTTGAAGAAGCGTCCGGACCGGGCACGGCCCCCGTGCTCAAAGACGAAGTGGCCGTCCAATAGCATTGCCTGAACCTGGGTTAGCAGCGACAGGTTGCGGTTGCGGAAGGTCCAGCGCGTCTGGACCATGCCTACCTTGGGGTCGGCGAAGTAGTGGACGAGCCTTTCGAGAAAGTCGCGCTCAGGAGTGAAGTCTGCATCAAAGATCGCGATCAACTCGCCCGACGCTCGGCGCAAGCCTGCCGCCAATGCACCGGCCTTGTAGCCTGCCCGATTGGAGCGGTGGATGTATTCGATCGGTTCGCCCGCTGCGCGCTTTTCGCCCACGATGCGCTCAAGGACGGCAGAAGTTTCGTCGGTGGAGTCGTCCAAGACTTGAATCTGAAGCAGGTGCCGGGGGTAGCGCAGCGCGCAGGCGGAGTTGATGAGATCCGCCACTACGAAGCGCTCGTTGAAGACCGGCAACTGTACGGTTACCGCCGGCAGCCGCTCGAACCGCCGTGGCGGAGGTCCCTGCGCCCGATCGCGGTGGCGGTAGTACAGGTAGACCAGCGCATAGCGGTGCAGCCCGAACAGGCTCAGCACTGCCATCAGCCCGAAGTACGATCCGAGCAGCAGGAGGTCGACGATACTCATCTGCGTTACGCTTGGGGCGACCTTGGATCCGCTTTCTCAGGGCTCGGCCGAAGCGCCTCCGACCGCTCGAAGCGCCTGGAGGTTGACAGCGGGCCTCGGGGTAGCTGCGGCCCTCATCGAGGGTGGGCTCCTGTTGGTGCTGCGTCTGGAACGCCCGGCCAGCAACGTCCCGGAGTTTCTAGCTTACTACCTCCTGGTTTCGATTGCCTATATCGCCGCTAGCTGGATTGCGATTCGTGGGGCAGAGCGGTTGGCGACGCCCCGGTCAGTCCGCTGGATCTGGGCTGCGGCGCTGCTGTTCCGCGTCACGGTCTTGCCGCTGGATCCGAGCCTGTCCGAAGACACCGCGCGCTACCGCTGGCAGGGCATGGTCCAGCACGCCGGCGGTGACCCGTACTTGGCTCTGCCGGAGGATCCGCAATGGGAGGTGTTGCGCGACGCCACCTGGCCGAGAGTTGCCGCCAAGGACAAACCTTCGGCGTACGGCCCGGTCTTGGAACAGCTGAACCTGTGGACCTACCGCTGCATTCGACAGTGGGAGAGCGATCCGTGGAAACAGGTTTGGCTGTTCAAGCTACCGTTCGCTTTGGCCGAACTGGGTGTCGGCGCTGCGCTGATGTGGCTGCTAGCGGCTGTCGGACGGCCCCCGGCATGGGCATTGATCTACTTGTGGTCTCCGCTTGCAGTGACGGAGTTCTGGATCGAAGGCCACAACGACGCGCTCGGCGTCGCGCTCACCGTAGTTGCCCTCGCGCTGTCGCTCCGCCGCCGGCACACATGGGCGCTGACCTTGCTGACGGTTGCGACGCTGTGCAAGTTCTGGCCGGTCGTCTTGTTCCCGTTCCTGGCTCTGGCCCGGACCGAGGGCCGCTGGCGAGTGCAGTGGAAGGGGCTGTTGGCGGGCGGAGCGGTCGGCCTCGCGATTTGCGGCGTCTACTGGCACAGCGTCGCCGAGGTCCTTGCGGTGCTGGAGGGATTCACGATGGGCTGGCGCAACAACGACAGCCTGTTTGCGGCGCTGCTCTGGCTGGCGGGCGGAGATATGGAGTCCGCCGCGACGGCAGGCAAGTGGATCTTGATCGCTTGCGTGGCTTGGTTGTGGTGGCGGCGGCTTCCGCCGTGTCTCGGAGAGTTGGGCGCCGTGACGGCTCTCTTGCTGCTTTCGGCGAACTGCTTCCCGTGGTATCTGAGCTGGATGTTGCCTCTGCTGGCAGTGCATCCGGTGCGGCCGTTGCTGCTTTGGACCGCTCTAGCTCCGCTGGCCTACCACGTGGTTCCGGGCTACGAGGCCATGGGTGAGTGGGAGTACGATACCAGTCTGGTTTTCTTGGAATACGCGCCTGTACTGGCTTGGCTGGGCACGCTGGGCATCCTAAGGTCTAGACACCTCCTGCGCAGGCTGGTGAACCGCTGAAGAACTTGCTCTTGCGGGAGAGACCTCCTCGCGCAGAGAGCGCCGGGCGTTCCGAATTTGGAAGATCCGTGGACCCAGTCTCTGCTGACTGGGGCACTTCGCTAGCGCACGCTCGACGACCCTTTACGGGAACCTGTGCGTTCGAGTGCGCCGTCCGTGGTGGATCAGCTGGCCTGCTCGACAGGGTGGACGCTGATCATGCGGCCCATGCGGCCGCGATTGCGGAACTCCACGATCCCGTCGATCTTCGCGAACAGGGTGTCGTCACGACCGCGGCCGACGTTGACGCCGGGACGGAAGCGTGTTCCGCGTTGGCGGACGAGGATGCTGCCTGCCGTGACGACCTGCCCTGCGAAGCGCTTCACGCCGAGCCGCTTCGAGTGGGAATCCCGCCCGTTGCGGGAAGTGCCTTGGCCTTTCTTGTGCGCCATGGTTGCTCCTAACGGCGTCCGTTCCTACTCGCCGGAGATGGACTCAATCCGCACTTGAGTGTAGGACTGCCGGTGCCCCATCCGGCGGCGGTACATCTTGCGACGCTTGAACTTGAAAACGTCGATCTTCTTGTGCCGACCGTGGCCGGAAATCGTTGCCGACACGCTGCCGCCGGTCTCGTTACCTGCATGTAGCGTTCCGTCTTCGTCCGAGACGGCGACGACCTTGTCGAAGGTCACGGAGTCACCGATGCCGCCATCGATCTTCTCGACCTTGATCTCGTCCCCCGGGGAGACGGTGTACTGCTTGCCGCCGGTTTCGATGATCGCGTACATGGTGCTTGGCCCCAGCTAAGGAAAAGACGCAGACCTTCCATGAGGCATGAGGAAGGTAACTGCGCCGTACTGTGTCGATTGTAGCGGGTAGCCGGGTTGTTGGTCAACTGCTGCCAGCGACCACTCACAGCCGACAGGGAGGCTTGGTTGGTGCGAGCCAGGAGAGCGAAGTTGGGCTCCACATGCTAAAGCCGGAGAAGGTGCACTTGCTGCGAACGGAGTTGCATCAGCGCAGCAGCAACGACTCGCAGAATGCCTTCTGGCCCTTGTATTGTTCCGTAGCCAGCTTCCGGCACTCCTGCTGCGGCTTCGACCGCGAGCAGTCGACAACGTATTGCTCCCTAGCCGAACGCATGGCCTTCGCGCACTTCGCGTATTCCCACGTGTCCCGCGATGCGCTCGTTTCACCTGGTGAAAGAGGCAGTGGCGGAACGGATCTCGGATCGCCTCGGCGACCGCAGCCAATCGCAAGACAGGACGCAACGAGCACGGCGCCGATTACTTGGAATCGCATTCCGAAACTACAGGAGCGGACACCGCAGTGCAATGCAGGTCGCCATCTCGGCTTCATGCTAGGGCACCTGATACATGCATGTAATGTTCTGGTCCTACCCGCGACCGAGCAGGATCTCTCTAGCAAAGGCGTCAAGTGCTGGATTACTTGCCCGTTACCGTCGAACGTGCTGTACCGGATGGCGCGCCGCGCCGATGGTGCATTAGCGGTGAGCTAGCGCGGAAAGGTCTCGGTGTCTTAGCGAGCAAGCACTAGGGCGGCATAGTGCTGTTCGCAACGCTCGCGAAATTCTCGAATGCGCCCTTGCAGCCTAGGCTCCGCGACTAGATCGGTCTCCTCCGCCGGATCATTCTTGAGGTCAAGAAACTGCTCAGAATCAGGCCAACGCTCCCGACAGTCGACGTCGTACTCGCCGTATTGCGCCTTGCTGCGGAAGTAGCGCACGTACTTCCAGTCCCGCGATCTGCGCAGTTGCTTCAGCAAGGCCGGGTCCCGATGCTCGCGTCAACCACGGGGCGGGGAGCGCGATTCGTAGATCCGGCCTCCGCTTGCATGGGTCAGAACTCGAAGCGAAGCGAGATCTGCGCCAGACGGCCGCTCGAACCGACTAGGACGTTGGCGATCCGTCCGAACGCCCCTCGGCCACGACGCAGTTCCGGGTTGGCGAACGCAGCGCGGTTGAACAGGTTGTAGAAGTCCCCGCGAAGTTGCAACCGATGCCGCTCGGTGAAGTTAAACCACTTATGTACGGAGAGATCGAATCCGTTGAAGCCGGGTCCGCAGCAGAGATTCCTGGGACTGTCCCCAATGCCTCCGGGCCCGGGTGCCGCAAACAGCGATGGATCGAAGTAGTTGTTCGCCCTGACGTCGTCCCGCCAGTTCGACAACACCGCGACCGGCCCCATAATGTTGGGCCGCTGCACATGGGCGTACGTGTTCGATCGGTTGGTGTTCTCGATAACGCCGAACGGCACGCCGCTACGGAATTCGGCAATCAGCCCGATGCCCCAACCCCCGACAATGGCGTCCAAGGCGCCGCTCTGGAAGTCTATGGGACGGCCCTCGCCGAAGGGCAGTTCATAGACAGCACTTCCGATGAAGCGGTGCCGGACGTCGTTGCCCGAGAGCGCCTTGTCGAGGTGTCGCAGGGCAATGTGGGTGTATCCGTTGCCGACCTCGCCCCCGAGTTCCGTCGCCGCCTCGACATCGTCGATGAACTTCGACCAAGTGTAGTTCATCAGGAAGTTCATCCCCCCGGAGTAGCGTTTCTCGGCTTTCACGTTCATCGAGTGGTAGGCGGAGTTGCCCCACGGCGGGCTCTCATGCCAGACCGTGTTGAACTGCGGGAATGGCCTGGCGGTCTGTGACTGCCGTTCGGGACCGCGACCCCCCACAAGCGGAATCATGTTGATGTTGACGTTCGCGCCTCCCAGATTGTGGCCCACATTGCCTATGTAGCTGATCTCGGCAAGCAGGTTGCCCGGCAGCTCCCTCTGCAAGCCCAGATTCCATTGCTGGTGCATGCCGTTGTGCTGGCTCTGCTCAAAGAAGTCGGGTGCTAGGCGGGGTCTGTCTCCGATTGGTACGGCGCCGAACGCGGGCGTTAGTTCCTCGCGCGGAACATCGGGCATTCCATCGGCCAGTCGGAACGCCCTGGTGAAGCCACCGTCCGCCGACGTGAACGACCCGCTTAGGCTGAATCCGTTGAAGAGCGTGAATGGCACGGCCCGTGCGTACATGCCGTTGTAATTGATGCCGTATCCGCCGCGGATCACGAATCCGCGCGATGCCTCCCATGCGAAGCCGAATCGCGGGCCGAAGTTGTTCGCGTCGAAATCGTGGGCGTACTTGCTGCGGCCGTCCCGTCCCGAGAACGTAACCACGCCGGGACAGTTGCAGACGGGATTGATCTCATGGAGGTCGAAACCGCTCTGGCGGTTGTCCTGTCGTTCCCATCTCGGTGTATCGAGTTCCCACCGGAGGCCGATGTTCAGCGTGAACTCGGGAGTGACCTTCCAGTCATCCTGGACGAAGACCCCGTAGAAGTCCGTCCGGCTCTCCAGGATGTCGGCATCGACGAGCTGTCCCGAACCCACGTGGCCGAGAAGCAATTCGGCGAGGCCGACGCCGGTGGCCCGGTTGCCAAAGTTGAACCGTCCTCCGGTCGACTGGTTGAAGTCGTCGACGTTCATCGCGAAGCGCCACTCGCCGCCGAATTTGATCTGGTGGTTGCCTCGGATCCATGTGTAAGTGTCCACGAATTGCCACGTCTCGATCGGCGTCTGGATCCTTTCGTGGTTGCCCGCTCCCAGATTGGTCAGGCCATTGACCGCGATGCGGGCTGAAGCTTCTGGATTCACGCCCGGCACGCCGAGTTCGCCGTTCTTTCCGGAAAACCGTCCAGCAGATCGGTTGATATGCAATCGGCGACCCCAGTTAATGCGGACGTCTTGGATCAATGTGGGAGAGAAGTGGTGGATCCAGCTTCCCGTCACATTGGTGTGCCGGTTGGCGCGGGTGCCCGCCCTAGGGTCCGCGAAGTCGTTCGGGTAAACAGCGGCGACTGTTTGCGGATTCCGAGAAAACTGGAAGCGACCGTACATGCGATCATTGACGCCGAGGTTGTGATCCACCTTCCCGGTGTAGAAGTCCTGCGTCAGGGCGTTCGAAGCGTTGTTAACGAAGTTGTTTGCCGGTGGTTTCGAAAGGTCTCCTGGCTGGTTGGGGGCGGGATACCAGCTCGCGAACTGTCTGCCTAGCGAATCGATCCGGCTTTGGGGAATGATGTTGTCGGGGAAGACCCCTCCGCTAGGGTCATTAAGGACTAGCCCGGCACGGTTCGAGAAGTCGCCTCCGATCTCCGGCAGGTGCGGAACATCGTCGTTGGAATAGGTCACGCCGTTACGCCGCCGCCCCCCTTCGTAGTTGAAGAAGTAGAAGGTTCTGTTCTTGGCGATCGGACCGCCAGCCGAGGTGCCGAAGATGTTGTAGCGAAGCGGTGCCTTGCCGGGAGCGAAGAACGTTCTCGTGTCGATGGCCTGGTTGCGGAAGAACTCGTAGGCCGCACCGTGGAATTCATTCGTCCCGGAGCGGGTTGTCATGACGATGAATCCGCCGCCGGCCCGGCCGTACTCGGCCGAGTAGTTGCTCTGCTCGGCCTTGAACTCCTGCAGCGACTCGGCCGGGGGGTTCAGGCCGAGTTGAGCGATTCCCAGCGACATGTTCTGGATGACGGTTCCGTCGAGAGTCCACATCTGGTTGCGGGAGCGGCCGCCCGCCATCGAGAAGAATGGCAGCGCCTCCGCGCCGCCCTCGTTGCGGTATGTGACGTTCCCCAGCAGGCGCACCAGCGAAGCGCTTCGCCGGCTTGCCAGCGGCATGTTGAAGACGGTGTCGCGCTCGATGAACTGACCGACCGTCGAACTCTCCGTCTCGAGGAGGGGCGCGGCCGCCTCGACTTCGATCGTTTCGTTCACGTCGCCGACCTCCATTTGTATGTCGATGCCGCGGATGGTGCCGGTCTCCAGTACGATGCCCGACTGGCTGTAGGTCTTAAAACCCTCGTACTCGCAGACGAGTTCGTACTGCCCGGCCGTCGCGAAGGGGAAGTTGTAGCTGCCCGAGGTATTGGTTTCCGCCACCATGGTGATGCCGGTATTGATGTTTGAAATCGTGACTTGCGCACCCGGAATCACCGAGCCGGTGTTGTCGGACACCGTGCCTGTCAGGCGCGTCTGGGTCTGGGCTCCTAGGGGGATGGATGCAAAGACTACAGCTGCTGCGAGAACACAGAGTGTCGATTTCACCGTCATTAGGGTTGCCTCCTCGACCAAATTCCTTGCAGCGCACAATGGACGCGCCGCGTGGCCGGATTCTAGCCCTTGCTTGGCCCGGGTGTCAAGGACTACGCGGGCTCGGTTGGCCCGTGACCTGTGCCGAAGAACGGAAGTTTCTGGCGCTCCGACGCAAGAGATGGAACTCCTTGGTTCGGGAACTTCGATTTCCGCCGCGCAGGCCGCGCCATCCGGCTCTTGGCTTGGCGGTCGCCTTACGGCAACGTTCGTAGGATCTGCTCCGCTTCCGTGGATTGCGGAGCCAGCCGCAAGGCCTCCCGGGCGACCGAGCCGGCCACATCTGTCCGACCCTGGAGCGCGAGCGCCTGGGCTTGAAGCACGAGCGGGCCGGGATCTCTAGGCAGCAGCGCTCGCGCTCGCAGGATCGAAGCCAGGGCTGCGTCCAAGCCACTTGTCTGAAGCTGGGAGCGGGCGAGGTTGGGGTAAGTGCTTCGTGAGTCCCGTTCCAGTTGGGCCGCCGTCAGGAACGCTTCCTGCGCCTGGTCGATTTTTCTGCCGCGATTCCCGAGACTAGGTCCGTTCGATGAAGTTCTTCCCGGCCCAGGTCAAGTACCGCCGCCACCGTTACATTGCCGCGACAATAGCTGCGCCAGTTGGATTTGGAGTGCTCCTGGGGTCTCTTGTCGTGACTGCGTTCGCAACGCGAGGCATCCCAGAAGGAGGGTACGGCTGGGGCCCAGTCCTAGGCTGGGCCGGGGCCGGAATCGCGGTGCCCCACATCGTCTCCGACCGGGCTCGCGTCGCGGATCACCGCAATGCGCTCCGGAATGTTCTTCAACCGACCGAGCGGGAACTCTCCAGCGAAGGGGCCAGGCTCTGGACTACCCGCCCGCTACCGTCGAATGTGCTGCATCTGATGGCGCGTCGCGCCGACGATCCGTAGGCGGTGAGCTAGCGTGGGTAGGTCTCGGTGTCTTGGCGAGCCAGCACTAGGGCGGCAGAATGCCGTTTGCAACGCTCGCGAAATCCTTCAATGCGCCCTTGCAGGTCAGGCTCCGCGATTAGATTGGCTTCCTCCCCCGGATCACTGTTGAGGTCGAAGAACTGCTCGAAATCGGGCTGGCGCCCCTGAAAGTCGACGTCTTGCTCGCTGTATCGCGCCTTGTCGCTGCGGAAATAGCGCACGTACTTCCAGTCCTTGGTGCGCACCGCTTCCATGTAGGGGCCGGTGCGGAGCAGGAAAAGGCTCTCGATGAAGATCTCGTCTCTCCACTTGGCATCTGGATCCGCTAGCAACGGGCCGAGGTCGCGGCCCTGCATGCTGCTTGGCACGTCGAGACCGCCAAGAGCGACTATGGTCGCGGGAACGTCGATGCTGAGGACCAGTTCTTCGACCTTCGTTCCGCGCGAGTCCGCCGGTGCGCGCGGATCGTAGACGATCAGGGGCACACGAGTTGTCAGATCGTATAGCAGGGACTTGCCGCCCATCGCGTACTCGCCCATCAGCAGGCCGTGGTCGCTACTGAAGACGATCACCGTGTTGTCTGCCATGTCTCGGCGTTGCAGGCTTTCCCGGAGTTGACCGACCGCGTCATCGACGCCATGGATCAGCTGGTAGTACCGAACTTGATGCTCGCGTAGCACGTCCGGACCGAGATAGGAGTACGAATAGGTATTCATGCGGCCTTCCCGCGGATGCACGTCCAGGGGGATATGCTTCGCAGTGTCGTCCTCGAACGTGCTGGGAGGTTGCAGATCGGCGTCGCGATACATAGAGCCGTAGGTCGGATGTTGGCCGAGCTTGGGATGGGAGTTCGCCGGATTGGTCATGCGGGTCGCTCCATCTTCCTCGGGGTAGAGCATTGATCCGGAGATTGAGCCGTGCGGGGCGGAGAAACTCACCGAAAGCATGAACGGCCGGTCAGCCGGGGCGTCGTCGAGGAAGCGTTCGATGCTGTCGCTCATGATCGGCGTGACGATTTCCGCTTCGGCATCGTGATAGATCGCGAGGTGCTCGAACTCCTTGGGCCAGAACCGCGCCCAGTCATCGTGGCCACGCCAGAAGTCGAACTTTTCCAGTGGCTTACCGCGAAACGAGTACTGCTGCAGTCCGATTTTGCCAACAAAGCCAACGTGGTAGCCGTGTTGGCGCAGCAGCGCAGAGTAGGTTTGGTCCCACTGCGCGTCGGAGAGCACGCTCGGCGATGAGAAGCCGATCTGATGTACGCGCTCGTACTGGCCGTTCATGAAACTTGTGCGGCTGGGCATGCACACAGGGGCAACTACATGGGCTTCGGTGAAGCGAACGCCATCATTGGCAAGCTGGTCAATGTGAGGGGTTTGAAGGATTGGATTGCCGGCGATGCTGAGGGCATCGGCCCTCTGATCGTCGGTAAGCAGGAAGATGATGTTGGGCCGGGATGCGGAGGGCTCAGGGCCTTGGCAGCCTGTGATCGCCGTGAGAACGCAGCTGGCCGCGCACAGCCGGGAGAAGACTGCCGGCAGGATTCGTTGCAGTGTCATGGAATGCACCTAAGCTTACGGCAACCGTAGCGAGCCAGCTCCTGACGCGGTTGCGCCGTTTGCTCCTTGGGCCGGCCGCGCGACGCGACCGGACTCGGCGGACTGCGAACTCTAGCAGCAAGCTCCGCGCCGGAAGAGGGCTTCATTCGCATGATCAGCCACCATTTAGACAAGTTTATCTTTAATATGAATACAACGCCGAGTGCCTGACTGGCCCCGCCGACGGCGTGCTCGCGACCAGGCAGGGAGTTGCACCAGAGCGTAGCGTGGCGCGGGTTGTGGTCTACTGCACGTAAAGGCGATGGACAAGCGCAGGTTCGACGAGATCGAGATCGGCGAGGAGCACGAGACCCCCGCGGTCACAGTGACCGATTGGCACGTGATGAACTTCGCGGCAGTGTCGATGGACTTCTTCGAATTGCACACCAACGAGGAGTACGCTCGTAAGACACAGTTCGGGCGGCGAGTGGCGCACGGATTGCTGGGATTGGCGATGGCCGATGGCCTAAAGCATCGGTCCTCGTTCCAAATCGAGGCGATTGCGTCGCTGCACTGGTCGTGGGAATTTTCCGGGCCGATCTATATCGGTGACACGATCCACGCGCGACTGCGTGTCACGGACAAGCGCCCGTCTAGCTCCAAGCCGGACCGTGGCGTAGTCACTGTCGAATATGAAGTGTTGAATCAACACGACGAGATCGTTCAGCATGGAACGAACAAGGTCTTAGTGCAGCGGTTCTGAAGCCACTGTCGGCGCGGGTACAGGTGTGAGACGGTAGGACACGGCAGTAGAACTTTCTGCGAACGAGGTGAACATGGCGATTACCACTGAGGCGTTTGAGTATTTGGATGGCAGCACGCTGTTGCGAGGCCAGCTTGCGTGCGATGACACATGGACCGATCCGCGCCCGGGAGTGCTGATTGCGCATACATGGGCGGGCTGCGGGCCCTTCGAGCAGGGAAAGGCGGCCGATATCGCCGAGCTCGGCTATGTCGCGCTGGCTGTGGACATGTATGGCGGCGGCATTGTCGGCCATAGCACGGAGGAAAACGCCAAGCTGATGTCGGTCGTGCTGGAAGACCGCTCCTTATTGCAACGACGCATGACGGCTGCACTCGATGCCCTCAAGGCTCTCCCGGGCGTGGATTCGGAACGCACGGCTGCGATCGGCTACTGCTTCGGAGGGCTCTGCGTGCTGGACTTGGCTCGCACGGGGGCATCGTTCCAAGCTGCGGTGAGCTTTCACGGCTTGCTCAACCCGCCGGGCAACATCGAGGTGGCGGACGTGAGCCCGCGCGTGCTGGTACTGCACGGATGGGACGATCCGATGGCGAAACCGGATTCGGTCGAGGCGCTGGCTGAGGAATTCACGCGTGCTGGCGCAGACTGGCAGGTCCACGCCTACGGGCGTACGATGCACGCTTTCACGAATCCCGAGGCCAACAACCTTGACATGGGAACGGTCTACAACGCGCAGGCTGATCGACGGTCCTGGAATTCGATGCGGCAGTTCCTCAGCGACTCGTTCGATCTGGGATAGTTGCCCGGGCGAGCCGAAGGGCGTTACTGACGGGGCGTGAACGGATCGCTCGGGTCCCAGTGCGGCTTGTAGACGGTCCCATAGCGCCCTTTGGCTCGGTCGGGGTCGTAGTCAGGATTAGGTACTGGCATCGTGGCGCCAACGGACTCCCTCCACGCCGACAGTTCCTCCCGCATTACGGCGGTGCGCTGCTTTTCCACCGCTGACAAGTCCTTGCTCTCCGCTGGATCCTCGCCGAGGTTGTAGAGTTCAACGTGCGAGTCCTCGTAGAACTCGATCAGCTTCCAGCCTCCCTTGCGAATGGCCCCGGTCGGCGCAGAGCCTGCGTTTGAGTAGTGAGGGTAGTGCCAGTACAGCGTGTCCCGCTCGAGCCCTCCGGTCTGCCTGAGCAAGGGCACGAGGCTCTTGCCGTCTGTGCTGTGGCCTTCGGAATCTTCTGCTGCGGCCATTTCAAGGAGCGTGGGATAGAAGTCGATGCTGCTCACAGGCGTGTTTTCGACCGCACCCGCCCGAACCGCTTCGGGCCAGCGCACGATCAGAGGCTCGCGGATGCCGCCCTCCCAGACGTAGCCCTTGCCTGAGCGGAAGCCGCCATTGAAGGCACGGCTCGCTACTCCGCCGTTGTCGGAGAAGAAAAAGACGGCGGTGTTGGAGGCAAGATCGTGACGCTCCAGCAACGAGAGCAGGCGTCCCACGCTCTGGTCGACACCTTCAACCATCGCGGCGTAGACCGCGTGGTTACGATCGGTCGGATCGGTCCTGCCCGCGTAGCTGTCGATCAGGTTGCGCTTGGCTTGGATGGGCCCGTGCACTGAGTAGTAGGACATATATAGGAAGAACGGGCGTTCGCGATTCTTCTCGATGAAGCGTTCGGCGGCCTTGGTCAGAGTCTCCGTCAGGTAGTCGCCGTTCTGGACACCGGGGACCTGGAGCCACTTGTGCGGCGCGAACATGGTCCTGTGCGAACCCCAATGGCCGGAGGCGAAGCTCTCGTCGAACCCGCGCTTCTCTGGCATGTAATCGCCCGCTCCGAGGTGCCACTTGCCAATGCAGGCGGTAGCGTAGCCGGCTGCGCCGAGCGGCTCCGCGATTACAGCCTCGTCGAGTGGCAGGCCTAGGGGGAGTTGCGCTTGTAGCAACTTGGCGTGGGGCAGGACGTTGCCGGGCAGGTACTGCGTCAGGCCGAGTCGGGCGGGCCAGCGGCCGGTCAGAATGCTGGCTCGTGTCGGAGAACAGTTGGGGGCCGCGGCGTAGGCGTTTGTGAAGCGCATGCCCTCATTGGCCAGACGATCAACGTTGGGGGTGCGGTGATAGCTGTTGCCGTAGGCCCCGACGTCGGCGTAGCCCATGTCATCGAGGAGCAGGAAGATGATGTTGGGACGATTCGACGTTTCGGCTAGGGACTCGGCCGTCAACCCGAAGGCTGTCGCGGCACACACGGCCGCTACGGTCGCGAAATGGCGCTTAGGTGCCAGCATGGAGACACTGTAACAGCCCTCCGTGCCCGCTCAGAGTCCAACCTGTGACGGGCATCGACTGGCCGGGATCTGTCCGAACAAAGTTTCTTGGCACTTCCCCGACCGACTTCGGATTTGTTGACCTAGAACTTGACACGCAGCTGATCTGGAGTCAGCCGCAGATGTCCGTTCGGCTAGATGCAATTGCGATGCCCTTGCGCTCTAGCGGCATGATGGTGGGCGCGGATTTGCCTGCGCGAATTGACCTACCGATAGTGCCTTAGGACACGCTCCTCTGCTGCTGGAGGCAGGCTGTTCGTTCACGCTTTCTGGCGACCGAAAATGACTGGTCGATCACCCACTTCGCGAGGTAGGTAAGATCGGAGGGCGGTAATCTGCTGCAAGGCAACGCGTGCCTCGTAACGCGATCTGGTCCGCCCGGGGGTGCAGCAAGCATGAAGGAGATTTATAGCTGGGTGTCATGGTTCCGAGATCTCTCTCGCAAGATTTCGGAAGGTGGCGAAGCGTTTCTTGCCCCTCGCGCTAGGCAAGTTCCATGGAAAGTAGACGGTAGTGAACCGTACCTTGTGCGATTCGGGGACGAGAATATTGACCCATTCTCATTCATCTACTTGCTCGCATCGTTCGCCCGCTTCTCACCCGGAAGGAAGCGCGTCTACGAGGGTGTCGAAAGACTGTTCGGTGTGCCTAGCTCGCTCCACCTCGATGCCAACGAGGAGTTCATCTTTCCGCAACCTCAAGCGAACGCAGCGCTGTTCAGCAACTCAGGCAAGGGCAATCCGGCTCTGCTGTGGAAGTTGTTTCGATGCGCGGTCAAGGGTGTTGACTCTGTGGCCGCCGAGGACTTCATGGAGGCTCAGGAAATCGGGCATGTGGCTGTCACCAAGCTCACGCAGGCACTCTTCCTCGTCAACGCCGAAGACTTCTTGCCGTATGACGATGCCATTCACTCCCTAGGCATCATCGACCCGAGCCATGGCAAGAAAGTAACTTGGGAGACTTACCGGAATGACGTTGAGAAGATCAGAGATGCGTTCCCTGGTTGCGGCCCCTACGAGATCAGCCTCCTAGCTTACGAGTACGGAAAGGCCAGCGATCCGCTGAGGGTGAATCCGGACCGATGCTTCCAGATAAGCACGAACGTGTACAACGACAAGACGGATCGGTGGCAGGACTTCTCGTCAAACAATTGGGCCTACACGGGCGGCCCTGGGAGCGTTAGTTGGAATGACTTTGAGCGAGATGGCGGCCAGAAGCAGTATCCCGTGGATGAACCTCGGCCTGGTGACATCCTGCTCGTTAGGTTCGCCAATACGGGGCATGGTGTCGGCATCGTGTATCGGAATGACTACGCACAACGCTTGACAAGTAAGGCGAGACTGCATGTCCTGTGGGTGAACAAGGCAGACGCGGCACTTTCCAGCGGTCCCCGCGCACTCGGATTTGGGCATGGTCGCGGCAAGATCGAATCCGCCTTTCGACAGGCTTACACCGAAACGTTTCGGATTCTCGGTCAGATGAAGAAGGGCGACGGCCCCATTGTCCCAGCGCCTCCCCAGATACCGCGTCACGCTCTGAACACGATCTTGTATGGGCCCCCGGGAACAGGAAAGACATTCTTGACTGTGCGTCGATGCGTACAGATCTGTGACGGTGAAGCGCCTCAGGACGGCGAGGAACTCCGAGCCCGCTACGGTGAGTTGATGGACGAAGGCCGAATCGAGTTTGTGACATTCCACCAGTCCTATGGCTATGAGGAGTTCGTTGAAGGGTTTCGCCCCGTCGCGAACGAGGCGAAAGGCGGCGGACTCCAGCTTAACTTGGAGGAAGGCGTTCTCAGGCGGATAGCAGAAAGGGCACGAAAGGTCCCAGAACTCGGCGGTCGTCGGATCTTCAAGATGTCGCTCGGCGATCCGAAGTCTTGGGGCGGAAAACCAGTTGGCGAGACGCTATTCAGAGAGTGTATCGACAACGGCTCCATGTTGTTGGAGTACGGCGGCGATATTGACTGGTCGGACTCCCGCTACGATGATTGGAAGGAAATCGAAGATCGTTGGCGCACGGAAAAGAATCCCGACGTCACAGCGTACGATACGGACATCCAGGCAATATGGCGCTTCCGCACCGAAATGAGGAAAGGAGACCTCGTGGTGGTGTCGGACGGCTATCAGCACTTCCGAGCGGTAGGTGAGATAACCGGGGATTACGAATTCAAGCGTCGCCAAGACGGCTTCCACCACGGCCGAGCAGTCCGGTGGCATTGGCATGTCCGAGACCGGGAAGGCGATCCAGTCTCGGTGTTCAAGTCGGGCTCGTTCCAGTGGCGACCCGTCAACCTTATGAATCCAGCTAATCCTGCGGGCCTTGCCCCGTATCTCGATGGAGTCGGCGAGATCGGTGATGCCCGACCTCATGTCTTGGTGATCGATGAGATCAATCGGGCGAACATTTCCAAGGTAATGGGCGAACTTATCACTTTGCTCGAAGAGGATAAGCGCGAAGGCGCAGAGAACGAAGTGGCCGTCACTCTCGCGTATTCGCGCGATCGATTCACTCTTCCTGCGAATCTCTACTTCCTCGGGACGATGAACACCGCCGACCGCTCCATTGCGCTGATCGACACGGCGCTCCGCCGCCGTTTCCGGTTCGAGGAAATGCCCCCCCGCCCGGACCTCTTGAGCGGGGTAGGTGAACGAACGGGTGTCGACCTGGGCAGTGTTCTCCAAGCGATGAACAAGCGACTTGAATACCTCGTAGACCGCGACCACCTGATTGGGCATGCCTGGTTCATGGACGTCGAGAGTCGTGAACACCTGGACGCCGTCTTGCGCCACAAGATAATCCCCTTGATAGCGGAGTACTTCTACGATGACTGGAGCAAGGTGCGTGCTGTCTTGGGCGGGACTGACGATTTCGTGAAGAGGTGTCCGCTTGCATCGCCCCCTGATCCGGAGGACGCTACAGGCGAGAAGCGCTACCGGTGGACCATCCAGGAGAAGTTCGCCGACGACGCGTACCAGCACCTAGTTGGATCGGCAAGCGGAAACGAAGACGACAATTGAGCGGCAACACCGAAACAGCAACCATTCGCGAATGGGGCGACCTGCCGATAGGGGAGCGCGGGGTTGCCCCAAGAGTGGCCCGGCGGCTTCACTCTTTGGCTGACCGGGCGACCAAGCGATTGCGTGTGCCGCAGCCTGTCCTAACTCGGACAGCCATGCCAAGTCTGCGGGCTGGACAGGTTGTGGGTGTTCTGACAGTGCCCGGCTGTAGCATCGAGATCCTGCCCAAGATCGGAGGAGAAGAACATGGGGCAGTCAGGCGAGCGCTCGTGCACATGCTCGCGGTAGCGTGGGGGGTGCCCATAGCGGACAGCGAAGCGGCGTTGCTGGGGACCCAGAGGCAGGATTTGCTGGAGATCCTCGTGCGACTGTTCGCAGACACCCTTTATTCTGCTGTGCGGCGTGGACTACCGCACCGCTATCGCCTGAGGGAAGAGACGCTGCCACTACTCCGCGGCAAGCTCGACATGCGACGCCAACTCGCCAGCCACGCGTTCCGCTCCGATCGACTTGCATGCACCTTCGACGAATTGTCTGTGGACACCCCTTTGAACCGCGTGCTCAAGAGTGCCGTGGTACGACTAGCCTCGGCCACTCGCTCTTCGGTGAACTCCCGCCGCCTATCCGAACTATCTGCGCGGTTCGAATTCGTCGGTGACAGCTTGGACCCATTGCGGGAGCGGGTCAGGCTGGACCGAACCAACCGAGCATTCCATCGTCTTCACAACCTTGCGCGCCTATTCCTCGCAGGAGATTGGCAGAGCACAACCACGGGCGGCAGCGAAGGCATTGCGCTGCTGTTCCCCATGAACGACCTATTCGAAGAGTTCGTGGGGCGCAGCATGCTCGTAGCTCTAGCTCCGAGATCCGTCCTCCTCCAGCACAGAGGTCACTATGCACTCACAGGGCAGCACAGCGACCTATTCGCATTGCGTCCGGACATCGTGGTGGACGATGACATCCTCATCGATACGAAGTGGAAAGAGCTCAACCCTCATGAATCAACTGTTGGAGTCGATCAGGCCGACGTCTACCAGATGCTCGCATACGCGCGCGCTTACGAGGCCCAGCGCGTGGTGCTGCTCTATCCTTGGCACGAGGGTCTTGCGAATCCTGGAATCTACCGGAGCTGGCGAATCAAGGGCACATCAACAAGATTCGACATCGCGACGGTCGACGTCGGCAGACCAGATTCTGTCCAGCATGTCCTCCGAAGTATCGTGGTTGCCTCTAGCTAGCGACGATCGAGGGGACAGATGCGTTGGCATGCCCTTGCGCAGATAAGTGCCTCTTTCAAGAGCTTTCGAAGAGCGCTGCCCAGAAGGGGGAAGTGAGATACCTCAAGGTGATTCCGAATGGATACTCAATCTTGAATCTGTCTCAGAATTGGCGCCGCCGGCGTTAAGGTAAGATGCTGATGTACCCGGTTCGTTAGCGAAGGGCCCGTAGCTCAGCTGGATAGAGCGGCCGCCTCCTAAGCGGCAGGCCGGGGGTTCGAATCCCTCCGGGCCCGCCACAGTCTTGACGTAAATTACTGATAATAAATCCTTTATAATTGGAATCGATTGTTTCGTTCCACTAAATGTCCCACAGGATTTTCCGAATAACGAGACTGCTCACGACGTCGACTTGCGAACCTCAATCCGAATCTCAGGTCTTGCGTTCCTGAGAGCTGTTGGCTCGAGAAGCGTCGATTCGAGTGGTCTTACTGCCATTGACATAATGGCCAGCGCACCATTCTGCAGTGACTTATCTCGGTCCATCGTCGTCTCCATCAGTTACTCATCGTTCGCCGCGGTTCATAGCGAGCAATTCGCCCAGAGCGTCGTCGTCATCGATGTTGGCGGGCCAGCCGTACGCGGCAGCCACAGCGGCGTCTAGGGCGTCGTGGGCGTCGGCAAGCCACTGGGGCCGGGCGTTGTACAGGTTTGTCAGGGTCCGCTTCTTGAGAGCCTTCGCCGCGTCCCCGTCGCGAGCAACCGGTCGTTTCGGGAAGCCCGGCACCGGCTCGTCAACCCACTCGACCCACTCCGGGGGATTGAGCCAGCGGTCGCGCAACTCGACCAGCCGTTGAGCTTCCACGGCTATAGCCATTGCTCGCGGATCCTCAGCGAAGTCGGCGGCAGGTACGTGCGGCGTCAGCCCGTCGGGGAACGGAAACGTCTCGAACGTGGTGGTAGGAGTGTAGCGCGGGTCGTTGCCCTTGCCGAGCCACGTCCCCAGTCGTAGAGACCAGACCTCGTGGAACCGGCTGTGCAGGATGCCGAAAGTCGTGTCGTCGTCGCGGGCGATAGCGATTGTTGCCGAGTCAGGGCAGACGCGAGTATCGAGCCAAACGAATAGGCGGTACTTGGCCACGCGGGGCGTCACGATGTAGCGGGACAGGCCGTCGAGCGCCTGCCACATCGCCCGTGGAGGTTCGTGGTGCTGCCACCAACGGCGAAGTCGCGCTGGGCGCCGGTTCTGCTGACGCAAGGGGTAGACGCGCTCCTGTATCCATCGGAACGGCTCTTCGTACAGCGCCGCATCACCCTCCGCCATGCTCCACCCGAAGTCCACGATCCACTTGCCGCTCGCACGGCGGGTCAGGTCCATGCCGTTCATCCACGGCTTCAACACATCGGCGTTGGTTCGACCGTTCGGGTTGGCCGGCAGGCGGAGCCACTCGCGCGCAATATCGCCAGCCACGTCGAACGGACCGCCCTTCTTGTCGCCCATGAAGGCGACCCCAGCATTCTCAGGAAGACGCCGGACCCCAGTGAGATCAACACCGCTACCGTCTCGGCGAGCTGTCAGGTCGGAGTAGATTTCCTCGACGGGCTCGCCGTCAAGGCGGGCGTCAGCCACGGACTTGTCGTCGGCGCGCGAGAAGCAGATCAGAGAAACTCTGACGGCGGCTCCGTCGTTGACCCACGGCTCGTCGCTCCAGGCCTCGAAGATGTTTCGGCTCGCGGTCGCCGCCTGCAATGCTCGCCTGCTCGCGCCGCCGCGAATCGAGTTGGTGGCGACGAGGCCCACCCGCCTGGCGTTCCCAGACTCTAGGTGCCTTCCCGCCTTCCAGAACCAATAGCAGACGAGATCGGCCTTGGCTGGCACTTGACCACGGTACGTTGCGAACAGCCGCGAGATGTACTCTTCGCCGAGTGTGGTCACCAGGAGGTTGCCAAGGAACGGCGGGTTACCAATTACGACATCCGCCGCGGGCCAGTCCGGTTCGGTGCCGTCCGGAGTCAGGATCGCATCGCGGCACTCGATGGTGTCCAAGGGCTTGAGGATCGGGTCGCGGGCTTCTGTGAAGCCGTTGCGCCGCATCCACTGGATCTCGCCGATCCAAATCGAGACGCGCGCCAGTTCGGCCGCATACGGGTTCATCTCGATCCCCTTCACGTTGGCCGGGCCGATCTCCGGAAACGCCCGCTCAAGGCCCAGCGCTTCCGCGTCGAGCTGGACGCGGTGCTCCAAGTCCTTCAGCGCCTGCAAGGCGAGGTAGAGGAAATTGCCCGACCCGCATGCCGGGTCCAGCACCGAAAACGCTCTCAGGCGATCTAGGAATGCGCGGTACTGCCGCTTGGCCTCGTTCCACCGTTTCGTGCGAGCGGTCGGTGATTTGGCGGCTTTCGCACCCTCCAGCCCAGCAGCAATCTCCGCCTTTTCCGCAGCCCACTCGGCAAGCCACGGGCGACTGACGACCGGTTCGATCAGCAGCATGATCTTGTCGCGATCGGTGTAGTGCGCGCCAAGTTGGGCGCGTTTGTCCGGGTCCAGCCCGCGCTCAAATAAGGTGCCGAGGATCGACGGGTCAATCTCGGACCAGTCCAGACGCGATGCGGCCAGCACGGTTTGGATGTCGGACTGCTCCAGCGGCAGCGCAGCCGCATCGTCGAACAGCCCGCCGTTGAACCATTCGACCGTCTCGAAGCCGACACGGCCGCCGGTGGCCATTACCCCGAACAGATCGTCGGCAAGAGCCGCGAATTGCTTCGGCGTACGCTGTGCCTGCTCGAGCATCCGCGTGAACATGTGGTCCGGCAGCAGTCCCACGTCATCGGCGAACATGCAGAAGACGAGCCGATTGACGAAGTGCGCTACCGCGTGCGCGTCGTGTCCCCTCTCGCGCAAAGACTGCGCGAGACTTGCAAAGGATGCTGCGACACGCTCCGTGAGCGCCTGCCGAGTCTCACCCGGGCGCAGCCGCTCGGGATCAGAAAACGCCCACTTGAGCCGGTCGCGCGCTGAGGCTTCGGCGAGGTCTTGCAGGCCGAACTCGTAAGTCCTGCTGACGCAGTTGGTCCAGTTGGTGCGAATCCGGAACTGCAGCATGTCGGAGACGATCAGCAGCGGCGGGTTCTCCAGCGCCAGCGCGTAGGTCCGAAGCTGCGCGAAAGCAGCGTCGAGATCGGCTTGCTGCCCCTTGTACTCCCAGGCGAAGTGGTGGCGCTTCCAGACATCGGCCCAGCCGTCCCCGCCAGTGTCCTTGCGAGCGCCCCGCTCAAAGCAATACGTCGCGCCGGTCGGATCAGCCTCGGCTGGCGTCGGCTCGCCGAGCAGCCGGCACAGGTCGATGAAGTGCTCCTGCGACGCGGAACGCTCCTTCAACTCGGATGCGCTCCACTTGGTGATGAACTCGTACGGTGTCATGGGCGCGTTCGGCGTGGCCCACTACTGATGTGGTTTCAATCTACGTAGATGATTTCCGGCCAAGGTTCCTTCCGAGGCGTCGTAATCGGGTTTCCGTTCAGCAATTGGAGCAACACAACCAGTGTATTGCGAACGGCAGCCAAGAGCCGGACGGGCGACCCACTTTAGCTCTAAGGATACTCGCGCAGGGATACAGGGTATGGACCGAAGCAGCTGCGAAACACCGGGCTCCACTTGATTCGGGGAAATTGGTCTTTCGAAACACATGTCGTCCGCGAACGAGGCACTCTCCCCTCTCCGCGAAACATCCGGGTTCGTGCAAAGGTTCTCTGTACCAGCGGGTTGGTGATCAGAGCGGGATAACTGGGGCACTCGGGCGGTTCGACCGGCCGGTCCCCGGTGCTGCGGGGAAAATGCCCCGGCGCACGGCCTCCGGGGCGGCTGGGAAGGTCCGCGCGCAGCAAACGAGACCGGGTTAACTGATTGCCCAGCAGGAAGTTATTCAGATGGCCGGGACGAGTGGGAGCCCTAGAGCGCAGCACTGGCGGGGCGGGAGCGACCCCCCCGAAAACGGCCCTTGCTTGCACAGACGGTCCTGTCGGAGAGGTCGCTCCCGGGACTTTTCCTTGCAGGAAGGCAGTGTCGTCCCAGTGGGCCGCCGAGGCCCTTGTCGAAGGCGTCCGAACTGTCGTCCGTCGCTCCCGTTCCCTGAGTGCCCGGCCCCAGTCGAGGTCTGGTGCTTGGTCGTCAAGGTTTCGACCACGGTGATTCGCTCGGACTCCGCTTGCTGAGCACAAACCGGGTCCAGCCCCGACGCAAGCTCCGGTCTTGGGCCTTCAATTCCGCCTCGAAGGGCGTTTCTTGAGGGAGCGCCGATTACAGTGGGCTCGCTCACAACGTGGGGAGTTGGTTCTCCGACTGGGTCGAAACGAAGGGGGCCATGGTTGTTGGCGAGATCTGCCGAGGAGCGGTTCCCCACTAACTGCCTAGCGGCAAATCTTGAACTGCGGGATGCTGAGTGTGTCGCGGTTTGGAAACTGCTGAGTCTGTGGGATCGCGCGCGCGAGTTCTCGCTGCCGGCTTCCCCGGCTGAACGGCCTTCCTGACCTACAATCTCTGCGCCATGGCTTGCGAGCTGCCCCCCAACGGCGGCGATTTGCGGATCTAGCGAGTTTGCTCGAGGCAATCTCGTCTTGGGCTGTTCTCTTCGATGGCGGAAAATAGGGCGATGAGCTCGAAACGGAAGAGCGGGCCCAAAGGCAGTGAGATTCCCATCGGGGAGTGGCTCAGACAGATCCGTGCTGAAAGGGTGCAGTATGTCGGATCCAAGGACCACGACGGCCCCCCCGACTGGATCGTCGAATATGAGGGTGAAACAGTTGCCATAGAAGTCTGCCTACTGCACGATTCTGCGGGGTGGGGGAAATCTAGGGAGGTCTTCGCTTTTGAGCGGGAGTTAGCGAAACTGATCCAAGAGGAATCAGTACGAGGAGCAGAGGCACGGCAATGGCACGCACGCTGTGAATACGACCCCAGAGAATCTAAGTCTTCGATACGCAAACAAGAAGGATGGAAGTCGAAGGCCCGCAAGGCATTACGCACACCGGGGCCAGGGGGGGGATTTCAGCTGCTATGCCCGGGCTCGAGGATAGGACGCGGGGTGATTCTGGACCTGAGTCCGGCGTCTAGCAAGGGAAGCTTCGCCGGCGTGAGTGTCGATAGAGGAGACATAGTCGAAGCAACACTAACCGAGCGGATAATTGCAGAGACGAGGAAGAAGACCGAAAAGGTCCGAAACGGCAGACGGGCGAAGAGCTACCATCGATGGTGGCTTGTCCTTGATGATGAGGTCTTGATTGCTCCAATCGAGGTACTGGAGGCTTCTGAGCAAGCGAGGATCGCGACGATGGTTCAGAATTCCGTCGATCGAAACCTGTGGAGCAAAATCATCTTGGTGAGCCGGTTTCAGGCGGTGCATTCTCCGCCGAAGCCTCCCAAATGGTTCTGGGCACCGTGGGAGGATGACCGTCACCCGCCACTCCCGCGAGCGTAGCCTAGAGGGTGACATCGCGCCTCAGTTTCGCTTCCAATCAAGTAGCTGATCAAATGCGATCCTTGGGGAACTGGGGGTGCAGATGAAGCAGTTCGTAGGAGGTTCTTCCTGTCTACTACTATGGTGCGGAGAAGATCGAAAAGCCTAAGTGACTAGGACATGACGGACTCATTGCCAAGACTCGGTAGGCTCGTAAGGGTCGACCCGCGGACGATCTGGGAAACCGAAGCTCAGGACTTCACTCCGTGGCTGGCCAGAGAGGAGAACCTGTCAGTTCTAGCCGACACGTTGTTCATGGAACTCGAACTCGAAGCACAGGAGACCAACGTTGGACAGTTCCGTGCCGATATCCTCTGCAAGAACACCGATGATCGATCGTGGGTACTGATCGAAAATCAGTTGGAGCGCACGGACCACAGGCACTTGGGGCAGATCCTAACTTATGCGGCCGGTCTTCATGCAGTCGCCATCTGCTGGATCGCGGAGAGCTTCGCCGACGAACACCGTGCGACGATCGACTGGCTAAACGAGATCAGCGACGACAAGTTCCAATTCTTCGGACTTGAGATCGAAGTGTGGAAGATTGGAGATTCCCCGCCAGCCCCTAAATTCAATGTCGTCTCTAGGCCCAACGACTGGACACGACGGGGTCCTGGACCTGGAGTCGAGAACCTAACACCGACCAAGCTTCAGCAACGCGACTTCTGGTCGGCACTGATGGAAGAGTTGAAAGCTACCAAGAGTCCTATACGTGTCAAGAAACCGCGTCCGCAGGCTTGGATGGGATTCAGCATCGGAAGAGCCGGATTCAGCTTGATTGGCTGGCTGAACTCAAAGGAGAAATGGATCGGCGTCTATCTCTACTTGGACCCTCCCCACGCAAAGGCGCATTTTGCTTTGCTGGCACAAGAACGTGAGGAGATCGAGCGGCAATTAGGTGAGCTCGAATGGCGCGAGCTGCCAGACAGGAAGGCCAGTACGATACGACTTCGGCGGAACTCTGACCCAATGAGAAAAGAGGACTGGCCAAGCCAGATCGAGTGGATGATAGAGAAGCTGGAAGCCTTCAATCGAACCTTCAGGCCGCTTGTAAAGGCCCTCGACGCCTCCGAGTGGCATCCCGGCGACGGATCGGAGGAGTGAGGTTCGCCTCGGATCGAGGTGTGCTCAGAGTGAGCGGGCCACTAGGAAGATAGCGTCGAGGGGACGGTGCTACAGATGCCCGTTGTCGAGGCACGATTCGAGA
Source organism: Bryobacterales bacterium (assembly GCA_028819215.1). Lineage (GTDB taxonomy): Bacteria > Acidobacteriota > Terriglobia > Bryobacterales > UBA6623 > VXMF01. The sequence goes on from JAPPMG010000097.1 coordinate 27,798, forward strand.
TACACTCCCACGTATCCTGTTGCAAACGCAATCCGAACCCGACGAACTGATTCGTGTCGAAATAGCCTAAATCGGCCGATTTGGGCCGGCCCCCAGAATTGCTGTGAGCCAAAAAACCGAAGAGCCCCTTCCTCAAGAGTAGGAAAACCCTAGGATACCCTCGAATCTCGCGCTCTATTGCGGCCTAGTCGCCGGAGGCAGGCGCGCCCGGAACGCGGCCCGACAGCCCCAGACCCTCTAGCAGCCCTTCCACACGCGCGAGCCGCCGATCCACGTCATCCAAGCGAGACGACAGCCGCAGTCCCAGCCCCAGCAGCGCCACGCCCACGCTCAGGATGCCGATCAACTCGACGCTCATGGCTATAGTCTACCAGCCGCTCTTGGCGCACTCCGGGCAGAGCAGGGCCTCGATGATCGTCGCTGCATCATGCGCCGTTCTCCGTACGCTCTTTGCTCGCCGGCCAGTAAGGCCCGCCAAGGGATGTTTGCTACCTAGCCAATTCAAACAGTCGCCTTCGAGATATAGTCCGCCCACGACTGCATCAGCGTTCGCCGGCGCTCGAACAAATCGCTTCGCATGTAGGCCGCCTCGACGCGATCTGCGTTGACGTGCGCTAGCGCTAGCTCGCAGACCTCTCGAGGTGCATTCGAGCGCTCGGCGCACCAGTCGCGAAAGCTGCTGCGGAATCCATGCACAACCGCCTGAATACCTCGCTCGCGGAGCAGTTTTGAGAGTGTGTTGTCGGACAGCGGCCGTCCGGTTACGCTCGGAAAAATAAAGCCGGTGCCGTCGGACCACTTGCGGGCTTCGGCTAGGATTTGCAATGCCTTGTCGCTGAGTGGAACACGGTGCTCGCGCTGCATCTTCATTCTGTCCGCGGGAACCGTCCACGTTGCCGTATCGAGGTCGACTTCGTCCCATCGGGCCTTCCTTACCTCGCCCGAGCGCGATGCGGTCAGGATCAAGTACTCTAGGGCGGCAACGGTTGCCCAGTGCGCGCGCGACGCCCGGATTGTGCCGATGGCATCCGCGACCTTGGCATGGGGCAGGGCACGATGGTGTTTCTTGGCGACTCCGTTCTTCGGCAGGGCCGCACCGATGGCATCGCCAGCAGGATTGTCTTGGCGATAGCCTTGGGCGACGGCCCACTTCATGATTGCTCCGATCCGCTGGCGTACCCGTCGCGCAGTCTCGCGCTTTTCATTCCATATTGGCAGCAGCACGGCCATGACGTCCGACGTCGAGATTTCAGTCACGCGCATCTTGCCGAGCCTTGGCATCGCATAGTCTCGCAGGCTTGCCCGCCATTGTGCGGCGGTCTTGCCGCCGTCCTTCCATCCCGGCTCGTGGATTCCGATCACTGTCTTGGCGGCGTCCGCGAACGTCGGAACATCTTGCCCGGAACGCAGCGAGCGGGGATCACCACCTGCCCGCGCCAACTTCCGGTAGTCGAATGCCGCCTGGCGCGCCTCGCTGAGCGAGACGTAGGGCCAGCCTCCCAAGCCGAGGTCAAGGCGCTTGCCGTGGATCGTGCCACGCCAAATCCACTGCTTGCCGCCGGTCGGGGTCACGCGCAGGATTAGGCCGTGCTGGTCGTAGCACTTGTCCGGGCCGTACGGCTTGCCGCTATGTCGAACGCCTTTGACGAAGGCTGCGCTAAGGTGACGCTTCTTGTCCATCGAATTGTACTCCATATTGTACCCCACAAGAATCGCGAACTAACGATTTGGTTCAAGACCATCGGAGGCCGAGATTGACTTGAAACTACTGAATATAAATACTTTACTGGACAATCCCATACCTATGGGAATCTTGAGTTGGCGGGCTCCGGGCCCGCCATAGACACTGCGATTGGCTAGACAGTTCTCAATTTGTGCTGCAGTGTGCATTACAGTGGAACTCTGCGGAGAGACTTGAGATGTTGAACCGCTATGTGACCTCAGGTGTTTCGGGAAAACAATCTAGAACCACGCAGGTGCGCCACGATGATCGATTGGCAATGTTGATCGAACGTGCAGCGATCTCACTCGCTGTCGATAAGTCAGTTTTCCTGCGCGCAGCAATTGAACGCGAGGTTATCCGCGTGCTCGAAGCACAGTCTCGGCATGTCTTGTCTCAGGACGATGCTGAGCAGTTTGCTGCTGCGCTTGACACGCCCCCCACTCCGACCCCGCGCGCCTTGGATGCGGCTCGGAACTATCGGCATCGCGTCGTTCACGCCGATTGAGCCGAAGTCCCTCCGAATCGAGAGTTTCGATCCGTCGCGGCATGATCGCGCTGACTTCGACTGCGGTGTTGTTCGCCTGAACAACTAGCTCAAGCTGAGCACGATGAAGCAACAGCAGGACGACATGACTCGCGTCTATGTCGTTGTCGAAGAGGGGAGTCGGCGAGTCCTCGAATACCATGCGATCAACTTGGGGATCATGAACGTCGAGGAGCTTCATCGTCGACCGCGCGCGGCACCGAAGCATGGCAACGTACCAGTGTTGTTACCAGGGCAGGTTGCGGTGGACAAGGCGTCGCAGCGCAGAGGTTTTGGCGGCATACTCCTGCACCATGTCATCGAGAAAGCATGCAGTGTTTCTGACTTGGCTGGCTGCCGTGCAATCCTCCTCCATGTCATCTCCGATGGAGGCGACGAGGAGTTTGCTCGTCGCAAGGCGTGGTAACCGCTTTGGGAGTTTGTTGTGACTGAGGGATTGGAGGATCGGGCGATTCTCTCGCATTGGAGGCGGTGCGTCGGGATGCTGTTCGAGCCCCGGCGGGTCATGGAAGACCTGTCGAGTCAGCCTCGATGGATTTTCCCCATACTGCTCTCCCAGGTGCCGTCAGCCATCTTCTTTACGGGTTTGTGGTTTCAGCCTTCAGCTCTGTCGCTACTGTTGCGAGAGGGTGATTCGTTCGGATCCTTGGCCAAAGAGATCGGCGCCATATTCCTCACGGTGTTCGTCTCTATCGGTGCGGGAATTGCCGAACAGGCAGCAGCGCTGTTCCTTTCCGCTTTGGTCCTAGCCGGTCTCATGCGTGCGCTCTCGTGCGCTCTGAGCATCCGTCACTCACTTGCTCTGGTTTCCTATAGTCTCGTCCCGGGGATTCTGATCGGTTTCGTGCATTCGGTGTTTCGGCTAGGAGTTTCTCTGCTGGAGTTGGACTCGCCGCTCCCGCACGGGTTCTGGCTCAACGCCGCAGTGTTCTTCGACCGGTCTGAGACGCACGTCTTGGTCTATTCCATTGCCAGCCAGATCGGCGTCTTTCCACTTTGGCGCTGGCTACTGGTCGCCCTTGGAATCACGATCGTGCTGAGATCGGTCTCGTTCCGGATCGCGCTGGGCGCTACGGTGGCAGGATTGGTTCTGATCGGTTCGATCCACGCAATGGCGGCGACATATTTTGCAAGGCTTGTTGCATCGAACCTGCCGTGAGTGAATTGCTCGGCCCGAGACGTCTCCGTCAGCGATGACCGGACGAACGAGCGACGACGGTGGAATTCAGGCTCGGATCTCAGAGCCGGACCGTAAGGCCGTCCGCAAGCGAGCGCCTGTAGGCCTGCCAACCCGGCAGGAGGCCCAGCGCCGTTGCCGCCAAGACGACCGCACTCAACCACATGAGGTGGATGGGCCCGAGCGCCCGAATGGGCAGGTGTAGACCGATCATCGCCTCCATCGCCGGCTGCAGAGCGAACAGAGCGGCGTAGACGACGGCTACGCCCAGGACGACTCCGGCTGCCGCGAGCAATCCGGCTTCGACGGTCAAGAGAAGCAAGATCTGACGTCGCCCCAAGCCGACCGCTCGAAGGACGGCGATCTCGCGCCTTCGCTCCTGCAAGGTCGAGTAGAGCGAGATCAGCACGCTGATTAGGCTGGCGATGACCACCGCGATCGAGATCGCTTGCAGCGCCCTCTCCGCGTAGCCAATAGTCGTCCAGAGCTCGTGTAGGGCAACCGCCGGCATGACCGCAGTCAAGGGCTCAGTCTCGTCCTCCTCAATCTCACGCTTGAGGCGCAGCACGTCCGGGCGGGACTCCAGTCCCACGAGAAAGGCGGTCAAACTGGCCGGCCTCCGTTCTTGGTTGGCTTCGTCTCCCCTGTGCTCCGCGTATTCCTGGTGCATCGCCTCGACGCCCTCCAGGGTGATGAAGACCGTGCGATCGAGCGGCGTGTTCGTCCTCTCCAGAACGCCGACGACATCGAAGGGAGCGTCCTCGTGCTCGAGCAGGGCGTGCTCCTGGACTCCGTGAGCGACGACGAGGGCGTCCCCGAGTCCTCTGCCGAGTTCCGCGGCGACTGCGGAGCCTAGCGCCGAGTCGCTGGGACCCCGGGGTACGTCGCCCGCTCGGAAAACTAGCTGACGCTCACCGTGGAAGCGGTAGCGTTCGAAGAATTCATTGTTCGTTCCCAAGACCCGAAAACCGCGATAGCTGTCCCCGAAAGAAAGCGGCGCCGTCCACTCGACAGCCGGGTGTCTGGAATACGTTTCCCACGTTGCGGAGGATACTCCGGCGACGCCGGACCCGATTCCGAACACCGTGTAGAGCGTAAGTTGGAGGGGACTCGAGCGCGAACCCACAATCAAGTCCGTGCCGCTAACAGCGCCCGTGAAGCTGTCTCGGGCGCCCAAGCGAACGAGGTCGACACCGAGCAGCAGCGAGACGCTCAGGCCTATTGAACAGGCCGTTAGTCCTGTCGCGAGACGTCGCTGCCGAAGAGACTTGCGGGCTAGGGAGAGCAGCATCTCTATCCGAGGGGTGCCGCCCGATTCGCTTCCGGCAGTGAGATTGCGCGATCGAACAGTCCGGCCAAGCCGTGGTCGTGACTCACGAGCACGACGGTGCAGTCCCTGTCGCATCCTCCGAGCAGGAGCTCAAGGAAGCGATCGCGGGACGCCGCGTCCAGCGACGAGGTCGGCTCGTCGGCGATGACTAGCTCCGGACTCCCGATCAGCGCCCGCGCCGCAGCGACTCGTTGCTGCTGGCCCACGCTTAACTCCGCGGCGGGATGCACCAGCAGATCGGCAATGCCTAGCCGTTGGGCTAACTCGTCGGCTGCTTCTTCCGGCGAAGCCACGCCCAGCCGCTGTCGTCGACTGCGGCTGACTCGACACGGAAGGACGATGTTCTCGCGCACGGTGAGGTAGGGAATCAGGTTGAAGAGCTGAAAGACGTAGCCCACGTGGGATGCCCGCAGGGAGTCTCGCTCCGACGGAGGCAAAGGCGTCAGGTCTCGCCCGAGTACCTCGACGACACCCGAGTCCGCTTGAAGGATACCGGTCAGCAGCCCCAAAAGCGTCGTCTTGCCGCACCCGCTCCGGCCGAACAAGAAGAGCCGCTCTCCGACTGCCGCGTCGAGATGATCGATGTGGAGCACTGGCCCCCGGTCCGGCTCGTAGGCGAACTCGGCGTCGTGCAGCACGAGAGCTGAGGGCTGATGACGAGATGCACTCATTCGAACGCTCGAACGGGTCGATTCAAATGCCCTCCATCCGGAACGCCGCCGGCGCGCGTAGAATCTCGACACAGTTGATCGACAGACGGCCGCTGACCGTAGATTGTCCCCACACTTCCGACTCTACCGCGTCGCCGCCCATGTCGACAGCGAGGACTTGATTTGCGGGGGGCGGGGCGTGTGGATGGAAGCGCCGACGTTAGGTGCCGGTGGGCAGTGGGGCGTTCCCGAAGCGGTTGTGCGCTCAGTAGGCGTCGGCGTATGGGGTCAGGCTCTTCCCTTCCAAGCGGTAGGCAACGCGGCCGTACGGACTCTCGCTGTCTGAGATTCTCAACCGGCCTTCGAGCCAATAACAGCGGTCCATTTGGAAGCGAACCGGATTAGCCTCCATGACTACCTGGAGGATCTGGTCGGGCGGTGGGGCAGGGGAATGGATGCAGGCGCCACTGTATGGAGCGAGCAAGAACTCGGTGGCGCGGGTCATGTGGTCTTCGATCGGCACTACATATCCGGCGATTCGGATCATGCCGCCGTCTAGTGCACGGAGCTTGTCCGGCATCTCGCCCGTCCCGAGGTCCAGTCGGTTGAGCAACACCCACCCGACCTGCTGGGCGATCTCTTCCGGAGAGTCCGACTCGGGCCCTTCGCTGCAAGCAACCGCCCAGCACCCAGCCGCGGCGGCGAACGCTCGCGAGAAGCGTCGGCGTGTCCAAGCCCGAAGATGTCGCGAACGGAGAATGAACACTGTCCCTCGTCGTCGGCGGGGACTTTGACGCCGACCCTTAGTGACAGCGTAGCTATCTATCCGGGCCGCCAGCAAGAGGACGGCGCCTCCTCAAGGAGGCCCTCCTCCTTGAGCGCGTCATCGATGCTCGATCCCATACTCTCTTGGCTCATCGCTGTAACTCCTCACGGCGTTTCAGATCCATCGCGAGTTTCGCGTCCTGAGCATGGACCAGGTAATGGGCACTCTTGCTGCGGCCCCTCGACGATTAGGATGTCGATGACGGGCCCGCCGGCGCCCGTCTGCCGCCTCGGCCTAGGGCGATCAAGGCTCGATGCGGAGCTTCCCGAAATGGATGTGGGTTCGCGGCCTGGTAGGAGTTCCGCTGTCCCACACGGCCCGGAAGTCGCCGGGTGCGACTTCGATCAATGTCGGGTACGAGTTCTTGATTCCCGCGTCGTAGAAAGTCTTCTGTTCGCTCCACGCGCCGCTGGGCGCCTTGGTCTTGTAGCGAAGGGCCATTCGTCCGCCCGGCTCTCGTTGGGCCGGACCGTCGTTGTAGACGTAGATGTGCGTCCCGTTGCTGGACTGCCCGAAGAAGGCCTTCGACTTGGCATTTTGTAGCTCGGGCTCTTCCCGGGCAACGCTCCAAGTATGGCTGCCGTCCGCGCTGACGCTGGAGTAGGCCCGCGGACGGTTCGTCGTAAGTTCGGTTTCGTCGTAGTTCGCGGTCCGCATCACGATCTCTAGCGCGCCGGCTGCATCGCCCGGCGCGATGTTGCCTTCGTGCAGGAACACACGGGCAGTGGCTGGCTGAGGGATGTACGCCTCAAGGTTCCACTCAAGCAGGCTCGTGCTACTAAGGATGAAGTGGTCGCGGGAGCCTCTCGGGTCCTTTTGGAGCGTGATGCGGTGGGTCGGCAGCAGGAAGAGCTTCCGACCATCGATCTCGGTCTCGACGATGCCGGCGTTGGTGATTAGCGGGCCGGTGTAGCGGATCGCCAGCTGGACCTTTCTATCCGGCGGCGACAACTACATGTTTGGGGGCTATCGCTTCTGGGACCGACTTTGTTCATGCCGCTCCCGCACGGTTTAAGGAGACGAGATCTGCATGTGTGGTGTGCGGTTCTATCTCCCGCTCGATCTCCGAACGCAGAGCCTGCTCGGCAACGTCCAGATCGTGTCGGGCCTGAAGATTGATCCAGAACTCTGGCGTTGTGCCGAAGTAGCGCCCAAGACGAAGCGCGGTATCGATGGTAACGCCGCGACGTCCCAGTACGATATCGTTCAGCCGCGGCCGCGAAATCTTGAGCGAGAGGGCTAGGCGATACACGCTGAGCCCTAAGGGCCTAAGGAATTCGTCTCGCAGAATCTCACCAGGATGCACGGGAGGTAGCCGCCGCCCAGTAGCCACATCGGAGAAGTCCACCGCTCGCCGGTCCAAATCTTCGCGCTTGATGTTCATGCTCAATCCTCCTCAATGGTAATCGGCGATCTCGACATTCCATGCTTCGCCATTTCGCCAAACGAAACAGATCCGCCATTGATCGTTGATACGGATACTGTGCTGGCTTCGTCGGTCTCCCCGCAGCGCTTTGAGGCGGTTGCTGGGAGGTGAACGCAGATCATCAAGCCGAACAGCCGCGTCAAGCATCAGAAGCTTTGCGCGAGCGCGCGGCTGGATCTGCAACGGTAAGCCACGAACTACATGCCCCGCGAAGACCGCAGCCGGGCGCTTGTCTGCAAAGCTCCGGATCAATTCCTAGCGTAATGAGTAACAGTACGTACTGTCAAGCATTACAGATGCCCACGCATTGCAGCGGCCCCATCCTTCTCATTCCGTGGGGGCGCTCCCGCAGGCAGTGTCGCCACGATTCCCGATTGACATCTCGGGTGGCCTAGGAAGCCGCTGGCCTGAAACCGCGTGACCGAGAGGAGCGAATTCCAGCCGGTTCACCCGCCGTTCTTGCTTTGCGCGGGGCTTTCTGCCCCAGTTCGGCATTCACGTGGCATCTGACCACAGGTGCCGCTCGTTGTAGGCTGCGGAGAGTAGTGTCATTCTGGGGTCAAGCAGGCGGTCCACTTGCGAACGGCTCGTCTTGAGCAACGCTGCCATCTTCTTCTAGATCTTTCGCGTCTTCATGGCCTCGGCAAGCTGCCACGCAACGACCTCCCGGACAGCTTGGGCCTGTGCCTCCTCAAGGATGACCTCCTTCCTGAGGAGGTCATCGATGCTCGATCCCATATTCTTTAGGCTCATCGCTCTAACTCTTATTGGCGTTTCAGCGCCATCGCGCGGTGCGATTCCTGAGTATGGACTAGGTAGTGTGCACTCTTGCTGCGCCTCCTAGACGATGAGTATGCTGATGACGGGCTCGCGGTCGCCCATCTGCCGCGTCGGTCCTAGGGCGATCAAGGCTCGATGCGGAGCTTCCCGAAATGGATGTGGGTTCGCGGCCTGGTAGGAGTTCCGCTGTCCCACACGGCCCGGAAGTCGCCGGGTGCGACTTCGATCAATGTCGGGTACGAGTTCTTGATTCCCGCGTCGTAGAAAGTCTTCTGTTCGCTCCACGCGCCGCTGGGCGCCTTGGTCTTGTAGCGAAGGGCCATTCGTCCGCCCGGCTCTCGTTGGGCCGGACCGTCGTTGTAGACGTAGATGTGCGTCCCGTTGCTGGACTGCCCGAAGAAGGCCTTCGACTTGGCATTGTGCAGCTCGGGCTCTTCCCGGGCAACGCTCCAAGTGTGGCCGCCGTCTGTGCTGATGCTGGAGTACGCCCGCGGCGGGTCCGTCGTAAGCTCGGTTTCGTCGTAGTTCGCGGTCCGCATCACGATCTTTAGCGCGCCGGCTGCGTCGCCCGGTGCGATGTTGCCTTCATGCAGGAACACTCGGGCAGTCGTCGGCTGCGGGATGTACGCCTCGAGGTCCCACTCAAGCAGGCTCGTGCTACTAAGGATGAAGTGGTCGCGGGAGCCCCGCGGGTCCTTTTGCAGCGTGTTGCGGTGGGCTGGCAGCAGGAAGAGCTTCCGACCGTCGATCTCGGTTTCGACGATGCCAGCGTTAGTGATTAGCGGGCCGGTGTAACGCATTGCCAGCGGGACTTGGGTCCAAGTGCGTCCGCCATCGGCCGTGAAAGCGGCGACGAGCTGCGATTCCTCGCTGTTCTCAAAGGCAATGGGACACCGCATCGCGAAGCACCAGACTACGTCCTGGCCAGGCGCACGATAGAGCACCGGATTGGCGTAAGCGAACTGGATGTCGCCTTGGCGGCGCTGGTGATCGAAGATGGCCACTGGCTCTTCCCACGTATCTCCGTCGTCTCGCGAGACGGTAGCTAGGATGTCCCCCATGTCCTTCTTCCCGTTGACCATCGCGCCGAAAGCCACGATGAGGTCCCGTTGGCGCTCCCCTTGGATGATGAAGGGCTGCCAGACGCGCCACGCATACGGATGCTGCGTGACGCGTCGGATGACGCGCACATCGGAAACATCGCCCTTGTAGGTTTCCGGCTCCGCAAGGGCGGGGCCCGCGAGGAGGATGGCGGCCTGCACCCCGGTAACTAGCCAGGCTGATCTTCGAATCATTCCTCTGATTGCCATCCCTACAAGGTACCGTAGGGCCCGTGGTCGAATCAGTCGCACCGTAGGCTAGCGGTACCAGGGGGCCTAGGTATGGCGGGGCGGATTCGCTACCTCAGCTCCCGGACGCGAGCAGTTCTCGGAGAGTCTCCGGCGCGATGTTCCCGCCGCTAAGCACGCAGACCAATGGTCTGTCCCGGCCTCGCGGCGCAGCCAGCGCCGCCGCAACCGACACGGCGGCACCGGGCTCGACCACGAGCTTCTGCTCGACCGCCAAGAGCCGCACCGCGGACGCCATGCCTTCTTCCGACACAAGTTCAACCGATTCCACATGCTCTTGTACGACCGGGAACGTTCGCGAGCCGGGTTCGAGCACCGTAAGCGCATCCGCCAGCGATGGTGCCGGCGCTGTGCGCACCGGCCGACCGGCTTCCAGGGACAGCTTCATCGACGGGTTGGCTTCAGATTGGACACCGAAAACGCAGCATTCGGGCCGACCGGACTTTACCGCCAATGTTGTTCCTGCGATCAGCCCGCCGCCGCTGATTGGCACATATAGGTCGAACGCGCCGCCGACTTGCTCGAGTAGCTCGAGGCCAAGCGTCCCGTTGCCCGCGATCGTCTCGGGCGAGTTGTAGGGATGCAGCAACCTGCGGCCGGTTTCCGCCCGGATCCGCTCGGTGGCCGCGAAGCGTGCCTCGAAACTGTCCTCGCAGAGCACAACGTTGCCGCCGAAAGCTTCCGTGCGCCCTCGCTTGAAGGCGGACGCCCCGCGCATCATGACAATCGTGGATTCAACTCCGAGCCGGGTCGCCGCATAGGCCACGGCTTGGGCGAAGTTGCCCGACGAGTTCGTCACCACGCCGGTTGAGCGGCATTCTTCGAGGTGCGTGAGGATCGAGTTCAGGGCCGCCCGGACCTTGAAGGCGCCGACCGGCTGCATGGACTCCAGCTTCAGCAGAACCGGCCTGCCCAGCTCTCGACTGAGGTAGTCCGACTCGACAAGCGGCGTCTTGCTCAGGTGGACCGCCAGGCGCTCGCTGGCAAGGGCGATTTCACCGGCCCACGAGCCCGGATCGCTTCTCTGAGCTAGATTTCGCTGCTCCACTGAAATGTAGGTCTTAGCCCTAGGCTTTGGATCGGCCCGGGTTGGTCAGAAAGACGCGACGCCTAGAAACCACGGTACCAAGGGTAAGTTCCTGTACGATAATTGGTTTTGGGTCGTAACCTGCCCTAGGAACATTGAGATGAAATCCCACTATCTTCATCGCACTACGCGCCTGTGCTCGTTCGTCACGCTGGTCGTGGCGGCCTTGGCCTGTGTCCTGCCTGCTCTAGGACAAACCAACACGGGTTCGATCCAAGGGGTCGTATACGACGAGTCGATGGCGGTGATGCCAGGGGTCAAGGTGACCGCTACCGACCTGGCCCGTGGCGTCGAACGGACGGTGGTCACCTCAGAGGCGGGCGACTACGTGCTCACCCTGCTCATGCCGGGCGAGTACCTGCTGTTGTTCGAGGCGGAGAGCTTCGCGCCGTTGACCGTTGAGGGGTTTGAGGTATTGGTTGGCGAGGCGGCCGAGTTCTCCCCGCAGTTGGCCGTTGAGGCGACTCAGGCCGAGATCGTGATCTCGGCCGACGCCCAGCGGTCCGCGATTGAGCCGCAACGAGTTGCGCAGTCAGATCACATCGACTCGGTCCGGATCGAGAACCTGCCGATCAACCGCCGCAATTACCTTGACCTAGCCCTGCTGACTCCAGGTGTGGTCGACACCAATTACATCGCCAACTCTACGGACCGTCGCATTCCGCCCACGCCCACATCGGGGCTGGGTGTCGGCGGTGCCAACGGGCGCACAAACACCTTCATGATTGACGGCTTGGACAACCTGTACAACTCGGGAAGCGTCCGCTCGTCGATCAGCCAAGAGGCGGTCCAAGAGTTCCAGGTCAACCGCAGCACGTTCTCCACCGAACAAGGCGGCGCCCCGGGCGGCACGGTCAACATTGTGACCAAGTCCGGCACGAACCAACTGCACGGAACGCTCTTCGGCGTCGTGCGCAACCGACGCTTCCAGGCACGGAACTACTTTGACCCTGGCAAGAGCGCCTATACCCGAGCCCAGAGCGGCGCCTCGATCGGCGGCCCGGTCGCCACGAACAAGACCTTCTGGTACGGCGCCTATGAGCGTCTCGACCGACACGAGTCCCAGATCGTGCCGCTGCTCTCCGATCCCTCGATCTTGACCTCCTTGACCGATTCACAGCAGATCCTCGCTGATGTGCTCGGTACCTCTGGCCCCCCTTCGTTCCGGCCGGTGATTGCCGAGCTCGCTGCCGCGTTGACGCCCGCTAACACTCCTGGCGTGACGGAACTATTCGAGGACAACAGCGGCGTCTTCCCATTCTCTGAGCTACGCCAGCAGTTCATCACCCGCGTGGATCACACGTTCAGCGAAGACCACAACATGTTTTTCCGGGGCAATTGGACCGGGCAAGAAGGCCAGAACACAGATTTCGGAGCGCTCACGGCTCTGAACCGCGGGCGCAACAATGCCGTCAATGACTTCGCCGTGGCGCTTGGCGACACCTACGTCATCAATTCGAAATGGCTCAGCGAGACCCGGATCGGCGCCGGATATCACGACTTCGGAGTGTACCCGACTGATCCCCACGGTCCGGCCATGACCATCAGTGGCTTCGGGGAATTCGGCCGCGACTTCATCCTGCCGACGCACGTAGTCGAGCGGGTCCTGCAATTCCGACAGAATTTCATGCGCGTGTCCTCGCGGCACACTTTCAAGTTCGGCGTCGATTACAACCCGATGCGGGATGCGGTTCGCTCCGAGACATTCTTCAGCGGGCGCTTTATCTTTGCCGACGCAGTTCCGCTCGCGGCAGTCATCGACGGAGCCCTGCCCGGGGCCTCGCAACTGGTAAAGGGAGTCTTGGCCGGGATCGGCCATGCGGACCTTGCACCCTTGGTAGACCGGCCGATCTCGGCTCTGCAGTCGTTTGCCCTGGGGCTGCCAGTCGTCTACCAGCAGGGCTTCGGCGATCCTAACTGGAAGGGCTGGGCCAACCGCCTGAACTTCTTCGCCGAGGACTCTCTGCGTGTAACGTCGAAACTGAAGCTCACGCTCGGGTTGCGCCACGAGTTCGAGATCAAGACTAGGTTTCCGCGCGACTTCAACAACGTTGCGCCGCGCGCGGGATTCGCTTGGAGCCCTGATCCCAAGACAGTGATTCGCGGCGGCTACGGCATCTACTACGCTCGGATTGACGGGCAAGTTGCCTACATCAACGACCTGCTGGGCGAGGCACAGCAGATTTACCAAGTGTTCATCCCGCTCACCGGCGTGGGAGGGATCCAAAGCACTCTCACCGGCGAGCCGCTGACATCGGCGGAGATCTGGCAGACGCAGAAGGCGCGCGGCGTGATCGGCACGCGGGGGATCACGCGCGAGGATCTCGCAGTTCACGGGATCGACCCCGGTCCGGGCTATCCCTTGCGCGTCGCGTTCCGCGTCGCCAAGGATACTGTCAACCCTTATGCCCAGCAGGGCAGCTTCGAGATCCAGCGCGAAATCAGTGGCTACTCGCTGTCAGCGGCCTACAACTACAACCGCGGCGTGCACATCATCAGGCCCCTGGATGCCAATGTCTACCAGGCCGGCACGAACGAGCAGGGCAGACCTATCGTGGGTTTCCACAACCCGCTGGTCTTGCAGGACAACCTCTACGGGAGCTGGGGCCGGTCCTACTATCACGCTCTGATCTTGCACTTGCAGAAGCGCTTCGGCCAGACGTTCACCCTGTCGGCCCACCATACGTGGAGCAAGGCGATCGACGAGGCGACGGACTACAATTCGTCCTACGAGCCGCACTTGCAGTGGGACGCTCGCAACGAGCTCGCCCTATCGCACTTCCACCGCGGGCATCGGTTTGTCGCCAATGTGGTGGCGCAGTCACCGTGGAAGGCAGGCAAGGGGCGCGGTTTCCGGCACAACCTGCTGTCGGACTTTGCGTTCTCGGGCGTGATCTTGGCCCGCTCCTTCGCCCCGTTCAATCTCAACGCTAACTTCGACACCATAGGAGACCGGCACACCGACACGCATCGGCCTTGGGGCCTCGGTCGCAACGTAGGCGTGGGACCGGCTTTCTTCGGTATGGACGTTCGCCTGACCCGTTCGTTCTCCCTGACGGAGAGAGTCGACATGCGGATTGCCGGCGAGGCATTCAACCTGCTGAACCGCACCAACTTCCGGGCCGTGAACGGCATAGTCGGCGACATGACTCTTGAGGAGGTCCCGGATCGCCCTACGGGTAGGCGCGGGAATGTCACGGAGCCGTTCTCGTTCACTTCCGCCTTCGATCCGCGGCAGTTCCAGCTCTCGCTGCGGCTGGCATTCTAGACCCAACTTACCCCAACTAGTTTATGGCTGTACGCCAACGCGAGTAGTAGCCCTGAACCGATGTAACTCATAATTGACCAGTCACTTAAGTGATTTCGTCAACCCCGTGATGCGCGCGCCATTGTGCACAATGGCTGCATTCCGAACAGGCCGATGGTGACTAGGTTCGCGTCTCGGCCGGAGCAGCGGCGCCGCTGTCTGGCGGCTGGTTCAGCGCCGGTGCCGGGTGGGGCTGGAAGCCGAGCAGCTCGAGTTCCGGGTCCTTGCGGTCCGTCCATTCCTGGTGGACGCGCGCTGCAACTTTGACTCCTTTGGGTCGGCTGCGATTGCGCGGACTGATCGACCGAATTCCGTGGTCGCGCCGTTGCCGCGTCACGGACGACGGCATCCGTCTCGCGTCGTGCTTCCAGCGGACCCATGCCCGAGTGCTGCGCCCATCCCTGTCGCTAGTCTTCGACGATGTCATGGAGGTCCCGACCCCCTTGCAGAACGCCGTGCAACGCTTCGACCGCGAAATCGACCGCCTGAGGCAGGGCAAGGCCATCGCAGCCTAAACTTATTGCCGCAATCGTCAACCTTGAGGCGGCACAAGAGATCCAGTCGCGCCCGCGCCGAAGGCTTCGACGTGTGCCTGGGTAGATCTATTCGCTAGTGCGCGCGACCACCTGACCCGCGACGAGTGGGCCAGCCTCGTTCGGAACACGTTTTGAGCTGGATTCGAGGATCGCCACGAGCCCGTTTCGGGGTAGTCATTCCGGTCCTGCAAGTCCGAGGAGGGGGCCGTTTTCTTCCTTCCCGCGCCGATTGCGTAGGGGCGCCTAGTAAGCTGGACGAACGATCGATATGCTGGACAGCGCTGGATGTGGCCTCGCTCGGCCCGGGGGAAGATGGCGACCGTGCGGCCTCGCCGTCATGCAGATGACCCTGACCGCGACAGCTGCCCGACAGCGGCAACTCTGCCGATCGTGGTGCGGGGCACGGTGAAGGGGGTCGACTCGGTTCCCGACTGCCGCGTCGCCCACGCTCGGGAAACGCCGTGGCACAAGGCTCGCGTCTACGGTGCCGCCTCCCCGCAGTTGGGGAGATTCCGGTGAGACGTCAGGTTCCGTCCCGCAGGACCCGCACCGTCGCTGTCGGGCAGACCGGCTTCGGGCTCGGACGCGACAACGTCCAGGTCCTTGGCCTCGACGTCCACAACCCAGTCTTCGTCGTCTCCAGCCTGACGATCATTGCGTTCGTTGCCGGGGTGCTCGCGTTCCGAGACACCGCTGCGGGCGCATTCGAAGCGTTGTACGTCTGGCTCACCTCGACGTTCGATTGGGCATTCATGGCCGCCGGCAACCTCCTGGTCCTGTTTTGCCTTCTGATCGTGGTCTCGCCCCTCGGTCGCATACGCCTGGGTGGCCCCGACGCCAAGCCGGACTATTCCACTTGGTCGTGGATCGCCATGCTGTTCGCGGCCGGTATCGGCATCGGCCTGATGTTCTTCGGAGTTGCGGAGCCGATCGAGCACTTCCGGAATCCACCGTTCGGCGTCCACGCCAAGGAGACCGCCACCGCGCAGAGCCTTGCCGTCGCGGCTGCCATCTTCCACTGGGGCGTCCACCCTTGGGCCATGTACGCGGTGGTCTCTCTAGCGCTTGCATTCGCCGCCTACAACCTCGGCTTGCCGCTGACCCTGCGGTCAGCGTTCTATCCGGTCTTGGGTGACGCAGTGTGGCGGCGGCCCGGCCACCTTATCGACATCCTCGCCGTGTTTGCCACGCTCTTCGGGCTCGCGACATCGCTCGGCCTGGGGGCCGAGCAGACGGCGGCGGGGCTGGACCATCTGTTCGGCGTGCCGGCGACCGCTACCACCAAGGTGATGCTGATCGTTGTCATCACGTCCGTCGCGCTCGCCTCGGTGGTCGCGGGGATGGACAAGGGAGTGAAGCGGCTGAGTCAGGCCAACCTGCTGCTGGCTTTGCTGTTGCTTCTGTTCGTTCTGGCGGTCGGGCCAACCCTGGACCTGCTCAGTGGGTTCGTCTTCAGCGTCGGCCACTACATCGCGGCGATCGGACCGCTTAGCAGCTGGGTCGGCCGCGACGACCTCGACTTCATGCACGGGTGGACCACGTTCTTCTGGGCGTGGTGGTTTTCCTGGTCACCCTTTGTCGGCCTGTTCATCGCCCGCGTGTCGCGCGGCCGCACGGTGCGCGGCCTGGTTGGCGGCATGCTTGTCGTCCCGGTGCTGCTCTCCGCACTCTGGATGAACGCGTTCGGTGGAACGGCGCTGTCGCACTATCTCGATCAAGGCCGTACCGGGGTGGTCGACGCCGTTCAGGCGCAGCAGCCGGAACTGGCCCTGTTCATCATGCTGGAGGCCTTGCCGCTTGCGAGCGTCACCTCGTGCATTGGCATCGTCTTGGTGATTGTCTTCTTCGTCACCTCCTCCGACTCCGGATCACTGGTGATCGACACGATCACCGCCGGCGGCAAGCTTGACGCACCGATCGTCCAACGCATCTTCTGGTGCACGTTCGAAGGGATCGTCGCCATCACCCTGTTGGTCAGCGGCGGGCTGGTGGCACTGCAGACCGCCGCACTCATCACAGGCTTTCCTATCGCCTTGATGCTGGTTGCAATGTGCTGGAGCAGTTGGAGGGGTCTGCGCGCTGCCCGCTTGGGCTGAGGATGAAGCTAGCGGGCGAGAGCTCGGGAGGAGCTACGGGACATCGTGAAGGCTGAAGAGCCTGCTCCAGCCTGACAGAGCCTCTTGTGTGGCCGGATCATTCATCGAAATGGCCCGCGGTGGCTAGCCTAGCGTTAGCAACGGCGCACTGCTGC
The DNA here is from genome assembly GCA_028819215.1 of Bryobacterales bacterium. Classification (GTDB taxonomy): domain Bacteria; phylum Acidobacteriota; class Terriglobia; order Bryobacterales; family UBA6623; genus VXMF01. The sequence continues at coordinate 44,784 of JAPPMG010000097.1, forward strand.
TCTGCGCTGGAGTCTAAAGCGCCCTCGCAGGCAGCGGGCTCGCGGCGTGTCGACCTCGCAGCCTTGCGATCAGAGGGTCGCGAGCACTGCGGCGGCCGCATTGTACCCGCTTCTGACCGCGCCTTCCATCGTGGCGGGCCAACCGGTGTCGGTCCAATCGCCGGCAAGGAAGAGATTGGGAAAACAAGTGTGGGGGCCGGGCCGCGAGCGTTCCAAGCCCGGAACTGCCGAATAGGTGGCGCGCATCTCCTTGATCACCCGGCTCCGCCGCAATTCCGCCTCTCTGGCAAGGGGAAAGGTCTCGCGAAGCTGTGCCACGGCACGTTCCGCGATATCTGCAGGCCGGTCGCGCACAATGCTGCGCGCCGCGCTGACGACTCCTAGGTAGTAGCCTCCCCCCTTGTGGAAGATCCACTGGACCTCCCCGTCAACCAGCATCGCGTGCCCGAATTCCGTGATGGGCCGGTCGAACCAAAGGTGGATTCCGACGATCGGAGAAGGCTGGAAGCGCGTCAATTGGTCTTCCATGCCCAACTCCGGTACGAGCGCCGTCACTCGGTCCACCGGGACCGCGCTGATGTAGAAGTCGGCCGCTTGGTCGCACGGATCGATCGTCGTCACCTTGGAGCCGAGATGGAGCCGCACCGATGGACCGAAGCGGCCCGCCAGGGCGGGGGAGTACAGCTCGTCAAGCGGCACGGCTGGCACGCCCATTTCGTAGCTGGTGCGGGAGCCTAGCAGCCCTTCGCCAAAGACCTGCAGGGCTGGAAGCGCGGACGCTCGCTCGGGTTCCTCGTTTAGGGCGCTGACGATCACCGGACGCCAGAAATGCGCGACTGACCGGGCTGTAGCGCCGTGTTGCCTGAGCCAGTCCGAGAACGTGATGTCGTCCAGATCGTCGCGCTTGCGCGCACGCGACACGGTTCTCAGGCAGCGAACCAGGGAGAACTTGTCCCTCCAGTCCAGACTGCGCATTCGAAGCAGGGACCGAGCCAGATGCAGAGGCGCTGGAAGGGGATCCCTGAATAGCGTGTCGTGCGTCCCGCTCCGGCTGACCAAGTGCAGGGTGGACTCAAAGACGATTCGATCCGCAACCCCGCACCTGCGGTAAAAGTCCATCAGTTCCGTGCAGCAGCGCAGCAGCACGTGCTGGCAGTTGTCGATGTGCTCGGAGTCCGGGTCGGCAGGCGTGAGGCGATACGACGCTGCCCGTCCTCCGAGGAACGGGCGCGCCTCGTGTATGTCCACGTCCAAGCCGGCCTCGCCCAGCCGCGCGGCGGCCGCGAGGCCGGCCAGGCCGCCGCCCACGATCTTCACGCGGGGAATGACGGCACCCTCCCCGTGGCCCTGAGCCAGAGGGCATGGCTCGCGATTCCCAGCTTGCTTGGCTTGGAAAGCCCGAGCTCTTGCGATAACACGTCAAAGCCCGCCCGCCGTATCCGTTTCAGAATCCCGCGGTAGGTCGCGATCATGGCCCATAGCGCCGCTCGACAGGGCGGGCTTGTCATGCCCAGTAGCGCGGCGGACTCTTTGTAGTAGCGATCGGCCCTTTGGTACTGGAAATCCATGAACTTCTGGAACCGATCCTCGCCTGCCCGCACTGATCCAGACAGAAGTTCGTCCCTGCTCATGCCGTACTCCGCCAGCTCGCACTGCGGGAGGTAGACCCGACCCATCTCGGCGTCGGCAGCGATGTCCCGCATGATGTTCGTCAACTGGAACGCGATCCCGCACCGCTCGGCCAGTGTCAAGGCCTGGCGGCCTTCGAATCCGAAGACGTGGATCGTGGTCAGGCCGACCACCGAAGCGGCCCGGTAGCAATAGCGGTAGAGGTCCTCGAAGTTCTCGAACACCTGTTCGGAAAGGTCGCCCTCCATGCCATCCAGCAGGTCGAAGGAGTAGGAGCGCGGTATGGCATGGCGCTCGCACGCGTGGCAGAACGCCGCTAAGATGCGGTCTTCTCTGGAGCCTGCGAAGTGTCGCTGCAAGTTGTCGCGCCACTCCCGGATCGCCACTCGCCGGGAGTCCACCGCCAGGTCGGCTTGGTCGACGATGTCGTCGCTATGGCGCGTAAACGCGTAGATCGCGTACATCGATTCCCGCTGCAGCGGCGGCAGCAGCCTGAAAGAGTAGAAGAAGTGCCGGGCGCGGGCCTTGGCGATACGGCGACAGTGCTCGTAGGCCTCCTCAACCGTGAGCATTGTGCGCCTCTGAAATCGCCAGAGAACCTCGCGTCAGGCGACGCGCCAATACCCGTGCTAGTAGCGCGGCGTGATCCGCCGCTGTGACTACGGGCCGCTTGGAGATGGTGTCGAACCCGGAAGAGCGGATCTTGGCAAGCACGCCGATGCCTGCTCTGGCGAACATCTCGATCTCGACGCTCAGGCGGCCGGACAGCCGATCTGCTAGCGGCAGGCCCGCGACGAAGAGGTCGTGCGCCCGCTCGGTCAGATCGCGTACAGCCTCGCGGAATTCCGGCGACGCCGCGCCTCGCGCCATGTCCGCGGCTAGCGAATCACGGCCAGTGCCGTGCTCCCGCATTACATCCTCGGGCACGTACACGCGGCCGATACGCCAGTCTCGGCCCACGTCCTGCCAATGGTTGGCGAGCTGCAAGGCGGTGCAGATGGCATCAGACAGCTTGAAGAGGTCCGGGTCGCGGTAGCCGTTGATCCGCAGAACCAGCCTGCCGACGGGGTTTGCGGAGTAGCGGCAGTACTCAAGCAGGTCCTTGTAGCAAGCATAGTTGCACTTGGACTGGTCCTGCTCGAAGGCGCGCACAAGGTCTTCGAAGTCCTGGCGGGGAAGCTCGTGGCGCGCAGCGGTCTCCTTCAGGCTCACGAACACGGGGTGGTAGGCCTCGCCGCGCTCCATCGCGGCCAGTTGCTCGCGCCACCACCGGAGCAGGTCCAGGCTAAGGTTCGGATCGCCGGTCTCGTCGCCAAGATCGTCCGCCCAGCGGCAGTACGCGTAAACGTTGCAATAGTCTTGGCGCAAGCGCTTGGGCACCAGCAGGCTAGCTACGGAGAAGTTCTCGTAGTGCTCGCGCGTCAGGCTGCGGGTGTAGCGGAGGGACTCCTCAAGGCCCCACGCCGGGAATGTCCTGCCATGTGCGCGCAGGAACTCGACAGGCTCTAGCGCAGCCATGCTCCTAGTATCCCGCCGCCACACCTTCGCTTCTCGAGTCGGCCGCACCCATCAATGCTTCCGGACCCACTTCGATGGCCTCGATATGGCCCAGGCCTCTACCGAATGACAGCACATGACCGAACGCTCTGAGCCGCTCGCGGGTGTCGGCCGACGCGCCCGATGGCTCCATGTACAGCCGATCCGGCATCCACTGATGGTGGAATCGCGGGAAGTCCACGGCCTGTTGGACATTCATGCCGAAATCCACAACGTCCAAGAGAACCTGCGTGACCGAGGTGATGATCGTCGGGCCGCCTTGGGCGCCCAGCACGAGCCTGGTCGCGCCATCTCGCACCACGATCGTCGGAGACATGGCTGACAGAGGACGCTTGCCCGGTTCGATGGCATTGTTCTCGCTCTGGAGCAGCCCGTAGGTGTTGGGGCTGCCCGGCTTAGCCGTGAAGTCGTCCATTTCGTTGTTGAGCAGCACGCCCGTCCCCTTGGCGGTCACGCCTGAGCCGTAGCCGCCATTGAGGGTGTAGGTCACCGCCACGGCATTGCCCGCGGCATCGACCACCGCGTAGTGCGTGGTCTCATCGCTTTCGTAGGCGCTCGGAAGGCTATCGCCGACCGTTCCGCTCGGGCTCGCCTTGTCCCGGCGAATGCTCTTGCGACGCTCGGCGGCGTAAGCCTTCGACAGCATGCCTTGCAGCGGGATGTCCACATAGTCCGTGTCGCCGAAGAAGCGTGCCCTATCTGCGAAAAAGCGCCGCATGGCTTCCGCCACTAGGTGAATCGTCGTAGCCGAACCGGCTCCGGCGGCAGCGAGGTCAAACTCCTCCAGGATATTAAGGATCTGGACCACGCCGGCACCGCCGGAACTGGGAGGAGGAGCGCTCAGCACCTCGTGGCCGCGATAGGTTCCCGTCACCGGCTCCCGCTCGACCGGTACGTAGCTGGCAAGGTCACGGGCGGAAATGGTCCCGCCGTTGGCGGACATGTCGGCATCGATCAGGCGAGCTGTCCGGCCCTCGTAGAATTCGTCCGGGCCGACACGAGCGAGCCGTTCGAGCGTCGCCGCTAGGTCCGGCTGCCGGAATGTGTCGCCCATCCGGAATGGACTGCCGCCGTTTAGGAAGATCCGGCGTGACTCGGGGAAGCGTCTCAGGCGGCTGCTTGACTTGAGCGACTGGGCCAGGTCCCAGGTCACTTCGAAGCCGTCAGTGGCCAAGCGCAGCGCGGGGTCGACCATGCTGGCCCATGTCTTGGTGCCATATTTGTTCAAGGCCAAGCCTAGGCCACGCACGGTGCCTGGCACGCCTGCCGCCCGATAGCCGACCAAGCTCTCATCCGTAGGATTTCCGTCTTGGCCGATGTACATGTCGCGGGTGGCCGAGTCCGGGGCGCGCTCTCGAAAGTCTATGAATGTCGATCGACCGTCGGCCAAGCGCAGCAACATGAATCCGCCGCCGCCGAGATTGCCCGCGTTCGGCTCGGTGACCGCGAGAGCGAGTCCGACCGCCACCGCCGCATCAACGGCGTTCCCGCCGCTGCGCAGCACATCCACGCCGACCTCGGTGGCATGCCGCTCCGCTGTGACCACCATGGCGTGGCGGGCGTAGACAGGCTGGGGCTCGAAGGCAGGGGCCTTGCCGACGACGAGCAGTGCGAGCGGAAGTGTGCGCGCTAGCCAGGCCCGATGCAAGACTGGTCTTGATCGCGGTTGCCTCGGGGCAGGCATTGAAGTGGCAGGCCTGGGGGCAGCAGTCTGAAACAGAATCGCAGGGGCTTGTAACAACCGCGCCATTCTTTCTACCATTGCAGCACACCCGCGAAGTGTGAGCAGCTTCAGTGTCGTACAAGCCCCCTATGGCAGTCGTCCGAACACTGCCCGCCAGTCCTGCAGTAGTGCCGTACGAGGTGCTCTGGGCGGGCAACGCCGGGGGCCCGAATTAAGGCAGGAGCAATCATGAATCAGATCTTTCGGCCCGTTCTTGGCGGTTGGCAAGGCCGGAGCCCGCTGGCGACAGTGTTCTAGCAAGCGTAACCATTACCCAATGGTTTATAGATATTCGTGTCAAATCAAAATATATGTATAGAGATTATTGATGTTTTTTCAACTAATTTTGGCCAGCGGCCGTGATTTTCTCGCTCCGTTGGTTTGACGAGGTCTAGCAGTCTGCGCTAATTTGCACTCATGAAGAATATCGCTAGACTCTCCACGCTATTCGGAGTTCTGCTGCTGAGCACGGTGCCGGCCTCAGCGCACCTGTGGCGCGGCTGCCTCGACGATGGCGTTGTGGCAAGCGCGATCAAGACCCGCGGCGACGTTCGAGCGTTCGTCGAATGTGCGGCACAGTTCCTCCGATCGGTCGGTCCAGAGGAAGCGAGCCATGCGTTTGCCGAAGACGGCACTTGGAAGCACGGCGAGATCTACATTTTCGTGGACGGAATCGCCCAGTCGGGAACAGAATCGATGACCTTCTTGTTTCCTCCAGATCCCTCACGAGAAGGCCAAGTTTGGGGCGAGGCGATCGACGACTTTGGAACCGACTATTTCTATGAAGTCTGGCGCATGATGGAGGTGGTCGACGCAGGCTGGATCTACTACTCCTTCACGAATCCAGCAACGGGAATTTCCAGTCCTAAGGCGTCGTATCTGATCGAGATTGACTGGAATGGCCAGCGCGCGGCGATAGGAGCTGGAATCTACGAGGCCGACCTGCCGTCGACCTGTAGGTCCGATGAGGTCAACGCGCAGGTGCTTGGCGCGGATCCGGGGCCCGAAACACTGGAGGCCTTCGTTCGTTGCGTCGCGATGGAGGTGGAATCCGGCGGCTATTCCGCGTTGGATCAAATCGAGCGCGACCCCAGATGGAGGGATGGACCGAATTACGTGTTCCTGATGGACTTGATGGGCAACCAGGTCGCTAGCGGCTTCCCGGTCCGAGTTAACGGGTACGCTCCGCACGAATGGTACACCGCAACCGCGGACAAGTTCGGTGGCCGGGACATCGTCGGCATGGCGGACATCTTCGGGGAAGCTTACGTCTACTACGACGGCTTTGATCCGACCACCGGGGCAACCTACCCCAAGGTGGCCTTCCTGAAACGGATCGTGGCGCACGGGGTTCCGCTAATTGTTGGGTCGGGCTATGCCACCCAGCGTGACCAGTCCGCTGTAAGGACAAGTTGCGAGGACCGCGTCGTGACCGCGGGCGCGATTCGCTCGCGGGACCAGATTCCGGCATTCGTGCGGTGCGCGGCAGAGTATGTGATGGAACATGGCACCGATGAGGCGCGACGGGCCTTCAACGAGGACGCTGTCTGGAAACATGACGAAACCGGAATCTACGTGTTCGTAGACGCGCTCCGCCCGTCGGGAGAAGATGCTATGTCCTACGTGTTCCCTCCAGATCCGTCCTTAGAGGGCACGATCTGGGGAATCTCGATCGACGATCTCGGTACGGATTACTTCTTTGAGCTGTACCGCGTGCTCTCGCTGGTGGACTCGGGCTGGCTCCATTATTCCTTCACCGACCCTTCTACTGGGCTTTGGAATCCGAAGAGTTCCTATGTCATGGAAATCGACTGGAACGGCGAGCGCGCGGCGATCGGTGCCGGGCTCTACTCGAATGACCTGCCCGGCACGTGCGACCCGGGAATTGTCAACGCAGAGGCTCTGGAGCACGAACCACACGAGACCATGTTGGTGGAGTTCGTCCGTTGTGCGGCATTGCTGGTCGAAGGTGCGGGGCATTTTGCGGGACCCGTGCTGGAGACCGACCCTCGTTGGAACGAGGGCTCGATCTATCCGTTCGTGATCGACGCAACCGACGGAACGGTATTGTTCAGTAGCAACCCGGCGAGCTTCGAAGTCTCGGGAAGGGTCGAAGTCCTGTTCGACGGGCGGAACATGGTCGAAGCCACGGATCAATTCGGGGAAACCTTCTGGTACAACGGATTCGCAAATCCCACGACTGGAATGATTCAGACCAACATGTCGTTCGTCAAACGCGTTGTGGCGCAAGGAACGCCATTGCTCGTGGGTTCGGGCTACAATCCTGAGAGCCACCACTAGACTCCTGGTGCTCTCGGCCTTGCGGTGCCGCCGCGAGCGCCGCAAGGTAGGGCTAGCCAAGCCCGATGCCTGGGGCACCAATCTGAAACAGAGTTGCATGGGCTTGTATCAACCGCGCCACCCGCGAAGTGTGAGTAGCTTCAGTGTCGTGCAAGCGATCCATAGCAGTCGTCCGATCACTACCATCCTGTGAAGCCGAATTCGACGACCTGGCGAGTCTCGCCGACCTCCAGAACGTTCCCCTCGATCGCGTTGGAATGATAGATGCTCTTGATCTTGAAATGCTTGCGGATGCGAAAGAGGACCTCGATTGAGAGATGTCCCCCTGCCCGCATGGCCTTCACGCGGTCGGCAAGGTGACGAGAGCTCGGAACGCTGGAGTCGTCATCGAGATAGGGGGTGCCTTCGATTTCTAGGAGTGCCATGGTGGTTAGAACGCTTCTTGGGGCGAATATCAAATTTTGGGCTAATGGTCTTTTCAAGGGGCACCAACCAGACACGGTCTCAGGTGGGCACGCAAGCGGCCAGCAGCGACACTGACCTCTTCAAGTTCTCCTCGGTGACTACTTGAACAACACAGCCGCCGGCACGTGGCCATAAGCACTGCGCCTATTTCACCATCCTTGGAGGCACGACCCAAGAGGGTAATCCGGTTCTATTGGAGCGACTCGAGTAGGCGCTTTGCTTCTTCCGATTGAGGATACCGTCTCAGGACTTCCTGTGCTGCACTTTTGGCTGCAGCTGTCCGGCCTTGGAGTGCAAGCGCTTGGACGTGCAGCAGTGCCGCTTCCAGATTGTTCGGCGCTAGCTGCTTGGCACGCTGGATTCGGTCCTGGGCTTGTGCGATGTTGCCGGCCTGCAGCTGGTAGCGCGCCAGATACAGCTGAGGAACAGGAGACTCGGGATCAGCCTCGGCGGCGCTCAGGAACGCCTCTACGGCTTGGTCAGGGTTCCCGCTCTGCATGTGCAGCACGCCGAGACTGATATAGATTTCAGCGGTATCGCGGCCGAGCTGCAGCGCTAGTTCATATTGGCGCAGAGCCTCTTCCGAATCGCCTCGAGATGCGAGTGCAGCGCCGAGATTCTCTCGCAGGCGGGGATCTTCCGGTTGCGCCTCGACGGCACGGCGGAACAGCCCCTCAGCGGCGTCCAGTCGACCCTGCGAGAAACGGATGTAACCAAGAGCGGAAAGGGCCTGGCCGTCGCGTGGCTGTTGCGCGAGCGCCTGCTCCAGCTGTGACTCGGCCTCGCCGACGGCGCCTCGCCGTACCAGCAACGAAGCCAGATTGACTTTCGCATCGGTCAGGCCCGGCGCAGCGGCCAGAGCTTCCCGTAAAAAGGCTTCGGCGCGCTCGACCTCGCCGTCTGCGATCAGCGCTCCCGCCAGATTGTTCAGCAGCAGCGGGGAGCGGTCTCCTTGGGCCAGTGCCTCGTCGAACATCGCGCGTGCCGCCGTTCCCAAGCCTCTCTCTGCGAATGCTGAAGCGAGCTCCTGGAAGTCCCGGCGTGGCTGCGACTTCACCCAGCGGCCCGCAAATGGCAGCGCTTCGCCGGCCCCGGCCTCCAAGTCAGCCACGATCTGATCTGGCTCGACTTCGCCGCGATAGACCTTTACGATCCGGCCCTCGCCGTCTAGCAGGAAGCTCGTCGGAATGGCCAGCGCCCTGCGCCGATCGAACAGACGTTCGTTGAGCACGCTGTAGGCCTCAGCCGTCTTCGCGTCAGCCAGAAGTACCGTGTACGAGAGTCCGAGTTCTGCGGTCAATGTCTTGACGGCGGCTGATTGGGAGCGCTCATCGACAGATACCGCCAGGATCTTGACGCCAGCAGAACGCAGCTTGCCGAGCTGGCTCTGGAACAGTGTGAGTTCGCTCCGACATGGCGGGCACCACGTTGCCCAGAAGTTGAGCAGAACCGGGCCTCCGCGCTGCCCCGAGAGGCGTACTTGGCCAGCTTGGCCTGAGATTCGGTCGAGCGTGAAATCTGGAGCTGGCACAGGCCTGGCGAGCCAGGTGCCGCTCTCACCTGCGCTCGGGCCGCTCCGGGCCGGCTCGGACTCGATAGGCCCGGCTTGAGGCAGCGAAGCGGGGCGAACGGCGCCCTCGCCTTCGACCAACACAATGCTGCCGTCCTGCGGTGGATCGTCGAACGCCTCGACCGCGCCCAAGGGCCAGCGCACGCGAACGCTGCGAACACTCTCTTCGCTGCCTAGGCCGAAGGTGGCGACGCGCGATCGCTGGGACAAGTAGCCGCTGCCCGAAACGATCTCGCGCATCAGCGTACGGCGGTCGGTAGTCAGCCACACGCGCCCGCCGACACCGTCGCGGTTGCTGCTGGTTCCCTGCAACCGCACCGTCAGGCTCCTTGTCCGGCCCGGGCGCATGTCGTTCCGAAACGCACGCAGCTGCCTGCCGTTGCGATTCTTGAGGATCAGGTCTTGGTCCCCGTCGCCGTCGAGATCCAGCGGCACGAAGGCACGCCCGTCGGCATCAAGGTCCAAACCGGTCAAGAACGAGAAATCGTCGAACGTGCCGTCCCCGCGGTTGCGAAAGCACAGGTTGCGCTCGCGACCGCTCCAAGTCCCGTCGGAGCGGATCAAGATGTTGATGGCGCGCCAAGCGTCGGCGTAGTCCTTCGATCCCTGCGCTTGCAAGGGCGATTGCGACACGACCTGCCGCCAGAAGAAGCTTCAAAGGTCGTCCAGGCGCTCTCCGGTGATGTAGCCGTTCTGGACGAACAGATCGAGTAGGCCGTCGCTATCGAGGTCGACGAAATCCGACGCCCAGGCCCAGCGCCCCGTTCGCACCCGCGCCTCTTCGCTGACGTCGCTGAAGCCCTGCTCGCCGTCGTTGCGGAACAGCGAATTGCCCTGTGCCTGGCGTCGGAACAGGGCGCGCTGGCTTGCCGTCGGTGCTATGCCTTCAAAGCGCTGGCTGCCCGTGATGCGCAACCCGGCGGAAGACCACATGTTCGCCGTGTAGAGATCCAGATCCCCATCGCCGTCGTAGTCGCCCCAGGCCGCCGACATGCCGGCGCCGAGGTCCTCAACGCCCACTTCGGCCGCGACTTCGTCGAAGGTGCCGTCGCCGTTGTTGCGATAGAGGTTGTTGCGTCCGAAGTCGTTGGCCACGTATAGGTCCGGGTCGCCGTCGCTGTCGTAGTCCCCCCATGCGGAGGCAAAGCTGAAGCGGTCGTTGGTCGGCCCGAACCCGGCCGTGTCGGCAACCTCCTCGAACCGCCCTCTGCCATCGTTGCGGAACAGGAGGTTCGGCGGGCCGTTGACGGCGTCGTAGTAGGGAGTCGGTGCGTCGTATTCCTCCCCGGGCTGCCAGAAGTCGTAGGCGCACACATACAGGTCCAAGTCGCCGTCCAGGTCGTAGTCGGCCAATGCCGCTCCGGTGAACATCGCTGCCCTGTCCTGCCCGATGTCGAGGGCGGCTTCGTCGAACCGGAACCTGCCGCCGTCATTGCGAAAGAGTAGGGGTGCCGACCCGATCAGAATCAAGTCTTGGTCGCCGTCGCTGTCCAGATCGCCGAATAGCGCCATCGATGTCTCGTCGAGCACGTCAAGGCCGGCCTGGAGCGTCACGTCCGAGAATGTGCCGTTGCCGTTGTTCTTCAAGAGGCGGTTCGGCAGGCCGCTGGGCTGGCTTACATAGAGGTCGTCCAAGCCATCTCCGTCAAAATCTCCCAGGGAAACCCCCTGATGCCCATAGATCGAAACGCCTAGCGCCGCATCCAGAGTGTCCCTCCAGTGGTCCACTCCGAAGTCCAATTGCTTCGGCAGCGCATCGATTCCACCGAAGACTGCGTCCGTGATCTCGCTAAACCCACTGCGGTCGGCGCTGGCTTCCCTGAACGCTCCGAGGCGGCTATCGAGCAGTTCCCAACCTGCCGGGGTCTCTCCCCACAACATGTCCATCGCCCCGAGTTTCGATAGCAGGCGTCCGTCGGCAGCGTTGCCGCCGAGTTCGACTCTCACGGCCACGCGGGCCGATCCGCTTGCCGCCCTGCCGCGGCCGGTCGAGACGATCTTGAATTCTGCGAGGCCGAGAGATCGAAAGGCCCCGGTGTGCTCCTTGAGCGGCTCGAACGAGTTCGGATCCTCGACCAGCGCCTTGGCGATGGCCTTCAGCTCCGAGTTGATCGCCTCGTAGTCCTGCTCCCCGATCCAAATGTCAAGGCTTGGATCGACCTTGGTAAGCAGCCGGTCGACCGGACGCTCGCGCTCGAAGTCGACCTGCAGGCTGTAGTCCGCGTCCTGTGCCCAAGCCAGAGCCGCGAACGCGGTCAGCAGTGCTGCTCGAATCGCTTTCACCTAGCGTGCATTGTACTGAGGGCGGTCCGTTCGCCGAGTGGTCCGGAACGCTGCCAAGAGAACCGGCCCGGTCCGAACTTGCGTTCGGGCCGGGCCAGGGAAGCCAGCTAGGCTGGCTGTGTGCGCTAGAACTCGAGGCGCAAGCCTAGCTGCGTCTGACGACCGGTACCGATCGTGCCGCGGATGCGTCCGAAACCGGAATTGCCACGGCGCCTCTCCGGGATCCTGAAGTTGGCGTGGTTGGCGATGTTGAAGAAGTCGGCTCGGAATTCAAGCCGCGTGCCCTCAGTGATCGCGAACCTCTTCTGAATCGACACGTCGACGACGGCAAACCCGGGCCCGCAGCAAAGGTTGCGCGGCGAGTTCCCGAACACTCCCACGCCCGGTCTTGTGAACTGGGACGTGTCGAACCACTCCAGCAACTTCGCCTCCTTGGAGCGATTACCCGAAAGCACGTGGTTGCCCGCGATATTGGGTCGCTGGCCATGGCTGAAGGTGTTGCTTTCGTTTCTCTGCTCAATGATGCCGTAGGGAGACCCCGTGCGAAACTCTGCGATCACGCCGAGCCCCCAGCCGCCGATGATCCCGTTGAGAACGGGATTCTCTATTGAGAGCGCCCTGCCGCGGCCCACGGGCAGTTCGTAGACTCCGCTCGCCACTACGCGATGGCGGATATCGTTGCCCGACAGCGCCTTGTCAAGGTGCCGCAGCTGAAAGTGCGTGTAGCCGTTGTTTTGCTCGCCGCCCAGTTCGTTGGCGGACTCGACGTCGTCAATGAACTTCGACCACGTGTAGTTGATGAGGTAACTCAAGCCACTGGAGAATCGCTTCTCCGCCTTCAGATTCATCGAATGATAGGTCGAGTTGCCCCAGTCCGGGCTCTCCACCCACACGGCGTTGTATTGAGGGAACAATCGCGCGTTTTGACTCTGGGTTTCCGGCCCTCTACCGCCGACCAGCGGGATCATGTTCTGGTTGTAGTTTTGGCCGCCTAGCTTGTGTCCGACGTTGGCCTGGTACTGGGCCTCCAGCAGGATGTTGTCTGGCAGCTGCTTCTGGATGGTCAGGTTCCACTGCTGCGCATAGCCGTTCTGCTGGTGCTGCTGAATGTAGTCCGGTGATACGGTGCGACGGCCGGAGATGGTCGCGCCGAAAGTGGGCACGCGATCGGCATCGGTGAACGGCTGCACCGTCGGGAGTCCCTCGCTGAGCATGAAGGCGGGAGTAAAGCCACCGTCGGGCGAGTTGATGTCCAGCGTCCGGGAAAAAGTCCAGAACTGCGTGAACGGGACCGCGCGCGCATAAGCGCCGTTGTAGTTGACCCCGTAGCCGGCGCGGATCACGGTGGAGCCCGAGGCGCGATAGGCTAATCCGATGCGCGGCCCGAAGTTGTTGCCGTCGATGTCGTGGGCATACTTGCCACGACCGTCGCGGCCGGCAAAGAGCATCACGCCAGGGCAGTTACACACGGAATTGTTGGCAAGGGGATCAAAGCCGCTTTGATTGTTGCTCAACTCCCAGCGGGGCGTGTCGAGTTCCCAGCGCAGGCCCAGATTCAGCGTCAGTTTGTCGGTAGCCTTCCAACTGTCCTGCACGTAGAAGCCCCAGTAGTCACTGCGGGTGTTGAGAATGTCGGTGTCAACAAGCTGGCCGCGGGTGGTCCAGCCGAGCAATAGCTGCGCCAGCGCGTCCCCGGTGGCCCGGTTGTTGAAGTCGAAACGTCCGCCCGCTGACGCGTTGAAGTCGTCTTGGTTGCGGGAGTAGCGGTATTCCACGCCCCACTTGACGCTGTGGGCACCCTTGAACCAGGACGTGTTGTTGACGACTTGATGGGTGCGGATGGGCAATTGGAGGCGCTCCTGATTGCCGGCGCCCAAGCGCGTGTAGCCGACCACATTCACAGTCGCGAAGAACTCCGGGTCGACATTGGGCACGCCCAGTTCCCCGTTCTTCCCGCTGCCGGTGCCCAGCCCCCTCGTCGTGAAGGTACGGTTGCCGTATGTGTAGCGGAACTCGTTCACCATCGTCGTGGTGAAGCTGTGGTTCCAGGTGGAAGTGGACACTAGGTTCGAGCGAGTCTGTCTTGAACCGCGGAAGTCGGCGAACTCGTTGGGGTACACCGACGCGGGCCAAGCTGGCGCGTTGACGTTGCTGAAGCGGCTGGAGATGCGGTCCTTCGGACCGAAGTTGTGGTCGACCTTGATCGTGAGGAAGTCCGACACGCCACGGTTAGAGACATTCTTAACGTAGTTGTCTCGCGGCGCAGAAGTCAGCGGCCCGGGGTTGTTGGGATCCGGGTACAGCCGGGCGAAAGCGCTGCCAAGAGGATCGATCCGGTCCGCGGGAATCCTGTTCATGGGGAAAGGCTCGCCAGAGAGCGGGTCGATCAGTTCGAAGCCCGAGCGCGCCGAGAAATCGCCGTTGTTTTTTTCCATCGGATGGGGCACATCGGTGTTGGCGATCGTCAAGCCGTCGCTGCGGCGCTGTCCCTCGTAGTTGACAAAGAAGAATGTCTTGTCCTTCTTGATCGGACCGCCCAATGAGCCGCCAAAGATGTTGTAACGCAACGGCGCGATGCTAGGCGCGAAAAACGTCCGCGCGTCGATCGCATCGTTGCGGAAGTTGTGGTACAGGGCTCCGTGGAAGTCGTTGGTGCCCGAGCGCGTGCTCATGATGATCAGGCCGTTGCCGCTCCGACCGAACTCGGCGGCATAGTTATTGGACTCGACCTTGAACTCGCGCAGCGATTCCACGGGCGGGTTGAGGTTGAGCTGGGCGATGCCCAGTGCCATGTTCTGCACGACGCCGCCGTCGAGGTGCCACATCTGGTTGCGGGACCGACCGCCTGCCATGGAGAAGAAGGGCAGGTCATAGAGCCCGCCGCCCGAGGTGGCGAAGGTCACGTTGCCCGCCAGCTTGATCAGCTGCCCCGCCTGGCGGCTGCCGACCGGCATCTGGGCGACTGTAGTGCGCTCGATGAACTGGCCGACCGTCGTGTTCTCGGTCTCCAGCAGCGGCGCCGAGCCGGTCACCTCGATGGTCTCGGTGATTTCGCCGAGTTCGAGCTGAATGTTCACCGTCTTGGTCAGGCCCGTCTCCATTACCAGCCCTGACTGGCGGTAGGTCTTGAAGCCGACGGACTCGCAGCGCAGCTCGTAGGTGCCGGGCTGCACAAGAGTAAAGTTGAAGCCGCCGGACTCATTGGTTTGCGTCGTGGCCTCGACACCAGTGTCCGAATTGGCAAGTACCACGTCGGCCGCGACAATGACGGCACCTGTGGTGTCGCTGACGGTGCCGGTCAGGCCGGACTGCTGAGCAAGGATCGGCGAGACCCCCAGCAACAGTGCCGCGACGACCGCCGTGACTAGAAATCGTGCATGCATCCCAAATCCCCCCCTGATTGCAGATAGACCCAAGTAGGGTCTTGCATGTTTACGCAACATGCTACCACGGTGGGTTCAGGTGGGTTCAGGTCCGGTTTGGACGAGACTGGACCTCATCGGCCCCTTGTGCTGCTATCGAAATAGTGCTTGGAGGCGAAATGTGTGGAAGCGGCGATTGCGGTCTGCCTCGTCGCTGTCCCAAGCGCGCCGGACGGGGATGTCGTTCCCGCTGGAGGCATCGCGGGCCGCGGCCAGTTCCCGGGTGAGGTCGATCCACTCACCATCGATGGTGCCTTCGAAGCAGTACAAGACGATGTTGATCTGATTGCCGGACTGCTGGAGAGCCTCGACTTCAAACTTGAGCCGGCCCTCCGCGACAGTTCCGGAGATGATCGGATCGCTCGCACCAGCATCGTTGTACGCTTTCCCGCTGAGCGTCGCGCCTCGCTGCACGAACTGGAACGCGATGTCCCTCGCAGGCGTCCGCCCGCGTTCGGGCAAGGTGCCGATCCAAGTTCCGGTGAGGTCCGCGGCCGTCAGGCCCGCTGCTAGGACCGCGTGTAGGCTAACGATCGGTAGCCAGCGCATCGGACGTCAGGAAACCAGCATTCCCTTGAGCGGCCCGCTGCTGTCGGCGAAGCGCTCTACCGGAGCCCCGAAAGCTTCCAGCAGTGCCATGTAGAGGTTCGCGAGGGGATGGTCTTCGCCGTAGATCAGATGCTGCCCACTGTCGATGCGACCGCCGCCCCTGCCACCGACTAGCACGGGCAACTTGTGCGGGTCGTGCTTCTGGCCGTCCGAGAGAGCCGAGGCGAACACGATCATGGAATTGTTCAGCACCGTGCTCGAGCCTTCGGGCATGTCCGCCAGGCGGCGGAGCAGGTACGCATATTGCTCAACGTGCCAGCGGTTGATGATCTTGTATTCGGCCAACTTCTGCTCTTCGTTGGCGTGGTGCGAGACGTCATGGTGACCGGATGTGACGCCATCAAGGAAGCGGAAGCTGACGTTGCTAACGGCGTTGCCGAACATGAACGTCGCCACCCGAGTCGTGTCCGACTGGAAGGCCACGGCGATCATGTCTAGCATCAGGCGCACGTGCTCGGAGTGGTTGGACGGCTGCTCCACTGGCGCGTCGCGCAGGTCCAGCTTCGCCAAGGGCTTCCAGTTGGCGTGCTCGGTCCGGGTGGACCATTGCACGCGCTTCTCCAGTGAGCGCAGCGACGCCAAGTACTCGTCCAAGCGGGCCCGGTCGGCGGAGCCCAGTCCCTTGCGCAGCCGCTTCGCATCTTGCAGCACGCGGTCCAGCAGCAGGGAATCGAGCCCTGTCTCAGACACGCTCGACCCGTGCGCGGCCCGGAAGAGCCGTTCGTATACCGCCCGAGGGTTCAGCTCGCGTGCCAGCGGTGTGGTCGGCGTCGACCACGAGATGTGCGAACCATAGACTCGCGTATAGCCCACCACGGCGTCGTTGCCGACGGCCACCGGCGTAACGCCGAGCTCCAGCGAGGGCAAAGGGGTGAGGTGTCCGCGCGCCTTGGCCGCGACCTGATCGAACGAAACCCCATTGCGCAGGTCAGCGCCCTGTGTCTTCTTGATTCTGGCGCAGGTCAGAATCGAGGATTCTTTGACGTAATGGCCGTCACCGTCCTTGGCCTGCTCGTTCCACAGATTGCTCAGCACAGTGACTTGCTGCCGGACGTCGGCCAGCGGCTCTAGGCTTGGCGTGAGCTCAAAGTTGCGACCCGGGGTGGCCGGCGTCCATGTGGCCGGGTACGCTCCGTTGGGCATGTACAGCGCGGCCATGCGGACCGGACTCGGTGGGTCCGACCGACCGTTTCCGAACGCCATCGCTTCGAGCCACGGCAGCCCCAACGCGACGCCGCTGCCACGCAGCAATGCGCGGCGCGAGATCCGCGAGGCGCGACGGGCTGGCATGGTCACTGTCGCTCCGGACCCTGCGCGGAAGCCGCGGCGTGGAGGAATGGCTCGCTGCGTATGACTGCGCGCAACAGCGCCCAAGCGGAGTAGTCTTGGCGCTCGACCTGGGTCACGATGGATTCCACGGCGCAGGTGTCGGACGCTGTCAGTCCCCTACCAAGAGCATAGCCCAGAAGTCGCTTCGCCAGGTTTCTCAAGAACAGATGTTTGCGCTCCAGCAGAGCTGCCTTAAGACTGTCCGGGCCGTCCAGCTGGGTGCCGTCGGGGAGTCGGCCAGTGGCGTCGACCGGCACTTCCCTGTCGAGGTCCCTCCATCTTCCCAGAACGTCGTAGTTTTCCAGGGCGAATCCAAGCGGATCAATGCGCTGGTGGCAGCTTGCGCAGCTTGTGCTGCTGCTGTGAGCCGAGAGCTGTTCGCGGATCGATCTGACGGGTTTTCCCTCGCCGGGCTCTTCCAGCTCCGCGACATCGGGGGGCGGGGCAGGGGGCGGCGTGCCGAGGATGGAATCGAGTATCCATACGCCGCGCAGAACCGGGCTGGTGCGGTGCGGGTGCGATGCTAGGGCCGAAATCGACGGCATGCCGAGCAGGCCCCCGCGTCCGGAACCCTCGGGCAGTTCCATCCAGTTCGGATTCTTCCGGTCTTGCTCCTTCTCCAGAGGCAGCCCCAAGTGTGTGATCAGTGGCTGCGTCAGCACGGTGCCGTCCGAATCGAGGAACTCGAGCACGGACCGGTTCTCGCGAAAGACCTCTCGGAAGAAAAACACGGGCTGCAGCAGAATGTCGCCACGCAGCTCGGCATCAGCGGCATATTCCGGGAACAGTTCGGGGTCGGGGCCGTGGGCGCCTTCCAGTTCCCGAATCCGCAACCATTGCTCGGTGAAGCGCGAGAAGAACTCCAGAGCCCTGTCGTCACGCAGCATGCGCGGTACCAAGCGGTCGAGGACCGCCGGTTCGTCCATTCTCCCGGCAGCAGCGATGTCAAGCAGGAGCTCGTCCGGCTGGCTGCCCCACAGGAAGTATGAGAGCCGCGAAGCCAGCGCATACTGCCGGGAGGCGGGAGCGCTGGCATCGGCCCTGACGTGAAAGAGGAAGTCAGGGGAGACTAAGGCACTGCGCAGCGCGAAAAAGATAGCCGATTCGAAGTCCAATCCACGCCGTCGCGCCCGGCGCACCAGACGGACGTAAGGCGCGATAGTTGCCGAGTCGACCGGTCGGCGAAATGCCATTGGAAGGAATTTCGCGAGGATTTCCCTGGCAGCTTCGACCTCGGTCTTATTCGGGCCCGGTCGGCCTACGAAGATCTTGGTGCGGGACTTGAACTCCTTCGCCGCAACATCCAGTACGAACTTTGCAGTTGCGAGGTGCTTCTCAGCCAGCAGGGGCGAGAGAAACAAGGTCTCAGCAGCATTGTCAAAACCCTCCCCGCCAGCGCCGTCAACCGGGAACATCTCGCTGACGTCGATCTGGATGTCAAATAGGTCGCGGACGGTGGCGCTGTATTCGTCGCGATTCAGCCGCCTGATAGGGCTGGGTGTCGGTGGCAGCTCGGCCGCGCATGCTTGGCTTCGCCAAGTTTGCTCGACCCATGCGACGAAGGCGGTTCGCTCGTCCAATGACGGCGATGGGGCGCCGGTCGGCGGCATTTCATGGTTCGAGACTCTGGCCGCGAGCGAGACCCAGGCATCGGGGTGTTCGACGAAAGACGCCTCGCTGCGCAACTTGTCGGCGTGGAAGCCTCCCGCCGGCGTGCTCCCGCTGTGGCAGGTTCTGCAGTGGGCGTCAAGAAACGAGTTGGCGGACGAAAGGTCATACGGATCCGGCGCACCAGCGGTCAGCGGACCGGCTGCCGCAAGCATGCAGAGCCCTGCGGCGGTGCAGGTCAGGCTGCTCGCAAACAAGGCTCAGGTCCTCCTTGCACGATTCAGGCTTGGCACCAACCCGCCCGCGACATGCGCCGACACAGCGGCTCCAATGGCCTGTGCTAGCTTAGGAATTGGAAGCGTCGCCACTGGGGCTCTTGTTGAGCCACGATAGCTCAGTTGGTAGAGCAGCGGTTTCGTAAACCGCAGGTCGTCGGTTCGAGTCCGACTCGTGGCTCCATTGTATCTGGGGGTCCAGACCGGACACATAGGTAACAGAACGTTCCGGAGAAATAGGTTACAACTTCGCTCCGGCTTGGCTGCTGCTTTGCGCGGCGGTCCCCTGTGCGATGAGCATCCGCGTGTCGGTGGTTCGCTGTTGTCGGCGGGCGGTCAGTCGGCCAGCCACAAGCCTTCCAACAGAGGCCATTCTTCGTCCACCCAGGTCGCCAGCTGCCGGAATCCAGCCTCCTGCATCGCATTGCCGATCTCGGCGCGCTCAAACTTGTAAGAGCTCTCGGTCCAAATCGTTTCGCCGCTTCGAATGTCGCAAGTGGCACCGGCCAAGGGGATCGGCACGCTTTGGTCGCGGGTGGCGAGGAGGTGCATTTCGACCCTCCGCTCGGCCTCGTCGTAGCGAACTAGGTGGCTGAACGAGTCTAGGTCGAAGCTGGCCCCCAGTTCGCGGTTGACGCGGCCCAAGACGTTGCGATTGAACGCTGCGGTCACACCGGTGGGGTCGTCGTACGCCCGCAGCAGATCGGATTTGGGCTTTACAAGGTCGAACCCGATCAGGAAGTAGTCTCCAGGCCGCAGCGCGGACCGCAGTGATGCTAGGAAGGAACCGCGGTCGTCAGGGCCGAGATTTCCGATGCTGCTGCCTAGGAACAGCAGCATCAACGGGACATCCGCTGGGCGAGACTCGCGCATGGACCGCACGCCGTCCACGTAGGCGCCGTGGTACGGGAGCACGGGCACGAGGTCACCGAGTTCCTGCCGGCAGCGTTCTAGCGCTTCAGAAGAGATGTCAATCGGGCAGTAGGACCTCACCAGGTCGGGCACCAACGCTTCTAGCACCAAGCGGGTCTTCGTTCCGCTACCGCTGCCGAGTTCGGCAATCGTCAGCGCTTGCCCGCGGATGTACCCGCGAAGCGGTCCCGCGGCACGGCGCAAGACCCTGTGGTCGGCTCGCGTCAGACCATACTCCGGCAAGTAGGTGATGGCTTCGAATAGCACGCTGCCCACCGCGTCGTACAAGTGCCTCGCAGGCAGCCACTTACGCTTGGATTCACACAGGCCTATGCGGGCGTCTCGAGCGAATTCCTCGCGGGGCGCGCCGTTACCGTTCATTGAGCCGGTTATATCACGGCGGCTGTCGGGCCCAATCATGTGAGCTTGGATAATGGGAGTGATGCCATCGACGATCGATCTGCGCCAGCGCTTTGCCGATGCGCGGCTGCGCACGGATGAGCTGTTCGCATTGGTCAGGCCTGATTCCCTGTTCGAGCGTCCCGTGCCAGAGCGGCATCGTCTCAATTTCTATGTCGGCCACGTGGAGGCGTTCGACTGGAACATGATTTCCACCTGCGAGCTCGGCCCGAAACCGTTCCACGCCGAGTTCGACAGGCTGTTTGCCTTCGGCATCGATCCCGATTCGGACTCGTTGCCTTCGGACCGGCCGGCCGATTGGCCCAGCTTGCCGGAAACGGCGGCTTACTGTCGGCGCGTGCGAGAAACCGTGGATGCGGTCTTGGACGACGTACCTGACGACATTGCGCAGACCTGCATCGAACACCGCTTGATGCACGCCGAAACGCTATGCTACCTACTGCACAATCTTGCCCCAGAACTCTTGTTGGGCGAGCCCGCCAGCAAGTCGGCTGTGGCTGCTGACCACGACGAAGTGCCCCAGCGATGGATCCACATCCCTGCAGGTGAGGCTCGGATGGGGAGGGAAAGGGGCAGTGGGTTCGGCTGGGACAACGAGTTCGGCGCCTGCACCGAGCGGTTGGACGAGTATTGGATCCGCAAGCACAAGGTGACCAACGCAGAGTACGTGAGGTTCGTTGACGAGGGCGGCCCCCAGCCCCACTATTGGCGCCAAGACGGGAGTTCGTGGTTGCTGCGCAGCATGTTCGGCGAGATCCCGCTGCCGCTGGACTGGCCGGTCTATGTCACGCACTCACAAGCGGTCGCATTCGCAGACCACGCAGGCGCCACGTTGCCCAGCGAAGCGCAATGGGATCGCGCCGCATACGGCTCTGGCGATCCTTCTAGGCGCTTCCCGTGGGGGGAAGGCCGTGCGTCGAATGGCGATGCCAACCTTGACTTTCGCGGTTGGGACCCGTGTTCGGTGCTTGCCACGCCCGTTTCCGACAGCGCTTTCGGCGTCTCGCAGTTGCTGGGCAACGGCTGGGAGTGGACCAGCAGCAAACTCAGGCCGTTTCCAGGCTTCGAGGAGTACGACTTCTACCCGGGGTACTCGTCGGCCTTCTTCGACGACGAGCACTACGTTCTCAAGGGCGGCTCGCAGCGCACGGCCCTGCAACTGGCGCGTCGCAGCTTCCGAAACTGGTTCCGCCGGGACTACCCTTACGTGTATTCCACGTTCCGGCTCGTCCGGCCGGGCTGAGGCCTCGGTGTCGCTAGTGACTTGCCGTCAGGCCTGTTGCGGCTATGCTCAGAGTGCGCCGCTTCTGGTCGTTACCTGGATCTCCCTGAAGTAGGACGGGTCCGCGGAGTTTTCATGCGATGAAGATCACTGATGTAGAAGCAATCTACGTTCGATCCGAAAAGGTCCGCGAGCTGTGCGACTCGGGTCAGGACGCGCTGATCGTGCGCGTGCACACCGATGCGGGAATCAGCGGAATCGGGGAGGTGGATTCCAATCCGCTGGCGGCCAAGGGGGCTATCGAAGGCCCGTACTCGCACACGATGACCTGCGGGTTGCGCGAGCTGGTCCTGGGAGCCGATCCGTTCGAGACCGAGAAGATCTGGCACAAGATGTACCAAGGCAACCTCTACGGCGGCAGGCGCGGAGCGGGCTTCCACGCTATGAGCGGCATCGACCTGGCCTTGTGGGACATCAAAGGCAAGGCGCTAGAAATGCCGGTCTGGAAGCTGCTCGGAGGCGGTTTCCACCAGCGCCTACGCTGCTATGCCAGCTCACTGTGGGGTCCGACACCGGCCGCGACCAAGGACCTTGCGCGGCGCTACGCGGATCGCGGCTTCAGCGCTGTCAAATTCGGCTGGGAGCCGATGGGACAGGACGAGGCGACCGACATTGCGCTCGTGCGGGAAGCGCGCGCCGGCCTTGGGGAGGAGCCGGATCTGTTGGTCGATGCTGGCTTGGTCTGGGACGCCAAGACGGCGATTCAACGCGTGCGGGCCTTCGAAGAGCACCGCATCTTCTGGCTCGAAGAGCCACTTATGCCGGACAACTACGAGGGCTACCGCAGGCTCAGCGAGGCGGTAGACACGCGCATTGCGGCGGGTGAGGAAGAGAGCGGCCGAGCGTCGTTCATCGAACTGATGGATCGAGGCAAGGTGGATGTTGTGCAGGTGGACCTGACCCGCGTGGGCGGATTCACCGAGGCGGTCAAGATCGCAGCCCTAGCCCAAGACCGGGGCGTCCGCGTGGCCAATCACGGCTTCACGACGTATATCAACGTGGCGGCAGCACTACACTTCCTCAATTCCATCCCCAACGCGCTGATCGCGGAGTACGTTGCGGAGGAAGAGACCACCTTGCGCGACCACCTGACCAGGCAGCGCATCACTGCTCAGGACGGCATGCTCGACATACCCCAAGAGCCGGGTCTGGGCGTGGAGCTCGACGAGGAGGCCGTCGAGCGGTTCCGCGTGGTGTGAAGACGAACGGCCGTTCGGGGCTACTTGTCCTCCACTTCGATGCGGAACGAGTACTCCTGCAGTGCCTTCACGTGGGCGTTCTTGGACTTCCTGCTGAGCGGGTTGCCTTGCAGCGAAACGGCCCAGTAACGGGCGAAGCGGCTGTCGCCGGCGACGTCCTTTTCGGCCATTTCCGCGAGCACGCCGATATCGCTTACCTTGTTGTTGCGCAGCGACAGGCGCTGCAGCGATGTCAACGGCGCTAGCGGCCCAAGGTCGGACACGCTGTTGTCGTCAAGGATGAGCGAGGACAGGCGAGTCAGCGAGCCCACAGGGCTTACGTCGCTGACCGCATTCCCCGCAACGTCGAGAGTCCAAAGCTTCTGCAGGTCCTTGACGGGGGACAGATCGCTGATGTTGTTGCCCGCGAGATAGGCCGAGTTCAGCGCCTCGAGGCCCGCCAGCGGCGAGATGTCTTCAACCATGTTGTCCGACAGCTCGATGTACTGCAGGCGCTTCAGTTCTGCCAGCGCGGAAACGTCCTTGACCTGATTGCGGGTCAGGGTCAGGCTCTGCAGTAAATTCAATCCCGCGATCGGGGAAAGGTCGGAGACCTCGTTGTCGGGGAGCTCCAGCAGCATCAGCCGCTTGCAGTGCTCGAGCCCGGTCAGGTCGCGGATGCCCTCGTTGCGAGCCGTGATGGTCGAGATATTTGCGACGTCCTCGGCCGTGATCGGCTCTTCGTTGTGGCGCTTCTCGAAGACGTAGTGGCGCACAGCGGCTTCTAGATTCTCATCGGGAAAGATCTGTGCGGCGGCGGGAAGCGCGATCAGGAGGGCAACGAGAACAGCGGCTGCTCGGCACATGGGCATGGCTCCTAGTCTGGTTGGGCGGATGTTCACTGGCCCATGATACTATCCCCGGCGTTTGTCCTGCCCGCGACTTTCGGATCCTAATGGCCTTGCCGGGCGTCGGCTAGCCAGGTGCTGAACTCGTTCCAGAGCCGTTGTGCCAGCGCAGGCCGGTCGGCGGCAAGATCGCGCGATTCCGCGAAGTCAGTTTGCAGGTCGTAGAGCTCCAGCGGGGCCGCCGGGGACTGCCGGACCAGCTTCCAGCGGCCTTGGCGCATGCCGCTGATGTCTCGGTAGCGAAAGTAGATATTGCGGTGAGGAGAGCTGGCCCCGTCACGCAGGACCGGCAGCGGGTCACGACCGTCGATGATGCGGTCATCGGGCGCTTCGATGCCCGCCGCCCTCAGGGCCAGCATGAACAAGTCCATGTTGACCAGGGGTTCGCGCACGACTGCGTTCGCGGGCAGCAAGCCCGGCCAGCGGATGATGCACGGGGTGCGGACTCCGCCCTCGTATACCGAAGTCCGCCCGCTGCGGAACGGGGCGTTGGAGGCTACCTCCAGCTCGGGCTTTCGCGATCCCACCCAGGCGCCGTTGTCGGATGCCAGCATGACCAAGGTCCGCTCGGTCAGCCCGCTGGTGTCGAGTTGCTGCAAGACCCGGCCAACTCCGGCGTCTAAAGCGGTCATGACGGCGCGGTAGCCCTCCTCTGCCACGCTGGTGTCGGGCGAGTACCCATAGACCTCGAAGAACTCGGCGGGAGCCTGCCAGCGGAATAGCTGGCCCTCCGCTTTGTTCCTGCGGTTGGGGTAGTGCGCGGCGTTGAACGGCACCAACAAGAAGAAGGGCCGGTCAGAGCTGCGTCGGATAAAGTCGGCCGCAGCGTCGGCGAAGATGTCCGTCGAATAGCCCTCGATGCGCGTGGGTTCCGTGCCTACGTGCATGTCCAGCCGTCCGTTATAGACGTGGGTGTAATAGTCGCAATTGCCCGAGATGCAGCCGATGAACTCGTCAAATCCCCGATCAGTCGGTCGGCTGCCCTCGGCGAAGCCGATGTTCCACTTGCCGAAGGCGGCCGTCGCGTAACCGTGCTCGCGCATGATCTCGGGCAGCAGTCTCTCGGAGTGGGGCAATCCGATCCCGCTCCAGTTCTCCTGCACCGAGAGCTGATGCGTCAGCCCGTTTCGCTCCGGGTAGCGCCCAGTTAGCAGCGCTCCTCGCGATGGAGAGCATGACGATGAGGGGATGTAGAAGTCGGTCAGGCGCACCCCTTGGGTCGCCAGGCGGTCCATATTGGGGGTGCGAATAGCTGGATTGCCGTAGGATGCGAGATCGCCCCAGCCTACGTTGTCGATGTAGATCAGGACCACGTTCGCCCGCTGGCGCTCGGTGGACTGGGCCTGGACCGCGAGGCAGCAGGCCAGCAAGATCGTGCTGTGCGCAAGAAGTCGCATGGGCTATTCGATGATGGTCGGCTCCTCGCCGTGCATGAGCGGGTTGCCGAACACTGTCAGAGGATCGTTGGTCTGCTCGAGCCATTCGTCCAGCAGGGCTCGCATTTCAGCCAGCTGGCCAGAGAACCGCGGGTCTGACGCCAGATTGTGCTGCTCGTGCTTGTCGTTGGCTACATAGTAGAGTTCTTCGGCAGCTCGCCTGCGATAGCGCTCCACGATGGCTATCGCCTCTTCGTCGTGCTTGGCGGCCTCGATCCAAGACGGCCAGTAGCGGCGGCCCGAGCGCAGCCCGCCGCGGTTGATGTGCGTCGCGAACTGGAATTCCGGGTGAAGGTTGCGGATGTACTTCCAATCGGCAGTCCTCACGGACCGCATCGGAAACACGTTAAAGTCACGGTCGCCGCTGTGGGTGGTGTAGACCTCGCTCCTGTGCGTGTCTGATTCGCCGCGCAGGACCGGAGCGAACGACCGCCCGTCAATGTCTCTCGCTGGATCACCGCCGGCCAGTTCGACGAGCGTCGGCAGAATGTCCATCCACTGCACCATCGCATCCGTGCGGAGTCCGGGTTCGATGACGTCCGGCCAGACGGCGATCATCGGTGTTCGCACGCCCGCGTCATACAGATTCCACTTGCCGAAGGGCATTTGCAGGCCATGGTCGCTGGTGTGCAGGAAGAACAGGTCGTCCCCGAACCTTGACCGGGCCGCGTCGTAGACCCTCCCAAGCTCGTCGTCCATATTTTCCACGGCCGCAGAGTAGCGGGCGCGCGCAGCGAGCGTTTCGGGGGTGTTGACGAATGTCGGCGGCAACAGCACTGCGTCAGCCGCATACGCCGTTTGGCCCAGCGGCCATGGCACGTGCGGCCAGTTCGAGCCCACAAAGATGCAGAGCGGCTTTTCGCCGGTGTGCCGCGCTATGAACTCGATGGCTGCTGGGATAGCAGCGTGGTCGTGGAAAGTGTCATGGGCAAAGTGATCAAAGCCGTAGTCCTGCGTGTAGCGGTAGTGCGAGACCTTACCGAACGCCACGACCTCATAGCCCAGCTCCTGTAGGTATGAGGGCAGCTTGCGCAGTTCCGCGCGCGGCTTGGCGTGATTCGCCTCCGCGCCGTGATGGGCGGGATATAGGCCGGTCAGCAGGGTTGCCCGGCTCGGCGCGCAAGCCGGGGAGTTCACGAACGCCCGTTCGAACAGCAGGCCTGAGGAGGCCAAGCGCTTCAGGTTCGGGGTCCGCATCTCCTGTGCACCATAGGGAGCGCTGTCGAGAGCCCCGTGATCGTCGGACAGGAAAATGACCAGATTCAGCTTCGCAGCAGCTAGCGTGGTGCCAATCGCAAGGGTCATAGCCGCGACTATGACCGTGCGAAGGACGGCGAAGCAGTGGAACATGTGGCTTCGATTCTCCCCGATCCGGGTATCAGTGCGTGTAGCATCGCTCCCCGCGCCACGGCCGGGGCGTTGCGGCGCTAGCGTTCGGTCCAGCGATAGGCGGCCTTGCTGTTGAGCCGGAAATACTGCTCTTGCTGTTGCCGGCTCTTGCCGGCGAAGTACTCCTGGACGATGCCGATCACCTGGGCGTAGCTACCCAGCGGATCGCTGTTCGGCCAGTCGCTGCCGAACAGGACCCGATCGTCTCCGAAGGCGTCTGCGATCTGGTCGATGGTGGCGCGATAGTCCTCTAGGTCGTACGAGACGCGGCCGCCGCGATTCAGTAGGACCGCCGAAATCTTGACGTAGGTCTGCGGCCGGGCGGAGAAATCTGCAAGGATCCGCTCGTAGCGCGGCCGCTGTGAATCCTGCAGCTGAATCTTGGGCAGGTGGTCCACGACCATGCGGAGGTCGGATACGCGGTCGGAGAGGCGCAGCATGCCCTCGAGCAGTTCCAGGTTCGGGTTGGCCGTGTCGAGCGACAGATCGGCTGATGCCACGAGCCGCATGTCGTCGATGAAGCGAGAATTGCCGAGTTGTTCAGCAAGATTGCGACCCCAGAGGTTGCCGTAACGAATGCCGCGGAACAGCGGGTTCTTGGCGTACCGTTCCAGATCGGTGCCGAAGCCGGGCTTGCCAGCGTCTAGGAAGCCCACCAAACCGACAACCGACTTGTCCTCGGAAGCGATGTCCAAGACCCACTGGTTGTCTTCGATGCGTGGGCTGCATTCCACCACGATCGCTCCGGCGACGCCGTGGGCGCTCGACACGGACCGGAAACGGTCCGGATACGTGGGCTTGGACCGGATCGGGTCGTCGGCAGGAGGCCACGGAATCCCGCCAGGGCGCCTTGGATCGAACAGGTGGATGTGCGTGTCGATGACCGGGAAGGGAAGTGGTGCCGCCGTAGCCGCGGCGGCCGAAAGGAGGAAGGAACGGCGAGTCACAAAGCAAGTATAGGCAGTTCGCCGCCAGCGCTGAGTCCCGGCCTTGCTGCGGCACGGTCGCGCTTGGGCCGGCTGGGCAGCATGCTACAGTGAGTTCGCGGCCTGGGATTGCCGGAACCGTCCCGAGGCTGCTTGCTCCGACTCAGGTGGCGAGGGCGCCCGGAGTCGAAGAACCCAGACGCTGATTCACCCTTCGCTACGCCATTACTGAAGTAGCGTGCCTTGACGCTCCGCCCCGCGCAGCTTCGAATTGGACCCATGAGCAAGAGAAAAGGGGAGTCTTCCGAACCGCTCCGCGCGTTGCCCGGAGTGGACCAGGTGCTGAATTCCCCGGCAGCTGCGCCGTGGCTGGATCGCTTGCCGCGCGAGCGCGTGGCGGATCTCGTGCGGGAGGCGATCGCGGAGCTTCGCGAATCGCTGCTCGCCGATGCGTCGCGGGCCCCCGAGGATCCGCTAGGGACGGTGGCAGCCAAGGTGGGCAGATTGGTACAGAGCTTGAGCGCCAGCAGCTTGCAGCCGGTCATCAACGCGTCGGGCGTGATCCTGCACACCAATCTCGGTCGAGCCCCGCTCGGCCAGCCCGCGGCGGAAGCTGTCCGCTCGATTGCGGCCGGATACTGCAACCTCGAATACGACGTCGAGCAAGGTCGGCGGGGCAGGCGCGATGTGCACTGCGGTTCGCTGCTGGAACGCTTGCTCGGCGCTCCGGCGTTGGTTGTCAATAACAACGCCGCCGCGATCTTCCTCGTGCTGCACGAACTGGCCCGCGACGGGGAAGTGATCGTCTCCCGCGGCGAGCTGGTCGAGATCGGCGACGGCTTCCGCATTCCGGACATCCTAGAGGCTTCGCAGGCGCGACTCCGGGAGGTAGGCTCCACCAACCGGACCAATCTCGACGACTATCGCGACGCGCTAGGCGAGCGAACCAGGGCTCTGCTGCGCATCCATCCGAGCAATTTCAAGCAAGTAGGCTTCACAGGGCGCCCGACAATCGAGCAGCTAGTCGGCCTTGCCAAGTCCGTTTCGCTGCCGCTGATCGAGGACTTGGGTAGCGGCTGCCTCACCGACCGTCTCGCGCCGGGCATCGAGGGGGAGCCGCCCGTGTCGCAGAGCATCAGGGCCGGAGTGAGCCTGGTGACGTTCTCCGGGGACAAGCTCCTCGGCGGACCCCAGGCCGGCATCATTGCCGGCGACCCCGACCTGGTGGCGCGGGTGAGGCGGAATCCGCTGTTCCGAGCGCTGCGCGTGGGCAAGCTGACGTTGGCCGCGCTCGAAGCGACGCTGCGCTCATACTTGGCGGGTCGGGAAGACGAGATTCCGGCCCTGAGGCTGATGCGGGTTCCTGCAGACGTGCTCAGCTCGCGGGCGCACAAGTTGGCGCAACGGCTCGTGGAGCATGGCGTTTCCGGGTGCAGCGTGGTCGCGGGAGAGTCCCTGCTGGGCGGCGGGTCCACGCCGATGCAAAGGGTGCCGTCGCCCTTGGTGGCGATCGAGGGGCGGCCTGGAGCAACGGCGGCGCAAGTAGAGAGCGGCTTGCGCTCCTATGACCCGCCCGTCGTGGCGCGCATCGAGAAGAATCGCGTCCTGTTGGACTTGCGAACGGTGCCCGAGTCCCAAGAGGACGACTTGGTCGCGGCAGTGATCCACTCGACGCGTCCGCGCAAGACGGGAGCATGACGTGAAGTTCGTTGTCCACACGAAGGGATTTACCGATATCGTCGACATCTCGCAGCAGGTGCGCAGCGCCGTAGCAGCCAGCGGTGTCACGGAAGGGGTTGCGCACGTGTTCGTGCAGGGTTCGACGGTCGCGCTGTCCACGATCGAGTTCGAGCCGGGAGCCGTGCGAGACCTCAAGGAGGCCTTGGAGCGGATTGCTCCCATGGACGCGCGCTACCACCACAACGAGGCTTGGGGGGACGGCAACGGCTACGCACACCTGCGGGCGGCCCTGATGAAGCCTTCTCTGTCAGTACCGATCGCAGCCGGCCAGTTGCAACTCGGCACGTGGCAGCAGGTGATTTTGCTAGACTTCGACAATAGAAGCCGCAAGCGCTTCGTTCACCTGCAGGTGACTCCTAGTGTTTGATCGTCTCTCGCTGCTTCTCCGATCCGTGCGCATGCCTCGGGCAGGGCTGTGCTTCGGCCCGGCCTTGCTCGCTGCTGCAATCGGATTGCAACAAGAAGTCGCGTTCGCCAGGGATGCGGTGTCGTGGATCGAGAACTACGACGAAGCGATCGAGGTAGCGAGCAAGACCGGCAAGCCGATCTTTCTCGAGTTTCGGTGTGCCCCTTGAAGGGCCGGCAGAGCATTTGACGCACAGGTGGTGCTGACCGAGGAGAACACGAAGAGGGGAAAGCTGCTGCAGCAGTACGTGACTGCGCGCATCACGCGGATGGACCGGATCAATATCGGGCTATTCGATTACGACCGCTACAACACGTTGTACTTTTTCGTGTTGAACGCCGACGAGCAAATCTACTTGCGTTACGGCGGGCGGGACGTGCGCTCGGCGACCAGCTATCTCGACTTGGAGAGCTTGGAACTCGCGCTCGAGCAGGGGTTGGAACTGCACGAGCAGTATCGCGCCGGCAAGCTCGCAAAGCGGCCTGTGCCGCTACCGAAGTATCCCCGTGACATCCCTGCGCTCGTCGAGCGAACGGTCGGTCGTGGCCGGTGCGTGGAGTGTCACCTGATCGGTGACCTCGAGAACGTTCAGCGCGAAAGGGAGGGCACACTCGACAAGCTCAGGGACCTCCACAGGGCACCGGACATCCGCAAGCTCGGAATCGAACTCGACGTGCCCAAGGCCCTGAGGATTGCTAGCGCCGCAGGGGCCGCCGCCGCCGCGGGCGTGCGCTCAGGTGACGTGATCCGCGAGCTCAGCGGTGTCGACGTGTGGACGTTTGGCGACTTCCAGTGGGAGTACGGCAAGGTGCCCCACACTGCAACTCGGCTTGCAATCGTGGTCGAGCGCGATGGCTCCTTGGTGGACCTGACCGTCCAACTTCCGCGATTCTGGTGGCACACAGACCTGACCTATCGAAATCTCTCGGTAGACCCGCGCGTCTACTTCCGGTCCGAGCCATTGACGCCTGCGGAGAAGCGCGGCCTGGGGCTGGAAGGCGAGGGCTTTGCCAGCCGCGTGGTCTCGATTGATTCCTTATCGGACATCTTGGGAAGTCACCAACTCCAAATCGGCGACGTCATCTATGGCGTGGATGGCGAGACCCGGGATGAGGTCGCTAACACGGCGGAACTCCACATCAAGTTGCGTCGGCAGGCTGGGTCGGAACTGTCGTTGCAGGTGCTGCGCAGCGGAGAGCGCATCGAGATGGCGCTCAAGACCACGAGGATGAGTTTCAGGAAGTGACGTTCGGATTTCGCGTCGCCGTCGCGGCCATGTTCACCGCAAGCCTGTGGGCCGGGAGTTGGTCCGCCCCTGCGGAGGCCACGGATGCGGCCGGGAACGCCCTCGTGACGTGTCGCGCCAAGCTGAGCGGCGATCACTTGGTGGTGGAGATCCGGGCCACTCAAGGCTGGCACGTGTACGCCATGGACAATCAGCTGCGTGCCAAGGAAGCACTGGCGGGCAGGATGTCGCTGGGCGTCGAGCAAGACACCGAAGTGCTGGTGTCCGGGGGCTTGAAAGTTGTCGGCGACTGGTTTCAAACCATGCCCGAGGACTTCTCCCAGCCCGAGCTGCGCTGGTACTCCTATGGGTTCGAAGGCACGTCCACTCTGGCGGCTGAGGTAGAGCGCACGGTGGGCGAATCGGCCAGCGTGACGGTGCGCGCGCAAGCCTGCGATAGCGAGAGCTGCGTGGCTGTCGAGGCGGACTTGAGCGTGCCGCTGGCCGACGCTGCTGGGGAGCCCTTCAGCACCGACGGCCTAGTGCCGGTTCGCTCTTCTTAGCCCTACCACTCCGGCGGCGGTTCGTGCGCCACGTCCTTGAGCGGTAGGTCGATCGACCTCCTCAGTCGGTACGAGCGGTACGCAGCCTGCACGATCTCGACCGCCTTGAATCCGTCGCCCCCAGTGGCGACCGGGGAACCGCCTGTCGAGACCGTGCGCAAGAAGCTGCGAAACTGCTCTTGAAACGTGTCGCGGCGGGGCGGCCAGAGGTCTAACCAGCCAGCCTCGAAGCCGCCCCACCACTTCGCAGGCCTGGCCCAAGCCAGCATCTCCGGCGGCAGGATCGATTCGGGCGCTTCGTCCAGATAGACGGAGACAGGCGCTGATTGGAACGGACCGGTGATAAATGACGAGCAGCCCAGCGTGGCCTTCGTGCCGTACAGCATGAGCGGGGAGGTAAAGGCCCGCGAGAACCGATGCCAGCCGAGCGATCCGATCGCGCCGGATTCCATTCTGAGGTTGATTGCGACGCTGTCGTCAATGCGGTGACTGTCCAGCACAGACGCCATTTCGCACGAGACGCTGCTGAAGTCGCCCAGCAGGTCCCGCATCTGGTCCAGGCGGTGTTGCCCAACATCGATCAAGGTGAAGCCGCCTCCTTGCTTGGAGTCGAAGCGATAGTTCCGAATGCCTCCGGGGACCACTTCGAGGGGTTCGGAGACGCTGCCGCTGAAAGCGCGGACCTCGCCGAGGACGCCGTTCCGGAGCAATTGCTTGACGCAGAGCTGCTCAGCGCTGAAGCGATGATGGAAGCCCACTTGGAGCACGCACTCGGTCTGCTCGGCGGCCTTGCGAATCGCGCTGGAGTCTTCCAGCGTCAGAGCAAGAGGCTTCTCGCATAGAACGTGTCGGCCCCATGCGAACGCGAGCTCCGCTTGCTCGCGATGGAAGGAGTTGGGGGACGCAATCAGGACGGCGCCAACGCCGTCAGTGGCGATGGCCTCTTCGAACGTCTTCGCCACGTGAGGGATTTCAAAGGAGTCTGCGGCGGCCCGGGCGGCGTCCATCGCCGGGTCGAACACGCTCAGTACCCTCCCTCCGATGGCCCGCAGGGCGGGGAGGTGGCGGGCCGTGACCACGGCTCCTGCGCCGAGCACTGCAAACGCGGGCGACTCTGCTTCCATCCAAGCGTATCCTCCAGGATTTCCGATTATCCCAACCGAGCCCCCGCTGGGCCCGCTGTCGTGTTGGGACACGCGACCGCACGGACGGGTAAGCGCCTTGCGGTAGACTCGAATCTTGCGCCGACTGGCCGCCGGCGCGGTTCCCTCGCATTACCGTGCATAAGTACATCGTTATCGGCCCGCAGGCGTCAGGGAAGTCCACGCAGAGCCGAATGCTGGCGACGCAGTTCGATTTCGCACACATCTCGATCGGCGAGATCGTTCGGTGGCACCTCGAGCACCGCACCAAGCTAGCGGCGACCATCCGCCAGATCTTGGATAGCGGCAACCTCATCCCGGACGAGATCGTCATGGACCTCGTCCGGCGCCGACTGCACCAGCACGACTGGAACTACGGCTTCGTGCTGGACAGCTTCCCGCGCAACAAGGCGCACGCCGAGTTCTTGCGGCAGAACTGGGATATCGACAGAGTGATCTACTTGGACGTCCCCGACGAGGCCGTGTTCAAGCGCGTTATGGCGCGCGGCAAGGAGGGCTGGGGGTCGGGCTATACCAAGCGGGCTGACACCAACCCGGAGGTGTTACGCCGGCGCATTGCCAACTACCATCGCCGCACGAAGCCTATCTTGCGGATTTACAAGGACTTGGGAACGCTAGTTCAGGTGGACGCCACGAAGTCGATCTCGGGCGTGTTTTCCCGCATCACACGCTCGCTCGGCCTCGCCTCCGGCAGCGTCTGACTGCGTGGCTACGCTTCTGCCCGGCAACTCTTCCTAGAGTTCCTTGGACTTCGACCACTCGTATTCGATGCCCCCGTCCACGTTGTGCAGGCGGAAGGTGATGGTCGAGGCGTTTGTCGACTTGGTCGCAGACACGGAAACGAAGCCGCCCGCTACCCTGTGGAAGCGGTGATACACCCGGTCCTCGCCAGGCGAACCTCCAGCGTGCTCATCGGTGGCCGGACCGCTAGAGAATTCCTGAACGCCCGTGCCGGGATGCACGGAATGGTACTGCCAGTGACGGTCTCCGCAGACGACGAAGAAGTTTTCGGGTAGGTTCGCGGCGGCCCAGGCCCTGAACTCGTCGCCCTCGTGCTGGAAGGCCTCGTTGGCGTGGTTGTCGGCCTTGTTCGTCCGATCCGGGCCGACGATCGGCGTCGGGCTAACCAGCACTTTCCAATCGGCGTCGCTAGCCAGCAGCGTCTCCATCAGCCAGCTCTTTTGCTCGCGGCCCCAAATGCTCTTGTCCGGGCCGTCCGGCATCCTGTTGGGAGACCGGAAGTCACGACCTTCGACGATCCAAACTTGCAGCCCCTTGCCCCAGCGGAACGTTCGGTACGGCAGCTCGCTCATTGGCACCTGTTCGGCGTAAACCCGCAGGCCTTGCTCCCAGCTGAAGGTCCCCATATATTCCCGCGACATGCCGGGCCAGTTGTCGTTGTGGTACGAGTCGTGGTCGTCCTTCTCCCAATAGCCAGGCACGCTGAGATGGAACTTGACCAAGGACGGGAAGCTGTACATGCGGTGCCAGTGGAACCGGGCAAGATCTATGGAAGTCACCAGCGGCGCGTCGCTGTCGTAGTAGACCGTGTCGCCCGTTGGGACGATAAAGTTGGGGGTCAGATCCAGCATCGACTTGTAGATCTTGAACCCGTCTTCGGCATCATGATCCCGGTTTGCCTGGCCGGTGACGGCGGTGAACGTCACCTCGGCATACAAGTCCGGAGGAGGTGCCGTCTCGAAGCGCCCATAGAGCGGCTTGTGCACGACGGTCCCGTTGATATCGCTGGTTTCAGATTCGAAGTAATAGATTGTAGAATGCTTTAGGCCGCTTAATTGAAAGTGATGAGTGAAGTCAGATTCCGCACCGACTTCAGACCAGGCTGTTTCAACGGGGTCGAAGAAGTTCACGTTGTCCGCGTAGCGCACACGCACCTTGCCCGGGGCGCCGGGAACCGAACCCTGCAGATCGCGGGGATCGAGCTGCACGATCTCCTCGCCGGGCTCGGTCTTCTCGGGGCGTCCGCGAATAGGTGTGCCATCGGCCCGCCGCTCGGCGGACTCGGTGATGCGGGTCCAGATGATTGCCGAGTCGTGGGTCACCTCGCCGACCTTGACCCCGGTGGCCTGGCGCGACTCGTCAAGGTAGCTAACGCTGGGGCCACAGGCACCGAGTATCAACACGCAAGCCGTCGAAAAGATTTTGCCGCCCATGGTCCTGTATTCTAGCGATTCCGCGTGGAGCGGAGGCGGGCTACCTGCCGCTCGAGCGACACGATGCGCTCGAGCAGAGCCCGGCTGCCGATGTCGCCGCAGTCGCAGTCCGTGGGCCTCGTCTCCAACCGAATCACCCTGACTTCCAAGCGGTCAAGCTTGGCTTCGGACTCCAACGTGAACCTGTCCTTTTCCTGCTCGCGGCTGTGACCCTCCTCGTGAGTCGCGAAGCGATCCTCGATAGCCGCGAGGCGGTCTTCTATAGCGGCTAGCCTGTCGTCAAGCGTTGCCCGGACCGGAGTCCGGCCCTGAGCGAGCAGCGGGCTCGCCAGAGTCAGGCTTGCAAGAATTGTCAGAGCGAGAGTCTTGAACGGCATGCGAATGCTCCAAAGTGAGTGTCGCACAGCACGCTGGCAGGGGTGCAGTGTTCGGGCAGTGGCGGGAGGAGCCAAATGCGCTCGAGGCCCGTCCGGCGCTACTGGATGCTCAGCATGCGGTCGATCGCCAGCTGGGCTTTGCGGGCCGTCTCTGCTTCGACGGTGACCTCGATCTGGTCCCGCTCCAAGGAGTCAAGCAGCTTCTCCAGTGTGTTCATCTTCATGTATTCGCACATGGCATCGGCACTGACAGGGTGGAATGTCTTGCCAGGAATCTGGCGCCGCAGGCGGTACACCATGCCCATTTCCGTGCCGACGATGAACTCATCGGCTTGAGACTGCTCGGCGTGGCGGATCATTCCTTCCGTGGAGAGGAAGAACGCCTTCTGATAGGGGGAGTTGCCTTGCATGACTTTTGACATGCAGTGCGACGCACAACCGCACTCGGGATGGATGAGCAGTTCCGCCTCGGGGTGGCGCTCGAACGCCTCTTCGAGTGCGCTCTCGCCGATCTTGGCATGCACGTGGCAGCAGCCGTCGTACAGATCAACCAACGACGCGTCGACGACGCTGCTCTGGGCGATCGAGACAGAGCCGAGGAACTTGTCGGGCAAGAACAGGATCCGGCGGCCCGGGTTCTGGCCCGCGGCGTGATCCAGCACTTGGGCCGCGTTTCGCGAAGTGCAGATGTAGTCGCTAAGCGCCTTGGTCGCAGCGTCGGTGTTGACGTAAGAGATCACGATGCCATCCGCGAACTTCTGCTTCCAAGCCCGCACGCGAGCATGGTCGATCGACTCCACCAGTGAGCAGCCTGGCTTGTCGGGCATGTAGACCTTCGATCGCTCGCCGACGATCGTCTTGGCGGTCTCGCCCATGAACCAGACACCGCAGAAATCCACGCGCGGCGAGGTTTGTGCGGCCACGTAGCGACTCAGTCCCAGCGAATCGCCGACCTCGGCCGCGACCTCCTGCAGCTCGGGGAACTGGTAGTTGTGGGCGACGATCAGGGATTGCTTGCTCTCGGCCAACTCACTGATCTGTTGTGCCGCGGACACCAAGCTCGCGGTGTATTCCCGCGTATAGCGCCCCGGGTAGAGATCGCCCGCAAAGCGGTTAAACGCGTCGTACCACTGGCTGTAGGGCAGGCGTTCCATGGGCGAGTCTCTGCTTCAGACCTGGAAGGACTTTCCGCAGCCACAACTCTTGTCGGCGTTCGGGTTCTTGAACAGGAAGCGTTGTTCCAGCACTGTCTCGACGTAGTCGAGCGTCATTCCGTCGAGGTATTGGAAGCTCTTTGGGTCTACGCATAGCCTGACGTCATCCACAGCAAACACTGTGTCGGTCGGCCGCGCCGAGCGCTCGAACTTGAACTTGTACTGCAAGCCCGAGCAGCCGCCACCGATGACTCCGAGACGTAGCAGCCCGCCGGGATTGTCCGAATCCAGCATCCCGCGGATCTTCCGCGTTGCGTTGGGCGTGACTTCGATCATCGCGCCCTTTCATGATACCCGCCTCGCCGAGTGCCGCAAGAATCGTGACCGAGCCCGCACTGCGCCAGAGCACCGGTCAGAGGACGCGCGAGCGCAGTTCGGAGTCGCGCCAGGGGGCGGATAATGGCACTCCTGCTAGCCGGGTCTCGCCGGCCGGGCCGAGCCTCGCGCTCGAGGCTCCCGGTACAATGGCAATACCGAATCCCACGCATGTTGGTCGACAAGCATGGACGCGCCTTGGAAGATCTGCGGATTTCTGTGACGGACCGCTGTAACTTCCGATGCACCTATTGCATGCCGCTGGACCAGTACGACTGGATCTCCCGCGATCAGATCCTTAGCTACGAAGAGATCGGACGCTTAGCGGGAGTCTTCGCCCGTTTGGGCGTGCGGAAGCTGCGCATCACCGGCGGAGAGCCGCTGCTGCGAGCGGACCTCGAAGACTTGGTGGAGATGCTGGCGCGCGTTGATGGCATTGAAGACATCTGCCTGACTACCAACGGATCGCTGCTCGCGGACAAGGCCGAGCGGCTCAAGCGGGCCGGCTTGAATCGGCTTACGCTGAGCCTCGACTCGCTCGATCCCGCGACCTTCGCACGCATGGCACAGCGGGGCGACCTGGCGGCCGTGCTGGCGGGTCTCTCCGCTGCCATCGAGACAGGCCTGACCCCGGTCAAGCTCAACGCGGTCATCGAGCGCGGAGTGAATGATCACGAAGTCTTGGACTTGGTCGATTACGCCCGATCGCGCGGCCTCGACTTGCGCTTCATCGAGTACATGGACGTCGGCAACGTCAATCAATGGACTTCCGAAAAGCTCGTCAGCAAGGCCGAGATCTTGGAGTGCGTCGGAAAGAGGTACCCGTTCGAGCCCCTAAGCGGCCCGCGCGGCAGCGCCCCTTCGGAGCGCTATCGCTTCTTGGATGGCGGAGGAGTCTTCGGCGTGATCGCGTCTGTCACCGAGCCGTTCTGCGGCGCGTGCACGCGGGCGCGCCTGACGGCTGACGGGCGCTTGGTGACCTGCCTGTTCTCAGCCGGCGGGCACGACTTGAAGTCGCTCTTGCGGTCTGGCTGCAGCGACGAGGAACTTAGCGCGGCCGTCCAGGCGATTTGGAATCGCCGCACGGACCGCTATTCCGAAGAGCGGCTGGCAGCGATCTCCTCAGACCAGGGATACCGGCCTGAGGCTGTGCGCAAGCTGGAAATGATCAGCCTCGGCGGGTAGCGCTCCCTACAAGCCAAGCGCGCGAATCGGCACCGAGCCGTAAGACGCCTACGCGTCCACGTGGCAATGGAAGCGGTGGTCCATGGCCTGCTTGTTCGCGCCGGCCAGCTCCTGGGAGAAGCGGTCCATATCCGCCGGCGCCATGGGTTGGAAACTCGCGGCGTAGCCGACATCCTCTCGCAGGTATTCCAGCGTGGGCATGCCCACGACTGCTGATGTGACCGGCAGGGAAAGGGCGTATTGCAGCAGGCGCCCAACGCCGGACTTGCCATGGCCGTTGCCTACCAATGCTTCTTGGCCGGTGACTTTCATGGCTAGCACGCCCATCCGCTTGCGCAACGCGACCGGCAGCGCCACTGCCTCGAAACTGTCTGCGGGCAGATGATCCACAGGATTCCGGGCGTTCTCGCTGCGCCCCTGCTTCGCGGCATTGAGCGCCATCTGAGTGCAGTCAAAATCATGCCGTTCCAGCGCCGTGGCCAGCACGTCGGGATAGCTGTGGCTGGTGATGCCGGCGAAGCGGCAGACCTTTTGGTCTCGCAGCTCCATCAATGCCCTCAGCGATCCGGCCTCGATCGCGGCCAGATCCTCTTGGCCGCGCAGGCTGTGAATGTGGATCAGGTCGATCTGATCGGTTTGCAAGCGCTTCAGGCTTTCCTCGGTTCGGCGCATCGCCTCGTCGTAGTCGCGGAGACCGATCTTCGTCGCTAGGAACACCTCTTTGCGACGCTGGGCCATCACCTTGCCCACCCAGATCTCGCTATCGCCGCCGCCATACGATTGCGCCGTGTCCAGGTATGTCACACCCAAGTCGAGCGCGAGATTGAGTGCCTCGATGGCCTTGTCTTCCTGTTCGTACATCGAGAGTCGGCTGCCGCAGCCCATGGCTAGGATCGAGGGCGTAGCACCCGTGCGCCCAAGCGGCCTCGAGGGCAGCGTGCCCTTGCTTGGCGCGGCTTGGCCGACAGCGGCTGCGGCGGCGGCACCGCCCAGAAAATGGCGTCGAGTCAAGTCGAGTGGCATTGCGTGGTACTCCTGTCCGCAACCACTATAGTTCGCATCCCGGCGTTTCGCAATCGCAGTCCGGCGGACCGCGGCACATGGACCATCGGAAGCCGAATCAACGCGGGCCTATAATGTCTCGCACATGTCCGACGAATCTTCGAAGCTGCGCTCGCAGGAGTGGTTTGGCCGCAAGGACAAGCTGGGGTTCCTGCACCGTTCCTGGCTGCGCTCGGAAGGCTTTCCCGGAAGCGTGTTCTCGGGCAAGCCCGTGATCGGGATCTGCAACTCTTGGTCCGAGCTGACCAACTGCAACGCCCACCTGCGCCAGGTCGCCGAAGCCGTCAAGCGGGGGGTGTGGTCGGCGGGTGGGTTTCCGCTCGAGTTCCCGACGATCTCGCTCGGAGAGCCATTCATGCGCCCGTCCAGCATGATGTTCCGCAACCTGATGGCGATGGACGTGGAGGAGTCGATCCGTGCCAACCCCATGGACGGGGTCGTGCTGCTCTGCGGCTGCGACAAGACCACGCCCGCGCAATTGATGGGCGCGGCGAGCGCCAATCTGCCTTCGATTTTTGTGACCGGCGGCCCGATGCTCAAGGGCATCTGGCGCGACAAGGAGATCGGTTCCGGAACAGATGTCTGGCACTACTGGGACGAGCTGCGCGCCGGGCGCATCAGCGAAGAGGATTGGTGCGAAATCGAGTGCGCCATGTCCCGTTCGTCGGGGCACTGCATGGTCATGGGCACGGCCTCGACCATGACCAGCCTGACTGAAGCCCTGGGGATGACACTGACGGGCTGCGCCAACATCCCTGCCGCGGATTCGCGCCGCTTCGAGATCGCTCACCGCAGCGGGGAGCGCATCGTCGAAATGGTGCGCGAGGATCTCCGTCCGGCGAAGATCATCACCCGCGAGGCGCTGGAGAACGCTGTGCGCGTGGACATGGCGATCGGAGGCTCCACGAACGCGATCATTCACCTCAAGGCGCTGGCAGGCCGCTTGGGGATCGATTTCCCATTGGAGCGCTTCGACGAGCTGTCTCGGGAGACGGCGGTAGTCGCCAACGTGCAGCCCTCCGGCAAGCACCTCATGGAGGACATGTTCTATGCCGGGGGGATCCCGGTCGTGATGAATGACCTGCTCGATCAGCTGCACGGCCATTGCCTGACCGTGACGGGCCAGACCGTGGCCGAGAACGTCCGCGGCACCGCGTGCCACAACCGCAAGGTGATCCTGCCAAGGGAGCACGCGCTGCAGCCCGAGGGAGGCACCATCATCCTCAAAGGCAACCTTTGCCCGCGCGGCGCAGTGCTCAAGACGAGCGCGGCATCGCCGAAGCTGTTGCAGCACACGGGCAGGGCGCTGGTCTTCGAGGACCACGCGGACTTCATGGAGCGGATCGACTCGCCGGATCTCGACGTGGATGCCAATTCCGTCCTCGTGCTCAAGAACGCCGGCCCGATCGGCGGCCCAGGCATGCCCGAATACGGCAACCTGTCGATTCCTGCGAAGTTGCTCAAGCAAGGGGTCAGCGACATGGTCCGCATCTCGGACGCGCGCATGAGCGGTACGAGTTACGGCACGGTCGTGCTCCACATCGCCCCCGAGTCAGCTGTCGGAGGCCCCTTGTCTCTTGTCCGCACCGGCGACGAAATACGCTTGGACGCGGCCGGTCGTCGACTTGACCTGCTGATCGACGACGATGAGATGCAGCGACGCAAGAGTGCCTGGGTAGCCCGCGAGCAGCATTACGACCGAGGCTACGGAAAACTCTTCCTCGAATCCGTATTGCAGGCAGACGAGGGCTGCGACTTCTCGTTCTTGCGCGGGACCGGCCGGGCCGAACGCAAGCTCCCGCTCGCCTTCTGAGGCTGTCGGCCAACGTCGGCAGATGCGCTCAGGTCCGCTTGAGCCTTCGAAGCGGTCGCCGCTGGAAGCCAGACGCGGAAAGCCTCGACTCCGGCGGAAGCCTCATGGATCAGGTGTGCTGTCAAATTGCATTCTCTGCTGTTATAATGCATGCATGGTGGTTCAGATCACGGTCAGAAACGTTCCCACAGACGTCCGGGATGCGCTCAAGTCGAAAGCCGCGGCAGGGGGCCGGTCGATGCAAGCATACCTTCTGCGCGAGTTGAAACGAATGGCGGAGATGCCCACCAACGCGGAACTGATGCGCGAAGTCGAAGAGCGCCTGAAGGCATCCGGCACGAACGTGCCAATTGGCGAGATTCTGCGCGCCCGCGACAAGGATCGGATGTGAGAGCCGTCGTCGATTCCTCGGTCTTGGTCGCTAGCCTCGTGGCCGTAGAGCGAGAAGCACAGTGGGCAAGGTCCATTGTCGCTGGACACCAGATGGCGGCACCAGAACATGCGTTGGTCGAGGCCTCCAACGTCCTCCGCCGGATGGAACTAGTGGGTACGATCTCACGCCTTGAAGCAACCTCTGATTTCAACACACTGTCGCGCATGAAACTGGAGCTCTTTCCATTCGCGCCGTTCGCAAACCGAATTTGGGAGTTGCGAGGAAATCTGACGTGTTACGACGCTTGGTTCGTGGCTCTCGCTGAAGGCCTCGGTTGCCCTCTTTTCACCCTCGATGCGAGGCTGGCGCGCGCTCGCGGGCCGTCGTGCGAAATCATCACTCCGCCGTCGGCTGCA
Source organism: Bryobacterales bacterium (assembly GCA_028819215.1). Classification (GTDB taxonomy): domain Bacteria; phylum Acidobacteriota; class Terriglobia; order Bryobacterales; family UBA6623; genus VXMF01. Next base: position 86,032 of record JAPPMG010000097.1, read on the forward strand.
CCCGAGCTTCCGGTGCATCAATTCACGACTGAATCGAACGCGAAGTAGTTGACTCCAGCGAGCATTGCAGCACGAGCGTTCGTTTTCCTTCGGATTGGGTGTTCGTTTTCGCTGGAATTCGCAGGCTGCGACTGCTCGTTCTTCTGCGGGACCGGTCGGGCCGAGCGCATGCTCCCGTCGGCGTTCTGACGCCGCCGTTAGGCGACCGGTGCCGAACAGAGGCACTCCTTCATCGCGGCCGAACCGCCCGCAGTCCGTTTGAGAACCGGGAAAAGTGCCGAACGTTCCAAGTCAGCAAGGTTGATGCAGCGGCTTTCTCCGCGCAGCTTGCTATGACAGCGTCGTAACACTGGCCTCCTGCCACGCCGAGCCTACTGGCCTCCCTGAGAGCGCGCCACGTCTCTTCCGCAGTCAGGTGAATCACGTCTGCCGACCGCCAATTCGCCTCGAGGAGCGTCATCGCGGTTGCAGGTGTAAGCCGATGCGGAGAAGGCAAGCGGGTCAGAACGGCGTAGGTTTCGACTAACGAGTGGCTCGCGATGACTAGCTCGTCGCCGTTGCGGGCCCGCCCTTCAAGTTCGGCGACTGTTCGCGTGTGGTGCTCGTGCCATCCGCACACAGCGGCGACCAAGCAGCTGGTGTCGCAAAGAAAGCGGCTCATCGACGATTCGCGGTATCCGCGCGAAGCTCCGCAAGCGTGCTATCCACTTGAGCCTGTTTCAACATGGGCAGGCTTCCTCTCGGCTGTGCCACGGTAAGTCGCCCCTTTTTTTGGATTTCGACCTCAAGCAGCTCGGGCTCGATCTCCAATACTCCGGCGGAGGTCACTCGGAACTGGAGCCTCGTGCCTGGCTCAAGACGCGCAGCGGCGCGAATCGCCTTCGGGATTACAACCCTTCCCGCTGCATCGATGGTAGATTTCATGGTAGTAACACCACCATCATTGATACCATTTCTTGACCCATTTGGCAACTCCAAGTTAGAGGCAAGATATTGGAGCGTTCGTTGAGCGAAGGGCCGCAGATGGATCGCCCAGCGCCCCCGGCCCGGCGGCACAATCCGCTGGAATGGAAATTGAAGCTGCGGCCATGCGACGAGTCCGTCTCGTATACTCCTCGTGACCAGCTCGCACGAGTGAATTGTGCCCTGTGGGATCGTCGAGTTCCTAGTCGTCGGCTACGCTGTGCTGGAAGCAACGGCGACTTTGGCAAATCACGACGCAGAGGCTGTGCTGGTGCTCTTGCAATTGGGTGCGGTATTCGCGTGTCCTCACGACCCCGCTCGGGATTCCAACAGCAGCCAGAGTCGGCGCCCGAGCACTGGAATGCCTACGAATATCATGTACGGAACCGAGGCGTAGAGCACGACGAGAGGGGGGCCGAGCAGACCACCAACTAAGCTGGCGAGCAGGGCGATTGGTGTGGCCACCACGGTCAGAACGATAAGGCAGACCCTCCAGCTGCCCTGCGCCCCGCGCAGCAGCCTGCGCACAAGCAGTGCGGCTAGCAGGCCCGCCAGAAAAAACAGGCTCAGACCGGGCAGCATTCCAGCGATCCAACCCCCCGGGGGACGTCCGGGGTTGAGATTGTCGCTGAATCCGAACCGAACGACCAGCAGCCCGCCTTGCAGTGCGCAAAACCCGAAGCCGGCCAGAACCGGCATCTTCCAGAAGTGCCAGCTCCTGATGGAATTCGGCGCTTGGGGCGGGGGAGTCGCCGCATCGGGCTCCGGCGCGACAGGCATGCCAACAATCACACGTCAAGCAGTTGCTTCGCGATCGTCTGCAACTGCATGTTCGACGTGCCTTCGTAGATGGTGCCGATCTTGGCGTCGCGATAGAGTTTCGCCACGGGATAGTCGGAGGTGAAACCCACGCCTCCGAAGAGATCCACGCACTTGGCCGTTACGCGCACTGCCATCTCGGAGGAGTAGTATTTGGCCATCGCGGCAGAGGGCAGGAATTCCTTGCGCTCGTCCTTCAGGCGTGCCGCGTTCCACACCAGCAGCCGAGCCGCCTCAATCTGGGTCGCGATGTCCGCTACCTCGAACTGCACCCCTTGGAACGACGCCAAGCGCTGACCGAATTGCTCGCGCTGCTGGACGTATCCCAGAGCGTGCCCGAACGCGCCTTCGGCTACGCCTAGCATTTGCGCGCCGATTGCGATGCGGCCTTCGTTGAGTGTTTCTATAGCGATCTTGTATCCCTTGCCGACCTCCCCCAATATGTTTTCCGAAGGCACGAAGCAATCGTCGAAGAGGAGCTCACAGGTGGACGAAGCGCGGATGCCGAGCTTGTCTTCCTTCTTGCCAACCGTGAATCCCTGAGTGTCCTTTTCGACAAGAAACGCGGTGATGCCCCGGTGCCCTTGGGACGGGTCGGCATTGGCGAACACCAAGAACAGGCCAGCCTCCCGCGCGTTCGTGATCCAGAGCTTGCGGCCGTTGATGGCGAATCCGCCGTCGACGCGGCCAGCCCGCGTCTTCATCGCGAAGGCATCGCTGCCAGACCCAGCTTCGGACAGCGCGTAGCTGCAGACCGTGTCGCGGCTCAGGCGCGGCAGATAGCGTTGCTTCTGTTCCTCGCTGGCCCAGCGCAGCAAGGCGTTGGCGACCAGCGTGTTCTGAACGTCCACCACGACCGAAACCGAGGGGTCCACCCGGGACAGGGCCTGGATGGCGAGAACCGCGTCGAAGAACGTTCCGCCTTGGCCGCCGTAAGCCTCGGGGACCTCGATGCCCATCAACCCGAACCCGAACAGTTGTTCGATCACGTCGGGCCGCAACTCACCCGCATCGTCCATGGCTCGGACGTAAGGGCCGATTTCCTGCTGGGCGAACTCGTAGACAGAATCGAAGAACAGGGACTCTTCTTCGCTGAGAATCGAGAGGGCCATGCTGGGGTGGATCAGGAATCCGGTTGGGCAGCAGACGACCGGCCAATCAGGTGTCAGAGCCCTCTTCGGGTCGGTAGATGATTAGCCCACAGCTCTCGCACGTGAGGATGCCCTGTGTGAGCAGGCCCAGATCTTGGAGGAGCTTTGGTCTAAGCCGGACATGACACGAGCCGCAGTTTTCTCCGTCGACCGCAGTTATGGCTACACCGCGTGTCTTGCGGATTCGCTCGTAGACGCGAAGAGTTGTCGGGCTGATCTTCGCGCTCACCTCGCGTCGGCTGGCCAGCCCTTGCTCGCGCTCCTTGCGGTCGGCCTCGATCCGGGCCTTGGCCCGGCGCACGTCGTCGGCAACCTTGGCGCTCTCCGACTTCAGGCTGGCTTCCGCGGACGAAACGTCCGCTTCGAGCTTTTCGGCCTCCTCCATCTTTCCGAGGATGGCCTCCTCGTGCGCGTCGATGGCGTCCTTGCAGAACTGGATTTCGTGCTGGAACGCCCGGAACTGCTCGTTCGTCCGCGCCCCGTTCATCTGATCCTGCAGTCTGGAGATCTTCTGCTTCTCGTCGTCGATCTGGCGCTCGAGCTGTCGATGGTCCTTTTTGTTCTGCTCGAGTGTGGCCTTGGTGTCAGCCAATGCCTGCTTGTGCGAGGCCAGGCGCGCTTCTACTGCTGCGATGCGTCTAGGCAGGCCGTCAATCTCACGGGTGAGAGCCTGGATGCGCAGATCCATTCCCTGAATCTGCAGCGCTAGGGAAAGATCTGTGTGCAATGCCGCAAGGCCCCTCTGGGCCGATTCTATCACGCTCGCCGCTGCCTCCGGCTGTTACTAGCGGAAGCGTCCGTGACGGGCCGCAACTAGGCCGAACCACAACCTGCTAGTCTGCGCCGACACCGGCGAACTGTATCGCTCCCGGTACGGTCTCGACTTCGAGCGGCAGGGTGCCGACGGCCTCGCCGTCGACTTGGATGGACACTTCTTCGTCCGATTCCGCGAGAATCCGGCGCGCCCTGAAGAAATCGCATTTGGGATGCGAGTAGATCCTGCCGGAATACAGGTACGGCAAAGCCGCGAGGAACTCGAAGAACCCGGCCTTCCTGACGACCGAGACGTCCACCGAGCCCGAATCGAGCCTGGCTCGCGGGCACACTCTCATGCCACCGCCTTGAGACTGTCCATTTCCTAGGGCGACCTCCATGATTGACGTCTCTAGCTCCGTCTCCCCGTCGAAGGCTAGTCGCACCGTCCTAGCGCGATAAGTGAGGAACGAAATGGCCGTTGCCCAGAAAAAGGCGCCCGTGCCGGAGTATCGGGTCAGGAAGTTGTCCTTGGCCGAGATGGCGACCTCGCCGCCCAGGCCGAAACCCGCGCCATTGACGAAGTAGCGCTCGAGCGGCTTACCGTCGTAGGAATGGAAGCGGGCCCGGCACGCATCGACGCGGCGGAGTTCCTGCTCTGCGATTGCCCTGATCACTTCGTCCGGAGTCTCAGGGAGAGCAGCGGATCTTCTGAAATCACCGCCAGTTCCGAGCGGCAGCAAGGCTACAGCGGCCTGCTCTGACACTGCCTTTCCATTGGCCAAGAAGCCGTTCACGACCTCGTTTAGCGTGCCGTCGCCGCCGATGGCGACGACTAGGTCCGCGCCGCTCTCGATCGCGCCGCGAGCCAGCTGAGTGGCGTGGCCGGGCGCCTCGGTGAACAGCGCCTCGACAGGGCCGAGACGCCCTTCGAGGAGCGGCTGGAGGCGCGGCCACGTTCGCAGCGATCTTCCGCTGCCCGCCTTGGGGTTGAGGATGACGCAGGGCTTGCGGAACCGTGCAGTGCCCATGGGCCCGCTCAGCTCTCGGCGGTCCAGCCCGGCCGGCCCCCGCAGCGGTGGCAGCGGACCTTGCCGAAGATCTCGTCCCAGTTCCCGTCCGCGGCCACGTAGTCCAAGACGCATCGCAGCGCCTTGTCGCGGCCGGACAGGTTGTACTGGCTTGCAGCTTGGTCCAGCATCGCGACCAAGTCCTGCTGTACCTCGAATGTCGTGGCGTTCTTTATGCCTGCCATGTCGGTTCTTTCAATCCTCCTCTACGCCGCGCCGCTTGACCGCAGATAGGCGATGGTGTCCCGCAGCGTCGCCTCGGTCGGCCGCGTCTCAAGTCCCAGCTCTCGCCGCGCCTTGGCAGTATCGCAGTACCAGAACAGCGATGACATGCGGATCGAGGCGTCGTCAAGTTCAAAGCTCTTTCCTACCAGTGGGTAGAGGCGCCGCAAGGCGGCGGCACCGAATCTGGCCACGGCCTCGCGCGGCTGCAAGCGCGGTCCGGACACACCCGCCACGTGAGCGGTCTGGGCGATCCATTCCTTAAACGTCAGGTTCTCGCCGCCCAGCAGATAGCGTTCGCCGACCGTGCCCGACTGCATCGCGCTTGCCACCGCCACAGCTGCGTCGCGGGCATCGATCAGGTTCAGTCCCCCGGTAGGGACGGCCTTGATCTGGCCCATCAGGAACAGGCGCACGTCGTTAGTCGATGAGCGCCGATCGTCGCCCGGGCCCAGCAGCAGGCTGGGATTGACGATCACGAGCGGCAGCTCGCGGTGCCGGCAGTACCACAGGGCCTGCTTCTCTTGGTAGATCTTGCTCAGGTAGTACGGCCATTGATGCACAACGGCCTGCTTGTAGCCAGATTCCTCGGTATGCACGACGGGCTCGTGGCTGACCGCCACCGTACCTGAGGTGGTGGCGATGACACAACGGCGCGGGCCGTGCTTGATCAGCGCCTCGCAAACGTTGCGAGTGCCGTCGACATGGGTGCGGTACAGGCTCCAGTTGTCGGTCGGCGACCGGTTGACGACGCCGGCCAGATGAAAGATCTCGTCGCAGCCCGCGACAGCTGACTCCACGTCGCGAGGTTCGGTGATGTCGCCCAGCACGCTGTCGACCCGGCCATCGCCATCCCCGGGAAAGGGAGTTCGGCTGAAGGCGCGGACCTGTACGGCGGGATCCGTGTCCAGCAGGTGCTGGACCAAGTGCTTGCCAAGGAATCCGCTGGCCCCGGTGACTAGGACTGTGTGCATGAATCCACGCTTGGGTTGCCGGCGAGGGCAGCTACAAGGCCGTTCGCAGGAAGCCGCGAGAGCCGATTCAAGATCGCCGGGACCTTGGCAGGCCACTCATGATACACCGGCGGGAATGCCGGAGGTGGGCAGAGAGTCGCGCTTAGCCGCGGCTCCTGCGGATCGGGTTCTTCAGCACGCCGATACCCGAAACCTCAACCTCGCAAATGTCGCCGTGCTTCATCGCGCTAGTCGAGCCAGGCGTTCCAGTGAAGATCGAGTCTCCGGGCTGTAGGGTCACGTACTGGCTGATGAAGCTCACGACCTTTTCCGGCCCGAACAGCAGGTCGCTAATCTTCTGCTGTTGCTTGACTTCGCCGTTGAGGCGCAAGGTGATCTCGGACTCCATGTAGTCCAGCCCGCTCACAATCCACGGTCCCATCGGTCCGAAGGTATCGCAGCCCTTGCCGCGCCACCACTGCAGGTCGCCGCCCTGCCAGTCGCGTTCCGACACGTCGTTGCCGCAGGTGTAGCCGAGGATATGGTCTGCCGCCTCGCTCTCTGAGACCCGCCTCGTCCGCTTACCCATCACGATCACGAACTCCGCTTCGTAGTGCGTGTTCTGCGAACCGGGCGGGATCACGATCGGATCGCCGGGATTCTGCAGCGAGGTGGTCGGCTTGTAGAAGATCTCCGGGTTGGTCGGAGCTGGCCGGCCCGCAAGGTGACTCTTGTAGTTCAGGCCCACGGCGAACACCTTGGGCGAGCGCACCGGATAGAGCAGCTTCACATCGGAGAGGGCGACCTTGTCGCCCTTGCGCTTCCTAGTCTTGAGCACCGTGTCCTCGAGCGGATAGATCGTGTCATCCTCGAGTTCGCCATAGGCTTGTTTATTCCCATGGCGGTAGCGCACATACTTGGCGCTGTGGTTGTCGGCTCTGAGTCCGGGAATTGCGATCGAGGCAACGGCCGCACCGGCCATCAGGTCGCGTCTGGTGATGGACATTCGATTGCCCTCCTCAACGGAAATGGTAACACCGTGGGGGAAGGCTCACTCGGCCTGGCTCGCGAACTGACGGTGCCGTTGCGTTTGTTCGCGACGTGGCAGGAAACGGGGCACGATTCCGGTGACGATAAGATGGTCCGCGATGCGCCCGTGCCCGCTGGCGCTCCTCGGAGCGTGCATCGTCGCCACGCCTGGCGGGCTTGACGCTGCGCCGGGACTCATTTCCGATAGCGCCGGAATCACGCTGGAGCGTCCGACGCCACACCTATATTTGGCATCCGACGAGGGATTCACGCCGTTTTCTTCGAGCGCGGCCATCGAGTTCCGAGGGCAGCTCTTGATTCCCCGTGCGGGCCAGCACCGCTTCTTCCATGCGCCCGGGACACTGCGGATCGATGGCCGGGAAATCAGTTCGGGGAATGTACATCTCGAAGCTGGACGACATGCGTTCGAGTTCGGCTTGCGGCGGCAGCCCGGGACCCTGCGTGTCTGGCTGGAGTGGGAAGGGCCGGGATTCGCCCGCGAGCCGATCCCTCCCAGGTTCTTCTCGCACGAGCCTGAAGGCGCGGGCCACCTCGATGGCCGGGCGTTGTTTGAGGAGCTCGGCTGCTCGAACTGCCACCTGTCCGAGTCTCGCTCGATTGCGCGCTGGCCAGGGCCGGTCCTCACCGGCCTGGGTGGGCGGGTCAAGCCAGCTTGGATCCGGCATTGGCTGGATGCGCCGGAGAGCTTCCGCCCTTGGGCCACGATGCCGCAGATGCTCTCGGCGACCGAGCGCGGCGATGTCGCTGCATTCCTAGCGTCGCTCGGAAGCGATCCGATTCCCGAGCCCAGCTTCGGCGAGCACCACTCGCGGCGCGGGCGAACCACCTTCCAATCGTTCGGCTGCACGGCCTGCCATACGGGGGAGCTCGCCCTCTCCGGCCTCGGCTCCAAGATGGCCGTCGGGCGGCTGCAGCAGTTCCTGCTCGCGCCCTTGCGGTATGCCCCCGCTGGACGCATGCCGTCGTTTCATCTCAGTTCCGAGGAGGCCCTCGATCTCGCCGCATACCTCGCGCTGTCGACGAGCGCAGCGTTCGAACGCCCCGTTGTCGGCGGCGACGTCGCCCGCGGGCAGAGACTCGTGCAAACTGCCGGCTGCTTGGCCTGCCATGCCCTCGAAGGCATGCAGGCCGAGCACGTTGCCCCCGAGCTAGCTGCATTGAACTCCAGTCAAGGCTGCATGTCCGAGACCGGCTCGACCCGAGTTCCGCGCTACCGGTTGGCGATGGAGCAGCGGGATGCGCTGCGGAATTTCATTGACAGCTACAGGCGCGCGCCCGACAGGGTGCCAGCGCCGACTTTCGACCTGCAGCGGCGCATGCGGCAGCTGCGCTGTCACGGCTGTCACGAAATCGACGGACGGGCACCGACCGGTGTGATTGCCGAGGACGCGCCGCCGCTGACTGGCATAGGGCGGAAACTGAACGCGCCTTGGATGACGCGCGTGATCAGTTCAAAGGAGGTCTCGTTGGACTGGCTACAACTGCGCATGCCGAACTACGGCTTGACCCACGCAGCGTGGCTCGCTTCGGCCCTTGCTAAATCGGCGGGCGTGGACCCGCGAGAAGGGCCGACCGCTCCGCCGGCCGGCGACGTACAAAGCGGCCACAACATGCTTGGTGTGAGCGCGGAAGAGTCCGGCATGGGCTGTATCGGCTGCCATGGATGGCAGCAGTACCCGTCATTGGGCGAGAACGGCCCGAACCTGTTCGAGGTCGGGCGGCGCTTGCGTTATCCGTGGTTCGAGCGGTGGATGCGCCAGCCAGCCCGAGTCCTCGAGGGCACCTCCATGCCCAGCTATTTCGCGGACACAGCGGATCCGGCCAGTGCAATTGCCATCGCGAACCTCTGGGCGACCTTCCGATCCGCCGCCGACCTCCCCCCGCCATTCGGGTTTCGGCTCGCTGACGCGTCGCGTGGCGGGGAAACCAGGCCAGTCCCCGTCGACCGGGCGGTCGTGATCCGGTGGGACATGCCCGAGGCGAGCCCGGCTGCGATCGCCGTGGGGCTGCCAGGCGGAGTTTCGTATTGCTTCGATGCAGGCGAGTCGAGGCTGCGCTACGCGTGGCGCGGTGGGTTCGTGGACATGACGCGGACGCTCCTCAGCAAGAAGAACCGTCAAACCAACCTGACGGAAACTGCCGAGATCGTCGGAGAGATCTTCTTTCGCGAAGGACCGGCTCCGATCCGCGTCGGAGACCGGGACCGGATCCCGCAGAGGCGATTCCGGGGGTATCGGTTGGTGGATTCGCTCCCGGAGTTTCACTACCTCCTCGATGGCGTGGACGTCTACGAGTTGATCGCTCCCATCGAGCGCGGCATCGTGCGGAGGTTCCGCATCGGGGATGTCTCGCAGCCAATGTGGTTCGTGGCCGGCGAGGCGGAGGGTGTGCAGATCGAATCCAGCCTGCCTGGCGCCCAGATTCCGCGGGGAGCGGATGTGCGATTCGAGGTCAGCGTTGTCGCTCGCTAGGCAGCGCCGGATCGGGGCGGCGCTGGCGCTTGGCGCGCTGGCATGCGCTGCAGCGGGACGTGCACAAGTGCCGAGCAGCGCATACAAGGTCGAGACCATTGCGGGCCCCCGCGATGTCGTTCCGGAGGTCACAGCCGTCGAGTTCGGACACGATGGCAAGCTCTATGCCGCGTTTCGCCGAGGCTATATCTACTCCTTCGACCCTGGCTCCAACCGGTGGCGTCGATTCGCTGAGGGGCTGCATACGCCTCTGGGCATCGCCAAGGGTGACAGGCCGGGCGAATTCTTGGTCGCGCAGGTTCCGGAACTGACGCGCGTTGCTGACACCGACGGTGATGGGACGGCAGACTTGTTCGAGACCGTTTCCGACGGCTGGGGACTGTCGGGGAACTACCACGAGTTCATTGCCGGCCCGGTTCGAGACACGGCGGGGAACCTATACGTGTCTCTTGGCTTGGCCTCCGGCAACGCCGATCCGCGCCCGCCAGTCCGCGGGGAACTGACGCGCAGGCCGCGCAGGGCTGCCGATCCAGTGCAGGGCAAGGTGAACAGGGTCGGGCACTATTCACCCGTGCCGTATCGCGGCTGCGCCCTGCAGATCTCTGCCGCCGGCTCGGTGCGCGCTTTTGCGTGCGGCTTCCGCCAGCCCAATGGGATCGTCGCCAGCCCAGCGGGCGACGTCTTCGTGGCCGACAACCAAGGTGGCTGGGTCGGCACTTCTCCTCTGCACCACGTCACCGACGGCGACTTCCATGGCCACCCGGCGTCCCTCCACTGGCATCCGGAGTTCCTGGGTGTCAACCCGGTCGAGGCTGATGTGGCTGAACTAGACCGCCGACGCAAGAAGCCCGCAATCCTTTTCCCGCAGGGGGAGATGGGAGGTTCCACGGCCGGGCCCGCGTTCGACCTCACGGGGGGTGCCTTCGGGCCCTATGCGGGCCAGTTGTTCGTGGCGGAGTGGACATATCCGCGCGTCTTGCGCGTCGACCTGCAGAGGGTGCGGGGCGAGTACCAAGGGGCCGCGTTCCTGTTCGTCGAAGGCAACGGCTTGCGGATGGCCAACAACCGCCTCGCATTCTCGCCCGACGGGAGCAGCCTGTACGTGGCCCAGACCGCGCGGATCTGGGGCTCGACCGAGGGATTGCAGCGCATCGTCTGGCAGGGCAGCGTGCCGCTGGACATCTTGACGATGAGGCTGACCCAGCGCGGCTTCGACCTGACCTTTACGAAGCCCTTGGACGAGCAATCGGCGCGACAGGCGGCCAACTATTCTCTGACGCGGTACTACTACCGCTATCACGCGGCCTACGGCTCGCCCAAGACCGAACTCACTCCCGTGAAGGTTTCGGACGTCTCGGTGTCGGACGACGGATTGCGCGTGTCCCTGGGGGTCTCCGACCTGCGAGAGGGCTGGCTCTACGACCTGCGGCCGTCCGGCATCTACGGCCGTGACGGGGACTCGCTCGCGACAACGATCGCAGCGTATACCTTGAATCGCCTAGTGGACTGAATCCTGCGCCCTAGGAGTTGACCCGGCGCCGAGCGTGCGGATGCGAATGTTGCGAAACTCCACGCGCATCGGTTCGCCGCGATGCAGCTGCATTGCCAGCACGCCAGCCAGCGCTCCCGGATCGAGCACGTCGTTGGTGACCGTGCCGTTGACGCTAATGCGGATACGATAGCCTTCGCAGCGGATCTCGATCCGGTTCCAGCCTGTCCCCACGACATGTTCGGCCCGGTCTTGCCAGCCGTCCAGAATGAGCCCGCGGGGCAGGCCCTCCCCGTGCAGGTTGCCCCAGCCCTTGCCGGAGGCAAAGTCCGCTTGGTAGCCGCGAACCGTCCAGCCTCTAGTTCGCTCGCTGCGAAACTGCATCCCGCTGTTGCCGTTGCGCAGCTTGACCTCGAAGCGGAGCACGAAGTCGCCGAACTCCCGTTCGGACACCAAGAACGAGTTCGCGCTCAGCGGACGTCCGTCGGTGCTTCCGACGATCGAGCCGCCTGCTACGCTCCACAGGCGTGGGTCTCCGTCCCAGCCGCTGAGGTCCGAACCGTTGAAGAGCGGAACGAAGCCGTCTGCGAGCTCTCGGCTGGTTAGCTCGCCGGCAATGCTTGGGCAGGCCAGCGCGAGCGACGCCAGTGCCGCAAGCAGCGGAGAAGCAATCCTTGGCGTGCGCTGATTGCCCGGGCGAAGACTCATCGGATCAAGCCGCCTGCGCCGCCAATTCGTCGGCCTGCTGGGCAGTCGTGAGCGGCTCGATCAGAACATCGAGATCGCCGTCCAAGACTTGGGTGAGCTGGTGGACCTTCAGGCCGATCCGATGGTCGGTGATACGCATCTCCGGGAAGTTGTAGGTTCGGATCTTCTCGGACCGATCGCCGCTGCGGACCATGGCGCGGCGCTGCTGGGCCTGCTCGGAGTGCTGTTTCTGGCGCTCGATCTCGTACAGCCGGGAGCGCAGCACCTGCAGCGCCTTCTTGCGGTTCTTGATCTGGGACTTCTCGTCCTGGCACGTCACCACCAGACCGGTGGGCAGGTGCGTGATGCGGACTGCCGAGTAGGTGGTGTTCACGGACTGCCCGCCGGGGCCGGACGAACAGTATGTGTCGATCCGTAGCTCGGTCTCGTCCACTTGCACGTCGACCTCGTCGGCTTCTGGCAGCACGGCCACGGTCACCGCAGAGGTATGCACCCGGCCCTGAGACTCTGTCTTTGGCACGCGCTGCACGCGGTGCACTCCGCTCTCGTACTTCAGACGCGAGTACACCTTCTTGCCCTTGACCAAAGCGATCAGTTCCTTGATCCCGCCAGCTTCCGAATCATTGCGTGCGGTGACCTCGATGTTCCAAGCATGACCCTCGGCATACTTGCAGTACATGCGGAAGATCTCGGCCGCGAACAGCGTGGCCTCGTCGCCTCCCGTGCCGGCCCGGATCTCCAGCACCGCCCCTTTCTCGTCGGCCGGGTCGACCGGTAGCAGGAGAATGCGAATCTCCTCCGCGAGCCTGTCCCGATCCGCTGTCAGGCTCTTGATCTCCTCGGTCGCCATCTCGACCATTTCCGGATCGGACTCGTCGAGCAAGTCCCGAGCCTCGTCGATCTGGGAGACGACGCGCTTCCACGAGCGATACTTTTCCACCACCTCGGCGATCGAGGAGTGTTGCTTGGCTAGCTGCTGGTAGGCCTTCTGGTCTGCCAGCAGGGCGGGATCGGCAAGCCTCGAGGACAGTTCCTCGAAGCGCGCTTCGACCTCTCCAATACTCTGTTCCCAGTTCATCACCGATCTCCGCCAGCCATTCGTCCATCAACCTCTTGGTAACCGCCGCGCCTCCGGCGTCGGCGGCACAACGCCCTCGAACCGCTAAGCAACGACGGGAGTGCCGCCTACGCGGCGCTCGAACGCGAAAGCGGTATTCAGGGCGTGGATGGCGACCTCGACTTGGCTGTTGTCTGGCTGCTTGGTCGTGATGCGTTGCAGCCACAGACCCGGGCGGGCCATCAGCATGAACACTCCACGCTGGTGCTTGGCGGTATAGCGGATGATCTCGAAGCTGATGCCCGCGATCAACGGCAGCAGTGCGACACGGGCCGCGAACGGTCCGACGAAGCCCTCGAACGGCACCAACGCGTAGATCGCGATTGCGACCAGCATGACGACCATGAGGAAGCTGGTACCGCAGCGCGGATGCAGGGTCGTGAACCGCTGGGCGTTCTCGATCGTGAGATCTTGGCCGGATTCATAGTTGTAGACCACCTTGTGCTCGGCACCGTGGTACTCGAATACCCTGCGGATATCCTTCATCTGCGAAATCGCGAGCAGAAAGCTGAGGAAGATAGCGATGCGAATGCCGCCTTCGACGAAACTAAAGCCCACTTGGTTGTCGAGGACCGGTAGCCACCCCTGCAATTGATTGGTGGCCAGCAGCGGCACCAGCTTGTACATCACGATGAAGAAGCCGACCGAGAAGGCGATGTTGAGCCCCAGCACCCAGCCGGGCAGTTCGTCGCTCTGTCCGCTGTCGTCGGAGTCCTCGTCTTCAGCCGCTTGGCGCGCAGAGAAGTTCAAGGCCTTCATGCCCAACGTCATCGACTGGCCCAGGATGCCGCAACCCCTCACCAGGGGCAGGGCCCAGAAGCGGCTGCGCTGCGACAGGCGCGTGGCGGTCTCTTCCTTGCTCGTGATCTCGCCGCTCGACTTGCGCACAGCCACGCAATAGGACTGGGGCGTGCGCATCATCACGCCCTCCATCACCGCCTGCCCGCCGATCAGCGGGTCTCCGTCGCTGTTGAAGGCCGGCCAGACGGTGCCGCCCGCGAACAGTCTTGCGAATCCATTGAGTCCTCGCATGGTCTTGTCCTCTGGCAGCGGGGCTGACGCCTCGATCCTCTCGTTTAGGATACACTCGAACTATGCTGGGCAGGATTTGGTCACGCTTGCGTCCGGCTGTGTTCTGGGAATTCCGCCGGGGCTCGTGGCAGTACGACATCATCGTGGCCCTGATCCTGGCGTTTATATTCCTCACCCCACCCGCGCTGTTCAATGATCGGGCCAGCGGGCCCGTCGTTCACGAGGTCGAGCACGCCGCGACCGACGCCCGGGTGTTCTGGATCGATCCGGGGGCGTTGGACCGCGCCGATCCCGAAGGTGCCAGCGAGCGCTTGCAGTACCTTTTGGCCGACTATAGCGGGGAATCCCTGCGCATCGTTTCGACCGAACCGGCCACGGACGCTGCTGGGAACGTCCAAGCGTACTTGGTCTTCGCGCAGCCCGCGGGCGAGTAGCGGCCGCTCTAGGGGCTGACAGTCATGCCGCGCTCGGGCCTGTTGTCTCCGACCTATCGCCGCGGCAGGCTTGCCGCGGCGGTCTCGGCCATAGTATTGGGCTGTATCGCGCCCGTGTCTGGGGCCGCGCCCGATCTGGCAACGGTGCTCGCCAAGATGGACGCGGCGGCTTCCGGCTGGCAGGGCATGCGGGCCAGCCTCGAATGGGTGCGCTACATGGCGCTGGTGGATGACAGGAGCGTCGAACGCGGCAAGATCGTCGTCCGCCGCACTGCGGATGGCAGCGCCTCGATGCTGATCTCGTTCGAGGAACCGAACGTTTATTTCCTTTCCGTCAAGGGCGCTAGGGTCGAAATCTACAAGCCAAAGATCAAGACCGTCGAAGAGTACGACGTGAGCGATTCCAAGGCCAAGGTGGAGAACGCGCTCTTGCTGGGTTTCGGCACTAAGGGCAGCTACCTCGGACAGCACTACGACATCAAGCTCCTCGGGCCGGCGACGGTTAAGGGACAATCCGCCGTGCATCTCGATCTGCAGCCGAAAGACCCACAGGCAGAGTTGAACAGCCAGCGGATCGAAATGTGGGTTTCCACTGACATGTGGCAGCCGGTCCAGCAGAAGATCTATGATCGGAGTCCGGGAGACTACCGGCTGTATTCGTATTCGGAAGTAGTGTTGAATCCTTCACTTACAGCAGAAGACTTCAAGCTGCGCCTCGCTCGCGGCACAAAGCGCGTACACCCGCAGCGATAGCGCGATTCGACGCAAGCGGCCGTTCAGGCCATTCCGGGCGACGGTGCCCGCTACGCTCAGCGGCGAATCGTCACGCGGGCATTGACCGGCTCGACGATGTAAGGTGTCGTGCCTTCGTCCGAGAGCACCGATTCGGCCCGGATCTCGACCTCGTGGTCGCCTTCCGGGGCTGAGGCGGAAGCCTTGCACTGCAGGGCGAAGGCAGTTTGGGCTTCGCGCAGTTCGGCAGGCTGGCATTCGACGCCAGCGGGCAAGCCGATGGCGCTGACAGTGACGGGCCGCCGGAACGCCTCGTCGCGCCAGATCGATCCCTGCCAGATCGACTCGCTCGCGGGCTGCATCAAGAGCCCCTCGCCCGGCGGTGTAAGCATGTAGCCATCGACGATATCGACCTCCAACGGTTTGGAGACCAGCGTCTGTTGGCGTCCTTGGAACTCGACCACGGCCGACAGATTGAAGTTAACCATGCCCAGAGACGTCCGCTCGTGAGTGAACATCCGAAATTCGCCTGCGCGCATGTCCTCGTCCTCGTCGTTCTTGCGCAGGCGCAGACCGCCCGAGTTTCTCGGAATTTCCACCTTCTTGGTCACCCTCACGCCCGGTCGGCGAGGGTTGTAGTGCCACTTTGCCATCAGTCCGCCGCTACCGCGCACGAGCCGAATCTTCCGCTCGATAGCGAATTCCAGCTCCGCCACCTGTTCGGGCGTAACCCGCGTCGGAAGGTCCAGCCCAAGCCACTCGGCCGTGACGGCCTCCTGTTTCGAACCCTTGACGCCGACGCGTATGCCCGGACCGGCCGCACGACGGTCAAGATGCCGCTTGCCCTCCGCTGTCGCGCGGCCGCGCACCACGAGATTCAGCATCCGCAGCTCGGCGTCCGGCTTGGCTGTCAAGGTGAGAATGCCGGTTGCGAAACGAGCCAGAGTGTTGTTGAGCGTGGACCTGGGCGCGATGTGTCCGCCCGAGACCTCTAGGTCGTCAGGCAGGTTGTCCACGTAGAGTTCAAGCGGCCCGAAGTAGCCGCGCCGTTCCGCCTGCACCGTCACGATGGCGGAGCCGTTGCGCGGGATGTTGATGTACGGATCGTTGAGCGTCAGCAAGAAGTCCGGGCCCTGCTTGCGAGCCACCAGCCGGTAGCTCGCGTCTTGTCCGCCCCGACCGAGCAGGTCTTCGACGGCGACCGCAATCTTCTCGGTCCCAGGGGGAACCGTGAGATTGACAAACGGGTACGTGGCCGTTTGCCCGGTCGTGCTGATGACGTATGGGTTGGGATCCCCGGCATGCTTGCCCGCGACCGCCAGGATTTCATCCCCGTGCGATATCGTCAGCACGCCGTACAGCGACGATCCGGGCAGCTCTCCGGAGCGCAGCTCGAACGACCACTCCTCGCCGCTCTGCACGGCCAGGCTGTAGCGGTCAATCTCGCCTTGCGCCGAGATCCGCCCGTTCACCACGACACCCTCGCTCAGCGTCCTAGCGCCGTCGGACTCGAACACCTCCTCTCCGTCGCCCACAAGGAAGGGCACCGAGGACGGGGTGCCCGGCACGCGGACCCATGTCTCGCTCGCGTTTTTCGGCACGTTGGTCAGATCGATCTCGGCTCGCAGAGGCTGGCCTAGATTGCCTCCAAAGAATTCCGCCTGCACCATGGAGTTCCGGCTCCAGCCGAGCGGGAACACGCTGTCGGCATATTCGTAGTCGGCGATCGTGAGCCTGTAGAAGTCATGCTCCTGTTCGCTGAAGCGCTCGTCCCGGATCACCACGAAATAGTCCCCGTCCTGCGGGACATCGAAGGCGAGGCGGGCGTCGAGGCCGAGTCCGGGCGAGTCGCTGGTTCTCGCCCACACAAGCCCGGCGCTGTCGCGCAGTTCAAGGTTGGGGTCGATCGCCGATCCGACCCGGCGGGCCGAGGCTTCGGCCACGATCCGCTGCCCCTTGGTGGCGCGAACGCGGTAGATGTCTCGTTCCGCGCCCTGCAGCCGTCCCTCGACGGTGACGGGCATCGTGACCTCTTGTGCGATCTCGGGGAAGTCGTTCGACGCTTCGCTGCCATCGGAGGCCTCGTCAGACTCCTCTTCGGCCGTTTGCGGGAAGCCCCCGATCATGAACAGCACGGCGTTGGAAATGCCGTCGGAAGTTTCGATCCTGAGAGGGACGACTCCCTGCCGGGCGTTATTGTCAACCTCGAGTAGGTAAACGAGGGACTCCGGCGACTCCGCGCTAGCTTCTCCCGGGACCGCCAGTGGGGTCGCGGTCATGGCAGCACCGCTGTGCAGCCGGGGTGTCGGGGCGAGTCGTTTGCCGCGGAGCTCGAGGCGCACCGCGCTACCGGCCTGCGCACCGTGGGGATAGATCGATTCGAGCACCGGTTGCGCGCATAGCGGCATCGCCATCGCAAGAGCTAGAGTCATTCCGTAGCTGCCTGTCGTTCGCATTGTTGGCTCGGGGCGGCTGCGACCCTAGCCGACGCCCGCCCCAAGAATACCAGTGATGAGGCGCCCGGCACGACTATTGCGGCGCACCACATGGCGACGGCGCTGAGCGTCGCGCCCGATCGCGGACAGGGAGCGCGCTTGCACATGCTCAACGGCAAGCCACATGTCGAGCAGGAGAACGTGGAGCAGGCTGCGGGGAAATTCCGGAAGTCCATAGAAGCCGGCCCGTCCAGCGGCGAAGCCCACGTCGCGCTCGGCCTGACGCCGAAGCGCTTGGACGAGGGAATTGAAGAACTCGAGGCAATCCTACGGGATGATTCCGACGACGCGGAGACAGCACGGGAGCGTACGATCGTCTGGGACCAGTGACGGCACGTGTCGAAGCGATGATCTTCATAGCGAGACCGCGAATCCTGCCCGCACAGGACGAGACTTCAACGGCTACTCGGTATGCGCGGAACTGGTGCGGCATGTCGGCGTGCCCGGCCTGGAAAGCCGACCCGGCGGCGATATGATCGATCATTGATTCCCAGTCTCTGCTTATGGACCAAGAAACTCACGCGGCACTGATACCACAGGAAACCGATCCCACTTCGGAACTGCCGATCGGTCCAAGGGTTGTCAACCCACAGCCTGCCAGTATGCCTGAACGCGTCGTGCTCCAAGGGCGGTATGCACGCCTCGAACCTCTTGACCCCAGCACACATCGGGACAAGCTGTTCGCAGCCTCGAGCCCACCGGATCGGGCCGCTCGCTTTCGCTACTTGCCCGAGCCAGCACCAGATTCGCTCGAGGAATTCGATGCTTGGCTCGCCCGTGCCGTTGCGTCTGTGGATCCCCTCTTCTTCGCGGTGATCGATCGCTCCACCGACCGAGTTGAAGGCCGGCAATCGCTGATGCGGATCAATCCCGCTCATCAGTCCATCGAGATCGGCCACATCTACTGGGGCCCGCGGATCGCAAGCACGCGAGTCGCGACCGATGCGATGTACCTGTTTGTCGTCTACGCCATGCAGACTCTTGGCTACCGACGCTTGGAGTGGAAGTGCGATGCGCTGAACGCCCGGTCGCGCAGGGCCGCGCGGCGATTCGGCCTAACCTACGAGGGCACATTTCGCCGAGCCGCAATCGTTCGCAACCGAAGTCGCGACACCGCATGGTTCGCAATGATCGCCGAGGAATGGCCCTCGTTGAAGGAAGCCTATGAACGATGGCTCGCGCCAGACAACTTCGACGAGCTAGGTCAGCAGAAGGTCAGGCTGAGCGAGCTGACCTCGGCCGCGATAGAGCACCTGCATCTCCCAAGACGAGGCTAAGCCGAAAAATCGAGCCCCAGACGCCACTGGGATCTGCCTCACGCTACCACCAGTTCCGCGGATGGATCGGCCGAAGGGAGCAGCTCGGCCCCACGCTCTTGGCGGGCGGATCATCACGAGCGCATCGGCAGTCCCGCGAAGGGTCGTCCCGAATCGTCGTAGGTCCGGCAAACCCCGGAATCGCGCGAAAAGGATGGATTGCAGAGCCCGGAGATGGGGTGGGTGCCGGCCGCTGCTCGGCGCCATAGGCATTGCCGCTAGTACTTGGTTCGCGAGGCAGGCAAACTGCCCACCGTCACCGGGGCAGAGACGGCTGTCGACGGCTTCATCTTGCAAGCGGTGAGCGACAAGGCACGCGAGTATATCCGCGCCAACTGGGATCGACCGTTCTTCCTCAACTACTGGACGTCGCCGCCGCACATACCCATCGGCCCGGACAAGGTGGCAATACGCTACGACGGCATGTGCCGCCGCGACGAAGCGCTGCTGCGGGACAACGCATACGACCAAGACGGCAACTCGTCGCGAGACGACTGGCGGTTCAAAGCCCACACCACCTGCGACCATTCGTGGCGCTCCTCGAACCGGAACGGACGGGTCGATTCGGGCTGATCGATCACCAGACGAAAGCAGCTGCCTATTGAACTGCCAAGGAGGAATGCGTCTAACCTGAAAGGGATGTCACATCGGACCCTGCTCGCGCCATTCTTGCTGGCTGCCATGTTGCCCGCTGCCGAACCCGATTGGCCGGCCGTCAAGAGCGAAGCCCTCGAAACGCTGGTCTACCTGGTCAGGATCGACACAGCACAGCCGGAGGGCAACGAGATCCGAGCGGCGCGCTATCTCAAGGAGAAACTCGATCGAGAGGGCCTCTCCTCGGAGATCTTCGAGGCTGCCCCCGGCCGGGCGAGTCTAGTGGCGCGGGTCAAGGGCAACGGTCGCAAGCGCCCGCTGCTGTTGCTCGGCCACCTCGACGTGGTGGCGGTGGAGCGCGACGAGTGGTCCTTCGATCCATTCGGGGGCGAGGTCAAAGGCGGAATTCTGTACGCCCGGGGCGCGTCCGACGACAAGGGGGTCGTGGCTGGATCGTTCCATGTCCTGCTGGAGCTTTGGCGCCAGAAGACGCCATTGGATCGGGACGTGATCTTCCTCGGCGTGGCCGACGAGGAGGCCGGCGGGGACTTGGGCATCACCTACATGCTCGCCGAGCATCGCGACGAGATTGACGCTGAATTCGCGATCAACGAGGGAGGGAAGGGGGTGTTCGGCCGCGACCTGAGCTACACCCGGTTCGAGATCCAGACTGCCGAAAAGACCCCCCGGCGGATCGACCTCAAGGCCGCGGGCACTTCCGGCCATGGCTCGATTCCGCTCCGGGACAACCCGATCGGGGCGCTGGCGCGGGCCGTTGGGCGCCTCTCCGAACATGAGATGCCGGCCCGATTGAACGAGACCACCCGCGAGTACTTCACCCGTTTGGCGGAAATCTCCGAGCCCGACAAAGCCGCTGTGTTTCGGGCGATCTTGGCCGACAAGCCCACCGCTGACGACTACGAGAAGCTCCGCGATCTGTCCCCGGTCTACAACTCGATGGTCCGCACGTCGATCTCGCCGACGATCCTGCAGGGCGGCTACCTGAAGAACGTCATTCCATCCGAGGCGAACGCCACGGTGGATATCAGGGCCCTCCCGGACGAAGACCCCGAGCGGCTGTTCAGCCTGCTGAAGAGGGTCATGGACGAACCTGCGGTGGATCTCATGCCGCATCGGCAGACCCGCCCGTCGCATTCCCCGTCGGCGTTGAGCAGCGATGCGTTCCTGGCCTTTGAGAGCGTGCTTGGTCGCATGTACCCCGGCGTGCCGATACTGCCCGCCATGTCCACCGGTGCTACAGACTCCGCACAACTGCGGCACGCCGGGATCGCGAGTTACGGCTTCGGGCCGGCGCGGCCGGAGTGGGATCTAGCCAGTGGCATCCATGGTCGCAATGAGTATCTGTACGTCCAGCCCTACCAAGACTACGTCGAGATCCTGTGGAACATCGTGGTAGAGATCGCCGGGGCGAAGTAGGCCGGTTTCTCAGCCTGGCCCGAGTCTTCCGTCGGGCTGCAAGACCGGCGCAACGACATCCCTAGATCGCGTTTGTCCGATCTAGCACTGCCTCCTACTCAGAACCTGTCGCGAGGACACCGCCGGTGAAGACGATTTAGTCTGGGCTGCCAGGCGCTCGGCGGTAGCATATTTCACGAGGCACAACTGCCGATGACAAGACTCGAACTAGCGTTTGTGGCCGTCCTTGCGGGATGGATCACGCTGGCCGCCGCTTCGTGCACCGCGGATACTCGCCCTCCGCTGCGAGCCGGTGCAGCGGCGGTAGACATCACGCCCGAGGATTGGCCGCTCCCCATGATTGGCTCGTTCCGGTACAGACCCGCCACCGGAGCCCACGATCCGTTGCAATCGCGAGCGCTGGTACTGGACGACGGCACCGAGACCGTTGCGATTGCGATCGTAGACAGCTGCTATATCCCGAGGGAGACTGTCGACGAGGCCAAGCGTCTCGCCCAGGCGAACACTGGAATACCTGCTGATCGCGTGCTGATCGCAGCCACGCATACCCATACAGCGCCCCCGCCTGCGCCCGGAGTGGGCCTGCGCGGGCCGGAGCCGGAGCAGGACGCGGCAAACGAGGAACGCTATTCCCGCCGGCTGATTGATGGCATTGCCGATTCAATTGCCGGTGCCTTCGAAAGGCTCGAGGCTGCCGAGATCGGATGGACGCGCACCGAGCTTCCGGACGAGGTCTTCAATCGGCGTTGGTTCATGAAGGATGGAACGATCCCACCCGATCCGTTCGGAGGGACAACTGACCGAGTGCGGATGAATCCTCCCGCTGGCAGTTCCGATCTGGTACGTCCTTCAGGTCCGGTCGACCCCGAAGCCGTGGTGCTATCGATCAGGACGGCGGCGAAGCAACCGCTCGCTGTCCTCGCCAACTATTCCTTGCACTATGTGGGGAACATTCCGGCAGGGCTAGTGTCGGCAGACTACTTCGGGGAATTCTCGCTTGCAATAGCCAGTCGCCTAGACGCCGGCGACCGTTTCGTTGGCATGCTCTCCAACGGCACCAGCGGAAACATCAACAACATCGATTTCTCCAAGCCGCGCTCGCGGCAGGAGCCGTTCGAGCAGGTTCGCAAGGTCGCGGGCAAGCTAGCGGACTCCGTGGCGAAGGCCTATGCAGAGATTGAGTACAGACCGGACGCGAGTCTCGCGATGGAGCAGGTCGAGCTGGAGCTGGCTCGGCGCAAGCCCACGGATCCAATCGTCGAACAGTCAAGGGCCATCCTCCAAGGCGTGCGGTCCGCCGAACTTACAAGGCGCCACATTTACGCGCAGCGCGCGATCGATCTGCACAACGGCCCGGACAGCGTCGCTGTCGTGCTGCAGGCGATTCGAATCGGCGATCTGGGCATCGCGGCCTTGCCTTTCGAGACCTTCGTCGAGACCGGGCTCGCGATCAAGCGTGACAGTCCCCTCCAAGCCACGTTCGTGATCAGCCTCGCGAACGGTGCAGAGGGGTACTTGCCGACTCCGGAACATCACGCGCTCGGAGGCTACGAGACATGGCTCGGCACTAGCCGGGTCGAGGAGCAGGCCTCGGAAAGAATCCGGGAGCAACTCCTGGCTTCTCTCCGCAAGGTAGCGGGGAGCGGAAACTGAGCTTGGAACGGCGCTAGACTTGCCGGGATCGGGGCTGGTCTAGTTCTCCGGCTAGGACTATCGCGCCCGCTGGCGGCCGGCCTGTTGTCAGATCTGAGGGGCTTCTGCGAGTGCAGTCCCTCCGTTTCTGTGCCTAGCCAATGTCGTTAGGCGCTATTGGACCGGCTCGAACTTCTGCACTACACCGCTCAATTGAGCGATGAACACGCTTCCGTCCGGTGCGACGGTAGTACCGTGACCCCCGACGTTGCCAGGAAGCCTAACGGCAACAGTGCCGTCGAGGTTACGGAGCACCCCCCCGGCCCATATCTGCTGCTCGGCTGTTATGTACAAGGTGGAGATGCCTCCCACACCCACCCACTCTTCGAGAAACTCGCCATTCGAATCGAACACCTGAATCCGCTGATTGTCGCGATCGGTGACATAAACTCGCCCCTCGCCATCGACCACTAGGTTGTGAGGCAGCCCGAACTCTCCCGGCCCTGTGCCGCGGCTTCCCCAGTCCAGCAGGAATTGACCTACGTTCGAGAACTTGACGATCCGCGCGCTGGCATATCCGTCGCTGACGTAGACCGTGCCGTCCGGGCCGAACGCCACATCCGTGGGTAGGTTGAAGTGGCTCTCGTCCGTGCCAGAGACACCCACTTCTCCGAGTTGCATGAGTACGTTGCCGTCGGAATCGGTCTTGTAGACCACGTGCGCCGTGGCATCCACGATCCAGATGTGGCCGGCTTGGTCGACGCGGATCGAATGAGCGGCGCACGAATAGCAGCCCGCCGGTCCGTACACTGCCGTGTACCCAGAACCGCCGGGCGCCCGATTCTCGGGCGCGATTCCCGTCACCTTGCCCCCGCTGACCGAAACGCCGCCAAGGGAACGAACGAAATTGCCGGAGACGTCGAACTCCATAATCGGGAGGGCTCCCCGATGGAATACCAGAATGCTCCCCTGCGCCGTCGTTGCCACGGCTGCGACCTCGCCGAAGTGCCAAGGGGACGGGGTTCCGGCGTCAGTGGTCGCTGGCTGTGGCCATTGGACCTCCCGGTAGGTCTCTTGCACGGGTTCCGTGCAGGCGGATGTCATTCCTACGTAGCACGCAAGCATGGCCTGCGCCAGGTGCTGGATCCTGAGTTTGAACACGACATTCCCTCCTTGGGGCAAGGCAATCGGGCCTGCGGTGTGACCCGACGGCCCCTCCCCGCGACTTCTCGGCCGGATGCTGCACATCATGCGGCGTCGCAGCCCGAACGCGGAATGCCGGACCGCGTGACCGGCCTTAGGGTATCGGAATGCCTTGGTGCTTGTCCGAGAATCTTCGGGCCGCCCCGCCGCAATGGCGCATATCGGGGCCTTGCCAACTCCTGGCACTAGGTTCTGTCCGCGATTCCATCGTTCAGCTGCAATCGCACGCCGCTGGAAGCTGCGTTCCCCGGGGGCTTCAATTGCAGCAAGAACCGTGCCGGAACCTCCTCGCCCGGGAGATCAGAGCGCTTGGCAGGATTCCCGCGATCGCCTGCTAGCCGTCGACGGCGGGCGGTCGTGGCGCTGGGAGAACAGGATCAAGTTCCCGACTCGTATCAGGAACCATCCGCGGTCGCGAGCACAAGTTCGGCGAGCGCCTGGATGAACGCGGGACTGTCATTCAGGCCGGTCGCTGTCTCGAAATGGCGGATGCCTAAGGACATCGCTTGCTCGCGGGCCTCGACGTTGATCTCCGACAGCGTCTCGAGATGGTCGGACACAAATGAGATCGGTACCACTAGCACCGCCTGGCAGCCGCTTCGGCCAAGCCGGCGCAGTGTCTCGGTCAAGCTGGGCTTGAGCCATCGCTGTGGCCCAATGCGGCTCTGGTAACACAGCGTGTAGGGAGCTTGCAGAGCGCACTCGCGGGCCACTTCTTGCACAGTCTCCTCGATTTGGCTCTGGTAGGGGTCGCCCTGGCGGACGAGTTTTTGCGGCAAGCCGTGTGCGCTGAATAGGACATGCGGGTCGGATTTCGCCGGAAGCCTTGCCAGCGCTGCGGACACACGCTCCGAGACTGCGGAAATGTACGCGGGGTGCGATGGGTAGGAATCAATCGTTGCAGTAGGCAGGTCGAGCTCCTTCCGCGCGGCACAACGCTGCCATTCGCGCACAGAGCTCCCAGTCGTGGCGGTCGAGTACTGCGGGTACAGGGGAAGCAGTGTGACGCTCCGGCAGTTTGCCGCCAACACCTTTTCGACGGCCGCTTCCGTAGAGGGCTTGCCGTAGCGCATGGCCACGAACACCCGGCTGCGCATGGAGTCGTTCAGTTCCCGCTCCAACAGGTGGGCTTGCCGGGCAGTGATATCGCCGATGGGCGATCGTCCTCCGATCGAGGCATATAGCGGACGGGCCCGCTTAGCCCGCCACTTTGCCGCGTGCTCGGCGAGCCAGTCTTGTGCACGGGCAGGGATCGGCAGGTTGAAGAGTTCCGGATCCCGGAACATGTTCTCGAGGAACGGTTGAACCTCGTCGAGCGAGGACGGCCCGCCCAGTTGTAACAGCACTACCGCGACGGGCGCAGACGATCCTTCCGGTGGGCTGGGCGCGGGCATGTGGGTGCAACCCTTGCGAAGCTCCGCGGCCGGGGTGCCACGCGCGGCATCGGCTTGCCGATTGCTGGGATCAGATATCGCTCAGTCGATCCAGCTTGCCGGTGCCGTCGCCCAAAGTCTCGGGCCGCACGCCGACCCGATCCAACAGGGACAGGTAGAGGTTGTTCATCGGCGTCTCGCCCGCGTAGCGGACGTGGCGGCCAGGCGTCAGCGTACCGCCGCCCGCGCCAGCCAGCAAGACTGGTAGATCGTGATGCGTGTGGCGGTTGCCGTCGCCAATGCCCGAGCCGTAGACAACCATCATGTTGTCCAGCAAGCGGCCGTCGCCATCCTTGACTAAGGCTAGCTTGTCTATAAAGTGCCCGAATTGCTCCACGTGGTAGGTGTTGACCTTGGTGATGTCTTCAATCTTGCCCGGATCGCCCCTGTGGTGGGTCATGCCGTGGTGAGCGCGGCTCACGCCGATGTCCGGATAGGTGAGGTTGCTGCCCTCGCGTCCCATCATGAAGGTTCCGACGCGAGTGAGGTCGGTCTGGAAGGCCAGCACCATGAGGTCAAACATGAGCCGGGAATGGTCCGCATAGTTGGCGGGAATGCCCTGCGGGCGCGCCATTTCGGGCTCCGGCGCTCCGCCCTCGCGGCTTGCGGCGATCCGCTTCTCTACCTCGCGCACGCTTGAGAAGTACTCGTCCAGCTTCTGGCGGTCTGCTGGTCCCACCGAGCTGCGCAGCCGGTTGGCGTCCGCAAGAATGTGATCCAACACGCTCTGTTGGCGCTCTCCCTGCCGGGCTCGATCCGCCGGGCTCAACGGTGCCTCAAGATTCCCGAACAAGCGGTCAAAGACGAGTCTCGGATCGATTTCGGGCGGATTCGGCGTTCGCTCGCCACGCCACGAAATGCTGTTCGAATAGGCGCAGCTATAGCCGGAATCGCAGTTTCCGGCCAGCCTGCCCGGCTCGATCCCGAGTTCCAAGGAGGCGTACCGCGTCTGATCGCCAATCGCGTTGGCGGCGACCTGGTCGACTGAGATTCCGAGCTTGATGTCTGCCCCGGACGTCTTCTTGGGGTGAATCCCGGTCAAAAAGCTAGAGGCGGCTCTGGCGTGGTCGCCGGGTCCGTCGCCCAAGGCCCTGCCGTTGTTGTGGGTCAGGCCGGACAGTACCAGCAGGTCGTTTCGGTGGCGCTCCAGCGGCTTGAGAACCCGCGTGAACTCGAAGTCGGAGCCCGTGGCGAGGGGAGTCCAGGCTTCTTGGATCACGCCATTGGGGATGTAGACGAAGGCCAGTCTGCGCGGCGTTCCGGATTCCGATCGGCGCGCGGCGGCCAACGCCGGCACCATGGCATCCAAGAACGGCAGTGCGACGGCAGCGCCCGTTCCCCGCAGAAACAGCCGACGGTCAAGATGCTTTCGAAACAGCATGCTGTAGCCCATAGAGAGAATAGCACGGGCGTGCGCGGAAATCGTCAGGTTCGGGGTGAATGTCGGAGTACTGAGATGCGCGGAAATGCCCTGTTCTTGAGCCGGAAGATCGTCTCGCTGTAGGTCTTGCGCCCTTCATCCGCGCGCCGCATGGCGTATCCCCGCAGCCGAGCCCCTCGGTATCGGAACGCGCAGGGGACTTTGAACTGCTCGGGTAGTGCAAGCCTTGGCTCACGTCTCTACGGAGTTGATGCTGGCAGGTTCCGCTTCGAGGGCGGCCATTCATTGGACGCGGCTGTCAGAGAACGGGTAATCGGAGCGTGTAGCGTCCAGCAGCGTATGTTCTAACGGTGCGCTCGAGCCGTCCGGCAGATCCTAGCCTGCATCCTTGACGAGAGCGTCGGCCTTGATACGAGTGGACCCGCTCGAAGCTCATCGTCCTAACCCTCTGGCTACCATGGTTGGAATGAAGCTCAACATCGCGGAACTCGCGCCAGACGCGACTGGCTTGAGCCAGCTGGTCAAGAACGGCGAAATCCAGCCGCTGGAGTTGGTCGACTCGGTGATCGACGCCATCGAGCGCACCAACGGTGATCTCAACGCGGTCATTACGCCGATGTTCGAGTTGGCTCGCGACAGTGCCCGGAGCGCAGCCATCGATCCGCACGCGCCGTTCGCGGGCGTGCCGTTCCTGCTGAAGGACATTCGCGCCTCTTACACAGGCGTGCCTACTTCTGACGGCTGCGCTCTCTTGCGGGACGTGCAGAAGACATACGACAGCGAAATCGTTAAGCGGCACCGACGGGCCGGCCTGATCTGCGTCGGCAAGACGAACACCCCAGAATTCGGACTTACGGCTACTACCGAGCCGCATGCCTTCGGTCCAACCAGGAACCCGTGGAACTTGGACCGCACGCCGGGCGGCTCCAGCGGTGGAGCCGCCGCAGCCGTAGCCGCCCGGATTCTGCCTATGGCTCATGCCAGCGACGGAGGCGGGTCGATTCGGATCCCCGCGGCATGCTGCGGGCTGTTCGGCCTGAAGCCTACGCGCGGGCGCAACCCGCTGGGGCCGGATGCTGGCGATGTCATGAGCGGATTGGTGGCCGAGCATGCCCTGACCCTTTCGGTTAGGGACAGCGCAGCGTTGCTGGATGCCACTGCGGGGCCAGACATCGGCGATCCGTATTTCGCCCCGCCTCCCGAGACGGCTTTTTTGGATGCGGCCAGTCAGGACCCCGGCAGGCTGCGCGTCGCTTTGTCCACCGAATCGCATTTCGGAACGCCCGTCCATCCCGAGTGCGTCGAAGCGGTCGAGGCGGCTGGAAGATTGCTGCAAGACCTGGGGCACATCGTAGAGTCGGCAGCGCCCGAGTACGACGAGCGCGCGTTCCAAGCCGCCTTTACTACGATCTGGTTCTCGAACCTAGCGGCGAGCTTAGCT
Source organism: Bryobacterales bacterium (assembly GCA_028819215.1). Lineage (GTDB taxonomy): Bacteria > Acidobacteriota > Terriglobia > Bryobacterales > UBA6623 > VXMF01. The sequence continues at coordinate 113,928 of JAPPMG010000097.1, forward strand.
CAGCTCTCCGGCGAAGTGGGCCGGGAACTGACCGCTGCGGATGTGGAGCCGTCCACTCTGGTGTTCGGCGAGCGCGGAGGCCAAGCTAGCGGGGCAGACTATGTCGCTGCGGTCGCTGCAATGCAGATGGTGGGACGCCAGGTGGCTCGGTTCTTTCAGCAGTTCGACATCTGGGTCACGCCCGTCTTTGCCGCCCCGCCCCCGCCGTTAGGTTTCTTGCATCCGGGTCCGGGCGAAATGGATCCGCGTCCCTACGCAAAGCGCGTGCGGGAATGGGTGCCATACACGCAGCTAGCCAATGGCACGGGTCAGCCAGCCGCCTCGATCCCCCTGCATTGGACGGCGGACGGCCTGCCAGTCGGAGTGCAGTTTATGGTGCGGTTCGGGGAAGAGTGCACGCTGTTTCGCTTGGCCGCTCAGCTCGAGGCCGCGCGTCCTTGGCGAGACCGGCTGCCGCCACTGCACGCTTGATGGCTGCGGCTTTCTTCCGGAGTCCCGAATGCCCGGGATCCCACAACAGCCGTTAGCTGGCTTCCTTGCAGGCGTAGCCGTCCAGCCGCTCGGCTAGTGTGCGCTCCAACTCTGCCACGACTTCGATTCCTGCCTCGCCGTCGCGACGTTCAAGGATGCGTCCGTGCTCGTAGACCTGCGACAGGGCGCCGCCCTTGTCGTACGGTACGAGAAGCCTTCTTCGCACGAACGCCCCCTTGGACAGAATGCTGTCAACGGCACTGGCCAAACGGTCAAGCCCTTGTCCGGTGCGAGCTGAAATGTCCACAACAGCTTCGCAGGATGCTGCTGTCTTCTCGCGCTGAACCCGCAGGGCAGCCTGTTGAGGCTCCAGCAGGTCGCACTTGTTCAGGGCAAGGATCTGGGGTGTCTTCGAGGCCCCGAGTTCCTTGAGGACTCCGTCGACCTCCTCCATGTGCAGCCTCATTTCCTCGCTAGTCGCATCCGCTACGTGAATGATCAGAGATGCCTCCGTGACTTCTTCGAGCGTTGCGCGAAAGGCCTGGATGAGCGTTGGCGGCAACTTGCGTATGAATCCGACCGTGTCCGAGAGTAGGGCAGGGTAGCCGGAGGGTAGAGCAAGCCTGCGCAGCGTGGGGTCCAGGGTCGCGAACATGCGTTGGTCCGCGACCACGTTTGCGCTGGTCAAGGCATTGAAGAGGGTCGATTTGCCCGCATTCGTGTAGCCGCACAAAGCGACCGTCGGGATCGGCACGGAGCTGCGCTTGGAGCGTTGCAGGCGTCTGGTGACGCGGACCTTTTCCAGGTCAGCGCGCAATTTTGTGATGCGGCGGCGGATCTTGCGCCGGTCGTGCTCGAGCTGGGTCTCGCCGGGGCCGCGTGTTCCAATGCCGCCTCCGAGCCGCGACATGGCCGTGCCTCTTCCTGTGAGGCGGGGCAGGATGTAGTCCAGCTGCGCAAGTTCGACCTGGAGCCGACCCTCGCGAGATCGTGCGTGCCGGGCGAATATGTCGAGGATAAGCTGCGTGCGATCCAGCACCGATGCCTTCAGCTCGCGCTCGAGATTGCGGTGCTGTGATGGAGTGAGGTCGTGGTCGAACAGCAGAAAGTCGCACTCCTCCGCTTCTGCCCAGGCTCGGATCTCACCGATCTTGCCGGAACCAAGCAGCGTCGCCGGGTCTGCTCGCTCCCGCACCTGCAGGGCCTGCCCCACCACGTCAGCCCCGGCGCCGCTGGCGAGTGCGGCGAGTTCGGCCAACGACTGCTCGGCGCTGGGCTGGAGAGCCCCGTTCGCCGACGGCGCACGGAGGGTCTTGAGGTCGAGGCCGACCAGGATGCAGCGTTCGGGCTGGTTAGCGCCGTTCGCGGCAGCTTGCGTGTTGAGCGCCAATGTCCGCATGGTAGAGCATCCGGGCGGGCGGCGGACGCTGGTGGCACGGAATCGCCATACCAGAGTCTCGTTTCACAAAGGCCTGTCGTAGCTTGCGGACGGCGGCGGGGCCGGCACATGCATCGTCCGATTCCACGCCCTCTCTTATAATGAGCTTCCGGCGATGAAGCTGTTCCTGCGCCAAGTCACGTCTGCGTTGCGGCGACTCGATCCGGGCGAAGTGCGGGCTCAGGCGCAACAACCCGTCACCTTCGGCATTCTTGCCGCGGATGAGTCCTTCGTGGACGAAGTCCAAGAGCTCCTGTTCCCGCATCCGCATCCGCCCAACAGCGCCCGATTGCTGCTGGTGACGCAGGAGGCCGACTTTGCGCGGGCGGATGTGGGCTTCTCGGAGTCCGGAGTGCCCCATCCCGCGCACTTTCACGTGCTGGACCCATGGGATCCGGGAAAGTCGATCGGGGCGCTGCTCGACGATGATCGCAACGAGGACTTGCTGCTTGCGCTTGCCGCGAACTTTCCAGGCTTGCGCCGGTCCGTGAGCGAGCGGCTGATCTGGAGAGTCTGTAAGGAGAACACGCTGTTCGCCGCTGCGACGTCGCTGCCAAACATCGTTCCTTCGGTGCTCAGCCTGCCTTGGACGATCGGCGAGTTCGCCTCAGACACTGCATTCCTGACCATGAACCAGGTCCGACTCGCGCTCCTGTTGGCGGCTGCCCACGGCAAGCCCGTCGGCTACGACCGCCAGGCGATGCCGATCGCATCAATCCTCGCGTCGGCCATGGGCTGGAGGGCGTTGGCGCGCACCGCGGTTTCCAAGCTGCCCGCTGGCGGAGGGTTGGTCTCGAAGGGGCTGGTTGCGTTCGCTGGAACGTTCGCGCTGGGACGCGCATTGGAATACTGGTTCCAGCATGGCAGGCCGCTCGCGAAGGCTTCGGAGGCGGAGTACTACGCAGACGCTCTGCAGCGCGGGCGAAGCACGGTCGAGCGCATCGTGAAGAACGCCGTGTCGCTCTCGCGTCCCGCAGCGGGTTCGGCCTAGCTTGGGCTGCCCGGCCTGATCGCGTGACCTGATGCGAGTGATTGCCGGCAGGTTCCGCGGTCGCAGGTTGCTCTCCATGGAGGGCATGCAGACGCGCCCGATACTCGGACGAATGCGTCAGCGACTGTTCGACATCCTGCAGGGCCAAGTCGAGGGCAGGGTATTCGCTGATCTGTATGCGGGAACGGGCTCGGTCGGCATCGAAGCGCTCAGCCGGGGAGCCAAAGCGGCCATGTTCGTCGAGTCAAGCACTCGAGCCGCGGGCCTAATACGGCGCAACCTCGAACTGGTCGGCGCAGCAGATCAGGCGCACGTTCGGCAGGCCCCGGTCAGCGAGGCGATCGACAAGCTTGACGCCGACATCTACTTCCTTGGTCCGCCCTACGAGGCTATCCGAGAGTACGCATCAACACTGGCTGCGCTTGCAAGGCGGCCGGCACAGTGGGTGATCGCGCAGCACCCGAAACAGCTAGTACTCGCCGAGCAGTATGGATCTCTGAGGAGGGTGCGGGTCGTCAGGGTGGGATCGAACTGCCTGTCGATGTTCCGGCACGAACTGCCGGAGTCGGATCCGACCGAGTGAGCGCCGCGGGCGCCAGGAGTTAGCCGGGAGCCTGTGTAGCTGCGTCCACGACCTCCTCAATCTGGTCGAAGACCCAGTCGATCTCGTCGTCGGTCACCACGTACGGCGGCATGAAGTAGACGATGCCCCCGTTCGGTCGCAAGAGCAAGTTGCGCTCTAGAAACAACGCTGCCATGCGCGGTCCGATATCGGCGAGGTAGCCTTCGCCGCCTGTTTCGAGTTCTAGGATTGCCACGCCCCCGATCTGGCGAGCGTCCTTGGTGTACTCGCGGCCAACCAGCGCTTGGAGCCTGCTGCGCATCTTGGATGAGATGCGGCTCACCCGTTCCAGCACGCCGTCGTTGTCGAAGATGTCCAGGCCAGCGAGCGCAACCGCGCAGCCCAAGGGATTGGCCGTGAAGGAATGGCCGTGGAAGAAGGTCTTGCTGCGGTCATCGCTCAGGAACGCCTCGTAGACCGCATCGGAGGCTACGGTGACGGACAGCGGTAGATATCCGGCAGTGAGCCCTTTGGACAGGCACATCAGGTCGGGCTCGATCGGGCCGTGCTCGCACGCGAACATCTTTCCTGTGCGCCCGAATCCCGTCATCACTTCGTCGGCGATTAACAAGAGCCCGTAGCGGTCGCACAGCTCCCGCAACATGCGCAGCATCTGGGGCTTCCAGACCAGCATTCCTCCTGCGGCCTGCAACATTGGCTCGACGATCACTGCCGCGATCTCGTCGTAGCGGGATCGCAGCAGGTCTTCGAATTCGGTTAGCGCAGCGGTGGCGCTTCCGCCATTGGCCGGATCCAGGGAAGCGAGATAGTCCTGCGGCACGGCGACCCGCTCGACGTGGAACAAGAGCGGTGCGTAGCTGGCCGTAAACAGGGAATCGTGGCTGGCGGACATGGCGCCGACCGTGTCCCCGTGGTAGGCGTGCTTGAGGGCCAGGAAGGTACGGCGCTGGTGCTCGCCGCGATTGGTCCAGTACTGGTAGGCCATCTTCAGAGCGATCTCGACGGAGGTCGAGCCGTTGTCGGAGAAGAAGACCTTGTTCAGGTTTCGCGGCAGCTTGGCCAGCAGCCTCTCGGCGAGTTCGACAGCCGGCGGGTGCGTGCAGCCCGCGAACATGACGTGCTCGAGGCGCTGTGCCTGCTCGGCCAATGCCTGGCTGACCTTGGGGTTGCAGTGCCCGTGGACGTTGACCCACCACGATGAGATCCCGTCCAATACGCGCCGCCCGTCTTCGGTGATCAGGTAGGCACCGTCTCCGCCAACAATCGGCAGCGGGTCCGGTGCGGTCTTCATTTGCGTGAACGGGTGCCAGATGCAAGCCCGGTCCCTTGCCACGAGCGAGGCCATCGTGCTAGCGTAACCCATCCTCCCGGCTAGGCCTCATGCTCGGAAAATCGATGCTCCGTAACGCCCGCTCAGCAGGCAAGTCCCATTTCAGGCTGACATTGCCAGCCCTTTTCCTTGCGCTGCCGCTCGGCGCTGCCGGCGGTGGCACTGCGGTCAGCGCAGACGTGCTCCGCGAGCGCGTGGAAAGGCTGCTCCCGAGCGCCATGGAGACCCACGACATCGACCTGTGGCTAGTCTTTACCCGGGAAGAGGCTGCCGACCCGCTGGCCGCAGACCTCGGCGGCGGTGATGCGGTCGCCCGCATGGCGCTGCTCTTCGACCGCTCCAAGGAAGGGCTGCGCAAGACGGCCATCGCTGCCAGCTACGATGTCGTGCCGCTGGAGGAGACAGGCATCTACGACGAGGTGCTCAGTTACAAGAGCGAGGGCATCAAGCCTCACCTCAAGAAGTTCGTCACTGCACTTGACCCCCAACGGATCGCCGTGAACGTCTCGCGCGACATGCCTATCGCTGACGGGTTGACCGCCGGGATGCGCAACTATCTGGAGGAGGTCTTGGGCCAAGCCATCGTGGCCCGGTTCGTGTCCTCAGAACCGTTGGTCGCTTCATTCCGCGGGAGACGGTTGCCCTCCGAAGTGGAGATCTTGCGCGAGGCGGCACGGCACACCGACAGGTTCATCCGGAACGCGCTATCGCGAGCAGTGATCACGCCGGGCGTGACCTCGGAAATCGATGTCGGCGCATATCTGCGATCACAAACGGCCGAACTCGGGGCCACCGTGCCCTTCATCAGCGTGGTTGCCGGGCCGGCCCGGGGGCACTCCGACCCGAGCGACCGGGTCATCCAGCCCGGGGACTTGGTGCGAATCGACTTTGGCATCACGCTGAACGGGTATTCGACCGACCTGCAGCGCACCGCCTATGTCCTGCGAGAGGGAGAGAGCGAGGCTCCGCCTCAGATCTTGAAGATGTGGGAAACCGCCCGCAAGGCAGCCGATCTGCAGATTGCCGCGATGAAGCCCGGCGTGTCCGGCAACGAGATCGACGCGATCGCTCGCCGGACGTTCGAACAGGCCGGCTTCGAGGGGCCGCCACACGGCACCGGCCATGCGATTGGATTCGCCGTGCATGACGTGGGGCCGTTGCTCGGGCCCGACTGGCCCGAGCGCTATGGCACCACCGTCTTCTTGAAGATGGAGGAGGACCAGACGTTCGCGGTCGAGCCGATTCTGTACGCACCTTACGAGGGCATGGGAGAGATCAACATCGGCCTTGAGGAAGACGTAGTGATCACCAGCAGCGGTGCCGAGATGCTGCACGAACCGCTGGCCGATCTGATCCTGATTCGGTAACAGAGGCGAGTCCGGGCTTTGCCTCACGCTATCTGGCACTGCCCCGTGCCGGAACTGACCTCACAAGCGGAATCGTTCTCCGCTTTGACGCGGGCTAGCTGGCCCGCCGCAGTCCGATTACCTACGGTCCTGACGGTAGGACTTTCGGCCCTAGCCCTTCACGATCTCCGGAACATGCTCGACCGGAAAGTTCACGGATCGGGCGATAAAGCACATGGCATTGGCCCGTTCGTGCAAGCGCATGGCGGTTTCGGCGCAGCTGTCGCCGGCAATGGTCACCTCCGGCCGCAGCGTCACTTTCTCGAATTCGGCGGAGCCGTCTGGATTGACCCGCATCACGCCCTCGGCAACATCCCGGTACGCCGTGACTGCAACTTTGCCGACCGCGCATAGGTGAAGGTACCAGAGCATGTGACAGGCCGACAGCGAGGCCACTAGCAGGTCCTCAGGATTGTGCTGCTTCGAATCGCCGACATATGCGGGATCGGCAGAGCCCCGCACGATTTGCTTTCCGGGGCACGCGATGTCATAGTGACGCGCATATCCCTTGTAGGAGCGGGTGCCCTCGCCCAAGTTGCCTGTCCACGTCAAGGTCGCCGTGTATCTGTGTTCGCGTGCCATTCTTCGCTCACATGTGATTCATCGGCAAGCCAGGCGCTTCCCGGATTGCTCCGAAGTTCCGGCACCCGATCAGCCATTATCGTCCCGCCTCGGAGGGGGCCAGCCATGCGGGATGCAACGAAGCTGGCTTGCTCAGACATTCGCAGCACTTCCGAACCACACGATTCGGACCACTACGGCCGGAGACGCTAGCTGCTGGGGAGCCGTGCCATCCGTGTGCCGCGTCCAAGGTGCCTAGTTCACAGCAGTAGGCTGTTGGAGCACCCTCGCGGCGGCATTGAGGCGCGTTTGATAGTAGCTGTCCACGCGCTGGCGCATCTCTTCGGAGAAGGCCGGATCGAGCGACGGGTCGGCCGTCTCGCGGCGCCACTCCTCCAAGGCGGCTTGCATCCGTTGCAGTGCCTCTGCATGCTCCGGGTCGCCGGCGACATTCCTGAATTCCCAAGGATCTGCTTCCAAGTCGTACAACTCGAACTCGGGAGGTTTGGCGAAGGTGTCGAAGGCTTGCCGGACCGGCGTTCCCGCATAGCGCTCATCGCGAGAGGCCAAGTAGCCCAAGTCGCCGTCGATCCGAATGCTCGGGCTTTCCGCCGGCGCCAGCAGGTTGTGGATCAGCTTGTAGCGGCCGTCACGAATCGCCCGTCGCGGAAACCAAGGCGCGCCGTGCATGTGGAACTCCCCGACGAGGTACTCGCGCCAAGGGGCTTCCGCATCTTCTAGGACGGGTCGCAGCGACATCCCTTGCATTTCGACCGCAGCGGGGACGCCGGTCGCGTCCAGGATCGTGGGCAGGATGTCGACCGTCGAGACCATTGCTTGGCTTCGCGCGGGTTTCGAGACGCCGGGCCACCGGACGAGGAATGGCACCCGCAGGCCCGCTTCGTAGACCGTCGTCTTGCCGCGGTCGAATGGCGGGCCGTGATCGCCGGTCAGGATGACCAAGGTGTCGTCGGAGTGACCCAGCCGCTCGAGGGACTCGAGCAGCAGCCCGACGCCGACATCGACGCGCAGCACTTCGTTGTAGTAGCCGGCGACTCGCTTGCGCTGCTCCGGAGTGTCGATTCCTTGGAATGGAAAGACCGTCTTCTCGCTCGGCTCGACCAAGGTGGCGGGAATGCCCTCGTGCTGGTCCAAGAACGTCCAGTCCGACGTTATTTCACCTGTCTGGGGGTCGCGCTCGCGATAGGCGTGCGGGTCGGTGTAGTTCACCATCAGAAAGAAGGGATCCTCGGCTCCGCCACTCATGAATACTTCGGCCTCCGCGGCCATTCCGGCCACGTCGCGAGCGTTCACCTGCGAACGGAGGTCCCACAGGAAGCGGTCGGTGGGGTCGACATGCAGCTTGCCGATGATGCCGGTCCGGTAGCCGGCTCGCTTGAGTATGTTCGGCATCGTGGCGTCGTGCAGGTGCGGGTGCAGGCTGAAATCGGAGGCGTTGGTAAGCCCGAACTGCCCGTTGCTGTGCACGTAGAGGCCGGTGAACATGGCGCTCCGTGAGGGGCTGCACGACGCTTGCGCCACGTAGGCGACTTCAAACAGCGCCCCGCTCGCGCCGAGAGCGTCGAGGTTGGGGGTTTCGATGACCTGGTCGCCGTAGCTGCTCAGCTGTAGCCCGAGGTCATCCGCAGTGATCAGCAGTACGTTGAGACGCGAGGGCTGATCGACCGTCGCCGGAGAGCATCCGAGGGCTCCGGCCAGAAGGCATGCCAAGGCACTCCACTGCCCGAAACGCGAAAATCTGGAGAGGGGTAAGCGCTGCACGGTAGTCACCTGTTGGAACGGCGATCTCAGAACGGGAGTCCCTTCCCTCGGCTGCGTAAGCGTGCCTGGAGCCCCTCGCCTGTGCGCCAGTCTCGTAGCTAGGATAGGCGATCCTGCCCCTGAAAGTTCTGCGTTCCGCCGGTGGCCTGCCGGACAGGTGCCAGCCGCCCGGCTGCCACAATCTCCGTGACTATAATCCAGAGAATGTTCTTCGGCTTGCTCGTCTTGGTGGCGGTGCTGGCGCACGATGCCCTAGCCCAGCCCACCAACATTTTGATCTTCATCGCCGACGACCAAGGGGAGGGGGACCTGTCCGTGTACGGCCATCCCACCCTGCACACTCCGAATATTGACCGGCTTGCTCGTGAGGGCATGCGCTTCGACAACGCCCTCCTGACGATCTCCTCCTGTAGCCCGTCGCGATCGAGCATATTGACCGGCCGCTACCCGCACTCGACCGGGGCCGAGGACCTGCATATGCCGTTGCCGGCCGACCAGACGACCATGGCTCGCCGCCTCCGCCGCGAGAACTACTACAACATGTCTGTCGGCAAGTGGCATCTCGGGGACGCCGAGCAGAGGCACTGGGACGTTGTCGTCGACTGCGCCGGCAGGGAGACCGCCGTCGAAGCGATCAAGGCACTCTCAGGACGGCCCATGGACCGGCCGTTCTTCTTCTGGGTCGCCTCCAAGGATCCGCACCGTCCGTTCGATGAGAACGCCATTCCCAATCCGCACAGACCTGCCGACGTGGTCGTTCCTCCCTACCTGCCGGACCACCCGCTCATTCGGCAGGATCTCGCGCTTTACTACGACGAGGTGACGCGGTTCGACTCGCACGTCGGGGAAATCGTGGCGGAACTGAGCCGGCAGGGCGTCCTCGACTCGACCCTGATTGCTTACGTTTCCGACAACGGCATGCCCTTTCCCCGTGCCAAGACGACGCTCTACGACTCCGGCATCCGGACCCCCATGATCGTCCGGCTTCCGGGAACGGTCCCTGCGGGAAGCGTGCAGAAGGGCTTGTTCAGCGTTGTAGACCTCGCTTCCACCCTGCTTGACGTGGCTGGGTACGGGCTCGACTCAGCGCAGGGCGCCAGCGCAGCCGCCATGCTGCGGAATCCGGAAGCTCCGGGTCGCGAGGCGATCTACGCCGAGGCCAACTGGCACGACTTTGAGCAGTTCACCCGGGCTGTCCGAACCGAGCGTTTCCTGCTGGTCCGGAACTACTACTGGGAGAAGCCGCTGTGGAACAGCGTCGATTCCATCAACTCCATCACTTGGTCCGGCTACATCCAAGCGCAGCGCGCCGGACGGCTGACTGAGGCTCAGGAGTTTCTCTTTCGGGAGCCCCGTCCGTACGAGGAGTTGTACGACCTCCAGGTCGACCCGATGTCGCTGCGCAATCTCTCGGGCGAGCCGGCCTATGCGGCCGAGCTGAACCGCCTTCGGACACTTCTGGACAATTGGCGCGTTGACACCGAAGACGCCATGCCCCCGGAGCCCCGTCGGGACGGTTGGACGCGTGACGGAGCGCCGCTGCCGCACAACCACCCTTGGTACGAGCGATATATCGAGGCCGGCGGGCGGAGCAGCTTCGAAAGGTTCTAGGCTGGATTTCTCCGTGCAATGTGGAGCGGCGCGTTCTCCTAGCGGGCGCGAAGCCCACTCAACGAAGTTCGGAAGCGGTCATCATCCCGTTTGCCTCGATATCGGAGATGGGTCCTCTGGACTGCTGGTAGGGTTTCGGAATGAGCGGGATCGCCGAGGGATCGGATTCAATCCTCTCCCGACCCGTCGTATACTCTCCGGCAGCAATTCTCAAATCGGACTGTTGGGGTGGCAGGCACATTTTTTCACTGCGAACCGAATTCCTACGCAGAGTGGAAGCGAAGTTCGCACTCTCCGAGGCGGCGCGCGAAGAATGCCAGTGTGGGCCTGTTGAGTAAGCGCTGGTTGCTGGTCTGGACCGCGGGACTCCTTTCATGTGTCGCCCTCGCAGCAAGTAGCGCTCCGCTCCAACGCGACTCAGTGGCGGCCGAGAGCGACGCGCCGTCAGCCCCCGCTGCAGAGAACCCGGGTTCAGACGCCGTTCAAGCGGGCAACTCCGGGCCGGACCGTACGGAGCTCAATCTCCTGGGACAGACGGATTCCTCGGCGGGTGAGAGCCGCCGCAACGAGAACGTCAGGATCACGCTGGTTGACAACGCGGTGCAACGGGAGCTCAACGAGCGGCTCGGTGCCTCGGCAACAATCGTCAAGGAGTTCAAGGCCGAGACCAGCTACTTCGGCGCCGAGATCGGCAGCGCGCCGTCCGCGCCTCTTCATCAAGCGCACGCGGCAGCGTCAGGGGTGCACGGCAGAATCTACGAAACGCACAACAACAGCGTCTTCAGCGCGCGCTCGTTCTTCCAGGTTGGAGGCGTCCAGCCGGCTCGCTCGAACGACTATGGCTTCCAAGTCCTGACGCCCCTAGGACGAAAGGTGAATTTCAGTCTCGACGGGAGCCAGAAGAGAGTTCGAGGCCAAGTCAATGGAAACGTGCTGGTACCAAGGGCAGACGAACGAACGCCGCTGGATCGCGACCCGGTTACAGGCGAGCCGGTGGATCAAGAGACGTGGCACTTCGTGAGCCGAATGCTTGGGGCGTATCCGGACGAACCACCGAACCGTCCCGATATCGACCCGCGCGCACTCAATACGAACTCGCCGCAGTCCATCGACAACGATTCGCTGGCGCCTCGCTTGGATGTCAGTGCCGGAGATCGCGACCGCTTTGTGCTCGGCTACCAGTTCACGGCACAGCAGGTGGAAGCGTTTCAACTCGTTGGCGGGCAGAACCCGAACACCACCACCAAGAACCACAGGGCACGCGCCACTTGGAGCCGGACCTGGTCCCCGGTCACCACGATGGATGCATCTGCGGGCTTCGACCGGGTGGGGTCGCTGCTGGTCCCGGATGATTCGGCGGTCGGGCCGCTCATCTGGATGTCTGCGGCTCTGCAATTTCTCGGACCGGGCCCGATCATCCCAATTGACCGCTCGCGGAATACGTTCCGGTACGCGACCCAATTGCGTCATCGCCGCGGGAAGCATGACCTCACCATGGGCGCTATGGCGGTGCGCAGGCAGATCAACGGTTTCGAAAGCTCCAATCATCGAGGTGAGTACGTCTTCAACGACAATTTCGGGAACGACACCATCAGCAACGTCCGTCTCGGCCGGCCCAGTCAGTACCAGCAGGCGGTCGGAGACATCAGTCGCGGCTTCCGGAGTTGGGATGCGGCGTTCTATGTAGGCGACGCATGGCGGGTCTGGTCCGATCTAACGCTCACGCTCGGGCTGCGCTACCAGGCGGCCTTCGCCCCTTCGGAGGTCAACCAACGGAATCGGATTCCGTACGATTGCGACTGCAATAACCTGGCACCTCGCCTCGGGTTCGCATACCGCCTAGGCGGAAACCGGGGCGTGCTGCGAGGAGCCTACGGGCTCCACTACGGCGAGATCTTTCCGGTCACATACAGCCAGGCTCGCTTCAATCCCCCTGGCAGCATCAATGTCGTGATCGTAGGGCCGAAGTTGGTAGATCCGCTCTCCGACCTCGAGCCTGGGGCTCTTGACCCTAGCGCCCGCAGCACCGTCGTGGAGTTGGACCCGGATCTGGCGCTGCCTTACTCCCACCAGTACAACTTCCAATGGGAACTGAGCCTAGCGCGCGACTGGAACCTCGAAGTCGGCTATGTTGGCAGCCGCTCGATCCGGCTGCTCAATCTGTGGAACACGAACCGGGGGCGCCCCGTGCCCGGGATTCCCCTCACGACGAGCACAGTCAACGTACGCCGGGCAGACCCGCGATACTTCGAGGTTCGGCGCGTGCTCAACAGCTCCCGCGGGTACTACGATGCGGCGAAGGCACGGCTCGTTGTTTCTCGCTGGCGGGGTCTGACACTCGATGTGTCGTACTGGTTCAGCAAGGCGATTGATCTGGGCGGAGACTTTGTCAACACGGCATCGAGCACCGACGCCTGGTGGGGCCAAAGCCCGTCCGAGTTCGATGTGCACGGGACGATGCGGGCGCTGAGCTCGTTCCACCAACCCCACGCATTCCTCACTCGCGCCAGCTACGAGCTGCCAAGACTCTCGCGGACCGGATGGCTGGGGAGGGTAGCTGGCGGATGGCAGATGTCCGGTGTCGTGCTCGTCAAATCGGGCACTCCCTTCGTGATCGACACGGGCTCAGACGGGCCGGGATTCGGCAACGTCGATGGCACGGGCCGGGACCGGCCCAATCTCCTCGACCCGTCCGTTCTCGGCCGGGCGATCGACCATCCGGACACGTCCCGCGCGAGGATGCCGTTCTCGGCCTTTGGCTTCCTGGAACCGGGGCAGGCGTCCGGCACGCTTGGCCGCCACGTCCTGCGCAAGGATGCCATCAACAACGTCAACTTGAGCCTGTCGCGGTCATGGCCGCTGGGCGGCGACAAGGCAATCGATTTCCGAGCCGAATCGATCAACTTCCTCAATTCGCCGCAATTCGCCGAGCCAGGGCGCAATCTCACCTCCCCGAACTTCGGTCAGATCACGAACACGCTCAACGACGGCCGAACCTTCCGTTTCCTGCTGCAATTCAGCTTCTAGGCTTCTTGCCGGGAGTCGAGGGAAGGCCCGTGAGTGGGAAAGGTGGTCGGCCTGTGATGTTGCGCCGTCATCGCAGGCCGGACACCTTGGCCGAGAGTCAACTCCTGCCAGATCCGGCCGGAGCGGTGCCTTCGGATGAAGGAGAATTGGACAAGTGCTGATGCAACCTTGATCGAACCAAACAAGGGCGTCGGCCCATCATTCCAACGGCGGGCTGACCGTAGTCTTGAGATCGTTCCACAGCTGTTTGAACTCGGCCATGTCCGGCTGATCGGCGTCGAACACGCTGTGGGAGGCCTTCCCGCTCACGACCAGTGGCACTTCGCGCTCGGGTAGCCAGGCGGCGAGCTCTTTCTTTTGCTTGGCCATGACCGGATCCCCTGCCAGATTCAGCCATTCCTGCGGATCGTCAGCGTGATTGTAGAGCTCCTCGCTGCCGTCGAAATAGCGAACGTAACGCCAGTCCCGGGTGCGGACCGAGTAGTTCCCGCGCCCCCAAGTCGTAATCGCGGGCTCCGCCCTCCGGTACGTCACGTCTGCCAGGAAGGGCACGAGACTGGCACCGTCAAGATACGAGGGCGCCTCGAGCCCGGCCATCTCCGCGAGCGTGGGATAGATGTCGATCAGCGAGACGGCTTCGTCGGTGGAACGACCGGTCTCGGCATCTTCGCGCGTGTCCCAAATGATGAACGGAACATGAGTCGCCTCCTCCCAGAGTGAGAACTTGCGGAAACTGCGCTTCTCGCCAAGATGGTATCCGTGGTCGGACCACAGCACGACGATGGTGTTCTTGCTATAAGGACTGCTCTCCAGAGCGTCCAGGACGCGGCCGACATTCCAGTCCGTCCAAGAGATCGACGCTAGGTACGCCCTCCTGACATCCTCCCAAGCGGCCTGTTTGCGGTATCGGATGTCATCGTTCAGCCGCACGTTGCGCCGCGCTGGCCACGGGACATCGGCAAGGTCGTCGGTCTTGACGGGAGGGGCCTCGATGCCGTCTTGGTAGAGCTCGAAGAATCGCATCGGAGCGATGAAGGGCAGGTGGGGCTTGTGGAATCCGACCGCCAGGAAAAAGGGCCTGCTGTGTTGCCGGTTCAACACGTCCGCGCCGAACTCGGACGTGGCGTAGTCCCGGTGGTGCTCTAGCGGCGATGTGGTCGGACAGAACGCCATCTTGCGGCTCTCGCCCTGGACGTAGCCGGCGTCCGGCGCGTAGACTAGCGGGGGCAGCGCGGCGATCTTATTGGCGTTGTGTTCGGTCCATTCCCGGCGGCCGCCGTCCTTGTCGTAGGTCCAAGCCGTTCCGTGGTGGATCTTCCCTGACGCGAACGTGTCGTAGCCGCTCTCCTTGAACAGCTGCGGCAGGGTCGTGTAGCGGTCAACGATGGCCGGATCGATCTTGTCGGTGTCGTAGAACGGGTACAGCCCCGAATGGAACGGCTGTATGCCGAACAACAGGGCATTGCGGCTGGGCGAGCAGCCCGGGGCAGCGGTGTGAGCGTTGCGGAAGTTCACGCCCTTGCTGGCTAGACGGTCCATGTTGGGTGTCTGGGCCTGGGGGTGGCCGTCGAGGAAACCGGTCCAGTCATTGAGGTCGTCAATCGCGATAAAGAGAACGTTCGGCGGGGCCGCCCAAGCGAGGGTCTGAGCCACGGCGGCGACAATCAGGATTTTGGCGAGAGTCGACATCTTCAATCTCGGATTGTAGGTCCGCTTTGCAGCGGCGACGGAATCGGGCATGGTCTTGCGGGCCGAGCCCAGACCCTAGAGGTTGCCTTCGACGGTACGGGACTTCGCGTCCAAATCGGCCTTCACCGTCGCCATGTTGTCCGTGATGGCATAGGAGTCCAGGCCGCCGGACTCGCTCAGGTTCGAAAGGGCGATCCCGGCCGACTTGGTTCCCGAAGCGACGACGTTGCGGATGCGCAACCCGCCGAATCGCTCGTCGGCACTGACCCGGTACTCGATTGCCCGGCCCGGCCGCGCCTCCCCGGTGAAGACGACGTTATCGATGAGTGCGTTGTTGGCGTCCACAACGACCACCGCGGGCCCCTCTTGGTTCGCGTCCGCGAGGGTGATGTTCCGGATCGCGACGTTGTCGCTGTTCTCCACCACGAACCACGGGGCGTTCGCAGGCCCGCCGCTTATCCGGACGTTCTCGATCAGCAGGTTCCTAGTGTTGCGGACATGCAGTGGCCGCCAGCGGTCGTCCTCGCGAAAGTCCTGCCCCGACACATTGCGAATCGTCAGGCCATCGTGACCGAAGTCCCTGTTCGCCGTGCGAATCGCGGTCACGCAGTCCTTGACCTGCACTCCGTCAATGAGGATATGGCGGTTGATCATCCCTTCCCGGCTGTGATCCTGCACGTCAACGCCGTAGAAGCTGGACTCGGCGTAGATATCGCGAACCGTGATGTGCTCGCTTCCGTCGGACACCTCGACAGGCCCCCTCAGGCGGGATCCGTAGCTGCGGATGTTCTCGACCACCAGATGCCGGATGTACAGGCCCTCGTGGCCCTGGCCGCCGATCGAGACGATGTCGCGAATCGTGTTCCGGCCCGTGACGTTGCGGATCACACCGTGCTCGATGTCCCCGAACTCCGCGGTCGGCGTGATCATGACGCCGTCCTTGGCACTGTTGTCGGTCTGGCCGTCCTCGATCACGAACCGCCCTCTCCTGACCAGGATCAAGGGAGCCCTGTCGGATTGCTCCACCGAATCGCCGTTTCCGACGAGTGTGAAATCCCGGATCCTAACGTGCTCGGAACGGATTTCGAGGATGGGAGTCTTCGCAAGGCCGGGCTCGAGGCGCATGTGGAGGCCCACAAGTGTCAACGGTTTGTCGATTCGGACCGTCTCGGAGACCTCGACCGGACGGCTGCGGTCCGCTAGCAGCAAGGAGAACGGGGCTGCTTGGTCGACCGCCGCCTGCAGCTCGGCCGCGTCGATTTCGACAACCCTAGAGCCGGATTCGGACGGTCCGGCAGTGCAGACCGCCGCGACGCATGCCAAGAGAGCTATCTTCTTCATGACCGGACGGGACGAATTTAGCACGGGACGGGACTGTGGCGTTGATCCCGCGGTGCAGAATGTCGGAAATGGCTGTCCGGAATCGGACAACAGGCCACGGAATGGCTTGCGTGCCCGTCAGCAGCCGCGAGCGGTCATTCAGGAGTCTGCTGGGCCTGGCCTCTGCAAAGCCTGTCCTCGTCGTCGATTAGATCCAGGGAGCCGGTCGCTGGGTCCCCCGCCTCCACGTGACGAGATTCAGGTCGTCCACTGTGGATTGTGCGGCCGGTGTACCGGTACGCGGACACGCAGCAAATACGTGCAGGATCAGGCGCAGCCACCAGCGACGATCCGATCGAGATAGGCATGCACGTGATCTGCCTTGCCGTCGCGGACCAACTGATCTGGCGTTGCGCCTCCGAAGCCGGGCAACGGCTCGGCACGAAACCAAGCATAGGCAGCCAACGGCGACCCGGTTTCTGCCTCCACGCGCGTAAGGATTTCCAGCATTTGGCGGAGGCGAACTTGGGTCTGGCAGGCCGTTACCCGCGAAGCGCGCATGAAGGAATCTCTTCCCAAGCCCAACGTGTCGGCTATTTCGGCCTTGGTTGTGCGCAGCGCCTGGGCAACTTGCGTCGGGGAAAGCACCTGATCTTCAAGGAGTTCTTGGAATCGCATGCCGAAACCACATAGTACTTGACATGTCTTTGCGATAGAACCTGTTAGTCCGCAAGGAGCTGAGGCACGCTCGTGGTGCACGTATACGTCAGGCTAGGGAGAAGCGTTCGTGGCTTGGATGTGGGGCGCTACGTGCCCCGCTACATAGTCCCCTCGGCGTCGAACCGGGGCAATCCGGCGGCGGATAATCCGGCCACGGTACAATCGCCGGTATTCATGGCAGGGGTGAGCAGCGAAATGCGGGATGAACTGAGCATTACGATCGAGTACCACTACCACGATCAGGTGACCTCCGCCGGCGCTGCGGAACACACCGTGGCTCATTCGGGCCCTGTGCGTGACAGGGTCGTGGTACGGAATCGCCAATCGGGGCATGCACCGTACAGAGCCCGATAGCCGCTGCGCGGTTGCACGCGATTTGCGCGCGTTCATCCACCAAGCCGTCCGATGAGACACCGCTGGAACCTGGCCAGCGCACTGCTGCTGGCTGCGCTTGTCCTTGCCGCGGCGCCCTATTGCACCCTCGGCCACTCTGAAGTCACCCTGCGGCCCGTCCTGGAGGGTGGCGAAGTCGCGGCGATAGAAGTCCATTCGGTAATCCACGGATGGAAGTTTCCCTTTTCCGGCCCGTTGAGCGTCGATGCGCCCGTCGTCTATGCGTCGGTGGCAGGGATCGCGGACCGCGTCAGGGGACTGAAACTTAGTGACAGCGAGGGGGAGATCCCGCTTACGCATGAGGATGACCCGCCCGCAGCCGGGGGTTACCCCTACTTCCGGCACTGGCGGGCAGACCGCAGCGTGTCCTTCCCCGTAACCCTCAGCTACCGTTCCGATGTCGAGCCGGATGACGCCCGCTCGGGGCCGCCGTACGGCATACGCCCGTCCGCCGGCGGCGTAAGCGGAGCCGGCGCTGGCTTTCTGGTTCTGCCCGAGAACGTGATGTCCATGGTTTCACGCGTGCAATGGGACCTGAGCTCGCTGCCACCGGGCTCGGCCGGCATTACTTCCTTCGGCGGGGGCGCATTCGAGGTTAACGGGCCACCGGCCTTGCTGCGGCAGGGCTGGTACATGGCCGGCCCGTTGCAGCGTTATCCTGCCTCGGGCGACGCCAACGGATTCAGCGCTTCGTGGCTCGGGGACTTCCCGTTCGATCCGGCGGTTGAGATGCAGTGGGCAGGTGAAGCCTACGCGTACCTCGGTGATTTCTTCCAATATCTCGATCCGCGTCCGCGCTACCGCGTCTTCATGCGCATGCTCGATTCCGGCAGAGGAGGGGCCGGGGGCACGGCCTTGAAGAACTCCTTCATGCTGTCGCAGGTCCCGGGCATGCCCAGGGAAGTCGCCACCCGGCACCGCGACACATTCGTTCACGAGATGATCCACCAGTGGGTCGGGCGCATCGAAGGACCGAGCGGGATTTCCAGCTGGTTCGACGAAGGCCTGACCACCTATTACACGAGCCTGCTTTCCATGCTGGGCGGCTTCCAGACGGTGGACGAGTACGGCGAAGCAATCAACGCAGTGGCGGAAGAGTATTACACGAACCCGGCACGCAACTGGTCCGCCGCCAGGATCGCGGAGGCAGGATTCGGAAATGCGCAGGCGCGCGGCCTTCCCTACCGCCGCGGCGCGCTTTATTTCGCGCACCTCGACGCCCGGATCCGTGCCGCCAGCGGCGAGGCGGAGAACCTGCACTCGTTCATGCGGGAGATCTTCACTCGGCGTGAAAAGGACGATGACTTCCAGTTCGATCACGACCGATGGAGGGAATTGATCGCCGGACGCCTCGGGCCGGAAGCGGTCGAGGAGTTCACCGACATCATCATGGATGGCAAGACCATCACCCCGGCGTCCGATGCCTTCGGCCCCTGCTTCGAGCGGCGGCCTGCCGTCTTCACCAATGGGGAAGGGGAAGCAATCAGCGGTTTCAAATGGGTCCGAATAGAGTCAGTCTCCAAGCGGACTTGCCGCGAAGTGTAACGGCGAGGAACTAGCTTGGCCATGCATTCGCAGGCACGCACCACGGACGATTAACGAAGGGCTTGTCGTACTTGGGGGGCATCAGCTTGACGGCGTGTCCCCACGCGAGTAGCTGGCGGCCGATGTGATGGGGACGGTTGCAGTCCGCCATCCCGATGCGGCAGGGCTCCATCTTCGCGGTGACCTCAAGCACCTTGCTCTTAGAGAACCGGAATCGGGATGCTCGAACGTCGAAGAGCCAGCTAGAAGCGGTAGACCAGCAGGAGTTGAGGAAGCACCTCGTCCGCGTCTTCGAATCCGAACTTGTTGATCCAGAGGTGGAATTCGATTCCCGCGTAGAATCGTCCGGCCTCCCCGGCCAGCGCCTTGCCGAGGTCGATGCGCAACTGCGGCTGGAGCAGCACCCAGTACGGCAGGCTGGCCCCGAGCTCATTGCTGCGGGGGCTGTGCCACTCGCCGTGCCCTTCGAGCGAGAACGTCCCTCCCGCTACCTCGAACGGCAGCGCCCAGTTGAAATCTATGAGATGGCTGTTGCTTTCCTTGGGCGCTCCCCCGGCTGCCAGGCCCTGATTCCGGTCGACCATGTACAGGTAGTCGAGATTCGCGAATGCAAACCCCGGCAGGTCGAGCTGGAAACGAAAACCGGGAGTGATCTTGAGGACCTTCGCCTGCGCCCCCCAGTTCAAGCCGCCCAAGGGGCCGATGCCCTTGATGGGACCCCAAGAGTAGTCCTGGCCCGTGATCGCTCCGAGGCTTAGGAACGGATACCACTCCAAGTACATGTCGCGGTTCGCATCTGCGCCTTCGCAGCACTTCATGTCCAGGAAGAAGAAGTTCTCGCCATAGTCCCAGCCGCTAGCGTGCTGGAGCGTCAGGATGTTCTGAAAGCCGGGAGGACTCGTCGGGTACTCGCCGAAGGAACTGCCTCCCTGGTATTGGAGTTCGGTGATACTGAACCCCTGAGCTCGGGCATTGCCGCCGAAGAGGAGCAGGCAACAGGCGATCGCCAGAGATCGGGCCAGACCTTGGCGGCACTTGGCGGGAAGCACATGTCGCACTCCCGCCACAGAGCTGAAGAATGTTCGATCCGCGAAGAGATTCCCAGTGTTACGCGGCCAGTCGGAATCCACGTTCCGCTCAGATTAGCACCCTAGGCTCGGGCAGCAGACTAGACCGTGATTGGAGAGATCGCGTTAACGCAGTCGGTGCTTGGGCCAGCTGCATCCGGTGAAGGAGCTTGCTAGAGATCGCGAACTTCGCGGCTGAGGTCCTGCAGCGCCTTCTTCGCGTCGGAAAACAGCATCAGCGTGTTGTCCCGGGTGAACAGCAGGTTCGGGATTCCGGCGAATCCCGGGCTGAGGCTGCGCTTGACGACCAGCACTACTTGCGACTTGTCCACGTCTAGGATCGGCATGCCGTAGATCGGGCTGCCCGGCTCATCCCGCGCAGACGGATTCACCACGTCGTTGGCGCCCAGTATGATCGCCACGTCGGTCTCGGCGAAGAGCGGATTGATCGTGTCCATGTCGTACAGCTTTCCGTACGGCACGTCCGCCTCCGCCAGCAGGACGTTCATGTGCCCGGGCATCCGGCCGGCGACCGGGTGTATGGCGTAGCGAACCTCCGCGCCGCGCGCCTCCAGCAGGTTCGCGAAGTCGCGAACCGCATGCTGGGCCTGCGCCACCGCCATGCCGTAGCCCGGCACGACTGTTACGATGCGAGCCGTTTCGAAGAGCAGGGCGGCCTCCTCGGGGCTAGTGCTCTTGGTTCGTCCCGCATAGACGTCGCCCTGCGGGCTGCTCGCGGCCGCTTCGCCCAGGTCGCCGCGCAACACGTCCCAGAGCGAGCGGTTCATGGCCTTGCACATGATCTGCGTGAGGATGAAGCCGGACGCGCCGACCAGGGAGCCGGCGATGATCAGGACGTTGTTGCCCAGCACGAATCCCGTGGCGGCCGCCGCCAGTCCAGAACATGAATTCAGAAGCGCGATGATCACCGGCATGTCAGCGCCGCCGACTGCCACGGTGAGCAGAATTCCGTACACCACGGCTCCGGCGCAAAGGGCGCAGAACAGCCACAGGGCCTCGGGGTCCAGTATGTAAGCCGCACCCATGCCTAGCGCTGCGAGGGCGGAGCCGTTGCTGAGGACTTGCAGTCCCAGGCCGCGTGGCTGCCAGCGCAAGATGCCTTGGAGCTTGGCCCACGCGATGAGGCTGCCGCTTAGGGTTGCCGACCCGATGAACCCCGACAAAGTGATAGACGTCTGGACCTGGATCTCGGGGACACCCTCCACCGTGCCGGGCATGAAGGCCGCTGCGCCCGCCACCAAGGCGGACGCTCCACCTCCGAACCCGTTGAAGGCGGCGACCAGCTCCGGCATCGCCGTCATCTGGACCTTGACGGCCCAGATCACGCCGATCACCGCACCGATGGCAACGCCGATCGCGATCGTTTCGTAGCTGACGATCTGCCGGTCCGCCAGCGTCGCGACGATCGCGAGCAGCATCCCAGTCGCGCCGAGCAGGTTGCCCCGGACTGCTGTGCGCGGCGAAGTCAGGCCCTTGAGGCCGAGGATGAACAAGATGGCGGCCAGCAGGTATGCGGCGTTAATCAGGTTGGGACCCATCTGCGGCCTACTTCTTCCGCCGGAACATGGCCAGCATGCGGTTGGTGATCAAGAACCCGCCAACCACGTTGACCGTGGCCAGCACGACGGCTCCCAGACCGAGATACTTGGCGACTTCGTTGTCACCGGCACCGGCGGCGACGACGGCCCCTACGATCGTTATGCCGGAGATCGCGTTGGAACCCGACATGAGCGGTGTGTGCAGGGTGGATGGAATCTTGGTGATGATCTCGAATCCCACGAAGACCGCCAATACGAATACCGTGACGGAGATCAGAAAAGCTTCCATGGGATCTGCCCCGCCTATGCTCCCGATGCGGCCAGTGCCGATTGCACCGCCGGATGGACCACTTCGCCCTCGTGGGCCACTAGTGCTCCGCTGACGATCTCGTCGTCGCGATCCAAGTGGAGCTGGCCGTTCTGGATGAGCAGCGAAGCGAGGTTGAGCATGTTCTTCGAATACATCTGGCTGGCATGTGCTGGTACCGAAGAGGGCAGGTTCAGCGGGCCGTCGACGATGACCCCATCCTGCACCACGACCTCGCCGGGCACCGTCAGTGCACAGTTCCCGCCGCGTTCGGCCGCCAGGTCGACCACGACGGTGCCGGGCCGCAAGCGGTCGGTGATCGCTTCTGGCAGCAGCATTGGGGCCTTGCGCCCCGGCACGGCCGCCGTTGTGATGATTGCGTCCACGCCCGCCAAGTGATCCCCTAGCGCTTCCTGCTGGCGGCGGTAGAACTCCTTGGACTGCTCGGCGGCGTACCCTCCGCTGCCGGCGGTGCGCTCCATGCCGATATCCAGCACGACGAAAGTCGCACCGAGGCTCTCGACTTGCTCCTTGACCTCCGGGCGAATGTCATAACCCTCGACTACCGCTCCAAGCCGACGAGCCGTAGCCAAGGCCTGCAGGCCGGCAACGCCCGCGCCAATCACGAACACTCTCGCCGGAGTGAGCGTACCCGCGGCGGTCATCATCAATGGAAACAGGCACGGCGCATGCTGCGCGGCCAGCAGCACCGCCTTGTAGCCCGCAATCATGGCCATGGAACTGAGCGCGTCCATGCCTTGAGCGCGGGTGATCCTGGGGATCATCTCAACCGAGAGCAGCGACTGGCCATGCTTGGCGGCGGCCTCGAGGGCCTGTGGATCGTCCAACGGTGCGAGAAAGCCGGCAACAGTCGCGGTCTGATTCACAGCCGCAGCCTCGGATGGCGGGACGCCGTTCACGGTCAATAGCAGATCCGCGGAGGAGAACACTTCTTCGCGAGTGGCGATTTCTGCGCCGGAGTCGGAGTACTGCGAGTCTTCAAAGAACGCGCTGAGCCCCGCGCCCGCTTCCACCAAGACCCGAGCGCCCTTCTTGGCGAGGGCAGCCGCGTCCTTGGGGACCAACGCCACCCGCCGCTCGTCCGCACGGCCTTCTTTGGGTACACAAATCCTCATGACTTGGCCCGCGGCTAGGAGAGATCGGAGGACGGCTCCGAACTTCAAGTTTGTCAGATTCGGAACGCCGCTGTCGAGTTGCGAGAGGCCTCGTTCCAGGCACCAGCTAGCGACCGCGATCTAGAGTCGCGAACGCCACTTCGCTGGATGGGATGGTCGTGTTCTTTGCTAGCCTGTCGCCATGTGGCGCCTAGTCTTCGTCCCCCTGCTTGCCCTGACGGCGTTCGGGGCCGGTGACAGTCCGGATCTTGAGGTGGTCAGCCAGATCAAGCACGAGGCCGAGAACAACAGTCAGGTGATGGAACACCTGTTCCAACTGGTGGAGGTCTACGGCCCGCGCATCACCAACTCGAAGGGCTTCTACGATTCGGCTGAGTGGGCCAAGCGTCAACTCCAGAAGTGGGGCTTGGAGAATGCCGCGCTCGAACCGTGGGGACCTTTCGGGCACGGCTGGTCGCGGGAGTACTTCTCCGCTCATCTGCTCTCGCCCGGGTACGAGCAGCTCATCGGCGTGCCCTTGGGCTGGAGCCCGTCGACAGACGGAAGGTTGACCGGCCAGCCGGTGCTGGCACCCCTGAAGCGGGATGGTCGGCCGCATCGCGACGAACAGGCGATCGACGAGTTCATCGCCAAGTGGAAGGGCAAGCTGGCCGGCGCGATGGTGATGATCGCGGACTTGAAGAAGGTGCGCCCGCAGTCGCGCGCCCCGCTGAGCCGCCATTCGAGTTCTGACCTGCAGGAGATGACCAAGGCCCGGCCTGCGTCCCCGCCGATCGACTATCTCGATCCCGACCTGCAGGTTCCGGAGGATCCGGCCGATAGGCGCGCGTTCTTTGTCAAGGCGCCACGGTGGTTCTTCGAGCACCGCACCAAGGAACGTCGTCGGGTCCAGTCCAAGCTGAACGAGTTCTTGGTGTCAGAGGGCGTGCGCCTCGTGATTCATCCCTCCTCTCGCGGCGACGGTGGAACGATCTTTCCCCCGCGATCGGGCAACTATCACGTCGATCACACCGCGCCGCCGCCGTCGATCGCGCTGACCCCGGAGCATTACAACCGGATCTACAGATTGGTCGACAAGGGCATCGGGGCAGAGATCGAGGTGGAGGTGCGCACGACGTTCTATCGGGACAACTTGGACTCCATTAACGTCATCGCGGAGATTCCGGGACGCTCCAAGCCCGACGAGGTGGTGATGCTGGGAGGGCATTTGGACTCCACGGCCGCCGCATTGGGAGCGACCGACAACGGCTCGGGCTGCGCGGTGATGATGGAGGCCGTGCGGATGTTGAAGGTCTTGGATCTTCCGATGGATAGGACGGTCAGGATCGCGCTGTGGGGCGGGGAGGAGCAGGGCCTGCTTGGCTCCGAGGCCTACGTGAAGCAGCACTTCGCTGACCCGGCGACGATGCAGCTAAGCGACGAGCACGCGAAGTTTTCCGCCTACTTCAACGTCGACAACGGGACCGGCAAGATTCGAGGCATCTACCTGCAAGGCAATGATCGAGTCCGCTCGACCTTCTCGCAGTGGTTCGGTCCATTTCGTGACATGGGTGCCTCCACTGTGAGCATCAGAAACGCCGGGGGCACAGACCACCTATCGTTCGACGCAGTCGGGCTGCCCGGATTCTCATTCATACAAGACTGGATCGAGTACGATACCCGCACCCACCACTCGAACATGGACGGCTACGACCGGGCCCAGGCCGGGGATCTGATCCAAGCCTCGATGATCGTGGCCTCGTTCGTGTACCACGCGGCGAATCGCCAGGAATTGCTGCCGCGCAAGCCCTTGCCCGAACCCGAGCCGTTGGAAAAGCCTGCGGTCAAAGGCGTCCACTGAGTGCGACGCAGATCCCGCCCATCAGGATCTCGTGGCCCGTCGAGGCGGCTGACAACACCCGCTAGTCGCTGTAGCGCGCCAGGATGCCGTCCCAGTGCCCCTGTGCCTTGAGGATCAGCTCGATCACATCTCGGACTGCGCCGTGGCCGCCGGCTGAGGGCGTGATCCAGTGAGAGATCTCCTTGACTTCGGGCCGGGCGTTTGAAGGCCCGACCGCTAGGCCGGCCCGGCGCAGCAGGGGCAAGTCCGTGATGTCATCGCCCACGTAGGCCACCTGCGAGTGCTCCAGCCCCGCGTCGTCGAGCACTTCCTCGAAGGACGCCAGCTTGTCGGTGCGGTCTTCCACCAAGTAGCGCATGTCCAGCGAGTTGGCGCGCACCCGCACGGCCAAGCCGCCCCGTCCAGAAATGATCCCGGTGTCGATGTTGACATCGCGGATCCAGCGCAAGGCGATACCGTCGTGACAGTCGAAGCCCTTGGTCTCAGCCACGGAGCCGTCTGAAGCCGGCAGGAAGAAAACCGTCCCGTCGCTGAGCACTCCGTCACAGTCCATCAGCAGCAGGCGAACCTTGGCCGCTCGATCGAGCAGAGATTTTGGGAAATCGGGCATCTTTCCCTTATATCGCACGATTTCGGTACGACTGCCGAGAATTGCGGCGGCACTCCTTCATTGAGCGCGGCAGCGTACGGAGTTGTCCCGCGCGCCGACCGGCAACTGCTCGGTTCGAGAGGGATCGAGCGCTAGCAGTCGGCTACGGCGAACGCTTCGGTTATGATCGAAGAGTTACCTTGCAGTGCATTGGCCTGGCCCCATGTCACCGGGGGGCTGACCTCGCTGCAAGAACTATCCTTCCTGCCAGACCCTGTTCCTTGTAGATTTGCGGTAGCGCTACCGCAGCGGCGGAACTATCGTCGGACTGGGGAAATCCAATCACCTCGAACCAACAGGAGATCACCAACAAGATGGCTGTGAAAGTTGCAATCAACGGTTTCGGACGCATCGGCCGGAACGTATACCGCGCCCAAATGGACAATCCCGGCATCAGCATTGTCGCGATCAACGACATTACCGACAAGGCGACCCTTGCACACCTTCTCAAGTACGACTCAGTGCTGGGCAACCTAGACGCTGACGTGTCGGCCAGCGAAGACGGCATCTCCGTGAACGGAGAGTCGGTCAAGGTCTTCTCGGAGCGTGACCCGGCCCAGATTCCGTGGGACTCGGTCGGTGCCGAGATCGTCGTCGAGTCGACCGGCCTGTTCACCAAGCGCGAACTGGCCGCGAAGCATCTCGGCGGCAGCGTCAAGCGCGTAGTCATCTCGGCTCCAGCCAAGGGTGAGGACATCACCGTAGTGCTGGGGGTCAACGATGACCAGCTCGACGATTCGCACACTGTGGTGTCGAACGCGTCCTGCACCACTAACTGCCTCGCCCCTGTAGCGAAGGTGCTTCACGACAGGTTCGGCGTGGCCAAGGCCACAATGACCACGGTCCACAGCTATACCAACGATCAGCGCACGCTAGACCTGCCGCACTCGGACTTGCGCCGCGCGCGCGCCGCAGCCTTGAACATGATCCCAACCAATACCGGCGCGGCCGCCGCCATCGGCTTGGTCATGCCGGACTTGAAGGGCAAGTGCGACGGGTTCGCGATTCGCGTGCCCACCCCCAACGTCTCGGTCGTCGACTTGGTGGCCGAGCTGAACACTTCAGCGACCAAGGAAGAGGTCAACGACGCGCTCAAGTCCGCGGCGGAGGGATCCCTGAAGGGCATTCTCGCCTATACGGACGAGCCGCTTGTCTCCAGCGACTTCATGCGAAACTCGAATTCGTCGATTGTAGATGGAGCAATGACTAGGGTTATTGGCGATAACATGGTCAAGGTGTTGTCTTGGTACGACAACGAGTGGGGCTATTCCAACCGCGTGGTAGACCTAGTCTCCAAGCTGGCGGCTTGAGCCTCTCCGACAGGGCGGCGGATCCTTCTAGGCCGTCGTCCGTTCGCCTCGCATGAGCTACCGAACCATCGATCAGATAGACCTGCGTGACAAGCGCGTTTTCATGCGGGTGGATTTCAACGTCCCGCTCGACAAGGAAACGGGACGGACGATTGCGAGCGACACGCGCATCCGGATGGCGCTGCCGACCATTCGCGCCATCTTGGCGCAACGCGCCTCGCTCGTCCTCGCTTCTCATCTGGGGCGCCCGAAGGGCCGGCCCAACCCGAGCATGAGCTTGGCGCCGGTAGCCGATCGCTTGTCCGAATTGCTGGGGCAGCCGGTTGCGCAGGCCCCGGATTGCGTCGGACCACAGGTCGAAACTTTGGCCAGGAGCCTAGGCCCGGGACAGGTGCTGTTGTTGGAGAACCTGCGTTTTCATGCCGCTGAGGAAGCGAACGAAGCGGCGTTTTCGCGACAGCTGGCGGCGATGGCAGACGTTTACGTCAATGACGCCTTCGGCGCTGCCCATCGCGCTCACGCCTCGACTGTCGGCGTGGCAGGCCTGCTCCCGGTGCGGGCGGCAGGGTTGCTCATGCAACGGGAACTGGAATACCTGTCGATGGCCACATCCGCGCGAAGGCATCCCTACGTCGCGATTATCGGCGGGGCGAAGATCTCGGGCAAGATCGATGTGATTCGCAATCTGTTGACTGTCGCCGACAAGGTGCTCATCGGGGGTGCAATGACCTACACGTTCCTCAAGGCCCAAGGCATCGGGGTGGGCGCATCCTTGGTCGAAGACGAGAAGCTTGACTTGGCCGCAAATCTGCTGGCAAGCGCCGAAGACCGCATCGTGCTGCCAACGGACCATGTGATTGCGGAGCAGTTCAGCGCCGAGGCTGCCACCCGCACCGTGGACGGCAGTGTGCCGGACGGCTGGATGGGGCTCGATATTGGCTCCGAGACCGCAGCGGCGTACGGCGAGCTCATTGCCGGTGCGGAAATGATCGTCTGGAACGGTCCGATGGGTGTGTTCGAGTTGGAACCATTTGCAGAGGGAACCATGTCTGTGGCTCGGGCGGTTGAGCGGGCCTCGGAGCATGCCGTGAGCATCGTTGGCGGCGGTGATTCCGAGCAGGCGATCCGGGCGGCCGGCGTCGGAGAGAAGATCACTCACATCTCCACAGGCGGCGGTGCGTCGCTAGAGTTCCTCGGCGGCAAGACGCTGCCCGGCGTGGCAGCGCTGGCGTAGCGAGCGCTAGGCGCGGATCCCCTTCAGTCGGGGCTCGGCGCGAACGCCGGGATGGCAGAATCGGGCATGCGTTCCGGCGAGAACAGCGCCGTGTCCATGCGCTTGAGATTCGGGTGCAGCCGCGGGCGGAATCCGAGCTGTGGCAGCAGGTCGCGCTCGAATTCAACGCCAGGGGCGATCTCGTCAAGGATCAGGCCGCCTTCATCCAGGCGGAAAACAGCCGCCTCGGTGACGTAAAGGACCTGCTGCCCGGTCCGCCGGGCGTAATCTGCGCTAAACGTGACCTGGGCAACCCGGTCCACCACCTTCGGCGCACCGTGCGCCAGGAAGCTCAGCTTCCCAGCGTTGATCGATGTCTTTGCCCGGATCGACAGCGTGCCGCAGAAGACGACCTTGTCGGCTTTCTGGACGATGTCGATGAATCCTCCGACTCCAATGATCTTGGAACCGATCTTGCTGACATTGACATTGCCGGCGCGGTCGATCTGCATGAATCCCAGAAAGGTCTGGTCCACACCACGACCGTGGTAGAAGTCGAACATGTGACCGGTCTCTAAGATGGCGTCGGGATTGTAGACAGCGCCAAAGTCTAGTCCACCGGCTGGCACGCCCCCGAATTGGCCATGCTCGATGGTTGCGGTCACTTGGCCGGCGATGCCTTGTTCGCGGGCGACTGCGATGACGCCGTCTGGTATGCCAAAGCCTACATTAATTATAGCTCCACGGGTAAGTTCCGCAGCGGCGCGCCGGGCAATCACTTTGCGGGGTCCGAACGGCAGTGCGGGAAAGTCATCCTCCGACATGCGCGACTCGCCGCAGTAGGCCGGGTCGAATTCCGTCTGGTAGGTCTGCCCGTGGCCTTCGTCAACGACCAACGCATCGACGAAACAACCCGGAACGCAAACGTTGCGCGGGTCGAGCGAGCCCGCGGGCACGATCCGGCGAACGGCGGCAATGGTAGTCCCGCCCGAAGCTCTGGCGGCCTGTGCTAGGGCGCAGTTGTGCCATAGCCCGGCCTCTTGACGCATCGACAGGTTTCCGTGCTCGTCCGCTTCCCAAGCTTGGATCAGTGCCACATCCACCGGAATGGTCTTGTAGAACAGCCATGGCTTGCCGTCGATTTCGGTGTATTCGACCAGGGCTTCGGTGGCCTTGGCGTTGAGCTTCCCGCCTTCGAGCCTTGGATCTACGAATGTGTCCAAGCCGGCATGCGAGTACCAGCCGGGGCTTCCGGCCGCGGCGCAGTGGAACAGCTGCACCATCACTCCAGCCGGCAAGCAGTAGGCGGCGAATTGATTCTCCGCCGCAAGTTTCGCCATCGCCGGCGCCATCGACCAGTGGCCGCCGATCACGCGCCGGTACATGCCCGAGTCAGCCATCTGTTGCAGGCCTTTGACTTGCTGATCTCCCACGCCGAAGGGGTGGAGCAGGGTCAGGTCGGTCGGAACGCCTGTCGTGCGGTGACGTTCGCCCAATTCGCGCAACAGCACGTCAGGAATCGCGTGTCCAGCACCCGAGCCGCCAATGGCGACTGAAGTGCCGGAGGGAATGCGGCGCACCGCGTCGGCCGCGGATTCGACCGGCTTCACTTGCGACAAACGGCCTGTGCGCATCGGTTGAGGGTCTTTGGGTCGCTTGCTGGCGGCTGCGTGGCATGCCAGCCGCGCCCGGCCGCGGCGGAGGGCGATCCATCTCATCGTAGCTGCAATGCGGATTCAGTCCCCGTCTGCGATGTGGGGGCCCTTGTGCGGGTGCTGCAAGTTCAGGAGGGCTTTCGAGCGACCAGTTGGTGCATCCGCGCGTGGCCGACCATTACCTTCGGGTCACGGTCGACCTTCCGCATGTCGGAAAGGCATTTGTCTAGCTCGGCAGGTGACGAACAAGTATTCAGCAGAGACGGCCTTGCCTCGGAGAAGGACCAAGTCCAATAGCCTTTTTCCTTGCCGCCTAGGAAATGGCGCTGGTAGGCGTCGGCTCGTTGGACCTCCAAGCCGATAGAGCGCGCGCTCAGCGCCAGCTTGTTGCCGAAACGGAAGTCGAGCGCAAGCGAATCGGCCAGCTCGAGGATTCGCTTGACGCCTTGCGCGTAGCCTTGTGATGGCGGCTCGGAGTAGATCGTCTTGAGGTCCGGCTCCTCGCACACGAGAACGCCGCCTGGCTTGAGACAGGCAGCCATAACGCGCATAGCGGCTATCGGATGGCTGAGGTGTGACAGCAGAAAGCGGCAGTATGCGAAGTCGAAGGTGCCTTGGGGCAGGGCGCTGTCGTAGATGCTGCCCTGCCGGAATTCGACATGCTCGATGCCCGCTTCGCTAGCGAGCCGGGAGGCCTCGGCCACGTGGTCATGGCTGAGGTCGACGCCAGTAGTCCGCGCTCCGCGAGTCGCGGCCCAGCGGGAAACGCATCCTAGCCCGCAACCGAACTCGACGAACGTCTTTCCGGGGCACAGCCCGGCGTCAAGCAAGAGCGTGTGGGTGAACGGATCGTGGAGGGCGCACAGCAGCCGCAGGCGCTCGTGGCCGTCTCGCCCGGACGAGAGGATGTAGTGGTCGCCAGACGGCTCCGTCACGGCCATACGTCGTCTAGCAGGGCCGCTAGGCGGACCGCGGACTTGGCCAAGCGTTCGATCACGATCTGCGTCGCTGATTGCAGAGCCTCTCCCTCCAGCACCGTCCTGTCTTCCGCGTTGACCGCTGGATATACCTTGCTTGCTGCTATCTGATGGTTCTCCCACGTCCAATCTCGCAAGGTGCCGCGAGTCCACGCTTCTGTGTCCGCAGAGAGAACATGCTGCCGCACTCGCTGCAACACGTCCTCTTCGGATCCCAAGCTGGCGAGCAGGCCCCGTTCCCACGCCTCGTACAGGGTCATCTCATTGCCATCGAGCACAACCGCTCTGTCATCTTTGCTGTCTCCGGGCGGATAGCCACTCAGCAGCGGCTGATGCAAGTCAGCGGCTAGGTTGACGAGCATCTTGAACGCCTCCCGAGCCTCGTCCCTAGGCCTGATAGCGAGACGCACTATGCCGATGCAGTCGCGGACCTTAGCCGTGATGCAGTCGCCGACCGGGCAGTCACGCGCTAGGTCGACGGTCTCTGCTCCCTTTGGAATCGTGATGGAATGCCACGCCTCGGTCTCAGGGCGCTCTTGGACGATTTCGTTAGCCCAAGTGGCGACATCTACTAGGCGAACGTCGGGCCCGAGCAGGTATCCGACACGTCTCTTGGCGTTGTCGCTGAGGTATTCTTCCGCCGCCAGCGCGACGATGCGGTGGCCTTGCTCGCTCCAAGCGAGGGCGGAAGCACAGGTTGCGAGCAGAGCCACGACCAGTGCCACGGACCGTCGTGGAGCGAGATGAGACATGCTTGTAGGATAGTGCCTGCGGCGCGATGTGCCGCAGTGCGCCAGACGGCGCCAGAGTCCTCGAGAGAGCCTCCATGACGGCCGCAGACATCGCTGAATTGGTGCAAGGCGAGCTGGTAGGTTGCGCAACGGTCGAGATCCAGTCCGGGCAGACGCTGGAAAGGGCCGGCCCGGACCAGCTCGCGTTCTGGCAGCGCAAGCACGAGACCGAGCTGTTGCCGCCCACCAATGCGGGGTGTGTCGTCGTGGGTCCGGAGACACCGGCGGAAGGCCGAACCATGATTCGGGTAAGGGACCCCCGTCGAGCATTCGCACGCGCACTCCGGGCGATCATCGGGACCGATCAAGTCGGGGCAGGGATCGATCCATCGGCGGCAGTGGACGCCGGCGCAGCGCTGGGTGCTGGAGTGGCGGTTGGACCCCTTGCGGTGATTGAACGGGGCGCTTCCATCGGGGAGGGCTCGGTGATTGGTGCGCACGCATACGTGGGCCGAGGCGCGATCCTGGGACGGGACTGTCGCCTGCATTCCGGAGCCAGGGTCCAAGGCAACGCGCGCTTGGGGGATCGGGTGGTCTTGCACAGCGGGGCGGTCATCGGATCGGACGGTTTCGGACTCGTGTTCGAGGACGACCACTACGAGAAGTTCCCACAGGTCGGCGGTGTCGAGATTGGCGACGACGTAGATATCGGGGCGAACTCTTGCGTGGACCGGGGCGCGCTGGACCACACTCGCATCGGCGCGGGCACGAAGCTGGACAACTTGGTTCACATCGGCCACAACTGCCAGATCGGCAGGCATGTCGTGATGGCCGCACAGGCCGGCCTCTCCGGCGGGGTGGTCGTCGAAGACTACGCCGTTCTGGCCGGGCAAGTGGGGATCGGTGACCGAGCTCGCGTGGGCGCCCGGGTGCAGCTGGGGGGGCAGGCGGGTCTCTTGCCTGACAAGCAGTTGGAGGCAGACGGGTCGTATTGGGGCACGCCGGCGCGTCCTTTGAAGGAACAGCTTGTGCGCCAGGCATGGGCCAACCGCCTGCCAGAGTTGGTCAAGGAGCTCAAGCGGCTGCGGGCGCGGGTCGAGGAGCTCGAAGCGTCATGAGGAGCGTCGTCATCGGGGGCAACAGCCGCGAAGTGGGCAAGACTTCGCTGGCGGCGTCGTTGATCGCGGCCACGCGGGAGCTGCATTGGACCGCGGTGAAGCTGACGCAATTTGGGCATGGCATCTGTTCCCGCGACGGAACGCCGTGCGACTGCGCGGTTGAGAATCCTATGTGCCCCTACGAGATTACGGCCGAGACAGGCGAGCCCGCGGACACCGACTCGGCCAGAATGCTTGCCGCCGGAGCGGCGAAGGCGCTGTGGGTGCGAGTGGCCATGGGGCAATTGCCTGTCGCCATGCCCGCAATCCGCGATGCCCTGTCCGAAGCCGGAAATGTGCTTTTCGAATCCAACAGCATCGTCGACCACCTGCCGCCTGACGTGTATCTGTCGGTCTTGAATCTCGATATTGCCGATTGCAAACAGAGCGCGGCACGTCTGGCGACGGCTGCCGATGCGTTCGTGCTCACCGGAAATAGATCTTCGCCTGAGTTGTGGGAGGGATTCGAGCCCAGCTTGCTGCGCCGCACGCCAGTGTTCGAGGCCCGGCCGCCGACGTATTGCACCGCCGAGATCGTCAGCTTTGTACGTCAGCGCTTGCTTGAGGCGGCATCGAAGGAAACACACAAGCCATGATGAGAATCCTGACTGTTGCAGCTATGTTTGCCTGCACCTGCGCGGTGGCTGACGGGCGACCGAACATCGTGTTGATCTTGGCCGATGACTTGGGCTGGAATGACGTCAGCTATCACGGTGGCGATATCCCGACTCCTGCCATCGACCGCATCGCGACCGAAGGCGTCGAGCTTGATCGCTTTTACGCCTGTCCGGTATGTTCACCGACCCGCGCCGGCCTGATGACGGGACGCTACCCGATTCGCTTCGGCATGCAGCGGGCCGTGTGCCGACCGTTTCTCACGGTTGGCGTCCCGGCGGCGGAGGAGACCTTGCCGGAGATGCTGGCAAGGGCGGGCTACAGGCAGCGCGGCATTGCCGGGAAGTGGCACATCGGACACGCATTTCGGAGGTTTCACCCGCTGAATCAAGGCTTCACGTCCTTTGTGGGCCACTACAACGGGAACATCGACTACTACACGCACTTTCGAGAAGGCCAGCTGGATTGGCATCGAGGCTTCGAGTCGAACGCTGACGAGGGATATTCCACGGACTTGATCGCCGACGAGGCAGTCAGGTTCATCGACCAGCACGCGGCTGCAGGACCGTTCTTCCTGTATGTGCCGTTCAACGCCCCGCACACGCCGTTGCAGGTGCCGGATCAGTGGCTGGCGCCGTTCTCCGCGGTGGAGGACGAGAGGCGCCGAATCTACATGGCGATGGTGGCCGCTATGGACGCTGCGATCGGCCGCATCCTCGAAGCACTGCAGCGCAGCGGCGTGGAAGACGACACGTTGGTATGGTTCGCGAGCGATAACGGAGGTCAGGCGTTGGCCGACAACACGCCCTTGCGGGCAGGGAAGGGCACCGTCTACGAGGGCGGGACCAGGGTCGCGGCAGCGTTGCGCTGGCCGAACGGAGTATCTGGCGGGGGCCGCAAGGTCACCGGACTGATGAGCTATCTGGACGTGCTTCCGACGTTACGCCGGGTGGCCGGCCTTGGCGCATCCGGGGGGCCAGGCGAGCCGCTGGACGGCGAAGATGTCCTCGATTTGATTGTGGGCAGCGAGCTGGACAGGAAGCGGCAATTCTTCTCGTACTACGAGCGCTACGGGGACGAGCAACTGGCCCTGATCGACGGTGATTGGAAGATCGTGCGGCGCGGTGCACCGATCTTGGGGGCGAACGCGGCGGACGCTCCTCCGCCCCAGTTGCCGGCCCGGCAAAGACAGGTCCGGCCGGTGACCGTAGAGCTCTTTAACCTCGCGACAGACCCGCTCGAAAAGGTCGATCTTGCGAAGCGCGAGCGGGAGCGGACTCAGGAGATGCTGACCGCACTCAAGGAGTTCCGGGCCATTCGCCCAGATGGCGGCGTGCCGCCGATGTCCGCGCCTACGCCCGAGGGCTGGGCAGCTCCTGAACGGTGGAAGATGGCTGAGTGAGTGTCGATCCGGACGGCCGGCAGCTGTCCGATTCAGTCCGACCGGCGAGCCCTTCGAATCGGCCTGAGCTTGACTCCGATGCCTCCGAGTGATATCGTCGAAGTGCGGGGTGGAGCAGTCTGGTAGCTCGTTGGGCTCATAACCCAAAGGTCGAGGGTTCAAATCCCTCCCCCGCAACCACTTAGCTCCGATATTTCCCCATCTCAGGCCGGTCCCACACTCTCGGGACTACACAGCATTTGGGCAGAAAGATGCTTGGTTCAGGGCGGCCAAACCGCTGATATTTTGGCGCCCGCTCACACCGCCTGAACCACCACTCGACATTACCCGAATCGCCCAAATTCGGCCTCAGAGGCCTCTGGCGTGGCGCTTGACGACTTCTCGCACGGTCGCTCCACAGGACCCTTGTTTGCCACAGCTATCTGGCAAGACAGAGCTAAGCGCTAGAATCGAGCCGTCCTGCGGCGAGACCTCGCCCAATCTCGTCCGCAACAATGGGCGTCGAGATAAGTGCTCCATGGCAATGCCCCGAAACATCCGCTCGAATGCCACGCCCCACCGGCTGCTTGCGCTAGCGGGTTTCTGCCTCACGTTCGCAACCTTCTGCTTCCCTGCCGCCCGCCAGTCCAAGCCAAACGTCCTATTCATCGCCGTAGACGATCTCAACCATTGGGTCGGCCATCTCGGCGGTCATCCCAATTCGCTGACCCCAAACATTGACCGCCTTGCCGCGCGAGGAGTCTCGTTCGCACGCGCCTACGCATCCGCACCACTCTGCAATCCCTCACGCGTCAGCTTGATGACTGGTATCAACCCCGCTCGCTCCGGCGTCTACGGAAACATGGAAAAACTGCGCACGCATCTGCCCGATGCCGTCACTCTCCCCCAGTACTTTCGCGACCACGGCTACATCGCCAAGGGCGGCGGCAAGATCTATCACAGTCGAGACGCCTACGACGAGGCGTCCTGGGATCAATACTTCTCCACAAGCTCAGCCAAACGACCCACAACGCCACG
This sequence comes from Bryobacterales bacterium, assembly GCA_028819215.1. Classification (GTDB taxonomy): domain Bacteria; phylum Acidobacteriota; class Terriglobia; order Bryobacterales; family UBA6623; genus VXMF01. The sequence goes on from JAPPMG010000097.1 coordinate 149,430, forward strand.
CCCCGAGAACGCCCCTGACGATATGTGGGCCAACTGGGGCCCCACGCCGCTCAAAGACACGGACATGTTCGACGCGCAAATCGCCGACCAGGTCATCGCCGAACTCGGCCAGACGCACGACAAGCCCTTTTTCATCGCCTACGGCCTCACCAAGCCGCACATGCCCTGGGTCGTCCCGGAAGAGTACTTCGACCTCCACCCCCTCGATTCCATTTCTCTGCCATCTGTGATCGAAGGCGATCTAGACGACATCCCATCCTTCGGACGCAAGCTCGCCGCGGAAGTCTACGATCCCTCCGGCGCCAGGAACTTCGCCCACCCGGGCGGCGACCACGCTTCCATCCTCAAGCACAACCAGTGGAAGCACGCCGTACAGGGCTACCTCGCCACCATCAGTTTTGCCGACGCACAGATCGGCCGGGTACTCGACGCGCTCGATCGCTCTCCCCACGCCCGCAACACCATCGTCGTCCTCTGGGGCGATCACGGCTGGCACCTCGGCCAAAAACAACACTGGCGAAAACACGCACTCTGGGAAGCTAGCACGCGCACCACACTCGTCATCGCCCTCCCCGAGAACTCGCCAATCGCCACGCAACGCGGCGTCCAATGCGATCGCATCGTCAGCCTCATCGATCTCTACCCCACGCTGCTCGAACTGGCTGGCTTGCCTCCGCGCCGCGGCCTCGATGGCCAATCCATCTCTCCCCTGCTCGGTGATCTGTCTCTCCCTTGGACCCGCCCCGCACTCACCACCTACGGCAAAAACAACCACTCGTTGAGATCCGGCCGCTACCGCTACATCCGCTACCACGATGGCACCGAAGAACTCTACGATCACCTTTCCGATCCCAGCGAATGGAACAACCTCGCCCATCAATCCATAACCGCCCAACACCGCGCCGTGATCGAAGCGTTGGCCGAACACCTGCCCTCAGAAAATAAACCGCAAGCGGTCTATGAGTAGCCCTGCCGCGATCGACGAGGTCATTCGCCGCACTTCTGCTCGCCCGCCCCTCGCATCAACCGCGCTCGCGGCCCATGCCGGGCCCCGCCCCTCGCGGCTCAAGCCGACACGAGTCGGATCTTGGGCTGATCGAGCAGTACGATGCAGGAGCTCGCGTTGAGTATTCTCTGTGCTGGTACGCGCTTACTCGACGTGCCTGATCCGGAGCGCCGCCCGGGGGGCGTCCTGCCAGGGCAATTCCGGGCGAACGCCCCATACGTGGGCGCGAGCCGAGTCATAGTGCGGGTTTGGAGTCGGGAGGCGAGCTCCGACCGCCAGTCGCCAAGCGTCGAGTCGCTTTGCAAGCTCCTCGACTCGTCGAGGCTCCTTCTCGGCTAGGTCAGTCTCCTCTCCCAAGTCCGCTTCGAGGTCGTAGAGTTCTCGACGGTCGCCCTCATAGAATTCGAGCAATTTGTAGCGGCCGAGTCGAATCGATGATGCCGGCGTCGAGTGATGGTACGCCGGATAGTGCCAGTAGAGTGCACGGTCTTCGATGAGCGCGCCGTTGGCTAGGTTCGGTTTGAGCGAGACGCCGTCGAAGATATGATTGTCCGGCGGTTTGACGCCGGCGAGATCGAGAAAAGTCGGCAGTAGGTCCGTCGTAAGAGCAGGTTGTTCTTCGACCGCCCCTTCACGAAACATACCCGGCAGGGAAGCAATAAAGGGGATCCGGACTCCGCCCTCGTAGAGCGTTCCTTTTTCGCCTCGCAGAGGTTCGTTCGAGGTAACGACCGGGCCCTCGCCGTGATAGACCCGGATCAAGCCTCCGTTGTCGGAGGCGAAGAACACGGCCGTGCGGTCGTAGAGGTTCAGTGCTCGTAGCGTGTCCGTGATCAAGCCAACAGATTCGTCGACCGTTTCGATCATGGCAGCGTAGCGCGGGTCGATTCCTGCGCCGGTTCCGCCAATGCGCTCGTTGTACTTCGTAATCAACTCCGGGCGCGCCTGCATCGGGATGTGAACCATTGAGTAGGAGAGGAACACGAAGAACGGTCCTCCTTGATGAGCCTTGATGAAGTTGACGGCCTGTGCGACCTGTGGCCCGATCCCCTTGTAGGGGTTCTGACGGGCGAACTCGTCTTCCGGTGTGTTCGCCTGACCGTCCTCTTGCAAGAGCGGCGGGCGAGTAAAGCCAAAGGCCACGCCCGGGGACTTCGGCCCCATGCCGGGCGGCATCGTGAAGCTATCGAGGTCGTGGGGACGATTTCCAAAGCCCAAATGCCACTTGCCGATCAGGGTCGAGACGTAGCCGGCACGGGTCAATTCCGGTGCCAACGTCGGCGTGCTGGTTGGCAATGCATAGGCGTTCTGTGGTGGGGTGAGCCTCGCCCAGGGCCGCCGATGGGGCCGCGTGAGCATCGGCATGCCAATGCGTGCCGGGTGCTGGCCAGTCAGCAGGCTCACCCGGGTCGGAGCGCAAACCGGAGCGGCCGAGTACGCGTCGGTGAATCGCACGCCGCGGCTTGCGAGCCGATCTATATGCGGTGTGTCGATGTACCTATTCCCGTAGCAGGAGAGGTCGGCCCAGCCAAGGTCGTCGACAAGGATCAGGACGATGTTTGGCGGTTGCGCGGGCATCGCCGCCGGCTGGAACATCGCGACCAGTCCGATGCATGCCAGCTGGACGGTCGTTCGCATCCCTAGGCTCGCCAAGATCTCGCGATTCTAGCGCGTTGTGGTTCGAAGTTTCCGAGGAGTGTGGTTCTCTCGTCAGCAACCGTACTGAGGGGTTCGCCACCGTCGTGGCTCTCATTGCATCTCGCTTCGGCGAAGCCCGTTGCGCAGCTGCCGCATGCTCGGCTACGATCGACGCATCGGGATGGCCAGAACGGAAATCCCAGACCGAAACTCGCGCCGACGACCTCATCATTCGACTACCTGTGGGGTCGGTAGCGCGGCCGGGACCACGACCGGCCCCTGCCCATGGGCTGCATATTGACATCAGGGAGCGGAAATAGGGTCCAAGGCGTGAAGCTTGGGATTCTGACCGCGCTGACAGGCGTCGTCTGTTTCGCCGCCGGCTACACGGCCGAGGCCGTCGAGGCGGGTAGGGCCCACTTCCTCGACGCCTGCTCCGCCTGCCACGGAACGAACGGCGAAGGCGGCCGCGGCCCCAGCTTGGTCGACGGTCGCGAAGTCCGACGCGCTGACGACGATCAGTTGTTCAATTCCATCCAGCAGGGCGTTCCCGAAGCGGACATGCCGCCGTTTGCACTCCCCGACGAACAGATTTGGAACCTCGTCGCCTTCGTTCGCAGCCTGAGCGCGCCAGCGGTCGAGTCGAAAGTGGAGGGGGACGTCGCCGCGGGCGAAGCGCTGTTCTTCGGTGCGGGCGGCTGCGTCGAATGCCATCGGGTCCGCGGTCGCGGCGGGCTCCTCGGACCGGACCTGTCCGTCATCGGCTCGGGCCGACGTATCGATCAGATCCGCGAAGCGCTGCTCGACCCGAACGCTCGGATCACCCGCGGTTTCGAGGCGGCGACGCTCGACGGCAACGTTCGAGCCGTGGTCAAGAACCACACGAACTTCTCCGCGCAAGTCTTGGACTCATCCGGGCGACTGCACTTGCTGCGCGGCGATGAGCTCGAGCGACTCCGCTTTGAGACCATGTCCTGGATGCCTCCGGACGCCGGGACTCGCCTCGCGGACGACCAGGTGCGCGACTTGGTTGCGTTCCTCAGCCGACAGACCTCTCGATAGATGCGACTCCTTCTCTGCGCTCTCGTACTCTCCGCCTCGGCGATCGGTCAGATCGATGAGGCGGCCATTCTCGAAGGAGCGGGCGACGACTGGCTGACCTACTCCGGCGACTACTCTTCGTTGCGGCACAGCTCTCTCGATCAGATCAACCGCGACAACGTCGGCTCTCTGGTGCCGAAGTGGGTCTATCATGTCCCCGGCGCGCGACGGCTCGAGACGACTCCGCTTGTCTACGACGGGGTAATGTACCTGACCAACACGAACGAGTTGCACGCGCTCGACGCCGGAACCGGCCGTCGGATTTGGAGCTACCAGGCTGAAGCCCCGCGCAGGGCCCAGAACCGCGGAGCGGCGCTGTGGGGAGACGCCGTCTTCTTCTTGGCCGCCGACTGTCATTTGGTGAAGCTCGATCGGCTCACGGGAGCGCTGATCTGGGAGAGCGAGTACGCCTCGTATGAGGAGGGCTACTATACTTCGCTCGCTCCGCTGATTGTGAAAGGACAGGTCTTGGTCGGCACGGCCGGCGGAGGGACTGGACAGCGCGGGTTTGTCGCGGCACTGTCGACCGACACCGGCGAGGAGCTTTGGCGGTTCTGGACGGTTCCAGCCGAAGGCGAGCCGGGTTCGGAGACTTGGGGAGGGTTCCCGTCAAAGTGGGGAGGCGCTCCCACTTGGACCACCGGCTCCTACGATCCGGACCTGAACTTGATCTACTGGCCGACCGGCAACCCCTGGCCTGACTTCTATGGCGGCCGCAGGCGTGGCGACAACCTGTATTCCAACTCGGTCATCGCGCTCGACGCCGATACCGGCGAGATGAAGTGGTACTTCCAGTTCACTCCGCACGATACCCACGATTGGGACGCCAACGAGCAGCTCGTCCTCGTCGATCGCGAGTACAAGGGCGAGATGCGCAAGCTGATGCTGCACGCCGACCGCAACGGTTTCTACTACTTGCTCGATCGCGAGACGGGCGAGTACCTGCAAGCGACGCGGTTCGTCGAACGCCTCGACTGGGCGACCGGGATCGATGCGAACGGGCGGCCGATCGAGGTCCCCGGACTGGAGCCGACGCCCGCCGGAGTGAAGGTCTGCCCGTCGGTGCGCGGGGCGACGAACTGGATGTCGCCGTCGATCAATCCCGAGATCGGGCTGCTCTACGTCGTCACTCTCGAGATGTGCGACATCTATACAGGCTCGGCCAAGGAACCCGTGCCGTCGAGCGGCTTCCGCGGCGGGGGTAGCCGCCAAATCCCCTCGGAGCCGGGGCAGTTCTACTTGCGGGCGCTTGAGTCCCTGACCGGAGAGATTCGCTGGGAGTACAAGATGACCGGCCCGGCGACGATGTGGGCCGGCACGGTCTCGACTGCGGGCGGCCTCGTGTTCACCGGCGACGACGATGGCGCGCTGGTCGCGTTGGACGCGCGAACGGGAGAAGCGCTCTGGCACTTCTCGATGGGCAACACGCTCTACGCCTCGCCGATGACGTTCACCGCCGACGGCAAACAGTACGTGACCATCGCGACGGCGAACGACGTGTTTACGTTCGGGCTGTTCAGCGACTAGCGCATCCCACCTGGCCGTTCGTCCAACCCGTCAGCAGAGAGCCATGGACGGAAGTCTATGTTCACAGATGCTTCGCGGGGGCAGCAGTCAATACTTCGTGCTTCGGTGCTACCTCGGTCCTGTGAGAACCCGGTGCGTAGGAGCCGGCGCGCAGGCAAGCCCTCCCGGGCGCAGCTCTTGACCGGCACCAGCCAGTCGGATCAGCCGGGCTTGCCTTTCCCAGGCAATAGGGCAATGCACGCCGCGCCCGCAATGCCGATCGCAAACACGACCGCAAGAGCCAGGTTGTAATCGCCGGCGCTGTCATGCATGGTGCCGACGAAGAACGGCAGGGTGGCCTGCCCCACTTGGCCGAACGGCCAGACGATGCCCATCACTCGCGCCAGTGTGCCGGTTCCGAACAGTTCGGCAGCCATCAGCGGAATCAGCATGTAGTTCGCCCCGAGACCGAACCCGAACGCCATGCCGAACACGTACGTCATCGACGGCTGGTCGATCACGTAGAGGAGGGGAACCGGCAGAGATACCAAGAGATACGCGGCGACCATGACCCGCTTCTTGCTGAAGCGATCTGCCAGCCACCCCGTGATGACGCGTCCCGTGAGGCCCGAAGCCATGATCACAAAGGTGGTGTCAGCTGCCAGGGTCGCCGGAAGGTCGGCGTCTAGGAACAGCAGCTTCATGTGCTGGTTGACAGAGCCGATCGCCGCGATGCTGAGGAACGAGCCGACTGCGATCAGCCAGAATGGCCAGAGCCGCAGGAGTTCACCGAACGTCAACGATCCGGATGTCGCCTCGCGCACGACGTCAGACGCCGGTTCCGGGCTCAACCCCATGTCCGACGGCCTGTCGCGCAAGACTAACAGCGCGACAGGCACGACCAGCAGAATGAGCAGGCCCATGATTTGCAGGGCGGCACGCCACCCATAAGCTTCGATTAATGGGCCGGCAACAAACTTCTGGGACATCGCACCTCCGATACCGAGACCCAGATAGGCCAGCGCCATGGCCTTGCCGCGGTTCCGGTTGAACCAGTTGGCCAACAGGACTTGGCTGGATACGGGTCCTGAGTACACGAATCCGACCATTAGCAAGCACCATGCGACGCGGTAGAACGCCAGAGAGCCCTGCATCAGGCCCAGACAGTTGAGTGCGATAGCGAACGACACCGCGCCGAACATGATGAGCTTGCGCGGGCTGAAGCGGTGCACGAGCAGTCCCCCCAAAGGGAGGACCAGAAGGGTGGACATGAAGAAGCCGGAGGTCGTTTCGGCGCGGTCCCAGCCGAACTCCTCGATGTAGTGGTCGTAGAAGAACGGCATGGCGTACATCGGCACGCCTACGGTCATCGCGAGGATGAAGAAGCAGGAAGCGGCGATGAACCAGCCGTAGTACGGCCTGCCTTGCATGGGATGGGTACCCTCTATCCCCCCGCTCTCAGACACCTCGACGAGGTGCCTCCGGCCACGGGATGGACCAGCGAGGCCCCTTCTTGCCGGACGGGGCTTGGCACGGACCTAGGCCAGACCACCGGCTTGGAGTGCAGGCTCCGGAACGGAAGACTCGGCCCGCCTTGCGGAAGAGTACGCCTTTAGCATCCTCATGAATTCCGGCATGTACAGGTGCTGGTCGAACCAGCCCCGGCCGCTAACCATATTCCCGGATCGCACGCAGCCCTCGTCGACAAACGTCGCGCCGCAAACCTCGACGTCGAACTTGCACTTCGGGATCGTCGCCATGCGCTGGCCCGCAATGACGTTGGCAGTGGCAACGATCTCCGCGCCGTGGCAGACCACGGCTACCGGCTTGTCGTGCTCGAAGAAGTAGCGAACGATCCGGATCAGGTCCTGATCGTAGCGAATGTACTCCGGCGCTCGGCCGCCGGTCAGGAACAGGCCGTCATAGTCATCCGGGTCCACATCGCGAAATGCCATCGTGGCTTCGAGGTGATAGCTGGGCTGCTCCCGAGTGATGTCCCATCCCGGTGGAATCTCATGCATCACCAAGGGATAGACGCGGGCTTCAGGCCCGGCCACGACGGCCTCGTAGCCGTCTTCCTGGACGCGGTACACCGGATACAGCGTGTCCATGGCCTCGGCGGCGTCGCCGATCGTGATCAAGACTCTCGCCATCGCGAACCTCCGTGCCTAAGCGGCTGGTCTCGCCCAATCCAAGTCGGTGACTGGAATTTGTCGCCGACGCCTGAATTCGGCCGCCCGCCGTTCGAGCGACATTCTTGCACATTTCCGAATCTCGCGAACTGCGGCAACGCAACGGTGTGCCGCCAAGGCGCGCGGGAGGGCGGAGGCTTTCCCTCTGCTATGCCCCGTTAGCGCTGGGGGAGGGCCCCGGAACCGCCGTTCAGGCGCGGGCTTCAAACCACCCACTGCTGCCGGGCTCAAGGATCTCGGTGGTGATCGAGTTGGGAAACCGCAAGACGAGACGCCGTCAAATGAGGGTCTTGGAGTCGAACGCGAGTGAACCGTCGTAGACCTGTCGTAACACTATTCTGGCCACGTTAGTGTGCTTGGGCTCATGTCTAAATCCGCCCGACAGATTGAGATTGAGCGGTTGACAAGCTCATGGGACGAGGCTAGCCTACGGGCGGACCGGGCGGAAGTACCAACGTTGGCCTTCCGGGATTATCCCGGTTCGACCACCCAAGGAGGTGCTGTTCGTCATGACAAATCCGAAGCGAGAATCTCGAAGACTGGTAATTCTTGCGGCCCTGATTGGGGCGCTGGCAGCAACCGCGATCGGGCAGGTAACAACCGCAACGATCTACGGCCGTGTCCAAGATTCGACGGGTGCGGTGATCCCCGGAGCCGAGGCAATCGCGACCAACAACCTCACCGGAATTGCGAAGTCTGCCACTAGCGATGCGCGTGGAGAATTCACGATTCCGTTCCTGACCGTCGGCGGCTACACCGTACGTGTCATGTCGGAGGGCTTCAAGGCCTTCGAGCAGACCGGCCTGGACCTAGCGTCTGGCCAAAAGGCGGATCTGACGTTCGTGCTCGAGATAGGCGTCACCACCGAGACCATCAACGTCACTGCGGAAGCCCCGCTGCTGAACACGGCGTCGGCGGAGCAGGACGTGAATCTCAACGAAGCACAGGTGCACGAGCTGCCGCTCCGTCGCCGGGACATCACGAGTATCCTGCAGAACGGCACGGGCTTGTCTGCCGGCGACGGGACCACCGTGTCGATCAATGGACTGGCGCCGCGCAGCTTCTCCTTCTCCGTGGACGGCGTTGACGCCGCTCCGGATTCAGAGTTCCCGTCGATTTCGCTCTACCAGAACTTCAATTTCATCAAGGGTGTGAGCGTCGAAGCCGTCAGAGAGGTGGAGATCTCCAAGAACATCTTCTCGGCGGAGATTGCGCAGACGACATCGGGGAACTTCAACATCATCACCAAGGGCGGGACCAACCAGGTTCACGGCAGCCTATTCGAGCAATACCAGGCAGGCGGCCTCAATGCCAACAACCATATACTCGCCCGGAAGACCTCCCGCGTGTATCACCAATACGGCGGCTCGCTGGGCGGACCGATCGTACGCAACAAGGTCTTTGCGTTCGGGGCGTTCGAAGGGTACCGTCTCAACGAACTGCGCCCGCTCACGGGCTTTGTCCCGTCAATGAAGTTCCGTGAGGAGATTTCGCGCGCGATCCCCGAGTCCTCCTCGTACTGGGATGCGTGGCATCTTCCGACCGAAGCGCCGGCGAATCCGGACGACGCGAGGGCGTTCGCAAGCGTCGCAGGCGCGCTGCAAAACGAGGACAATCACGCGTCGATTCGGACCGACTACCAAATGGACAGCAACTCACTGCTGACAGTTCGCTACACACGTGGCCGCCCGCTGCAGTTGACCCCGCGGCTGGCACGAGGGAACCCGCGAGTGCACGACGGCCTGAACGAAAACGTGGCCTCGACTTTCAACCGAGTGATCAATCCAACTATGACCGCAGAGACGAGGTTCGGATACAACCGCTCCGACATGCATCGCGTTGATCAGTTGCTGACGCTGAATGTGGCCAAAGTGCTCGGCGCCGGTCTCCCCGACGCGGGCCAAGCGCGACAATTTTCCAAGACAGGCTCGACGACGACGTTCGAGCAGAACTTCGCCAAGACGAGCGGGCGCCACTCGATGAAGTTTGGCGGCCTGTTCCGCGTTCACTTCGCCCGCCGCATTCTCGCGGACACGCCGCGCTTCAGCTACAACAACCTCGACGACATCCTGGCCAACAATCCGGAGAGCGCCTTCTTCAACTTCGGCCTGGACGAGTTCGAGATACGACGCAACTTCCTGGGCTTCTTCCTGCAGGATGACATCCGCGTCTCTCCGGACCTAACGCTGAACATGGGCGTGCGCTGGGACTACGGCACGGTCCCGGTTGAACGGGACGGCCGGTTCTTCAACCGGGACGGCCCGTTCGGCCCGTTCCTGCCCCCCGAGGACGTGTGGAAGGAACACTACAACATGTGGTCCCCGCGGGTCGGCTTCGCTTGGTCGCTGGACGACAAGACCGTGCTTCGAGGCGGTTTCGGTGTCTTCTATATTCCGTTCAACCTGTTTTCTGGACCGGTCGAACTCGTGCGGAACGGTCTGGACGTACCCACCCAAGCGAGTCTGGACCGGGAGCAGCTCCAACGGTTCAGCCTCAGCTACGGCGCAACGCGGGAGCAGGCGCTGCCGCTAGTGGCTTCCAGCGACATCGTGACTGGGACTGCTGTGGACCCGAACTGGGAAAACTCCTACAGCATGCAGTGGACGTTAGGGATTCAGCGGCAGCTCACGGACACGGTGGTCTGGGAAATCTCCTACGTCGGCAATCGCGGCGTCAAGCTGATCTACAGCCCCGGCGTGAACCGCAATCAGCGTGACACGGGCCGGCTGGAGGTTGCGGGTTTCGGACGGCAGTTCCGCTACTACCAGAGTGCCGACAACAGCGACTATCACAGCCTCCAGACTTCGCTCAAGAAGCGCCTCTCCAGAAACCTGCAAGCCAACTTCAACTACACGTATGCAAGCAACCTGTCGTACTTTCGGGGCGACTATACCTGCTGCGGTGGCGGCGAAGAACCCCAGGACTTGTTTGACCTAGCGTCCAACCGCGCTCCGACGCCGTTCCACATCCGGCACCGCTTCGTCGCAGACTGGATCTACGAGTTGCCGCTCCGGCGATCGGGCGGTACCGCGAGCAGGCTCTTGCTGGGAGGCTGGCAGATCGGAGGCATCATGACGGCTGCTACCGGTAACCCGCTGAACATTCGTCAGGGCGCTAGCGGCCCCGGTGCACGTCCTGACATCGTCGCCTCGAGCCACGCCGCTGCCATTCGGAACGGCTATGGGACACCCCTGGACAACGGTCGCTACCAGTACTTGGATCCGGCGGCGTTTTCCAACGTGCCGCGCAACGCGCGGGGCAATCGTTCCATTCGAGCGGGCACGCTCGCTCGGCGGTCGATCTACGGGCCCGGCCTGTGGCAGGTTGACATGTCGCTTTCGAAGAACCTGAGGATGAACGAAGAGGGCATGCGCGTCCAGCTTCGGGTGGACCTGTTCAACGCCTTCAACCACACCAACTTCGCCGGCATCGATACCAACACGCGAGGCGGGGGATCCGATTCGATTCGCGGCGGCTTCGGGCGGATCACCTCCACCCGGCCGGGACGCGAGACTCAGCTCTCGATCCGGTTCGACTTCTAGAACCAGCGCGGGGGTCGGCGGCCACTCCGGCCCCCGCGTCGCTACTGTGGTGGCTCGTTCGCGCCCCGGAAGCAAGGGCTATCATCGGACCATGCGAAGCCGCCCCGGCCTCGTCCGATGGGTCGCCGGCACCGCGTTGGCATTCGCCGGGGCTTTTCCAGCTCTCGCCGAGCCTACGTTCAGTCGCGACGTCGCCCCTATCTTGTGGGAGCGTTGCGGCGTCTGCCATCGTCCCGATGGGCCTGGGCCGTTCCCGCTGATCACTTTCGGCGATGTCGTCAAGCGCGCCAACATGATCGCGGTTGTAATCCAGAGCCGCTACATGCCGCCTTGGCCACCCGTGCCAGGACATGGGCAGTTCGAGGGCGAGCGTCGGATGAAGGATCGCGAGATCGAGACGGTGCTCGCGTGGATCGAGGCCGGTCACCCCGAAGGAGCTTCCGATGACCTGCCCACTCCGCCGACCTGGCCTTCCGGCTGGCAACTGGGGGAGCCGGACCTAGTCCTCGAAATGACCGAGGAGTTCGAAATCCCTGCTGACGGGCCTGACGTGTTTCGCAGCTTCGTGCTGCAAGTTCCGATTGATCGCACGCGCTACGTCCGGGGATTCGAATTCCGTCCGGGCAATGCACCGGTCGTCCATCACGCCCGTATGCTGATCGATCCGAGCGGAAATGCCAGGCGGCGCGATGAGCACGATCCCGGTCCGGGATTCAGCGAGGGAATGGCGCTCGGGGAAGTCTTCGACCCGGACGGCCATTGGATCGGTTGGACCCCCGGCAAGCAGCCGATCCTGCGGCTCCCGGAGTTGGCCTGGAGTCTCGAGCCGGGAAGCGACCTCATGCTTGAGCTACACCTGCTACCAACGGGCAAGCCGGAGACCATCCGATCGTCACTTGGACTCTACTTCGCCGACTCCGAGCCGTTGCGAATCCCGTTCATGCTGAGACTGGGGCGGAACGACATCGACATTCCCGCGGGAGCGAAGAACTATGTCATCGAAGATTCGTACGAGCTGCCGGTGGACATTGAGATCCTCAGCGTCTACGCGCACGCACACTACCTCGGCAAATCGATGGAGGGATGGGCGGCCCTGCCGGGGGGAGGGCGGAAGAATCTCCTTCGTATCGACGATTGGAGTTTCGACTGGCAGGACGAGTACCGCTACCAGGAGCCAGTTAGTTTGCCCCGTGGAAGCCGCATCTTCATGCGGTTCTCCTACGACAACTCCGCCGAGAATCCCCGTAACCCGGGCCAGCCCCCAAGGCGCGTAACTTACGGCTGGAAGACGTTCGAGGAAATGGGAGACCTCTGGTTTCAGGTGCAAGCGAAGGACAGCACGGACCGGGCGGTGCTTGCGGACGATTTCCTACGGAAGGAGCGTCAGGCCCAGGTGGCGGGGCTCGAGAAGCAACTCGAGGCGAGCCCTGGAGACTTGGGGCGTCGGAATGATCTCGGCTACCTGCATCTTCAAGGTGGGCAGCTGTCGGCCGCTGTCCGCGAATTCGATCGAGTTGTCGACCGCGACCCCTCGAATGTCTTCGCCCTGCACAACCTCGGATTGGCATGGAATCTACAGGGCGCGATCACCAAAGCGGAACAAGCCTATCGGGCCGCGATCGAGGCAGACCCGACCCATGCGCCGTCTCTCAGCAATCTGGCGGTCGTTCTCGCCAACACGGGACGGCCCGACGAGGCCGAGCGCCATCTTAGGCATTGCATTCGCGCACAACCTCGGTACGTTGAGGCCTACGGGAACCTCGGTGCGATTCTCGTTTCGCTCGGGCGGCACGAGGAGGCTGTTTCGATTTACCGCAGGGCCATCGAGATCAATTCTGGGTTTGGTCCCGCTCACTACAACCTAGCAGGGATCTACTTGGCAAGAGGGGAAGCCGAAGCGGCGCGACGGCACTACCGTGCCGCGTCGGAGACTGACTACGACCAAGCGGCGACCCGTGCCCGCGAGGCGCTGGAGAAGATAGAGGCCCAGACGGCACGGTAGCGCGTTGCGCTGAGACTTTGATGTGCCGCACCCGCGCGAGCAGTTTTGCAACAAGGCCGCCGGACGAGCACCCAAGACGCGCGGGCACCGCTCGAAGGCGGCCCTAAGATGCGACTGCCGCTGAGACAACCGTTTGGGCAGGCTGTGAGAGCCGACGAAGGAAGGAGAGATTGAGGATTGCTTTCCGGTCCGGAACAGGGGTTTGGCGAAGGCGCTGTTGACGGTCTCGTTGTACTCGTGACGAGCATCGAGCTTGCTGCGGCCCTTCGTCCGGCCGGAGGGACCGAGTCGGCGGGCCGATGGCAGGTGCCCTGGAAGCGCGGGGCTCCGCTGAACGTCTCGACATGAAGGACGCCATGCCGACCCAAGGCAGGAATCAGATCACGAGTCTGTCAAGGCGCCTTGCCCTAGCTCTCGAGCTCGAGGTCAACGAAATCTAGTCGAATCCGCAGGTGCCAGCGAGTCGCTCCGCCGTGAAATGCAGGGTGTCGGAGCGACCACACTGTCGCATCCAGTTTCCCTCTCCATTGGCTCGCCGAAGGTGCGACACTATGCAGGCGGAGACGCGACCAATGCCGCAGACCAGGAGAACATTTCTGGCGGCAACCGCGGGAATAGCGGCCACCCGCTGCTCCCCACCCGAATCTGGCGAGGCTGAGCCTGCCGCCTTGGAAGCAGCGATGAAGCTGTCGCTCTCGGTACGGGTTGCCGAGTCCTTTTCGGACAAGCGCAACTCGACCATGAATATCGACGAGTTGATCGCGATGGCCAAACGCTACGGGTACGAGGCGCTCTGCATGCGTGCCTCCCAACTCGGGACGCACACACCTGCCGAGCAGATAGCCGAAGCCCGCGCCAAGATTGATGCGGCCGGATTGAAGGTCTCGATGGTGACGGGCGACTTCGCCGTGCCCAGCAACAACGAGGAGGGGCCGATGCTGCTGCGCAACATCACGCCCTACCTTGATCTGGCGGAAGCGCTCGGGTCCGACCTCATCCGGGTGTGCATGAAGAAGGACGAGGACATCGGCTTTGCGCGGGAATCCGCGGACGAGGCGGCCGAGCGGGGCATCCGGCTCGCCCACCAGTCGCACTGCGCGAGCCTGTTCGAGACTGTTGACGGCTCGTTGCGGGTCCTGCAGGAAGTGGGCCGCCCGAACTTTGGCATCATCTACGAGCCGGCGAACTGGTTCATCGCCGGAGAGGACTACGGCATCGACGCGATCCGCCAGATGCAACCGTACCTGTTCAACTTCTACATCCAGAACCACCGCCTGACTCCGGACGGCGTGACCGAAATCACCACATGGAAGAAAGGGCCGGTTCCGGTGGATCACATCGGGGTCTGGGAATCGGGCGGAGTCGACGTCGATGCGGTGTTCGAAGCCATGCACGAAGTCGGGTACGAAGGGCACCTCACGATCCATCAGGCATTCGGCGACGTGATGCCTGTGGAGGAAGCGGTTCGCAAGAGCTACGAGCACCTGAAACCGCTCACGATGCGGAGGGCAGCCTGAACGGTCCCGGCAACACCGCAAGAGTCCGCCCGGCACGAACGGAGGAAGAGCTATGTCAATCGATCGAAGAGAGTTCTTGGTCTCGTCCGGGGCGGCGATGGCCGCAGCCAGCACGGCAACCGCAGCGGAGGGCAGGATCCGCGCGGCCGTCTTGGGTACGCAGCACGGCCACGTGCGCGGAAAGCTCCAAGCGATGCTCGATTCGCCTGACTACGAAGTCGTGTGCATCTGCGAGCACGATCCCGCAGTGCAGAAGAAGCAGGCCGCAGACCCGCTCTACGAGGGCCAACGCTGGGTTTCGGAGCGCGAGCTGCTCAGTGACAGATCAGTTGATTTCGTGGTCGTCGAGTGCAAACCTTGGCAAGCCATCCCATGGGGCCAGAAGGTGATCGATGCAGGCAAGCATTTGCACCTCGAAAAGCCGGCGGGCGACACGTATGAGCCATTCAAGGAGCTAGTGGAGGAGGCGCGCTCCAGGAATCTCCTGCTGCAGAAGGGATGGGTGCTTCGGGGGCAGTCCGGGATCAACGCTGCGGCAGAGGCAGCCAAGAGGGGCTGGCTCGGCCATGTGCACCTGATACGGGCCACGATCAATTCCGACCGCGATCAGCCCCAGAGGGACTTGGAGGCGCGCTACCCCGGTGGGGCGATGTTTGAGCTCATCGGCCACGTGATCGACCGCGTGCTCGAGTTTACCGGCCGCCCGGACAAAATTCACACATGGCTCCGGCACGACACCGGCGTCGATGACGAACTCAAGGACAACACGCTCGCGGTGCTTGAATACTCCGGAGGACTGGCGTTGGTGTCGACAACGGCCCGGATGTACGGGTCCGGCGACCACCGGTCGTTCGAGGTGATCGGCACGGACGGAACATTCATGGTCCAGCCGCTCGGCGGCGATTCCAAGATGCAGGTGGCCATGCGCCAGGCTCGCGGACCTTACAAGCAGGGCTGGCAGACCATCGAACTTGGCCCGCAGCCACGCTATCTGGCCGACATGGCGGAGTTCGCGCGGGCCTTCAAGACCAAGACTCCTCTGAAGTACTCGTATGATCACGAACTGCTCGTTCACGAGACGGTGCTCAGGGCGTCTGACATGATGTCCTAACCGAAGCGGACAAGGAGACAGAACATGGGGAACACAGACTCCACATCTCGGCGGACCGTGCTGCAAGCGGCAGCGATGGCGCTTCCGCTAGCGGCCGTGCGTGGCACGGCCGCCAACTCGACCCCGTCCGTCGGCCTGATCGGCTGCGGGGGACGCGGGGGCTCGGTGACCGAAGCCCTTCTTCAGGCCACAGACGCCCGGCTCGTCGCGATGTGCGACCTATTCGACGAGCAGATCGCCAAGACAAAGCAGCGGCTCGGCACCCAATCCCCGAAGGAATACAACGACTTGAACGAGTTGCTTGCCAGCGACGTGGACGCCGTGATCATAGCCACGCCCCCGTTCGTGCACGCCGATCACTTCGAGGCCGCTGTGAAGGCGGGCAAGCACATCTACATCGAAAAGCCCGCCGCGGTAACCGTCGAAGACTGCAAGCGGATCATGAAGGCGTCGGACTCGGCGGATCGCAAGATCAACATCACCATGGGCTTCCAGCGACGCTATGCCAAGACTTACGCGAAGGCGAAGCAGGTACATGACTCGGGCGCCATCGGAGATATCCGGATGGCTCACGCCCATTTCCTCAAGACTGGCCCCAGTGCGAGGAGTTCCGAGGAGAGGGTCCGGCCCCGGACCGACATCGAGAAGATCAAAGGCTGGCACATCTGGAAGGACTTAGCGGGCGACCTCATTGTTGAGAACAACGTCCACTGCATCGACATCCTCAACTGGTTCATCGGGGGGCACCCGCTCAGCGCCGTCGGCCGCGGTGCCCGGACAGCGGGCCGGGCTGGAGACATGCGCGACAACAACAATGTCGTCTACGAATACGAGGATGGAGTGTTGGCGTCGCTCGCAGGCTCGACTCTCGGCTCGAACAGCTACCGCGAGGTCCACGAACAGTTCTTCGGGACCAACGGGATGATCGAGACTTCAGAACTGCACTGGCGACACTACCGGGGCCGGGGCGACGAAGTGCTAGAGAAGTCAGAGCGCGGCAACACGCTGGACGCAATGGAGGCATTCGTCCGGCGGGTCGCGGAGGGCAAGCCGGAGAACACCGGAGTACGGGGAGCCGAAAGCACGCTCACAGCAATTCTCGGACAAATGGCGATGGACGCTCGGGGTGAGGTGACCTGGGACGAGATGATGGCAGAATAGGGCCAATCGCAGCCTGCGGGAACCGCTGGTCCCCGCAGCGATTGCGAGCAATCTGGGTTCCGGTGGTCAGGCCAGCATCTTGCCTACCACGTGTCCAAACACGTCGGTAAGGCGGAAGTCTCGACCCATGTGGCGATACGTCAGCCGCTCGTGATCCAAGCCCATCAAATGAAGGACTGTCGCTTGTAGATCATGTACGTGAACCGGATCGTGCTCCGCCCTCAGCGCAAGTTCGTCCGTCGAACCAATGACCTGACCGCCCTTGATGCCTCCACCGGCGAGCCACATCGAGAACCCATTGGGATGGTGGTCTCGACCAACCTTGTCTCCGACATGCTTGAGCTGCCCGAGGGAAGTGCGGCCGAATTCACCCCCCCATACGACCAAGGTCTCGTCTAGCAGACCCCGCTGCTTGAGATCCTTGATGAGCGCGGCGACCGGCTTGTCAGTGATGTCGCAGTTCTTTTTCAGCCCCTTATCGAGATTGGTGTGATCGTCCCAAGACGCGTGGATGAGCATGACGACACGCACTCCACGCTCGACCATCCTCCGCGCCATCAGGCAGTTGGTGCCGTATGCGCTGGTCGGCTCCTGATCGATGCCGTAACTGTCTTTGGTTGCGTGGGATTCGCCCGAAAGATCGATCAGTTCAGGGGCTGAGGCTTGCATGCGGAACGCTAGTTCGTAGTTCGACATGCGCGAAGCAATCTGAGGGTCTCCTGTTCGTTGGAAGTTCTCCTCGTTCAGCCGTTTCAGAGTCTCCAGTGTCAGACGCTGAGAGTCCCGCGAGACGCCGCCCGGGTTGGACAGGTAGAGGATTGGATCTCCAACCTTTCGGAACGGCACGCCGGCATGAGTCGATGGGAGGAAGCCACTGGAGAAGTTTGAGGATCCTCCACTCGCGCCCCTGCCGGAACTCAGGACTACGAAGCCCGGCAGGTCTTGCGACTCGCTGCCAAGCCCATAAGTGAGCCACGCCCCGATTGTGGGTCGTCCCACCAACGGGCTTCCGCTCATCAGCATCGACTGCCCCGGGTGGTGATTGACCTGGTCGGTCTGCATGGACCTGACTAGGCAGATGTCGTCCGCCATCCGCTGCAGGTTCGGAAGGTAGTCGCTGATTTCCATGCCGCTCTGCCCGCAACGCGAGAATTCTCTCGGGCTGGCCAGGACCTTGGCGGTCGGCTTGATGAAGGCTAGCTTTAGCTCGGCCGTCATGGATGGTGGCAAGGGTTGTCCATGCCACTTCTGGAGACCTGGTTTCGGGTCGAACAGGTCCATCTGGCTGGGAGCGCCTGCCATGAACAGGAAGATGAGGTTCTTCGCCCGCGGAGCGAAGTGAGGCTTCTGCCCGAGACTCTCTCCCGCCGTCGCAGCAAGCAGGCCCTCCCCTCTCATGAGGTGGGCCAAGCCGAGAGTTCCAATGCCCGCCGCGCAGGAATCGAGAAATCCGCGGCGCGTCTGGACAGCCTGGCGCATCTCCATCGTCATCGCGACTACTCCCTTGTGATGAACTCGTCCATGTTGAGAAGAATCCGGCTGATGCCGACCCACGCGGCCAAGGCCGTCGGGTCTTCGGACTGCCCGGCACTGCCCATCTCGACCGGGAACCACTCGCGAGCCGCCGCCTCGTCCTCCTCCAGGATCGTGCGCTGGCGCACGAAGTAATCATGCATCGCCTCTCGCTCGGATCCACTGGGCCTGCGAGCCAGGCACAGCTGGAATGCCCGGTCGAGCCGGTCGGCGAAGCCCTGTTCCGGCGTCTCGTTCAGTACGCGGAAGGCCAAGCCCCTGGCCATCTCGAAGAAGACCGGGTCGTTGAGAAGGTTCAATGCCTGGAGGGGTGTGTTCGAGCGGTTCCTGTTGCAAACCGTCACGTTCCTCTCCGGCAGGTCGAAATTCGCGAGAAACGGATACGGTGTCGTCCGTTGGTAGTGAATGTAGATTCCCCTTCGGTATCGCTGCGTCCCGGCACTCTCGACCCACTTCACGGAACTACCGTAACTCAGATCAGTCACCCCTGCCGGCTGGTAGGGGCGGACACTGGGGCCACCGATTTCAGGATCCAACAGATTTGATACAGCTAGCGCCGCGTCACGCAGGGTTTCCGCAGGTAGGCGCAAACGCGCCTGGCGCCCCAGCAAGCGATTGGACGGATCCTTTTCGGCCAAATCTGTCCGCCATTGCGAGGCTTGCCGGTATGTCGCCGACGTCACGATCAATCGATGGACATGCTTGAGGCTCCAGCCGGACTCAATGAACTCAGAGGCGAGCCAGTCCAGCAGGTCCGGATGCGAGGGCGCCTCGCCACGGAGGCCGAAATTGTCGGCAGTCGCCACCAAGGCGGACCCGAAATATTCCTGCCAGATGCGGTTGACGGCCACCCTGGCGGTCAGCGGATTGCTCTCCGCTGTGAGCCACCGGGCGAGGTCCAGCCTCGTCGGGGCTGCGACGGACGGATCCAAGGGAGGCAGGGCCGCCGGAGTGCCGGCGGCAACCTTTTCGCCGAGGTCGTCCCAAGAGCCCGACGGGTGGACATGCGACTGTCTCGATCCGTCGTAGGCCTGTACCGCCCTTGCCCGGCTGATGTCAGGGAACTCGGCAATTAGGGCGTGCACCTCCTTCACTGCTTCTTTGAAACGAGTGGCGTCGTACTCTTCCTCGGTCGTGACGCGGCTGTAGTTCCTGAGGAACCATTCGGTCACGACGTAGTCCTCGCGCCAATGGCGCCGGCTCGGGCGGGTCCGCAGGATGCGTTGGCCATCGTCCACGTAGAGCGCCAGAATGTCCCAGCTCGTATCCCACTCGTACTCGACGCCCGGGTTCTTGGAAGCCCAGAGCATCTTTTCGGTCCACGGGCCCATCAATTCCTTGACTCGGTAACGGTCATAGATTTCGCCGAGCCGTGTCTGGAAACCCGGCCGGGCAGCTAGGTACGGCCCGGCCTCGCCGGGCAGCGGCGCATCAATGTCGACTTCATCGAGCCCATTGAAAAACGCGAACAGCCGGTAGTAGTCCTTCTGCGTCACCGGATCGTACTTGTGGTCGTGGCACCGGGCGCACTCCATCGACAAGCCGAGCCAGACGGTGGCGACAGTGTTGGTGCGATCGAAGACCTCCTCGAAGCGGAACTCCTCTACGTTCACACCGCCCTCCCGGTTCTTTAGAGTGTTGCGGAAGAAACCGGTGGCGACGCGCTGGTCAACGGTTGCATCGGGAAGCAGGTCTCCTGCCACCTGATAGGTTGTGAACCGGTCGAACGGCATGTCTGCGTTGAGCGCCTGGACCACCCAGTGACGGTAGCGCCAGGCGTGCGGGCGGACCGAGTCCTTCTCGTACCCATCGGAATCGGCGTACCGCACTTGGTCGAGCCACGCTGACGCCCACCGCTCCCCGAAGTGGTGCGATTCAAGCAAGCGTTCAACGGTCGTTTCGTAGCCGCCGGCGTTGGCGAGATCTTCCCGCCCCGGCGGGAGACCGGTCAGGTCAAAGAACATGCGCCGCAGAAGAGTTGCGGGCGTGGCCTCGGGGGAGGGCTCCAAGCCCTCGGCCTGGAGCTTCGAGAGCACAAAGGCATCGATGGGATTGCGGACCCAGCTCGAATTGCGGGCCCGAGGAACTTCCGGCCGGCGGATAGGACGAAAGGCCCAGTGGCCGCTGGTCGGACCGGAGGTTGCAACGCGTTGCCCGGAATCCCACGGAGCCCCGGCCTCGATCCATGTCCGGAACGCGCCAATCTCTCCGGCGGTCAGCGAACCTCCAGGCGGCATCGCTTGCAAGCCATCGAGTCCTTCCAAGCGTTTGATAAGGGTGCTGGTTGCCGCGTCGCCCGGCACGATCACTCGGCCCGATTCGCCTCCCCGCATGGCTGCGGCTTGGCTGTCTAGGCGCAAGCCCTTTTGCTGCAGGGCTTCGCCGTGACAGATAGTGCAGTGCTGTCTGAGGAGGGGTTCGATGTCGCGAGAGAACGAAACCTCGCCCAGGGAAGCGGCGGGCAATGTCGCCAGCGCGGCGCCCAAGGTCCAAGCCTTGGCCGGCATGCTCCTATTCTCCCCCAGGACCAGCTCTCCATCAAGGCGTCGACGCGATCTGGGTGTACGTCAAGAATCTGAGACCGGCCTAGAAGCAGGCTGACTATTTTCGTT
>JAPPMG010000019.1 GCA_028819215.1 Bryobacterales bacterium
ACCGCCGTTCATCGGGTCGGGGGTGGTAGATACCTCGGGAGCGAACCATATATTTGTCCCTGGTCGCCCGCCGTTTACCAGAATCCGGCCACCGTTGAACACGTCCGAAATGCGGCCGGAAACTCCGGGCACCAACAATGCCAGACGGTACGGATTGCGGGAATTCAGAGGAAGGTTGATGATCTTCTGGTTGTCAATCACTTGGCCCATCGACGAGGTGGTCGACTCCAGCAGCGGGGCTTCTGCCGAGACTTCGACAACTTCCGTCACCGCTCCTACTTCGAGCACCACCTGAATTTGCGCCGTCTGCTCGACCGCCAGTACCAGTCCGATCCGCTCGACCCTCTTGAATCCCTCCGCCTCCACCACCACTCGGTACGGGCCAGGCTGAAGCGACGGCGCGACGAAGCGGCCAGCAGCGTTGGACTCGGTGACGAACTGCGCATTTGTAGCGGTGTTGACCACTGTTACAAGTGCACCGGGGATGACCGCCTCCGTCGGATCGGCAACGGTCCCTTGCAAGGTCGCGGTGATGGTCTGTGGCGCGGCGACAGGCGCCCAGGCCAGCAGCAGAACCGCAATCGCACAACAACTCCTTGGCATGGCAGAACCCCCTTCAGGTGCGAGCACCCAGTCTTGTCGTGGACCCTCGTGTAGTCTGACCGAGGATAGCCTAAGTGACGAGCCCAAGTCCTGAGTTTTTCCGCCGCAGCGACGAATTTCCGCTCCAGAGCGGCTTACCGTTCGGCGTGACCGCTCCGAACGGCGCTCGCGACGTGAAAGGGGATACCGCCTGACGCGACCTGGTAGGCAAATCTCGGCGACGGTCCGCACCATCCCAACCGCAGCAAAGCTGCGGTTGGCGGAGTGAAGTGCAACTTGCCGACGGAGCCGGTGGAATAGCCAGATGCCTTGCGCAGGCTCTGAATCACGGGCTCCGGATGTGGGTGCGGAGTGTAAATGACCCGGTTCTAGCGGTAATGCGGGTAGCGATCGGTGAAGAGCTGAGGCGTGAGGGGACGCACATCGTAGCCTAGACACATGCTTGGGTGAAGTTTGCCGAGCGAGACGCAAGGGAGTCAAGGTTCGGGGTCTGGATGATCCCGTTGCCGTTGGCACCGAGGCAGTCGAACCGCCACTGATCAAGCATGATGAACAGCACGTTCGGTCGAGAGGCAGCCGGAACCTGGGCGGCAGCGCTTGCGGCGCCGGCCTGAACGAATGCTCGACGTGTGATGGATGGCATATTTCGAAAGCTCCTCGATCAGGCCGCCACAACCGGCCCAGGGGCAAATTGTCGCAGCCGTGGGCACCGGGCCGCAGAGTGCCTCTCAGATAATGTCACTATCGATAGTTGGTATCTCTTGCTCAGCCAAATCTTCAGTAGCCTGCGGATGGCAGACGTGACACGCAAGATGCGTAGGGATTGGGACCGTCGCGCCCGCACGGATGCAATGCACTTCGTCAACACCGCCCAGACGGGATGGGATGAAGGGGAGTTCTTCGCTACCGGAGAAGAGAACGTCCGCGATCACGTTCTCAATGACATGCCCGCCATCTGCCAGGGACGGGACCCGAGCCGAATGCGGATCTTGGAGATCGGCTGCGGCGTGGGACGGATGACCCGATCGCTCGCAGCTACGTTCGGAGAGGTACACGCCGTCGATGTCAGCGACGAGATGGTGGTGCGAGCCAAGCACTTCCTACGGAACACGCCGAATGCCCACGTCTACCGCAACTCAGGCAAGGACCTGAACGTGCTCGGAGACCTGGACTTCGATTTCGCCTATTCCTTCATCGTCTTCCAGCACATTCCGAGCCGAGCGGTCATTGACAGCTATGTCGGCGCAGTGAGCCGGTGCTTGCGCAAGGGATCAATGTTCAAGTTTCAAGTGCAGGGCTATCAAGGCTCTAGCCCGCGCAATCCCGGTCGCGACACTTGGCTCGGCGCGAGCATTTCCGAGAGTGCGGCCGCCACGATGGCCGCACGACACGGCTTTGAAGTGCGGCGTAGCGCCGGCGCTGGCACCCAGTACTTCTGGCTATGGTTCTACAAGCCATAGCGCAAGCCGGCAACGTTCGTTCCGATCACTCACCACTCCCGCGGCAGCTTCGGGGCTAGCCGCAGGCGACGGAGAACTCGGTACGGCCACCTCGAGAGTTCGCGGCTCATCTTGTGCTCGACCTGCTCGTGCCGCGATTCCAATGCAGCCACCCATTCGCGCAGCTTCGCGATGTGCTGTTCCCTCTCCCGCAGCAGATTGGCATCTCTCGGCAGGAAGGCGAGGCCTTGCAGGTCGTTCAGGGGCCTCATTGAGCAAACCGCAACGAAAAAGTGGGCCGATGCCGGATCAGCCTCGCGAGTCTCTACGTGCGCTGTGGTCTCCCCGGCGCTCGGCGAGCTGATCGAGACCGCGCCAACGTGATTCTCCAAGAAGACAGCGCAGTGGCGAAACGCGGCCGTCAGGGCGGCATGGAATTCCTCGTAAGCGAACTCGTGCACGTGGAAGGGATTCGGTTCGTCGCGGGTGGTCTGGTAGTAGTCTCGATTCGGGGTCGACACCACAAAGACCCCGGTAGTGCCCAAGACCCGTGCCGCCTCGCTGATGAAGTCCTCCCGGCCGTTGAGGTGCTCGATCACCTCAAAGGCAGTGACGAGGTCTAGCGATGCGTCCGCAAAGGGCAGCTTCACGCAATCTCCGCGCACAAGAACAACTCCCGAACTGTTGGCCCGCGCGCTAGATATAGCCTGCTCGGAATTGTCCAAGCCGTACACGGCGGCGCTGTCTCCGACGAAGCGCGCCGTCCCGTACCCCTCCCCGCAGCCGACATCCAAGACACGCCGCCCGCGAGCTAGCGGCTCTGCGAAGCAATAGCGCGCCAAGTGTTCGTTTCGCAGGTCTGGATCGCTGGCATCGAGCACGAGCCGCTCGCCGCTGGGCTGTGCGGAGCGATCTGTGTCGGTTGGACGCATGGCTTGACGAATGCTCGGCCGGCAGTGGCAAGTCTCGACAGTCCGATCGCTGCGTACGCCAATCGCGGCCGCCTCCTGCGGTTATCCAGACTATTGGTAGAACGGCTGGCTCGACAGCCAGCGCGGACCGTAGTGGGGTTCCTCCCCGCCCACCTCCAATGCCCCCAAATCCGGCGCGGTGCCGACAAACCCATCATTGACGGTCGGGATCACTACCCCTGCATCGACGGCTGCGCCGCCCGACTTGAGGCGGAAATTCAGATCGCGGGCGTGGTAGACCGCATGTCTCCGCTCGGGGTCTGGAGGGATCATCCGCTCGAAGATGTCGAAGTCGAGTTCGAGGCCGTGTTGCTCTTGGCCTGTCGCCGCCCGAAGCTCGCGCAAGCTGGAAAACACTTGCCAGTCAGGCGCCGGCACGCCCGGCACCACTGCTCCGCCATCTGGAGCGCGCCAGCGATACTGCTCGGTCACGCCCGCGTTGGGCCTGAAGCCGTTGTAGTCGGAACTGAACGTCTGGCCGGCATTCGACCACGTCATCACGCCGCGATCCGGGGTGTCGCGGCCCAAGAAGAGGTTGTTGCGGTAGTGCATGTTCGACGAAGGGTCGCCCGCCACTTGCTCGCCGATGATGGTGTTGTGGTAGGCGAACAGGCCCGCCGCCTTGGCAGAGAACTTGAAGGCGACACCGCTCGGCACGTGGTACAGCAGATTACGGATGAAGTAGGCCGGCCCCCCAAAGACGGGCTGCGAGCTATAGCCTCCGTGGGCCGCGTTGACGCCCCGGTTATTGAAGACGCGGATGTTGTGGACGCCGCCATCAGTCTCGATGAAGTCGTCGCCCGACATGTGGATGTCGTTGTTGTAGATGTCGATCGAGGACGCGCGTCGTTCCGGGTCCGACTCGGGAGTGCCGTACGTTGAGATTCCGATGCCGTCGTGAAAGTAGGCCACGGCATTGTGGGCGATCACGTGGCCGGGCCCGTACACCTTGACGGCATAGTAGCTCCGCACTTCGTGCGAGCCGTACGGCCCGACACCGCGCCACAGCGGCCCGGTCCAGCCCACCAGCAGGTTGCGCTGCTCGAAACGCCCGAGAAAGATGTTGTCCGCGATGTAAAAGTCGCTCGAACCCGCGTATTCGGTCCAGATGCCGAATCCGATGTCTTCGAAGCGGCACTTCTTCACCGTCAGGTTCCGCGCGCCGCCAACGCCCTTGAATCCGGCGAAGATCGCGATGTCCGTATTGCGAAACGTCAGACCCTCGAAGATGTGGTGAGCTGACGCGCTCACATCGAAGAGCCGGTGGTTCCCCGCCCCGTCGAATACCGCTTCGCCGTCGCCGGCCGCGCGGATCGTGATCGGCTGCTCAGCAGTCCCCTTGAGCGTGAGCCAGTTCGTGCCGTCGAACGGGGTCATCATCGGATCGACATAGTTCAGTCGATCATTCCGGTACAGCCCGGCATGGACGAGAATCGTATCGCCCGGGCCGACCGGTCGCTCCCAGACGACACTCCAGTCGCCCAAGCCCGCTCCGTAGTAGGCCTGCAGCAAGCTGGTGAAGTGCGGCTCCAGCTTGTCGCCCTCATGGTCGGGTGGGTAGACATGCAGCACGCGCCCGCCTTCGTAGGGCATCGGTTCGGTGCGGGTGCTGACTCGCACCAGATGCTCGGTCTCTCCGCCCGCGCCATCCGGATCCGAGAGCTTAAAGCGGCACTCGTACTCCGTCCCCGGCTCAAGGTTGAGAATGCTGCCGGCAAAGCCGTCGGGCACGGTGTAATCCAGATGCTCGCGCTCACGAAAGACGCGCTCGCCACCGATGCGAACGAGCGGCAGTGCTTGGCGCCAACCGCCCTCCCCCGCCTTGCGGAACTCCACGGCAACCTCGGCGTTGCGGTTGTCGTCGCCGCTGATGGCCCATTCGAAGCCAAGATTGTGCAGAGTGGGGTGCTCGACGGTGAACCGGCCCGCGTGCACAGCATCTTCAGCAGGCAGGAGACCGCCTGCGAGCAGTACGAACGCGATCAAGCGCCACGTCGCTGCGTTCGCCACCGGCCTTGCTGCCTTCTCCATATCACCGTTCCCGAGCATGATTCACCGTGCACAGTTCTCGCAGCCATGCGACCTGTCTACTCCCCTTGGTAGTCGATCCAGATGGGACTGCCCCAAGCCATGTTGTCGTCTGCCTGGATGACGCGCACGTAGTAGTAGTGCGTTCCAGGCTCGATGTCAGCATCTGTGTACGCGAATGTGACTTCGCTGACGTCGGGATGCGCGGTGTAGGCGAACGTGTTGTCCTTGATGATGTCGATCTGCTTGACCTTGTCCGTGCCGATCACGCGCACATCGAAACGCGGCGGAACGTCGGCGGCGAACTCCTCGCCCATTGCGTGCCCTCCGCTCTGGAAGTCGACGATGATGTTCTCGGTGGCCGCATAGGTGCGGCGGGCGTAGAGCGAGTCCCAGATGTCCGCGTAGGTCCGGGCGGGCGTGTAGGCCACCGCGTACGACATGTGCGTGGAACGGTGGTCGGAACTGGCGATGAAACCCATCTTGTAGCCCTTTTCCAGAGCGTTCCAAATGAAGCCCTTGGGCCGCATGTCGCCAGAGGTGATATAGCCGCCCACCACGATCCTTTCCGCCGTCGCGCTGCGCGGTGCGCCGAGGTACTCGTAGGAGTCGCGATTGCCTTGGAACATTTCCACCAAGCGTTCGGCGCGCTCGTCGTTGTAGCGCCAGTCCGTGCCCATTTGCGTGGCCGGCGTGTGCGGAATGCTGATCGCCTTCGGGCGCCCCCCGTCCAACAGCTGCTTCCACAATTCCAGCGTGTCGTCCTCGGCAACCCCGATCGGGCGGTCGCCGAGCTTGATCCGGACGGGAGCGTAGCCGCGCCCGCGCCAAACGATGTTGCGGTGACCATCCGGATAGGCGACCGTGCGCTCGTAGTTCAGCACGGGATAGAAGACGCCAGGGATCTTATAGACATCCACGGCCTTGTCCACCATGCGCCACATGTAGGGAGTGTCGGCCTTTTCGGGCAACACGTGCTCGGAAGGCCCGAGGAAGTCCATCTGCGCGGCGTCGATCGCGTAGCGGTAGCAGTCGTACAGGCTGCCATCGCTGTAGCCATCGAAGGAAAGGTCGGTGTGCCGGTGCAGGTCGCCCCAGACGAGCTGGTACTTCTCCCCGCCCGCTTCCATTTGGTAGGTCTTCCACAGCGGCTGGGTTGTTTGAGGGGCCGAGTCGGCCACGGGCTCGGGAGCCGCCAGATCATCGGTCCCGACGAAGTACTCGTCGGTGACAGGCCCGCCGGCGGTCTGCGCCAGCGCTAGCTTGCCCGCATAGACGTCGTATCTCCAGAAGCGGTCCGACTCGGCCGGGTAGCTCTTACCGTCGGTCTGCGAGGCGATCCACAGGTCCCCGGAGCGGTCCACGGCCGCAGCCGGGCGCTGCTCGTTGCGTCCGTCGGAGAACGGGATCCACACGGGCGGGGTCCAGCCATGGCCATCAAACATGGTGACCTTGTAGTCCCAGTAGGGGAAGATCGAGCGCGCCGACACGCTCGGGGGATTGGCCCGCCCCAGAGTGCGCGTGCGCAGGATCGCCCATACGCGGCCCTTGCCATCAACCTGCAGCATGGGGTACTCGGTGTAGGTCTGGCGGGCGCTGTCGAGGCCGAGCGCCATCCAGCTGCCGGTGATCGGGCTCGGCGGGAAACGCTGGTCGATGGGCGGAACCGGCCTTACGATGCGCCCGCGGTCAAGCACTCGCACCTGCGCCTGGCGATGAAAATACAACCCGCTCTCGCCACGGTGGATGCCGTTGATGCCGTAGTGGTCCTTGCCCCAGTTCGGGCCGCCGTTGTCCCAAGCCATCCAGAGCCGGTCGCGGTGGTCATAGGCCAAGCTCACGTGGGCCTGAAAGTCTTCGCTGGCCGTGATGCGCTCCAGCGGCTGCAGCCGCCCGGAGACAAACCGGCGCAAGAAGATGTCGTAGTTGCCGTGGCGGTAGCTGTCCCAAGCGATGGCGAGTTCGCCCCGCGAGTTGAGCGCCAGCGCGGGCTCCCAGTCGTTGGCCGGGTGCTCGGTAACCTTGATCGGAGGCCCCCAGCTGCCGCCGCTCCGCACTATCAGCGATACGTCGGTGTTGCCCTTCGCCCCGGACTGGTACACAAGGTATACATCCCCGTTCTTGGCGGCCGCCATGCGCGGAAAGGTGTCCGGCCCGGGACCGGTTGTAAGGTCTCGGCCCGAGGGCTTGCCGCCCAACTCGTAATCGGTCTGATAGAGCTGCACCACGCCGTCGCGGATGGCCGAGGCCACCGCCGTCACGGCGCCGGCCTTGGTGGAGATCAGGGAGACCTGGTAGTACTCGCCCGCAGGAGCGAGCGTGATCGCCTCGTCCCAAGACTCGCCATCGGGCGAGGAGCGCAATTGGATCGTATCCGTCCCATCCTCGAAAGCTATCCACGCCACCCAGACGCGGCCGTCGGGCCCGATCGCAAGGGCAGGATAGTCATCGTCCGCCAATGCATCGGACATGCGGCGCGCCGGCGGCACGCGCTCGATCCGTATGCGCCCGTCCAAGCGTTCCAGAGGTTCATGGAAACGGATCTGGCCGGGGCGGAATTCTGTCTCGCCCTGGGCTGTCTGGATTGAGATGCGCGCGGCATCGCCGCCCTGGACATCGACGACAACCCCCTTCCACCGGGTCGGAGAAAAGGCGGCTTCGTCCCGCGGCTCCATCTGGAGGTGGCCGTCCCACTGGTTGCCGCAGCGCCAAGCTGAGCGCTCGAAAGTCTCCCCCGGGCCAAAGTGGTGGGCGGCGACAATCTCCGCCGAGCCACCGTTAGCCGCTAGCGAGCCGCTCCAATCCACCACCGTCTCGTCGGCGCCCCCGAACAGGATTCGGAACCGATCCGCAGCACCGAGTGGCACGGCCGCAGCCAAAGCCAAGACAAGGACAAGCCCGCGGGCTAGTGATGTTGCAGTGATCATTCCGGGCACTCTCGCAACCTGCCCAATCATACCCAAGACCCGCCATCCCCAGCCTGCGGCCGGCCCGAAACGCAGGTGGCGCTATGGTGGAACGTAGAGTTCTGGGCACCGACGTGGACACCCGCACGAAGATCGTTGCACCTGACACGCTGGCTTCCAGCGGGGCGCAGATACACGCTGCCAAGGGATGGTTCGATGTCTTGACCTCCGAGCATTGCGAGCTGTTAGAGCAGGCACGGCCCGCCAATCGCAAGTTGTTGGTGCTGGTCTATCGCGAGACGGAGGATCGCCCGGCGCCGCTGCCCGCATACGACCGAGCGCAAATGGTCGCCGCCCTGACGTGCGTAGACCTCGTCTGCATCACTGACGCATTTGAGGCGGACGCGATCATAGCCAGCGTCGGAGCCGAGCCGGCGCTCGACATGGATGCCAGCCAGTCTCGCGACGTAGTCCGTCATGTCATTGCCACCCAACGCGGCTAAGTGCTCGCCACTGCGCATCCTGGTGGTGCGTTTCGGGGCCATGGGGGACATCATCCAGACCCTGCCAGCGGTCGCGGACCTGCGCAGGGGCATTCCGGATGCCAAGATCGTGTGGGCCGTCGACAGCCGCTGGCGAGAGTTGCTTGCCGGCAACCCCGACGTCGATGAGTTCGTCAGCGTGCCCTTGCGCCGGTGGCTGCGCACCGGCTCCGGACCTGGCGAGACTGCGGGGCAAGCGCTCAGAAGGTTGCGACGATACGATTTCGATCTCGCCCTGGACATGCAGGGGCTGGTCAAGTCGGCTGCGGTCGCGGCAGCTTCCAACGCAGAGACCGTAGCGGGGCTGGATCATCGCCTGCTGCGCGAACCGCAGGCCGCCCTGCTGTACGACCGCAGCCTCCCTGCGGCCGGGACCCATGTGATCGATCGCTACCGCGGCCTCGCGGCCATGGCGACCGGCTGCCTGCCGCCGCCCGAGGCTCGCTTTCCGCTGCCGCCGGGCGAGTTGCGCGGCGACCTGCCGGAGCGCTATGTGCTCACCAGCGCGCAGGCTGGCTGGGGTGCCAAGCAATGGCCGCAAGAGCGCTACGGCGAACTCGCGGCAAGGCTCTGGAACGAGCACCAAGTCCCGCTGGTCGTCGATTGCGTTCCCGGCGAAGAGGCTCATGCCAACGCCATTCGCGAAGCCGCCCCCGAGGGAGCGGTCTACGCCCATCCCTCAACGATCTCGCAACTGATCGGGGCGACGCGCCGGGCCGCGGCTGTGGTAGGCGTGGATAGCGGCCCCCTACATCTGGCCGCGGCCCTAGCGCGGCCCGGCGTGGCGATCTTCGGCCCTACCGATCCGGCGCGCAACGGACCTTACGGGTCGAGCATGACGGTCTTGCGAGTAGCAGCCGCAGCGACCACCTACAAGCGGACCGCTGAGCCCAGCGCGTCAATGCGGGCCTGGTCCGCCGACGCCGTCTACCGCGAGCTCGTTTCCCGATTGAACTCAGTAGACTGAGACCCATGCAGCGATTCGTTCTCTCCATCATCGCGGTACTGGCGCTCGTCGCGCCGCCGCCGGCTCTGAGCCAGTCCACCGACAGGCTCAGCGGACGCGAAGCGGCGGAGGTGATGGATCGCATCTCGGATCTGCTGGAAGCCACGCGCATCGTGATTCCCGAGCTCTCCCGGGCCGGAGCGCCGCTGCAGGAAAACTTCCGACAAGGCGTGAATACCCTGCGCACCACTCCCAGCCGCGATCACACCGGCGTGCTGTACCAGATGCTGACGAATGCCAAGGCTTACCTGCAGTTGTCGGACACACTGCCGAAGTCAGCCGAATTCTCCGAGGACATCGCGCGCCAGCTGTCCCAGCTGCGCGAGAGCATCCAGAGGCTCGAGGCGCACTTCCGGGCCACCCTGGCATTGCGGGAACAGCAGGTGCTCGGATCCGACCGCGATAACCTGCGCAGGTATGCGGATGCCAATCGCATGGTCGGATCCGTCGAGACCAGCGACCCGCGAGTCGTGTTCCTGGGCGACTCGATCACTGACGGATGGCGCCTCAACCAGTACTTCGCAGGCAAGCAGTACCTCAATCGCGGCATTAGCGGGCAGATCACGGGCCAGATGCTGGGCCGTACCAAGCCTGACGTAATCGACCTCCAGCCCAGCGTGATGGTGCTGCTGGCCGGCACGAACGACCTAGCGCGGGGCGTTCCCGACGCCACCATCCGACACAATCTGCAAGCTATCGGCATGCTGGTCGAGGCGGCCGGAATCGTTCCAGTAATGGCCTCCATCCTGCCGGTGAGCGACTACCACAAGGAAGCGAACCCGCGCTTTCTACGCACGCCCTACCGCGATCCGACGCGCATCGTACAGCTGAACCGCTGGCTGGCGGCGCTTTGCGAGTCCAAGGGCTGGGGCTATCTCAACTACCACGACGCCATGGTCGACGAGGCCGGCCGGCTGCGCCAAGACCTCGCCGACGACGGCCTGCACCCCAATACCGAAGGCTACAAGCTCATGGCTCCGCTGGCGGAGCAGGCGGTGCAAGCGGCACTCTCGAACATGGGGCCGCGCCGCAGGAGGCGCTAGCCTCAGCGACCGGAGAGCGCGCCCGACGTTCGATCGGCGGCGAGCGCCGAGGTTGGTAAGCTGATTAAACGCTGCGGCCGGACTCTAGCGGGCGGATACTCTGCGATGGCCATCCTTGACTTCTTCCGATCGCCGCCTAGGCGGCAGTCCCAGTCATCGCGCGATTCGGACACGGTGCAGCGGATCAGCCAAGCTATCGACAGGCTGCCCGAGGAGCAGGCGAAGTACATCGCGGCATTCGCCTTTATCTTGGGCCGGGTAGCCAACGCCGATTTCGACATCAGCGCGGAAGAGATCGCCGAGATGGAGCGCATCGTGGAGCGCGTAGGGGGCCTGCCCGAAGAGCAAGCCGTTCTGGTGGTGCAGATCGCGAAAGGGCAGCACAAGCTGTTCGGGGCCACCGAGAACTTTGTCGTGACCCAAGAATTCAACCGGGTCGCGACGCGCGCCCAGAAGCAAGCTCTGCTGCACTGCCTGTTCGCTGTGTCATCCTCGGACCACTCCATCAGCGTCAAGGAAGACAACGAGATCCGAGCCATCAGCAAGGAACTGCGGCTCGATCATGCAGATTTCATCGCAGCCCGATCCATCTACAAGGAGCACTTGAGCGTCCTGAAGGACTGAGCCTGGAGGCTGTCCGGTTCATGGGAGCGGAACGAGCGCCGTAGGGGCCATCTAAGGCAGGGAGCCAGATCGAACATGGAGACCGCGACATTCGGAGCCGGCTGCTTCTGGGGCGTGGAGGTTGCTTTCGGCAACGTGCCGGGTGTGACATCCACCAGCGTCGGCTACGCCGGCGGCGACGTGCCCGACCCGTCGTATCGAGACGTTTGCGCGGGTGATACGGGCCATACTGAAGTGGTCCGCGTGGAGTTCGACGATCGTCGCGTCAGCTACGAGACCCTGCTTGAGACGTTCTGGTCGTGCCACGACCCAACCCAGGTCAACCGGCAAGGCCCCGACCTCGGCTACCAGTACCGCTCGGTGATCTTTTGCGAGCACGACGATCAGCTCGCGGCGGCCGAAGAGTCGAAACGAAGACTGGAGGAGAGTGGCCGGCACGGGCGTCCGGTCGCAACCGCGATCGAACGCAGCCGCTCCTTCTTCCTCGCCGAGGACTACCATCAGAAGTACTTGGTCAAGCGCGGAATGGCGACCTGCCACGTCTAGGGCGTAGCCTGTCCTTGAAGCGTCCGGGTTGTTGCCCGGCGACGGTGCCGGCCCGCTTCGGCTAGCTTTCGGATACACCCCATGTCGATGATGCTCGAGGAGATCCGGCAGCAGCCTGCGGTGCTGGAGCGCATTCTGGCCAACCCGCCGGACGCCCTTGAGCGCCTCGGCCGAAGATTCTCGCAAGGTCGTCCCGATTTCGCCGTGATCGTGGCCCGCGGCACATCCGATCATGCCGCGATCTTCGGGCGCTACCTGTTCGAGATCACGCTTGGCTTGCCAACACTGTTGGCCGCACCGTCCGTGGCGACGCTGTACCGGCGCCTCTCGCTACCGCCGGGCGCCCTGGTGATTGGCATTTCGCAGTCGGGCGAATCGACCGACATCAACGGCTATGTCGAAGCGGCCAAGTCGCTGGGGGCGTTCTGCGTCGGAATCACAAACGAAGCGGACAGCACACTGGCAGGAATGGCTGACGAGGTGCTCGCCACCCAAGCTGGCAAGGAGGAAAGCGTTGCGGCGACCAAGACCTACACGGCTCAGTTAGCCATGCTGTACTGGCTGGCGCGCGCTCTCGGCGCGGAGATCAGCGCGGACGACCTGAACAAGATTCCCGGTGCCGTGGCAGCGCAGCTCGACGCCGAGCGCTCGGTGCAGCGGCTCGCGGACAGCTTTCGCGACATGTCACACGCCGTGGTGATCGGCCGCGGCTTCAACCAGGCCAACGGCTTCGAGTTCGCGCTCAAGCTGATGGAGACGTGCTATGTCGTGGCGACGGGGTTTTCGGGAGCCGACTTTGCGCATGGCCCCATCGCGATAGTCGAAGAGCGGTTCCCGATCTTCGCGTTCAGTCCTGTAGGCCCGACCTTCGAACAGACTGAAGCCCTGCTGTCCAGGCTACGAGCCAGTCAAGCCGAGACCGTCGGTTTCGGCCCTCCGGCAACGGTGGGAGCGCTACCGAGCACACATCGGATCGACGTGGCCGAGATCCCGCCGTCCAGCCCCGGCCTTCCCCGCGACCTGCTCTCGGTAATCCCGATGATCATCCCGGCACAGTTATTTGCCTGCCACCTGTCTGCCAGCAAGGGCCTCAACCCCGACCGCCCTCGAATGCTCTCGAAAGTCACCCAGACGCTGTAGGCGGCCCGCCGGGCCGCAGCACCGCCCACGCCGAAAATCGCAGCTAGCCCTCGGCTAGCGGCACTCGCGCCAGCCGAGCAGTGCCGAAGTAGCGGGTCCCGCTACCCTCTTCGTCGCGAGTCTCCAGCAAGCCCTCATTGCGCGCTCGGGCGAACAGGTCTCGGTAGGTCTTCAAGCCGTAGTTCGCGCACTTGAAGCCCGGTCGGACTTCCAGCACTGCATCCCTGAGTTCATTGCGCGTCAGGCCCTGGCCAGCCAGATCCTTGTTTGCCCGCAACACCGGCACGATCAGCGCGAGCGCATCGGCCACCGGCCCCCCGACCTTGAATTCCAAACCAACGCTCCGAACCTGCGCTCGCAACGGAGCAGCGGCCTTCGATGTTGCCGCCTTCGCCTCCGCCAGCGCTTCCCCGGCCCCATCGGGTTTGGCGGGCAAGCCCGCAGGCGCCGCTTCGTCCCGCCGTGAAATCGCGACGACGATTCGGCCATCCACCTCGGATAGGGTAAACAAGCCATCGCGCGCCATCCGCTCTAGTAGTGGTTGGAAGGCCATCCTGCGCACCCCGTACGACCTGAACTTGGGGTCAATCCGCAGCGCCGTCTCGTACAGGAGCCCTATGTCCGCCACATGCCCGTCGTCCTCGATGCGCTCGATCGCGCCCTTCAGCACCGATACGACGGCCTCAAGGGCGTCTCCTTGAGGCTGTCTCACGGCAGTCTCGGCCGCATCCGGCCGGTTCGGGCGCCCAGACGGCTCCGCCGGTCGGCCGCGGGTCGCTGACGCACCTGAGCGACCTCCCGGGGCGCCAGAGCGTGCGACTTCCCTCGGCGCTTCGAATTCTCGCTGGGCACGGGCCTCGCGCGGCCGGTCGTATCGCCGCTGCCGCGGGGCGTCATCCCGGTCCGATATCGCCACGCAAAACCTGTGCGGATCGATCGGCTTCCGCCAGAGGTGGCCAGATTCAAGCATCTCGTAGATCAGGTCCTTGAAGCTGTCACAGCCGAAGCCTCGCGGATTCAAGCCGGGCTCCCGATAGGCGATGTGTTCCGAGAGTTCACTCATGAACGGCGTCTCACCGCGACGGTCCATGTCTCGGATCGCATCCTTGACATACGGGAGCGCCTCTTCGAGCGGGTCGTAGCGATGCTTGCGCCTCGCCGGGTGCTTGGGACGAGTGCCGTCCTGCTTGGGACCCTCCGGGGCGAGCAAGAGTTCTTCGTAGCTGACGAACTCGTTGCAATTGCGACGCAGGTTGGCGCTGATCGTGTCCTGACAGGCACAGATGTAGACCCGCTTGTTGTAGCGCTTGAGCTTGTGAATCAGCGGCAGGAAGTCGCTATCGCCGCTGACGATGCAGAACGAGTCGATGTGCTCTTGGGTAAAGACCAACTCCAGCGCCTCGAGCGCCAAGGCAATGTCGGCTCCGTTCTTGCCACCACTTGGGCCGGTCTCGAGATGCTCCATGCGCACTCCCTGTGCGGCCAGCCTGCTCTGGATCTGCCTGGTACCGGCATGGCTGCTCCAGCTGCCGTAGGCCACCTGTGTGAGCACTTCGCCACGGGAGCGGATCCAGTTCAGGACAAGCTCGTACCGGAAGCTGCCGTTCCGCGAGGCCTTGATGCCGATCGCGATGTTGTCGTAGTCGATGAATACGGCAAACCTTCTTCGTTCCGGCAACTCGGCTCTCCCTGCTCGAAACTCGCTTCAAGGCAGATGGCGAAAGGCGCTGGACACGATCTGCACTGACAGCCCGGCGAACAAACCCAACCCCGCGATCAAGCTAAACCCCGGCAACGATGTAACGTTATATATTTCATGTACTTCGCCTCACTTTTCGAGGGTGATGCTCAAGGCTTTAAGAAACTGCTGGTCTTGCGGCGTCAGGCTAGAGTCAAGATCCTTCGGTGCGGCCTGGCGGGCTACGCTCCCGCCGCCGTTGGCGTTCCTCTGGCTGAAGCCTACGGTCGCTTCAAGCACTAACAGCACGTCGTAACCTTCTTTCTTGATTTCGCCGATCACTTCGGCGATTCCTTCAGATTCGGATAGAGATTCGTCAATCGCATGCCCCAGACGCTTGATCAGCTGCTTGAGTCGCTTATCCACGTGCGATCCACCGCGTTCCCAGCCAGCCGACAGCACAGCGCGCGGCCAGGCCAAGCGCCTGTCTGTCGGTTATTGAAGCAGATGGCAGCGCGGTTTGCAAATGATTTTTCGGACGGATCCCCGTTTCTCCCGATCGCTGCCGGATTCGAGCCTCCTTGCACCGCCCCCGAGAGGACGATGACAATGGAGGGTGCGGCCGATGACTGACGCAGAACGAGCCGAGCTGGCGCGCGAGATCGCGCTGGCGGCGTCCAGTGCGGACAGCGGCCACATCTGCGCCTGCGGTGTCCCCGCGGATTCCGCGCCGGAAGCGACGCTGGCCCATGGGCTGGCGCATGCGCTCGACCTGTCGCTGCCGCGGCCTGATGTGACACAGGCGGAAGCGGAACGATTCTTGCAGGCAGCCCGGCGAGCGCAGTTCCGCTCTGTGTGTGTGCAGCCGAGATGGGCTGCGCTGGCAGTGCGCATGCTGGCCGGCACCCGGTCGCGAGCGGCTTCATACGTGGGCTACCCGCATGGCGCAACACTAACTCCCGCTAAGTGCGCGGAGGCCGAGCTGCTGCTGCGGTTGGGGGTGCAGGAGCTCTGGATGGTCGCCGATATCGGATCACTGCGGGACGGGGACCTAGACGCAGCCTTCATCGACATCCAGGCGGTGGCACAAGTCGCCGAGTGCCGCCAAGCGCGCCTAAACGTGATTCTGGAGTTGCCGCTGCTAAGCAAGCGCCAAGGGATCGAGGCGTGTGTCGTGACGAAGCTGGCGGGGGCCGCTGCGGCCGCCAGCGCCACCGGAATCTGTGCCAGGCCGACGGAGCCGCGCCACATCGAACTGATGCGCCAGACGCTCGGAGACGACTTGGATGTGGTCGGATCTGGCGGCATCGAGACGGTGTCCGAGGCGCAATCGCTGCTGGCGGCGGGAGCGTCGCGAGTGGAATCCAGCCGCGCGTTGGAGTTTGCGGGGGTCTCGCCGGCATGAGGCGGCAGGCGGCGTCGCACCGGTCCAAACCCTTACGACCGCAGCCGATTGGGCTAACCTGAGGATAGTTCGTCAGCGCTGCTGGTCAGCCCGCCCTCTTGGCGCTTCCCACCGCGAACGAAACGCTTATTCCTCGGGCATGCTAGGCGCGACCATGGCTACGACTAACACGCCAGCCGCGCCCCTCGGCGCGAGCAGAGAGAGCACTGACGGGATCGCCATCCTGCTGGAGGCGTCGGAGGCTGCTGCCGCGAACTCGCTGGACCTCGACGCCCTGCTCGTCGAGCTTTCGAAGCTCGTGAGGAAAATCGTCGACTACGAGCTGTACGCGTTGCTGCTCCCCATCGAAGACGGACACCTGCGCATTGCCCACTCCGTCGGGTTCCCTGACGAGGTGGTGGAGTCGCTGCGCGTTCCACTCGGCTCTGGCCTGACTGGTCGGGCGCTGGTGACCAAGGCGACAGTGCTCGTGGATGACGTCGATCTCGATCCGGCCTACCTGAAGGCCATCGACTGCGTACGCAGCGAGCTGGCCGTGCCTCTAGTCGCTCGCGATCACGTCGTCGCGGTACTCGACCTGCAATCGGCGGATCCGCATGCTTTCGATCGTCGGGTCTCGGACCTGCTGGAACTGGTGGCGTCTCGTTTCTCGCTGGCGATCGACATCGCCCAGCTGTACCACGCGCAAGAAAAGCAGCGCTCAACCCTGGAAACGTTGCACAGGATTGCCCAAGAGTACTCCAGCATTCTCAACCTGAACGATCTATTGGAGAAAGTCGCTGGCATCGTGCACGACCTGATCCCCTACGACGCCCTGGCACTGTACCTCAAGGATCCGCAACGCCCGCTCCTGCGGCACT
The DNA here is from genome assembly GCA_028819215.1 of Bryobacterales bacterium. Classification (GTDB taxonomy): domain Bacteria; phylum Acidobacteriota; class Terriglobia; order Bryobacterales; family UBA6623; genus VXMF01. The sequence continues at coordinate 16,792 of JAPPMG010000019.1, forward strand.
ATTTCGGGGTCAAGTTCCAGGAGCGGGTCCACTGGCGGGACATGCCCTTCGGCGATGGCTTGGTGGGTACCGCAGCGGCCTCAGGGCAGCCCGTGCTGGTAGCGGACACGTCAACGGACCCGCGCTACATCGAGTTTCTAGCAGGCATCCGCTCGGAAGTCGCAGTGCCCCTGATGCTCAAGGGAGACGTCATTGGCGTGCTGGACCTGGAGAGCCTCACTCCGTCCCGCTTCAGCAAAGACGATCTAGCCACGCTGATGCTTCTGGCACCGCAAGTGGCGGCAACCATCGAGAACGCCCGCCTGTACGAGGAAAAGGAGCGCAACGAAGCGCGGCTGGCTGGCGACCTGGCCGCCGCCCGCGCCCTGCAGAGCCACCTGCTTCCAGACGGGCGCCTGCGGGCCAAAGGGCTCGACATCGCCGCGAGGAACGATCCCGCAGCTGTGGTATCAGGTGACTTCTACGATTTCTACCGGCATGGCGGCACGATCGGCATCCTCAATGGAGACGTCAGCGGCAAGGGTGCGGCCGCGGCTCTTTACGCTGCTCTGGCGAGCGGCCTGCTACGCTCAGCCGCGCGCACCAGCCTGTCGCCAGGAGCGACGCTGCGGAGCGTCAATGAGGCGCTGGTAGATCGCGGAGTGGGGGCTACTTTCTTAGCTGCCACGTACGCCAAGTGGCACCCCGGCGAGCGACTGCTCGTGCTGTCCGGGGCGGGCCTGCCGTACCCGTACGTCTACCGCAAGGGCAACCTGTCGCGCGTGGAGCTGTCCGGCATCCCATTGGGCCTGTTCCGGGACGCAAGCTACGAAGACGTGGAGCTTGCACTGCAGCCGGGCGACCTAGTGGTGAGTGTGTCCGACGGCTTCACCGAGAGCCTTGACGAACGTGACGAGGAGTATGGCGAGAAGCACCTGCTGAAGATCCTCGACGCCAACCGCGAGGAGTCTGCCGAGACGATCTTGGAGCGCATCTTCGCCGATGTCGGCCTCTTCAGCTCGCGCACGCCGCAGTCCGACGACCGCACGGCGATCGTCATTCGCGTGACAGAGTGAGGCCCGCAGAGGACGCCCCGCCATGCCCCTTCAGGAGTTTCACTACCGGGACAACGAGCTCTACTGCGAGCACGCGGCCCTGAGCGCCATCGCACAAGCGGTCGGCACGCCCGCCTACGTTTACTCGGCCCGCGCTATCCGGGAAAACTACCGCTCCTATGAACGTGCCCTCGCCGAGGTGCCGCACCAAATCCACTACGCAGTCAAAGCCAACTCGTCTCTGGCGGTGCTCGCGCTGCTGGCGGCCGAGGGCGCCGGGTTCGACATCGTCTCCGGCGGAGAACTCTACCGAGTGCTGCAGGCGGGCGGAGATCCCTCCACGGTGGTCTATTCGGGAGTCGGCAAGACAGCGGCCGAGCTCAAATACGCGCTGGAGCAAGGCATTGGCGCGTTTAACTGCGAGTCGGAGCGAGAGCTGGAGATGCTCCAGGAGGTTGCGGCGCGCATCGGCGCAAGGCCCTCCGTGGCGCTGCGGGTAAACCCGAACATCGACGCGAAGACTCATCCGTATATCTCGACGGGGCTTAGCGAGCATAAGTTCGGGATCGGCTTGCAGGCCGCCGAATCGCTCTATGGCGAGGCGGCCAAGTGGTCTCCGCTGGAATTCACCGGCATCAGCTGCCACATCGGCTCGCAGATATTCGACACGAGTGTCTTTGAAGAGGTCTTGAGCCAGATGCTGGGATTGGCGGCCCGGCTGCGCGTGCGCGGTTTGCCGATCCAGGGAATTAACCTGGGTGGCGGCCTTGCGGTCGGATACGAGCAGGGCCAGTCCAGCGCATCGATCGCAGGCTACTGCCGGATGCTGTCTTCGGCTTTCGCAGGCAGCCGCTTCGTGCTGGGTCTCGAGCCCGGGCGGTCGATCGTGGGACAGGCCGGCATCTTGCTGACCTCGGTCTTGGTATACAAGCAAGCCGATCGCAAGACATTCTTGGTTGTGGACGGTGCCATGAACGACCTGCTGCGTCCAGCCCTTTACAGTGCCCACCATGAGATTGTGCCGGTGATCGACCACGGCGGACCCCGTCTCCAATGCGATGTTGTCGGGCCGGTCTGCGAGAGCGGCGACTTTTTCGCCACCGGCCGCGAACTGCCGGCCTGCTCCGCCGGCGACCTGCTGGCAATCGCTACTGCCGGCGCCTACGGCTTCGTGCAGGCGTCGAACTACAACTCCCGCCCGCGGGCTGCGGAAGTGCTCGTGGATGGCGAGGCCTTCCGCATCGTGCGCAAGCGCGAGACCCGCGAGGACCTGATCCGAGGCGAGACCCTGTAACTAGGCGGGCGCAGCCCGGCCGACGCGCTGTAACTTCCAGTCCGAGCCTCAGAGGTTCGGCTCGAACGGCCACTTCGCCGTGGTGGTGTAGCCGCCGTCGGATGCAATCACCTGCCCGGTGATATAGTCGCTCGCCGGGCTGGCAAGGAACACCGCCAGTCCGGCAATGTCGTCCGGCGTGCCGAGGCGGGGATTGGCTTGGACATTGTCGAGCCACTCCGTCATGTGCTGCGGCTGCCACATGTCGCGATTGAGATCGGTGAGGATGAAGCCCGGCGCTATGCAATTGACTTGGATATCGGCGTGCGCCCATTCCGCAGCCAGCACCCGCGTCAGCCCAGCCAAGGCGCTCTTGGTCATCGCATAGACCGACAGGTACGGCAATCCCAACACGGACATGAGACTGCCGATATGCACGATCTTGCCGCCGCGTCCGCGCTCGACCATGCGCGCCCCGACCGCTTTGGTGAGATGCACGATACCGTGCAGATTCGTCTGCATGATCCGCTCGTACTCCTCGGCAGAGTAGTCCTGAAAGCGCTTCCGGATGTTTGTACCCGCGACATTGACCAAGATGTCCACGTCACCGCAGGCGGCGGCGACGGACTCGATAGACTCAGGGTCCGTGATGTCGAGCTGGACAGCCTCTGCGGAAAGGCCGACTTCGCTCAGGCCTTGGACTTGCTGATCTAGTACGTCCGTCGAGCGCGCAGCCAGCACCGTGTGGGCACCCTGCGCGGCGGCGGCCTTGGCGATCGCCAAGCCGATGCCCCGGCTAGCGCCGGCAACCAGCGCGGTGCGCCCCTGAAGCGAGAACATTCGTGCGTAGTCCATGCGGGCTGCCATCTTAGCTCAGGTCAGAATCAGAACCGCTACCAGCCGCCGCGTGGCGTATCAGCACTTGAGCCGGACGCCCTTGGCCTAGTTCGCACGCCGCGATTCAGGGTGCCCGACTACAAAGAATCTAGGATCTCGGCAGCACGCCGCATTCGATGCTCGGCAGCCCCGGTCTCGTGCCCAAGATCTCGTGCCCGTCGTCAGGAGACCGCGGGCTGGTCAGTTGCCGGACAGTCCTGAACCGCTTGGCGTACAGTCTGCGAGATCTTCTGCATTGCCACTGCGAGAGCCGATTGCCGCCGCCAAGCGAGGATGATTGTCCGGTGTGGCATCGGTCGCTCTATCGGGCGCGTCACGAGGTCAGACCGAAGAGTTTCGGTAGGCACCGCGATGAGCGGCAGCAAGGTGATGCCCATGTTGGCGGACGCCATCTGCACCAGCGTCGGCAAACTCGTCGACCGAAAGCCAAGTTCATAAACGCCAATTCCGCTACAGAACTCGATCACCTGATCGCGAAAGCAGTGCCCCTCGTCAAGCAGAAGAAGGTGCTCGCCTTTCAGGGATTTGAACGCTATGGGCGTTGACGAGCTGCCAAGGGGGTGGCAGGGCGGCACAGCAAGCACGAACGGATCCTTCGCGATGACCTCGTAAGTGACGTCCCCGATCTCCGATTCCAGGGCAAGAAACGCAGCGTCGAGGCTCCCATGGCGGATCTGGCGAACGAGTGTCTCGGTCTTGTCCTCCAGCCAAGCTAGAGTCAAGCGCGGAAGCTCCTGGCGCAGCCTCGCAGCTACGGTGGGGAGCAAGTAGGGTCCGATGGTGGGTATTACGCCGATTCGCAGCGTGCCCGCTAAAGGTTCCAAGAATCGCTGTGCGGCAATGCTGACATCGTCCGCGTCAATCAGAACATTCCGCATGCATTCGATCAGCTCAGATCCTCCTGCGGTAATCAGCACACTTCGACGATTGCGCTCGAACAACTGCACTTTCAGCGCAGCTTCAACCTTCGCAACTTGCGCGCTCAGCGAAGTCTGGGACACGCCACAGCGCTCGGCCGCCTGGCGAAAGCTCTTCGTGTCCGCTACGGCCACGACGTACTGAAGCTGTCGGAGCGAGAAGTCGTGCTTTGTCATCGATGACAGCGCTAGGCTAACACACGGGGATTATATACAAGAGTGCCGATTTAGGCAGTTTCCGCACACAGTTCTGGAGCGACGCACGGCCCAACGGCCCACGTTTGCTCCCGAGGGCTATAACCCCGGCCGCCAAGATGTTGAGCGCGGCGTTGACTGCACGCATTTGCGTCAGCCACTGGCACTGGTCGTAGAAGCTGAGCGACTCCTCGCGTTCCTGATGGGCCGTCCTGCGGCGCTCCAGAGCCTGATTGTAGAGCCAGTTCAAACGCCCTAGGATCGACTCCATCAAGGCGTACCCGGCCGGGCTCGATTTCAGCCGAACCGAGTATGGGGTTGGCGCGGACGGAGGCGAGCGACGCTTCGCGACGCTCAACAGAGGGCCCGGCCAAGAATACGGGCGTCCGGTCGAGAGCGCGACGAAGACCGCGACCTCCCAGGACACTGGGTGCCGATGGAGCAGATCCCTGCCTTATACTGAGGCCAACATTGGTCCGGCACGCGGCGTAGCGTTAGCCCGCGGCCGCTGCCCAGCTTGGGTAGAGAAGGCATTCACTGTAATCGGAAACGCGCGTAGAAACCTCCGCCCACGCCCTAGCGCAATCAGAATGACCGCAAATTCGGCAATAGAAGTCCCGGAACGGCCGGGACAACGCTCGAGGCTCTGGAAGCGCCCTGGTCTTCACCTGCTCAGCAGAGGCGTGGTGTGCGCCGTCGTTGCGGGAAGCCTAGGCGGACTGTTCTTCGTACCGGCCAATGGCTGGGTCTACGTGGCCGACGTACTCCTCCGTTCTTACCTGGCGTTCGTGGGAACAGTGATGGCCCACGAGGCGGTGCACGGGCTGATGGGCCGGACACGCGCTGCCAATTCTTGGTGGGGACGTCTCGCCCTGGTTCCTTGCATGGTGCCGTTCACCAACTTCCGCAAGACCCATCTCCTGCACCACCGCTTCACGAACGAGGAGAGCCAGGACCCGGACCACTTCGTCAAGCCAGCCACGCACCGTGAATGGGAACTCCCGCTGCGGGCAGTGGCGATGCCTCACCACTGGCTCCTCTGGTTGCGCAAGCGGGAGGGCGTCGATGGCTCTCACGTACGCGAGTTGCTCCTGAACTACCTAGGTATCGCCCTGGTCTATCTCCCCATCTCTCTTCTGGTGGGCTTGGAAAGGATCGTTTCCGGCATGCTTCCCTTGCTGGTGATCGTGTCGTTGCTGCTGTGGTACCCGTTCGCGTTCAAGACCCACGAGGGCTTCTCGACCGGAAGCCCGGAATCGCGTTCGCACAACTACTACGGCCGGCTGATGTACTGGTTCTCGTTCGGCTTGTCGATGCACAGAACGCATCACATGCGCCCGCATCTTGGTTGGATCGAGCTGCTTCCATTTGTCGAGCCGAACCCTTCTGTGTCCAGTGCGCTGATTCCGAGGCGCGACATCCGAAACGACCTCGCGTCGGCGGTCCCCGATGCCCAATCCCGCTCTCAGCACGCTTGACCTCGTCAGCCTGGTCATGGACAGCGAGGTCCGGCCGCTCGACTTCGCAGTGCTGCTTCATTTCAACCGGGAGATCGATGCGGACGACCTCGCGCGCGGAGCACGCAGCGCACGAAACCTCCACTCGACGACGGCATGCAGCGTGGTTGATGGCCGCTGGTCTCCGCTGGAGCCAGATTGCGGCGAGCCGGCGTTTCGCTCGTTTCGGCGGGGGGACAGCGAGGGGCTCATCGAGCAGTTCCTTCGGAGGCCGTTCGATCTCGCGAGCGGACCACCGCTCCGCCAAGCCTGGGTGCAAGACGTGGAAACCGGAAATGGCTGTCTTGTCACCAAGGTCCACCACTGCGTGGCAGACCTGCTCAGTGTATTGGCATGGATTCGACACCAGCTACGAGTCGCCTCGGACCTAGACCGACCCTGCGCGGAGCCGGCTGCGGTGGTGCCACCTGCGCTTGCGGAACCACCGCCTGGTGCCAAGCGCAACCCGGCATGGGACCGTTGCGCCCCTCTGTGGACTCGGCCTGGGGAGGCATCCGGCGAGAGACGCTGGATCACTTACTCCTTTTCGCACGGCGAGTTCATGAGAGTCTCCCTGGCGGAATGTGGGTTCACATTCAACGACGTCCTCGTGGTCGCCGCGTTGGAGACGCTCCAAGAATGGAACCGGATCCAAGGCGACAACGGACGGCGCGTAGGCATTTGGCTGCCCGTCAACATTCGACGAGATGCATTCGAGGGATTCGGCAATGCCTCGAGCCGCATTCGAGTGCGCCGGAACTATGCCGACCGGCTGGATATTTCAGACAAATGCCGCGCCGTTCGATCGCAGATCAACCTCGCCCGGGAGCGTGGTGAATGGACGGTGCCCCAGCGAACGCTTCTGACAGGCATTCCACTGCGACTCAGTGCCCCGCTCGTCCGCAGGTACTTGAACCGCCCGTGGGCGGATATGGGCTCCGCGGCCTTCAGCCACGTCCAGAAGTGGCCAGGGCAGGACGATCCGGTCTTCGCGGGATTGCAGGAGCTTAGCGTGCTGGGCGCGATGCACCGGCGCCACGCCTTGATCTTCGCGGCGGTATCGTTGGGCAATCGGACTTGGATGACGATCACGTACGACCCGGCTCTGCTCTGGCCGGAAGATATTGCGGTCATTCGGGACCACTACCTAAGCACCCTCCGAGCAGCGTCGCGAGGGCTCTGATGCGCGCCGGATGCAACGACGCGTTGCGATTCTTGATCGGTGTTGTCTTGCGCGCGGCGGGTGCGCTGGCGGAGATCTTGCACCGTCTACGAGCGCGACATCATCGGCTGCTGTGGTCGAAGATGCGACGCCGTTTCGGGATTTGCCCCGAGACGGAGTTGACAACCGAGGTGCCGCCGCTCGATCCGGCCAGCGATTCAACGCGAATTGCAAGCACATCGGGGACGAGGGGCAGCCCAAAGCGGCTCGCCTATAGCCGACGACGCATTGCCGCAGTGAGATGGGTGTTTGTCGATTCGTTCATGCGGGCGTTCTGGATGCTGGGAGTTCGCCGGACAAGCATGTACGTGTTCGGCCCCGTCCAACCTGACGGATCGCTAAGCAGCCTGCTGCTCAGCGAGGCGGACAGGCCGCCTTACCTTGCAACGCTGCAAGCCCCGTATCGGATACATAGCTGGGAGACTCTGCGGCCGTTGCACGATGCCTACGGCCTCGAGGCCGTCCGACTGTGGATCCTGGCGGTTTCCAACCCGGGAGTGCTATACAGCACCAACCCGTCCACGATGTCAGTCTTCTTTGACACTCTGGAAGACGACTGGATGCGGTGTAGCGCCTTGGTTCGGGACTGCGTCCGAACCCCGGACACGTTGGATCCGTCGCTGGCCGCCGCAACTCGCCGCCTTGCCTCCAACGGTTACGCACAGCGTCTGAAGAGGATCGCGGAGAGCCCGACATTCCTGCCGATTGACGAATGGGCTCCGGCGACACGCGTGTATGTCTGCTGGACCGGCGGGTATCTCGCGCCGTTTCTCGACCGGCTTGAGTTGTACTTGCCCGCCTCTCGCTTCCGCCGGGTGCCGATGTACTCTATGTCGACCGAGACGATCGAGACCATCCCCGACTTCCGGCTCGGCGATGCATCGTTCCTGCCGATAGCCCCTGGCGTCTGCTGCGAGTTCCTGGAGTCTGGCGTCCCTCGGGCCCCGGACCGGCTCCTGGCCCCCGGCGAGCTCTCTGTCGGTAGCGTCTACGAACTCGTGGTCAGCAACGCGCACGGCCTGCGGCGCTATTGCACCGGCGACCTGTTTAGAGTCGAACGGTTCGTCAGCGACTTGCCCGACCTCCGGTTTCTGCGTCGCCGAGGCCTCGGCTACTCCTTCACCGGCGAAAAGCTGACAGGGACACAGGCACTTCTGGCGTACGAGGGCCTCCGGCGGTCGTTTCCCGACCTGACTGACGACCACGCGCTGACCTGTTTTCCCTCCCTGCAACCGGCTGAGGGATTGCCACACTATCGACTCGTCCTCGTCTACCCCGGCCAAAAGGACCCTGGCCCTGTGGCGGGGTTGGCGGAACGGTTCGACGAATTGCTCCGTGCAGTAAACAGCGAGTATCGCGCCAAGCGGTCAAGCGGGCGCCTGGGGGCCGTGCGGCTCGAGCGGGTCGGCTTGCACGGGCTGCGGGAGCGCCTGCCCCAAGGAAGCGGGGGCGGACTGGATTCCCAGTTCAAGTTCCTGCCGCTCTACCCCCGATTGTGGGAGTCCTCCGCTGGGGACCGGTCAGCGTCGAACCGGCGGCCAAGCGCACTGCGCAGTGCCTAGAACTGCATTGCGCGCTTCGGGTGAGAGCGCTGTCACTCTCTTGTTCCGACGTCTCTGGAAGCCAGGATGGACTGCAGTCCTGCGAAGGAACGGAAGTCCCGTCCCAGCACAAGGACCCTGCATCCGGCCGCTCTCGCTCCAGCCCCGTCGGTTTCCGGACGGTTTCCGATGTGCAACAGGCTCTCGGGCTGGAGGTCGAGATCGCGAAGGACACGCCTGAACGGCTCGGGACTCGGCTTGAGATAGCCGAGTCGCTCGCCGGAGTAGATCGCGTCGAAGCGGTCAAGCAGGCCGAGGCTGGCAAGCTTGTGCGTGGGCTCGAAGTCCGATAGAGCGACTTGCGATTCGAATCGGGCCCTGAAGTCGCGCAGCGCCGTGGCGACCCCGGGGCGGGCCCCCAGCGCAGCGATTCCAGGCGACAGCCAGGCCTGCTCAAGGGCCACGCGCTCCTCGATGCTGGCTTCGTCGGTCTCAAGGCGCCCGCCGTTGGCGCGGACCTGTTCCATGCGCTTGCGAAACCGGAGCATCCGGGAAGCCGCTCTCCATGCGGGAATCGCATTCCCCTTCAGCGAAGCCGACAGGACTGCCAGCCAGAATCGAGTCGTCAGACTGCGAGGGGAGTAGAGAGTGCCGTCGACGTCCCAGCTGACGGCACGCACAGCTCCGATGTCGATTTCCTCGGAGGGCATGCCGACAAGGCCTCGGTGTTACTGTACCGCTATGCACCTCTCGGGTCCCCTGTCGCGTCAGTTCGACCCAGCAAGCGTGCCCGATGCCGAGTCAACGGGCGAGGTGAACTGGTCTCGCTTCAATGCCAATTTCGAGCAGCTGCTTGGCACGGACTGGCGGGAGGTCAACAGGCATGCCGAGTGTTCGCTGGGGTGGCGCCTGATACGGCTGTATCTCTCGTTCCTGCAACAGCGGCGCAACGCGATCCTAGACTTCGAGGGCAAGCTTCGCGTATTCTCCCGCCTGAGACTGCCCCCGAATCCGAGCATCGTCCATTTCGGAGCCGAGGCCGGCTGGGAAGCAGCTCTGCTGCAGGCACTGTTCGGCGACAAGGGCAGAGTGTTGCTCATCGACAGCGATCCCGTGGCATACCAGCGCTTCACTCAGTCGCCCCAGAGAGTCCGGGTACGCGCCCCTCGAGGAAGCAAGCTGCGATGGATCGACATCATTCGCGACCCGGCGCGGATGGAGTATGTCCGCGAGGATTTCTTCCGGATGGAAGCGCCGGGATCCTTCGATGTCGGCATCGACTGGGGTCTGATCGAGCACTACGATGATCCGGGCAAGCAATCGCTGATCTCGCTGTTCCGCAACTTTATCGGGCCGCAAGGGGTGCAAATCTCCTCCTGCCCACGAGACCGGCTGGCGGTGCGACTCTTCTATCGTGCCTTCTCCGAGGAATTGAACTTCGGGTACCGCGAGCTGATGACACTTCGGGAACTCTCCGCTCATGTCGAGCGCAGCGGCTGCCACGTCGAATCTCGGCATCGACTGCCTGCTCACAATATCGTCGTCTATCGATTCAGCTAGTCTGCCGGGCGGGACTTTCTAGGTCAGTCCCGCTTCGAGCCGGGGCCGTCAGGCACTTCGGCTCCACAACCTGTCGTCATGATCTCGACCTCACCCTCAACCAATCATGAGTGCCGCTGATGTTTGCGCCGCAGCCGGGCCCGGGCCTAGTCAGCTTGTCCAGAAGCCAAGGCGCGATCTCCAAGAATATCGTTGCCTGGACGAGGGTTGCAGCGTCTGCCACTAGGAACTGGGCCGGGGGGAACCCCATAGTTCTGCAATGCTACTCAAGCGGTGACGCAGCTACGATGGAATCAACGTGCCAGCACACAGCGATCGACAAGGCGTGGCGCACGAAAGGATCGCGGCGCTGCTCGGCTCCCGGTGGTCGACCTCCCCATACGACATCGAGAGCCACTCGCACGACGAGTCGTTCCATCCGCCGGCAGCGCCGGACGCGGTGGTCTATCCGGAGTCAAACGAAGAGGTTTCATCCATCGTCAGAATCTGCGCCGAGCATGGTGTGCCGATCATTCCGTTCGGTGCCGGCACCGCAGTGGAGGGCCACGTCCAAGCCACCAGCGGGGGAATCTCCCTGGACCTGTCGCGCATGGATGCCGTGCTCGACTTGCAAGAGGACGATCTCGACTGCCGCGTCCAGGCAGGCATCCGGCGGGTCGCCCTCAACGACCGGCTGGAGAAGCACGGCTTGTGGCTGCCCATAGACCCGGGGGCCGACGCCTCGGTTGGCGGCATGGCCGCCACTGGCGCGTCCGGCACGACCACCGTCAGGTACGGCACCATCCGCGAGAACATCCTCGGCCTGACCTGCGTGCTTGCCGATGGGCGCGTCCTGCGGACCGGGGGGCGCGCCCGCAAGTCGTCGGCAGGTTACGACCTGACGAAGCTCCTGCTCGGCTCGGAGGGCACGCTCGGCATCATCACCGAGGTGCAACTGAGGCTACACCCGCTGCCCGAATGCGTGTCAGCGGCGGTATGCAGCTTCGAGACCATCGAGCAGTGTGCGAACTCGGTCATTGAGATCCTCCAGTCCGGACTTCCTGTCGCCCGCTGCGAGTTATTGGACGTAGCCTCGATGCGGGCTGTGAACAACTACGCGAACCTGCACTACCCGCCGGCCCCCACGATGTTCTTCGAGTTCCACGGTACTGCGGCCAGCGTCGCCGAGCAGGCGGAGCGAGCCGGCGAGATCGCCGCCGACCACGGAGGCGGCGATTTCCAATGGACGCTGGAACGGGAGAAACGGGACAAGCTCTGGAACGCCCGCCACCACGCCTATTACGCCATCAAGGCCCTCCGTCCCGGATCGTACGGATGGGTCAGCGACGTTTGCGTCCCGCTGTCCAAACTGGCCGAATGTATCGCAGCGGCAAGCGACGACATCCAGCAAGCGGGACTGGTCGCACCCATGCTTGGGCACGTCGGCGACGGGAATTTCCACGCTGTATATCTGATCGATCCAAGCGACAAGGACGAGTTCGAGCGCGCCAACCGCGTGAACGAGCGCATGACCGAGCGGGCGCTCGCAATGGGTGGCACCTGCACGGGCGAACACGGCATCGGAATCGGCAAGCAGCGCGCCCTCCAGGCGCAGCACGGGGAAGGAGTCGAGGTGATGCGGGCCATCAAGACCGCACTCGACCCCGCCGGGATACTCAACCCGGGCAAGATTCTCGCCTAGAGCCCGCGATCAGCGAACCCGGATCGCCAGCTAGCGACTGCGTCCGCGCGACCGGATCCTGTCCAGAGCTTGCTCCAAGCGCATCGCGACGATCGGGTGCTCGTCGTAGACGTTGCGTTTCTCCGACGGATCGATCTCGAGATCGAAGAGTTGGTAGGGACGCTCGAACGGCTTGCCCGCTGGCTTTTCCCTGCCCCCCGACCCATTCCCCGCCACCAGCTTCCAGCGGCCGTCGCGGATGGCGAACATCCCGCTGCCGGAATGGTGGATCACGGGCGCACGAGGTCTGGCCCAGTCCTTGCCTTGCAACAGCGGCAGCAAGCTGAAGCTGTCTTCCGCAACGTCTTCGGGCAGATCCGCGCCAACGATTTCTGCCACGGTCGCGAAGACGTCCGTGAGACCTATGGTGCGAGTTTGGATCGAGCCTGGCTCGACCGTGCCGGGCCAGCGCACAAAGAATGGCACTCTGTGCCCGGCTTCCCAAATATCCGCCTTGGTGCCGCGAAAGACATAGTTGGACGTGTGGTTGAGCGACCGGAAGGCTTGGATGGTCTCGTCATCGGTGTGGTCCTTTTCCGAGACGCCATCCAATCGATACATGAACGAGCCGTTGTCGGACGTGAAGATCACAAGCGTCTCCTCGCCGATTCCAGCGTCGTCAATCGCCTTGATGATGCCGCCCAGGGCCGCATCGACGTGCACGATGAAGTCCCCGTACGGGCCGAGATCGGTCTTGCCCACGAACCGCTTGCCCGGCCAGACGGGCTTGTGAGGCGCTGTCAGCGGCACGTACAGCAGAAACTTGCGCTCTTGACGGACCTGACGCTGGATGAAGTCTGCCGACTCCTCCACCAGCCGATCCAGCACGCCGACCGGGTCTAGGTCCTTGGCGAGTTCGCCCGCGCGCATGAAGCGCGGGAATTTCAGGCCCGGCTGGCTGCCTAGGGGCAGGCCCGTGATCTTGCCGTCGCGAATGTAGACGTACGGTGGGAAGTCGAGCGACGCCGGAATGATGAACGAGTCGTCGAAACCGTGCGTGTGCGGGCCATCGTCGATCGGCCCGTTGAAATCGAATCCGCCGGCCGCATCCTTGGCAAACCCGAGGCCCAAATGCCACTTGCCGACAACGGCCGTGCGGTAGCCCCTCGCTCGGAGGAATGTGCCGATCGTCTCCCGGTCTGCTGCCAGCAAGGGCTCGCCATAGCCGTTCAGTACTCCCCGCTTGAGCCGCGTGCGCCAAGCGTACCGCCCCGTGATCAAGCCGTAGCGAGTGGGCGTGCAGACCCCGGACGGCGTATGGGCATCGACGAACGCCATGCCCTGACCGGCCAAGCGATCAAGGTTAGGCGTAGGGATCTGCGACTGCGGATTGAGATAGGCGACATCTCCGAATCCAAGGTCGTCAGCAAGGATGACAACCACGTTTGGGTCGCTCGCCAGTGCCGCACCGACTGTGCATAGGCCCAGCCCGGCCAAGCGTAACAAAGCGTTTCTAGTCAGTTCGCGCAAAACAGCACTATTCTGGCAGACCGCAGCGGACACTCGCCACGCCGCCTACCGTCACAGCGGTCGCGTCGCGACCGCTGCACAAGGCGGCCGCGCTAATCGAATCTGGATCTGGACCGTCCTAGTCCGTCTTCTTGATCTTGCGCTTGCCGGACATGTCCCGGCGCTCGTTCTCAAGGTCGAACTCGAAATCTTCCATCAGCTCGGCAAGATCCTCGTTCTCACGGTGAGGCTCGGCCCACTTGTCGGCCAAGTCGACCACGAACGTGCGCACCTTGGGCTCGTTGATGTTCTCGCGGTCAAACATGATCGCGATGTCCAGCAGGGTCCTGGCGATGCCGAAGCGAACCCGGTCAGCACCAGCCTCGATCGGGCCGGACGCCTCCCCGCCGAGATCGGCCACGTCCTTACCTGTCAGTCCGGCGACCGCAAGGAATATCCCGCGCGTCAGGGTCTGGCTCTCCATCGCAGCCCCGCGGGTGTCTACCTTGTTGCCGCCCTCGACACTCGCCAACATCGGCGAGACCGACGCGTTGCCGTCCGGCAGCGGGAAGTCGAACATGACCGTCGCTTGCTCGCCAATCAGATTGTCGAGATCGCCAACGTCTTCCGCGAAGTCGATCGCATGAACCTTGGTACGGCGACGATAGTCGCTGACCAATGGCTGGAAGTCCTCGATCACAGCGTCGTTTATTTCCATGCCTTCAGCGAAGGCGTCCGCCAGCTCGTCATAGCCGTAGGCCAAACCTGCCCGCATCGCTGCCAGCCACAGCGTAGCCTTGGTGCCGGCATCGCCCGGCGCCCCGGCTGCCTCGCTGAGCTGTTCGACGGTCTTCGCGTAGTCGCCTATCGCGAGATTGTCGACAGCGGCTTGCACGAGCCATTCCGGCGTACCCTGGCGCGGACCCGCCGGTTCGCCCGAGCAGGACAGGCCCAGCAAGCCGACTAGGGCCAGCGTCAAGCCCAGATAGATCGGCGAATTGGAACGGTAGTAGCGTTGCAACATGTGCGATACCTCCTCTTCGCGCATAAGTCTCTCAATTCGCCGGAGCGATTGCAACCCCTTTCGCGCGATCCCCGTCGTGGCGGCCGGGGCTGTCCGCTATGATTCAACCCGGGTGGCGTCGGCGGGGCCAGAACAGCAGGCGATCGAGGCTTCAGGCTACGTCTTGGTCGGCGGTCGCAGCTCCCGCTTCGGCTCTCCCAAAGCGCTGCACTTGGTGGATGGTCGTGCGATGGCATTGCGCGTGGCCGAAGCGCTCGCCAGCCGCGTGAAGGCGGTGACGTTGGTAGGAGATCCGGACCAATACGCAGTTCTGGGAATGCCGGTGATCGGGGATCGAATCGAGCGAGCCGGTCCATTGGCGGGCATCGTGGCGGCTTTGCAACACAGTCCGCAGGAGTGGTGCATTGTGGCCGCTTGCGACATGCCCTTCGTCAGCCCGGGCCTAGTAGACCAGCTGCTGGGCGCGGCGGGCACAGCCAGCGTTGATGCGATCATCCCGCAGACCCCAGACGGGCGGCTGCAGCCGCTGTTCGCGGCCTATGCCAAGTCCGGGTCGGCACCGTTGGAGCGCACGCTACTTCGCGGCACACGGAAGGTTACCGAGGCTCTGGAGTGCGTGAGCTGGGCGAAGCTGTCCGTCGATGACGCACGGTCGTTCGCAAACGTTAACCGGCCGAGCGACCTGTCGGCGACGGGTTGAGCAGGACCGCTCAACTCGCGAGCGCGCCGTCCAGCCGGTCCAGATCCGCAGCGTTGTTGAAAAAGTGGGGCGAGACCCGCAGATTGCCCTGGCGGACCGAGACAACGACTCTCGCGTCTTCCAGGCGCCGGCGCAGCGACGCGCTGTCGCGCTGGCTGAACGCGGCAGTCACGATGTGCGACCCGCCTTTTCCGTCGGCACCGGAACTCAAGACCCCTCCGTGCGCGGTCAGAATGCCTCGGCATCGCTGGGCCAGACCCAAGACACGCCGTTCTATCGATTGCTGACCGCACTCCAGAATCAGATCCAAGCTGGCCTCCAGGGCGAAAAGCGGCGCGAAGGCTTGGACTCCCCCCTCGTACATCGCCGCTTCGTCGGGCAAGACCGGCCGGCCGTGGTGCAGGCTCTCAAAGTCCCTCCAATCCCGGTGGCTGCGCCAGCTGACGACGCTCGGCGCTAGCCAGGCCCGCGTTGCGGCGGGCACGTAGGCGAAGCCCGCTCCGGCCGGAGCCATCAGCCACTTGTATCCATGTGCGACGAGGAAGTCGACGGGTGTTGAACCAAGGTCCAAGCTCAAGGCTCCAACCGTTTGCGTCGCATCGACACACAGCAAGACACCGCGACGGCGGAGTTCGGGAGCCAGCGCAGCCAGAGGTGCCCGCAACCCGTTGGAATAGTTCACCGAGCTGAGCAGCACCAGCCGCGCGCGCGGGCCGATGGCGTCGAGAATCTGATCCGGATCCAAGGCGCCGGCCGGGGTGGGCAGCGCCCGAAAGCGTACTCCCTTGCTGTCCAGCAGGCTGGGAGCGTACTGGTTGTTCGGGAACTCGTGCTGGAAGCTAATGACCTCGTCACCGGCGCGCCAGTCGATTCCCTGCAGGAACCACGACAAGCCAGCCCCGGCGTTGGGACAGAACGCGATGTCGTCCGCCCGGGCTCTGATCAGGCGGGCAATCTTGCCTCGAATTCGGTCGAGACGGTCGAACCACGTCGGAAAGTCGAGCGCGGCCGACTCGTCACGGGCGCGGAAGTGGTCGCTGATCGCTTGGACGCCGGTTGAGGGGATCGGCCCGAATGCGGCTGAGTTCAGGTGCGCCCACGAATTCAGCACGGGAAACAATTCGCGCAGGGCGGCCCAATCGGGCTCGTGCATCGAGTCCATACTTCTTATTCAACGCCAAGAACTCGGGCCGCCGCATGTGGCGGCAAGGGCCTGAGCGCTCCGGGCGAGGCGGACCTAGCGGCGAGAGGGTATCATTGCGTGGCATGGAAGGCGCCGCGGCCCTATGTCAGTGACGCGAAGGCAGGTGTTGTCCTCGGTCCTAGGGCTGAGTGCAGTTGCCGATGCTTCTGCGGCGAGCCGCACCACGCAGGCGAGTCCGGCAGGATTCTTCACTCTTGACCGGCGGGATGAGCGCTGGTGGCTGGTCACGCCCGAGGGGAAGCCCTTCTTCTCGCTGGGCCTGAATCACATCGACCCTGCCAGCCTGCGCTATCCAGAAAATATCCACATCTGGCGGGAGAAGTACGGCGGCAGCACCGTCCGATGGATCCAGGAATCGGTCACCCCCAACCTCAAGCGCTGGGGTTTCAATACCGTTGGCTGGGTGCAAGAAGTGACCGTGCGTAAGTGGCGGCATTCGCGCCCGTTTACCAACGACGAGTACCGCGCACTCGGCCTGCCGTTCTGCCACTTGCTGCCATTCATGGAATCGCACCAGTGGGAGCAGCACACCCGCCATTTCGACTTCCGCAGCCGCGAATGGGAGGAGTGGGCGGAATACGTGGCGCGCTCCCAGTGCGCGGAGCTGCGCGACGACCGCAACTTGATCGGCTACTTCTACAGCGACTGCCCCACTTGGACGCACGAGCGGCCCGAAAACGCCTGGCGAGGTCCGATTTTCGACCCCGAGCTGCTGGACAGCCCGGCCGGGCGCAAGGAGCTCGCGGCACTGGCGCTGCGCTATTACCGGACAACGCACGATGCGATCCGTCGCCATGACCCGCACCACTTGATCTTCGGGGACCGCTACGAAGCCAACGCACCTATCGCCATGGAAGTCGTCGAAGCCGCCCTTGAGTACGTGGACGTGCTCTCGTTCCAAGACTTTAGAAGCCCGGCAGAGCACCTGTCGCAATGGCACTCCAAGACCGGAAAGCCGGTCTTGCTGGCCGATGCCGCCGGGATCGAGAGGCCGATGCCTCAAGCGGGGTTTGTGCCCAACAACGGCCGCTGGTATGCCGAGGTGCTGGCGGAACTGCGTCGGAATCCGGGTTGCGTCGGCTTCCATCTCTGTGGCGCGTACCAGCGCAACAAGGCCCGTCGGCGCGGATTGCTGGACGAGTTGGAGAGACCGGACGAGGCCCAGCTGGCGCTGATCACGGAGGCGAACGGACAGACATCCCGCTGGGTGCGGGAGCAATTCTGAGACCGCAGCGGTGGCGGTGTCCGCGACCCCGCCCCGGCGCGGCGCTATACACTGAGTTGACTCGGTTCCGCAGCACGCGAGCCGGGCCATCAGCGGTTCCACGAGTCCATGGGAGAAGTCGTCGCCACGCCGACCGGAAACACTGACACGGCGGCGCGTCCATGGCATCGTGCGGAAAACGCGCTGGCAGGCGCGCTGCTCGCACTCACGGCGCTGCTGCCGCTGGCAGAAGGCGCCGGACGCTTGGCGGGTGTCGGGAACCTGATCCCCGGATCCATTCCGCTGGTCCAGCACCTCACGCTTCTCATCGCGGTTGTCGGCGGAGCGATCGCAGCGCGTGACCGCAAGCTGCTGGCTCTTTCGACGGCGACCTTTCTGCCGGAGCGCTTCAAGGAGCCGGCCCGGGTAGCGTCGGCAATGGTCGGCGTATCCGTGTGCACATGCCTAGCCTACGGTTCGTGGACGTTCGCCATGGTCGAGCGCGAGGCGGGCGACATCGTGGCGTTCGGCCTTCCGGTGTGGGTGTTCGTGTGGGCGATGGCACCGGGATTCGCAGTCTTGGGGTTGCGCATGGCCTGGACCAGTTCGCCGTCGCTGGCCGGCAGGGCGATCTGCTTGGCTGGCGTGATCGTGCCGGTCGCGCTCGCATCGTGGGAATCCCTCGGCGAGCTGCCGCTGCTGCAGTACGGAGCCTTGGCGCTGCTGGGGAGTGCTGTGCTGGGCATGCCGATCTTCGCGGTGATCGGCGGCCTCGCCGCGCTGCTGTTCTGGTACGAGTACACGCCGGTGACGGCAGTGCCGCTAGCCGCCTACCAGCTCTCCGGGCAGCCCCTGCTGCCGGCCATCCCGCTGTTCACATTGGGCGGCTACATTTTGGCGGAGGGCGGCGCCAGCCAACGCTTGGTGCGCGTATTCTCGACCTGGCTCGGATGGCTGCCCGGCGGCTTGGCGGTCACCACTACAGTGGCATTCGCCTTCTTCACGTCGTTTACGGGCGCCTCCGGCGTCACGATCCTCTCGCTGGGCGGACTGATACTCCCCGTGCTGGTCAAGTCGCGCTATTCGCGGGAGTTCTCACTGGGCCTGATGACCGCCTCGGGATCCATCGGGCTGCTCTTCCCGCCCAGCCTGGCGGTCATCCTCTACGGTGTCTACTCCCGAACACCGCTCAACGAGCTATTCCTCGGCGGGCTGATTCCGGGCTGCCTGCTAGTCGCTCTAGTGGCCGCATGGGGCGTGCGCCATGGGCGCATCGCCGAGCGCGGGCAGCGCAAATTCGAGCCGGCCCAAGCGCGCGCAGCAATGCGCGAGGCCAAGTGGGAGCTGCTGCTGCCGCTGGTCGTGATCGGCGGGATCTTCAGCGGCATCGCGACATTGGTCGAGGCCGCGGCGGTGACGGTGCTGTATGCCTTCGTGATCGAGTGTTTCGTCCATCACGACCTCTCCCTGCGAACCGGGTTGCCGAAGCTGGCGGTGGAGTGCTGCACGCTGGTCGGCGGCGTGCTGCTGATCCTAGGCGTCGCCTTGGGCTTCACCAACTACCTGATCGATGCGCAAGTGCCCGACCTAGCACTGGAGTGGGTCCAGTCGCACATCGAGTCTAAGCTGGTCTTCCTGCTTGCGCTCAACATCCTGCTGCTCATCGTGGGCTGCATGATGGACATCTTCTCGGCAATATTGGTCGTCGTGCCGCTGATCGCGCCGATGGCGGCGGCATACGGGGTTGATCCCGTGCATCTGGGGATCATCTTCCTTGCCAATCTTGAGCTCGGCTACTTGACGCCTCCGGTGGGAATGAACCTGTTCCTAGCCTCCTACCGTTTCGGCATACCGCTGACGAAGGTCTACCGGTCCGTAGTGCCGTTCCTTCTGATTCTGTTCGGCGGAGTCTTGCTGATCACCTACCTGCCATTCCTGACGCTGGCGCTGGTGCGCTAGCTACTTGCTAGACTCAAGGGAAAGCGGCGCGCCCGCGGCCCGATGGCAAGCCCCCGACGGCACACAACTGCCTGCGATGTGAGCGGCGTCCTGATTGGCGCCGACCATCCGGTCGTGGTGCAGTCAATGACCAACACCGACACTGCCGACAGCGCAGCGACGGTCAACCAAGTCCTCGCGCTAGCCCAGTCCGGATCGGAGCTGGTGCGCGTGACGGTGAACCACGACAAGGCCGCCCAGGCCGTGCCGGGCATCGTGCGGACCCTGCGCGATTTCGGCTGCGAGGTGCCGATCGTAGGGGACTTCCACTACAACGGGCATATCCTGCTCAAGCAGTATCCCGACTGCGCCAAGGCACTGGCGAAGTACCGCATCAACCCGGGCAACGTAAACATCGGCAAGCGGCACGACGACAACTTCCGCACAATGATCGAGGCCGCCATCGAGCACGGCAAGCCCGTACGGATCGGCGTGAACTGGGGCTCGCTGGACCAGCAGCTGCTGACCAGCCAGATGGACGAGAACGCCAAGCGGGAGCAACCCCTGAGCGCTGCCGAGGTGATGTACGAAACGATCGTGCTGAGCGCGCTACGGTCTGCCGAAGCGGCCGAGGGCTACGGACTCGGGCACGACCGCATCATCCTGAGCGCGAAGGTCTCCGACGTGCAGGACCTGATCGCGGTCTACCGCGCGCTGGCGCTGCGCTGCGACTATCCCCTCCACCTCGGCCTGACCGAGGCTGGAATGGGCAACAAGGGCGTGGTGGCTTCCACGGCGGGCATGGCGGTGCTGCTGCAGGAGGGGATTGGCGACACGATCCGAGTGTCACTGACGCCCCGCCCGGGCGGCGACCGCTGCGAGGAGGTCGAGGTCGCCAAGCAGATGCTGCAAGCGCTGGACATCCGGCACTTCACGCCGCAAGTCACCGCCTGCCCGGGATGCGGGCGCACCACCAGCACGTTTTTCCAGGAAATGGCGGAGGAGATCCAGGCCTACCTGGGCGCCAAGATGCCGGAGTGGAAGGGCGAGTACGAGGGCGTCGAGAGCATGAGCGTGGCCGTCATGGGCTGCATCGTCAACGGCCCCGGTGAGTCCAAGTACGCCGATATCGGCATTTCGCTGCCCGGCACGTTTGAAGAGCCGGTGGCTCCGGTCTACGTGGACGGGCGCCTGCACCGCACCTTGCGAGGCGATCGAATCGTAGCCGAATTCATCGAGATTCTCGACTCGTACGTGAGCTCCCGCTACGCCGCCCGTCCGGCACCGGCGGCCGTGCAATAGCAGCCGCGTCGGCACCTACTGTTCCGGCGGGCCGGTCGGCCCGAACCACGGGAAGTCCGGTGTCAGCCCATAGTCGTGCGCGAAGTGCATGTAGGCGATAATCGCCGCGATCAGCGCGAAGAACGCCAGCACTGACAGGCCGATTCGCAGCCACGGCAGGCGGCGGCCCTCGCGCCGCAGCACCAGCAGCCAGCTCGCTCCGATGCCGACGAAGTAGAGCAAGATCATGGGCCCGGCGAAAAGCGTCATGGTGATCGGATCGCCGGTCGGGGTGATGATCGCAGCAACGATGAACATCACCAGTACCGCATAGCGAACGTTGCGCAGCAGGAAGCGCGGCGTGGTGAGCCGCAGCAGGGTGAAGAAGAAGATCAGCACGGGCAGTTGGAACACCAACCCCAGGCCGATCTCGAGAATGATGAACGTGTTGAGGTAGTCGCTGACCGAGATGTACGGCTCGACCTCCTCCGTCACGGTTAGCAGGAACTGCAAGGTCACGCGCAGCGCCACGAAGTAGCAAAAGACTCCGCCGAGGACGAACAGCACGGCGGTGGTAAAGATGAACGGCACCGCCCAGCGCTTTTCCTTCCTGTACAGGCCGGGGGCGATGAACTGCCAAGCTTGGTAGGTCAGCCAGGGAGCGCCTAGGAAGACTGCGGCCAGCAGGGGGACCTTGATGTACTGCACCTGGAACTGTTCCAGCGGGCGCGTGTTGATCATCTGGATCATCTCGCCGCCAGGGCCGGCGATCGCCCGCGCCGCGCCTCGGAACGGCTCGATCGCGAGCCTCAGCAAATCGTTGGCAAATGCCAGGCAGAACAGATAGACCACCAACAAGCCGCCAAGAGCGCGCAGGATGCGCGTGCGCAATTCCTCGAGGTGCTCCAAGAAGGACATGCGCGCCATGCCGTCTTCTTCCTCGTCGTCCTCGTCTTCGTCACCTTCATCGGACGGTGGCGGTGGCGGCGGGGTGCCGGAATCGCCGGTGGCCGGTGGCTCCTGCCCGTCCTCGTCGCCCGCAGCGGAGTCCGGCGGGTCAGCGTGTGGGTCGTCGTAGAGATGGTCGGACTCGTCGTGATAGGGATCGTCGTAAAAGGAGGTGTCCGAGCCGGAGTCGGATGACTCCCCGGCACCAGAGTGGCCGGGGCCTTGAGCGTCCGCGCCGGAACCGCCCTCGGACTGCTGGCCATCCGAGTCGGTCGACTCAGGGCCTGCGTCCTGCTTGTTGCGATCTTCCGAGTCCATGGAGCAATCTGACCGTTGCTTGGCTTCGAATCCTACTCAGAAAGACAGTGCTAGCTGGCGCTCAGGCAGATTTGGAATCGGAGATCGCTTCGGACTCCGGCA
Organism: Bryobacterales bacterium; assembly: GCA_028819215.1. Lineage (GTDB taxonomy): Bacteria > Acidobacteriota > Terriglobia > Bryobacterales > UBA6623 > VXMF01. The sequence continues at coordinate 38,815 of JAPPMG010000019.1, forward strand.
AGCCGGTGACGGGCACGTCCGAGGCCTCGTCAGCGATCGGGTCACTGTCGGACTCGGCAGGCGTCTCGGCGTCCGTTCCCTCCGCAGGCGCTGCCGCTGCGTCAGACGACGAGTCGCCGTTGTCGGAACTCTTCGACGAAGAATCGGTCGCGGCCTTGCCGTTCTGGCTGCCATCGTAGTCGTAGTCGCTGTAGTAGTCTTCTTCGTTGTCGTCGTAGTAGCTGGTGCTGATGTCGCGGCTGACGCTGCTCGAGAGATTCTTGACCTCGCGCGTTTCGTGCTCGATGTTGTCCATTTCACGCTGGAATGTGGACCGGAGTTCGTTCGAAGCGCGCTTGAACTCGGCCATGCCCTTGCCGAAGGTCTTGCCTAGCTCGGGCAGTTTCTTGGGCCCGAAGATCAGCAAGGCCAAGATGAACAGGACGATAACTTCACCCATGCCGATTGGGCCCATGCAATCCTCCTACGGCAACCCGGCGCGACCTCAGCGGCATCGGGACGTTCCTTGATGATAGCGAGGGCGGCACGGGGAAGCAAACCGGGCGAACGGGGAGGGTGTACGTCAAAAATCTGAGATCGGCTCAGGTTTCGGTGGATCGATGGGCCCA
>JAPPMG010000072.1 GCA_028819215.1 Bryobacterales bacterium
TCATGGCAAAATAGCCGTCAGACAAACTACGTTATTAATGCGCTGCCCCTTAGTGTTCCTGCACGTTCCGTTTCGCGGCGGAATAGTCAGCCGTTCAATTGGCTGACCGGTGGTAGTATCTTCACGATGAGTCGGGGCCTTGTGTTGGCAGTGCTGTTCGTCACTGCAGGTTCCATCCTGCAGGCGGCCGATGCTACACGAATTCTCGTCGTGGTGGGTCCGAGCAACCATCCACCCGGCTCGCACGAGGTTGCCGCGGGCGGACGGCTCCTGCAGGACGCCCTGCAGCGGATGAAGAATCTTGACCCCGTGCAAGCAGACGTCGTCTACGAATGGCCGCAGGACAAGGCGCTGCGCGAGTCGGTATCCACAGTCGTCTTCATTGGCGATACATTCCCGGCTAACCGTTTCGCGAAGCCTGAGCGCAACCTCGCCGACCTTGCGGAGATGATGGACCGCGGGTGCGGAATCGTGTGCCTGCATTACGCTACGGGATTGCTCGGCGAGGACGTCAAGCCGGATGGGGATCATCCCCTGCTGCGCTGGATTGGTGGATATTTCGCCAATCGCTCGTGCCCTCACCACCAATCGATTGCCAAGGTCTACGAAGAGGCTACGATCGAGCCCGCTGCACCCAGCCACCCTGTCTCGCGCGGCTGGAAGAGCTTCACCATTCACGACGAACCTTACATCAACAACTATTTCGGCGGCCCCGGCAACCGGCCTGCACCGAACGTGACGGCCCTAGCGACGTCCATGCTTCCACCCGATGCACCCACTAGGGAGATCGTCGCCTGGGGCGTCGAAAGGTCCGATGGCGGGCGCGGCTTCGGGATCGTCATGCCGCACTTCTACAAGAGCTGGAGCAACGACGACTTGCGCCGGTTCATCCTGAACGGGATCGTGTGGACGGCGAAGCTGGCAGTGCCCCCTGAAGGAGTGGACACCGACAAGCCCGATCTGGGCGCTTTCAAGCCGGAGTCCGTCGAATTCATCCCCCGCAAGAGATAAGGCGCGAGAGCGCGGCCGGTAGCGTCACGACGGCTCTCCTTCTTGGCGTCCTGCGTTTCCTCTGTGTGCCACGGTCAGTGTGTCCGCGTGTCCGGCAGCCGTTGCAGTCGGATGCGAGGGCCTAGCATGGGCGGAGTCTTGTAGCGGATTCCGCATATCTTTCCTGGGATGAAGCACGTAGTGGCAACGCTTCCGATCCTGCTGGTTGTGTCCGCCCTGGCAGCGGGAGCTGGCAACACCGTGCAGTCGCGTGCGCGAAGACACGATCTTTGCGCGACCTCCGTCGGGCCGCCAAGAATTCCGGCCCCCGTGCCTATGGCAGAATCCGTTCCCCCGCTCAGAACTCCAGCCGCAGGCCGAACTGCATGATCCGTGGTGCGCTGGTACCGGTTATCCGCCCGGGATTTCGGGCATTGATGTTGTTGCGCGGATTCAGCAGGTTGGCGTGGTTGAAGGCGTTGAACATCTCCCAGCGGAACTGCAGCTCCGAGTTTTCCGTGATGTCGAACTTCTTGAAGAGGGCAAAGTCAAGATTCCAGTTTCCGGGCCCGATGATTATGTTGCGACCCGCATTGCCGAAGCTCCCCGTCGCCGGATTCGCGAACGCCGTCGCATCGAAGTACTGCTGAATCAACTCGCCCTTGGATCGGCCCGTGTCGAGAAACGGATTCCCCACTAGGTCCGGACGCTGCCTACCATAGCCGGCCAGCGCAATGTCGCGTCCCGTGGTCGCGCTGAATGCTCTCCCGCTCTGGATTGTCAGGATCCCGTTGGTCTGCCACCCGCCGAGGGCCCACCGCGCGATTCCGCCGCCCCTCGGAGAGGGGAGATCCCAGAGAAAGGAAGTCACGAAGCGCTGCCTGACATCAAAGTCAGCGAGGGCCTTGTCCAGCCGCAGGTTCAACGGGTTCTGCGGGGGCGCCGTCTCCGTCGCTGACAGGTCGATCGCCTTGCCCACCGTGTAGTGCGCCAGGATTGTGTACCCATCGCTGAAGCGCTTGTTCACCGTGAACTGAGCCGCGTGGTAGCTCGAGAAGGCGGTCGATTCGTAACTGGTGATGCCCTGGAATGTCGGTCCGTGAATCCGCCTCTGATTGATGTTGCGGAGGGTAGCGCCCTCTCCGTAGATCGCCGGGTTGATCTGCCTCCGCAGCGGTAGGTGCGTGGCCTTCGAGCCGACATAGGCTGCTGTCACGATGAAGTTCCGCATCACCTCCTGCTGGATGTTGAAGTTCCATTGCTGGTTGTAGGCGGCGACGGTATCCTCGTCCACGGAGAGGCCGATTTCCACCGGCAGGATGTACTGGTAGGCGGCACGCTCTTGGTCGGACTCCGGCTGACGGTAGGGAAAGGGGTTCAGCATTCCGCCGAAGGGATTCGAAAAGCTCTCGGGCCCGTTGACCCTGGTCTGGAGCGAGTAGGGGGGAGAGTTCACGAAATGGCTCAGCATGTGAAAGCGCGGCGTGTCGTAGAAGATGCCGTAGGCCGCCCGGATGCTGGTCTTGTTGTGTGCGAAGGGGCTCCAGGCCAGGGCCAGGCGAGGCGCGAAGTTGTTCCAGTCGCTTGCGGCACCTCCGCGAAAAACGCCGGAGTCGTCGGCGTATAGGAGCCCCACCGGCGCGTTCGGGAAGACTTCGGACTGTTGTCCGGCCCGAAAGACCGAGAGCTCGTCCGGCGCGGAATAGAACGGCAGGTACGGCTCCCAGCGCATACCCAGCGAAAGGGTCACGTTCGAGCGGACCTTCCAGTCGTCCTGGAAATAGAAATTGGGAGCCCGGGCCCGAATGTCGTTGATTCGCAGCGATCCCTGGCGGAAGTTGGCGGGTCGCCCGAGCAGGAAGTCCGCATAGGAGTTGCCGCTGAACCTGCCCGTGAAGTTGAATTGAGGGTCCACCAGGTTCGCGGTAACTCGGTAGCTCTGGCTGTAGCGATACTCGGCGCCGAGCTTCATCATGTGCGCGCCTGCCGTGTAGGCCACGTCATAGCGTGCCTGCCAGGTCTTCCGATCGATTCTCACCAGGTTCTCCTGCGCCAGGTTCCAGTACCCGTTGACCCGGCCGCGGTAGTGCGGCACGAGCTCGATCTGGCTCTCGGGCGCGCCCCGGTTCACGTTCAATCCGAGGCTCTGGTAGGAGACCTCCTGGCCGCTCTCGCCGATGGTGGGAAGCGGACCGCGGTCGATCTCGGTTCGGTTGAACGTGAACTGCGCAGTCGCAAGCAGGGAAGGACTTACCGTCCAGGTGTGCTGCCCTTGGATGTTTCTGTTGATGAAATCGATATCCGCGACCAGCCTGGGCAATCCCGCGGTCTTGAACTCGTTGCTGGACTGCATGAGCAGTCTGCCGCTGATCCGCTGCTTGCTGCTTGCCTGGTGGTCGCCCCGGGCGATGTACTGGTCGCTGTCGAAGTTGATGGGACGGTTGAAGATGTGCCTCCCGCCCGCTGCGTTTGGGGCTGGAATCAACTCGTTCAGGAAGTTCACCGAGGCAGGGTCCCACCGCATGTCCGGGATCAAGGCATTCGGGAATGGCTCGCCGTTCGACGGATCGTTCGGCTTCCGACCAGTCGACGAGAAGTCCCCGGACCGCTCGGAGCCCGTCGGGACGAACAGGCCGGAGAACGTGGCCGCCTGGCGTTGTCTGACGGCCTCGTACGCGCCGAAGAAGAACGTTCGATTCCGTACGACCGGCCCCCCGAAGGTGCCCCCGTACTGGTTGCGCCGGAGCTTCCCCTTCTCCAGGCCGAAGAAACTCCGGGCGTCGAGAATGTCGTTGCGCACGAACTCGTAGGCCGACCCGTGGAATTCGTTGGTTCCGGACTTCGTCACGGCATTGACGATCGCTCCCATGTTGCGGCCGTACTCCGCGCTGAAGTTGTTCGTCAGCACGCTGAATTCTTCCAGCGCGTCGGGATTCGGCATGATCGCGGCGACGTTTTGCTGGGGGTCGTTGTTGTCCCCGCCGTCCAGCATGTAGTTGTTCGAGACCGCGCGGGCACCATTGACCGCCAGGCCGCCGTTCTGGTTCAGGGAGCTGGATCCCGGGCCAGTCACGACTCCGGGCACGAGGAGGACCAGCTGTACCGGGTTCCTGCCGTTCAGGGGCAGTTCGGTGATCCGCCTCTCGTCGACGATCTCCTTGAGCGTGCCGCCAACAGTCTCGACCTCGGCCACGGCACCTGTCACGGTGATGGACTCGGTAACCTGCCCCACTTCGAGGACGACCGTGACCTGCCTGCTCTGGTCGGCATCGAGCCGGAACGACTCCGAGAGAAACTGCGTGAAGCCCTCGTGGGTCACTTGCACGTGGTAATTGCCAACGGGCATCCGGGGGAAATTGAAGCGACCTGCTTCGTCGGAACTGGATGTCCACTCCAGCCCGGTCAAGTCATTCACGGCCTGGACCTCCGCCCCCGGAACTGCTGCGCGGGTACTGTCCTGCACCGTGCCCACGATCAGCCCTGTGGCTTGGGCCATGAGCGGAACCGGCAGAATCGCCAGAACTGCAACCGCGAGAAGAAACCGAACGGATCCGTACCGTTCGCCCCTAGGTTCTTGCATGAGTCACCTCCTGTAGGAGTCCGGCAGAGCGGTTTGTAATGAGTGCAAGCTGAAGATACCTGAGACCAGGAACCTGATCAAGCCGGTTCACACAGAAACTGGAGCGTTTCCCCCACTTCGCAATGCGGATCCGCAATTACGGCGCTCTCGGAGCCAAATTCGTCGGCTAATCCCCTTGCCTGCCAGCCCATGCCCTCGACGCACCGGAGCGGCCGGACGAGGAGTCGTCGGGCAAGCCATGCCCTGCTTCCCCGATGACGAAACTAGGGCGGGGCCGGCGGTTCGTCGCTATTGCGAGCGCCAAATGGATTGCATCTCGTCGGCCAATCGTGGCAGATTCGGGCAGGTCTTCGGCACTCTCTCCCAACCTCGTGAGCCCGGGGCTGCGCATCGGCTGGCTGTCGGCGCTCTGCCACTGCTCCCCCTCCGGCAGCCGGCTCCAGCCCGATTGCAACGCAGGGCGGAGTCCGCGAAACCCACGGCGGCTCTCCCCCCAAAAGTGTGCAATTTTCAGTTGCCAGAAATGAGCAATTTTCAGTTGCCATTGACAGCTGCCGCACCAGGTATTGAAATCGGCCCGCTCATCCAAGTGTTGGTACAGTGAGCAGGCTGTCTTCCGCACATCGAAGCAGCCCGCTGCAAGACGGCTTCCCCGCGCTAAGCACGAGGAGCGGCAGACTGACTGTGAATTGCAATCAACGGTTCTGAATGCGCCAAGCCACGACACAACCGGAACCTTCGCAGCGACCTAGGCCGGCCCCCCTGGACTGGGACCTGATCGGCCTCCGCACGCCGCAAGTCGATGGCCCAGCCGTGCTATCGCTTGGCCGGAACAGGCGGGGGCGGGATCTTGTCATCGGCGACATCCACGGGCAGCGGGAGACCTTCGAGCACTTGCTTGACAAGGTCGGATACTCGCCGGGCGACGGGGACCGACTGCTGCTGCTCGGAGATCTCATTGACCGCGGCCCGGACTCGGCTTCGATGTTCGAGTGGCTTCAACGCGACGACGTCACGTGCGTCCGCGGCAACCACGAGCAGATGATGCTGGACGCGCTTGAAGGCGACCGCATGGCCCGGGATGTTTGGATTGAACTCAACGGAGGGGAGTGGTCAACGGCGCTAACCTCTGGCGAGCGCGATGCCTGGCTCGAGAGACTCCGGAGCATGCCACTGGCCGTGGAGGTCGAGGGTGGACAAGGGACCTTCGTGCTTGTCCACGCCGAAGTTCCGATCGAAACGCCGTGGTGGGCCATGAAAGCCTGGCTCGTGGAGGGAGATCACTGCGCGGGGGTGCGAGCGATCTGGGCGCGCGACAGGATCAATGGACGAGCGCTGCTTGAAGACGGGGTGCCTGACGTGTGGCGCACGTTTCACGGGCACACGCCCCTCAAGCAACTGGTGCAAATCGCAAACATGCGCTGGATCGATCTCGCCGCTGCATATGCGAGCCGCTTCGAAAGTGCGTCGATTGCCTGCATTCCGATCGGTCCGGACGGCACGGAACACGACCCGGTCCTAGCCAGAGTGCTGGACGTGGATCCCAGCCAGTTCCAAGCGGCGGGTCGCCTCCCGAGGGAGTGATGCCGCGCCGGTGCCGGTCATGATTCATCAACTCTTGATCGGTCCATCAGGCCTCAGGGACGCGTCGAACAGCCGACCAGAAGCAAGCTGGCGGGCACGGCGAACCGTCCGCGCCTCTGCGAGAAGCCAAGGCTGATTCTTCCGGCACCTAGGCCCGAGCCTTAAGGCTGTACAATCAAGGAACGCGTCGGCTCCCGGAGTCGCCGGATCCGATGGGTGCGATCCTGCCCGAGAGCATTTTGGACAGAACTCATAAGGGCACGTAGCTCAGTCGGTTAGAGCGCCTGCTTCACACGCAGGAGGTCCCCAGTTCGAGTCTGGGCGTGCCCACCATCTCTTATCTCGGAGGGGTGCCGGAAAGAGAGATGGCCCGTGCCAGCAGCGATCGCCTGATCGTCGATTCGCCATAGGAGGAGTCGGTAAGGCTATGCGACTTCCGCTGGCTGGACGTCGCCATTCGACTTGCGTATGATCCTCCTACAGGGCTCAGTCGCAACTGTTCCGAAAGCAGAGTCGGGCCGCCCTACAACTACTCGATAAGGTGAACCATGAGCTCACGCCTACCACCACCAGCCCTATCGCTCAGAGCCTTCCTAGGCCTGCTGGCAGCGAGCATCGCGCTGATCGCCCAAGCCCCCAAGAACATCGTCCTGATCCTCGCTGACGATCTTGGCTACGGGGATTTGAGCGCCTACGGAGCGTCGGCTTACGAGACTCCGAACATCGACCGTCTCGCCAAGGAAGGCCGATTGTTCACCGACGCCCACTCCCCTCACCCGGTCTGCACGCCTACCCGCTACGGGTTGATGACCGGCCGCTACAGCTGGCGCACATGGGCCGGTTCCGCCAATGTCTGGTCAGACGATCCGTTGCTGATCGAGGAGGGCCGCTACACCCTGCCGATGCTGTTGCGCGAAGCGGGATACAAGACGGCAATCATCGGCAAGTGGCATCTCGGGTACGGCCGCCCCGGCAGCGCGAATTGGACAGAGGCCGGTGTCGATTACAACGGCAAGATCGCGCCCGGACCGCTCGAAGTGGGATTCGACTACTACTACGGCATCCCCCACGTGGGCCAGCAGCCGCATGTCCTGATCGAGAACCATCGCATTGTCGGCCTGACCCCCGAATCCCCGCTGAGACTCCACCGCGACGAGCGCTGGATCGCTAGGACCTCTTACCTCGAGCGCTACGGATATCCTCCCAGACACCACTTCACGGGCGGCAAGGGAGCGCTGTACGATCATCGCGAACTTGCCCTGAGGCTCACAGAGAGGGCGGCCGGCTGGATCGAGGAGCACGCCGAAGATCCGTTCTTCCTATACTTCGCGCACCGCAACACCCACGGCCCGATCATTCCCAACGAGCGATTCCGCGGCACGAGCGGGATCGGCTCCTACGGTGACTTTGTGCTGGAGCTCGACTGGTCCGTCGGGAGAGTCCTAGACACGTTGGACGAACGCGGCCTGACCGACGAGACGTTGGTGCTGTTCTCAAGCGACAACGGAGCAGTCGTTCGTAGCCTATCTGGCCACCGGGTGAACGGAGCGCTTCGCGGCCAGAAGACCGAGGCGTACGAGGGCGGTCAGCGCGTGCCGCTACTTGCGCGCTGGCCCGGACACATCAAGCCGAACTCGCGTTCAGACGCACTGGTGGCCCTGACGGATACGCTTGCCACGGTCGCAGACCTATTGGGCAAACAGTTGCCCGAAGGCGCCGGGCCGGACAGTTTCAGTTTTCTCGAGGCGCTCTTGGATCGGAAGCAATCTTCGGCTAGCCGAACGGCGCTCGTCCACAACAGCTACCGGGGAGGATTCGGCATTCGCCAAGGCGACTGGAAGCTGCTGATGTTCCAAGGCGGGGGCGGCCGGCCGGTGGCGGGCGGCGGCTGGAACCCGTTCGACTCCGATCGCACGATCCCGTACGGACAGCTCTACAATCTGCGCGAGGACCTCGGCGAACGGCGCAATCTGTACGGGGACGAACCGGAGCGAGTGGCGGAGATGGTGCAGTTGCTCAGGAAGATCCGTTCATCCGGCAGCAGCCGGTAGACGACTCGGGCGAGTGTCGCGGTCGGCAGCCGAACAAACCGCAGTGGCTGATGGAGGTCATTTCGCAGCGCGCTAATGCGTGAGAACTCTCAGTCATTGCTAGACACATATGTCGCTCACATAGCCAAGCGGACGTCCCCCGGTCTCGCCTGCTCTACATGACGGGCCGCCACACAGCGCTAGCGGACCTTCTCGAAGAGGCTGAGAGCTTGTTCAACGCCGTGGCGGAGGAGCCGGCTAGCACAGGCGCAGAGAACCGGATTCGGCGACGTCTGCCGCAGTGCGGTGGATGACAGTCGACCAGCTACAGCGCGTTCCGGCACATCACGGGACTAAGGGCTCGACGCTGAAGCTTCCGAAGCGCGGACCTTGCCGCGTTCGTAGTCCTGTACCCAGTCCCTGCCAAACCGCACAACTTGGTCGAGGGTCTCGGACACGTCAGTCGATGTCGTTGCGCGGTTGACGATGCAAAGCCGGAGCGCGAACGTCCTGCGCAGGGTCGTAGACGAGATGAAGCTGTGGCCATCCCAGAACACCTTGGCCAACACATTCTTGTTTAGGGTTTCGAGAGCGTCCTCGTCCAGGCCGCCAGGGTTCACTCGGAAACAAACGATGCTGAGCGAGGCCGGGTGCAGTAACTCGAGCATCGGATTGCTTCGGACCTGCTCCTCGGCATGGCGGGCGAGTTCGAAACCGCGCAGTATGGATCGCCGAAATGCGGCCATGCCAAACGTCTGCACCGACATCCACAGCTTCAGCGACCGGGCAGCGCGACTGAGTTGCACGCCTCGATCGGCGACGTTTGGGTGGTTCGAGCCCCAAATCGTATCTTGGATGACATCGTGCCGCAGGGTGAAGGGACGTTCGAGCGTCTGCACATCCTTCACAAGCAGACAGCCCGCTTCGTACGGCTGGAAGAACCACTTGTGTGCGTCGATGCTGATGGAGTCGGCCCGACCGATTCCGGCAAGCTTCCGTCGCCCGATCTCCGTCACGGCCGCAAAGCCTCCATAGGCTGCGTCCACGTGCAACCAGATTCCTTCTGCCGCGCAGTAGTCGGCTAATTCCGCGAGAGGATCCACCGTGCCTGTGCTCGCGGTCCCGGCGTTGGCGCAAACCGCGATCGGCGCCAGCCCTGCGGCGCGGTCGGCGGCGACGCGACGCGCGAGGAGCGCTAGGTCAAGACGGTACTCACTGTCACTCGGCAGGGAGCGTACATGCTCTGGTCTCACACCGACGGTCAGCGCCGCACGCGCGATGCTCGAATGGGTCTGATCGCTCATGTAGACGGTCGGGCCGGCGGGCGCGCCCGCCGCCTCGCGCGCGGCGACCAGAGCGTGAACGGCGGCGTCCGAAGCGCCGCTCACGAAAAGTCCGCCCGCGCCATCCGGGCAACCGAGCCACTGCCGGATCCAGTCGATGACAGTCAATTCGATCTGGCTGGGGCCACTCGCAGTGAGCCACGTGCACTGATTGACGGTCCACGCGGCCGACATGAAGTCAGCCAGAACGCTCGGCCATGTGGGCGATACCGGCACGAATCCGAAGAATCGAGGATGATCGAGCCGCGCCGCGAAGGGCAGGATCTCTCGAGCTGCTTGCTCGATCACCTCAGCAGCATTCCGCCCCTCTTCGGGCGGCGCCTTGTGGAACTGCTCGGCGAGGCCCTGCTGAAACTCACCGTCCCAGGGCGGTCCGTCTCGGAGAGTCTCTTCGCGCTCGACCAGCAACTCTACGACTCGGCGTGCGCATGTGCGCATCTCCTCGGGAGACATTTGAAGATCGCTAGTAGCCATCGATTCCGAATTCCGCAAAGCTAACGCATTGTATCCACACTCGTAGATTCACTGAGTTTATGAAGCTGACACAACGCTCAATAGGCTCTCGTCAGACTTGTCATTCTCCCGCAAAGCTGCGAGGCATCGAGGGTGAACAGCGGCTCGCCTCGGGTGAGGGTTGAGCGCTGCTGCAACAAATATGGGAGCCAGCAGCGCCAAGGCGGCGTGCGCCGATCAGGCGGGCGGCTAGCATCGGTTCTTTCCGGTCTCCACTTAGGTTCCTTGCTCAGGGCGCGATGTAGAGGCAATTTCACAGGCCTTGCCATCCGGTGACGCTAGCAACCTCTACGCGAAGTGACGATACGACCCTTTGGTCTCGATCCCAGCGTTCGCATAGCCATCGGAGGGCATCGTGCGGTATGGTTGCATCGCGATGCAGGCAAAGAACCCGACCGGTTGGATTACAGCGACAACTGTCTTTGTGACGACGATTGTCGGCCTAGCGGCTTGTGGCCAGCCGGCCGACGACGCCGTTCCGGCCCGAGCCGAACGGGTCCACGAGGCCGTAATGGCCTATCTCTCGGAGGAAGCACACAAGATCACGGCGCGAGCCATCTCCGAGACCGCGTCGCGCGAAGCGTGGGAGTCTGTTCGCGAGCAAAGACTGGCCGAACTCAAGGAAATGCTCGGACTCTCCTACGAGCGGCCCAAAACACCCCTGAATGTCCAGCATCGCGGCACAATCGAGCGTTCCGGCTACACCGTAGAAAAGGTCGCGTTCGAGAGCCTTCCAAGCGTCTACGTGACAGCAAACCTCTACCTGCCCGCCGACGCCGCCGGCCCGGTGCCAGCCGTGATCTACGTCTGCGGCCACGCGTTCTCCCCGTTCGGGGCCAAGACCTCCTACCAGCGCCATGGCCACACGCTCGCCCGCCACGGCTATGCCGCGATGGTCATCGACCCGATCCAGATCGCGGAGACGGCCGGCTTGCACCACGGCGTACTTAACCAAGAAATGTACGACTGGTACACGCGCGCATATAGTCCCGCCGGGCTGGAGGTTTGGAACGTGATCCGCGCCTTGGATTACTTGGAGACACGCCCCGAGGTGGACAGCCAGCGGTTCGCGATCACTGGCCGCTCCGGTGGCGCTGCCATGAGTTGGTTCTCGGCTGCCGTCGAGCCGCGCATCAAGGCGGTGGTCCCCATCATGGGCATCGGCACCTACGCGGTCAGCGTGCCGGATGATACGCAGCGCAGGCACTGCGACTGCATGTATCCAGTCAACTTCCGCATGCACGACCTGATCCACTTGGGGGCACTGATCGCTCCCCGGCCCGTCTTCACGGCGCACGGGCGGCTGGACCCTCTCTTCCCGGTCGCGGGCTACACGCAGTTTGAGTCGGCGATGAACGACCTGTACTCGTCCTACGAAGTGCCGGATCAATTCCGCAACGTGGTTGTCGAGAGCGGCCACGAGGACTCGGACTTCCTGCGGGCCGAAGCCGTAAGTTGGCTGGACAAGTGGCTCATGCAGCGCGAGCCCAGAGAGATCGATACCGCATTCGAGGAGATCGAGCCCGCGGATCTTGCGGTGTTCGGCGAAAGCGCTCCGACAGACGCTCGCAACTTCAGGGCGCACGAGTTCTTCATTCCGGCTCCCGAGCCAGTTACTTGGACCAGCGAAGCCGCGTGGAACAAGCGGCGCGCCGAGATCCTCAAGGCGCTGCGCGAAGGCGTGCTCCACACGATCCTCGAAGACCCGCCCGTGAGTTCTGCCGTGCCTGGAAGCCTCGACCCGCCGGACGGATACGAGTCCGTCGCGTTCGACTATGCCGGCCACATCCCCGTCGAGGCGCTATTCCGTATACCGGACGATCCCGAAGGGCCGGCCTTGCTGCATGTCGCCGCGCCCGGAGAAGATCCGGAAGCCCTATCGCGCCTGCTGCGCAACCTCCGCCGCTTCGGACGCAATCCAGTGCTGGCGGTCTACCCGCCCGGAACCGGGACCGACCGGTGGTCGAAATCCGCGTGGAAGGCCCTGCTGCGCAACGCGATGCAAACCGGCCGCACGACGGATACGATCCGAATCGGCAGCGTGCTGGGAGGGCTCCAAGTGCTACGCGAACGGGCGGGCGAGGACGTGCCAGTCACCGTCAGCGGCATCGGGCCGGCTGCTGGCTGGGCGCTATACGCCGCGGCTCTAGATGAGTCTATCGCCCAGGCGATACTCATCCGCGCTCCCTCGTCGCATCTGGACGGCCCGATCCTCTTGGGAGCCATGCGCCACGCTGACCTTCCCGACATAGCAGCTCTGCTCGCCCCTCGCCGGTTGACGTTCTATGGGCGGATGCCCGCTGCATTCGGCCGCACGAGACAAATCTACGAGGGGCTGGGCGTCGGTGACCGCCTCTCCGTGTCGATGAGCATTGGGGCGGCGCTCAATCAACAGTTCGGGCACAACTTCTCGATCGGACTGTAGCGCGGGGAATCGACGCAGACGCGGGGAAGGGCTACTGCTCTGGTTCCCCGGCGGGGGGCACCCGCACCATGGTCGCCATCAGTGCTGCCACGGGTTTTTCGTTGCCATTGACAACGGCGACCGCTTCCCCGGAACAGACGGTCAGCTTGCGTCCGGGACGCAGGACTCGGCCGCGGGCAATGAGACGCTCGCCGGCTGCCGGAGCCATGAAATTGATCTTGTATTCCACCGTGAGCACGGTGGAGCCAGCCGGCATCAGCGTCAGCGCGGAGCAGCCGCAGGCGGTATCTACGATGGCGGCGATGACTGCGCCGTGAACATAGCCGTGGTGCTGGAGCAGGTCGTCCCTGACCGGCAGCACGATCTCCACCTTGCCGGGCGACACGCTGCCCATCTCGGCGCCGATCCCACGCATGAAGCTCTGCTCGGCGAAGACCGCCCGAACGTGAGCCTCGAACTCTGGGAATTGGGCGCGAAATGACGCCATAGGCCAGCGGATCGAGCTGCGGCCTGATCGGCTGCGGCCCGGCTGTTCTACCCATCGTAGCCGGGTTCCGAATTCACGCATCGCCTGAGCGTCCCGCTGGCTGATCCAAGTACAACCGCGCCGCCGATGCAATCACCGCCCAAGTATGCTGGAACGACCGGAACTCTCATGCCACGCCCAAAATCCCCGCCGGCTCGCCCGCATCGTCAGCACTGGTCGGAGCTGGCGGCCCTAGCGCTGCTTGCGACCAGCCTGCTCGCACCAAGCTGTGCGCCCGGTCCGACGCCAAGCCAAGCGACTGAAATCGAACGCGAGCAGATCACATTCGGCCCCAAGAACCACTTCTTCGGCTATATCGGCCACGTCGGGACAATTCCTTGGAATCAAAGCGGCCGCTACATCGTCGCGCTACGCACCGAGTTCGTGGATCGCATGCCGGAACCCGACGATGCCGCGGATGTGATCCTGCTCGATACCGAGAACGACTACGAGGTGCGAGTGGTGGACACGTGCCGGGGCTGGAACGTGCAGCAAGGCACGATGCTGTATTGGAACCCCGCCGACCCCGAGAACCAGTTCTTCTTCAATGACCGCGATCCCGAGACAGGCAAGGTGTTCGCAGTCCTGTTCGACATCGCGGAGGACCGCCGCGTTCGAGAGTACCGCTTTGACGACACGCCGGTCGGCAACGGAGGGGTGTCGTTCGACGGCAAGCACTTCGCCGGGATCAACTACGCGCGCATGGCCCGCCTGCGCCTAGTGACAGGCTACCCGGGCGCGTGGGACTGGACAGAGGGCGTGAGCGCACCGGAGGACGACGGTGTGTTCCTGATCGATGTCGAGACCGGCGAGAAGCGCCTGCTGGTCTCATTCCACAGCCTCGCCGAAGCCCTGCGCCGGGAGTGGCCCGCCATCGACTCGATCCCGCTGTTCATCAACCACACCCTCTGGAGCCGCACCGGGGAGCGCCTGTTCTTCTTCGCCCGGGGCAACTTCGGCAGGCCCGGCCGCATCAATGCTTCGTTCACGATTGCCAGCGACGGCACGGACTTGCGACGCCAGCAGACACACATCGGCGGCCATCCCGAATGGGACGCCGGCATGCGCATGATCGGTTCGATCGCGAACCGCCAAGCCGTCTTCGACGTGGACTCCCAGAAGCTAGTCGAACTGATCGGCGACGTGGAGATGTTTCCGGATCCCGAGGGCGATATAGCTCTGTCACCGGACCTTGAGTGGCTGGCCAACGGGTACAAGGACGACGGCAAGGTGTACTACGTGATCCACAACCGGCAGACGGGCGTGACCTACCGTGCTGGTGGCTATGACCTCTTCGGGCGCGTCTCGGGGAACTTGCGCTGCGATCCCGCACCGCGCTGGAACCGCACCGGCGATGCGTTGCTCATTCCGAGCATGATGGAAGACGGCACGCGGCAGATGTTCGTGCTCCGCCTGCCCGGGAGCTAGTGGGCCGCGATCCGACCGGGCCGTGGGAGACGGCGTCGCTCGCGGCACGCCGACGTTGCCTGCAGCGGTCCACTGCGAGCAGCGAAATCGCTGCGCTTCGCTAGGGGGTATTCTCAGTAAGGGGAAGACCCGAGGCGGTTCCGCCTCCTGCCTGGCATGTCGGATTTCGATAACTGGCCAACCGAGATCAACCTAGCCTTCGTCGAGGGTCTCTACGCCGAGTACCTGCGCGATCCAACTTCCGTATCGGCTGAGTGGCAAGAGTATTTCGCATCGATCGCGGCCGACGCCGGCACTGCAGCGCCGGCACCTTCATGGGCGTCTCCGAGGTCTGAGCCGACTGGAAGCCCAAGGCCTGTCCCCCCAGAACCCGAACAGGAAGGCAACGGGACCGGCCCATCGCCGGCGACCCTTCAGCACCGCGTCGACAAGATCGTCCGGGCGTTTCGCGTGCGCGCCCACATGGTCGCTCGCATCGATCCGCTGGACTTGACGAAGAGAGTCTCGGAGGAACTCGACCCCTCGTACTACGGAATTCACGAGCAGGACATGGACGGGCGCATCTCTCCGGCGACGCTATCCGGCTGCTCGCTGAAGACGCCGCGCCAAGTCATCGAGCGTCTCAGGGAGACGTACACCCGTTCCATCGGGGTGCAGTTCATGCACATCGACGACCTGGGCATCCGCGATTGGCTCCAAAAGAGGATGGAGTCGTCCGGCAACCGCGTGCAGCTGAGCCAGGCGCGTCAGTTCAGGATCCTGAGCAAGCTATCCGACGCCACGATATTCGAGGAGTTCATCCAGAAGAAGTTCGTCGGAGCGAAATCGTTCTCGCTGGAAGGTTGCGAGACAGTAATTCCCCTGCTGGACCTGCTCATCGAGCGGGCCGGCGACCAGGGTGTCCGTGACATCGTGGTCGGAATGGCGCACCGGGGGCGCCTGAACGTCCTAGCCAACATCATCGGCAAGAGCGCACGACAGATATTTCGCGAATTCGCCGACCTCGACCACGAGCACTACGAGGGGCGCGGCGATGTCAAATACCATCTCGGCTACAGGGGGTCTTGGTTCACGTCGCAGGGCGAAGAGCTGCGCATTTCCCTGTGCTTCAACCCTAGCCACTTGGAATTCGTGGGACCGGTCGCGGTAGGCCGGCTGCGTGCGCGACAGGATCGGAAGGGGGACTCCCGGAGAACCAAGGGCATGTGCATCCTGCTGCACGGCGACGCTGCCTTCGCGGGAGAGGGCATCGTGCAGGAAACGCTCAACATGAGCCAGCTGCCCGGCTACAGGGTCGGAGGCACGATCCACGTCATCATCAACAACCAGATCGGCTTCACGACCAGGCCGACGCAAGGGCGGTCCACCATCTATGCCTCGGGCGTGGCGAAGATGCTGCAGATTCCGATCTTCCATGTCAACGGAGAGGATCCCGAAGCGGCGGCTCAGGCGGTTCGTCTGGCCGTGGACTTCCGGAACGAATACCAGCGCGACGTGGTGATCGACATGTACGGCTACCGCCGGCGAGGACATAACGAAACCGATGAGCCGCGCTTCACGCAGCCGCTGCTGTACCGAGTGATCGGAGAGCGCAAGCCCGTCCGGGAAGCCTACCTCGAGCACCTGCTCAAGCAAGGAGGAGTGACGCGACAGGAGGCCGACCGGATTACCGAAGAGAGGCGTCACGAGCTCGAGGAAGAGCTGGCGTCATCTCGCAGCAACCTCTACATCCATGTCGGGGACCAAGTGACTGGCGACTGGTCGGGCTACAACCGGGGATCGGACTCAGAGGTCGCGGAAGTGGATACGGGCGTTCCGAAGGACACCTTGGTGTCCATCTTGGAAAAGCTGACCATCGTCCCGGACGACCTGGCGCTCGACCCTCGCATCGAACGGCTGCTCAAGCAGCGGGCCGACATGGCCAAGGGCAAGCTCCCGCTGGGTTGGGCCGAGGCCGAGGCAGCGGCAATCGGAAGCTTGCTGGTCCAAGGCCACCGGGTCCGCTTCACCGGCCAGGACACAGAGCGAGGAACCTTCTCGCACCGCCACGCGGTGGTCTACGACGCAGAGACCGGGTTCCCGCACACGCCACTGCAGCACCTGTCCCCGAGGCAGGGAGCTTTCGAGATTCACAACAGCCCGCTGTCGGAAGGCGGGCCGCTGGGGTTCGAGTACGGCTACAGCATGGAATGGCCGGATGGCTTGATCCTGTGGGAGGCTCAGTTCGGGGACTTCGTCAACGCGGCGCAGGTGATCGTAGATCAGTTCATCTCCAGCGGCGAGGACAAGTGGAACCTCTGGAGCGGCTTGGTCATGCTGCTGCCGCATGGCTTTGAGGGCCAAGGCCCCGAGCATTCCAGCGCCCGCCTAGAGCGTTACCTGCAGTTGGCGGCCGAGGAGAATATCCAAGTTGCGAATCCCACCACGCCAGCGCAGTACTTCCACCTGTTGAGGCGCCAGGTGCTGCGCTCGTGGCGCAAGCCCTTGGTCGTGATGGCGCCAAAGAGCCTGCTGCGGCACTCCAAGGTGCTCTCGAGCATCGACGAACTCGCGTCCGGGCGCTTTCGCCGCATCATCAGCGACCCGGTGGAGGATCCGTCAGCAGTCAGGCGCGTGCTCGCCTGCAGCGGCAAGATCTACTACGAACTTGCGGAAGCCTGCCGATCGGCCGGACGCAAGGATATCGCGATCGTGCGCCTTGAACAGCTCTACCCCCTCAGCCGCGAAGCACTCGAAGAAGAGCTCGAAGCATACCCCGAAGTCGACGTAGTTTGGGTACAAGAAGAGCCGCGCAACATGGGCGCATGGAGACACCTGCAGATGCGCTTCCGTGGACTGTTCTCGGACGTGGTCTGCCGGCCCGAATCCGCCAGTCCGGCGACCGGATCTCCTGGCAGCCACAAGCACGAGCAGCAGCAGCTCATAGAGCGCGCCCTAGCAGTTGGCTAAGGTGTAGGGTCTGCCATGGCTGTCGAGCTGATCATTCCGGAGGCCGGCGAATCGATTACGGAAGTCCGAATCGGGCCTTGGCGCAAACCCGAGGGCTCGCATTTCGCCCAGGACGAGGTCACCGTCGAAATCGAGACCGACAAGGCGGCCATCGAATTGCCCAGCCCGGTGGCTGGCACGCTCGTCAAAATCCTGAAGCAGGAAGGCGAGGATGCGGTACCAGGCGACGTGATCGGCTTGATCGAGCCCGGTGAAGCTCCGTCTGGGCAGGAAGAGCCTGCCGCGGCAAGCGCTGGCGACGCTGAGACCGAAGCCGCGACACCTCCGGCAGCGGCACCGAGCGAGCCTCCGGCTCGCGTGATGCCCAGTGCCCGACGCGTGCTGAGCGAGGCCGGCCTGCCCGCGTCCTCCGCGCAAGGCACGGGGCCAGGGGGCCGAGTGCTGAAAGAAGATGCAACCCGCGCCGTGAAACGGTCCCAGTCCGAATCCCCGCCAGCGGTGGAGGCAGCGCCGCCGCCGGCACCCTCGGGGAAAGCAGTCCCGGCTTCCCCGCCCCCTGAGCCAACCGAGACGGCCGCTGAGGAACGGGTGCCCATGTCGCCGCTTCGCAAGGTCATCGCGCGCAACCTCGTCGCGGCCCAGCAGCAGGCCGCCCTGCTGACGACCTTTAACGAAGCGGACATGACCGCAGTGATCGAGTTGCGCCGTCGGCACAGCGAAAGCTTCCGGGAGCGACACGGGGTGAAGCTGGGCTTCATGTCTTTCTTCGTCCGGGCGGTGGTGGACGCGCTCCAGGCCGTTCCGGCGGTCAACGCCCGCATCGAGGGCAGCGAGATCGTCTACCACAAGCACCAGGACATCGGCATCGCCGTGGGCGGCGGGCGGGGCCTCGTGGTGCCGGTACTGCGCGGCGCCGAAGCGATGAGCTTCGCCGAGATCGAACGCGCCATTCACGACTTCGCCAGTCGGGCGCAGCAGAACAGGATCGAGATCTCAGAGCTGCGCGGGGGGACGTTCACCATCTCGAACGGCGGGATCTACGGTTCAATGCTGTCCACGCCGATCGTCAACCCCCCGCAGAGCGGCATCCTCGGCATGCACGCCATCCAGGACCGCCCGGTTGCATTGGGCGGGGAAGTCGTGGTCCGGCCCATGATGTATCTGGCGCTCACCTACGATCACAGGATCGTAGACGGGCGCGAGGCGGTGGCGTTCCTCAAGCGCATCAAGGATCTCGTGGAGAGCCCCGAGAGGATCTGGCTGCAACTGTAAGCCCGGGTCCTGCGGGCCAACTGTTCCATCAACCGGCGGAGTGCTCAAGATGCAATCTCACGACCTGATCGTCATTGGGGCCGGTCCGGGCGGCTACACCGCCGCCATCCGCGCCGCGCAGCTCGGGCTCGACGTAGCATGCGTGGAAAAGGAGAAAGCGCTGGGAGGCACTTGCCTGCGAATCGGCTGCATTCCGAGCAAGGCCTTGCTGGAGTCTTCAGAAATCTACGAACGGGCTTCAGAGGGTTTCGACGAGCACGGGGTGAAGGCCTCGGGGGTGGAGCTCGACCTAGCCCGCATGTTGAAACGCAAGGATCGGGTGGTGACATCGCTGACGCGCGGCGTAGCGAGCCTGATCAAGAAGAACAAGATCACCCGCTACAGCGGAACCGCGAGATTCGCGTCGGCCTCGAGTCTGACGATCGACACTCCGGGCGGGCCGCAAGAAGTCGGGGCCAAGCACATCGTAATCGCGACCGGCAGCAAGTCTTCCTCTCTACCCGGCATCGAGCTGGACGGTGACCGCGTGGGCACAAGCACGGAAGCGCTCTCGTACACCGAGGTGCCCGCGCGCCTCGCCGTCATCGGTGCAGGCTACATCGGACTGGAGATGGGCTCTGTATGGCGCCGCCTCGGCGCAGAGGTCGTGGTCTTTGAGTATCTGGATCGCATCCTGCCGGGCATGGACCTCGAAGTGGCGAACGCAGCCCAGCAGACCTTCGCCAAACAGGGCATGCAGTTCCGCCTCGGAGCCAAGGTCACCGCAGCTCGGGCCGAGGGCGACGCCTGCACGGTCGAATCCGACGGAGCCGAACCCTTCGCCTGCGACCGCGTGCTTGTCGCGGTGGGACGTTTGGCCAACACCGAGGGACTCGGGCTGGAATCTGTCGGCGTGGAGCTAGACAGCCGCGGACGGATCGAAGTCGGCGATGGATTCCAAACGTCCGTGGCGGGAATCTACGCGATCGGCGACGTGATCCGAGGTCCGATGCTGGCGCATAAGGCCGGGGAAGAAGGCATCGCGTGCGTGGAACGCATCGTGACGGGCTACGGCCACGTCAACTACGATGCGATCCCGGGCGTGGTCTACACGCATCCAGAGATCGCCTCGGTTGGGAAGACCGAAGAACAGCTAGCCGAGGCAGGCGTCGCCTTCCGCAAGGGCGTGTTCCCGTTCATGGCCAACGGCAGGGCCAAGGCCATCGCTGACACGGGCGGGTTCGTCAAGGTGCTCGCTGCCGAGGGCACAGATCGG
This sequence comes from Bryobacterales bacterium, assembly GCA_028819215.1. Classification (GTDB taxonomy): domain Bacteria; phylum Acidobacteriota; class Terriglobia; order Bryobacterales; family UBA6623; genus VXMF01. Next base: position 19,896 of record JAPPMG010000072.1, read on the forward strand.
GTGCTCGGAATCCACGTGATCGGCCCCCGCGCGGGGGACCTGATCGCCGAGGCGGCGGTAGCCGTCGAGTTCGGGGCCAGCAGCGAGGACATCGCGCGGTCCAGCCACGCCCACCCGACGCTGGCGGAAGCGCTCAAGGAAGCGGCCCTGTCAGTCGACCAGAGGGCAATCCATTTCTAGGCCCGCAGGCAGGTCTCGAACGACTGCGGATCCGATCAGATCGTCCCCCTCGGCAATCGGCATGTAGAGCGGTGAAGCGAGTGCCCTCGCTGAACGAACTTGGGCAAGCGGACGGAACCGGCCAGCCAGACTGCAAGGGTAGATCGCGCCGGCAATTCCGGGTCGGACCCTTGCAAAATGGTGGCCAGGGACGGACTTGAACCGCCGACGCCGGCCTTTTCAGGGCCGCGCTCTACCACCTGAGCTACCTGGCCAGTCCCCTCATGGTACTTCAGCCCGTTTGCGCGGTCAAATTCCGGCATACACCCTCCAGACGTGCGGCTCGCGACCGCGCCCTAGAATTCGTACCGCACGAACAGCTCGATCCGCCGCGGGCCCACGATGGTACCGGTGATTCGTCCGAATTGCGTGGAGCCAATCGAGTGGGACCCCGAGAAGAACGACGGGTGGTTGAGGATGTTCTCGACGCGCGCCCCCGCCTTGACGAAGTGGTTTTCGGTGATTCTCGTCATCTTGCTCACCGAGACGTCGAACACGAACGCGCTCGGGCCTGAGAACAGGCGTCGCTGGAGGTTCCCAACCTCTCCCGGTCCCGGATGGGTAAAGACTTGCCCCGTGAACCGGTCTGCGCCATCGATCGCCACGCCGCTGTTATCGCGCGTGTTGATCGCGCCCTGCGCGATCATGAACGGCCCGTCGTCGGTCATTCGGAAGCGCACGATGTGGTCGAGTTGGTCCTTGTTCAATGATGACGTCGCTGTGTTCTCGCCAGACCGGCCTCGGCGATTCAATGTGCCTCGCCCCGACAAGATCGATAGTGGCGACCCGCTCTGCAGCGTGACGATCGAGGACACCGTCCAGCCTTGGAGCAAGCGGTTGGACGAATTGAATGGAAGCCTCCAAATGACGTTGGCGTTCATCACATGGGTCAGGTCGAAGGTTGCGCGGGCGCGCTCCAAGTGCGGCTGCGCCAGATCGAGGAACGGAGCGAAGCGGTGGGAGCCGACCCCGCTTGAATCGGTCAAGACTTTCGAGAACGTATAGTTGGCTTGGAACTGCACGCCGCTCGCCGCTCGCCGCCGCACCTCAAGCTGCAAGCCGTGATAGCTCGAATTGGAGTAGTTGGTCACCAAGTCGCTTACGAACGCGTTCTGGTTGCGCCGGAAGCTCACGTCCGTTCCCTCGGTCAGGCCGTTGAAGATATATAGTTCGGCCAGGCCGCCTGGCTCGCCTTGGCGGATGTAGTTCTGCACGATCGGGAAGCCGATATATCCCCCTCCGATGATCCTCGGGAACACCGTTAGCTCTTGGCTGCCTTCCAGAGAAGGGTTGTAGCTGGGGTTGAAGAAGCCAGTCGCCGCTTGTGCCAAGAAGCCGTTGTTGCGGGCTCGGATCACGTCGTCAAGGAATCCGTTCTCCTTGATGATGACTTGGTTGTAGTCGAACGACCGGACAAGCTTGGTGCCCTTGTTGCCAACGTAGCGGGCTTCGACCACGGTCTTCCAGCCGACTTCGCGCTGTAAGCCGAGGTTCCACTGCTGCACGTACGGCGAGCGGAAGTTCGGATCAATGGAAAACACCGCCGCGCCAGGATCGATCATCTGATTCTGGCTCACTCGGCGGGGGACCGCGTATTCAGGAGGGTCTACTGTGACCGGCCCGTCTGCGAGGAACGCATCGAGGTTCTGGAGCAAGTTCGAACCCTGCAGGCCGTCGTTGGCCGTAATGGCATTGTTGGCGCTGCCAATCGTCTCGTCATTGACGTAGTTGATGCTGTAGCCGGCGCGCAGGGATGTCTTGCCGTCCCCGAAGACATCCCAGGCAATGCCAATGTTGGGCGCGAAATTGTTGCGATCCGGATTCCACAGCGGCCGCCCCACACCCCCACCGGCAAAGTCGAGTTCGGCGTCGGACAGCAAGGTATCGATCAGGGTTCCGGGCCCGGGAACTGGCAGCAGCATGAGGCTGTCGCGCTCATCCAGTCTCCCGAAGTACTCCCAGCGCAGGCCCAGATTCACGGTGAGGCGCGGCCGGATCCTGATACTGTCCTGGCCGTACAATGCGAACGAATCGTAGCTGTATCGCCTGCGGTGCTCTTGTCCGGAGACGAAACCGGATGTCCGGTCCCTGACATTGAACGACTGCGAGGCGGTCGAGACGATGCCTGCCAGCGAGGCTAGCAGGGACTGGGCGGTGCCTAGATCGCCGGAATCAATGCCGCCCGGAAACAATGCTCCCGGGATTTGGTACTCGCTCTCCACCCCCAAGCCGATCCCCATTTCCGGCACAACGCCGAAGTAGTTGAAGCTCTGGACGCGGACTTGCTGCGCGTCGAATCCGAATTGCACGGAGTGCCGACCGATCAGCGCCATGGCGTTGTCACGGATGTTGAAGGTGTCGGTGTAGCGCCCTTGCGGAGCGAAGTTGACGTTTGGATTCGTATACAGCATCCCCGACACTTCGTAGTCGATCGGAGCCGCGCTGTTGCGAAAATCTCCCGGGGCGAGATTGAAGCCGAACCGCGCCTCGTTGGTCCAGCGCGGCCCGAACGTGCTGCGCCACGCGGCCGAGAGAAATTGCGATTTGACGAAATCCTGCACCGGGGGCGCTTCGTAGTAGGCCACGCCGGTGTCGGGGCGATCATTGGTCTCGTTGCTACGCTTGTACGTCACCGCCAGCGCCCCGCTCCTGCTCGCATTCCAGTCGCCTCGCGCAGTGATGGCTCTTCTGTCAGCGTTGTCGCGCGTCAAGAAGCGATACCCGGCCGTATTGAGCTGGCGTTCGGACGTGCTGTCTCCCCGGTCGAAGTTGTTGATTTCGCTGGGAGCCGGAATCTGGCTCAGGAGCTGCGCCGCCGCCGCATCCGCCTCTAATCCCTGCAGCCTCAGCACATTGACCTCGCGCAAAGTGTTGCTCAAGTCTAGGTATCTGAAGACTCCCTGGGCCGCAGTGGGAGTCAGGATCGTGGTGTTGACAAGGCTCTCGCGCCGGTCTGTCATCACCTCGTAGTTGGCGAAGAAGAAGACGCGATTCTTGATCGCAGGACCGCCCAGCGAGCCGCCGTACTGGTTGAAGTTCAGCTCCGGTTTCTCCAAGCCCTGCCGGTTAGAAAACCAAGGCGAGGCCGCGAGCTTGTGGCTGCGGTTGTGCCAGTAGGCGTTGCCGTGAAATTCCGGCCCGCCAGAACGTGTCGTGAAGTTCACCTGGGACGCGCCCATGCCAACCGCAGACGATCCGTTCTGCGTCGTGATGGCAAACTCGGCGACTTGGTCGATCAGCGTCCGGCTCGACAAGAAGTCCAGCGCGTTGTTGCGGATGAAGTTGTCTTGGATGTTGATGCCGTCCAGAGTGACGTTGGAGTATGACGTGCGCTGGCCGTTGATGACCGTGGTCGCGGCGCCGCCGTAAGCGACTCCTGCCTGCAGGCTGACAAAGCTCAGGGGGTCCCTTCCGATCAAGGGGAGCTCTTGGATCTGGTCGGAGGTAACGATGGAGGTGACTTCCGCGTTGGTCGTCTGCACGCGTGCCACATCCCCTTCCACGACCACGACTTCAGTGGATGGCCCCAGCTCAAGAACGATCGGCGGCAGCGAGGTAGCCAGCGCAACGTCGACCTTCTGGCTATTCACGGTGTAGTTGCGGAAACCCTCGGCGCTGACCTCGATCGTGTACATTCCCGGCACCAAGGTGCCCACATTGAATGAGCCGGCCACGCTCGTTTCGAGTTCGACGGTTACGCCAGTAGCTTCACTCCGAACCGTTACCGACGCACCTGGAATAGACGCCCCTGTGGCATCCAGAACAACGCCTGCTAGCCTCCCGGTAGCTGTCTGACCAAAGACACCGGTCGGGACACCCAAGACCACTAAGGAAATCAAAACACGCGCTAGCTTCATAAATTTGATTTTAATTTACACCATATCCACTAGGCCGCCCCTCAAATTCACCGGAACTTCACAACTGAAACTGCCGCGTCAGACGTCTAGGCCACCGCTGCGCGCAACGAGGGATGCGCCAAGTCACTGCAGGCCGGCGACGGACATCAGCAGCAGCTTATCGGATCTAGCGATGTCGCCCGGAACCGCCTTGCCAGCGATTCAGATACAGCGCAGCTGCCGACCAGATCGTTCAGCCACGGCCCGATCCACAGACCGGCTCAGGTCACGGCCTCACGTTCTTGGCCGATTGCTTCCGTGACACAAACGTCAGACTCTCGGCTGAGCCCAGCGGGAGAGATCACGCGCGCCCGATCGCATCCTGGTCAACTTCAGCTGGACGAATGGCTCGCTGCAGGAGATGCCCTGCCGAAGATCGACTGGAAGGTCGGGCGCTAGCTGTCCCGCAATGGTGGCGCAGACAACAAGCGACAACGCGACCGCGGGCTGCATGAGGGTCTTGCCGGGGAGCTTCCCCCGGCCCCAACCGTCTGCGCTTCCGGCAGCCAGCGCCGCGACGGACCTCGAACGCAGCATCCGAAAGCCGCCCCGCCTGCCGCTGGCAAGCTGCTTCAGAAGATGAACTTCAGGCCGAACTGAAGGTTGCGGGGCCGTCCAGCGCTTGTGATGCGGCCGAAGTTGTTGTTGCCCACCTCCGAGTTGGGGAAGTTAAACAGCGGCGTGTTCGTGAAGTTGAAACTCTCGAAGCGGAACTGGAGCATGTCCCCTTCGGTGATCTGGAAGATCTTGTACACAGCAAAGTCCCAGTTCGCCACACCCGGCCCAATCAGGATGTTGCGACCGGCATTGCCGTACTCATAGTCGTTATTTGGCACGAACGCGTCCGTGTTGAACCAGCGCTCCGGATCGCGTTGTCCTCGCGGCAAGTGAGGACTGGCGCCAGAAACCACGTTCGGCCTGCTGAAATTCCCGTTGTTCGCGGGATTGCCCCGAACTCTCAGGCCGAGCGGACGGCCAGACGCGACCGAGACGATGCCGGCAAGTGTCCAGCCGCCAAGGACAGCGTCCGCGGCACCGCGCCAAGAACTGCCCCACCGCCTCCCTTGGCCCCAGGGCAGGTCATAGATGTAGCTGCTTACGAAGCTGTGCGAGCGGTGCTGGTTGTCCAAGCTGCGCTCGGGCCTTCTGTCCAGAGGATTCTGGATGCCGCTGTTCGGAGCGTTGCCCGATCCAGAGAAACCTGGCACATCGCCGATGTTCTTGGACCACACATGCGCCGCAAGCAGCGTAAAGCCGTTGGAGTAGCGGCGCTCGATGCGGGTCTGGAAGGAGTGGAACAGCGAGTTTCCGTTGAACTCGTGGCGGTTCATCGCCGCTAGCGGACCGACCACGATGTCGGTGCCCGGGAATACGGCGCTCGTGTAGCGGCGCCGGGGATTGATGTTCCCCGGTCCCGGCAGCGCGTAATTGCCGTCAAGGCGGTTCACCAAGTGTTGCGCCTTGGTCCCGTAGTAGCCGATCTCCCAGACCGTGTTGGAATCGAGCGACTTCTGAATGTTGAAGTTCCACTGCTGAGAAATCGGCCACGGAGGATCGCGCTCGAATGAGGAGAAGCGCAGGCTGACTGCTCGCTCGGGCGTGACCACGCCATCAGGCACGCCGGTCCGCAAGAGCACAGCGGGATTGATGCTGTCGGTCGAGATCTGGGACTTGATGTGGAATGGTGGGTTGGTCTCCAGGAACTGCCCGCCGCCGGTTCCCTCGTAGTTGGCGTAGAAGATGCCGTAGCCCCCTCGCAGCACTGTACCCTCCATGACCCGGTATGCGAAGCCGAAGCGCGGCGCGAAGTTGTTCAAGTCCGGGTCAAGAGTAGCCCGGGAAGCTATGCTGCCGTCCGTCGCCACGAAGAAGGTCGGGCTCGCAGGGTTTGTGTCGATGTCGAAGTTCGATATTCCGTTGTCCTTGTCGTACCAAGGCATGTTGTGCTCGTAGCGCACGCCAAGGTTGAGCGTCAGCCTGTCATTGACGCGCCATTCGTCCTGCAGGTAGAAGTGCTGCCAAGGCGCGCGCAGGTTCATGTAGACCGAATTGGAGATGTCGGTTCGGAACGGAATACCCAGCAGGAAGTCCGCCGCCGGACGGCCGCCCCTGCCGCCGTCGACGTTCTGCGTCTGCCTCGAGAAGTTCCCGTTGAAGACGAACTGCCCCAGTTCCTGCTGGGGATTGGTCAGGTAGCTCTGCAGCAGCTGCAGCGAGTACCCGAACTTGATGCTGTGGCGGCCCTTGGTCCAATTGGTGTCGATGCTGAGCTGGCGATTCTGCGAATCAATCAGATTGGGCGTGAAGTTCGAGGTTCCGATCGGGCGCATGCCGCTGATGGCAAAGCGGGCAGATCCGTTCAGGGACTGGTTGACGCCTGTGAGCCCGAGCTCTTGGTTGAGGTTGCTCTGGGCCAACGCTTGGCGGTTGGTATATATGCGGTTCCAGCCAACCTTGAAGTTCGTGATCAGCGTGGGCGAGAAGATGTGGTTCCAGCCCACTGCCATGTTCTGTCCGCGGTGGTTGAACTCAGTGCCATTCCCGTCCTGCAGGGACGGGAAGCGGTTCGGGGTGGGCACATAGCTGTCCTGCTGGCTGTAGCGCCCGAAGACGTTGTCGTTGGCACTGACGATCTGGTCCAGCCGCACGTCCCACTTGTCATCGTCCTCCTTGTCGGGGCCGGCCGTCCGCCAGTTTTGCACCAGTCCGGGCGCGTTGGGCGCGGGGTAGAACGAGCTGGCATTGCGCGCAACCGAATCGATTCGGTCGCTCGGTATCGTGTTGTTCGGAAACGGGTCCCTGAGGTTAGCCGCTGAGTCGTAGGTGGCGGGATCGTAGATCGTCTGTGGCACGCCGCTGAAGTTACCGGCCAGCTGGTCCTGCGTGGGAATCGTTTCCACGAATGTCGCCGACTCGCGGATCCGGGTGCCCTCAAGGTCGGTGAAGAAGAACGTCGAGTTGCGCCGGATCGGCCCGCCCACCGAGTAGCCGAACTGATTGCGCTTGAAGGGCGGCTTGGGCGAGTCCGGGTCGTCAAAGAAATTCTTGGCGTCAAGCACCTCGTTTCGGAGGAACTCGAATACAGTCCCGTGGAACTGGTTCGTCCCCGACTTGATGGAAACGTTGACAGTGCCGCCCAGCGCCCGGCCTGACTCGGCACTGTAGGCATTCGTCGAGATCTTGAACTCTTCGATGGCATCGACCGATGGCTTTACGACCTCGGCCCTGCGCCCCTGGGCGGCGATCTGCAGTCCGTTGTTGTCGATCCCGTCCAAGGTGTAATTGTTCTGGGTGGTCCTCTGGCCTCCCGCGCTGTAGCCGCCAAAGCGACCGCCGATCGGGCGAATCGCGCCGGCCGACAGCAGGGCAAGCTGGATGTAGTCACGCCCGTTCAGCGGCATGTCCACAATGCGCTGGTTGTTGATGACCTGCCCTTGGGTTGCCTCGGTCGTCTCGAGCAATACAGCGTCTGCGGTGACGTCCACGACCTCCGTCACTTCGCCAATCTCGAGGACAACATCGATCACTGCCGTCTCCTGCAGCTCAAGGTTGATGCCCGACCGGACACTTCGCTTGAATCCGTCAGCCTCGTACTCAACGCGAAACTCGCCGATGCGCAGCGGAATCGAGCGGTACAACCCGTCCGCGCTAGTTGAGACCTCGAACTGCTGCCCGGTGTCGACGTGCACGAAGCGCACGGTCGCTCCCGGAATCACGGCGCCCGAGGCATCGGTGACGACTCCTTGGATACGAGCTGATTCGATCTGGCCAAATGCCAGCGTGGCTGAGAGCAGCGTGAGAGCTGCCAGCGTCAAGAGCAGGCGTACGCCCGAATCTTTTGCCATTGCTGTGCCTCCCCTGTCTGCCGTTCTCTGCGTCGTTCCAGTTTGCCGACCCACGTATTCCTGCGGCCGGGACACTTTCCGGCAAGACCTGGCTAGAGCATAGGCGAAGATTGGCCGCAATGTGAGGTTTTCCGAGGTCGTAGCGGATCGATTGCGCAAAAAAAGTCAAATCGTTGGCAGGGCCCAGCCCTCCCGGTATTCGCGCGAAACCAGCGCGTTCGCGTCGGAATCCTCGCCAAAGCTCTCGGTGACCGCGTCGAAACGAAGTTTCCGGTCTGTCCGCCAAGCAATGTTCCCCAGGTGTATCAGTGCCGACGCGCAATGGCCGATCTCGATATCGCACGCCGGGCGGCCGCCGCTGCGGATCGCATCGAGCATGTCGCGCTTGTGGTTGACATCGTCCTCCGCCTTCGCGCTGGCGCCGGAGGTCACGATCTTGCCCGCTTCGTCGTACGCGCGCCAGCTCCCGTTGCCAATCACCACGTAGCCGTTCTCTCCGTATACGGCAGCCCCCTCGGCCTCGCCTTCCATCGTCGTGGGCTGCCAGTTGCGCATTTCGTACATCAGCGTCGCGCCGGGATAGTCCCAGGTCACCACGAGGGTGTCCGGCCACTGCTGTGCGTCGTCGAAGAAGAACTTGCCGCCCGAGGCCGTGACAGCCGTCGGCCAGTCGGGCAGTTTCTTGCCCATCGCCTCGAATCCGGCCGCCAGTCCCCGGCGGGCGTAGTCCACGCGGTGAACACCGTCGTTGCCCAAGTCTCCGGTGCCGTAATCGAAGAACCAGCGCCATCTGCTATGGAAGCGATTCCGATTGAACGGGCGCTTCGGGGCCGGTCCGAGCCACATGTCGTAGTCCACTCCAGCAGGCGCAGCCTCGTCGGGCGGGTAGCCGATACCCTTCTGCCTAGCGCTCTCCCAGCCCTTGGCGAAGGCAACCTTCCCCAGTGCGCCGGTGCGGATGTATGCGCAAGCCTCCTCGTAGTTCCGGCCGCTGCGGGATTGGATCCCCACCTGCACGACACAGTCGTACTTGCGAGCAGCGTCCAGCATGGCCCGCCCTTCGGCGATGTTGTGACCAGCTGGCTTCTCCACATAGACGTGCTTGCCCGCTTGGCAGGCCAGAATGGTCGGGATCGCATGCCAATGGGTGGGTGTCCCGACCACGAGCACATCGATGTCCGAATCCTCCAACAGCCGCCGGAAGTCGGTCTCGACTTCCGGTCGGCTACCCTGCCGGTCGCCGACAGCGGCGGCAGCGCTGTCGAACAGGCGCTGGTCTACGTCGCAGATCGTCTTCACGCGGACGTCCGACATCTCAGCGAATCCGTAGAGCAGCTGGCGCCCGCGTCCGCGAAATCCCATCATTGCAACCGTGACGCGCTCGTTCACGCTCGCTCCGCTCAGGAACGCGGGCGCCACCGCACCTGCAGTGGCTCGAAGAAACGTTCGTCTGGTACGCATGGCGAGAGTCCGTCCGTCACCATAGCGCGGAAACGCCTCGCGCGTCGAGCGGTTACGAGAACCTGGCCGGACCCGATGTCAGGAGGGATCGACCTTCCACTCGAGCATCTAAGAGTCCTGCTAAATCATGTGCACAATTCAGTTGCGGCCAATCAAGGATCGCCCTCAGGCCAATCGTCTCTGCCCCTGAGAGTCAGTCAATCAGCGACTACGCGCTATGCTGAAGCCGTTCCAAAGGTTCCTCCCCGATGACAAGAGTTCTGGGAGCCCTCTCCAACAGTGGATTAGTCGGGGAGGTCACACAGCAGTAATTCGCGCGATAGCTAGGAGTAGTACTCCGTCCCGCGCAGGAATCCGTCGAATTCATGGCGTATCGCGAGCTTGATGCTGTTGTGCCAAGCGAGTTGCCCTTATTCCCGCTTCCCTTGAATCGCCCAGCAGCAGTAGTCCGCAATCTGCAATCCTCACGATACTCGCGGGAAACCAGCGCGTTCGCGTCAGAATCATCGCCAGAGCTCTCCGTGACCGGGTCGAAACAAAGTTTCCGGTCTGCTCGCCAAGCAACGTTCCCAAGGTGTATCAGTGCCGATGCGCAGTGGCCGATCTCGATATCGCACGCCGGGCGGCCACCGGTACGGATCGCATCGAGCATGCCGCGCTTGTGGTTGACATCGTCCTCCGCCTTCGCGCTGGCACGGGAGGTTATGATCTTGCCCACTTCGTCGTAAGCGCGCCAGCTCCCTTTGCCAATCACCACGTAGCCGTTCTCTCCGTATACGGCAGCCCCCTCGGCCTCGTCGGGCGGGTAGCCGATTCCCTTCTGCCTAGCGCTCTCCCAGCCCTTGGCGAAGGCAACCTTCCCCAGTGGGCCGGTGCGGATGTACCCGCAAGCCTCCTCGTAGTTCCGGCCACTGCAGGATTGGATCCCCACCTGCACGACACGGTCGTACTTGCGAGCAGCGTCCAACATGGCCCGCCCTTCGGCGATGTTGTGACCAGCGGGCTCGTCCACATAGACGTGCTTGCCCGCTTGGCAGGCCAAGCTGGTTGGGATCGCATGCCAATGATTCCCCCAATAGGCACACCCCCATGACACGCCGAATCCGTACAGATCCAGTGCTGAATTCGTGAATTGTGGCGAGTTTTTCGGCAATCCCCATCACTTGGGAGCGAAAACGCGGTTCAATGACTTGTCAGCATACTACCTACGTGATAGGACTATCTACGAGATTTCGCTCGCTCTGAACAAGGAGGAAAACAGATGCAGTTGCTCCGTATGATCAGCGCCGTCTGTGCAGCCATATCTCTGGCCGGTCTCGGCGTAACCGCGTTGTGGGGGCAAGCCTCGACGGGAACCGTGGTAGTCAACGTCGTCGATCCGGCGGGCCTGGCGATCCCCGGAGCGCGCGTAACGCTGACGGACGAAGCGACTGAGATTCAAACGTCCAGGGAATCCATCGAACAAGGCAGTGCTCGCTTTACCTCTGTAAAACCCAGCACGTATACCGTCAACGTCAGCGCCCAAGGATTTCGGCAACACGTGCAGGCAGGCGTCATTGTTCACGTGGCTGAGTCGGTTTCTCTAACCACGCAGCTTCAGATCGGCGAGGTGACCGAGACCATCGAGGTGACCGGAGCTGTGCCACTACTCCAAACCGAGGGCGGTGAGATGGGACAAGTCGTCGAAGAAAGAAAGATCCGCGAACTGCCGCTCAACGGGCGTAACCCTTTCGCACTGGCGGCGCTGACTCCGGGGGTTGCTCCTGGCCAGAATTTCGGTAGCAATCCCCTGCTTCTTTCCAATCTTGGAATCAATGGAGGACGCGGTGGAGCGACCGAAATCCTCGTTGACGGATCGCCTGTAACGGTACCGGAGAACAGCCCGGGCACTTACGCAACAGCAATTATGCCCTCGGTGGACCGGATTCAGGAATTCAAGGTCCAAACCAACTCGTTCTCTTCTGAATTCGGCCGCACTGCCGGCGGCATCATCAACGTCGTAGTAAAGTCCGGCTCGAATGAATTTCATGGATTGGCCTTCCAATACCTCCGAAACAGTGAACTTGACGCGAACAATTTTTTCTTGAATCGTGCAGGGCGCGAACTGGGAGTCTTCCAGAGAAACCAGTTTGGGTTTACCCTCGGAGGACCAATCGTCCGCAACCGAACGTTCTTTTTCGGAGGCTACGAAGGACTGAGGCAACGGAGCCAGGCGACGAGCGCGACCACGATTCCGACGACGGCTCAGCTTGGGGGCGATTTCTCCTCTACGCTGAATCGCGGAGGCAACCCGATTACGATCTACGATCCGCTCACGACCCGCGACGACCCCTCAGGCAACGGCAAGATTCGAGACCCCTTCCAAGGCAATGTGATTCCGGGGAATCGGATCGATCCGGTCGCCCGCAAGGTGCTCGGCCTCTACCCTCAGCCGAACACCGCAGGCCGGGGAGCGGCGAACGTGAACAACTTCATCGCAGCCGGCAGTGCCGCGACCGACGATGACAACTTCGACGTCCGTGTCGACCATCAGCTCTCGGACAGCCAGTCGATCTTCGGCAGGGTCAGCTACCGTGATTTTCGGCAGGCTCGACCGAACTTTTACGGGACACCGGGGCAGCCTGGTCCGGCCGCGATCCCGAGACCCGGCCGCAATGCTGTGATTCATCACTCCCAAAGCCTGACTCCAAGCCTCTTCTCCGAGTTCGGAGTTAGTTTTTCGGATCTTTGGACGGTCCGCCGCTCACATTCTTTCGGTCGGAACATTGCCGAGGATCTGGGGATGCCGCAAGACTTCGCCAACGTTGCCGAGGACCGTGGATACACGCGTTTCTTCGTAGCCGGCTTCGGCAGGATCGGGGAATCATTCCTCGCTCGGTTCCGGCTGCAGTCGTACGGGCTTCAGTACAAGATGACCTGGATTCGAGGCAACCATACCTACAAATTCGGGACGGAGTTCCGGATCAACCGGACCCACTTTTTCCAAGGACTCGATCCGGCCGGCCAGTTCCGCTTCACGCCGCGCTTCACGCAAGGGCCGGATCCCAACCGGGGGACGAGTGTCGCGGGACACTCGATCGCATCCCTCCTGCTGGGAGTGGCGGATCGAGGCTTTGTTTCGCACGACGAAGCCATCTCTACACAAAGCCCCTATGCCGCTTGGTTTGTTCAGGACGATATCAAGCTCACTTCGCGATTCACTTTGAATCTGGGTCTGCGCTACAGCATGGACTGGCCCCGTAGCGAACGGTACGACCGCTTGAGTGTATTCAATCCGGAGGCAACCTCACCCTTGGCGGTCCCGGGGCTCTCCGGTCTGCGAGGTGGTTTGGAGTTCGTCGGCATCGATCGTGACGCTCAGTTCGATCTGGACAAGAACAATCTGTCTCCTCGGTTCGGGTTTGCTTGGCGCGCCCTCGGCGAGACTGTGATTCGAGGGGGCTACGCCATTTTCTATCCGCCCCCTGCCGTCACGGCCGCCGGCACGTTGGGAGGCGGGGGCGTGGCGGGCTTCAGCTCACAGACTCCTTTCGTCGCATCCTTGGACGGGGGGCTGACGCCGAACGACTTTATTTCCAACCCGTACCCCAACGGCTTTACATTGCCGCCAGGCTCGTCGCAAGGATTGCTTTCGTTCGCCGGGCTAAACTTCCAGAGCAACCGGATCTCGGACCGAAGCCCCTATGTGCAACAGTGGAATCTCAACATTCAACATGAATTGGTCCCCAACCTGCTGTTGGAAGTCGGATACACAGGTGCGAAGGGTACTAATCTATCTGTAGTCTTCGGCTCGCCGAATATGTTGGCTGCCGAGCAACTGGCGCTTGGACCCGCCCTTCTGCAGCGAGTGGACAACCCCTTCTTCGGGGTGATCACGAGTCCTGCTTCACCGCTGAGCCGGCCCACGGTGACGCGCAACCGACTGCTGCGGCCCTTCCCGCAATTCGGGAATATCTCCCTTGAGAAGGGCTCCTTCGCCAGCTCGATCTACCATGCAGCTCAGGTGCGGCTCGACCGACGATTCTCGAACGGACTGACCTTTCTCGGTTCTTACACGGCGGGGAAGCTCATTGATGATTCATCGACCTCTGGCACCGGTTTGCTGCCACCGTTTGCGTTTATTCAGCAGTGGCATAACCGAGCCGCGGAGCGGTCGCTCTCCGTGACGGATGTCTCCCAACGGTTCGTTCTCAGCTTCCTGTACGAATTGCCTTGGGGCCAAGGCCGATCTTTCGGTACGAACATGGGCCGCTTGGCGAACTTCATCGCGGGGGGCTGGCAGGTCAACGGCATCTGGACTCTTGCGACGGGAACGCCACTGATTGTGGTCAATGCTCAGGACAACTCAGGAGCACTCAACTTCGCCGGATTGGCCGAGCCGGGGACGCAGCGGCCGAACAACAACGGAAGCAGCCCGCGGAGGAGTGGAGCAGTCGTGAACCGCCTCGGCGAATACTTGGACACTTCAACCTTCAGCCAACCCGAGCCGTTCACGTTCGGCAACACTGCACGCACTTTGCCTGACACTCGCGCGCCTGGAGTCGGTCAATTTGATTCTTCCATTTTCAAGGACTTTCCAATCACAGAGCAAACCAACCTTCAGTTTCGTATGGAATTCTTCAACCTGACGAACACACCAAACTTCGGGCCGCCGAATACACGGTTCGGTACGGGTGCTTTCGGAGTAATCGGGCGCCAGAGGAACACACCGCGACAGCTACAATTCGCACTGCGGCTCAGCTTCTGAGATGCTGGCGGCCACGGGGACGCCCGGCCGACACCGTCCGCATGGACATGTCCTCGCCCTATGCGTCGCTGGCGGGATTCGCACACGAGGCGGTGAATCACTCGGTCGGGGAATACGTGCGCCGAGCCGTGCACCCCAACGGCATCGAGTCGTTCCGGGCCCTATTCCGGGACCCTTTACAGCTCCGTCCTTAACAGACAAGCAGAAAGCGTCTCTAGCGCTACCTCGCAGACTTCAGTGGTCGTCACGACCTACCGGAGTTGGACACGGCAGCCGTTGTTTGCCCACCAGCCGCCGGATAGTCAGAATCCGAACACGCTCGAGCCTAGGGCGTAGACCGCTATCGGCACGATCAGCAGTCCAATGACATCGAGCAAGATCCCCGCCCGAACCATCTGCGGAATCGTGATCCAGCCGCTCGAGAAGATGATTGCGTTTGGCGGGGTCGCGACAGGCAATGTGAACGCGAATGACGAGGTGACCGCCATCGGAACCAAGAGCAGGTAGGGATGTACGCCCACTTCGCCGGCCATGGCGGCTACCACGGGCGACAACATCAACACCGTGGCGACATTGGAAGTGGTCTCCGTCATGGCTGTGGTCAGCACGCAGACGGCAACAACCAGAACCCAGCTGGGCAGCCCGGCCAGGGCGCCCAGCCACGCTCCGAGCCAAGCGGCCAACCCACTGTCGGTGATCCCGGCAGCGAGCGCGAATCCTCCTCCCAGCAAGAAGACAATGCCCCAAGGCGTGCCGCGGGCCGCATGTCGCCAGTCCAGCAGGCGGCTCGCATCGCCAGCCTTGCCCGAAGGGAGCATGAAGAGCAAGATCGCCATCGTCATGGCGACCGTCGAATCATGCACCGAGCCTGGCACGGGGAACAGCTGCGACCATCCCGGCAGGAAGAAGCCGCCAAGATCGATCGGCGCGCGCAGGATCCACAGCAGTCCAGTCGAGGCCGCCACGATCGTGACGCGCTTCTCCGGCGCCGACATCGCGCCCAGGGCGGCACGTTCATCGTGGATCACGCTCTGGCTGCTCGAAAAGCGCACGGCGGACAATGGGATCGCCGTGCCGAACCGGCACAGGTAGAGCCAAGTGAGCGGTACGAACACGACGATGATAGGCAGGCCAATCATGGACCATTGCGCGAAGCCGATGGGCGGCAGATCTGGGAACGCATCTGTAGCGAATCCCAAGAACGCCACCGTGGTTGGAGAGCCCACCACCGTGCCGAGCCCGCCGATGCTGGCCGCGTAGGCGATCCCAAGCAGCAGCACGGGCCCGAAGGTGTCGCGCGCGAGCTGTTCGTGCTGGGCCCGTTCGGCGGCACCTCTGACCTGGGCTGTACCCACCAGTTGGTTCACAACGGCCATCGCCATCGGCAACAGCATCATGGTGGTGGCGGTGTTGGAGATCCACATCGAGAGCAGCGCGGTGGCCACCATGAAGCCCAGCACGATTGGCCGGGGTCGGGAGCCGAAGCGGTCGATGATCGCCAGCGCGATGCGGCGGTGCAGGTTCCAGCGCTCCATCGCCTGCGCGATGATGAAGCCGCCGACGAATAGGAATATCAGGTGGTTGCCGTAGTGCGCCGAGACCTCGCGGCTCGACGTAACGCCCAGCAGCGGAAACAGGGCGATGGGGACGAAGCCGGTCACGCCGATGTGGACGGCCTCGCTAATCCACCAGCAGATCATCAAGACGGCAACTGCCGCCGTCTTGTGCGCTTCCGGGCTCATGCCCGGCGGCGTCGGCAGCAGCAGCACGGCCGCGAAACCGACGATTCCGGCGACCAAGCCCAGTGTCTGGCGCTGCAACCCAAGCATGCTGACTCGGCTAGGGTCCGGCTTCGATCCTCGGAAACCTTCGCCGAGCCGACTTGGGCGGGCAGGAAGGCTTGGGGGAGATGGTAGCGCTACGGGGATTCGAACCCCGATTTGAGCCTTGAGAGGGCCCTGTCCTAACCCTTAGACGATAGCGCCTTGCTGGCCCTTAGCTTAGCAGACGGTTCGCCGGGCAAATGTCGACCAAGCGATCTGAACTTCCAGCATGCGAAGAGCATGCCCGGAGCCCCGTTCGAATGACCCAATCGACAGCGCCAACAGACTACGCGCCCTGCTGCTGAGGCGCTGATCGAACTTGGACTGGGATAATAACTGTTCAGCCCGGCCGGGCTATCTCGGCGTGCGCATCCTGAATCGATACGTCTTCCGCGAAGTTGCGGTCGCATCGCTGGTCGGCACGGCGTTGTTCACGCTCGTTCTGTTCCTGCAGCGCGTGGAGCCGGTCATGGAGCTGCTCGTCGGACGGCGGGTGCCGCCCGGCGACATGGCGCGACTCCTGGCGCTGACGCTGCCACAGGCGTTCCCATTCACGATCCCGATGGGAGTGCTCACCGGGATCCTCGTCTCGCTAGGACGCCTCTCGAGCGACAACGAGATCCTCGCCATGGTCGCATCCGGTATCAGGATCCGATCCTTGGTCCGCCCAGTTTCGCTGGTCGCCACGATCGGCTTGCTGGTCTGTGCGCTCACAACGCTGTGGCTCACTCCGTGGTCCCTGCGCGAGCAGGTTCGGATCGCCGAGTCGCTGCGAATCCAGCTGGCGGGCACAGAGGTGATTCCCCGGGTGTTCATTGAGGACTTCCCGGATCATGTGATCTGGGTCCAGGACGTCGTTCCTTCCGAGGGAATCCACTGGAAGGGGATTTTCCTGGCAGACATGCGCCCGCCCGAAGTCCGCGGCTCCCTAAGCGGCACCGAGGTCCAGGCGGCCGGACCGCGCATCACGCTCGGCACCGAAGCCTTCGTGCAGCCCCGCCCCGAGCAAGACCGCATCCAAGTGCGCTTCCCCCAGACCACCACTTACGAGCGGTCCAGCAATCCGGAACAGTACCTGGCGCTGCGTTCCCAAGCGGCCGATCAGGTCCTGCGCGCTCGCCCTCGAAGATTCGATCCTGGCGCGAAGCGGTTCGACTCCATGACAACTCCCGAGCTGTGGAAGGAAGCGTCTCAAGGAGACGATCCGACCGCTACGCTGTTGCTCCACGACCGGTTCTCATTGCCGTTCGGGTGTTGGCTGCTGCCCTTGGCGGGCTTGCCTCTGGCCATCTCGCTCCGCAGGGCCAACCGCGCCTCCGGAGTGGTCGTCGCCATGCTTCTGTGCTTCGCCTACTGGATGATCTCGCTAGCCGGGACCGCTCTGGCCGAACGCGGAGCGTTGCCGCCCGCCTTAGCCGCTTGGTCAGCCAGCGGAGTCTTCGCCGTCGCGGGATTCGCCTTGCTGGCGCGGACAGATGCCCCCGCGCATCGCGACTGGCACGCGGCGGTGGGCGGTCGCTTGGTGCGAGCCGCCGAGAAGTTCATCGGCAAGAGGGGCGCCCGCGAAGACAAAGCCGCCATCAAGGAGCCGATGCGCGACCCGCTGGACCTGTTGGTGCCGGTCGTCGACCGCTATGTGCTGCGCAAGTTTCTCTTTTACTTGGTGCTGCTGGTGCTCACGTTTACTTCGATCTGGTACGTATTCAGCTTCTTCGAACTGCTCAGCGACATGCTGACGCGAGACAAGCTAGGACACTTTGTTCCGTACATCTACTACCTGACGCCGTTCCTGGCCTACAACACCATCCCTCTTGCAGCAATGGTAGCGACACTGATCTGTTTCGGTGTCATGGGAGCGCATAACGAGATCACCGGATTCCGGTCTTGCGGCGTCAGCCTGTACCGCCTGGCCCTGCCAGTTCTGATCGCTGCCGGCGGCCTCAGCGCCGGCCTCTTCGCTCTCGAAGAGTCGATCCTCCCTGAAGCGAACATGCGCCAGGACGCGCTGCGCGACGAGATCAAAGGCCGACCGCCGCGCACGTACTTGCGACCAGACCGCCAGTGGACGTTCGGGCTCGACAACCGCATCTTCTACCATCGGGCCTTCGATTCGCGTAGCGAGGCGTTCTCGGGCATCAGCGTCTTTGACCTTAGGACAGAGCCGTTCGAATTGAGTCGACACATCCATGCGGAGCGCGCCCGCTGGGACGATGAGAGCGCGGCGTGGATCTTCGAGAACGGCTGGGTGCGCGAGTTGAGAGGAATCCGGACCGATGCATTCGAGCCCTTTGAGGCGAGGGCCTTCCCCGGCATTCGCGAAGAGCCTGAGTACTTCCTCAAACAGGATCGGCGCGACCAGCAGATGAACCTCGGCCAGCTGCGGGCCTACATCCAAGACCTCACTCAGAGCGGCTTTGACACCATACGGCTGCAGGTGAGCATGCACAAGAAACTGGCGTTCCCTCTGTTCGCATTCGCAATGGCCTTGGTAGCCCTTCCGTTCGCGTTACAGACCAGCGAACGCGGCGCCCTCTGGCCGGTTGGCTTCGGCCTTGGGCTGACTGTGGCCTTCTACGCGGTCACGGCATTCAGCGAACAGCTCGGGCGGGCTGGCCAACTCCAGCCTCCGCTGGCAGCGTGGGCACCATGCGCGCTATTCGCCCTGGGGGGAAGCTACTTCCTGCTGCGGGTGCGGACTTGATTCCTGTCTGCGCTTGGCGCGAAACAAAGCACGGCCGGGCAAGAAATTAAGGGGCTTATATACGAGAGTAACGTCATGCAGCCCTCGCATACGATTCTAGAGCGACGCACGGCCCAACGGCCCACGTTGACGCTCCGGCGGCAACAACCCCGGC
>JAPPMG010000035.1 GCA_028819215.1 Bryobacterales bacterium
AGAACTCAATCTCTCCGAAACGGCCTCAATCAGGACAAAAAAATGTTCCTGGACACTCGCGCGAGGCACCGTAGATGCCTACGCTACAATGCCAGTTTGATGCGTGTTGCCATCGGGGCCGACCACGCCGGCTTCCAGCTCAAGCAGGAGATTGCCAGGCTGCTAGCCGCAGACGGGCACGAAGCGTTGGATGTCGGAGCACATACGCTGGACGCGGATGACGACTACCCGGATTTCGCGATCGCGGTCGGCGAGACGGTCCGAAACGGAGAGGCAGACCGTGGCATTGTCGTTTGCGGCAGCGGCGTCGGCTCCTCTGTGGCGGCCAACAAGCTCAAGGGCGTGCGCGCCAGCGTCTGCCACGATACCTATTCGGCAGGGCAGGGCGTCGAGCACGACGATCTCAACGTGCTTTGCCTGGGCGGGCGGATCGTCGGGATCTCCCTAGCCACGGAGCTGGTGCGTGCGTTTCTGGGCGCGACCTACGACGGCGGCCCGCGTTTCGCACGTCGCTTGGGCAAGGTGCTCGACGCGGAACGCCGCGGATGATGCTCGCCGCCTCCGGCGTCGCGCACGGGCAGTGAGGTTCTCGTGGAGCAATTGCAG
Organism: Bryobacterales bacterium; assembly: GCA_028819215.1. GTDB lineage: Bacteria > Acidobacteriota > Terriglobia > Bryobacterales > UBA6623 > VXMF01. The sequence goes on from JAPPMG010000035.1 coordinate 607, forward strand.
AGCCTGCTCTATTGGATCTCGAGCGCGTTCTTGCTGCCCGCCATGGTCGCGATCGTAGGCCTGTTCGTTTATGCCACGTACCTTGCCGGGGGAGTGCTGGCTGAGAGCTTCGACCGTCGCGCGAACAGGGACGCCCTGAGGCGCCTGTACGAGGGCGAGCCGAGCTTGGAGCGTTTTCTGGGCCTGGACTGGAGACTCGCTCTGGGTCGCTTCGCCGATGGCGCTAGGCTGCATCCCGAGCGCCTCGACAAGATCGTCAGCGATTTGGAGAATGACCTGCGACAAAGGGCTGACCGGCTCTCGGTGCTTTCGCGCACCGGCCCGATGCTGGGCCTTATCGGCACCCTGATTCCCCTGCAGCCCGCCCTTGCCGGCCTCGCCGCTGGCGATATGCAATCGATGGCGTCCAATCTTCTGATCGGATTCACGACCACAGTGGTCGGCCTGATCGTGGGCGGGGCCGCGTTCGCGCTTGGTGTGCAGGTGCGTTACTGGGGACGCCAAGATCTGACCGAGATGCACTACCTGATGGAGGTTTGGTCCGCAGGGACGGGCCGGGAGGAAGCGCCAGATGCATGAGAACTCAGGTCGAATGCCGCTCCGCCGCGACTGGATGCGGCGGGCGTCCGCCGCCTTGGACTCGGGCGAAGACAGCGACCCGCTAGGCGGAGTCGTGAATCTGTTCGACGCGAGCATGGTGCTTGTGGTGGCGTTGATCTTGGCCCTTGCCGGCAGTGCGAGTCTCGCAGAGGTGGCCGCCCGCATGAGCACTAGGGACATCACCATCGTCACCAACCCGGGCCGTCCCGACATGGAGATGATCGTCAAGCGCGGCGAGCGCATCGAGCGCCTCCGCGCCAGCGAAGAGCGAGGCGTCGGCCGCGGCCAGCGCCTCGGGGTGGCGTATCGCCTTGAGAGCGGCGAGGTCATCTACGTGCCCGAAGCGGAATGAGCCGGGCGCGGTGGTACGCTGAAGTCTCCGGGGTTTGCTTCCTTGACCCGTGTTGCCACAGCCAGTCTCAGCGAGGAGATGCTCGCGCTGGAAGACGAATGGGGGGCGCACAACTATCATCCCCTTCCCGTGGTGGTGGCACGGGCCGAAGGACCGTGGGTCTTCGACATCGACGGTGCGCGCTACCTGGACTGCCTGAGCGCCTACTCGGCCGTCAACCAAGGTCACTGCCACCCTCGCATCCTGCAGGCACTGCGGGAGCAAGCCGAACGGGTCACCCTCACGTCCAGGGCGTATCGCAACGACCAGCTGCCTCTGTTCTGCCGGGAGCTGGCGGAATTGTGCGGGATGCAGATGGTGTTGCCGATGAACACGGGCGCGGAGGCTGTCGAGACCGCGATCAAGGCAGCTCGCAAGTGGGCATACGACTGCAAGGGAGTAGAGTCCGGCCGGGCAGAGATCCTAGTTTGCGAGAACAACTTCCATGGCCGCACGACCACGATCGTGGGCTTTTCCTCCGACGCGGACAGTCGGCAGGGATTCGGCCCGTTCACGCCAGGGTTCCGAGCGATTCCATTCGGTGATGTCGGCGCTCTAGCGGCGGCCATCACTCCCAACACGTGCGCCTTCTTGGTCGAGCCTGTGCAGTGCGAGGCGGGCGTGCTGATCCCGCGCGCGGGTTACTTGGCTGAGGCAGCGCGGATCTGCCGCGAGCGCGGCGTGCTGCTGATCGCCGACGAGATTCAGACGGGCTTGGGCCGTACCGGAGCCCTGTTTGCCTGCCAGCACGAAGGCGTGCAGCCGGATGTGTATGTGCTTGGCAAGGCGCTTTCGGGGGGCTTCTATCCGGTATCGGCCGTGGTCTCGAGCCGCGATGTGCTGGGAGTCTTCTCTCCCGGCACCCATGGCTCGACCTTCGGCGGCAACCCCTTGGGCTGCGCGGTGGCGCGGGAAGCCTTGCGCGTGCTGGCCGACGAGAATCTCGTGGAGCGCGCGGCCGTGCTGGGCCGCTGGTTCTTGGATCAGTTGCGCACGCTGTCTCACCCTGACATCGTGGAGATTCGAGGCATGGGCTTGATCGCCGGAATCGAGCTGCGCGTGCCCGCGCGGCCCTTCTGCGAGCGCCTGCAGATGCTGGGCATGCTCTGCAAGGAGACCCACGACCGGGTGATCCGCATCGCTCCGCCGCTGGTGATCGAGCGCGAAGAACTGACCTGGGCGCTGGACCGCCTGCGCGAGGCTTTCGCGCGCTAGCCGATTGCGCCTGTGGCTACGGCAGGTAGTCGTCGAGGTTGATCCGTAGCACGGCCTCGATCTCTGGCGAGTTAATGTTGTCCAAGGTGACGACGTGCGTCTTGGTGTCGATCCGCTTCGGCGGCGTCTCGCCGCGCAAGGCCGTCAGGACGGTCTGAACAGCGCGCCGCCCGATCTCGAACGGATCTTGGACGACCAAGGCGCTGATGACGCCCTCGCGGAAGTCGCTCTCTAGCGTGTCGGTCCAGTCGAATCCGACCAGTTTCACCTGATTGACCAGTTCTCGGTTGCGCAGCGCGGTGGATGCGCCCACGGTGGCCGGCTCCGCGGAGGCGAACATGCCGTCGAGATCGGGATGTGCCGTGAGCATATTCTCGGCCGCGGCCAGCGCCAGCGCCCTATCCGACTGGCAGTATTTGAAGTCCACGATCTCGATGTGCGGATACTTCTTGGCGAGCGCTTCCTCGAAGCCACGCTCTCGTTCCATCGTCGAGGAGGATCCCGGCACATTCTTGATGACGGCGATCTTGCCGGACCGCCCAAGGATCTCGGCCAGCTTGTCGGCTGCCTGGACGCCGGCCTCGTAGTTGTTGCTCGACACGAACGAGACGTACTCTTCGGTGTTAATCCCCGAATCGAAGATCGTCACCGGGATGCCCTCCCTTGTGGCGCGCTCGACCACCGATACGAGGGCGGTGGCTTCTGTCGGGGCGAGCACCAAGCCGTCCACGCGGGAGTTGATCATCGCTTCGACGATTTCAATTTGGCGGGAGAACTCCGTTTCGGCGGACGGACCCTGCCACTCGATCGCGACGCCGGCCTCGTTGGCGGCCTCGTCGGTGCCGGCGCGCACCGCGATCCAGAACTCATGGGCGACGGCCTTCGGCACCACTCCAATGCGGACCATGTCGGACCGATTGCAACTTACCGTGGCCGTCATGAGGACTGAGGCCAGTAAAGTGAGCAGAAAATTCTTGCGCATAACGCTGCCTTCTATGTTCGTTGAGACGCCAGTGGGTTGCAACCGTGCAGCTGGAGTTGTCAATGCGAGCGTTCGTGGAGCGGGCAAGGCCTCGACATCGAGCGATGCGAAGGATCGCTGCATGGTCTGCCTACGGGTCACGACCGCACTGAGCGCGGCGTCCGGCATCCCGCGCGTTCGGCGTGAGCCGTGTTGCGTTGCGACAAGGCCAGCCTTCACGAAATCCCCCAGAACTATAGTGATAGCTGGGGGCTGCATGCCGATTGCGGAGGATGAGAGAGCGATTCTCGAGGTCTTGGATGCTTTGGTCGGTCAGAGTGCGGTCCGCCAAGAGCTGGATCGCATCGGATCACGGCTTGAAGAGAGGCTCGAAGCGGATCGGTCGTCGCTGCTCGTCTGGGAACCGGTAGACCTTTCGTTGTATGGCCGGCCTGTCCCCGATGGGATTCGGTCCAGCTGGGTCTTCGTGTTGAGAGCGAAGACCGGCTCGGGAGCCGAACGACACCCCAACAGCATCCAGCGAGTGATGTCGTTCAGGGGCTCTGCCGACTTGCAGACGCAAGTTGGAGAGCAGCCGGGGGAGACTTGGGCATCCAACCAACTGGTCAGCCAGCCGGATGCTCCATTGGAAGACCGCTGGCTTTCGATCCCCCGAGGCGTTTGGCACCAAGGCGTCATGGCTGGCGAGAACTGGGTCGTCGTCTCGTTCCACACGGCCTTAGCGCAAGACCTTATCGAAGAGCGCCCTGCTAGCCAGCGAGGCGAAACCTTGCAACGAACCTACATCGCAAGGGGAGACGGCTGAGCAGAGCCCTACCTGCGTGGTCGCCGCGTTCGTTGTTGGTCGCGGGCGCTAGGCGGACCATCGATCCGGCCTCAATACCCCGCTCCACGAACGGTCCGCACTCGTTCCATGCGGTCCGTCGACCGGACTGCGGGGGGCGGGCCGGCCCATGGCAATGTTCTCGGTTCGAGTGCCGACCAGCGGGATGACCACCGCCGCAGGCTGGACGATTGATCCCATCCACTTCAGCGCGCCAGCGCCTGAAGTTCGGCCACCGCCGATTTGATCACCTGGTCCCTGCGGATCTCCACCCTGTCTCCCGCAGCGACACCCAGCGTGAGATTCAGGGCCTCCTGCTTGAGTCCGGCGCGGATAAAGTCCAGGGTTGCTGACCAGTCTGCCAGCGACGGACGGATGCGGCGCTGCGAGAGGTAGAACTGGAATTCGTCTAGCAAGGCGTTGTCTGGCTCGAACGATTCGTCGATCTGGCCGCGGCCAGCGATGTGGTCGCGGGCGAATTCCAGGAAAGAGTTGCTCCCCAGCAGGACCTGCTCCAGTTGTGAGAGTGGTCGCGGCAGTATCTCGGCGTCTGGGATGATGCCGCCGAGGTCTTCGGATGGCTCGTCGGCTGCCGTGCAGGGCGACAGCTGGAATTCCCCGCAGCGGCCCAGCCAGCGTTGTATTGTGCGCTCGGAGGGAGTCTGGTAGAAGGCGGTGGTTAGGGCCAGGGCCGTGCCTCCGCTGAGTTCGAAGACGCTCTGCACCAAGCCCTTGCCAAAGCTGCGCTGGCCTAGGACCCGTGCGCGCCCGTGATCTTGCAGCGCACCGGCCACGAGTTCGGCTGCGCTAGCCGTGCGGCCGTCGATCAGTATACGCACGGGGAAGCGGTACGGGCGCAGGCCCTCGGGCACCAGCAACTCTTCCTTGGGGCCGCCCCGTCCGCTCACCCAGAGAATGCGTTGTCCGGGCGAGAGAAAGAATGCAGCCACCTGCACCGCGACTTCCACGATGCCGCCAGGATTGCCGCGCAGGTCCAGCACGAGCCCTCGGAGATCCTCTCCTCCTAGAGCGGTGATGGCCTGATTGAGTTCGAGCGCTGTTTCCGCCTCGAAGTTGAGCACCTTGGCGTAGGCGATGCCCGGCTGGAGCAGGAAGCTCCGCGATACGCTGGGATCCGCCATTTCGGCCGGGACCAGCGTCATGTCCAGCAAGTTGGGGAAGTTGGGCCTTCGTACCAGCAGCTGCGCCCGGTCTTGCCGGGCGCTGCCCAGCACCGCAACGAGCTGCTGGATCGGCAGTTGGGCCAGCGGCTGCCCGTTGAGGACGACGATCTCGTCTCCGGGAGCGATTCCAGCCCGTGCGGACGGGCTGTCCGGAAGCGTCTGGAGCACGATGACCCGGCCGGGCAGCAAGTTGACCACGCTTCCAAATCCCTTCTCGGTCGAGCGCTGCATTTCGCGCAGGCTTTCAAATTGAGACGGGTTTAGGAACGACGAGTGTGGGTCGAGCGTCCAAAGCATCGCCGGCAGCGCGCCGCCATAGATCGCCTCTTCCGGGTCGAAGCTGTGCGCTAGGCGTTGGCTAAGCAGGCCAAAGACTTCTAGGAAGCGTTTCGATTCCAACTCGAGGGCTGCCGCCGGGTCGGGCCCGGAAACCGCCTGACCGTATGCGGCGGAGGCCGCCAGCAGCAGCCCGATCCCCATCTTGGCGGGCCGCGATCGCACGTCAAGCAAATTATAGGCGCTTATACGCAAAAGTGCCGAGCCAGGCTGCTCTTGGATAGGGAATTCTATATTCTATTTACGAGTATTTAACGAATAAAATGAAATTAATATAGAACAATCAGAAATGGGAGGCCCTGCTGCACACTTGGTTCGGCTGAAGTTGAGCCCGGCCGGGTAGGCCTTGATGGAGTCGATCCTAGGGCGTTTGAACTGCCTCTACAATCAGGCCCTGGAGCGCCGCAACGCGACCTACCAAGAACGCGAGGAGTCGCTCAGCTTCTACGATCAGTGCCAGTGGCTAACGCCACTGCGTGCAGCTAACGAGCACGGCTAGGGCGAGATTGCCGTCGGAGCCAGCCGCGGCATGCTCCGGCGGCTGGACCAAGCCTTTCAAGCGTTCTTTCGGCGCGTGCGGGTGGGTGAGGCTCCGGGTTTCCCCAGATTCCGCTCCATCCGCCGCTGTGTGACGATCGACGTGGCTGGCCCGCACAACGGCATGGTGCGCTCCCAGAGCGGCCGCTACCTGATTCGCGTCAAGGGGTTTCCCCGGATGCGGGCCTGCAGCGGGCCGCGCTTGCCTCTGGACGCGCCGCTGAAGGCGGTGCGGCTGACGAAGCGTGGGCTGCCGGTGCTGCGGCTTGGTGGCGGATCGGGATGTCAACGCCGCGCTCAACATTTCGGCGGCCGGGGTGATCGCCGCCGGAGCGCAAACGTGGGCTGTTGGGCCGTGCGTAGCTCCAGAAGCGTATGCGAAGGCTGCCTGACTCGGCACTCTTGCATATAAGCCCCAAAATTACATTTGACACCGGACCGCCTCAATTGTTAAATAGTGTCAAGTCGATGTAAGGAGGGGAGCAACCAAATCGAGCCCTGCTGCGTCCAAGCTAACAGAGGGAGGTTAACGCAATGCTACGCAGAAGGCTGCGCGACCAGACGGCGCGCGCAGAGGCCGATGCACGCGCCGATTTGGACGACGGCGTGATCGAGCAGAATGCGCGCGCGGATAACAATGAGCGGGAAGAGGCATCCGCGCCAGAGGATAACGTCCGCCTATACCTGTCCGAGATTGGCATGGTGCCGCTGCTGGACAGCGAGGGTGAGGTGCACCTCGCCAAGAAGTTGGAGGCCGCCGAGGCCCGCATGCGGGCGGTCCTCTCGCAGAGCTCTTGGCTGTGGCGCGAATTGCGTGAACTGCAGCAGCGCCTGCGTGGGAATCCCCAGTTGGGAAGGCAGTTGATCGCCGGCGCTGGCGGGGCCGACGCCGACACTGTGGAGACTGGCGTGCGCGGCCTCAAGCAGCGCTTGGGCCGGATCATGCGCATGCTGCAAAACCTTGCCGAGAGCAAGGCCGCCTGGGACGAGGCCGGCGCACTGAACATTGCGGAGAATCGCACCCTGCGCTGGGCGTATTACAGGGAGGTGGTAGCCCTCTCGCGTGCGATCCGCAGGCTGCCTCTGGACCCGGACGTGTGGCGGTCGTACGCGACCCGCTTCGCGCGAGACGTCGAGCGGCTGGATGGCCAAGGGACGATCGGAGAGGAGTGGCTGCCAGTAGGGGCCGCCGAAGGCCGGCGCCAGCTGGCGCGGTTGCGGCGTGCCCAAGACCAGGCTGAGGCGACCAAGAACGCCTTGATCGAGGCCAACTTGCGGCTGGTGGTGTCTGTGGCCAAGAAGTTCGTCAACCGGGGTTTGCACCTGCTGGACCTGATCCAAGAGGGCAACATCGGCTTGGCCCGGGCGGTCGAGAAGTTCGACTACCGCCGAGGCTTCAAGTTCTCGACCTACGCCACTTGGTGGATTCGACAGGCTGTTATGCGGGCGCTGTCCGACCAGTCGCGCACGGTTCGCGTGCCCGTGCACATGAACGAGCAGCTCAACAAGTTCAACCGGGCGTTGCACCTGCTCGAGCGAGAGCACGGGCGGACTCCTTCGAACGAGGAAGTTGCCGCCTATCTCGACGTGGATGTCGACAAGGTGGAGATGCTGCGCCTGATCGGCCTCTCGCCGGTCTCGCTGGAGACCCGTGTTGGTCCGGATGGGGATTCGACCTTGGCAGAGATGCTCGAGGACAAGCACGCGGCTTCGCCCATGCAGGAGCTGGTCGATAGCGACCTTGTGGGCGAGACCGCCGATATCCTAGATTCGCTGCCGGAAATGGAGCGCAAGGTGCTGCAGCTGCGTTTCGGCATCGGCCACGAGCGCCAGCACACGCTGCAGGAGATCGGCGAGAAGTTCGGCCTCACCCGGGAGCGCATCCGGCAGCTGGAGCTCAAGGCTCTGGCGGACCTGCGCCAGCCCGAGCAGGCGGCCACGCTGCGCTACTTGCTGCCGGTCTGATCCGCGCGCACGTGCGAGCGCCGCTCGGACTCGAGGATGCAGCGGGCCCATCCGCTGCATCCTGTATGGGCCTTCTGACAGTCGGCCGGTAGTCGACAGGCAGTGTGCTGTCGCTTGGTGCAAACGCGCGCTTGCTGCTGTGGTACGCTCATGAGCGCCCGCGCAGCGGGCCGCGCATGTCCACGATGGGGTATCGTCGCTTGGCGCTGTTGGTTGTGCTGCCGCTCTTGGCGGTAGCACCGTGCCTCTGGGCGCTGCAGTTCTGGGGCCGCGGTTACGACGGGGATCCGCGCGCTTACGATTTCGACCCGGATCCGCGGGGCGAGTTCCAGTTCGTGCGCTATGCCTATGGTTCGAATGACGGCGGGTACGGCCGGCGGCGCGGCGGCTGGCGCACGGACTGGCCTGCTGCGGAGTACCACCTCACCAATGGCATCAGTCGGCTGACGATGATCGATACCGCCTATGGCGGCAAGTTCTTCGATCCGCTGGACGACGAGCTCTTCGACTACCCGTGGATCTACGCGGTCGAGGTCGGGCGTTGGTATCTGGATGATCGCGAGGCCGAGCGCTTGCGGGAGTACTTGCTGCGCGGCGGCTTCTTGGTCGTGGACGATTTCCACGGCGCGGCCGAGTGGGCTGGCTTCGCCTCCAGCATGCAGCGCGTGTTCCCCGAACGGCCGATCGTCGAGATTCCCGACAATGACCCGCTCTTGCACACGCTGTACGACCTTGACCAGCGGACGCAGATTCCCGGCATCCAGTACCTGTGGTCTGGCACTCCTTACGAGAAGAACGGTTACACTCCGCACTGGAGGGGCGTCTATGACGATGACGGGCGACTGATGGTGGCGATCAACTTCAACATGGACATGGGCGATGCTTGGGAGCACGCCGACCTTCCCGAGTATCCCGAGAACATGACCGCGCTGGCCTATCGGTTCGCCATCAACTACGTCATCTACGCAATGACGCATTAGAGTGGCGGCCGGTGTTCGAATTCTTCTTCAAGTACCCGCTCGCGGCATACCGGAAGGGCGAATTCCTGTTCGCCACGGGGTGGTCGCCCTGGCTGCTGGCCGCGCTGACCGTCGTCGCGGCGCTCGGCTTGCTGGCGTATGCCCGCAGGGTCCCTAGCCGATTGACGGGCGCGGCCCTTTGGGGCGTGTTGGCCCTGCAGGCCGCGACCGCGGCGCTCGTGCTGGTGCTCTTGTGGCAGCCCGCGCTGGCTGTGCAGTCTCTGAAGAGCCGCCAGAACGCTGTCGCCGTTCTGGTGGACGCCTCGAGCAGCATGTCGCTGGTCGAAGACGGGCTCTCGCGGCTGGCCCGGGCGACCGGGGCGCTGCAAGAGACGGTCATGCCCGCGCTGGCGGAAAAGTTCCGCGTGCGCTTGTATGGTTTCTCGGCCAAGCCTGAGCGGATCGGCTCGCTGCGGCAGGAGGACTTCCCGCCGCCCGGCGCGAGCAGTGGCGTGGGCGAGTCCGTCCTCAGCGTCCTGCGGGAATCCACGGCGGTGCCGCTGGGAGCGCTGCTGGTCGTCAGCGACGGCGCGGACAATAGCGGCCGGTTCGACCGCGAGCTAGCTGCCGAGATCCGCAAGTACAACGTGCCCGTGCACGCGGTCGGAGTGGGCCGCGAACGGATCCTAGGTGACGTCGAACTCTCCGACGTGGCCGTCGCTTCCGAAGCTCTTCCCAGGTCCAGGGTTAGCGCGCAGCTCACCTTAAGGCACGATGGCGAGGCCGAGCGCGTCACGCGCGTCACGGTTCGCGACGGTTCCAGCGTGCTCGCGAGCCAGCCCGTGACGCTGAGGGAAGGCGAGCCTGTGCGCCGCGAATGGATCGATTTCGGCGCGGGAGAATCCGGTGTTCGCGATCTGACGTTCACCGTCGAGCCCGTCCCGGGAGAAGAGATCGTGGGCAACAACCAGCGCCGGCGCGTGCTCGACGTGCCGCGCCGCCGCCGCCGGATCCTGTACGCCGAGGGCGAGCCGCGCTGGCAGTACAAGTTCATGCGCCGCGCGGTGCAGAAGGATGCCAGCGTCCAACTGGTGACGATGCTGCGGACATCGACCAACAAGTTCTACCGCCAGGGGGTCGACACGCCCGAAGAACTCGAAGACGGCTTCCCGGTGGAGGAGGAGCTGTTCGCTTACGACGCACTGATCATAGGCAGCTTCGAAGCGGCCTTCTTCACTCCCAAGCAGCAGGTGGCCATCAGGGAGTTCGTCAGTCGCCGCGGGGGCACGTTGTTGATGCTGGCCGGGCCCAACGGCCTCGGCGCTGGAGGCTGGCAGAATTCTGAAATCGTCGATGCCCTGCCTGCCGAGCTTGAACAGGGCGACACCTCGTTTATCCGGGAGAAGGTCACGGTCGAGATCGCGCGGCAAGGCCGCGACTCGCTGATCAGCCGCCTGTCGCCCGATTCCGAAGAGAATTCTCGACTTTGGGCCGAGATGCCGCAGTTGGCGGATTTCCAGCGGATCGGCGCGCTCAAGCCCGCTGCGCTGACATTGATGTCGCTGCAGTACGGTAGCGAGACCCTGCCGCTGCTGGTGCGTCAGAACTACGGGCGAGGACGCTCGATGATCTTCGCCACTGGAGGGAGCTGGCGTTGGCGCATGGGTCTGCCCAGCGACGACGACCGTCATGACACCTTCTGGCGCCAGATGTTTCGGGCCTTGGTGGTCGATTCCGACGATCCCGTCCGACTTACCACGGACCGTTCCAACTATGCCGACGAGTCCCGCGTACAGCTCCGGGCGGAAGTGCGGGACAAGCGCTACGAGCCTGCCAACAATGCGCGCGTGAGCGCGACCGTCACGCCCGAGGAAGGTCCGCCGGTAACGATTGCGCTGCGGCCGTCCTCGAGCGAGGAAGGAGTGTACGAAGCCGAAGTCGATGCTGCAGACTTGGGCGTGTACTTGGTGGAAACGGTCGCGCATCTGGGAGACGAGCGGCTGGGCGCGGACACGCTGCACGTTCGGCGAGAGGGCGGCGTGGCAGAGTACTTCCACCCGGAGCGGAACAGCAGCCTGCTGGCCCGCCTGGCCGATCAAACCGGGGGCAGCTATTGGGAGTTGGACGAGTTGGAGGGCCTGTCCTCTGAGATAGGGTTTTCCGAGGCTGGCATCACGACTCGCGAGGTACTGGACCTGTGGGACATGCCCGCATTGTTCCTGTTGCTGCTCTTGCTGCGGGCGGCGGAGTGGCTGTTGCGCAAGCGCTGGGGCGTGATATGACGGGCCTGGGCAAGAGGCGGATGCTGCTGTTTGCGTGCGTCCTGCCGATCTGGGTAGGCCTGTCCGGAGGCGCCTCGGCGGCGACGCACTTCTTGCTCGTCGAGGGCCTTGGAGGCGAGCGGCGCTACTCCGAGAGCTTCCGTGAGCAGATCAGCGGGATGCTGGCGGCAGTGCAGCGCACCGCCGGCGACGAGGCTCTGGTCACGGTGCTGGCGGGAACCGAAGCGACGGCAGGAAGAATCGAGTCAGCGTTCGGCGCTTTGGCCGGAAGGGTGCAGCCGGGGGATGCGCTGGCGGTGTTCCTTGTCGGACACGGTTCCCATGACGGCGGCGGCTACAAGTTCAACATCCCCGGGCCCGACGTCACCGGGGCGCAGTTGAAGCTATGGCTGGACGCCGTGCCGGCGGCGAGGCAGCTGGTGGTCAGCACTACCAGCTCCAGCGGAGGCGCCTTGGAGACGCTCAAGGGGGCGCAGCGGGTCGTCATCACGGCGACCAAGAACGGTCGCGAAAAGAACGCGACGGTGTTCGGCGAGTACTTCGCCGAGGCGTTCGCCGCGACTGAGGCGGACACCAACAAGAACGACAGCATCTCCGCGCTGGAGGCGTTCCAATACGCCGAGAGCAAGGTCAAGGCCCACTACGCGGATCACAAGCGGCTCGCGACCGAGCACGCGCAACTGCAAGGCGAGCGGGCCGAAAGCTTCATGCTGGCTCGGCTCGGGGAGGCTGCCGCGCTGGCGGAGGATCCTTCCAAGCGGGATCTGTTGGATCGTCGCGAGAGCTTGGAGCTCAAGATCGCCGACCTGACTGCTCGCAAGGACCAGCTCTCCCAAGCTGAATTCCTGAAGGAACTGGAAGCGCTGCTGTTGGAAATGGCAGCGATCCAGCGACAGATCGCCGGGGAGCAAGCCGGCTCGGGCGAGGAGCGCCAGTGATATTGCGCGGGTGGCAGTGCGTCGCCGCTGTCCTGTTGCTGGCGGTGGGATCGCCGGTGCTGGGCCAGCGCGGGGACGGACGCGGAGCGCGCCACCCGGCGCTCGCGCCTTGCGACGAGCTGCACGATCGAGGCAAGGCGGTCGAAGCGGCCGCTTGCTATCGCGGCGTGTTGCAGGTGGACGAGCCCGCCGCGCGGGCGGAAGCGTATTGGATGCTGGGGGATCTCAAGGCTGCCAACGACCGCTTCCGGGAGGCGATCAGGCTCGAGCCGGATGATCCCGATCTTCGCGTGCGCTGGGGCTATTTGTACATCGATTCGCACCAGCAGGCGGAAGCCGGCGATCTATTCCAAGAGGCGCTCGCGTTGGATGAGAACCACGTGCCAGCACAGTTGGGGATGGCCACCGTGCTGGCGTCGAGGTTCGAGGGCAAGGCAGTCGAGCTGGCGCAGGAGGCGCTGAAGCGCAAGCCGGAGCAGGCCGAGGCCTATCTGCTACTAGGGCGCATGGCCTTGGAGGAAGGCGATTTGGCGACCGCCCGGGAGCAGCTTGAGAAAGGACTCGAGCATGCGCTGAATCAAAGCCTGGCACCTCTGGAAGCGTACGCCCTGCTTGCTTCCCTGGGAATGTTGGAGGGCGAGCGCGACAACCGGTGGGTCGACAAGGCGCTGGCCTACAACCCCCGCTATGGCCAGGTCTACGCCGAACAGGCCCACTTCTACGTCATCACGCGCCGCTATCGCGAGGCCACCGAGCGCCTGCGCAAGGCAGTCGCCGTGGCGCCCAGCCTGTGGCAGGCCCACGCGGAACTCGGCGTGAACCTCATGCGGGAGGGGCTCGACGACGAGGGGCGGCGCCACTTGGAGATCGCCTACGAAGGCGACCCCTACAGCGCCAAGACTGTCAACACGCTGCGGCTCTTGGACACCTATGACCAGTTCGACACCTTCGAGGACAGAGGTCCGGGCGCCGATTCAGCCGTGCGGGCCGTCTTTCGCCTGGACAAGGACGAGTCGCAGCTTCTGCTGCCATACGTTCGCCACCTGACCAGTCGCGCCATCGACGAGTTCACGCGCAAGTACGGCTTCGAGCTGAAGAGCCCCGTGAGGGTGGAGTTCTACCCCAACCACGACGATTTCGCCGTGCGGACCATGGCCATGCCCGGAATCGGCCTGCTCGGGGTCACGTTCGGGTACGTTGTCGCCATGGACAGCCCCAGCGGGCGCGAGCCGGGAGGCTTTCACTGGGGAACCACCCTGTGGCACGAGCTGGCGCACGTGTTCACCCTGGAATCGACCGACCATCTAGTCCCCCGCTGGTACTCGGAAGGGATTTCGATGTACGAGGAGTGGATGGCCGACGTGCGCTGGGGAGAGTCCGTCGGCCCGGAATACGTAGAGGCGGTGCGCAAGCGAGAGCTGCTGCCGATCGTGATGCTGGATCGGGGCTTCATCCGTCCCAAGCACGCTGGCCAGGTCGCCATCTCCTACATGCAGGCGGGATTCGTCTGCAAGTTCATCGCCCAGCGTTGGGGCGAGGGCAAGCTGGTGGAGCTGTTACGCGGTTTCGCGGCCAAGGTGCCCACCGGCGCGAACATCGAGGCGGTCTTGGACCTTTCCCCGGAAGATTTCGACGAGCAGTTCGATGACTACATGCGCGACGCCTTGGGCCCGGCCCTGGACGGCCTGCCGCGCTGGCGGCGAAACCTCAAAACCGCGCTGGAACGTGCTCGCGAGGGCGAGTGGGACGAGGCGGTCGAGCCCGCCGAGGCCGCCAAGGCCGCCTATCCCCAGCACGTCGGCAGCGGCAGTGCCTACGTGCTGCTGGCCAACGCCCATGACAAGGCCGGGCACCGGGAGGCGGCCGTGGCCGAGCTCCAGGAGTACGAGAGGCGCGGCGGCCGCCAGCCAGAGACGCTCAAGAAGCTCGCCCGCTGGCTCGAAGAGGCCGGGCGCGACGCCGAAGCGGTATACACCTATGACGGCCTGATCTACAACTGGCCGCAGGACGAGGAACTCCACGCGCGGCTTGGCGATCTGCACTTGGCATCGGGCAAAGCGGACTTGGCGCGCCGCGAGTTCGAGGCGGTCCTGGCGCTCGATCCCTTGGACCGTGCGACCGCCGAATACAACCTCGCTCGCGCATACGTTAAGATAGGCGATCTTGCCAGCGCCCGGCTGCACGTGCTCCAGGCATTGGAGCGCGCGCCGACCTTCGGTCCCGCACTGCAATTGCTCCTACAGGTCAAGCAATAGGAACACAGATGGAAACTACGCTGTCGGTCGCCCAGGGCTCTGCCGAAACCGAGGAGCTGGTTTCCTCGTTCCACGCTTCAATGGAGCGTATTCGCGAGCAAGTCCACCGCATCATCGTGGGCCAGGACGATGTGGTCGATAACCTGCTCGTCACTTTGCTGGTGGGCGGTCACTGCCTCATCACCGGCATGCCCGGCACGGCTAAGACGCTGTTGGTGAGCACGCTGGCCGCCGCGCTGGGGCTGACCTTCAAGCGCATCCAGTTCACGCCCGACCTGATGCCGACTGACATCACGGGCACCGACATCTTGGAAGAGGACTCGGCTACGGGGCGGCGCAGTTGGACCTTCGTCCAGGGGCCTTTGTTCACGAACGTGCTGCTGGCGGACGAGGTCAACCGAACCCCGCCAAAGACGCAGGCCGCGCTGCTGGAGGCGATGCAGGAGCACTCGGTGACCGTGCGCGGCAACAGCTATGAGCTGCGGCCCCCGTTCTTCGTGCTCGCCACCCAGAACCCCATCGAGCTCGAGGGCACCTATCCGCTGCCCGAGGCTCAGCTCGACCGCTTCCTGTTCAACGTGCTGCTGGACTACCTCTCGCCGGAGCAAGAAGGCGAAGTGGTCGAGCGCAATACGGCCGGAACGCCGCTGCCGAACGTGGATCCCGTCACGACCGCCGACGAGATCTTGCAGTTCCAGTGGCTGGTGCGCCAGGTGCCCGTGTCCGATCCGGTGGCGCAATACGCGGTGTCGCTGGTGCGCGCGACGCGGCCGACGGATCCGGAGGCGCCGGACATTGTCAAGAAGTACGTTAATTACGGGGCGAGCGTGCGCGCGACGCAGTTCTTGGTGTTGGCGTCCAAGGCACGGGCGCTGCTTGACGGGCGCTATCACGTCACCTCGGACGACCTGCGCTCGCTGGCCTACCCGATCCTGCGACACAGGGTGCTGACGAACTTCTACGCCGAGTCCGACAAGACCACAGTCGATGACGTGCTGCGTTCGATGATCGAGGCCAAGCCCGCGCCGCCGGGCACGTGATCTGAGCATGCCGACGCGGTCAGGCCTCGGCTGGAGCGGCCACAGGAGCTCGTGAGGCGATGGCCGACCAGCAGCTCCTCGATCCGACGATCCTGCAGCGACTGGCGAACATTGAACTCGTCGCCAAGACGGTGGTCGATGGTTTCCTGCACGGCGGGCACCGCTCGCCGCAGTTCGGCTTCAGCCAGGAGTTCGCCGAGTACCGCGCCTACAACGAAGGCGACGATCCTCGCTATATCGACTGGAACGTGCTTTCGAGGACCGATCGGGTGTACGTCAAGCGCTTTCTGGGCGAGACGAACACGCACTTGATGCTGCTGCTGGACTGCAGCGCTTCGATGGGCTATTCCTCGGGCGGTCCCACCAAGCTGGACTACGCGCGCTTCTTGGCGGCGGCGCTGGCGTATCTGTGCACGCGCCAGCATGATGCCGTGGGCCTGATCCTCTTCGAC
Organism: Bryobacterales bacterium; assembly: GCA_028819215.1. Classification (GTDB taxonomy): domain Bacteria; phylum Acidobacteriota; class Terriglobia; order Bryobacterales; family UBA6623; genus VXMF01. The sequence continues at coordinate 16,566 of JAPPMG010000035.1, forward strand.
GAGCAGGTTCGCGACGTCCGCCCGGCGCAGTACCGCCCGCGCCACTTGCAGAGCATCTTGCACGTGCTAGAGCAAGCGCAGGCCGCGACCGGTACCGACCTGGAGGTGCCGCTGCTGGCCCTGACGCGCCTGATGCGCCGCCGGGGCTTGGTGGCGATGATCTCGGATTTTTACGCCGACCCGGAAAAGATCGTCGACTCTTTGCGGACCGTTGCCTACCAAGGCAAGGACATCGTCTTCTTCCATGTCTTGGATCCCGCCGAACTCGAGCCCGGCATCGATTCGGCGGCGATGATCGAGGACATGGAAACCGGCGAGGAGATGGAAGTCTCGTCCGACTACGCCAAGCGCGTCTATCCCGGGCTCATGCAGGGGCATGTGGCCGCCCTGCGCGAGCGGATCCTGGGCGAAGGCGCCGACTACGTGCTGTTGAACACAGCCGAGCCCCTAGACCTGGCCCTGCGCGAATACCTGCTGTTCCGGCTGAGGAGGCGCTAGCGCGATGGGCCTGCTTTCACCGTGGTTCCTAGCCGGGGCCTTGGCTGTCGGGCTGCCGCTCTGGCTGCACCTGATGCGCCGCCGGAACCCGGTGAGGCTACCGTTCAGCTCGCTGATGTTCTTCGAAAAGCGCACCGAGACGACCATCCGGGAACGCCGCTTGCGGTACCTGCTGCTGCTTGCATTTCGGCTCGCCCTGCTCCTGCTGCTTGCGCTGGCGTTTGCCAAGCCCGTCTGGGAGCGGCCTCCCATAGCGATCGCGGGCAGCATCCCGAAGCTGCACTTTATCGCGCTGGACACTTCGCTCAGCATGCGCTACGGAGACCGCTGGGAACGCGCCGTAGACGAGGCCGACGCGATCGTAGATTCGCTCGGGCAGGCTGATCAAGCCCAGATCCTGACCAACGGACCGTCGGTGCGGGTGCTGACCGAGCCCACCTCCGACAAGTCCGCGCTGCAGCGCGCGCTGGCCGGCTTGGAGCCGACGAGCTCGCGCAACGATTTCGGGGACGTGATCGAAGCGGTGCGCAACCTGGCGCGTGACGACGCTCCGCCATCGGTTCTGCATCTGATCTCCGATCTGCAGAATTCCGCGATGCCGTCCCGGTTCCAAGACCTGGTCCTGCCCGAGTCCTCCGAGCTGGCGCTCCACGATGTGGCCGCGGGCGATTTCGCCAACTGGGCGATCGACAGCGTGAAGGGATCGACGCGCGTCTACGGACGGGACTCGCCGAAGCTTGAAGCCGCGGTTGTCAGTTTTGCCGATAGCGATGCCGCCAAGACGGTTTCCCTGTGGATCGACGGTCGCTTGGCCGCCAGCCAGCAGAAGAGCATCGCCGCCAACGGCCGCGAGTCGTTCGTGTTCGAAATCCCGGCCGCGCCGCGAGGCTTCAGCCGGGCCGAGCTCAGGCTCGAGCCGCCCGACGCGCTGCCAGACGACGATCTCCGGCGGCTGGCGCTGGACAACAGCGACCCGGAGCCCCTGCTGTTTGTTTCGCAGGACAGGCGCCGTCGCGATCTGCTGTACTTCAAGGCCGCCCTCGAGTCCAGCGTCGCCTCGCGCTATACGCTTGAGAGCGCCTCTCCCGGGGATGCGGGTCGTCTTGATCCCAGCCGTTACGCTCTGGTCGTGCTGTCCGACGTGCCTCGCTTGGACGGCGGTTTCGAGTCCCGCCTGCAAGCATGGATCGAAGCGGGCGGTGCTGTGCTGGTAGCGCTGGGCCCCAACTCGGCGCTGGCTCGCCGAGCTCCGATCAGCGGTCACAGCTTGGACCAGCCCCTGTCCTCGGAAAGGGGTGGCGATCCCTTCCAGGTCGCCGGTCCCTCGGATGGATCGCACTCGGTGGCGGATGCCGCAGAGGGACTGCGCCCGGTGAAGTTCTTCCTCTACGCAAGGGTGCAGCCCCTTGAGGGCGATACCGTGCCGATGCGCCTGGGCAATGGCGATCCCCTTCTGGTCGAGCGCGACATCGGCAAGGGGCGCGCGTTGGTGTTCGCTTCGGCCCTCGACAATATCTGGAACAACCTGCCCGTGACGTCGGTCTACGTGCCGTTCGTGGCCGAGGCCGTGCGCTACTTGACGGGAGCCGAGGCGGCCCGGGGAGAGGCGCTGCTGGGCGAGGTGCTGGAGCTGGGCCGGCGGCGCGGCAGCGGTGCGACCGTTCAGGTGCTCGACCCCGCGGGCGAGCGGATCCTGACCCTGTCCGATTCGGTGAGCCGCGAAGCGGTGCCGCTGGAATCCATCGGTTACTACGAGATTCGCGGCTCGGACCGGTCCGAGCTGCTGGCGGTCAACGCGGATCCGCGGGAGTCGAACCTTCGCGGCGTCGATCAAGACACCTTGGAATTGTGGCAGTCCACTGGCGGCGCGGATGCCGCGCAGTCGGCCGCGGCTGGCCTGCCGCCGCCCGAAGTGCCTCCCTGGCGCGTGTGGAAATTGGTGCTGGCGCTGCTCTTGCTCGCTGTGCTGCTAGAATCTCTCATAGCGGATCGGCATCTGGACACGATCAGAGGGGATTGATCAATGATTCTCGATCACCAAGGACAGCCTGGCGGAAGCTTGGAGCGGTACTTGGCATCGATCGTGGTCCGGCTGCGCGCAGCCGCAGCCGCCAAAGGCTTGGGGGCCTTGGGGCTGACAGCCCTATGCGTGACGGCGGCATGCGTCTTCCTGGCCAACCGGGCGGCGTTCTCCGACGCCAGCGTCATAGGCTCTCGCACCGTGTTGCTGGCGGCGCTGGCAGCGGTCGTCGTGCTGCTGCTGGTCCTGCCGCTGCGCCGTTTGGTCAAGGGCCGGGCGTTTGCGCGCGCTGCGGACGAGGCCGAGCGCCGCTCGCCTGAGTTTGGCGGGCGCTTGCGCACGTGGGCGGACGAACGCGACCGCGCTGAGGCCGGCGGGCGGGAGCCCAGTCCGCTGCTCGCATTGCTCGCCCGCGACACGTCGCTGACATCGGCGGTCGTGCCCTTGGACGCGGTGGTGAGCCGGGCCTTGGTCGCCCTGTTCGCCGCGACCGGCTTGGTCGCGGTGCTGGCCCTGTGTTGGATGGCCGTTGCCGGTCCGGGCTATTGGGGCTACGGCACGTCGCGGCTTTGGACCGGCTGGTTTCTCACGCACGAGGATCCGCTCTACCAGCTTCAGGTCGAGCCCGGGGACACGTCGATCCGCCAAGGGGGGCGGCTGGAAGTCACAGCCCTGCCGCTCGGCTTCGAGCCGCCGCTGGTCGAACTGTATGCGAAGTTCGAGAGCAGCGTGGACTGGGAGCGCGCGCCGATGGGACCGCAGCTGGAGGGCGCCGGCTACGGGTTCTCGTTCTCGATGGTCCGAGAGCCGCTGCGTTACTACGTCGAGGCAGGACGGCTGCGCAGCCGCGAGTTCAGAGTCGACGTCATTGCCATGCCCACGGTGGAGAACATCCGGCTTGAGTTCGAGTACCCGGCGTGGAGCGGCCTCAAGCCCAGCGTGCAGGATCCGGGCGGCGACATCATGGCGGTGGCTGGCACCAACGTCGGGGTGATCCTCACTACGGACAAGGAACTTGCTGACGGCTTGCTGGTGGTCGGCGAGGAGGAAGTCCCGCTGCTGGGCAATCGCGCAGAAATTATCGTGGGGGAGGACTCTTCCTACCACGTGGCAGCCATGCACCGCGGGGAGCGCGTGCGCCTCACCGAGGACTACTTCATCACCGCCGTGCCTGACGAGAAGCCGGAGGTCAAGATCCTCGAGCCGGGCCGCGATTGGCGCGCAACCAGCATCGAGGAGGTCGCCGTGCGGCTCGAAGCCACCGACGATTTCGGCTTGCGCGGCTTGCACCTGCACTACGCGGTCAATGGCGTGGATCAGGATGCCGTGCCGATCCCCGCCCGGCGCGGCGCGCTGGAGGCGAGCGGCAGCCACACATTCTTCTTGGAAGACCTCGGTGGGGGAGCGCGAAGCGCGCCGGAGGCCGTCGACGAGGGCGAGGAGTCCCTGGCGCCGCCCGCTCCCGAGGCGGGCCTCATCCCCGGAGACCTGATCAGCTATTACATCGTCGCCAAGGATGCCAAGAAAGAAGTCCGCAGCGACATGTACTTCATCAACGTGCAGCCTTTCGAGCGGCGCTTCTCGCAATCTCAACAGGCGGGCGGCCAGGGCCAGCAGGGCCAGCAACAGGACGAGATCTCGCGGCGCCAGAAGGAAATCATCCTTGCGACCTGGAACTTGATCAAGGAGCGCGACGCCGAGGACGGCCGGGAGGAGCCCAAGCTGCGCGAGAGTGCCGAGATGCTCTCGGAGCTACAGGGCACGTTGATGCAGCAGGCCCAGACCTTGGTGCAGCGCACGCGAGCGCGCCAGTTGACCAGGACCGATCCCAAGTTCGCGCAGTTTGCCGAACTGATGGAGCAGGCCGCCGGCTTCATGCAGCCCGCGGCCGAAGCGCTGCAGGCCTTCCGGCTCGATGATGCGGTCGGGCCGGAGCAGCAGGCGCTGCAGTTCCTGCTGCGAGCGGAGAACCTGTTCACCGACATCCAAGTGACCATGGGGCGCGGCGGAGGCGGAGGCGGAGGCGGCGCCTCGCGCGATCTGGCCGAAATGTTCGAACTCGAGATGGATCTTGAGAAGAACCAGTACGAGACCGGCAGCGGGTCGTCCGGGCAGCAGATCGAGCAGGAAATCGACGAGGCGATGAAGAAGCTCGAGGAGCTGGCGCGGCGCCAAGAGCGCTTGGCCGAGCAAGCCCAGGACCGCTCGCGGGCGAGCTTCGAGCAGCGCTGGCAGCAGGAAATGCTGCGGCGCGAAGCCGAGGATCTCAAGCGCGAGCTGGAGCAGCTCCAGCGTCGCCAGCAAAACCAGGGGGGCCAGCAGAGCCGGGCGCAGGGCGGACAGAGTTCCCAGTCGCAAGGGTCGGCGAGCGGTCAGTCCGGCATGCGCCAACAGCTGGACCGCACGATCCGCCAGCTCGAGCGGGCAGCGCGCGAGATGGAGCAAGGGGGCCAGGGCGGCGACCAGCGCGCCTCCTCCGCGCGGGCCCAGCGCGAGCTGCAGCAGGCCCTGGAAGCGCTCCAGCAGCAGCGCCAGCAGCAGAGTCAGTCCGCCGTCAGCGAGATGGCGGAGGAGGCGGCCCGGCTCGCCGAGGAGCAGGAGCAGGCGGCCAGCGAGCTGGACCGCTCGCTCAAGGTCGCCCTGGAGGCGCTGAAGGCGCAAGGGGGGCGGCAGAACGGCCCGTTGCCGACGGGCATGACCCGCGAGGAAGAGATCGACCTGGCGGATCGCAAGCGCAGCATGCGCGATCGCCTGTCCGAGATCGAAAAGGGAATCCAGACGCACTCGCGCATGCTGCGCGAGCGCAATGACGAGGCTTCCAAGGCGCTGATGAACGCCTTGATCGAATTGCAGCAGTCGGAAGCCCTCCCGGCGATGCAGTATGCCGAGGACCTGATCCGGCGGGGGTTGGCACCGTATGCGGCGGGCAACGAGGAAGCGATTTCGCGGGCCATCCGCCGGCTGCGCGACAACCTGCGCGACGCGGGCGAGCTGGCCCAGAAGGAGGGCGGCGGAGCAGAGCGGGGACTGGAGAGGCTGCTCTCGAGCGTGGAGCAGATGCGCCGCGACCTGGAACGGGCAATGGTTCCGGGGCAAGACCGCGAGGGGAACCGCTCGGGCCAAGGGCGCGGGCAGCAGCCCGGAGGCGACCAGCCCGGCCAGCAGTCCGGGCAGGGCACCGGCGGCAGCGGCGATCCAAGCCGTCCTGGCGGCCGCGCGGGAGTTGGCGCAGCGAACGGCGAATGGCGGGGCGGCTGGGGCGGCACCGAATCCCTTGGCGATGGCCGGCCGCGCGGGTCTTTCGGCGTCCGGCCGCTCGAGCCGGCCGAGCGCGATCGCATGGAGCGCGCCCTGGAGGAGGGAATCGCCGACATTCCCAGGCTGGCCCAGCAACTCCGGATGACGCGGGAGTTCGACCCGCGCGAGATCGCTGAGCTGCGGAACTTCGCCCGCGAGCTGGGCGACGGCCGCTTTCTCGGCAACCCGGAACTGCTAGAGCAGGAATACCGCAACGTGCTCGCGATGCTTGAGCAGATCGAAGTCAAGCTGCGGCGCCAAGTCGAGCTGGACGACAAGGAAGAGGTGCGCGCTATCGTTTCCGAGCCGGTACCGGAGTCGTACCGCGAGGCCGTTGCGGAATACTACCGCAGGCTCGGAGGATCGAAGTAGCGAGACCCGCGCATGTGGACCTCGACGAACAATCCGGATCAGACCGGAGCATACGCCGCGCATCGCAGCATCGCGCCGGAAATCCGGGGCCGGATCATCCGCTCGGAGGTCGAGGGGGGCGTGCGCATGCGCGCCTTGGAAGAGGGAGACCGGGTCTTGGTGAAGACGGCCAACCGGATCTACCACATCGAAATCCGGGGCGGCAGGACTTGGATTTCTGGCCATCCGCACTTCTGTCCGCAGCCGGTGGCGGTCTTGGTGCGAGGCTCGACCTGGGGCGGGGCGATGCTCAAGCCCGACTATCTCGGCTTGGGCATGCACATGGAGTTCCACCATCCCGACCACGCCACGGTGGTGACTTCCAAGATCGAATCGGTCTCGGTGGGCTGAAGCACTGCAAGGCTACCCCAGCAGGGCGCTGACATGGCTCTCCACGCTGGAGGCTAGGCCGGCAAGGCTGTAGCCTCCCTCCAGAGCGGACACCAGCCGCCCGTGGGCATGCTTGTCCGCGACGTCCTGCAGCAGCTCTGTCAGCTCGGCGAAATCGGCATCGGCGAGGCGGAACTGGCCCAGCGGGTCTCCCAAGCGCGAGTCGAACCCAGCGGAGATCATGACGAGCTCGGGGGCGAAGGCTTCGGCAGCGGGCAGCAGCCTGTCGCGGAAGGCGCCGAAGATCTCTTCGCGGCCGGTGTGCGCCGGGAACGGGCAATTGATGGTTGTGCCTGCTCCCGCACCTTCGCCGGTTTCGTCGCGCATGCCAGTGCCTGGATACCACGGTGACTGGTGCGTGCTGAAGAACAGCACGGAAGGATCCTCGTAGAAGATGTCCTGCGTGCCGTTGCCGTGATGCACGTCCCAGTCCACGATCAGGACGCGCTGCAAGCCGTGGCGCTCGATCGCGTGGCGCGCCCCGATCGCGACGCTGTTGAAGACGCAGAATCCCATCCCCTGTTTCGGGCGCGCATGGTGGCCGGGCGGCCTTAGCGCGCAAAAGGCTTGCTTGACGGGCCCCTTCAGGACTGAGTCCACGGCCGAGCAGACCGCGCCGACTGCCATGCGCGCCGCCGACAGGGAACCCCTCCCCACATGCGTGTCTCCCGTGGAGAGCATGCGGTTCCCAGCGCCGATCTCGCGTTCGACCAGTTCGATGTAGTCGGCTCCGTGGCACAGACGCAGCGTGTCGAAACCGGCCTCTTCGCAGTCCCGGGCTTGCATGCGCCCGGCTAGTCCGCTTGAGCGGAGCGCGCGCAGTACGGCCTCGAATCGCTCGACACGCTCAGGGTGCCCGTGTGGAGTGCGATGGTCGCGGGACGATTCGGGAGCTATGAGTAGCGTGGGTGGCATTGAGGCTGTTCCGACAACGCGTCGGGAGTGCCGAACTTCCTAATAGTGTCGCGCACGGCCGGGCTAGCCGGATGCGCCGCTGGCGGAGGCCGGCCGTGATTGCCATAATCGGATAGCCGTGCCGCTACAGTTTCTCGGCAAGAACCGGCTCGCGCTGGTCATCCTGCTTTGCGTCGCAATGCTCGTCCTGCTGGGCGCGCTACAGTTCGCTTGGACGGGGCAGGTCAGCGAGGCGCAGGCGGCAATGATGCAGAATGCCCTGTCCAACTCAGTGCGCCAGCTCGAACAGGAAACCGAGCGTGAGCTGATGTTCCTGCTCTCACTGATGCGCCCGGAGGGGCGAGGCGGGCAGCAACTGGACTGGAGCAGGTGCGCCGAAGGGTATGCGATTTGGGCCGAAACCACCGCCCACGCAGGCTTGCTGGCACGGATCTTGGTGCATCAATCGGGCCGCGATGGCGAAGCGAGCTTGCAGGAATTGCCTCTTGGGGAGACCGAGCCGGTGGCTGCCGAGTGGGACCCCCAACTCGCGTCGGTCGAGCGTGCTCTAGCCGAAGTGGCCGGGCGGTTCGGCCGTGGCCGCGGCCCCTTCACGTGGACGCTGCTTCCTGAGGTCAGCGCTGTCGTGCGGCCGATCGTGACTCTAGACCGGCTCAGGCGAGGAGCACAGCGCGTGCCCCGCAGCAGCGGATCGGCGTTCATCATCGTCGTGTTGGATTGGAGCTATGTTGCTGATGAAATGCTTCCCGGACTGATCGACCGGTTGTTCTCCGGCGCTGATGGCGAGCGCCTGTACGAAGTGGCAATCGCTGTCCGCAATGGCGAGAATGGCGAGCGCTTCCTATACCGATCGGACCCGTCCATTGACGCCGCTTGGCTGGCCGGCGCGGACATGCGGCGGCGTTCAAGGCTGTTCCGGTCGCTGCCGGAGCGCCCCGGGCCGCCGCAAGCGGGGCCCCCAGGCGGGCCGGATCCGATTCGCCGGCTCGCGCTGGAAGCCGGGCGCGACGAGCGCGCGGGCGAGGCGGGTGGTCAGGGCCAGCAGGGCGGTGTGCGTCCGCCGCAGGGGGGGCGGGGCCGAATCGTGATCGCCGGTGCTGGTGCCGGGCTGGGCGTGGAGTTGGCGGCCGCTCACGTTTCGGGCTCTCTTGCCGGAGCGGTTGCGCGACAGCGGGCGCGCAACCTAGGAGCGGGATTGGGAGGCTTGCTGCTGCTGGCCGGGGCCATGGCCTTGGTGGTGGTCTCCGCGCGGCGGGCATCGCGGTTGGCCGCGATGCAAATGGAATTCATCGCTGGCGTCTCTCACGAGCTGCGTACGCCGTTGTCAGTGATCTGCTCGGTCGGGGAGAACCTCGCCGACGGCGTCGTCTCGTCCGCGGAAGGGGCCAAGCGGTACGGGCAGCTCATCTTCAGCCAGGGTCGGCGCTTGGGCGAGATGGTCGAGCAGACCTTGCAGTTTGCCTCGCTGGAGTCGGGCAAGCGGCAGTTCAAGCTGGCTCGGATCGATCCGGAAATGGCCGTGCAACGCGCCGTGGATCAAGCGCGTCCAATGATCGAGCAGGCGGGGTTCGCGCTTGAGCGCGGTACCGTCCCTGGCCTGCCGCGGGTTCGCGCCGACGAGAACGCCTTGCAGCAGATACTCGCCAACTTGATCAGCAACGCCGTCAAGTATGGTGATCCGGGCCGCTGGATTCGCGTTGAAGCGGACACGAGCGAAAGCGACGGTGACCCCGAGGTGCGGATCCGGGTCTGCGACCGCGGCAGGGGAATCCCGAAAGAGGAGGAAGAGCGGGTGTTCGACGCCTTCTATCGCGGGGCAGCCGCGGGGGATGGGAACATCGAGGGGTCTGGATTGGGGCTCAAGCTGGCGCGCGACCTCGCACAAGGCATGGGCGGTAAGCTCTCGATGCAGAGCGAGCCCGGCCAGGGCAGCGTGTTCACGCTGCACTTGCCGGCGCTGGTGGATGCGGAGGCATAGCAGGACCCGCGATGTCGCGCATCTTGGTCATCGAAGACGAGGCTGGCATCCGCATGACCATCGAGGACCGCCTCAAGGCCGAGGGTTACGAGGTCGAGGTGGCCGAGGATGGCGTGAGCGGCTATCGGCGCGCCTGCGCCGGCGGCATCGACTTAGTCGTGTTGGATCTGATGCTACCCAAGAAGCCGGGCCTCGACATCTGTCGCGACCTTCGCGGGGCGGGCATTGTCACGCCCGTGCTGATGCTCACCGCCAAGGGGCAGGTGATGGATCGGGTCAAGGGTTTGCGCACAGGAGCCGACGATTACTTGGTAAAGCCGTTCCAGATGGTCGAGTTGGTGGCGCGGATCGAGGCCTTGCTGCGGCGCGACCGCATCAAGGGAGGGGCCAGCGAGGCCAAGGTGTACGCGTTCGGCGACGTGCGGGTCGATTCCAAGCAGGCGGCGGTATCTCGCGGAGACGAGGAACTGCAGCTCTCGGCGAAGGAGTACCAATTGCTGCTGTACTTCGTCCAGCATCCGCAACAGGCGCTCTCGCGGGACCGCCTGCTGCGGGAGGTCTGGAATTACCGGGCCGAAGTTTCGACTAGGACGGTCGACGTGCACGTCGGCTGGCTGCGGCAAAAAATAGAGGACGATTCGCGCAAGCCGCGCTGGATCGTCACCCGGCACGGTATCGGATATATCTTCGATCCCAGGGAACGCAGCTAGGTCCCTCGCCCTGCTGGTAGACTCAAGGCAAGCATGAACCGTCGTCGCTTCATGGGCGCTGCGGCCGCCGCCACTGTTCCGGGCATGCGGGCGGCGTCCCGAGACAGGATCCTGCTGCCCACGGACACGCCGGACGAGCTTGGCTTCAGGATCATGTGGTACAACCCCGGGCCGGCGATCGACAAGAGCGCGTATCGCCTCGAGGTCGCCGGGCTGGTCGAGAAGCCGCAGCGGCTCGACATAGGCAGGCTGCGCTCCTACCCTAGGGTCGAGCAATCCACGCGCCTGAAGTGCGTGCAGTGTTGGTCCGCCCGCACGACGTGGGGTGGATTCCGCTTCGACGAACTGCTGGAGGATGTCAAGCCGCTGGCCAAGGCGAAGTCCGTGCGCATCGACTGCGCCGACAAGTGGTATGAGTACATGTCGCTCGATGAGATGGCGGAGCCCGGTGTGATGTTGTGCCTGGAGATGGCCGGCCAGCCGCTGACAGACCAGCACGGTGCGCCATTGCGCCTGCTGGCGCCGTCGAAGTACGGATACAAGTCGGCGAAGCTGGTGACCAAGATCACCTTTGTGGAGAAGGGCGGCGGATCGATGGCATGCGACATCGGGCCGTATTACTCCCCCTCAGGCGAGATCCTGCCGGGCTACGACCATCCGCTGGACTTGGGCCCCAACGTGCGGAAGAAGATCCCCGGCGGGGAGATTGTCGCTTACTGATGCTGCGGCTGGCCAAGCGCGACTTTCTCAAACTCGCCGGACTCGCGATCGCCGAAAAGCTCGTGCCCCCGTGGGTATGGGCGCGTCCGGCGGAACCCGCCGAATCCGACCGCAAGGTCATCATCGTAACGTTCGGGGGCGGCTGCCGCTACCAGGAGACCTTCGCGCCAGAGGGGCTGCGCAACATACCGAGGCTGGTCGGGCTCAAGGACGACGGGCGGTTCTTCCGAAACTGCGCCAACGACGGCGTGCTGTCCCACTACAATTCCACCTCCAGCATCGTCACCGGGAATTGGCAGCGGGTAGATGACTTTGGATTTGGATGGGCCAGAAGCCCCACCATCTTCGAGTACTTCCGCAAGGCCACGGGCGCGCGCTCGACCGATGCCTGGGCGATTTGCACGAACAAGAGCTTTGCCACGATGGGCGCGACGCGGGTGCGCGGCTACGGCGAGGGTCAGGGCGCGAACGTAGTGTTGCCCAAGCAGCTGCTGCTTGAAGCGGTGGACGAGGTTATCAAGCGCGACCTCGATCAGGGCGTAGCAGACCGGGAGAATGTGCTGCGCCAGCTGGAGGGCATCCTCAACGCCGGCTACGAGGGGATCGGCTGGACGATCTTTCGCGGCGGCCGGCAGCTGGACCGGCAGGTCAGGCAGACGCTCAAGCGCGGCTTGGTGGAGTACATCTATGGCCCCGAAGCGCCCAATTCCGGGGACGAATTGACTTTCTTCGTTGCAAGAGAGGTCATGCGGGAGTTCGCGCCGCGCCTGATGCTGGTGAACTTCTGGGACATGGACGTTGCGCACTGGGGTGCGTATTCGCTCTACTTGCAGGCGATCACCAAGACTGACCGGTTGTGCGGCATGCTGTGGGACGAAGTGCAGGCCAACCCTGCCTACCGCGACAAGACGACGCTCTTGATCCTGCCGGAGCTGGGCCGTGACGGAGACCAGGACACGGCTAACGGCTTCTTGAATCACCGCAGCGGGGATCCGTCGTGCCGGGACGTTTGGATGCTGGCGCTGGGCGCGGGTCTGGATCGTGGCGAGACCGACCGCCGGATCGCGCATGTGGATCTAGCGCCGACGGCGTTAGGGATGCTTGGCGTTGCGCCCGGCGAGATGCAGGGAAGCCCGATCCCCGAAATACTGGCCTGAGGCCTGCCGTCAACGCGGCGCTGTCCGGCGTCGACGTATCGCGTCAGTGATCGATCGGACCTGCCTGCCCCAGAACCTCAGCGAGGTTCGGGATCGACTCCGAGGCCGTCGGCGACGCGGTTGATGTAGTTGAAGTACGAGACGACTTGGACGGCATCGTGTATGGCTCGGTCGTTCCATCCGGCTTCACGCAATCCGTCAATGTCGGTGGCACCCACCGATTCAGGGGCGCGAGTGAGCTTCTCGCCAAATTCCAGCAGCGCAGAGGTAGAACTGTCCAACCCTGCAGTCCGCCAGTTGTTCCGCACACGATCCGCAACTTCATGATCGACCTCTGCCCGGAGGTCGTGCCAATGCGCGTCCACTCAATAGTGGCACTCGTTCGCCTTGGAAACAGTCACAGCCAGCATTTCCCGCTGGCCCCTGGATAGGGGCGACGGACCGTGCATGATATGGGAGTACAGGTTCATCGACGCGGAAAGCACCTCCGGGTTAGGGCTCATAATCCGCACGATGTTCCAGATCTTGCCTGCCCGTCGCAACGCTGTTCGATACTCGTCAAGGAGAGTTCCCTCCGCGGTTTCCGGGGCGACAGTCTTGATGTAGGCCACGACCTAACTATATCTGTGGCCTGCGGCGCCCGCGCGGGGCGCTTGGTCTTCGGCTCCATTTCTGGACGATGCCGGGCCGTTTCGCGCCTGTGGATCGTGCGGCGGCACGAAGCGAATCATATGGACCGTCATTCCGACCATTCTGGTCGCGGCCGGCTTGCTTTCAGCGCAGATGGCTGGAGTGAAATCGATATGATCCTCGTGCGCTCAATCGCGGGGCAGGTCGCGGCTCTCGGACGTATTCGACGTGGAAGATCGCGACCTCGAGCTCAGCCCGGTCATTGCCGGTTGCCACCGTAACGATCGATCCACTGCACGGAATTGCGATGCACTTCCACATGAGGCACGTCATTCTCAAGTGCCGGACCCGGCGTGCTGCGACCATCTGCGATGGCCTTGTCCAATAGCGCTGCCAGTCTGGCGGCCACTTCCGGGCGGTCGCTGGCTAGGTTCTCGGTCTCTCGCACATCCGTGTCGAGATTGAACAACTGTACGAATGGAGCCTTGCGCAGGTCGTCAGCAGTAGGAGCCGACCCGAACGAGTGCATTGCGGCTCCCCACGCTTGTTCGGGGATGGGCAGCGTGCCCCACATGCCCCGTGACCCGCTTCCCGGCGAGAGGGCGAGCTTCCATTGCCGGTCGCGAATCGCGAAAGCGAGCGGCGATTGCATGACCAGGCTCGTTCTCGGGCTGGGCGAACTCGGCGAAGTGAGAACCGGCAGGATGCTGATCGAGTCAGGGGCTTCGTCTGGAGCGAGTTCAACGTTTGCGATTTCGGCAACGGTCGCCGCCATGTCGTTCAGCCCGACGAGCCCGTGGCACTTCGAACCCGGCTCGACCCTGCCGGGCCAGCGCACGAGGAACGGAACGCGCAGTCCGCCCTCGTACAACGTGAATTTGTAGCCTCGATAGATGCCGCTGGCGTAGTGGCCGAGGGCCTCGAGCTCGCGGATCAAGTTCGGGGTAGCCTTGCGCACGTTGCCGGCGTACGGCGCGGCGCCATGATCGGAGGTAGCGACGACCAGCGTGTTGTCCGCGAGGCGATGTTTGTCAAGCGCGGCGAGGACGCGCCCGAGCGTCGCATCGGTCTCTTCAACGAAATCCCCGTACAGCCCCAGCTTGCTGGTGCCCTCGAACGCGGGACTCGGGCTTGTCGGCGTGTGCGGCGACGTCAGAGCCACGTACAGGAAGAATGGCCTGCCGTTGCGGGCCTGTTCGGCGTTGCGATCCAAGAACGCCTCCGCCTCGGTGGCGAACGCGTCCAATACCTTGTAGTCCTCGAAGTCTTCGGCGGCCGGCCCCACGCGATTGAAGGCGCTCCAGCCTTTTTGGGCAGTAACCTCGCCTTGGAAATGGCCGTTACGAACGAAGACGTACGGGTACATGTCGAGCGAGCCCGGGAGGATGAAAGAATAGTCGAAGCCAAAGTCATTGGGGCCGACCCTTAGCGGACGCTCGTAGTCGACGTTGTCCACGCCCTGGTTCTTGCCATCCTTGGTATGCATCAATGTGCCGAGATGCCATTTGCCCACATAGCCGGTCCGGTAGCCAGCTCGCTTGAGCATCGTGCCGAGCGTGAATGCGCCTGAGGGGAGCTGAGGGTTGAGAAAGCCCCACGGACCGCTCTGGGACGGCTTGGCAAAGCGCCACGCGTAACGGCCCGTCATGATGGCGATGCGCGATGGCACGCACACGGACGCTACCGAGTGGGCGTCGGTGAACATCATCCCGTCGCGGGCCAGTGAATCGAATGCCGGCGTGCTGGTCTGGCAGCGGTCGCCGCCGTAGCAGGCCACGTCGCCGATGCCGAGATCGTCGGCCATCACGTAGACGATATTGGGATGCTTGGCAGCGGCCCGCGACGATCCGAGGAAGAGAAGCGCGCACAAGACGCAAGTGCTGTAAAGGCTAGCGGATCGGAACGGGCTCATGGGGAGATTGGCAACAGTATCCCACGCTCCCGCCGAGGGCCCACGCTGGGAGACCAATGCACGGGGAGCAGGCGCAGGCCGTCTCAAAGTCCGGCCTGCAAGAACGAGATCACGTCCGCCATCTCTTGCCGGGTCAGAGACTCTTCGAATCCCTCGGGCATCAAGGACACATCGGATTCCCGCAATTCCGCGATGTCGGCCTTGAATACGGAGATGTCCTCGAGCTCGCCCCGGAGCGTGACCGTGGCCGAAGTCTCGGACACGAGGATCCCGTCAAGGAAGCGACCGTCCCTCGTCTCCAAGAGATTGTTGCGGTAGCGGTCTTCGATGGCATAGCTCGGATCCAGGATGCTGGTCAGCAAGTCTTCCTTGCTCCGGTTGGCAACCCCCGACAGGTCAGGGCCGATGCGCCCCCGCTGCGCTCGCGAGAGGTGGCAGTCGGCGCACTCGCGCTGGAAGACCTCAGCGCCTCGCTGTGAATCGCCGCCCAGCTCGAGCACGGCCAAGTGTTCGACGATCACTCGGCCACGGTCGCGCTCGTCTGGAGGCTCGATTCCGGCCGCAGCCTGCCGCACGCGCTCACTCGGATGCTGGGCCAGCCGGATGAGCGTTACCGCGGGGATTTCGGTGGGTTGGATGCTGCCCTGCCGGAGCGCTTCAACGAACGTCAAGGCGTGCTCGCGCTTGCGGATCAGGGCGTCTGCGATCGTGTCGCGAAGTGACGGCGGCGAAATCGGCCATGCGTTAATCAGCGTCCGAGCTGCGTCTGGATCCTCGAATGCGGCAATGGAGCGGGCGGCTTCGATGCGCAGTTCGGGTTCCGAGTGTTCGAGTAGGAAGCTGCTGAGGGAGTCTGCGACATCCCCGTAGAGGCCCGCCTGCAGGATGCGCGCCGCCGCCAGTCGCTCGCTGATCGGACTCTGAGGTGTCTGTGCCAGCTGCGTCGCCCGCCGCACGTGGGACGCGAGATCGAAATGGCGCGCAACTCGGCTGGCGGCTTCGCGCAGGTCTTCAGACGGATCCTCTAGGAATCGGCTGATGGCCTCGCCGGCGAAGCCGCTCGCGCTTGGCCCGCCGATGTGCAGCGACAGTCCGGCACCCAGCCCGTCAAGGGCGGCGATCTTCCATCGGGCGTTGCTGAGGGGCTCGGCGTCCGATAGCAGGCGCAGCAGGGCGTCGGTTGCTGCCGGATTGCCTTGGGCAGCCACTACTTGTGAGGCAGATCGCAAGTAGCTGGTTCTTTCCCGAGTAGGGTTGTCGAAGAACTTAGGGTGGCGCTTCACCAGGGCGGCGAGCACGGATGCAGCCATCCCCGGCGGCGCGCTGAGCGCAGCCGCGTGAAACCAGTGATCGTCCGGGAAGCGGACCAGAACGTCAGCGAGGGCGGCCGCCGATCTGTCTCGCTGTTCCAGGCTGCCGGAGCTGAGGGCTGCTTGGAAGGCGACGCGGGGGTTTTCGTCCCGCGTGGCCGCGACCGTTCTCTCTACGAACGTGTCCGGAGACCTCTCTGCGAGGCGCAACGCGCTCTCCCGGAGAGCTGGATGCGGATCATCTAGAGCGGAGGATAGAGTCTCCGGGTCAACCGCGTCGAGGCCTTCAAGTGTCCACAGCGCAAGCAGCCGCACGGCGGGCTGCGAATGGTTCAGCACGATGGACTGCAACTCCGGCACTGCTGCTAGGTCCTGCCGCTCGACGAGGAGGCGCTGGGCCGTGCGCCTGTGCCAGCCGTTGGGATGCTCCAGCTGCTGCGTGAGTTCGGCGCTAGACAAGGATCCGAGTCGGACCGTCCGTGCGAGTGAGCCGGAACCGTCCGGCACGATTCGATAGATCCGGCCCTTGTCGTCTCCGGCGCGAAAGTCCATGTCCAGCCTTTGCTGGACCGCCTCTGGAATGAAATCGGGATGTTCCAAGTACTGGCGGTAGTAGTCGATGACATAGAGGGTGCCATCCGGGGCGTTGGAGAAGTTGACGGGGCGAAACCAATTGTCGGTTGAAGCGATGAACTCCGCTGCGGGGGGCCACCTGCTCGCGACATAGGTGGGCCCGCTTGGCGTGAGCAAGTCGCAGTGCACAAGGTTGCCGTTCCCTTCGCCCACGAAGACGCTGCCTCGCAGCTTGCTCGGAAACCTGTCCCCTGTGTACACGGTGGTGCCGCTCGCCGCCGTGAAGAATCCCTCTAACTGCTCCTCGCGGCCCGGGCGGGTCTCGGCATACCGCCTGCGGCGGGCTTCGGTGCGCTGGATCCGCCACTGTTGCGGCTGGCTGACGGGGAATACGTTCGCGGCCGGCCGGCCGTGGTCGGAAATGTCCTGCTCGGCGCGCTCCACAGGGAGTAGGGGATTGCGTCTCAAGTACCCCGCCGGGATGACTGTGTGGCGCAGGTGGACCGTGTTGTGCGCGATGAACCAATGGCCCCATTCGTTGTAGTCTTGGCCGAACTGTGCGTCTCCGGTCGATGCTTCGGCCGCTCCGCCCAGGGGGTCGAAGCGGAATTCGCGATCGCGCACGCTGACTGCGGGCATCTCCGGACGCGCCGGGGAAGTCACCTCTCCCGGATAGCCGTGATTGACGACGTAGAACCAGTTGTCAAGCCCCAGACGAGGATTGCTCAGGCGGCCCTCTACGTGAGCTAGCGCGAACCCCGTGTAGAGAGTCTCGCGGACGTCGGCTCGGTAGTCGCCGTCCGTGTCCTTGAGGTAAAGAATGTCCGGTGCTGCCGTAACGATCAGCCCTCCCTTCCAAGGAGCTATCCCCTCGACGCCCAGCAGATTGTCGGCGAACACGGTGTGCGCGTCCACGTCGCCATCGCCGTCGGTGTCCTGGAGATACTTGATGCGGCTGAGCGGGGGAATCCCTACTGGCGGGTCTTCGGGGTTGTCGCCAAGTTCGGCAACGTATGCCGCGCCGTTCTCATCGAACGCTAGCTCGACCGGATCGACCACGTGCGGCTCTGCCGCGAATAGCTCGATGCGAAAGCCATCGGCGATGCGAAAGGAGGTCAAGGCCTCTTGCGGCGAGAGCGGACCCGTATCCCGCTGACCGCAGCTGGCAAGCATCCACAGCGCTGCAGCTGCGAGCGATGCCCTCATCTTCATTGCCGCTCGCTCGGCACTGCGATCATGTCAACGGCCAGGTTCCGGCCCGCCACGGACGTTCCGCGCACCGATGCCTTCGAGGCGGCCGGAGGGGATTTTGGATCGTAGAACTCCGGACGAATCTGATTCAGAGCCGTGCTGGTGCTCTCATCGGAAACGTAATAGGTGGCCTTGGCTAAGTGGCCTAAATCGCTACCGGCTTGCTCGAGAATTCCGGCTAGGTCGGCGAACATCGCTCTGATTTGTTGCTCCGCGTTTCCGGAGCCGCGGCCGTTCAGGCTGGAGACGTAGATGCTGGCCGGGTGAAACACTTGGGCGATGCGCGAAAAGACCGGGGACGCCGTCATGCCTGGCGGTGTCAGGTATGCGATGGGCTGGGGCTCCTCAGACTCGTCCGCTGGGGCTGCGGAGACGATGGCCTCGATCTCGATCGCCTGCCGGTTCAACCATTCGACAAATACTACGGGAGGGGCACGGCCGCCGTAGAACTCGATGATCCGACTCTCGACGAGGCTTGCCGCCTCAATCGGGCGCAGGAAGCACTTCAGCTGGACGAGTTGCTCTCGGCTTGCTCCAAGGTGCTCGAGCGTCTCGTCAATCTGGACCAGCACGTTGGTGGCCGCTAGTTCCGGTTCGCCGTCGGCAGCCCTGCCCGATATGAAGCTGCGCGGGCCGTTCGGAAGGACGGCCGCGTGCGAGCCTCCCCGTGCTCCGGGCAGCGAGGCCGAGACCGTCCAAGTCACCTCGCTGGGCGGTTCGCCACTGATTCCGGCGGTGGCCACCGCATCCAGTGCCACAAGCGCGCCCTCAACGGGCAGCTTGCCTTGGACCAGCGTCACCGCCGGCCGGCTGTCGAGGCGGAAGCGAGCCTCGATCTCGCTGGCTAGGGCCGAAGTCGCCCGCTTGCCGGCCGTCACCGCGTTGAGCCGCACCAGCTGGTCGAGCGAACTTCCTGCCGATTCCAGCGCTCGGACCAAGTTGTCCAAGGCACGGCGCACCTGCGCGCTCGCGCTCCCGGTACTATCCACGGAGCCGGCCGGGCCGGTAGGTAGCGATTGGCCCGTGTGGACCAATGCTGCACCTTCGACGCGAATCGCCTGCGCCCCGCCCAGCGGGCCCTGGCCAACGCCGTAGCGGGCCAAATGCACGCCAGGCACAGGTTCCGCTCCGAGCGCCGCGCAGCTGATCGCAAGTGCCAAGACTGGCCCTGGACGGAGCAACATCGCCCACTATCGTATGTCCCGGGAGCTTGCGAACCAAGGAGCGCTGATCGGCCCCAAGCATGGGATCGGCCCAAACGCGTCTGCAAGGCTCTGCTCGCTGTGGGCCCGCCCGGCGCTTGGGCAGTCGCCATGCGCCCGACGGCAAGTGAGCAGAAAGGGATTCTAGGGTCCCGAACGTGGCGGCAGGTGGCGGCCCTCCCGTGCATTGCGCCACATCGCTTCAGAGTCCAGCGACGCGCCGGGATCCCCTTGGCTTTGCATCCAGCGCCCCAGCGCGGTGGCCAAGCGGTCGCGAACGTCCGCAAGGCCAAGATCGCCGATGAGATTGCGCATCTGATACGGGTCGGCCGCGACATCATATAGCTGCTCGGCAGGTCGTCGCATGAAGCGGTTGGCGAGCATGACGGCTCTACGGTTGATGGCGGCTTGCGCTGACGGGCCGCTTGCAGCTAGCCACGTCTCCCAGAACCAGTTCGTCCGGAACGCGCCCATCATGTGCTTCTCGAAGTAGAGCGCTTCGGGCTGGAGATTGCGGATGTAGTGCCAGCGGGCGTCGACGATAGACCGGATTGGGTAGGGCGGTCCTTCGGGCACGTTGTTGTGCATCAGATACACGTATTCGCGGTGGTCGGCGGTCTGGCCCCGCAATACTGGCAAGAAGCTGTGTCCGTCGAACTGATCGCCGGCCTCGGCTCCGGCGGCAGAGACGAGGGTTGGCAGCACGTCGGCGTACTGCACCAGCGCATCCGTGCGGGCTCCGGCGGCGATTCTTCCGGGCCAGCGCACTACGAGGGCAGTACGGACACCGGTATTCCAGTTGGTCCACTTGTTGCCGGGAAAGGCCGAGCCCTGCTCAGAGGTCAGCAGCACCACAGTGCGATCAGCCTGTCCGCTGGCATCCAAAGCGTCAAGGACCCTGCCGACTTCCCAGTCCCAGACTTCGATCTCGGCAAGATAGGTGGCGAACTGCCCGCGTGTTCTGGGTGTGTCGGCCAAATTGTCGGGCAGTGCCAGCTTGGCGAGGTCGAACTTGTCAGGACTCCCCACCGTCCAGGGCGCATGCGCTTCGTGGAAGGCGGTTACGAGGAAGAACGGCTCATCGCCCTCGCGGCCCATGAACTCCTCAATGTCGCTGGTGTCGAACTCTGGCACGGGCGTGGGCTCGCGGTGATTCGTGATGCCAGCGACGGACTCGAAGCGGAAGGATTCGTCCGGGAGTACATGCTTCTTGCCGGCCAAGCCGACTCGATAGCCGAGCCGGCCCAGATGATCCACGACCGACAGCGTGCCCGTGCGAGCTGCCGAGTGGTTCCAGCTCGAACCGTTCCGAAACGGGTACAGGCCGGTGTACAACTCGGTGCGACAGGGATTGCACATGGCCATCGATAGGTATGCCCGGTTGAAGGTCAAGCCTTCGGAGGCAAGCCCGTCGATGTTGGGCGTCGAGATATTCGGCCCTCCGTAGAGAGGCAGGTCGTTATACGTGACATCGTCGGCAATGATCAGCAAGAAGTTCGGCCGTTCGTCTTGGCCCAGGGCTAGCGGGGCGAGGAGCAGGGCTGCGGCTAGCGGCCAGAGCTTTGTGGGCATAGCCTAACGATCGTAGCGGCCTCCGGTCTGCCACGCTACAGGGCGCACCTCGTGTCCGAGCCGCTGGCCGGCCATCACTTCTCGATGGACACGTCCTTTTTGGGAAGCAGTCAGCTTACGCCCGATCGCCTGCGAGAAGGCTTTGCCGCCCGATACACGATCATGTTGTGCCCGATATATCGCACCAATCCGCCGGTGGCAGCGCCAATCCCTGCCCCGACACCTCCGAAGAGTAGGGCCGCGAAAGGCTGGGCAAAATCGGGAAAGGCGGTGGTCCATAGTGCCATGACCGCAAACCCAGCGCCTGCACCGGCCAGAACCGCGTTACGCATTCGTTTCCGGCGAATTACAGATCGGATGCGGTCCTTGGAGATTTCAAGTTCTTGGTCGTTTTTCAGGCGGACGACGATTCTGGTGGCATCGCTCGATATATAGGTGGCGAGGACCTTGTCCCCCATTCCCTTGAATGGACGGATTACAAGCTGCTGATCGGGCCGTAGTTTGTGAACTCGGCCCCAATCGCGGAGCGGCTCATCGCCATCGCGGGATTGCGCCGCGACGGCTCCGGCTGCCGCTAGAGCCAGCGCCGCAATCTTCAGCATCGGCGGCAGCATAGCGTGTTTGTTCGCACAGTCGGGGACTGACTGACCGGTCAGCCTCCGGGCTCACCGCTCGGTGGAAGAGGCTGGCGCGTGATTGTCTGCTAGTCTGCAGGTAGATGGCTTATCTGAAATTCAGCGACGAGCTTCTACACTGGGCCAAGTCTCGAGGCTGCGACGTCGAAGTGGCGTACGCCATCGACTGCATCGCGGAGGGCTGCGACATGACGGCGCACGAGATTTGGGAATACCAGACCTCGTTGACAGAATGGGCCGTCCGAGGGTATATGACGGAGCTGGTCCGGCAGGGCCAGATCGAGGAGCGGGATTCCTACGCATGGGGTGACGGGTTGGATCCGTTCAGGCTGCTCCACACGCCGAGCCGGTGGCACGGCTACGGGAACCCCGTTCCCGCTCCCGCTGACAAGAACTAGTCCGGCAAGCGCGACTCCAAGAACCTGCGAAGGTCAGCGATCTCAGTCTCGAATTCGCGTCCTTCCCCGCCGTCCAGATACTCCTTCAACGCGCTCGCAACCGTTCGGCAGTCATCGTCGGTCCAGTCTCGAAAATCGAACGAGAGACGCATCTGGATCGCGTCCGGGTCTGACTCCGCGGCCTTCCGCGCGTCGCTGTGATAGTGGCGAAGCGCGTAGATGTAGCACAACAGTATCCATGCCCCAGTCGATGTCATCCTTTCTCGTTCAACGATCACCTACACCGGGGATCGGCGGGACAGCCAGCTGCCGGTCCCGGGGTGGCCGCGGGGATTGGCGAATAATACCGCAGCCTCCTGATTCTAGTCCGGCCCCCGCGCCCTGCGAACGCGGAGCGTTCAGAGTGAAACGC
>JAPPMG010000069.1 GCA_028819215.1 Bryobacterales bacterium
CATTTCATGGCAAAATAGCCGTCAGACAAACTACGTTATTAATGCGCTGCCCCTTGGTGAACACCCAGGCCTCCGAGCAAAGCGAGAGCTTGAACTCGATGAAGATCACCGAGCTGCCAATGGCGCGCCGCAACGTCACCAATATCCTCAGGCTCTCCACGGGCGTCGACGTGGGGGGCGGAAGCCTGCGGATCAATGGGCTCGGCAAGAGCGGCACGGGAGTCACCGTCAATGGAACTGACGCCAACTCCAATCCGTCCGAGGGCCGTGCGCTGCAGCAGTACGGGGGCCGCAATTACATGGACGTGATGAGCATCGAAGCCGTGGACGAAGTGCAGGTCATGCGCGGAATCATGAAGGCCGAGAACGGGGGCGTGGTCAGCGGGACGGTCAATCTCATCAGCAAGCAGGGCACGAACGAGTTCCACGGCAGCGTGTTCGAGAACTATCGCTCGCATGTGTTCAACGCGCGGAATCCGTTCCAGACGAACTACAACTCGGACGGCTCCCAGATTGCGAAGAACCGCGAGGTGTTCAATCAGTTCGGGGGTTCACTGGGTGGTCCGATCAAGCAAAACCGGCTGTTCTTCTTCGCCACCTACGAGGGATATCGCGAATACGCCTCGCGGCGTGTGACGGGAACCGTCCCGACGCCGGAGTTGCGAACCACCATCCTCAACGCGCTTCCGTTTCAGGAAATCAGGATGCTGATGGACACCATTCCTGAGCCGACCTTGTTGCTCGACGAGCATCGCGGGCGAACCGAAGCCGTCGGGTCTCGCGAGCGGCGGGAGAACCATGTGATCGCCAGGGGGGACTATCGCGTCACCGATACCAGCAACTTGTCGTTCACCTACACGCGCAATCGTCCGTTCGGTCTTGATCCAAGATACAACCTGAACGGAGCCAACGACCGCGAATACAAGTACGTGCAGGACCGCTACAACCTGCAATTCACGAAGACCGGCGTGACTTGGGTGTCGGAAACGCGCTTCGGCTCCAACTACGCCGACATGGAGAGGCTAGACAATATTTTCACGCTGGTCGACCCTGACCGCGAGGAGACGATCGACTGGCAAAACCGGATCCCGAGGTTTCGGCTCCGCAATGTCGGCGGAACGCTCACGTTGGGCAGCGGCGAGGTCTGGCTGATGGAGGGCACGACGACCACGTTCGATCAGAAGTTCACACTCAACCGAGGCAGCCACACCATCAAGTTCGGAGGTCGGGTCGTGAACTACGGCGGAGCGCGAACGAATCCCGAGAATCCGCTCTATGAGTTCCTCAATATCGAGGAAATGCAGGCCAATCGGATCAACTCGGCCGTGATCTCGTTCGGCTCGAACGGGCCGCACACTTCCCGAATGTACGAGGTCGGCGGCTTCCTCCAGGATGACTGGCGCGTCCACGACAGGCTGACGCTGAACCTGGGCCTGCGCTACGACTTCTACTCCAACAACACGGTGGAGCCGACCGGCAAGATCGACGTCACCAACAAGAATCTAGAACTGCCGCCGGGCGCTGACTTCACGAACTTCGCCTTCGGCGCACGTCGCCCGCGGAGCATGCCGATCGACCATGATGGCTGGGTGAATCTCGGCCCTCGGATTGGCTTCGCTTACCGTCTCGATGATGAGGGCAGCACCGTCGTCAGAGGGGGAGTGGGAATCATGTTCGCTGCCCAGGTGCCGGCAATCCTGAGGCAGAGTGTCGCTGGGCCGGAAATTCCATTCCGCGTCCGGTATAGCGCGATCGAAGCGAACCGGCTGGGAATCATGTACCCATTCACCAATGAAGAGATCGTC
The DNA here is from genome assembly GCA_028819215.1 of Bryobacterales bacterium. Classification (GTDB taxonomy): domain Bacteria; phylum Acidobacteriota; class Terriglobia; order Bryobacterales; family UBA6623; genus VXMF01. The sequence continues at coordinate 1,806 of JAPPMG010000069.1, forward strand.
CCAATCGCACAGCACGACATCGAACAGAGCGGAAACGACTTGGTCTTCTCGCTCATCACGCCGGACCTTCAGAACCCCTACACGATCAACTACCAGTTCAACATTCAACGTCAGCTCACATCCAACCTGATGTGGGAAATCGGCTACGTGGGGACGCGCGGCGTGAAGTTTCCGATGCATCGGCGGTTCAACCTGCCCGACCGGCAGACCGGGATCCGACCCAATCCCACACTCATACCCGGAGGGTATTTCGTCGACATGGGAGAGAGCGTGATCAATCACTCGCTGCAGACGTCCTTGCGCAAGCGATTCTCGCGTAACTTGTCGTTCGACTTTCACTACACCTGGGGCAAGACGCTCGCGTTCACCGGCGGCGATGTCGGCGTCTACTACGGAACCGATGCGGAAAACTCCATCCAGGACTTCTTCGACCTGTCGATCGAGCGAGGCCCGCCCGACTTCGATACAGCACACCGAGCCGTGGGAGACTTGATCTACGAGCTTCCTAAGTTCCGCGATTCCAATGCCCTCGTTCGAGGAGTTCTCGGCGGATGGCAGGTCTCCGGCATCTATTCCGGCACGACCGGGAGGCCCGAGGATAGGATCGATCAGGGCTGTTCGCAGTCTTGGGTCTGCCGAGCGGACTACATCGGCGGCAACATTCATGCTCCGCCGGGCACGACTTTCGGCAGTCCGCGCGTCGGCTCGCATCAGGACATACAGTTTCTCAACCCAGGCGCTTTCGCTAGGGTCGAGGAGGTCCGTGGCATCGCCCAGCGGCCGGGGAATGTCGGTGTCGGCAGGATCCGCGGCCTGGGCCAGTGGAATGTCGATTTCTCCCTGTCGAAGAGCTTCAGCTTGACCGAATCCTCGCGGCTTCAGGTCCGGGCGGACATGTTCAACGCGCTGAACCACGTGAATCTCAGGTCTTTGAACGGGAACGTGGAGAACCGCGACTTCGGGACCCTCGACGCGGCTGGGCCGATGCGTCAGATGCAGATGGCCGTGCGAATCACGTTCTAGCCCGTGCATCCGGAATTCGGTGAGCCGCGCGGCGCTGGCGCGGCGCGGCTCACCAAGGGTAGTTGCATCACACACCATGCTCAGGCCGCTTGAGTGTCGCGCTGTTGCCGGTAGCGCCGGCAAGGCCCCTCAGCCGGGAGCGGAGTGGCTTGTGGTTGGTGCGGTGCAGAGGACAATGAGTCTCGCTCCCAAGTTGGCGGCTCTCTCCGCCTTGGCCGCCTCGCTGTGCGCCCAAGTTGACACGCAATCGGTTCTGGAGCGCTACTGCCTTGGGTGTCACAACTCAACCGTTTCCAGTGGCGGGCTGGCTCTCGACCCGCTCGACGCCTCTGCCCCTGGCGAGGACCCGCAGGCGTGGGAGTCTGTGGTCCGCAAGCTGACGCACCGCCACATGCCCCCGCTGGGAATGCCGAGGCCTGACGAGGCGACTTACGATGCCTTGGTCGCTGCGTTGAGCCGAAGCCTCGACGACCACGCAGAGAACCACCCCAACGCGGGCCGCGAACGCGCCTTCCGTCGAATGAATCGCACTGAGTACCGCAACTCGATTCGAGACCTTCTCGCGCTTGACGTCGATGTGCGCTCGCTGCTGCCGCGCGACGAGAGTAGCCTGGGCTTCGACAACATTACCGGCGAGGTCTCGCCGACTCTTCTGGAGCGCTATCTTGCCGCAGCGCGCAAGATCAGCCGGTTGGCGACCGGCACGCCTCCTCGCGGCGTTGGAGGCGAGCTAGTCGTCGCTCCAGTCGATTTGACCCAAGAAGCGCGCTTCAGCGAACTGCCGTTCGGCACGAGGGGCGGCATCATGGCGAGACATACGTTTCCGACTGACGGCGACTACGAAATCCGTATCACGCTCAGCCGAGATCGGAACGAACAGGTAGAGGGACTCTACGAGCCGCATGAGCTGGAACTGGCCGTGGACGGCCGCGAGGTCCGACGGTTCACCATCACGCCGCCCGAGCAGCGCGACCATCGGAATGTGGACAAGCACCTGGTTGCGCGCATCCCCATCCGAGCCGGGCCCCGCGAGATCGGCACCACGTTCTTGGCGAAGTCTTCCGCCCTCATCGAGACGCAGCGCCAGCCTTACTTGGCGCGGTTCAACATGGACCGTCATCCGCGCACGCAGCCGGCCGTCTATTCGCTTGCGATCGTCGGACCGTACGATCCCACGGGGCCCGGTGACACTCCCAGCCGCCGCCGAATCTTCTCGTGCTATCCGGACTCGGCATCCGAGGAAGATCAGTGCGCCCAGCAAATCCTTTCGAGGCTGGCGCGCCGGGCCTACCGCCGGCCGGTCACGGCGGACGACATCGCAATGCCGCTGGAGTTCTTCCGCCAGGGGCTGGAGCGCGACGGTTTTGAAGCCGGCATAGAAACCGCGCTGCGGGCGCTGCTGGTAAGTCCGGAATTCCTTCTCCGGGGCGAGCGCGACAAGGTCGATGGCACTGGTCGGCCGCACAGGGTCTCTCAGTTCGAACTGGCATCCAGGCTGTCGTTTTTCCTGTGGAGCAGCATTCCCGATGAAGAGTTGCTGGGCGCGGCAGAACGCGGCGTCTTGGACGATCAGGATGCGCTGGAGCGCCAGGTCCGGCGCATGCTCCAGGATTCGCGCTCGCAGGCGTTGGTGGAGAGTTTTGCCGGACAGTGGCTATATCTGCGGAACCTCGCTTCGTTGACACCAGACCGGCGCCTGTTCCCCGACTTCGACGAAAACCTGCGGGAGGCATTTCAGCGCGAGACCGGATTGCTCTTCGAGACCGTTCTGCGCGAAGATCGCAGCGTGGTCGAGCTTCTCGCAGCGGACTATACGTTCCTGAACGAACGCCTCGCGAAGCACTACGGCATCCCGCACGTGTACGGCGATCATTTCCGCCGGGTCGAGCTTGATCCGAACGGCGTCAGAGGGGGGCTGCTCAGCCATGGAAGCGTTCTGGCCGTCACCTCCTATGCCAACCGGACTTCGCCGGTGTTGAGAGGGAGTTGGATCTTGGCCAACATCCTTGGGACCCCGCCGCAGCCCCCGCCGCCGGAAGTCCCGGAGCTTGCCGAGCGAACTCATTCGGAGAAGCCGCGCACGCTGCGCGAACGGATCACAGCACATCGCGAAGACCCCGCCTGCGCCGCGTGCCACGACATCATCGACCCGGTCGGCTTCGCGTTTGAGAATTTCGATGCGGTCGGCCGCTGGCGGACGCACGACGAGGGAGTCCCGGTGGATGCCTCTGGCAGGCTTCCCGACGGGACCGAATTCTCCGGCCCAGGCGGTTTTCGCAAGGCTCTGCTGGACAGGCCGGAACTATTCGTTTCGACCGTGGCGGAGAAGCTATTGACCTACGCCTTGGGAAGGGGGCTTGAGTACTACGACGCTCCCGCCATCCGCAAGATTGTTCGCGACTCGATGCAACAGGACTACCGTTTTTCGTCCTTGGTGCTGGGAGTCGTACGCAGTACACCGTTTCAAATGAGGAATCCTCGATGATCATCGCAAAGAAATCTCTTCCGCGCCGAACGCTCCTGCGGGGTGTGGGTGTAGCGATCGGGCTGCCCCTGCTCGACGCCATGGTCCCGGCCATGACCGCCCAGAAGAAGACAGCGGCAGCCCCGGCCCGCAGGCTGGGATTCGTCTACATTCCGATGGGGGCCAACCTCAGCCAGTGGACCCCTCCCGGCGACGACGGGCGACTCGGCCGCATGTCCCGGATCCTCGAGCCCTTGGAGGCGTTCAAGGCCAAGGTCAACGTCATCACCAATCTCGAGAACAAGAACGCTTACTCAGCCGGGAATCATGCCACGGCCAACTCGGGCTTCCTGAGCGCCGCCAGGGCGAAGATGACCGAGGGCGCGGATTACGAGCTGGCAACCACCGTGGACCAGATCGCCGCGCAACACATTGGCGGCCAAACCGCGCTGCCGTCGCTTGAGCTGTCGATGGACCTGCAGCAAAACGTCGGAGACTGCGACAACGGTTTCGCCTGCGTCTATCAGAACCAACTGTCTTGGTCTTCGCCGACGACCCCGCTCCCCTCAGTCGCGCACCCAAGGGTTGCGTTCGAGCGCCTCTTCGGCGATGGCGGCACCGCGGAAGAGCGCCGCGCGGAACTCCAGGTAGACAGGGGCATCCTCGACTGGGTTGGCGAAGATCTCAAGCGTCTCAAGAAGGTGCTGGGAGCCGCAGACAATCGCACGGTTGAGGGCTACCTCGATAGCGTTCGCGAGGTCGAGCGGCGCATCCAGCGGGCGGAACAACAGACCGGTGAGGCACCCCTGCCTGACCTCGACCGTCCGACCGGTGTTCCGGCAGCCTACGCCGACCATGCGCGCCTGATGTTCGACCTTCAGGTGCTGGCACTGCAAGGCGACATCACTCGAGTGATGACGTTTCAGCTGGCCCGGGAGACAAGCAACCGCACCTATCCCGAGATCGGCGTTCCCGACCCTCACCATCCCACATCGCACCACGCGAACGATCCGCTCAAGCTCGAGAAGCTCGCGAAGATCAACACCTTCCATGTCTCGCTGTTTGCCTACTACTTGGATCGGTTGCAGTCAACTGCCGATGGGGACGGCTCCCTGCTCGACCATTCCGTCCTGCTTTGCGGCAGCGGAATGGGCAACCCGGATATTCACGACCACCTGAACTTGCCGATCATAGTCGCTGGAGGAGGGGCGGGAAGCCTCGCCGGAGGCCGACACATCACGTACGACGAGCCCGCCCCGCTCGCCAACCTGCATCTGACACTGCTAGACAGAGTCGGCATCAGGCTGCCGTCGTTCGGAGACAGCAGCGGCCGGATCGAGGAGCTTGCGATCTAGGCATGCGCGAACCCACCCAAGTCCTGATTGCATGCCTTGCGGCAGCTGCCGCGGTCGCCTCTCCCCTGCGAGGCGGTGCCGTCTCGGAGCTCGTTGGCGCCGCGCGCTCGAACGACTTCGCTGCGGTCAGGGCGCTCCTCGACGGCGGTGGCGAGGTTGACGCGCGAGCCGCCGACGGGGCTACCGCGTTGCACTGGGCGGCACATTGGGACGATCTCGAGGCAGCACGGGCGCTCATTGAGGCCGGGGCTGCGGCTGATCCGGCGAATCGCTACCACGTGACTCCGCTGATGCTTGCCGCCTCGAACGGCAGCGCTCCGATGATCGCTATTCTCATCGCAGCCGGGGCCAGCCCGAACGCGGCGCTGCCCGCTGGCGAGACTCCGCTGATGAGAGCGGCGCGAACCGGCCGGGCAGACGCCGTCCGGACACTCATCCGTCATGGCGGGGAGGTCAATGCCAGCGAATCATGGCGCGGGCAGACCGCGCTGATGTGGGCTGCGGGGGAGGGTCATCTTGCGGCTGTGAATGAGCTGATCCGCGCCGGGGCCGAGATCGGAGCGAAATCGGATGGCGGATTCTCGGCCCTATTGTTCGCCGTGCGCCAAGGGAACAAGGATGTGGCTTGGGCGCTGCTCGACGCGGGCGCCGACGTCAACGACGCACTGCCTAGGCAACGCCGCCGGGGCTGGACTACGGACAACGCTCGCGCGGAAGCACCCGAGGTCGGCGCGAGCGCGCTCGAAGTCGCGGTTTCTAACGCCCACTTCGAAGTCGCCGCCCTGCTGCTGGAACGAGGCGCCAACCCAGACGCTGCCGGGCCGGGCTGGACTCCGCTGCACACGGTCAGCTGGGTCCGCAAGCCCGGCGTCGGCAGTAACGACCCCGCCCCGGAAGGCTCCGGAAATATGGATAGCCTCGCGATCGTCCGCAAGCTCGTTGCTCATGGGGCAGATGTCAACTTTCGCATGACCTCGTCAACCAGCCCTGGCAAACACAGCCTCGACACGTCCGGCGCGACGCCGTTCCTGGCTGCGGCTCGCACCGCCGATGCCGAGCTGATGCGGCTCCTGCACGAATTGGGCGCCGATCCCACCATTCCAACGGAGAAGGGCACGACGCCCTTGATGGTTGCCGCAGGAGTTGGCGTGCGCGCCCCTGACGAGGATGCAGGCACTGCCGAAGAGGTCGTCGAAGCCGTTGAGGTGGCGCTTCAGCTAGGCGGAGACCCGAACGCCATCGACAGCGACGGCAACACCGCCATGCACGGCGCGGCCTACAAGCACGCCCCCGGTGCCGTCAGGGTACTAGTCGAGTCGGGTGCGAGAATCGAGGTCTGGAATCGCAAGAACGAGCTTGGCTGGACTCCGCTGCGAATTGCCACGGGGGTTCACCGTGGAATGAACTTTCGCTTTTCTCCCCCGACCGCCTCTGTCATCCGGGACGTGACGCAGGCCGCCGGTGCGTCGACGGAGGTCGAACCGGAGGCATTCATCAGCGGTGCGACTCGGTAGCTCGGTCCAGTGAATCGTCGAATCCGCTGCCTGGTTCTTGCAGCCGGCCTCGGGTGGGGGCTGGCGGCCACCGCGCAAGAGGCCGCGTTTCACAAGGTCAGCGACCTAGCATTCGCCGAAGTTGACGGGCGTGAGCTGCTGCTCGATCTCTATCTGCCGCAAGCGGCGAAAGCCCCTCCGCTCATCGTGTATGTTCACGGGGGAGCTTGGCGCGCGGGATCCAAGGACTCGATGCCGCTATCCGGTCTGCTGGGCGAGGGGTACGCGATAGCGAGCGTCGAGTATAGGCTCACTCCGGAGGCGCGTTTCCCGGCCCAAGTTCACGACATCAAGGCAGCGATTCGCTTCTTGCGCGCCAATCAGGATCGCTACCCATACGAAAGTCGCCACGTGGCAATTGCGGGCTCGTCGGCTGGGGGGCATCTGGCAGCACTGGTCGGGGTAACAAATGGCAACGCGGAACTTGAAGGACAGGTCGGCCCGTATCCTGACCAGTCTTCGGAAGTGCAGGCGATCGTTGCGTACTTCGGAGCCAGCAACCTGCTGACGATTCTGGACCAGTCCACGCCGCACGGGCTGAGCGTCCGGAAACCGGCATTGCAGCTCTTGCTCGGTGGCCAGCCCGAGCAAGAGCGGGAGCTGGCGATGTTGGCAAGCCCGGTCTTTCATGTCGACGGGTCGGACCCGCCTTTGCTCTTGCTGCATGGGGATCAAGACCCGCAGATGCCCATCAACCAATCGCATGAGCTGCACGGCAAGTTCAAGAGCTTTGGGCTGTCGGTCGCTCTCCACGTATTGCATGGGGCCGCCCATGGTGGAAGGGTGTTCTACGATGAGGCGCGAACGAAGGTTGTCAGTAGCTTTCTCGCGTCGTGCGGGATTTGACAACCGGCTATTCGGCGGAACTGTACGCCTTCTGATGCCGGGCCTGGGTGCGCGACGCTACGTTCGGATTCCGGCTTGGACGGGTAGGGTCTCGGCCCGTTCAGTCCAGAAGTCCCCATAGTTGCCGCTAAGAACGCAGCAGCGGTCGGTTCGAGGACTCTTGGGGAATCGGGCTGCCTCCTTCTGGCGGGATCTCAGAAAACCGAACCACACCCGCGGTGCTCGCGCAGGCACCTCGCCCGAGGCCGTGGGAGCAGGCACGGCACCGCGGGTGCTCGCGATTCAGGCCGCGCTTCTGTTGGATTTGATTGGTGCTCGGTGCCGGGCTATGCTGGATGCTCTCATGAGGCCCGTGCTGTTCGCGTTGCTGCTGGCTGGCTGCCCATTGGCGGCCCAGGTCGTGCGCTTCGCCGGAGACGGAGCGCTGAAGATGCTCTATGACAACCGCATGTATCCTCAAGCGGTTGTCAGCCGGGGCCAGCTGCACATGGTCTGGCGCGGCGACAAGGGGTTGCCTTGGATTCGCTCCTATGACCTCGCCGCACGCAAGTTTTCCGAGCCACGCATGCTGCTGACCGGAGCTGGAATCGAAATCGATGCCGAGCGGTTCGAGCGCGACCAACACTTCGCACCGGTAGTGTGGGCTGAGCCGGATGGCCGCGTGCACGTCGCTTTCGGCTTCCATCGCACTCCGGGATACCACCTAGCGACGAAGCAGCCTGGCGCCACGGACGCATGGGAGCGGCTTGCCGAGATTTCGCAGTCAGTGTCCTACCCGCAAGTCCACAAGCTTGCCGATGGCAGGACGCTGGTCTATTTCCGTGAAAGCGGCCACTTGGGCTTTTGGACCTATCGCACCTCCGCCGACGGGGGCCGCACCTGGGACAAGCCGAAGAGCCCGGTGATCGACATGGACGCGCCCCCGCACGAGTCGGCGCTGGCGTCCCACGCCGGCTCGTACCAGACGACACAGGTCAGCGCAGACGGCAGCACGCTGCACATCGCGTTCATTTGGAAAGTCGAGGAACCCATCGCGAGCCAGCGCTACGGATCCGTACTGCATGACTACACCCGGCGCCACAACCTCTACTATGTCCGGGCCGACCTCGCAAGCGGCAAGGTCTTCAACGCGCACGGCAAGGAACTCGCCAGGCCTGTGAACTTTGCGAGCGCCCAGCGCGATTGCTTGGTCCTGGACACGCAGGGCGGCAGTGCGTCTGTGGGCCCGTCGATCGCACTCGGGCCGGACAGCGAGCCGAACTTTCTGCTGCCGGTATCGGGGGAGACACCCTACGCTTCGACGTTCTATTTCGTCCGCATGCGGGGAGGCAAGTGGGAGAAGACCCCTCTCACCGGGACCGGGCATCCGTTCAATTCGACTCACTTGGTGGCGCGCCCGGACGGGTCCTTCCAAGCCTTCTTGATCGCCGGCGATAGCGAGACCAACGAGGACACGCTCATGAACAGCTACGGCTGGGGCGACCGCGTCGAGGAATGGGTCTCTGACGTTTCGGGCACCCGCTGGAAGCGCGCCCGCGACCTCACGCCCAAGAAGGGATTGCGCTACCAAAGCGTCAAGTTCGTGCGCGGCGCAGGCGGACAGAGGGTGGACGACCTGCTGCTGTTCTATGCCTGGCAGGGAACCGGCAAGGGCTCGGCGTATTTGCTGGACGAGCGCGACTAGTGTTGCGTCAGGACATGATTCTTGGACAAGCCGAGGTAAACCCACTCATCTAGCATCGTCGGATCATGCTGCGTTCCCACAGCCTAATGCCAGGCGGTCGAGCTGCACCCGCGGAGCATGTTCTCTCTGCCCGTCGATGCGCGAAGCGCAACGCTGCTGGCAGTCTTCGTCCTAGTGCTTAGCCTCTTTGCGCGATTCTCCAATTGCCTGCACTGCCGACCTCGACTAGCCGCTGCCACCCTCCGGTGGCCGATCGTTGTCGGCGCTTGGTGCAGTGCTCTATCTCATGCGGTGGCGCTGGCGAGCTGCCCTACAGTGCGCGGACCTTGGCGAGCAAGGCTTCGCTGCTGTCGCACGTCAGCAAGAACACGCCCATCTCGTCCAGCGCTTGCACCGACCGGCACATTCCCAACGCCGGTGCCACCTCGGCAGCGAACGCTTCGCCGAACTTGTGACGCACCTGATTTAGCAGTCCCTCGCTGCGCCCCTTGGCGAGTCCCTTGGCCTCCGCCGCCTCTCGGAAGTTGTCCTCCCATGTCCTCATCTCACCCTCCAGCACCTCTACCAATTCCTGCAGGTCCGCAACCTCTTCCGCATCCAAGGCCGGCTGCCAGCCCGCCGGCACCAGCACCTTCATTATCCACCGCACCAACACCCGCCGCAAATCCGCCCATTCCTCCCCCCTCAGCCATTCCGCGAGCAGTTCCAACTCGCCCCGGCCCGCCTCCAGCGACTCCGCACGCTGCAGCCGGAACACCGCGTCGGCCACGTTGCGCAGGGCCCGGTCCAAGCCCCGATTGCGCCACACGTCGACCAGCAGGTAGGGCATCCGCAGGCCATACGGCACCAGCCCCGGCAGCGTCCGGTCGATCAACTCATGCACGTCCGCGCAAGCCGGCCAGGCCGCCTTGCCGCTGTAGACCACCAGCGGCAGCACCTGCGGCAGCCGCCGCGCAGCGCGCACCTCCGCGCGCGCCAGCAAGCCGCGGTAAAACTGGCCGACATAGTTGGCCATGCGCAGCGGCATGGTCCAGTCGGGCTGGGCTTGGAACTCGAGCATGAGGTAGACGTAGAGCTGGCCGCCCTGGCGGGTCTGCACCTCCCAGATCATGTCGTTCTCGCTTTGCTGCAGCCCATCGCTGACGTGGCGGGCCGCGACGCGCTTGAGGGTGGACATATCGAGCCGGTCGCCGACCACGCTGCGGGCGAAGCCCAGCACGAGCGATTCAAGGATCAGCGGGTGTTCGAAGAGAGCGCGGCTAGCGCCGTCGTGGGAGGGCTGAGACATCGGAGTTGCTGGCTAGAATAGACCTGTTTATAAATTGAGTATTATGGCTATGCACTTAGGTCTAGCTTGATGGCCCCGTCCGAGACTTAAGTCCTTGGTAGGTAATGGCTTCCTTGACTACCAATTCTTCGGCCAATCGAAAGAAGATGTTTCCGACATGCCGGCTCTTGCGCCGGTTGAAGCGGAACGTGAACTCGTCCAAATACAGTTGCAGGTGTTTCGCACCCACGGCTCCCTGATGGGTGCCGATCAGCCAGCGCTTGAGCAGCGAGACGACAAGGTGGACATGGGGGAATTCCGCGGCCGTGATTTCGTCGTCACCCCGTGTGGGGGTCACATGATGCTCGTAACCAGCCTGCTGCAGGTCACCGTAGCCGCGCCAGCCGTCCGTATGCACCGTGCTGCCGGGCTCCACGCAATCGTTGACGAACTGCCCCAGACACCCTCCGGAGGCGTTCGCAACGTGACGCATGCGAATCCGTTGCATGCGATCGCCATCCAATTCCACGGCGACCAGGACGAGGCACTTGCTGACCAGCTGGCGTCCGCGGACACCTGCCTCCTGTCCTCCCACATACGCCTCGTCCACTTCCACCAGGCCGCTCAAGCGTTCGCGGCCCAGCCGGACCATGGCAGCGCGGAGCTTCTGCAACAGCAGCCAGGCCGTGCGATAGCTGCCCAGTCCCAGAGCGCGCTGCAGGCCGGCAGCGCTGAGTCCGGTCTTCTGCGTGCAGGCCAGCCACATAGCTAGAAACCAGCCGCGCAGCGGAACCCGGCTCTTGTGCAGCACGGTACCAGCCGTGGCGGAGGTCTGCACCTTGCAGGAGGCACAGAAAAACTGACCCCGGATCGTCCGCCACGCCCGCGTGCCGCCGCACCACGGACAGACGAAGCCCGCTGGCCAGCGCAGACGAATCAGGTACTCCCGGCAATCGTCGTCGGTAGCGAACTGATCGGCGAACTCAAGCAGGTTTTTCGGGAAATCACCGAAATCCTTCGGATCGAGTGAATCGGAGCCATTTCCGGCCATATCACGAGTTTACTAGATTTAAGTGCATAGCCATAATTGAGTATAATACTAAGAATAGATAATTGACAAATATAGAGAAATATAAAGCGAATAAATAAAGAAATTATAGGCGTTCTCAGTGGGCTCGCACCCGGGCATGCCGGTGACCCGGCCGCCGTGGGCGTACTGCTTCTGTGCGTGCCCTACGAGCGGGACCGCCGGGGTACGGCGTTGCGCCAGCCGAGCCGGAATGGGAGAGTCGCTCAACTCGCGGTCAGCTTCGCTGCCCTCTGGAGCGATCACATCTGCATCGCAGGCTAGGGCAACACCATCCCTCTTGGACCTGATCACCGACCATCTTCGGATGTGCTGTCGGGCAGCTCGGACGATGTTCAGCGACCACGCATGACGCAGCCATGGCCCGATCCAAGCCGTTACTCCAACGGCCCGGGCGGTGTAGCGCGGCGCGGTAGCGCAAGCACTAGCCCCTCGTACGAGCGCGTCCCGAGCCGCATGCGGTGCGAGGTGCGGGGCACATGGTCCTGCGCAATAGCCCAAATTCGAGCCGTGACGCAACACCAGCTCGCGGAGGGAACGCGCAGCCCCCCGGTCGCCGCCCCGGTAACGGCGGAGTCCGCTACGGCTCCAATTGGAGCGAGTGGATCTCTTTCACGAATTGCTGCTCGTCCTGGAAGTCGCGGTAGACTGACGCGAAGCGCACATAGGCCACCCGGTCGACTCGTTTGAGTTCCTGCATCAGCAACTCGCCGATCCTGCTCGTGGGGCACTCGCCTTCGGGGGATCCCATCACCTCGGACTCGGCGGCGCTCACCATGGCTTCGATGGCGGCCATCGGCACGGGCCGCTTCTCGCAAGCCCGCATCAACCCTTGCAGCACCTTCTTGCGGTCGAAGCGCTCGCGGTGGAGGTCCTTCTTCACGACCATGACGGGCAACTCTTCGACCCGCTCGTAGGTGGTGAAGCGGCGCTTGCAGGACAAGCAGTCGCGACGGCGCCGGATTACCTCCTCCCCTTTGGTCGTGCGGGAGTCGATCACTTTGTTCTTCAGGTGGCCGCAGTACGGGCAGAGCACGGTGGGGCCGGCGGCTTGCGCCGGAACTACGATTCTAACCGTTAGCACCTCGCTATACTTTGGGTCATGCTTTCCAGGATCGCGCTTCTGGCCGCCCTAGTTGCGACGGCTGCCGGCGCCGACAGCCCCAACATCTTGTGGATCAGCTCCGAGGACAACGGCCCGCACCTCGGAGTGTACGGGGACGCGTACGCGGACACTCCCAATCTCGACGCGCTAGGCGCCAAGGGCATGATTTACCGCCGCGCTTGGTCGACCGCGCCGGTCTGCGCTCCGGCGCGCACCACCATCATCAGCGGGATGTACCCCCCGTCGACCGGCGCTCAGCACATGCGCTCGCTGACACGGCTGCCCTCTTCGATGCGCATGTTCCCCCAATACCTCAGAGACGCCGGCTATTACGTCTCGAACAACGCCAAGGAAGACTACAACCTGGAGAAGCCCGGCCAGGTCTGGGACGAGTCGAGCCGCCAGGCGCACTGGCGCAAGCGCGCGCTGGGCCAGCCGTTCTTCGCGGTTTTCAATTTCACCGTCACCCACGAATCCCAGATCCGGCGCCGGCCGCACACCCCGGTCCACGATTCCGCCAAGGTGCGCGTGCCGGCCTACCATCCCGACACCGAGGAGAGCCGCACCGACTGGGCCCAGTACCACGACAAGATCAGCGAGATGGACGCGATGGCGGGCAAGGTGCTGGCCGAACTGCGCGAGGACGGGCTCGAAGAGGACACGATCGTCTTCTACTGGGCCGATCACGGGCCCGGCATGCCGCGCGGCAAGCGCTGGACCTACAATTCCGGTCTCCACGTCCCTCTGATCCTGCACATACCGGAGAAGTTCGAGCACCTGCGCCCCGCCGAGTACGCGGTCGGCGGCGAGAGCGAGCGCTTGGTCGGATTCGTCGATTTCGCGCCGACGGTCCTGAGCTTGGCCGGCGTCGAGCCGCCGGACCACTTCCAGGGCTACGCCTTCGCCGGTGAATTCGAAGCGGCTCCACAGCCGTACATCTACGGCTTTCGCGGCAGGATGGACGAGCGCTACGACATGGTTCGCAGCGTGACCGACGGCCGCTTTATCTACATCCGCAACTTCATGCCTCACCGCATCTACGGGCAGTACATCCAGTACATGTTCCAGACCCCGACCACCGCCGTGTGGCACCGCCTGTACCACGCGGGCAAGCTCCAGCGACCCCGGACACACTTTTGGGAAACCAAGCCCGCCGAGGAACTCTACGATCTGGAGCGGGATCCCGACGAGACGCAGAATCTGGCTGCTAGCCCCGAGCATCGCATGAATCTCGAGCGCTTGCGGGCGGCACGCCGCGAGTGGTCGCTGTCGATCCGTGACCTCGGCTTTCTGCCCGAGAGTGCGATTCATAGCCGCGCCGGAGATGACGCTCCGCATTCGATGGGTGCCAACCCCATGCGCTTTCCGCTCGGGCGCATCATGCGCATGGCGGAACTGGCATCGTCCATGGAGGCAGGAGCGGAGGCCGATTTGCGGCAGGGCTTGGACGACTCCGACAGCGCGGTGCGCTATTGGGCGGCTCTAGGGGCCCTTATGCGTGGACGTGACGGCGTCCGAGCGCTGGCTGGCCCATTGGCGACGGCGCTGGACGACGCGGACCCGGCCGTGCGGATTGCTGCCGGCGAGGCGCTGGGACGTTATGGCAGCGATGCCGAGGCCCGGCGTGCGCTTGAGGTGCTCGTGCAGCACGCCGATACGCGCGACGACGGCTTGTTCGTTGCAATGGCCGCGCTGAACGCGCTGGACTACATGGACGAGCGAGCCAGCCCTGCCCTTGAGAGGATCTTGGCCGTGCCACAGGAAGATCCGCGCTATGACCGGCGTTTTCGCGCCTACCTGCCAAACTTGGTCGGCAAGATCCGGGCCGATGCGGAATAGGCCGCGCCGCGAGTTTGGAGCGCTTTGCTAGGATTCTCAGCGGATGAGGCGCAGGACTTTCTTGACTACGGCGCTGGCGGGCTCGATCGCGCGCGCCGCGCGCCGCGACGATCTCGAGGCGGCCGCGGAGTTGGTCGCTGCGCAGGTCACGGGTGGAGCGGTAGCGGGCGCCGTGCTCGACATCCGACGCGACGGGGACGTGTTCCAGCGTCACTACGGCAGTGCCTCGACAGCAGACGCGATATTCTTGCTGGCTTCGATTACCAAGCCGATGACCGCCGCTGGCGCGATGCTGCTGGCCGACCGCGGGGAACTGAAGTTGGCCGACCCGGTCAGGCGCTTCATCCCGGAGTTCAGCGCAGGGGCGCGCGCCCGCGTTACCGTCAAGCACTTGCTGACGCACACGTCCGGCTTGCCAGACCAACTCCCTGAGAACGTCGAGCTGCGCAAGCGGAACGCTCCCTTGAGCGAATTCGTCGAGCGCACGATCCGCACGCCCCTGCTGTTCGAGCCGGGCACGCGCTATTCCTACCAGAGCATGGGCATCCTGTTGCTGGCCGAGATTTGCGAGCGCATCACGGGCACGGCTTTTCCCGAATACTTGGAGCAGAGCCTGTTCCGGCCGCTCGCGATGGAGCGCACGGCCTTGGGCCTGGGCCGGATCCGCTTGGATCAGACCCAGCGCAGCCAAGTCGAGCAAGGCCCTCCGCACGGCGGGCAAGGCAGGCCCGAGGCGTCCCACTGGGACTGGAACAGCCGCTACTGGCGCGAGCTGGCGTCCCCATGGGGCGGCGCCCATTCCAGCGCGGCGGACGTGTCGAGGTTCTTTCTCGAGTTTCTGGCACCGGAACGGGCTCAGGTGCTGCGTCCCGCGACGGCGGCGCTGATGGTGCGAAACCACACGTCCAAGCTCGGCAGGCCGCGAGGCCTGGGCTTCGCTCTCGGACGCGGGGCGGGGGCTGGCTGCTCGGAGCGGACTGCGTGGCACGGCGGGGCCACCGGGACGCTCGCTTGGGCGGATCCGCAGTCCGGAGTGCGCTTCGTGCTCTTGACCACACTGCCCAACACAGTGGCGAACAAGCTGCTGATCGGTCCTGTGTCGGACTTGGTGTCCCAGGCCAGCCAAGCCTAAGCGCCCTGTCAAGGCCGGGCGCTCGCCAGCCGTTTCTCCCTGCGGCGTCCCGCCCGCTCCGCGCTAGCCTAGACGGAGATGCCCCTCTCTCGGAATGCGGTCCCCTTGCGCGAACGGCTCATCTTCGCTATGGACGTGCCTGACACTTCGTCGGCGCAAGCCTTGGCGGATCGACTCGGCGACTCGGTCTGCTTCTACAAGCTGGGACTGGAACTGTTCATGGACGGCGGCTATTTCCAGCTCGTCGACCGGCTCACGTCCCAGGGCAAGAAGGTGTTCGTGGACCTGAAGTTCTTCGACGTGCCCGAAACCGTCGGCCGAGCCGTCCGTCGCCTTGGCGGCCGGGGCGTGACGTTTTGCACGGTCCATGGCAACGATGCGATGCTGGCCGCGGCCTGTTCCAATCGCGGCGACGTCAAGATCTTGGCCGTGACGGCGCTGACAAGTCTGGACCGGGGCGACTTGGACGATCTCGGCTTCGCCTGCGACCCTCGGGAACTCGTCCTGTCGCGGGCGCGGCGCGCGTTCGAGATAGGCTGTGACGGGGTAATATCGTCCGGCTTGGAAGCGTCGGCGCTGCGCCAGCACGTGGATAGCCGCCTCTTGGTCGTCACTCCGGGCATTCGGCCCGTGGAGAACCGGCCCGTAGACGACCAAAAGCGCACCGTCGATGTGCGCCAGGCGTTCTTGAACGGGGCCGACCACATCGTGGTGGGCCGGCCGATCCGGAACGCCGCCGACCCTTGCGCGGCCGCCGAGTCGATTCAGCGCACGATCGCCGATGTCTTCGCCGGCTGAGGGCGCTTTGACGGACCTGGCCCGCGAGCCGGCCTAGCCGAGGCCGAGATCCTTGGCCAGGCCCACGCGTTTCAGCTTGCCGCTGGGACCCTTGGGGATGGCCTCGACGAAGCGCACCACGCGGGGCACCTTGTGGGAGGCCAGCCGCTCGGAGGCAAACTGGCCGAGCGCCCGCTGCGTCAGATCGGAGCCCTCTTCGAGCACCACGGCGGCTGCGACTTCCTCGCCGAGCTTGGGGTGGGGCATCGCGAACGCCACGGCTTGCGCTACAGCGGGATGCTCCAAGAGCGCTTCGTCGATCTCGCGCGGGGAGATCTTCTCCCCACCTCGGTTGATGAGTTCCTTGAGCCTGCCCGTGATCGTGAAATAGCCGTCGCTGTCGCAGACGCCTTGATCCCCGGTGCGAAACCACTGCCCGTGGAAGGCGCTCGCATTGGCCTGCGGATTGTCCACGTAGCCGGCCATTACGTTCTCGCCTCGAATCACGACTTCGCCTGTTGCGCCGACGGATAGCAGGCTGCCCGCGCCGTCCATGATCGCGACCTCCGGCCCGGCTGCCAGCCCGACCGTGCCGGGCTTTCGCACGGCCGGGGGCAGGGGATTGCTCGCCATTTGGTGGGATGCCTCTGTCATGCCGTAGGACTCGACCACCGGGCAGCGAAATGCCCCCTCTAGGGCGGTGAGCACGGACGGCGGCAGGGCGGCCGACGACGAGCGGATCAGCCGCAGCTGGCTCTGGGCGAGGCTCGCGGGGTTTCTGGCCGAGCGTTGCAAGATCGCTTGGTGCATGGTTGGCACGGCGCTGTACCAAGTGGGCCGCGATTCGTCCAGCCACTTGAAGAAGCGCATCGGCGCGAAGCCGGGCGTGGCGACCACCGAAGCGCCGGCGCAAAGCGACGACAGCAGCGCCCCGATCAAGCCATGGATGTGAAACAGCGGCATGATGTTCAGGCACGTGTCTTCGGGTCCGAGCCGCAGGGTCGATGCGATATTGGCGGCCGACGCGGCCAGATTTCCCTGCGTTAGCGGCACCAGCTTCGGCTTCGCCGTCGTGCCAGAGGTGTGTAGCAGCAGCGCCGTATCTTCCGGCCTCGCCGCATCAGGCGTGTTCCCGCCCGAAGCGGGGCCGCCCACAAGCCTGAATTCACCCGCGGAGTTGATCGCTTCCAACTGCAGAATAGGAATGCAGAGCTGCTGCGCCACCGCGGTTGCGGGGGTGTCGCTGCCCGCGGCCACGATCAAGGCCCGCGCCCGCAGACTCTGCAAGCTGTCGCGGATCTCTCGCTCGCGCAGCCCCGGGTGCAGCGGTGCCGCCGCTGCTGCGGCCGCCACCGCCACGAACGCCGCTGCCATGTGGGGTCCGTTCTCTAGGACCATGGCGACGGGGTCGCCGCGGCCGATCCCGCCGGCGCTCAGCGCGGCTGCGGTTTGCTCGGCTTGGCAGCGCAGTTCTGCGTAGGACATCCGTGCCCCAGACTCGCTGCGCAGCGCTGGCAGAGATCCGTCTTGTCCCGCCAATAGTCCGGCGATCGTGGCGGCTCGGGGGCGCGTCGGGTACGACATCGGAGAGCGATCAGACTGGCCCTAAACCAGGTAAGTATAGTCGTCCAAGACCCGTGACGAGGTGGCCAGCACCTCGTGCTCGTCTTCGTCGCCGATCAGCCCTGCTTGCTTGCGCTCAGCCAGCCGGCGCGCCAGCGCTTCCCGCAGGGCCTCGGGCTCGTAGCCGAAATCGCTGAGAACGTCCCGCACGTTGTCGCCCCGGTTCGGCTGGCTGACCACGCGCCGCCCGCCCGAAGCGACCGCAACGTTTAGTTCCGTGACTGTTCCGAACAGGTTGTGAATGTCGCCCAGAGTCTCCTGGTAGGCGCCCAATAGCAGGATGCCCAGATAGTACGGCTCGTCAGGCCGCGGGGCGTGCAACTCGAGCGATTCCTTGAAGTGCTTGGCATCGACGAAGCGGTCGACGGTCCCGTCAGAATCGCAGGTGATGTCGCACAGCACGCCGCGCTCGCTAGGGATCTCGTTCAAGCGGTGTATGGGGACGATCGGGAATAGCTGGTCGAAGGCCCAGAAGTCCGGGATCGACTGGAACATGGAGAAGTTACAGACGAATTTTGAAGCCAGTACTTGATCGAGATCCTGCAGCTCCTTGGGGCGATGCTTCATCTGGCGCGACAGGCGCGCGACCCGGCGGCAGATCTTCCAGAACAGCGCCTCTCCCTTGGCCTTGTCGCGCAGGCCTAGATAGCCGAGCTCGAAGAGCGAGTTCATGTCCCCGCGCTGTTGCACGGCGTCGTGGTAGCGCTCGCGAAAGTTCTTGGCGTTGACGCCTTCGGCGATGTCGACCAGTTCCAGCACCGGTTGGGCTTCCGACTCGACCTCGCTGAAGTCATCGTCGGCAACCAGGCCTGGCGTGACCACCTTGCGCACGTCGGTGACCAGCATGGAGTGGTAGGCCACCATCGCCCGGCCGTGCTCGGTGACGATGGTCGGGGCGGACACCTCCTCGCTGTCGCAAACCTCTCCCAGCGTGTACACGATGTCGTTGGCAAACTCTTGCACCGAGTAGTTCATGGAGAACTCGCTGGCAGTGCGGGAGCCGTCGTAATCGACACCGAGGCCACCCCCCACGTTCAGGTAGGCGATGTCGAAGCCCGCCTTGCGTGCCTTGGCATAGACGCGCGCGGCTTCCTTGAATGCCTGCTTGGCCCGGCGGATGTCGTTGACTTGGGAGCCGATATGGAAGTGCAGCATCGTGAGCTGGCTCTCCGCGCCCCATTCCCTGATCAGGTCCAATGCCCGCACCAAGGCCATCGTGCTCATGCCGAACTTGGCGAACTCGCCGCAAGAATCCTCCCACTTGCCGCTGCCCCGAGCGCCTAGCTTGACGCGCAGTCCGATCGGCGGCAGCAGGCCCTGGGCGCCGGCTAGCTTGAGCGTCATGTGCAAGTCCTGAAGGTCTTCCACGACGATCACGGCCTTGCGCCCGAGCTTGGCCGCCGCCATCGCCAAGCGCAGGTACAGGTCGTCCTTGAGACCGTTGCAAATGATCAGAGACCCTTCCGCCAGCGGCATGGAGAGGGCCGCGATCAACTCCGCCTTGCTGCCAACCTCGAGGCCGTAGTCGTAGCGCTGGCCCGATTCCACCAAGCGGCGCAGAACTTCAGGCCGCTGGTTGACCTTGACCGGGTACGCGCCGATGTGGCGCCCGGCGTAGTCGAACTCCGCGATGGCTGTGGCGAAGGCTTGGTGCAGCGATGCCAGCCTCTCGTCCAAGATCTGCGGGAAGCGCAGCAGGAAGGGCGGCGAGAGCTGATTGCGCACTTGGTCCTGCACGGCCTCGTACACGTCTACCGCGAGGCCGGGAATCTTGTGCGGCGTAACGCTGAGATGGCCGGACTGGTTCACGCCGAAATAGCCGAAGCCCCAGTTGTCCAAGCCATAGATCCGCGAGACGCGCTCGATGGCCGAAGGCTCGGCGCTGGCATCGACGGAGGGCTGGTCTGCTAGGTGCATGCGGGGATTCCTCGAAAGGGTTCAGGCTCTTTCGCTTGGCGTTGTTCGCGCGCGAGTTTTCGCCCTTTGGGGTGAGTTGCTGCTGGAGCTTCCTGGATTCATCTCGGGGCTGGCCCTGTCCAAGGGCTTGCTGGGTCGCTGACACAACCTTAACAGCCACCGCATTGATTGCCATGACCAGCTTTGTTGCGGTGCGCTCGCGGCGCTTGCGGAGGTCGGCAGATCCCGCGGTTCCAGACACAGAATTCCGCCTCCGCGCCCAAGAAGCTGACTACTCCGCCTGCGCAACAGTTACGTTGCGCCCTTTCGCGACAGAGATTCCGGGGGGTGCTGTGCGGGCCAGGCCTAGACCTTACGCAGTCCTTGCTTCCTCCCGGTAGCGATCGCCGCTCCAGACGTGGCTCACGTAGCTGGGCGGCCGAACGCACAGGGCCTGACTCGGCACTCTTGTATATAAGCTCCCGGTGATAGAATCCGTCAGCTTCCGTGAGAACTGACACCAACGCCCGCCGCCTCACTCTCGCATTCGCGGTCACAGTCGCGTTCGTCACATACCTCGACCGGGTCTGCATTTCCGTTGCCGCGCCGTTCATGGTCGAGGACCTTGGACTGAGCAGCGTCCGCATGGGCTATGTCTTCAGCGCATTCGCCCTGGCCTACGGTCTGTTCGAGATTCCAACGGGATGGATCGGCGACCGCTTTGGCCAAAAGCGGCTGATGGCCCCGATCGTTGCCGCATGGTCGCTGCTCACGATCCTGACCGGGGCAGCGCGGGGATTCGCAACGCTGGCCGGAATTCGCTTCTTGTTTGGCGCCGCACAGGCCGGAGCGTTTCCGACCCTGACCCGGGCCCTCGCCCGTTGGTTCCCGGCCAGCGAGCGAGGCCGAACCACCGGTCTCATGTGGATGGGAGCCCGCTTGGGTGGGTCTGCGGCCCCTCCCATCGCGGCGCTTCTCATTGCCCTGATCGGATGGCGTCCCACCTTTGCGGCGCTCGGGACGATCGGGTTGTTCTGGTGTTGGCTTTTCTGGAGGTGGTACACGGACGATCCGGCCGATCACCCCGAAGTCGGGGGGGCTGAACTGGCGTACATCCGCTCGGAGGGCATTCCGCCGGCCGAGGCTTCGGCGATCCCGTGGCGGCGCATGCTCGCCGACGGCAACCTCTGGGCCCTGTTCGGCATGTACTTCTGCTCCGCATACGGGTTCTATTTCTTCGTCACCTGGCTCCCGACGTACCTCATGGACGAGCACGGCCTGACTTTGGAGCGCTCCGGCCTCTACTCCGCGATCCCATTGCTGGTGGGCGCGGCCGCCTGCGTAGCCGGCGGCACCTTCTCCGACTGGCTGGTCCGGCGCGCGGGCTTGCGTTGGGGGCGCAGGGCGGTCGGGATCGGGGGGTTTGCCTTGGCCGCGGTGGGCTTCGCCATGGCGGCGGTCGCCGGAGAGCCTTTGGCAGCGGTGTTGTGGATGGCCTTCGCGCAAGGAGCGCAGGACCTCACTCTGCCCGTGGCGTGGGCGGTTTGCGTGGATGTCGGCCACCGCTATGGCGGGACGGCAACCGGATTCATGAACACGGCATCGAGCGCGTCCGCGGTCATCTCGCCGATTTCCGCCGCGTGGCTCGCTTCGCAGTTCGGCTCGTTCGAGTCAATGTTCTGGGCCGCGACCGTTGTGTATGGTATGGGTGCGCTGCTGTGGTTCTTGATCGATCCGGAGCGGCGCGTCGAGGACTGAACCGATGCCCAAGATCTCGTATCTCTACCACCACCACACGTGGCAGGAACTCGGCGGCAGGGTCCCCGACCAACCTGTCGTCGTGCTGCCGATCGGTTCCGTGGAGGACCACGGACACCACTTGCCTCTCGACACGGACAACTTCCTCATTTGGAGCATTTGCGAGGAAGCGGCGAAACGTGCGGATGGCGACATCCTGTTGCTGCCGTTGATCCCGTACGGATTCGAGACGCACCACATGGACTTCACCGGCACGATTGACATCCAGCAGGAGCATCTCCTCCACTTCGTCCTGGACGTGACCAAGAGCGTCGCGCACCACGGCTTCCGGCGGATTCTGATCGCCGACGGGCACGGCTCGAACATGCCCATCTTGGATCTCGTTGCGCGGCGGACGATCTTGGAGACCGACGCGCTTTGCGGAACGTTCATCTGGCCCAGCCTGGCCCGCGAAGAGATCCGCCTGCAGCGGGAGTCCGGGCGCGGCGGAATGTCGCACGGAGGGGAGCTCGAGACTTCTGTCTATCTCCATCTGGCCCCGGACAAGGTGCAGATGGAAAAGGCGGTCAAGGAGATCGGGATGCCCGAGTCCGAGTTCATCTGGATGGACCTGATGGACGGGTCGCCCGTGCACGTGATGGATGAATGGACGCGATTCAGCAAGACGGGCACATACGGTGATCCGACGATCGCCTCCGCTGCGAAGGGCAGTCCGATCTTCGAAGCCGTGGTCGACGCTTTCGTGCGACTCGCCCGGGAGTTCAAGAACCGACCCCGTGGCGAGCGGACCGATTACCACGGCAGCTAGCTCCCTTGCCGCAGGTCCTCGTCGGGGTCCTCGGAAGACTGCCTGAAGTTCCGTCCGTTGCCGGGGTGCCTGCTTCCAGCGACAGGGTCAGCAGTGCGGACACGACTTTAGGGGCCGGCCTCGGTCGCTCCGCTCCCTCTGCCGGCCCCCTGCCCCCTATCGGAACAGGTGGGGGACGTCCGCTAGACTCGCGGCGGGCCTCCCCCCAAAAAGTGTGCAATTTCAGTCGCCAGAAATGAGCAATTTTCGATTGCCATTGACAGACTTCGCACTTCGGTCGTAGAGGCCGCGGGCTGCACGGGCCCTCTCGCTCCGCCTTCAATGTTCGGGCAGCATGAGTCCGTGTTGAAAGGTGGGGCAGAGCGGATCATGACGATGGCCGAGCAGGAACCAAACCGTCGGATCCGTTGGGAGACGGCTACTTTGAACGCATCAGCTCGCGATGCCACTCGCGGCCGCCTGCAGCTATGTGCTGACCTGGGTTTGCGTTAGGCGCGATTCTCGAACACCACTTGAGTCCTGTGTGCGGCCACGGTCGCCCAGGGCCGGTGGGTGGCCGACACTACTTCTTGAACAAGTTGTGGAATGCCTCTCGCGCATCAGCAGCGGGGTTCCGACCGCCGCGGGCGGTGAGGTTGACTGACGAACGAGGCTCGAAATAGCCGCAGAAGTTGGAGCGCTCCTTGTCGCGGACCCACTCTGCCTGCGGTTCCGAGCATTGGTTGTTGCGACCCGGATCGAAGAATCTGCAATGGACGCAGGAATGCAAGTCCGCGCCGCACGACGAGCAGGTCGCATTGCGCTCGATCCTTTCGCGCGGCATCAAGCGCAGGGCGTGCCCGCAACGATAACAGGAGAGGGATAAATCCGTCATAATAACGGCCTGGATCAGATTAGCATGGAAGCTGCCCTCCAGCGGCGGCGGTTGGTGCTGGCCTGCCTCGCCGTGGCGTGCTTGGCATGCGGCGGCGCCGTGCCGCCTACCTACTACTACGTGCTCGACCTGCCGGCCCCGGTTCTGGCTGCGGCACCGCTGGAACACACTGCCGTGCTGATGCCCATTCGGGTGGGCGGCGTGATTCGCCAAGGGCGCATCGTCTACCGCGAGTCCCCTGTGGAAGTGGGCTATTACGAGTACCACCGCTGGGGCGAAGATCCGCGAGAAAGCGTTTCGCGCGCCCTGCGCGAGCAGCTTCTGGCATTGGGCACGTTCGCGCGCTTGGACCACTTCGACGGTCGCACCTCGGCGGACTACGTGCTGCGCGGGGAGCTGTTGCGACTCGAGGAGGTGGATCACGGTGGCGGCGTGCGCGCGGCCGTCACGATCTCGCTCGAGCTGGTTGAAGCTGCGACTGCGCGCGTGGTTTGGGTCGGCACTGCCGAGAAGAGCGAGCAGGTGTCCGCTAGCGAGGTGCGCTCCGTGGTGGCCGGTCTCAGCGCTGCCGCCGAGGAGGCAGTCCGGCAGCTCTCCGGCGAATTGGACCGCCATCTGCGCCCTCCCGGCTAGAGGTCTCTCTTAGCATCGCGCTGCCGCTGCGCTGAGGGGATGCGGCGCTCCGGTGGGCGCGCCGAGCGCCTGCGCGATTCGATTGCGCGACCGAATAGTCGATCCATTGCCCCGCCGGAGAGAGGACCGCCGGGAGGCCTTCAATCGCTATTACGGGCGAAGTCGGCTTACGCCGAACTGCGACGCTCGCGACCACCGGACGCGGTCGGCTACGAATCGTGCGAATGGGCCGATCTCCTGATCAATACTGGCGCTGTCTAGTGCCGCCAGGTATGATTCTCGGTCGCTAACCCGAATCACCGTCCAAGGATAGCCGCCGGACGCAAGCATAGCGTTCATCAGGAACCGCGCGATGCGTCCGTTCCCGTCTGGGTACGGATGTATATAGCCCAGGAGCCAATGTCCGAGTACAGCCTTGACGCATGGCTCCGGCTCGACACTCAGCAACTCGAACACCGTTTCCATAGCATCAATGACCGCTTCCCAGCGGGGCGGCACATACCTCGAAGTGCGCAGATAGACCGCATCGTTGCGATAGCCCGAGAGCGCGGGTGCGCCGATTAACCCTGCCGCCACACACGGCTCGAACAGTTCCCTGTACCATTCGCGGTGGCTCCGTCGCACGAGATCCGCAGGCTCCGCTCCGTCGATAATCTTCGCGATGTCGCGTCTCACGCGCTGGAAGGCCACCCAGTACCCGCGCGCCGATAGTGCGTCGCGGCTCGCTCGATCCGCCGCGCTGTCTTCTGGATTCCAGTTCCCGGAAGCGACGCGTTCTATGAGGCTTGGCGAGACGCGATAGCCCTCGATCGATAGCGAATGGTAGGCATCGCTTTGATAGATGTCGTCAACGGCTCTGAGATAGGACTCATGATCAACAGGCCGCCCCGGGGGATCCGGAAAGGACTCGATGACATGTCCTCGCATCGCCTCCCACATTGCCTTTAGGCGCCCGACAAGCGGATGTGGTGAAGCGGCAAGCTTAATGGATGGCTGTTCCGGTGTGAACGGGTCCTTCTCGCGGACATCGTATCCGGCCGCTCTCATGACGCTCAGCATTTCGTCGGCATCGTCGTCTCGGCCGACCCTCCGGAACGCACCTGCCAGCCGCCCGGCGACTACGGAATGCCCGCCCAGCAGCAGGAGTCGCGAGATTTCACCAACGTCGGCGACATTCGCGAGAACGACGCGTGTCTCGACCGGGTTACGGCTGATGAAGCTCCCCGAGACCCTCACCAGAGCTGCTGCCTGCGAATACAGGCGCAGACCATCGCGCTTGGTCATATCCGACGCATGCGGCACTTCCTCTTCCTTCAAGTCGTAGAGTGATGTTCCGAACGGCAGATCAATCCTGTTGTTCGCACCCTTCGGGCTGTGCACCACAACTTGGGCGGGGACAACCGTGCTGTCGGCGTGAAGCAGGAGGGACTGCGCGGGCGAGAGATGCCATGCCGCGTCGAATCGCTGCTCGCAGTAGCGAGCGCAGAATTCCCAGAACGATGCGTGCCATGGCGTACTGTCACCATCCTGCGTTCCTGGATCGGACGAGATCAGCCAGCCCTTCATGACCTCCCGCAAGAAACCGAATCGCAAGAGACGCTCCCGGTGCACTCGGCTGAACTCTCGCGACTGAAAAACATGCCGACCGTCGTGCTGAAGCTCTTCGAGGACATTTAGTGAGGCGGCGAGTTTTTGGTTTGGCGCGGGCATTCGGGGACACCTTTCACTCGCGTCCTTGCAAGTACTTAGTGTTGTATTATATCAAGTCTTTCCTGCCGTACAACTGCAAGTTGATTACGCTGGGCGATAGCAAGTAAATCCTGCCGGAAACCCCGCATAGCCCTCGTTGTCGAACTCGCCATCGCTCTTGCAGCAGCAACTCCGCCCGCGCGTGAGGGTGATGCTCGATTGGGCCAAGCAGTCACGTGCCCACCGCCAGTCCGGTTTCGTTGTTGCGGCACATCACGGCCGGGAGTCTCCCGCGATTCTGGATCGCGCACTGATGACCTCACCCGCTAGGGAGCGGCTGCGCCGCGAGAAGCTCCCGACCCGCTGGCGTGGTTCGCGGCTCGCTGGACAGACGCGATTTTCGAGCCTCGGCAGGGCCCGCTAGAGAGAAAGTCAGGGCCGCTGGCGAGCAAAACGAGCCTGGTTAGCGGATATAGCTCGGAATTCGCCCCCAACCTTCCTAGCATTAGGAGCTTAGGCGTGCCGTGGATTGGTTGCTGCTGATTCTCTTTGGATTAGGACTGTTTGCTGCGAGAGACTCCTTAGGGCTGGCCGCGTTTCGAAAGCGCGGCTTGCGCTTGGTGTATGCGACGTCCTTGCTCGCCGCTGGCGCGATTCTCGGTCTCGTAGCCGAGAGACTGTCGCAAGCCGAAGCGCGGGCCTTGGTCGAAGAGCCTGCCGCATGGGCCACCGCGATCGCCGTACACGGCCTGTTGTGGATCCTGTTCGAGCGAGCGCGGCGATCGAGCCCTCCCCGCCCTTGGTCTGCGTGGCTGTTCGCGATCCCGGCGCCGCTGCTGCTCTACGCGGCAGGTGCTGCTACCTGGCAGGCCCTTCGGTGGTCCAACCTGCCGGGGTACTTGGCCGGTGTCTCCGTCATGTTCGTCTACGGCGGGGTCGTTCTTGCGGCTGCGTTCGCAGGCCGGCGCCGGGCCAGACTCGCTGCCGGCGTTGGTGCCGCGCTGGGGTTTGCCGCGGTGTCGAATATGAGCGCCCTGCTGCTGGCCTTGCTTCCGCACGAGGCACAGACCCAACGGATTCTGGCCCAGCAGATCGACTGGGTCGAGTCACCAGCCGTTCTCGGCATTGTTGCGTTGATGGTTGGCATCTCCTTTTCGGTCGCCCGTCATAGAAGGTCCTACTAGGCCTACCGGTCCTAACCAGCGATGGAAGTCCTGTCGGGAATTCTCTACTCCCTCTCCAGCGCATTCCTCGTGCCCACGCTGGTTGCGGTTCTCGCACTGTTCGTTGGCACGACTTACCTTGTCGGGCAGTTGCTCTCCGAAGGCCTCGACCGGCGCGCCAATCGGGCCAGCCTGGCCACGTGCCGGGCGGAGGGGCTGTCCCTGAACGCGTTCCTGCTGCAGCCGTGGCGAGGCCGGTTCGCGGCCGTGCAAAGCGCACTGAGCGCCGACGGGCTCCATAGCGTGTTCGTCGACAGGCGAGTCACCGACATCGAGACGGCCCTGCGAGCACGGATCGAAAGACTCGGAATCGTGTCCCGGGCGGGCCCGATGCTGGGCTTGATCGGAACGCTGATTCCCTTGCAGCCCGCTCTTGCCGGGCTTGCCGAGGGCAATATGCAGCAAATGGCCTCCAACCTACTGCTGGGATTCACCACGACCGTCATCGGCTTGGTGATCGGAGGAGTTGCGTTCGGGATAGGAACCATCACGAGGATCTGGGGACGGGCGGACTTGATCGAGATCCGGTTCCTGCTCGAGCGTTGGCGTGAAGAAGAGGAGCAAGCGTATGAACGGCAATCAACCGCAGCGCTCGCGGCTGCGGAACTGGAACTCGACCGCTGACCCGCTGGCTGGCGCAGGAGGAAGTGGCGACCCGCTCGTCGGCGTGGTCAATCTCTTCGATGCATCGATGGTCCTCGTGGTTGCTCTGCTGCTCGCACTTGCCGGCGCGGACAGCCTCGCTGAGATCGCGGCGCGTATGAGCCAGAAGGACATCACGATCGTGACAAATCCCGGGAAGCCAGACATGGAAATGATCGTCAAGCGCGGCGAGCGCATGGAGAAGCTCAAGTCTTCCGAGCTTCGAGGGGCAGGCAAGGGAACGCGCCTAGGCGTGGCCTACCGGCTGGAGAGCGGGGAAGTCGTGTACGTGCCGGAGGGCGCACCCTCGGCGACGGAGGAGTGATGACGCTGCGCCACAAGAAACTCCTCAAGTGGCTCGCCGGCTCGGCGGCCGCGCTGTTCGTGGCAGGGGGCCTTGCCTACCACTTGCTGATGCCCAGGATGTTGTTCCTCGGAGTGCCTCCGCAGCAGCTGTTCCTGCTGGCCGATGCCGCCGATGCGACAGGTGTCCGCTTTTGGTTCTGGTCGCGCGAAAAGATGGACGACCCGGACCTTGAGACGGCCGACTTCTCGCGCTACGACGTGATCTTTATCTCCAGTCGCCGCATGGAGCCGCTGACGCGGCCGGTCCAGGACGGGTTGACCGCGGCTGCTGCTAGAGGTGCCGGTGTGTTCTTCGTCCCGGCCGATCGGAACAACCGGCTCCGAGCGAGCCACGGGGATCCTGCCCACGCCGAGCAAGTCAGCGCGTATTGGGAGCACAGCGGGCCGCGCAACATGGCCAACCTTTTCCGGTACGCGGCAAGCCACTATCTCGGCAGCGGCGAGCCCTACGAGGATCCCCAGCCGACGCCAGAGGACGGCTACTACCACCCCGAGGCGCCCGACCTGATGCTGTCGACGGACGAATACGTCCAGTGGATGCGCGAATCGGGCCGGTACCGCGAGGCAGCGCCCCGCATCCTGCTGGACTTCGCTGATGGTTGGCGGCTCGGGATGACGACCGGAACGGGCGCGTTGCTGGACGCCTTCGAAGCCCGCGGCGTAAACGTCGCCGCGATCTTCGGGAGCGCCAAGACGCCGCAGTTCGTGCGGGAGTTCCGGCCCGATCTGGTGATCTCGCGGCGCCATGGCCGCTGGTTCCAAGGGCCGCGCGGCGTCGAGCTGCTGGAATCCGAGTTCGACATCCCCGTGATGCGGGGGACGTCGCTGATGTTCACGGGCGAGACCTTCGAGGAGTACCGCCAGACGAAGAACGGGCTCCGCGGGGTCGGCCTCGCCATGGGAGCGATCGTGCCTGAGATCGATGGGGCGATCGAGCCGACGCTCATCGAGGGGATGCGCGCCGAATGGACCGGCCGCCGCTTCGAGGCTGTGGAGCGGGAGCGCATCGGCCGCCTGGCCGACCGCGCCCTGCGCTGGGTCCGTCTGCGGGCCAAGCCCAATTCCGATAAGAGGGTCGCAATCATCTACGTCTCGGGTATCGGGAAGGGCAAGATCACCGCGGCCAGCCTGAACGTTCCGAGGAGCCTGATCCGCTTCCTCAATGGCATGCAGGAGGCCGGCTACCGCGTGGAAGGCCTTGCATCGGACGCGGAGGCGCTGCTGGCCGAGATGCTGCACAAGGGGCGCAACATCAGCGAGAGCCAGCGCGGGGAGCTCGAGGAACTGGCCTCCCTGGACGGCGTCACCCTGATCGACGAATCGGATTACCTGGAGTGGTTCGGGTCCCTGTCCGAGCCCTTGCGCGAGGAGGTCATCGCCGCGTTCGGCCCGCCCCCGGGCCAATTCATGACGGTCGAGCGAGACGGCCGCCGCCAGATCGTATTGCCGAAGCTCGAGTTCGGCAACGTCATCCTGATGCCGCAGCCCGCCCGCGGCGCCAACATGGATGCCCGACTCCAGCACAACGACCGGGTGCCTCCGAACCACCAGTACTTGGCTACGTACTGGTGGCTGCAACGCGAGTTCGAAGCTGACGCAATCGTCAACTACGGGACGCACGGGACGCACGAGTTCCTGCCGGGGCGCCCGCTCGGGCAGCTCGCTGACGACTGGTCCGACATCACGCTCGGGCGCATGCCGAACGTTTACGTGTACATCATGGACAACGTCGGCGAGGCCCTGATCGCCAAGCGCAGGGGCTCAGCCGTGACGGTCGACCACCAGGTCCCACCCATCGGGGCGGCTTCGCTGTCCGAGGCCGATCCCGAAATCGGCGAGCTGTACCGTGCAGCGGAGCAGTTCGTCGGCCAGGAGGAGGGAAGCCTCAAGGAGCGCTTGCGCGAGCAGATCGCCCGCTCGGGCAACGCCCGCGGGCTGGACGAGGATCTGGGCCTGGACTGGACCGAGAGGCTCCCAACGGACGAGGAAGTCGCCGAGCTGAAGCTGCATATCCACCTGATCAACGAGGACCGGATTCCGCTCGGACTGCACGTTCATTCACAGAACAACCCAACCAGCGAGGCGGCTCCGCTGGTGACATCCATGGTCGGCAGCGACTACGTCCGGCGCGTGGCCTTCGACGAGATGGGGCTGCGCGAGGAGGGCGGGACGAGGTGGGAGGCTGCCAAGCAGCGAGCCGTCCGCCATGTCGAGGCAGCCTTGCAAAATCGTGGGGTCGCACCCTCGTTGCGTGCGGACGAGGACCGGGTCAGGAGCATCT
Source organism: Bryobacterales bacterium (assembly GCA_028819215.1). Classification (GTDB taxonomy): domain Bacteria; phylum Acidobacteriota; class Terriglobia; order Bryobacterales; family UBA6623; genus VXMF01. The sequence goes on from JAPPMG010000069.1 coordinate 31,731, forward strand.
TCGCATCGCTCCGGCTCACCGCCCGGGAGATCCCCCAGACGCTGCACGCCCTGGAAGGCGGCTACATTCCTCCCGGAGCGGGCGGCGACCCGGTCCGGAACCCCGCGGCGCTCCCGACTGCCCGCAACCTGTACGGCATCAACCCGCAGGAAGTGCCCACGCGGGCCGCTTGGGAAGTCGGTGTCGCGCTGGCGGATGCGCTCCTCAATGCCGAGCGCGAGCGGCTCGGGCGCTACCCGAAAAAGATAGGCTTCACGCTCTGGAACACCGAACTGATCCGGCACTACGGCACGGACTTGGCGCAGATCCTACACCTGATCGGCGTGCGCCCGGTCTGGGATCACAACGGGATCGTCGCCGACTTGGAGCTTGTGCCCGTCGCGGAACTGGGCCGGCCCCGGATCGACGTGATCATCCAAGCGGCCTCGCTGTTCCGGGACACCTTCCCGGACCGCATGGAATTCCTGGACAAGGCGGTGCGGCTGGCTGCCGGAGCCGCCGACGGCGACAACTTCATCGCGGATCACGTCGAGGAGTCGCAGATCGCATTGAAGCGCGCCGGCATGTCGGCCGAGGACGCCCGGCTCTATGCCGGCGCTCGCGTCTTCAGCAACAACGTCGGGGGCTACGGCACGGGCGTCATCGATAACACCATCCGCAGCGGCGAGTTCGAGGACACCGCCGAGCTGACCGAGGAGTACTTGGCGCGCGTCGGAGCGGTCTACACCGAGGGCGCCGAGTGGGGCGCGAACATAGACGGACTCTACAAGCAGGCGCTAGCCGGAACCGAGGCCGTCTCCCTGAGCCGCTCCACCAACGTGATCAGCCCGCTGACGCTCGATCACTATTTCGAGTATCTCGGCGGCATGACCATGGCGGTGCGCGACACCACCGGCACGTCGCCGGAAACCTATGTCTCCGACGTGCGCGACGTCGAGCGCGGCCGCTTGGAGACCGTTCGGGAGACGCTGACTCGCGACCTGCGTGGCAAGTACTGGAACCCGCGCTGGATCCAGGAGCAGCAGGACGAGGGATTCTCCGGAGCGGTCGAGATCTCGCAAACCGCCACCAACCTATTCGGCTGGCAGGTGACCAAGCCGGAGGCGATCGACGACTACGTCTGGGACGAGGTCGAGCGGGTCTACGTGGAGGATTCCTTGGAGCTGGGTCTTCCCGAGTGGTTCGATCAGGAGAACCCGTTCGCGCTGCAGAACGTGACGGCCGTGCTGATCGAGGCCGCCCGCAAGGATTACTGGGACGCTGACGAGGAGACCCTTCGCCGAGTTGCGAATCGCTATGCGCGCTCGGTAGCGGACCACGGACCCGCCGGGGACTCCCGGACCGTCGACAACGCCGCGTTCCAGGAATTCCTGGGCCAGGCACTAGCGGCTCCGGGCAATGTCGAAGGTGCCACGATCCTGGCCGCTTACCAAACTTCCGTCGACCGGAGCGCAGGCCTGGCCGGGGCCGAGATCGTCCAAGGCCGCAGGCTCGTTCGCACCAGCGAGGAGAGCCCCGCGCCCGGATCCGACACGAATGGCTTTAACAGTTGGCTGCTGCTGGCGTTGGCGGTCTTGGGAACTGCGCTTCTCATCGGCGTGAAACTCCGCAAGCAGCACTAGTCACGCGGGGCCCTCCGCGTGGCGCCGCAATTGAAAGGAAGAAACCATGAAAACGATCATTCGCACAGCAATTCTCATTTCCTCGTGCCTGTTCGGCACTGGCCAGTTAAGCGCCCAGGTCGGTTCTGCGACGCTGACTGGAACGGTTCTGGATCCGTCAGGAGCGCCAGTCGCCGACGCGACCGTCACGCTGGAATCCCTGCGGACGGGAGCGGTCACGGAGTCCCTCAGCTCTGGCGCTGGACTGTATCGACTGGCCGTCCTCGACACCGGCGCCTACCGGTTGGTAGCTGAGAAGGACAGCTTCCGCGCCTACCGAGCCGAAGACATCGAGCTGGTCGCCGGACAAGAGGTCACGCGCAACATCCGCCTCGAACTCGGCCTCGTCTCCGAGGAAATCACAGTGGTCGGCTCGTTCACCGAAATCGAGCGGGTTGCCTCCAGCGGGGTACGCGGCTCCAGCTATGAGCCGTCGGAGGTCGCCAGCATCCCGATGGTGACCAACAACGTGGGTCGGAACTATCGGGCAATCAGCTACCAGACTCCCGGCGTGGGCTTCGCGCGTGCGAGCCACGCGCCGTTCACGGTCAACGGCAACCGTCCGCTGGGAGCCGTCAACACGATGGTCGACTCCGCCGAGTACAACGATCCGGTCGCCGGCAACCTGATGGGGCGCGGGCTGACGGAGCAGCCGGTTTCGATGGAGACTGTTGAGGCGTTCGAGATGCAGACGTCGAACTTCAAGGCCGAGTTCGGACGGGCTTCCGGTGCAGTCGTCAATCTCGTTACCAAGCGTGGCGGGAACGAGTGGCACGGATCTGCCTATCACTTCTTCCAGAACGAAAAACTGAACGCCCGGGGGGCGTTGCTCTCCCAGCGCCCGGAGCGACGGCTCAACATGCCCGGCGTCACGCTGGGCGGGCCCGTCGTTCGCAACAAGCTGTTCTTCTTCGGCGGATACGAGTTGGGCGTGCGCAACCAGTACCGCGCCTCGTCGACCATCCAGACCCTGACCGCCGAACAGCGCGCGAGGGCTGCCCCGAGCGTCCGCGCCTTGCTGCCGCTCTACCCGGAACCGAACGTTCCCGGCACGAACCTTCACAGCGCGGCCGTGCCGAGTCCGCAGACCAGCCAGACAGGGCTGCTCCGGCTCGATTGGCAGCCCGGCGACCAGCACCGACTCAGCGCCAGGAGCAACTGGGTCAACGCGATCGGCCCGACGCGCGATCGGCTCGCTGCAGGCAACGCGGAAACAGACAACTACTCCCGCTCCGGAGTCGTCAGCGTGGAATCCTCCCTTTCCTTGAGGGCGTTCAACCAGTTCCGCGCGACGTACTCAACCTATAACGCGCAGGTCAGCCCCGGCAGTCCCTCTCTCGGCGATCCGGCGATCAACGGACAGGCGGGAGTCATCTTGGTGACGGGACTGCCCCGCCTGGGCACGTTCATTCCGCTGACCCAGACCCGCTTCCATAACTACACATACTCGAACGATTTCACCCTTGTCACCGGCAGACACTCGCTGAAGGCCGGAGTGATCGGACGCCACATCCAGTACAACTCCGTCAGCGACCGCAACTTCAACGGGCTCATGATCTTTCCCTCGATTGGGGCGTTCCTGGGCGGACAGCCTCTGATCTACTCCCGCGCGTTCGGCGAATCGCGCATCGACCAGCGCAACCACGAATTCAGCCTGTATGCGCAGGACGATTGGCGAATCACCCCCAGCCTGACGCTCAATCTGGGCCTCCGCTACGAGTACTATGGCGTTCCTAGCGAGAAGTTCGGCCGGCTCGACCAGGACTACCGCTCCGATCCGAACAACCTCGCACCTCGGGTGGGCTTCGCATGGAACCTCGGAGGGGCCGACAAGACTGTCCTGCGCGGCGGCTACGGGTTCTTCTTCAGTCCCCTGCAAATGGGCTTCATCGCGCAGTCGCGCTTCGCTCCGCCAAGGGTCACCACCTACTCCCGTTTCCGCCCGAGGTTGCCAGACCCCCTCGAGGGTGCCCGGGTCGGTTCCGATGAGTACGTCCTGGACCGCGGGTTGGTCAATCCTTACGTGCAGAACTGGAACCTCACCCTCGAACGCCAGTTGTGGGGCACCGGTTCCGTCGGGAGCATTGCCTACGTTGGGAACCGGGCGCTGAAGCTGACCAGGACCTCGCTGCCGAACGGCGGGCCGAACCTGCGCGCGCCATTTCGCCCCGACCCCAGCCGTGGCGTGGTGAGTTACCTGACTGGCGGCGCATACTCGGATTACGATTCCCTGCAGGCTTCGATGCGGGCGCGCTTGGGGCGAGGCCTCTCGTACCGCTTGGCCTACACGTTCTCTCGGACCATCGACGTGGCTTCGAACTCCGGCACCGTGCCGACCGACCAGTCCAACTGGAACTTGGATCGCTCCTTCGCTGACTTCCACCAGCCGCATGTGCTGACTGCCTACGGCACCTACGAACTGCCGTTCGACCGGCGGCGGCGCCTGCTCGGAGGCTGGCAGATTGGCACTCTCCTATGGGCGCGCAGCGGCAGCCCGTTCTCGCTCCTGTCGAACACTGACAATCCGAACGGGTCGCGGATCAACCGGATCAACGATGTTGCAGGGACGATCGATCGCTCGCCTGTGGGCAGCCAGCGGTTCCGGTTGGCCCAGGGGGTCGAGCCCGACCAGATCCTGCCGGCCCCCGGCACGGTGGGTTCGCTGGCCCGCAATTCCGAGCTGGGCCCATCCTTCTTCGATCTCCATGTGACGCTCGAGAAGGAGGTGCCGGTCCGGGACACAATGAGCCTGAGGTTCCGGGCGGAGGTCTTCAACATCCTGAACCGGGTGAACTACCACCAGCCGATCAACAACATCGGTGACGGGCGGTTCGGCCAGGCCGTGAGGACTTACGAGCCGCGCCAGTTCCAGCTCTCGCTACGGGTGGCTTTCTAGATGCCGACAATGCGAAAGGCGATTCCCCTTGCGGCCCTCACGGCCGCAGCTCTGCTGGCAGGGGACAGCTGGCCTGGATTTCGAGGCGACGGATCGAGCCTTACCTCGGCTCGCGGCTTGCCCGTAGCTTGGTCCGACCAGTCCAACGTGGCTTGGTCAGTCGGGCTTGAAGGCTACGGGCAGTCGAGTCCGGTCATCCGGAGTGGCACTGTTTACGTCACCTCTACGGTGGGCAGCCACAAGGAGACCTTGGTGGTCGCGGCGTACCGGCTGTCGGACGGAGAACTTGCGTGGATCGATCGCAGGCCCTCCTCCGCGCCAACCGAAGCGCACGAGCGGATGTCAAACGCCGCGCCCACTCCGGTTGTGGACAAGCATGGAGTCTATGCGTTCTTCGAGAGCGGCGACCTGATCGCGTTGGACCACGCGGGGAAGCAGCGCTGGGCCCGGTTCCTGCCCCGGAGCGGCGAAAGCTGGGTCGGCAACCACGGCCTCGGCGGCTCGCCCGTCCTGTCCGGGGACCGTCTTTTCCTGCATGTCGCACCGTTCGGAGGCGGGCGTGTGTACGCGATCGCCAACGAAGACGGCCGCGACGTTTGGGTGCGAGACCTGCCCCCGGCTCCGTCGTTCTCAACGCCTGTGATAATCCAGCACGAGGGCCGCTCGCTGCTGCTGACCACTGCTGGGGGCGGGGTGGCGGCATACGACAGCGAGAACGGAGAGGAGGTCTTCCGCCGGCCCGGCCGCGGCGGCCGCGGATACGCTGTGCCGTCGGCCGGCGTGGCCGGGAGCTTGGTAGTGATTGCCTCGGGCGAAGCCGGCGGGACGCACGCCTTCCGGCTGGATGCTCCGGACGAGACCCTGTGGACGGCTGACAAGGCCACGACCGAGTTCAGCTCTCCGTTGATCGCAGGAGAGCGCGTGTGGCTCGTCAATTCCGTCGGCGTCCTCTTCGAGCTGGACCTGCAGACTGGGCAGCAAGTCTCTACGAGGAGGCTTCCGTCCGGATGCTGGGCGACAGGCGTATCGGACGGGGAACGGCTCTACTTCTTCGGAGTCGATGGAACGGCTGCGGTCCTGTCCCAGTCCAGTGGCGAAACGGTTGCCACGAGCCAACTCAGCACTGAGGGCCGGGTCTATGGCGTGGCGGCTGCGGACGGGTCGTTCGTTGCCCGCACAGGGAATCGGCTGGTGCGGATCGCAAGCAAGCCATAGCCAGGCTCCGCCATTCGTTGCAGAGCGCCGGAGACAGAGATGGCTGTCGCTGCCCCGGACCGAGTGTGCCTTTCACTCTGTGTCTGTCCATGAGCTTGGCGGGCCCGGAGCATCCCTTCCTGAGCCACCCGAACGATAGCGAGGGCAACGCCTGTGTTGCAAGTGGGATTATGGTGCGTCAGGGTAAGCCCTGGCAGGGAGGATGCGAATGAGCTGAAACCTTGCA